>NZ_JAPNOZ010000012.1:0-453509 GCF_029955155.1 Psychrobacillus sp. NEAU-3TGS | reverse complement strand
TGTTATCTATTGTTGGGACCAATTACTTGAATAGCTAATAGCAACCTTCCCTATAATTTATACTGTACATAAAATGATTTTAAATAAGAAACAGCTGGACAGTGGTAAATAAATTAAAGAGCTTTTTGCATTTAATTATGGATTAGTCAGCAAGTTCTATTGATGGAAGCGCAAGGCGGCGACACCTGCGGGCTCACCGCCCGCCCCGCGGTAAGCGTCCGCCTGGAGCGGAAATCAATTCCCTTTGCCGTATCTCTTTACCGCGCAGTTTCCTTATGATGTGCGACACACTTATGTTAATATTTACTTTCATTACATATCGAGCACCTACATCTTTATGCTTGTTTAAGATATTGGATAATTTTTATTAGGGAGATCTTTTTTCATCAACAAGATTAAGATCAACTTTTTTAAACAGCTGGAATTAGTATGTAGAGCGAGGAGAGGTGCGCTCAGTCTAATTATATGTTGTATTGCTAAGTTGGAATTCTAACAAAATGTTGCTAGAGACATATCCTGTTAGAGCCGAAAATACAATCGGGCGTATGCTTTTTGGGATAGCGGCAAACTTTAGAATCACTAAATGGTGAACTATTTCGACGTTTGATCATCCAATAAATGTCTAAAAGCAATCAATCAGTTATTAAGAGCAACCAATTCTAGCTGGTAAGCAAATAGATTAGTGCGAAAGCAACCAGTTTATCTAAAGAAAGAAACTGAAACAAGGACGCATCATTATTGTATGTGTAATATTTCCTGTTTTTAAAATTTTTAATTGTAAAAGTATCAATCGTGAAGGGAAAACTGTAGTTCAAATGCTATAATGATTTGGAATGCTTTTTAAAGGGGAAAATAAAATGAACAAAACACTTAAATTTTGGATACTTACACTGACTACTTTTACAATGATAGCCATTTTAAGTAGTTCCCTTTTTTCTAGTTATCTAGTAACGAAAAAAAGTTTGATCGAAAAATCATTAGAGCAAAATGAAATGTATGCACTGAAACTAGGGAAATTGTCTCAAGAAGTTTTTAAAGCAATGGAAGCGAATCTTGAAGCGAGAAAACCTGATGTAATTGGTCATATCGATAACCCTGAAGAATTAACTAAAATTTTAAACCAATTACTAATAAGCGGTAAAAACTTTAATTCACTTTCTGTAATTGGAAGTGATAAAATCGCGATAGCAACCTCTCCGAACATAGGTATTGCGGGTGAGAAAATAGACTCCCCGGGAGTGGAAGAAGCTCTGCGTAAAAAAGAAAAAATTATTACAAAGCCTTATAAAGCTGTAACAGGGCGGCTATTAATACTTGTGTCCACACCATTATTTGATGATTCGGGTACATACCTGGGGATGTTAAATGGTTCGATTTATTTGCAAGAAGATAATTTCATTCAAAGCATTTTAGCGGAACATTTTAGTCAAGATGGTTCCTATGTTTTCGTAGTGGATGAAGAGGGAACATTAATCTATCATCCTAACATAGTAAGAATTGGAGAAAGCGTTCGGGAGAATAAGGTGGTTCAAAGTTTATTGAATCGAAAAAATGGTGCACTAGAAATATATAATACACTAGGTGAACATGTATTGGCTGGCTATTCATATATACCTGAAAGTAAGTGGGGCGTTGTTTCACAAACTCCTTATGAGAGTAGTCTACAACCTATAAATGGAATCATTACGAAAATGTTTTTTTACTCATTACCATTTGTTATTCTTTTTTTCGTATTAGCTTATTTATTATCGGAAAAACTTGCTTCACCTTTGAAAAACTTGGCGCTATCAACGATGAATGCCCGCTTAGAAGGTGTACCTGGGGACAGTGGAAAAGTTTCTACCTGGTATTTTGAAGCAAAACAACTGACTGAAACAATTGCCAATTATCGAAAGCTGCAAGAGGAAGAAGTTGCGAACTTTAAGCATCAGTCATTAACGGATCCACTTACTGGATTGAGAAACAGAAGATATTCAGCATTGTACTTTGCTGACTTATTGGAACAACACACACCTTTTTCTATTATTAGCATTGATATCGATCATTTTAAACGCGTTAATGATGAATACGGCCATCAAACAGGGGATGAGACATTACATTTTTTAGCGACCAAGATGATGTCTGTTGTTTCAGAAAAGGATGTTTGTATTCGACTGGGTGGAGAAGAATTTGTAATTATCTCACCTAATGGCTCTTTGAAAGACACGTATAATCTAGCAGAAAAACTACGTAAAGAAATAGAAGCTAGCATCTTTTCACAAAATAGAAAGATAACGATATCTGCTGGTGTTGGAGAGTATAAAGCAAACAAAGAAAGCATGAATGAACTCTTTAATCGAGTTGATGAGGCGTTATATATAGCTAAATCCGAAGGAAGAAATAGAACCATTATTTCTCCTTAAAAAAGAAGTTTTTCTCGCTAATATGGCGGAAAAACTTCTTTTTCACTTGTTCTTCTTTATAATATACAAAATACCCTCTACAATCAGTCCTATTACTAAACCAAAGGAAGTAAAGATAAATAACGAAAGAATTCCAACTAGATCACCAAATTCTTCTGCTCCAACAAGAAAAGAACGAAATAATTCAAAGAATCCAATGACAAGACCTAGCGTAAAAATATAAAATCCTTTATGTAATTTATACATTAACAAGGCAGCTGCTATTACCCCAACAGCAACCGAAAATGCAGCAAAAGCGACGAAGTTCATGATAACTAAATCTTGACCTAGTATGTATCTTACACCTAAAATAAGTAAAAACATCGATGAAACAATCATAATACCAGCAATTTTATTGTGACTTTTTAGCAAGAGGGATCCCTTCTTTCTCTTTACTAATCATACTGGAAATCGTATGTTTTTCCAACTACTGAATAAATACAAGAAAGGAATGATAGAAGTGGCTGAACATTATTTCCATTTAAAAGCAAATTGGCCAGGCAATCGTAATGATGTAGGAGAAATTCAGGCAGAACACTTACATACAAAAGTGTCGATACCGGTAGAAATGGACGGTCCTGGAATTGGGACAAATCCGGACGAAATGTTACTAGGAGCAGCTGCTACTTGTTATATTATAACGCTTGCGGCAATGCTTGAACGTAGTAAAATTATGAAGCATGCACTAGATATGGAGTCAACTGCAGTGGTAGATGTCACAAATGGTGTTTTTACATATAAAAAAATTATTCATCGTCCAGTAATAGTTATTGAACATGAAAAGGACTTGGCAATGACTGAGAAACTAGCAAAAAAAGCAGAAACGTCTTGCATGATCAGCCGTGCAATACAAGGAAATGTAGAATTACAACTAGAGCCAATTATTACCGTTTATACGAAAAAATAATCAAAAACGCCCTTTGCTTGTGCAAAAGGGCGTTTTCCGCTTTTATGCTAAATCACATAGACAAATACACAGATAAAATGACTTATTGTCCCGAGTAAGATGAAAATATGAAAAATCTCATGGAATCCTAACTTTTTGATAAAGGGGATATTAGGCTTGATACCGTAAATAACTCCACCGATCGTATAAAATATTCCCCCTAATAGTAGAAAAAAGAGCCCTTGTGTCCCAAGTACTCCCGCTAGTGGAGAAGCCAAAATGACAATAATCCATCCCATTCCAATATATAAAACAGTAGAAATCCATCTTGGACAATTGAACCATATCATCTTAAATAATATCCCGCTAACCGCCATTATGGAGATAATACTAAATAACGTATAACCAGTAGTACCTTTTAAAGCGATTAAACAAAATGGGGCATAGGTTCCTGCTATCAATAAATAGATCATCGAATGATCCAATCGTCGTAACTGATGAATTACATGATCCTTAGCGATAACCATATGATAGGTGGCCGACGCAGCGTACAACAATATCATGCTCACTCCAAATAGAACAAGTGCAGTAATCGTTAAACCTGATGCTTCTAGTGCAATACCTTTTATAATCATTGCGATTAAAGCAAAAACACCAAGTATTGCTCCAAAAAGATGCGATAATCCGTTAAATGGTTCTCTTATGTACTTCTCCATTAGAATACCTCCATAACATTATGTAGTTTTAATAACTACTTAATATGATATACCCATACTAATGAATAGTCAATGTTTACTGAAAACTATTTTTAAGATACGATAATAACAAGCTAGCATCGGAGGAATTTACATGAACAAATCAGATGAACTCGTCAATAGACTGGGGCTTGACGCTACCATTCATGCGGAAGAAATACCAGATATCGATCTTTATATGGATCAGGTTATTCAATTATTTGATTCGAAATTTGGTCCAACTTTACGAAACGATGAGGAAAAGGTCTTAACCAAGACGATGATTAATAACTATGCAAAAGGAAAATTATTTGTCCCGATTAAAAACAAGAAATATTCCAAGCAGCATCTAATGTTAATTAGTTTAATATATCAATTGAAGGGTGCACTCTCTATTAATGATATAAAGACCACCATGAATCCAATCAATGAAAAAATAATAAGTGAGAATTTCAATTTAGAAGATTTTTATTCTTATTCAGTCGCCTTGCAACAAAGCAATGCGCAAAGTTTCTTAGCAGAAATGAAAGCACATGAAAAGGAAATCGATCAATTTGATATTGCAGAAGACTTGAAACACTTATTGTTTATCAACTCTCTTGCCAATATGAGCAATGCATATCGAAAGGCAGCAGAACTATTAGTGGATGACTTAATCGCAAATAAAAAGGAGCCTAAAAAATGAAAACACTTTGGACAGATGGACTTATTTTTACGATGAATGCAGAAGGAGAAACAGTAGAAGCGGTATTGGTGGAGAATGGGAAGATTGTTCAGACAGGACAGAAAGACCAATTAGTACATCTAGCTGATCAAGTTCATTCATTACAAGGGGCTACCATGTATCCTGGTTTTGTGGACAGTCATATTCATTTGATTGGTCATGGAGAAAAACTGGCTTATTTAGATTTATCTATGTTTACTTCTATTCAAACAATCGTGTCAACAGTAGCTGAACATGTGAAAAAAGGAGATTGGTATGTTGCGGAAGGTTGGAATGATAACAAATTAGTAGAAGGTCGTCCAATCACTTGCAATGATTTAGATGAAATGAAAGAAACTCCTGTCGTCTTGAAAAGAATCTGTAGACACGTGCTAGTTGCAAATTGGAAAGCGATGGAGTTAGCAGGAGTTACAAAGGACACACCAAACCCTATTGGCGGTATTATCGGAAAAGATGAGCACGGCAATTTAAATGGACTATTTTATGATGAAGCCCAACAATTGATTACCTCTCATATTCCAGCTGTAAAAACGGAGTACTTAGAAGAAGTCATTAAAGCAAGTGTCACCGACTTACAGGCAAAAGGATTGACAGGAGTGCACACAGAAGACATGGCCTATTATGGTCCATATACTGTCCCACTAGAAGCGTATCGTCGTACAATAGGTTCCAGTTTTCGAACGCATTTGCTTCGACACCACGAAGTGTTTGAGCAAATGCAAGGAGAAGAACCAACAGAATTTATAGAATTTGGTGCGATGAAAATATTTATTGATGGGTCACTTGGAGGACATACAGCATTACTATCAGAAGATTATTCAGATTCTCCTGGGGTTAAAGGAGTTGCTGTACATGATCAGGCAATATTAGAGGGTCTCGTAAAGCTAGCAAGGAAATATGATGAAAATATTGCAGTACATGTCATTGGCGATAAAGCAGTTGAGATTATATTAAATCTAATCGAAAAATATCCTGCGCCAGTCGGTAAAAAAGATAGACTTATTCATGTGAATGTACTTTCAGAAGAGCTAGTAAGCAGAATGGCTCAATTACCGGTAGTGTTAGATATTCAACCAATGTTTGTACCATCCGATTTCCCTTGGGTAGTCGATCGTTTAGGTAAAGAACGTTTAACTTGGGCATACGCTTGGAAAACGTTAGTTGAAAAGGGCTTTGATTGCTCAGGAGGATCTGACTCACCAATCGAGCTTGCTGATCCGTTACTTGGGATGGATGCGGCTGCTAATAATATATACTTACCACATCAAGAACTGACTGCTTTTGAAGCGATTTCGTTATTTACCACCGGAAGTGCAAAGGCAATTGGAATGGAGCATGTGCGTGGGAAAATTATGAGTGGCTATGATGCTGATTTTACAATTGTAGATCAAGCGTTAACAAAAGAGACATTTACTACGTCCAAAGTGTTACAAACAATCGTGAACGGTGAAATTGTTTTTAAAAGATAAAAATGAAACCTTTTGTCGCTTTCTGTCGTAAATAAGGAAAAAAAAGAAAGGAGTTCGATTTTGCATGCAAAATACTGGATTAAAAGTTCTGCTACATGCAAGTACTTGGTTTGCTCCATTTCTAGTTCCGTTTATTTTGTACTTGGTTGTAGATGATGAAGAGGTTAAAAAGCTTTCCATACAAGCGGTGTTATTTCAGCTTGTGATGTACTTTTTAATCACGGTCTCTGTATTCCTAATTATTTTTTTAATTGGTATCCCGATGGTCATTATTTTTGGTATAATGGCATTTGTTGTTCCAATAATCGGAATAATTAAAGCGATTAATGGAGACAAGTTTAACTATCCAATCGTAGGGTCTTGGATTAAATAAGTCTCTCAATATAAAAGGGGAATTAGTATGGCTACTAGAATAGGTATTGATGCAGGTGGAACGTTGACGAAAATAGCTTATTGGGATGAAAAAAAAGAAATGTCCTTTCAAAGTTTTCCTTCATCCGACTTTAAAGCAGTAAAGGAATGGCTTGAGACAAACCACTCGTTAGCTTCTATCTGCCTCACTGGTGGTCGCGCGGCACAGCTAAAAGAATATCTTTCTTCGGTTAATGAAATCCCTTACATAGTAGAATTCGATGCTACGATGAATGGAGTTATGCATCAACTAAAAGAGGAAGTTATAAATAGTGAAGCCGCAATTATTGCGAATATAGGAACAGGAACTTCTATACATATTATGCAAGGAGAAACACATAGTCGCATCGGAGGAACCGGCGTAGGAGGAGGAACCCTTCTAGGCTTAGGCTCCGCTTTAACTGGTATTCAAAACTACAAAGATATAATCGAACAATCTATATTAGGAAATAGATCTTCTGTAGATATTTTAGTGAGTGACATATATCAAAACAATAAACTGCCTCTAAAAGGTTCTTTAACCGCAAGTAATTTTGGCGGGGTAGCATTAAAGACAGACGATACAAGAGACAGCACAGACTTGTTAGCTGGAGTGCAGGGGGTTATTGGTGAAGTAGTTGCTACACTATGTATTCAAGCAGCAGACGCTCACCAAGTAGAAGATATTATTTATATTGGTTCCACATTAGAAGGAAATGAATTACTCCAAAAAATAATTGAATCTTATACCATTTTAAAAGAGAAAAAACCGATTTTTCTGGAAAAACACGGTTATAGCGGAGCGATTGGTGCATTATTGGAAAATAATTAAAAAGAATTATGTATATCTGTTGCATTATTGGAAAGAGCGTGCTATATTTAAAGAGGATTATTTTTGTTCGGTTAGTTAGTAGGTGGCAACACTTTTACTTAACAGTGTTGAGCAAGGATAGTAACAAAATGTGTGCGTCAAATTGCACACGAGGAGGAAACAAACATGGAACAAGGTAAAGTAAAATGGTTTAACTCAGAAAAAGGATTCGGATTCATCGAGCGCGAAGGCGGAGACGACGTATTCGTACACTTCTCAGCTATCCAAAGCGAAGGTTTCAAATCTCTTGACGAAGGTCAAGAAGTAACTTTTGAAATCGAGCAAGGCCAACGTGGTCTTCAAGCTACTAACGTAGTAAAAGCTTAATTTTAAACCTAAACTTTAACAGACTCTCTTCGGGGAGTCTGTTTTTTTGATTTGTAATAAATTTCACGTTTATCGTGAGTGGATATCTTAGAGTATGTCGATGTTTAAGGATTATGCATACTAAGCAGTGCATATCTTCTAGAACTTTTTACGATCAGTATCCCGATCAGCTTTTGTTCATGCTATAATTTAACAATACTATGGAAGTTTTAGGAGCAGAATAAATGAAAAAGTGGAAAAAGAAGTGGAACTAAAAGTTCCGATTGAGTTTGCTTGGCCGTTTTTTTATGGCGATTTGGAAAAAAAGAAACTGATTTTTCCCAAAGTAGTAGGAGAGGAAATTTTAGAAAGTACGGAGCAAGTAGTTGGAACTGTTATTCATCAAACGTATCAAATCGGTTCATTGACGGAACAATATGACATAACAATTCGGAAGTATGCTGACGAATCGGATTATAAAATGATTCAGGAAAGCTTTATATTAAACGATCGCTTTCAGATGACTATTGACTATGAATTACAAAGAGTAGATAATAAAACGACTAAGTTTATCTACACATCGCTAAATAAACCTAAAAATCCACTACTCAGTCTCTTTCAGTTATTTGGTAGGGATGAAGTAGTGGTGAACTTTATGAACCGCACAAAAGACACTATTGAAAATGCATACAAAACAACTGCCGATTAACTTTTCGGCAGTTGTTTTAATACGGCTTGTCTTGCTAGTGCATGAGCAGCTTTGTTTTGATCATCAGGAATCCATTTAATGAAAAATAAATCAAAGGTATCGCTAATCGTTAAAATTTTTTCTAATATAGCTGCAAATTCTGCATTTTTAGCATAACGTTTTTCAACAGCAGCTAGTACGATTTGAGAATCCGTTCGAACAGAGACAATTGTAGGAGACAATTTTTGTGCTTCTTCTAGTGCTCGAAGTAGCGCGATAAATTCGGTTGTATGATTCGAGTATTGCCCGATGAACTCGCTAAATTGTAAATGATGTCCTTCTCCTTTTATGAAAATGCCGATTCCACTTGGGCCTGGATTTCCAGTAGTTGAGCCATCGATATAAACTTCTAACATGTCAATCCCCTTTAAAATATATTGTTTTTATAGTCTGAATTACTTATAGCATACTTGCAAACAAAAGAAACATAATAGTACAATTACGAAGGTAGCGAGGAGTGTAAACAAATGAAAAATACACAAATAATAAATGAAATTGACCTTATCATGCAAAAGTATTGTGATGGTTGCTTTGTGCGTACGCAACTTAGAAAGGATAAAGGTAAGACCATCGCACACCAATTTTGCATTCATAGCTGTACAGTTGGAGAAGAGATTAAGCAAAAGGGAGAAAAACTTCAGTAAAAAAACCCACGACTATTTGTCGCGGGAAGAACCGTTTCTAACTATTTTTAATAACGTTTGCAGCTTGAGGTCCTCGATTACCTTCAACAATTTCGAACGTAACGTCTTGTCCTTCTTCGAGTGCCCGAAATCCATCGCCTTGAATACCTGTAAAATGGACAAATACATCTTCTCCATCATTATACTCGATAAATCCATAGCCTTTTTCATTATTAAACCATTTCACTTTCCCCTGTTGCATAAACGTTCCTCCCTCGGTCCATTAAAAATTCTGATAATGGATAAATATACTATATAGTAAATGACAACTATCGTCAATAATATGTCGAATTTTAACTGTTTTGTCCCACTAATTCGACGTATAATAAAAGAAAAAAGGTTGGGATACAGATGAATATTAAAGTAGATCCACTATCCGATTTGAGTATAGCCAAAAATGCCAAAATGCAACCAATTCGCCAAATATCGGATAAAATAGGAATTCCTGCAGAAGCCTTGGAGCAATACGGTAACTATAAGGCTAAAATTGACCCCACAAAAATTGCCGTTAAAACGAAACTAGGTAAAGTTGTACTTGTAACTGCGATAAGCCCGACAGCTGCAGGAGAGGGAAAATCTACTGTAACCGTTGGATTAGCTGATGCATTCAAGAAAATAGGTGAATCTGTTGTAGTAGCGCTTCGTGAACCTTCTTTAGGACCAGTAATGGGTATAAAAGGCGGTGCAACTGGCGGCGGCTATGCACAAGTTTTACCAATGGAAGAAATAAACCTACATTTCAATGGTGATTTGCATGCAATTACTACGGCAAATAATGCCTTAGCTGCAATGATTGATAACCATATTCACCAAGGAAATGAATTGCAAATCGATCCAAGAAGAATTATTTGGAAACGAGTGCTTGATATGAACGATCGTGCGCTTCGCCATATTACGATTGGTCTAGGTGGACCCACGCAAGGAGTTCCTCGCGAGGATGGTTTTGATATTACGGTTGCATCTGAAATCATGGCGATTCTTTGTTTGGCTAAGAATCTAGGAGATTTGAAGGAACGATTAGCGCAAATCGTTATCGGTTATACATATGCAAAAGAACCAATTACTGTGCGTGCTTTAGGAGTGGAAGGTGCACTTACTTTATTATTAAAGGAAGCAATCAAGCCAAACTTAGTACAAACAATTGAAGGAACACCCGCAATTATACATGGCGGACCATTTGCGAATATTGCTCATGGATGCAACTCTATTATTGCTACAAAAACAGCGATGAACCTAGCAGATGTAGTCGTAACAGAAGCAGGATTTGGAGCAGATTTAGGTGCTGAAAAATTTATGCATATTAAATCACGACAAGGGAAGTTTGCACCTGATGCTGTTGTCATTGTGGCAACAATTCGAGCGCTTAAAATGCAAGGTGGAACACCAAAAGATTTGCTCAAGGAAGAAGATGTAAATGCGCTACTAGAAGGAACAAAAAATTTAGAAAAGCATATAGAAACAATTCGAGCATTTGGTATTGAGCCTGTCGTTGCTTTAAACAAATTTTCTGCTGATACATCAGCTGAAACAAAAGCGTTATTAGAATGGTGTGAAGAAAGAAACATCGCCATTGCTTTAACCGAAGTTTGGGAAAAAGGAGGAGCAGGGGGAGTTGACCTTGCAAAATTAGTTTTAACAGAACTAGAAAAGCCCAAAAGCTTTGCTCCTTTGTATAGTCTTTCAGATACGATTGAACAAAAAGTACGAACAATTGTACAGCAGGTGTATGGTGGAAAAGATGTTGTTTTTACTGATGCTGCTAAAAAACAAATTGATCAAATAACTGCATACGGTTGGGACGCTCTTCCAATTTGTATGGCGAAAACACAGTACTCATTGTCCGATCAACCAAAATTATTAGGCCGCCCAACCGACTTTACAATTACAGTTCGAGAAATTATTCCGAAGCTCGGTGCTGGATTTCTTGTTTGTCTAACAGGAGATATTATGACGATGCCAGGATTACCTAAAAAGCCAGCTGCTTTAAATATGGACGTTTCGGAAGATGGACAAGCGGTAGGATTATTCTAACAAATTAAAAGACTGCACATTAGCAGTCTTTTTTTGTTTTATTCGTTATAATGTAAAAGAGAAGAACGCTTAAGGAGAATAAACAATGAATTCAATACATAAGTGCGAACAATTGGTGAAAGAAGTATACAAGCATTTTGATGCTAGTCATGACTTTCAACATATAGAACGAGTACGCAAAAATGCGTTTGAAATAGCGGCATCAGAGCCTACTGCTGATTTGGAAATAATCGAGTTAGCGGTACTTTTACATGATGTTAGTGATCCCAAATATGCTACAGTGGAAGACAAACAGGAAGAAGATAGAATTATAAAAGAGCTTTCTTTACAAACTGAAAGAGTAATTCAACTTAAAACGTTGATAAAATCCATTTCTTTTAATGGAGGAAACGAAACAGCAGCGGATTCGATAGAAGCTCAAATCGTTCGAGATGCGGACCGCTTAGATGCAATCGGAGCAGTAGGGATTGCACGTACATTTGCATACGGTGGAGCAAAAGGTAGAATGCTATACGATGCAGATGAAACGCCTAGAGATAATATGTCTGTAGAAGAATATCGCTCAAAAGAAACAGCATCTGTTACACATTTCTATGAGAAACTCCTAAAGCTTGCTGATGGAATGCTAACGGAAAAAGGAAAAGAACTTGCAAAAGAAAGACATGCATTCATGGAATTATTTTTGCAAAACTTAAGAAAAGAAACAGGGGAACAAATATGAGTCATTTAATCATTTCAAACTTAACAAAAACAGTCGGAGAAAAAACGCTGTTTGAAAATATTAGCTTTACGATAAACGATCATAACAGAGCTGGTTTGATAGGCATTAACGGTACTGGTAAGTCTACATTCCTGTCAATAATTGCAGGCCAACTAGAAGCGGATTCCATCGATCGTGATCATCCAAACAAATATCGAATTGCGTATTTAGAGCAACAGCCAGTATTTGATAAAGATGAAACTGTCTTGCAAACTGTATTTAGCGGAGATTCTCCTATTCTAAAAATCAATCGAGAATATGAAGAAGCCTTACTTGCCTTAATGGAAGAACCTAATTCAACTGAACGTCAAAATAAATTAATGGATCTACAGCAAAAAATGGATGATCTCCAAGCATGGGACGTCAATGCACTTGCAAAAACGGCATTAACAAAACTAGGAATTACACAATATGAGGAGTCCATTTTGCATCTATCCGGTGGACAACAAAAAAGAGTTGCACTTGCTAAAGTTCTAATAGAGCCAGCAGATTTACTTCTTCTAGACGAACCTACGAACCATTTGGACAAAGAATCTACGGATTGGTTGCAAGAAATGCTTCAACGAGTAGAAGGCTCTATTATTTTTGTTACACATGATCGCTATTTTTTAGACGCAGTAGCTACGCATATATATGAACTTGCCGATAAAACACTTTACACACATACAGGAAATTACGCGGATTACTTAGAATCTAAAGCATTGCGAGAAGAAATGAATGCTGCATCGCAACAAAAACTACAAAATCTATATCGCAACGAGCTGAAATGGATTCGAAGAGGTGCAAAAGCAAGATCGACTAAGCAAAAGGCAAGAAAAGATCGATTTGAAGAAATTGATTCAAAAATTGACCGCAATAATTCTACTCAAAATTTAGATTTAGAACTAGCGACAACGAGACTTGGTAAACAAGTATTGGAAGGAGTAAATATTTCTAAAAAATTTGACTCTAAGATAATTGTAGAAGATTTTTCATTTTTACTACAAGCTGGGGATCGTATTGGAATTGTTGGACCTAATGGTGTGGGAAAGAGTACTTTACTTAAAATGCTAGCAAGAGAAATTCCAATGGATTCTGGAGAAATAATTGTAGGGTCCACCGTGAAGCTCATGCACTTTTCTCAGCAGTTACCGAAGTTAGATGAACAGACCAGAATGATAGAATACGTAAGAGAATCTTCGAATTTAATCGAGACGGGCTCAGGAGAAAAATTTTCAGCTGCACAAATGCTAGAACGATTTTTATTCCCTTTAAATACACATGGCACACAGATCGGTAAACTTTCTGGTGGAGAGAAAAAAAGATTAGTACTGCTAAAAATGCTAATGGAACAGCCGAATGTTCTATTTATGGATGAGCCGACCAATGACTTAGACATTCAAACATTATCTGTCTTGGAAGACTTTATGGAATCATTCCCGGGAGTGATTGTGACGATTTCCCATGACCGATTTTTCTTGGATCGCATCGCGAAAAAGCTCTGGATATTAAATGGCGATGGCTCTGTCAATGAGTGGTTAGGTGTTTATTCCGATTATTTGGAAGTTGCTAAAGCTGCACCAATCGAAATAGTGGAAGAAATTAAAGAAGAGCCTCCTGTCAAAGTGGTAAAAGAGAAAAAGAAAATGTCCTATAAAGAGCAGCGAGAGTGGGAAACTATTGGCGAAGAAATTGAAAAAACGGAACAGTTAATTGCTGAATTAGAAGAAAAGATTTTAAATACAGGCTCTGATTTTATGTTATTACAGGAACTAACTGACAAGCTGGAAAAAGCAAACAGCACGTATGAACACTTAATCGAGAGATGGTCTTATTTAGAAGAAATCGCTTCTTCCTAATCTTATTTATTGGAGGTATAAATGATGAAAATAGTTACAATTGAACCAACACCAAGCCCGAATACGATGAAAGTAGTTATTGATCAGGAGCTACCATTCGGCAAAAGCCATAATTACAAAAAAGACAATATCCAAGATGCGCCAAAAGAAATTCAAGACCTATTTGCAATTGAAGGTGTAAAAGGAGTCTATCATGTAGCAGATTTCTTAGCGATTGAGCGTATTGCTAAATTTAGCTGGGAATCTATTTTAGCTTCTGTAGAAAATGTTTTTGGAGCTGACAATCAAGAACAAACGAGTGAACAGCCATTAGACCATTTCGGAGAGGTTTATGTACATGTACAGCAATATAAAGGGATTCCTCTTCAAGTTAAAGTGTTCGATAGCGAATCTGAATCCCGTTTTGGCTTGTCTGATCGTTTCACCAAAGCTTTAGATGAAGCGATGGAAGGAGACAAAGAAAACTATATTATGCTCCGTAAATGGGTAGACTATGGCGTTCGATACGGAGATCAAAAAGAAATTGGAGAACAACTAGTAAAAGAATTAGAAGCGACTTTCCCTGAAAGCAAACTGCAACAGCTTATCGAAGAAAAAGATAAGAACGAAGAAGAAAAAGCTGCAGTACGCGTTCCTTTCACTTTAGAGCAATTTGAAGTAAGTGATTGGGAAGAAAGATTTCAATTACTAAATAATTTGATCAACCCTGAATTAGAAGACCTACCAATCTTAGCAAAAGCAGTGGAAGATGAACAAGTATCCATCCGTCGTCTAGCGACTGTATATCTTGGATTAATAGAAGATGAAGCAGTTATTCCTTATTTAGAAATAGCATTAAAGGATAAAAGTGGTGCTGTACGCCGAACAGCTGGAGACGCAATGAGTGATCTAGGCTTCGAACAATTTGCAGATGCGATGAAGGTTGCCTTATTTGATAAAAACAAACTCGTTCGTTGGAGAGCAGCTATGTACTTCTATGAAGTAGGCGATACAGATGCACTTCCTGCCTTGAAAGAGGCGAAGGAAGATAAAGAATATGAAGTGAAGCTTCAAATTCGCATGGCGATCGCGCGTATTGAAGACGGAGAAGAAGCAAAAGGATCTGTTTGGAAGCAAATGAGTGAAGCACGAAAATAACTAGTTTCAAGTTGTTTTCCTCTTCGTGCAAGTATTTCCACTCATGGTTAATACATGTTCTATATGCAACAATTAAGCATGGAACTTTCAAAAATCCATGGTATTCTAGAGACGTAAGAAAACAGGCCTGGTAACCTGTTAGAAGATCTCCCTTCGAATTTCTTACACTATCGCTTAATATATAAGCCTCACGTTGAAGAGTGAGGCTTTTTTTGTTGGTTTTAAATAAGAAGTATATCGCCACACAATTATCCAGTTAATGGCTAAGGGCAACCCATCAGTCGTTGAAAGCAATCAAATCCGTGCAGAAAGCAACTAAATCAGCATAAGAGCAACCAATTTGTTAATGTAAGCAACTATCTCTTAAAATGACATTTGAGACGCCCAAAACTCCTACACTTTATCCTCTACAATCTCGTCACACAATTATCCAGTTAATGGCTAAGGGCAACCAATCAGTCATTGAAAGTAATCAATTCCGTGCGGAAAGCAACTAAATCAGCATAAGAGCAACCAAATTACTGTTGAGAGCAACCATCTTTTAAAATAGAAAAAGTGAGTCGCCGATAACTCTCTTTGGTTATGTTTAATTATTACTTCTCATTGAAAAAATAATCGAGAATGAATTGTTGAAAATTAGACGCGGCAGGGGATAAATAGCGATTCTCCACCCGAGCCATACCAATTACCCGTTCACATACAAAATCCTCAATTCGTAGTTTAGCAATTTTTCTTGGATTTATTTCTTCCCCATCCGGTAATATCGAAAAACCGAGACCTGCCGACACAAAACCTGCAACAGTAGCTACTTCGTCACCCTCAAATGCAATATTCGGCAATAAGTTCGTATCAGAAAATATACTATCTGTCGTTTTTCGGAGTGCATATCCTTTTTTCATCGAAATAAAAGACTCATGAATTAGTTCATTTAATGAAATGCTTTTGCGATTTGCGAGAGGATGATTGATTGGAACGATAACAAATAACTCATCACGCCATAATTCTAACCAGTCAATTGGTTTCTCATAGTCAATGGATGCAACTAAACAAAGATCCAATTCCCCTGACTTTAGCTGTTTTAGTAAAGTATGCGTATGGTTTTGCGTAAATTGAAATGTTATATGGGGAAATTTGTCATGAAAGGCACGAATAATATTGGGGACGGTACTCGTTCCAAGCGTATGTAAAAAGCCAAGTGTTATTTCTCCTTGCTCTGGATCAATCAACTGCTGAATATCATTTAATCCATCGCTCATTTCATTCATAATTCTATTAACCCTTTCTAAAAACATTATTCCATATCGATTTAGTTTAATGGATCGGCCATGACGATCAAAAAGGGGAACCCCAATTTCTTCTTCTAAACTTGCAATGGAGCGGCTTAATGCTGGTTGGGATATGGATAATAGTTCAGCGGCACGTGTCATATGTTGAATATTTGCGAGCGTTTGAAAATATTCTAGTCGTTGCCATTCCATTCAAAACATCTCCTTAAATGATTGATACCTTTTGTGCATCTTATTTATAAAAATAATAAATTATACATTATGAATAGTCAATGATAGGATAAGAATCAATAAGCTAACACACTAAAGGGGATATTAAAATGAAACTAGTCGGACCTAAATCTTTTACCTTCGAAGGAGGAAATAGAGCTGTACTTTTACTGCATGGATTTACGGGAAGTACGAGAGATGTTAAACGATTAGGAGAGTATTTACAAAAGAGAGGATTCACTTGTCATGCGCCAATGTACCGTGGACATGGAGAGGCACCGGAAGCGTTGTTACAAACAACTCCTACTGAGTGGTGGCAAGATGCTGTAGACGGTTATAACTATTTGAAAAATCAAGGATATAATGAAATTGCAGTAGCAGGTATTTCTTTAGGAGGCGTTTTTTCGCTGAAAATAGCAGAAGAATTTCCTGTCAAAGCAATCGTATCTATGTGTGCACCGATTAAGCGCAGCAATACAGATGGTTTGTTTGATCGTTTATACAATTATGCAAAAGTGTATAAATCATTTGAAGGCAAATCAAGAGAAGTCATTATTCAAGAACTAGGAGCTTTAAAGGATAGTCCTTTCGATTCTTTAAGTGAAGTACAATCCTTCATCGAAGGCGCTTGTACGGAGTTACCAACGATTTCTTCTCCGACACTTGTTTTACAAGGCGCTTTAGATGGAGATATTTATAAAGAAAGTGCATCATTTATCTTGGAACAAGTCGAAACGGATACGAAAGAAATTATTTGGTATGAAGAATCTGGACATATTATTACAACAGGAAAAGAAAAAGATAAAGTATGCGAAGACGTCTATACATTTTTAAATCAGCTAAACTGGTCAGGATCTGTTCGTGCTGTTGTGTAAATAATGCGGCTTATTAACCATTGTTGATGCCTATCATATATTAAAACATCATTCCTTTTAATTGAATGGTGTTTTTTTACTTACTCCTTAATTTAATTTTCAAACTACTTTTCAAGTCAAAAGCGTTTAAATAATGAGTAATAAGTAAATAATAAGAAGGATAAGGGATGCTATGATGAACGGAGGAATAATATGAGTGAGGAAATAATCAAAAAAGAAGCGAATATAAAAAATGAAATACATATTACGTACTACTTTTCTATTCTGTTCACCATAGTAGGAACGCTCTCCGTTCTCTTATTATTGTATTATAAGATGGACAGTCTCAGTCTGTTTACTGTCTTACTTTCTATTTCAGCTGGTGGACTGCCCTCTGGAGTCATTGGAGCATTTATCGATTATAAAATATCTGAATACAAGCTAAAAAGCAGTAAAATTATATAGAGGTTGATTACTGCTAAATGGCAGGGAATAATACGGAAATGACTAAAAGCATCTTGGAAGGTGCTTTTTCTATGTGTACAATAACTATAGTCTATTCAATAATTAATTCAGTAGAAGGAGGAAACAGGTTGAAGTTTTTGAAAATACTTTTTGGTTTCATTGTCGTAATTGGAATTATTGGCTTAGCCGCTTACTATTTCGTACCCAAACTAATTGCAGATCAAGTAATGGAAAAAGTAACGGTTGAACTAGAAGATAGTGGTCAATTAGAAAATATAAAACAAGAAATAAAGAAAGACCCACAATTACAGGCATTTATAGAAGAAGGCAAAAATGTGGATAGCAGTCAGCTACCATTCCAAACAAAAGAAGAAGCAACGAGGGTATTGCTTAAAAAGTTTAATATAAGCGAATTGCAAGAGATACAAGCAAAAGCTAAAGACGGCATGTCCGCAGAAGAAAAGCAAGCCCTTTATGATCAGTTTGAAAGTAAATTGACAGAAGAAGAGATGTTAGCGCTAAAGGCTTTAGCTTATAAAGAATTATCCAAGTAATGCTTGTCCTTTCTCCATCCCTCCTCAGTCGAAATTAGAAATATTTCATAAATATTTTTAAAAAATGGGGCAAAGTAATAGGAACAGATATGGAGTGGAGGGATAAAAAGATGAAGCATAAAAGATATATTTTTGCGCTAATGACTGTTTTTTTGTCAGTAGGTTTGTTGTTCGGCTGCGACGGTGTGGATGAAGATGAGCCAGACCCAAGCGAAGAACCTTCAGAACAGCAAGAAGATAACAGTCAATAAGAATAGGATACATGAGTATATGAACATCGTTCAAAAAGAACGGTGTTTTTATTTATTTAAAAAGCTAAAGACAGGTTAAAACCTGTCTTAGATGGTAGCGAAAATTTGGGGGTTAAGCCCATTGTAATCAGTAATAACCGTTACCTAAGAAACTTGCACCAATAATTATCAAAAGAATAAATAGAACTACAAGTAAAGCGAATCCTGCACCAGATCCATAACCGCCGCCGTTAACCGCTTCTCCCATTTAGAACACCCCCTATATTTGGGACAATACCTTTTATAACAACACTAAAGGTAATCCGATTCAATTTTTTCGTTTTAAGAAGACCCTATAAAACAACTGGAGACACAGCTGAAAGTGGTGTGACGTGCTCTTCAGTTATAAAGTAGCTTATTCATCATTTGAAAATGCACCGGGGCATATGCCCCTGAGAATGGAGGAAATCCAATCGATGGGACGCGATTTCAAGAAACAACATAGGAAATGAAGTTATATCTTATTAATACGTGTGTCCATTATTAACTGTCATTATAAGATCAAAAAATGCAAAAAAAATAGACCCTTTTCAAGGTCTTCTAAGTATGGTTTCATAATTTACATATTCCTTAATGATTAACAACTCAATGACATCTTGCACTGAATATGAGTATGAGGCATGCGCAGGGACGAGTTCATTGAATTGTTGTACTATCTCGTTAAGGGTTTCTGCATAAAAATCATTTATAGTTAACTCTAATTTTGTCATGTTTTTCTCCTTCTTTTTTTTCTAAGCATTAGCTAATTGTAATTTTTTTATTCAATTAACTATATGACATTTTGAGTGAAGTATATCCCGAATTTCGATTGTAAAAGTGAAAAAAGACCCTCTCTATAGGGTACATTCATATAAAAAGGGCAACCAACATTAGATTGCCCAAATAATTTTATTCTTTTTCCGGAGAGCTGTAATGTAGTGGGGGAGGGACAAGCCATCCTTTATCCTTAGTTAAACGCAATAATTTCGCGCCTAATTGTGCTCTACTCAAATGAAATTGACCGTACATCAAAGCAATATCTTCTCTAATGGACATACCCATAGCTTTGCTACATGCGACTAAACCAGCAGCGCTATCCATTGAAAGTGCAGCACTGATTTCAGGATCGTTAAATCGTGCTCCTGGCGGAATGTCCTCTATCCTCGCAACTGGACGTTCAGGCGGTGCAGGTGGTAGTCCTATACCATTAATTTTGATAATAGGTTCAATTTGTTTATTTTCGTCTTTCATACATTGAATCGATTCTTCAATGACCTTTACTAAATCTTTATCACCTGTATGATTAGCAAAGGTCTGATACGCAGCTATTAAACCATTGTTTGTAGCTAAATTTGTCCATAGAGTAAACACTTCCCCATAGTGTAAAGGTTCATCTTTTGGGTTACCACTTAAAATTCCCATTATTGCACTCCCTGTCATGATGATAAATTTTTGCGACCAAATTTATTATGTGAGTAAGGTTGATTAAATATCCTAACACAGTTTGAAAATTAAAAGCAAAGGACAGTTCGAGGGGATATGTTATTTACGAAAATAAAATTACAAGTATAAATTCCGCATTAGTGGGAAATTTTATGTGTGTGAGATCCCTTCGCAGAATCTCATGAATTATAGCCCCACTGTTGAAGAAGTGGGGCTTTCTCATGGACATATAAAATAGTGTTGGTCGATTTTAAATTAGGATGTTTTAGCTACTTTTTTCTTTCTTGTAGTCGGTTTCTTCTTTTTCCCTGTCTTATCAAGTGAGGCTTGAAGTGCCGACATTAGATCAGTGACATTATCAGGAAGAGGTTGTTTATCGCTTACAGAGACCGTATTGTTACCGGCTTTTTTCTCCTCGATTAGTTCCATTAATGCTGTGCGATATTCGTCCGTGTATTTTTCCGGTGTAAATGCAGTAGTCAATTGATCAACTAGTAAAAGAGCTGTATCGAGTTCTTTTTGAACGACGGTCTCCTCACTTGGAATGTTTGGAACATCTGCGGTGCTTCGAACTTCATCTGGAAAATGGATTGTCTCCATAACAAGAGTATCTTTATAAACACGTACAACCGCTAATTGTTCTTTTGATCGTATTATTATTTTGGCAACACCTATTTTGCCAGATTGCTCTAATGTTTTCCTCAAAAGGGAGTATGCCTTTCCGCCTGTTGTGTCAGGCGACAAAAAATAAGAACGCTCGAAATAGATAGGATCTATTTCCTCTAGTTTAACAAAATCTATTATCTCAACAGCTTTATCTTCATTTTCTTTCTTAAGTGCTTCTAATTCCTCATCATCAAGTACGACAAATTTATTTTTGCATATTCATATGCTTTTACAATGTCCTCTTCTTTCACTTCTTTTTCGCATCCTTCACACACTTTTTTATAACTAATAGGTGTATGACACTCTTTATGAAGCTGTCGTAATTTAATATCTTTGTTTTCAGTTGCAGAGTGCAGTTTAATTGGAATATTTACTAATCCAAAGCTAATGCTACCTTTCCAAACTGTATGCAATATTTTCACCTTCTCATTCTTTTTGTTCTTATTATGTAATTATTTATGTGTTCTATGTATTGCGATGAAGAATTCATCAAATGCTAAACAAAAAAGAAAGTAGGTTGTAATTTGAAACCAATGCTTTTAACGGCAACCGATGAAATACCAGAAGGCAGTGAGTGGTTTTATGAAACAAAATATGATGGCTTTCGCGGTACGTTATATTGGGAGGAAAAGACTCCCATTTTAAAAAGTAGAAATGGAAGATTACTAAATCAAGTATTTCCAGAGATCATTGATTTTTGCCTTGGAATTTATGAACGTGTTCAATCATTCTTACCATTACAACTAGATGGTGAGCTTGTTTACTTAACGAATAATTTTCAAAGTGATTTTTCGATTGTGCAAGGAAGAGGAAGAATGAGAAACCCAGATTCTATTGTAGTACATGCGAATGCTTTCCCTTGTCATTACGTTGCATTCGATATCTTACTACATAAAAGTGAAGTGCAAACGAATCGGCATTTAACAACGCGCAAACAAATACTTGCTAAACTTTTTAAATCATTAAAGCTTCCAAGTCAAGTCAATTATGAAGATACCAACAGAATACAGGCGATAGATTTTTCAGAGGACAGCGAATTATTATGGAATAAGATTAAAGTAAGTAACGGAGAAGGAATTATTGCGAAGAAAAAGACGAGTAAATGGATAGGGAATACCCGTTCTCTTAGCTGGCTAAAAATAAAAAATTGGAGATACGTGGATGTTATACTTACTAAGTATGATAAAAGCAATAGCTATTTTAATGGGGCCATTTATCAAAATGATGTCCTTGTAGAAATTGTTTCTTTTAGCCATGGTCTGAAAGAAGAGGAATTTAAAACGCTGGTAGCATTCATTGAAGCTAATGGGACGAAGGGAAAAGGAGACATTTGGTCAATTGAACCATCCATTTGTGTCAATATAGCTTGTATTGACTTTCAAGGGGACAAATTAAGAGAGCCGAGATTTAATGGATTTAAATGGACAACGACTGTTAATGAGTGTAACTGGGAAAATATGCGTCGTCAGCTAAATCCACTTCCTGAACTAGTAGAGTTCACGCATCCAGAGAAACCGATTTGGCCAAATATTGACTATACGAAAGATGATTATCTTTATTATTTACAAAAGATATCTACTTATATGCTTCCTTTTTTAAAAGACAGGTTACTGACTGTTATTCGTTATCCGCATGGTGTAACGGGGAAAATGGAAAGGTTTTTTCAGAAACATGCTCCTGACTATAGGCCGGGCTTTATCCAGACAAAACTTGTTGAAGATATAAACTATATACTGTGCAACGACATTGAATCATTGCTCTGGCTAGGAAATCAACTGGCACTAGAGTTCCATATACCATTCCAAACGATTAAAACGAATAAACCAACCGAAATTGTATTTGATTTGGATCCACCTTCTGCTAATGAGTTTTCTTTGGCTGTTGAAGCGGCCTTACGAATGAAAGCTATATTTGACCAATTTGAGCTGACAACTTATATAAAAACATCTGGCGGAAAAGGCATGCAAGTGTATATACCATTACCTGTTGATACTTTTTCGTATGAAGATACTGGGGTATTCACTAAATTTGTTTGCAACTTCTTAGTTCAACAATATCCGAAATGGTTTACAATGGAGCGACTTAAAAAAAATCGTGGTCATAAATTGTATTTGGATTATATACAGCATAAAGAAGGGAAGACAATTATCGCTCCATATTCGCCAAGAGGAAATGAACTAGGGCTTATTGCAACTCCTCTAAATTGGGAGGAAGTTAATGATGCATTAAACCCTTCTTCGTTTACTATTCCTGCAGTGTTAGAGCGTTTACAGAAACAAGGGGATCCATTCCGCAATTTCCGAGAGGATATAAATATAAAAAAGTTTAGGGAGGTGCTTAAACAACTGACATAACCGTAAAGGTCCGAGAAATGTAATCTTTTTAAAAAATAGTCCCGACGCTTGTGTCCATAAAAAATTGGACATAAACGCCAGGACTATTTAAATACTGCTTGAGAACTTACGTTAAATCTTCCTACTCGTGAAAAAGAGTTCTCTGTAAGTCATTAACTTCAGCTGCAACTCGTATACCAGATTCAATTGCACCTTGGATCCAACCGTGAACAGATGAAGCATGTTCACCCGCAAAGTGAACGCGTCCTTCGGGAGAAGCGATATAGGGAGATAGCTCCGTTATTTGTTCTGGCTTAAACATCGTAAAAGCACCACCGGCATACGGATTTCGAACCCAACTATAGCCCGTGCCTGTTATAAACTCACGATATACTTGTTCACCATGGATTATGGCCAAATTTTTCAATGCATATTCCAATCGATTTTCAGTGCTCAAGCTATCCCAAGATAAAGCATCATCTTCCCATGTGTAACTAGCCAAAATGACACCTGGCCCCGCTGTACCAATCCCTTGGCTCGGATATTGAGTGTATGTAATAGGTAAATCAGAAGCTGTGCTACCCCCAAACATACCTTCTCTTTCCCAAAACCTACTTTTAAACTGGATGCCGGTCTTTGTAGATCCTGCATAGTGAAGTTCGCGAATCGCTTTCCATTTGTTGTTGGAAAAAGAATCACGTGGTTCAACTTCAACAAATTGAAAAACGGAAAAGGGGATCGTCACGATGGCAAGATCACTCGTAATTTGAAATGGTCTCAGAATTTTTGTATGGATAGAGTCAATCGTTACTTGGTTGTTATGCTGCAATATCTTCGTCACTTTTAGCCCAAACATAATGTTATCCTTCAATTGTGAGAGAAATGCTTTAGGGAGTTGGTCGTTTCCACCAGTAATCTCATAGAATTGAATATCAGGGGTAAATAAAATCATTAGTTCACGCAGTAACTCTAAAAAAGAAAGCTCCGTTAATCCTCCCAGTGATAGAACTACTTTAATCATTTCGATGGCACCAGGAGATAAAGTGATTCCAAACGGGTTATATCTCAAATAGGCGTCCATCGAGTATTTATCAAATTCTTTTATGACCAAAGGCCAATTTCTCTGCGGGTTTTGTTTGATAAAATCAGTGAGCGGTTTTATTACTAAAGTAAGCAATTCTGTAGCAGTTTTACCTCTTTCTTGTGGAGCTACCGGAAAACCAAGAATATCAGGGCTTTGTTCATAAAACTTCAAGCGGGTCTTAATTCCTCTAGCATAGATAATATTGTTAGGAGTACTATTAATAAACCGATTAACCGGTAGCTGAAATTTGTTTATGTATTCCTTTGTTAAATAATGAGTATGAGGAATACGCATTGCGCCTGCTTCAAGATATAATCCATTAGTAAAATCAGATTTTAACGTGTAGACACGGCCGCCAACTCTTTCGGCTGCTTCAAGGATTGTAACATTGTGTCCAGCGTCCTTTAATAGAGATGCAGCGACAAGTCCTGCCATGCCTGCACCGATAATGACGATCTTTTTTGGATTTTGAGTTCTGTTAAGTCCATTTCTGATGATCGAAATCATTAGATCGGGTGGTAACTGAGGGAATACGTAATTTGACATGCTTTGTCTCCTTTGCAATTACTCCGCACACCCGGGGGATGATAGTAGTAAATCATCCTTAAGAATGCTTACTTTCATCCTATTCAACTAATACACGACCATAATACATAAAAGTAGAAAAAAATGGAGATTAATTCAGTAATCCTATTTTTTAAAAAATAAATAGCATGTTTGAGATTTAACACAAAAATATGAAAGTGTGCGAAAACAGTATTATAGCAAATGCAATAGAAGTCCTGTTATAATAGGATTTGTGAATATAAACGAAAGCAGGCGATATCATGAACGCATACGATGAATATATGCAAGGCATAGTAAAACCAATGAGAAGTGAATTAACAAACGCAGGATTTAAAGAATTAGTGACACCGGAAGAAGTACAAGACCATATGGCGAACGCAGAAGGAGTTTCTTTAATCGTTATAAACTCAGTATGTGGTTGCGCAGCGGGACTTGCTAGACCGGCAGTAATTTCAGCAGTGGAAGAATTAGAAGTGAAACCGGATAACTTAGTTACGGTATTCGCAGGGCAAGATCAAGAAGCAACGGCAACGATGAGAGGATACTTTGAAGAAGTACCGCCAAGTTCACCGTCTATCGCTATTTGGAAAGATGACCAATTAGCTTATTTCATTCCTCGTGAACAAATTGAAAGCAATTCAATGGAAACGATTAAAGATCATCTCTCTGGTGTCCTTACACAAATCGTTTCGTCATGAAGACGGTTGTAACTACTGCAGGTCGTACGAATGAGCAATTTATTCAAAAGGCGAAAGAAATTGCTAGTGAACTAACTTTGCCATATGTAAGACGCCAAAAGAAGTCTATGCAAAAGTTGCAAGAAGAACAGCAAGCAAATGTATTAGTTGTAAGTAAGGAGAGATTAGAACTGTATATATACGGTTCTACTGCTCCTTTTTTCTTTCATCCAAATTCGGCAGCATTTCGGATGAAGCGTATCTTGAATGGAGAAAAAGATTTGTTATTAGAAGCGTTAGATTTACAACAGGGAGATCGATTTCTGGATACAACTGCGGGGCTCTGCTCGGATAGTATACTAGCCTCGTTTGCAGTTGGAGAAGAAGGGCTAGTTGTTGCTTGTGAAAAAGATGAGATGATCGCTTATGTAGTGGAGCGTGGGCTAAAAGCGTATGAAACTGAAAGTATGGAATTACAGGAAAGTATGCGACGTATCCATATTGTTCATCAAGATGCCGTGGACTATTTAAGACAACTGGATGCTAATTCCTATGATGTAGTTTACATGGATCCGATGTTTGAAGAGGTTATTGAAGAGTCTTCCAATTTCCACACACTAAGAGCAGCTGGCGTGCATGAATCTCTGTCCGATGAATGGATAGAGGAAGCAAAACGTGTAGCGAAGAGACGGGTAGTGCTAAAAGCTCATTTTCGTTCTCCGTTATTTGAAAAATATCAGTTCGAGCAGTTAACGAGATTAACTTCTAAGTTTCACTATGGCATTATTGATATATAAAAAAGCTGTCAGTTATGACAGCTTTTTTGTGTCTAGACTCCAGCGTCTTGCCCCTCGGGACAGACAGAGGCGCTTGCGCATTTCGTATTAGTCCGTAAAGTTAAGTGAAGTTAAATACCCTAATAAAAATAAAAATCCGATACCAATAATTAAATCTGCATTCATAGTGACTTTCCTCCTTACTTTAAAAAAGCTACTGTATGTCTACATATTTTATTGTACAATGAATACATAGAAGAAGAAACCTTTTGTTCTTAAAATCGTTATTAATACAAATATGCTTTAGAAAATTGGTCAAAATTGAAGGTGATAACTGATGAAAAAGTGGTTACAAAAGACGATTATTATTACCGTCGCTTTCTTAACATTTGGTCTTATATCTCCTAACCATCTTATATGGGAGCAACTGTTAGACAACAAAAATCCAACGAAATCTATCGCTTCAGATGCGAATACAAGTGAATTTAATCAAGTATCATTTATAGATTCCCTTGATTCCCCAAATTTAAGTGAAACGATTTCATTAGCAGCTAGAGAACAGGCATACATAAAGTTTGGCAATCGAATTGGACCAGTTATACAAGATGAATTTGACGATGTCATTTTCCCTCGAATGCAAGAAGTGATAGATACAACTATCGCAAAAGTAGAAGGCGAAAAAGCAGCAAAGCTATCCATTACCGAACAACCTTCAGGAGAATATCACGAAAAAATCTTTCATATTTACAATGAAGAAACGAGAAAAGATTTCATCCGTTTCCATGTCAGAACCGACAAAAAACCGCAGGACGGATATTACTTCAACTTTCATTATCACCTAGCAGAAGATAATTATTCGAAACATTATGCATTAGGTGAGATTTTCTGGTCGAAAAATACACCGCCGAAATGGTTATCCTAAACACTCGTAAAATTACGAGTGTTTTTCTTTTGCTAAGTATTGATATTCAGTCAATCTGTATTGATACGAATGTATGTCTAAAATAGTGTAAGGTGAAATGAGATATCTTTTCTTATTCACATATTAAATCAATAATCCGTTTTTAAAAATTTTTCGCCTACAGGTATTCCACTATAATTTACAATTACATATCCTTTAGGTTTGCGGAATCCCAATCGTTCCATATTATTGCTATACCAGACTTGGTAATGTAGTATTACCCTTCTGATACTTTCATTCATCGGTAATTTCCTTTTACTATTATTAGATTTTGTATCTCTTGTCCCAAAACGACCTCTCGTTTCAGTTATATAGAGAAAATTACTAACATAATCAATGTCCCTCCATTTTCAAGCCCTCATTTCACCATTCGCATGCCAGTTAAAAATAATAGGGCTTAAGCATGCATGTATAATCATTAATTTTATAGTTGGTACGTGCATGCTCTAATATTTTTTCTATACTTTCGATGGAAATAGCATCACGTTTCACTGCAGCTTTAAACAAAGCAATGGTCGAGGTGAATACACAAGTTTATCTCGAAAGACTTAGACAAAATGAGAAGTGGGGCAGACAAAACCAAGGTTATGGTGGATGGTTGGCTATATTAGTCGAAGAAGTTGGAGAACTGGCCCACACTATGCAATAAGGAAGTATAGCGAGTAAACATCAGATGCTTCTGATTTACTCAAGGAACTGATTCATGTTGCGGCTGTAGCGAGTGGCTTTGCTGAATAAGTGCTTCGAGATAAGGAGGAGCGAACTTGCTAAAATCATCAAAGCTCGAACAGAACCCGGTGTGAATCAAGCAATAAAACAATTTCGAAACTGACATCCTATAAGCGAAATAAAGCAGTTCAGAAATTCGTTTGAGGTTTTAGTCGAATATCGAAAGGGTTACGACGAATGAGAACTTATAAACAATCTAAAGCAAACAGAGGTAAGGGTCTAGAACCTAATATCGACATGACAAACTGACAATGTCGCTACAAAGGAATAGCGGATATACGTAAGATACCTACTCCAGTAAAGAGCCTCAGGGGTAAGTGTTGCATTATTTGAAGACAGTTTAGGTTGCAGTTGACTAAAAAAGCGAATAAAAGTTGACGCAAAAAAACCGTATGAAGGCCGGCTAAACGTAATTAATGATGACTCATGCAATACAAAAAACAAACCTTAAGTTTCTGTTCATCAAATGATAAGAAAAACTTGAAGCAAAATAAAATTGTTTATCTATTTTTTCGTTCCATTCTATCTATCTTTCTTGTTAATTGATCAATTTGCTTTTGCATTAATTCTATTTGACTCGATTGATCATTTTGATTTTGTGAATCTTGAGTATTAGGGTTTTCTAATCCTTGTAGCGCAATCCCTGCCGCTATTGTCTGAAGACCATCGCCTAATGTGGAAAGTGCAGCTCCGATTAATGAGAGTCTAGCAGCATAAATTTCTGGTGATTCAGTATTAAGACTCCTTTGATTATTATTTTCGTAATTCATCATTTACACATACTTGATTGTAATATGGGGTCTAAATATATTATGAAACAATTACGAAAATGATGTGGATAATAAAAAGTCAGTACTTCTCAGAAATATATTTATGAACAGTACGTAGATAGAGCGAAGTATATAGGAGAATAAATATGAATTTGAACTACAAAATAGTCTTAATGGATTATTGCTTACAATTACTGACGAAGAAGGTGCTACGTGCTCAACTTATTTTAATGATTCTCCAGAAAACATAGATCATGTCAGTATTGAATATTTGGTTGGTCGCTTCTGGAGTGTTGGTTAAATTGTATTTGTTGATTTCATTAAGACGTAAAATAAAAAAACAGATATGTAATTTCTCTGAGTTTTTAGTAGGCGGAACAAATATTTTGATAAAAAGAAAAATTTCAAACGAACTAGCTATTACCACTTTAGATTTTTTTGTAAATGGAGTAAGTGAAATTAAGTTTTCAGACGGAGAAAGTATGACAACGGACTATACTTATTCAAACGCTCATTTAGTATTTAATGAAGATGAAATGTGGGTTAAACAATCAAGCAAAGTTCGTAAATTATTTGTAGCGAATGGAGTTCAAGAATTCTTCTTACGGTATGTCTTTATAAATAAGAGATAAATAATTGCAATATAAAGAAGACTTATTGCGGAGAATAATAGAAAAGTTTTCATGAGCACCACCTCATTCGAAATAATAACAACAGAACCTAGACTGGCAAGATCAACAAAGCTTCCAAGAAATGCTTTCGGTTTTGTGTAAGCATTATTCGCAAATGATAAATCTATACTTCACAGTTCGTAGATTAAGTGTAGTTAAGTGAAAGATATATCTTATGTATAAAAATGCAAGTAGGAAATAACCCTACTTGCTCTGCTATTTATTAATTATTTGGGGAAACAACCCAATGCATAGATGGAGTAGTATTTTTGTTTAACAAATTGGCAAACTTCAATGCTGCATCTTTATCTGAAAAAGTTTTATCCACTTGGCTGTTTGATGACTTTAAAACCTCTGTTGTTCCGTTTATGTTTCGTGTAATTACGAACATGGCACAACTCCTAGTTGAGACATCAAAAATTCTTGTAAGTTTATTGTCACATATTGTATAAATATTGGATATAGATTTAGATGAAATGAAATGTATTTGTAAATACACTCCCTTTTATTAGGAGAAATATCTGTTCTTTCGAACTAGAAACTAGAAAAAGCATTGTGTAAACGATTCAAACTAAAGGAGTAGGAAAATGATAATTACTTCAAAGTTTACAGAGGAACAGATAATTCAGTTTTTAAGTTTAATTCGGCCAAACATTATAGAAATTTTAAGAGAAAAGAAGGAGATTGCTAAGCTAATTTGATTTAACAATCAACAGTATATCATACAGCATGCTTCACAAATGAGAAGTAATCAGAATTTGAAAAAGAAAGCAAAGTGAAGTAATGATTAACCGTGTCGTGTTAGTAGGAAAGCTGGCATTTTCAAACCAACTAGGGGAAAGAGTAGCTGACTTTATCAATTGCCTTGTGTGGAGAAAACAGGCGGAAAACACAGCTAACTTCTTGAAGAAAGGTAGTTTAGCAGGTATAGAGGGGCGCATCCAAACAGGCAGCTATGAAGGGAGTTATCAATAGAAGTTTTAAATAAAGAATGAACAAAGTTCCTCCGTAAATCCTATTCTAGCATAAATAAAAAGAATCCATTTTTAAGAAAAATGGATTCTTTTTTGGATAAGGGATACAGTATTGATAACTTATTCCTTGGTTGGTTTATCATATATGATTAAAAAATCAGCTTTCTTTTTTACTTATAAATGATACGATATAACTAAAGTATTTTTATACTGTTGCCTTAATAACTAGATCAGATGCCTCTTTTACATTATTAATTATGACTCCCAAAAGTAATGCAGCTTCATCTACAGCTGAAGGACCGGTACAAAGTCGTACGATGTTAAAGGAGACATTTTCTTTACCCTTCATCTTAAAGTCATAAGTATCAGCAATCTTAGTGAGTTCTCGAATCATAGCGGAGGTAGTTTGTCTTGAAAAATTTAGCTGCTTATAATTCATCCCAAAACGTACCTCAATCTTAGGTTCAGCCAAACCTTTATATACATGAATATGGAAAGAAAAATAATTCTCATGCCACGGATTATTCTCAAACCATAAATGAATATATTTAAATTGATTTTTTGTCGGGGAATAAATTTTACCTCTCAATAACGCTGGATGATTTAATTGAGGAGGCATTTTATTTAGTAACGTTTCTATAATTAGTTCTTCCTTTTCGAAACTTACAGTTTTATCTAGTTCTTTCGGATTTAGAACATTTTGTTGATTATTTAATATGTCTTGGGATTGATTAAATATTAATTTTTTAGTCCCTAGAATATTCCGAATATATTTTTGTGCTTCTAAATTTTCTGTAAAACGTACTCCAGCTTGTGTTCTACGAACCATTACAATAACTGGAGAAGAGTTAGGCGAAGCCTGATAGTGAATCACCCTGACCCCAATTGTGCCAGAAAACTGCTTTTTAGTAACCGAATACCAATCAATTTTTTTATCAAAAATACTCTCCCAAACTTGGCCAACAGCCATTATACACTTTACCTTCCTTTGGATGGCAAGTTCTTGAACTGCATTAAGTGTAAGTTTCATAAAATCAAGGTCAGCTATTTTCTTTAAGTGGCTCTTAATACGCCCATCCCAGACTTTAGAGTGAAATGGAAACATCTCCATTGTATGTAAAAATCTAAGTTTTAGTTTAAAATCCCTGCGAATCTCTAGATATCTTTTTCTTCTCCAAATATTACAACCTTTTTCGTGACGATCTTTCAAAAAACAATTACACATAGGAAAAAATTTAGGTACTTGGTTTTGATCATCCATAACACCACATTCACTTAAAAAATAATTGGGATCCAATTCAGTATACTGTCGAATTACTTCCTCATTCCACTCAAGAATATCTTCGTGCTTTACAGGTCCTGGGTTCATGAAAAGGCCGAGTACATCAGATTCCGGGTCCATTTGTTCTAAAAATCCAAAATAAGGCTCTGGGTAGTATGTTGACTGGTCGCCAATTGCATCCATTACAGAATGATAAACAGTCCCAAATTGTTTATTAGGATACTCTTTAAGCGGACTTAATAGTTCATTCACAACTTGGTTTGCGTTCATTCCACGTTTATAGAAATCATTCCAATACTCAACTAATTCTTTCACAGCAGACATTAGGATACCCCACTTATAATTAGTATTTTTAATACTCTCTTTCTATTATAACAGTTTACTAGGGATAATTAACTATAATCTTCTTCAACTAACTTGACCTGTTAGTTGAAGATAAACACCTGCATATGCAGCAACATATATTTTCATACTTAAATATAACTTTTCAATTCAATAAGAGACAAAGACAATAAAGACGACAACATGCATGTTTTACTGACTATATTTTTCTACTATAAACTGGAGGAGGGTTGGCTAGATGGGTCTCTCGCGCAGGAAAATATTGGTGTGTTTGCCATCTTCGACGACAGTGAAACATTAGGTAATATGTTGCGGGGGTTGTCTTTCTATGACGAATATAGTCATGGGAGGTGAGGACATGGAAAATATAGTGTATTACACTAATCTACATTTAATAGAGATAGAAAAAGTTCGTGCAATGGGCAATATGGGGACGTCGACTGAGGTTTGGGCCTTGATGTGGGAACTTTAAAACCAATAGAGATAAATGGAACTCGCATGATAGTAACAGAAGAATGGGCATTTAATATTATACATATTAAGGATCTGAAAGTAACTGAACGAGTGTAGTAACTACGTAACCACCAACCAGTAAATTGGAAGGTGGTTTATCATTCTCAGAAAAATTATACTGCTAATACTTGTTACGTTAGCTGAGACATACTTTTCAATAACATTCTTCTATCGCATCTGTACTCTCGGTCTTGCATTTATAGCAGAGTTTGTAGAATAGACGCTTGATACTGCATAGTCAATAGTAGTTAATAATGAATTGCCATTAGCTAAGCCGTTGTCTGTAAAATAAAGTGTTGCTATCCCATCTGCATCAGATGTTGCTTGTCCATATATAATTCGTTTTACTTTTTTGGGATTTTTCTCTCCTACTTCAAATACTTGAAACGCTGTAGGGGCTAGTGAAACAAATTCCATGGTCATAGCAATTCTCCCTAATTGATATTTGATATCTCTTGTATGGATGTCTTTACCTAACTATATGAGCTTTTTATAAGTTTAATACTATCAGTGAGCTGATTTGCTTATTAACTAATTGCAGAAGCTTTCATAACCTATATCTTCCGAGCACATTTTTGTTATAATAAAGGGAAGTATAGAAACTGAAAACGAGGTATACAAATGGAACAATACTTAAATTTATGTAAACACATCATGGAAAATGGGATCGAAAAAGGAGATCGAACTGGAACTGGAACGAAGAGTGTCTTCGGTTATCAAATGCGATTTGATTTAGCGGCAGGTTTTCCGCTACTTACTACGAAAAAAACTGCCTTTCGCTTAGTTGTGAGTGAATTATTATGGTTTATAAAAGGGGATACAAACGTAAAGACCTTGATTGAAGCAAATAATCATATTTGGGACGAATGGGCGTTTGAGAAATGGGTGGAAAGTGATAGCTACACAGGACCGGATATGACGAATTTTGGGGTGCGTGCGGCAAAGGATCCAGATTTTAAAGCTATTGTGGACGAGCAAATGGAGATTTTTTGTACTAAAATAGTAGAAGATGAACAATTTGCGGAGGAGTTTGGCAATCTAGGGCCAGTCTATGGCAGACAATGGAGATCTTGGCCAACCAAAAATGGAGAAACGATTGATCAATTGCAAACAGTAATCGAGCAGATCAAAGTCAATCCGGATTCTAGAAGACATATTATTACTGCTTGGAACCCAGCAGAAGTGGATGATATGGCTTTACCTCCTTGTCATGCATTTATGCAGTTTTATGTGGCGAATGGGAAATTGTCCTGCCAATTGTATCAACGAAGTGCGGATGTATTTTTAGGAGTTCCTTTTAATATTGCTTCCTATGCTCTACTAACGCACCTTATCGCTAAAGAATGCAATTTAGAAGTAGGAGAATTTGTACATACACTTGGGGATGCGCATTTATATGTAAATCATATGGAGCAAGTGGAAACTCAGCTAGCAAGAACACCGCGATCGTTACCGCGACTTTCTTTATCGGATGAGAAGGAGTCGATTTTTGATTTTGAAATAGAGGATATTAAGATCGAGGGATATGATCCGCATCCGCGCATTAAAGCACCAATAGCAGTTTAACGAACAAAGGGGAGATAATAAATGATTTCATTAATCGTAGCGCATGATCCTAATCGAGTAATTGGTCTAAATAACGAAATGCCTTGGCATATTCCAGGAGATCTTGCTTATTTTAAAGAAAAAACGATGGGTAAAGCTATCGTAATGGGAAGAAAAACCTTCGAATCCATTGGTCGCGTTTTACCGGGACGAAAAAATATAATTATTACGAGAAATCCTTCCTACAAAGCCGAAGGAGCAGAAGTAGTAACTAATTTGCCAGATGCCGTAGACTTAGCAAAATCCTATCATGAAGAAGTGATGATTATTGGTGGGGAACAAATTTTCCGAGCAATTTTGCCAAAAGCGGATCGCTTATATGTGACGTTTATAGAGCAATCATTTGAAGGGGACACATTTTTCCCGCCGTATGGTGAGGAGTGGGTCCTAGTTGACACTTCGGAAAAAATGGAAACAGCCGAAGGGATTCATTATGTGTATTTGGTGTATGAAAAAAAGGAAAGCCAATAACTTATCGTTGGGATATTTGAACAATTTCCATCAAATTGTTCAAATATCCTTCTTTTATTCATATAGTGAAGTATATCGCTATTAAATAAGTTTACAAGGGGCAGTACTTCTTCTTATAATAATACGTATAGAGGAAGGAAGAGATAGAGTGCCTAAAGTACATATCGTAACAGATTCAACAGCTGATTTAACAGACGAGCTGATCAAACAATATAATATTCACATTGTGCCACTTTCCATTCATATAGACGGAGACTCATATATAGATGGCGTTACGATTCATCCAGAAGAGTTTTTAGAAAAAATGGCCACTTCCAATGAATTACCTAAATCATCGCAGCCACCAGTAGGCGTTTTTAAAGAGCTATATGATGAGCTGGGGGCCAGTGGCGATCGAATTATTTCTATTCATATGACAGGAGCTATGAGCGGTACGGTGAAGTCTGCTCAAGCAGCAGCTGAAATGTCTACATCTGACGTCACGGTAATGGATTCTCAATTTATTTCGTTTGCATTAGGTTTTCAAGTGGAGGAAGCAGCTAAAATGGCCGCAGATAATCATTCAGTTGAAGATATTATAAAAAAGTTGGAAGAAGCCCGTGTCAAAACAAAATTATTTGTCGTAGTAGATACGTTAGATAATTTGGTTAAAGGTGGTCGCATCGGGAAAGGGAAAGCAATGCTCGGATCTTTACTTTCCATTAAACCAATTGCGAGTTTAACAGACGGTGAATATACACCTGTTGCGAAAGTTCGAAGCCATAAACAAGTGGTCAATTATTTGTTTAATGAATTTGTGAAAGACACAAAAGGGAAAATTGTAAAGGCGGTCGGCATCTCCCATGCAAATGGATTTTCCATGGCTACCCCATTAAAAAACCTAATTGAGGAATCTGGTTTTAAGCAGATTCAAATGTCGTTTACCTCACCTGTAATTAGTACACATACAGGTCCTGGTGCTATTGGATTTATGTATATGACAGAATAGTGATCAGGCAGGGAAAAGAAGATTCCCTGCCTTTAATCATAAATAAAGGGGTTTAGAATGAAATATCTTGTTAGTTTTTTATGTATACTTATGCTATCCGCTTGTACACCAAGTGAGTTAAAGGAAGTAAGCTTCTCCGAAAGGGAAGCGGTGCTGTTTGAAGAATACGTTATTCCTTTTTCTTTTTTTCCAAGAACGATTGAGCTTGTAGGACTTGGAGATTCACTTACACAAGGTGTGGGAGACGAATTACAAGGAGCAGGATATATTGGTCGACTGCAAAAAGAAATTTCACAATATAAAGGAATAGAAGAGGTTGTTTTAACCAATACTGCGAAAAGAGGACGTCGTAGTGATCAATTATTAAAAATGCTAAAAGCCGGAGAAATCGATCATCAGCTTCGAAAAGCGAATATTATTACGCTAACCATCGGTGGTAATGATATGATGAAAGTAGTGAAGAAGGATTTATTTAATCTTCGTGTAGAAGCTTTTGATAAAGAATTAGTGAAGTTTGAAAAAAATTACGATCAAATATTAGAGGAAATTCGAGAGATTAATAGTAGCGCCCCTATTATTCTTCTTGGTCTTTACAATCCTATTACTGCAGTAACGGATGAGAAAAGTGAATTGGATGAGATATTAGCAGATTGGAATAATAGCATTGAATCGATGGCAGAGAGTGATGTAAATGCTTGTTTTGTACCAATCGATCAACTTTTTGTGACGAATGCGAATCTAGTGTATCATACGGACTTTTTTCATCCAAATAGTAGAGGATACGAACTCATTGAAGAAGCTTTAGTCAATTCTTTAGAAGAATGTGGTTTAATTGACGAGCGAAATAGGGAAATGTTGTTTTGAGGAGTTGTTTAAATGAATAAATGGAAGATCGCATTCTTTTTGTTGCTGCTTGTTATTTTAGGAAGTATAGGAACTTTTCTATATTGGGTAACATCTCCAGCGGAAACTATGCCAATAGAAGAGCCGAAAGCTGCCCCGGGGGGTAATGTTTTAACGGTTCATGCAACAAAAGAAGATTTTGAAGGCATCGCTAATACTTATTTAAAAAAAGCGATGAAAGGCAAGCCACTACCTATACAACTAACGGTCGATGATCAAATAGTGTTATCTTCTGAGTTAACTATCTTCTCACTCAATTTTCCTATTAAAATGTTTTTTGAGCCGTACGTAGAAGAGGGAGGGAATATTAGGCTAGAGCAAACTTCCTTAGAGGTAGGTCAAGCGAAACTGCAGCCAGAAGCTGTGTTAAAATTGATGCGCGATTCGATTGACCTGCCCGAATGGATTGTAGTCATGCCTACAGAAAAGGAAGTACATATTCAGCTAGCGAATATTCCGATGTCCTCTGGTGTTCACGTGCGAGCAAAAGAGTTGAATTTAGAGGAAGATATAATAACATTAGAAATAGTCATACCATCGAAATGAGGTGCTAAACAATGGAAAAAGCTACTTTTGCAGGAGGCTGTTTTTGGTGTATGGTCAAGCCTTTTGACTCATATGAGGGCATAGAAAAAGTAGAATCGGGCTATACAGGCGGTCATGTAGAGAATCCAACCTATGAGCAGGTGTGCTCGAATGCTACGGGACATTATGAAGCGGTCCAAATTACATTCGATCCAGAAAAGTTTTCTTATGATCAGTTATTAGATATCTTTTGGATGAATATCGATCCGACAGATGACAACGGTCAATTTTTTGATCGCGGTTCATCCTATCAAACGGCCGTTTTCTATCATTCTGAAGAACAACGAGAAAAAGCGGAAAACACAAAAGCTGCACTAAATGCATCCGGTAAATTCTCCGTGCCAATTGCTACGAAAATTTTACCTGCTACTACATTTTATGCAGCAGAAGACTACCATCAAGACTACTATAAGAAAAATCCAGCACACTATAATCGATACTTTGTCGGTTCTGGAAGAGCGGCGTTTGTAGAGAAAATGCGGGAGGTATTCAAATGAAAGAAAAACTAACAGATATGCAATATTATGTAACACAACAAAATGGAACAGAACCTCCATTTCAAAATGAGTATGACAAGCATTTTGAAGAAGGAATCTATGTAGATATTGTCTCAGGTAAACCATTATTCCATTCAAAAGATAAATACGATGCAGGCTGCGGTTGGCCAAGCTTTACTAGACCGATTGAAGAGCAGGAAGTAGTCGAAAAGTTCGATGACAGTCATGGAATGAGACGAGTAGAGGTAAGAAGTAAAACGGCCAATTCTCATTTAGGACATGTTTTCCCAGATGGACCGAAAGAAGAAACCGGACTTCGTTACTGCATAAACTCAGCTTCGATGCGTTTCGTTCCAAAAGATAAACTAGTTGAAGAAGGTTATGAAGAATACTTGAAGTTATTTTAAGGAAATTAAGCTATTCCTAAAATAACTTGCTAGGAAAGTACAAAAAAGCATTGCTTTTTTGTACTTTTTTATAGGTAAAAAATCAAAATGAAATGGATAAATAGTAAAGTTAAGCATACATAAAGCAGGGGGAGTTGCATAGGTGAATAGGTTAGTTATATTAACAGTAGGTAAAACCCATAGTGGTAAAACTACATTTGCTAAGGCCTTAGAAAAAGAGATGCTGAACTCAGTGGTCATCGATCAAGATAATCACGCTGAATTTCTTCACACTTATTATGAAAAATTATTACCTGAAAATGGACCTAACGTGATTAAACATTCTATTACGCAAACCATTGTGAACTATGCAATTAATGAGACCGATTGTCATCTCATTTTAAGTAATTCAAATCGCAATCAAAAAGGAAGAATACAATTACTTGAACTATTTCATGCCAAAAAGTTTACAAGCATCATCGTAAATTTCAATATCTCAGATAATATACTTAAAGAACGAGTTAGAAATAGCCAGCGTGACACATCGGTATTAAGAACTGCATTAACTTTTGACGAAGTCCTCCGTCGGCAGCAAAGTGAGGATGTCAAGGTTCCAATCAAAGGAGAAGCAGATCACTTGTTAACGATTAACCATGAAAATGATGTGCAGTTGGTTATTCAAGAAATTAAACATATTGCTAATAGTCAATTAAATTAATAATAAAAACAAGAGCCTTCTTTTACGTTAGAAGGCTCTTTCATATAATCTTGATACTTTCCGAGTGAAAGAAGAACTCAAGGGAGTATCTCTATTATTTATAGCTTAAACTCATTAACAACTTTTCTTAGCTCATCAGCTTGATGCGAGAGTTCAATAGCGGATGCATTGATTTCTTCCATCGCAGCGGAGCCTTGCTCTGCTGCTGCCGCCGAAGTTTCGGTATTAGATGCTGTATTCTCAGCAATTTGAGTGACCTCTACAAAAGAGGCTGCAACCTCTTGGCTAAAGTTAAGCGTATCTCCAATTTGGTTCACCATTTTATCGATAATTGCAATCGTATCATTTGTTTGTTTCATAATTTGTCCTAAAGAAGCGTTTGTTTCATTTGCCACTTCTACGCCTTTAATAACGTTTTCTACTCCTTCATGATTTTGCTTTACAATCGATATCACTTCGTTTTGAATGGATGTGACAATTCCTGTAACTTCTTTTGCGGCGTTTCGAGATTGTTCTGCCAGTTTTCGTACTTCATCTGCTACTACTGCAAATCCTCTACCATGTTCTCCTGCTCGAGCAGCTTCAATCGCGGCATTTAATGCGAGTAGATTTGTTTGTTCAGCAATTGCTGTGATTGTTTTAATGATGGACGTAATTTCATACGATTTAGTCCCAAGAGCCTCTACTGTTTGAGAAGTATTGGCCATTGTTTCTTCAATATTCATCATTACTTGAGAGGAGTGCTGAACAGATTTACTACCTTTTTGTGCAGCCTCAATCATTTGATCTGTAGCTTCTTTTACCGATTGGGCATCACTGTTCAAGTATCTTGTCGCTTCTTCCAAAGAATTCATTTTTTGAATAGCAACAGTCATACTGCGCATCGTATGTTCACTACCTCTTGCAATTTCATTTGTCGTATCCGCGATAGATTGAATCGTTACAGCTGTTTCATCAGATGAAGCCATTAACTCTTGTCCACTTGCAGACACGTTCTCTGTAAGCATACTAACTCGTTTGACTAAATCTGCAATGGACCCTATTAAAGTATTAGTGCTTTCTGCAATTTCTGAAAATTCATCTTTCGTGCGTATCTTTACCCGTCTCGTTAAATCTCCACCAGCTTGTGCTATTTCCAAAATGGAACGATTAATTGAGTATGTGCTTCTTTTAATCGAATAGAAAAGATAAATTCCAAATGATAGGGTTAATAGAACAGAAAACACAGTTAAAGCAACAAATAAATAAAGTGCGTTATTATTTTCTTTCTTTAATAGAGCAATTTGTTCCGCATTATTTTTAGCTAGTAATTCGTTCATCGCGGCAATATGTACATCTACATAACTCATTGCTGTTTTACCATTACCAGCGTTGATGATTTTTTGCGCTGCTTCCATACCTTGTGAATCTCTTAATTCGATTACTCTTTCCGAATATTGTAAATAAGTCATAAAAAATTGGTCGATAGATTGTATTTTTTGTAGTTCCTCCGGTCGGTTTTTATAAGTTTGATGCAATTCTTTTAAGTGTGTAACAATCGCATCTTTATTTTGTCTGTAAGTTGTCTTATAATTTGTTTTACCTGTAATGACATAACTTTGCTCTGCATTTGCAAGCTGAGCTATTTCTGTTGCGATTTTATTGACCATCATTTGTTCTTTCATATCTACGTTTGTAAAAACTTCAAATGCTTTTTGTGAGGAAGACATTTTAGTAGAAGTTAAAACTAGCATGGAAACTAAAATAATGATTAATACTGAAAATATTAATAAGACCCGTCCACGGATGGACTGAAAGATATTTGAATTAGTTTTTGTTTTAGGTCCTTTAGTATTCCTTTTACCTTTCTTAAAGAGGGACAAAGCATTATCCTTGTTTGTTATTTGGTTGTTCTTTTTCCTTCTTTTTTGTTTAAGCCATTGTATCGAGGCTTTCTTTTGTTTAACACCCTTTGCCAATGAAACCAACCCCTTCTTGATGTGTTACATAGTCCTACTTTTTAGTTTACTTGTTTTATGATATATTATCTACATTTTTATGAATATTCTATGTCCTTAGGACTAAAGGAGGAAGATTAAGTTGAACAAGTCTTTTTATATATTTGCATTAAAATATCGTGGGGGCCATAAGGAGGATAATAAATCTCGCTTTGCAGAAAGTATGTTCCAGCAACATGATTTTCCAAAAGCAGAAACTTCTTTTCAGGCTCTATCAGAGTACATTGAAGAATTAGCTCACCCAGATTTAACGGCAAGCATGTTTGATGAGCTTTGGGAGTATTATATAGAAGGGAATAAGTAGCTTGTTCGTTGCAATTATGCTAAAAAAACGGTATTATTAAGCCGATGCATATATAGAAATGAGGTTATTTAAATGAGTATTCATATTAGTGCAAAAAAAGGTGAGATTGCGGATACAATTTTACTACCAGGGGATCCGCTTCGCGCGAAATATATCGCGGAAACATTTTTGGAGGATGTAGTTCAGTATAACGAGGTTCGTAATATGTTCGGATATACTGGTACATATAAAGGAAAACGAATTTCAGTTCAAGGTACAGGAATGGGAGTTCCTTCTATTTCTATTTATGTTCATGAGTTGATGAATGACTATGATGTACAAAAACTAATCCGTGTAGGTACATGTGGCGCTATTCAAAAAGATGTGAAAGTACGTGATGTAATTCTTGCACAAAGTGCTTCAACAGATTCTACTTTGAACAAAGTATTGTTAAATGACGTAAGCTACGCTCCAACTGCAGATTTTGACTTATTGTACAAAGCATATAATGCAGGTAAAGATGCAGGCTTAAACTTAAAAGTAGGTAATGTGTTCACAGCAGACCTATTTTATAACGAAAACGCGCAAAATGAAAAATGGGCGGATTATGGAGTGCTTGCAGTTGAAATGGAAAGTGCAGCGCTATATACATTAGCAGCTAAATTTGGACGCAAAGCCCTTTCTGTTTTAACGGTGAGCGATCATATTATTACTGGGGAAGCAACTTCTTCCGAAGAGCGTCAAACAACATTCAATGACATGGTCGTTGTTGCATTAGAAGCAGCCATCCAGGATTAATAGAAAAAGTGAGAATAGACTGTCAATCATGGCAGTCTTTTTTTAAAAAGATAATCAGTTTTTTATGAAAAGGGTGAAAAATTTGGATGAACAACAGCAAAACAACGAAGAACCAAAACGTATAGAAGAAACAAAACCATCGAGTTACATTAAGATGAAACCATTTGTTTTTCTGTTAACCATTTTATCCCTAGTTATCGTAACTGTTGCACTTACCATGCTTTACTTGACCTGGGGGAAAGAACAAGTGGTGGATCGTATAATACCACCTTCAGAACGCTCGGAGTTCTCTAAGTTGTATATGGCTTATGACAAACTAGAAGCAGAATACTATAAGGATATAGATGAAGAAGCAATTATTAACGGTGCAATAAACGGAATGATTGATGCATTAGAAGATCCTTATTCCGATTATATGAATGAAAATGAAGCTTCCCAGTTTAATGAAAGTATTTCTTCTAGCTTCCAAGGAATCGGAGCTGAAATACAAGAGCGTGATGGGATTATTACGGTAGTATCTCCGATTAAGAATTCTCCTGCTGAAAAAGCAGGTGTTTTACCGAATGATAAGATTATGGCAGTAGATGGGAAAGATATTCAAGGATATAGTGCCTCTGAAGCTGTTTTATTAATTCGAGGGAATAAAGGAACAGAAGTAACACTATCCATTAAACGTGGGGAAAATGCCACGATGGATGTCAAAATTGTGCGGGATGAAATTCCTATTGAGACAGTTTACGCAGAAATGATAGATGATCAAGTTGCACATATAATTATTTCAAGCTTTTCTACCAATACGTATGATGAGCTGCTTACTGCCATTGATGAAATGAAAAAAGAAGGTATGAAAGCGTTAGTACTAGACGTTAGACAAAACCCAGGTGGACGTCTAGACACTGCAATCGATATTTCCAACCTGTTTGTGGAAGATGGAAAACCAATTCTTCAAATTGAGGACAAAGGAGATAAGATGGTTACGCCAGCCACTCCAGGCATGCGAGTAGACGTTCCAGTAAGTGTTATTATCGATGAGGGAAGTGCTTCAGCATCGGAAATTTTAGCAGGTGCACTTAGTGAATCAGCGAATGTTCCTTTAGTAGGCTTAACCTCATTTGGTAAAGGTACAGTTCAAACTGTAAATGATTTACCAGATGGGTCGAATATTAAAATTACTACTGCAAAATGGTTGACTCCTAAAGGTAATTGGATTCATGATAAAGGAATTGTGCCAGATTATGAGGTGCAATATCCAAGCTATGCCATGTTATCGCCTATCGATCCGTCTACAACACTAGAAGAAGACCAGTCTTCCGAAGCTGTTCAAAACGCGAAAGAAATGCTTCAAGCTATTGGCTATAAAGTAGGAAAAATAGATGGTAATTTTGATGCCGAAATGACCGAAGCAGTGAAAAAGTTTCAAGCAGACAACAAGCTTGAAGTCACTGGTAAACTGGTTGGCGATTCAACTTATGTTTTAATGGATAAAATTCGTGAAAAAATCGTCAAGGACGATCCACAATTGTTAAAAGCAAAAGAAGTAGTTACAGAGCTATTAAACAAGTAAAAAAGCTGGCCATTTTGGTCAGCTTTTTCAACACGTATAAAGGAGCAAAAGAGATGAAAGATGTCTATTTATTAAGTGGTTTTCTAGGAAGCGGGAAAACTTCCCTTCTATCTCACTTAATCGAGCAATTTAAAACAGAAGGTCTAAAACCTGCCGTCATCATGAACGAACTAGGAAAGCTTGCTTTTGACAGCAGAGCTGTTGATGATGGGGTTCCACTAAAAGAAATGTTAGAAGGATGTATTTGCTGTACAGGCTCAGAGAAGATGGAGGCACAGCTCCAAATGCTTCTAGAAGGTGAAGAGTTTGATGTGTTATTGATTGAAACAACCGGTGCTGCACATCCTGTTGAAGCGATGGATGCAGTTCTTTCTCCTTTGTTTGCAAGTAGACTTAACATGAAAGGGATTATTACGGTTGCAGATTGCAAAAGATGGTTAGACCGAGACAAAATGACCCCGCAAACAAGAATGCTCTTTTTCGAGCAAATTAAACACGCACATTTAATAGTAGCAAACAAAATAGATTTACTTACCGACGCAGAAATTTTAAACGTTACGATGCAAATACAAGCGTTAAATGATGAAGCACCTATCATACAAACATCGAATAGTAAAATTCCTATAAAGCTGTTAAAAAACATGGAAGCAACCTTTCATGAAAAAGAGGTTAAAGAAGCAGCGATTGGAAAACAACTCTCTCTTTCTTCCCGCTTGCATAAATTTCAAGGACCAGTAGATCAAGAAGCGTTTGAAGATTGGGTTCGAAAGCTTCCGGTTACTATTTATCGGATGAAAGGATATGTTCCATTAAAGGGACATAAAAATCCATTTCTATTCCAATATGCTTATGGTATGGTACAGTGGCTTCCGGAATATATGAAAATGTCTCCTGAAATTGTAATTATAGGAGATCAAGTGGACAAATTAGGGATAATCGGAGAGGTACGAAATGATTGAAGCATTCCGTACCTTATATAAGGATCGTAAATTTACTACTGAACTTCAATCCGAAGAACAAATACGTGAAGTAATAAAAGCCCAACTGTTAGATGAATTTACACATCCAAGAGCAAGGCTATCACCAGAAAAAAAGTTGAAACTTGCTTTGGACAGAATATGCATAAGCACGTTGTCAGAGGAAGATAAGAACTTACTAGAGCATGTCTATAAAGAAGAATATATAAATCTGTCAACAGAAGATAGAACGTAAAATTTAAGTATTGTGGTTAAGTTATCCAATTTAAGCATTTAAAACAGTCGTTTCTAATAACATTTTCTTTAAAAATGGTCTTACTGGAATATTTTATTCTATTTTTTCTGCTATTTTTGTGTTTACAATAGGGGAGCACAAAAGAAGGAGGAAATGAAATTGAATAAAAAACATTCTATCATGGTTGGATTACTTGCAGGAGGCTTATTACTTTCAACGAATACAGCTGACGCAGCAATGATAACTGGAAATTCAAAAACTACTTCCGAGGCAAATACATCCATTATGTATCAATGGCAGTCTCCGATTAACGTTATGTATAATTACAATTTAAATAACTTAGATATTCAAAATCTAGTCAATGAGCAACTAAACAATCTAGAGCCGACTATTAAGAAGGAACTACTAGAGGCACAGAAATCACTCAACACTAAAACAGTCCAAGAGGATCAAAAGCCAGTTGCAAAAGAAAAAGCACCAGCAGCTGAAAAAGAAAAAGCGCCAGTAGTTGAAAAACCGGCTGAAAAAGAATCAACACCAGTAGCAGAAAAACCAGCTACTCCAGTTAACCCAGCTACACCCGTAACAACGCCAGAAGTGAAAGAACCAGTAAAAGAAAACACGGAAGCAGGACAAGTATCTTCAGTGATTCAACAAGTAGTAGACTTAACCAATCAAGAACGTGCTAAAGCAGGATTGAAAGCATTGCAAATTGATACAAAGCTTACACAATCAGCCCAAGCAAAATCACAAGATATGAAAGACAAAAACTATTTTTCTCATACAAGTCCAACATACGGTTCACCATTTGATCAAATGAAATCTTTTGGTATTACGTATAATGCAGCGGCAGAAAATATTGCAATGGGTCAACGCAGTGCAGCAGAAGTTGTAAAAGCATGGATGGAATCACCAGGTCATAAAGCAAATATCATGAATCCATCTTATACACATATCGGAGTTGGATTATCTGATAGTGGTTACTACTGGACACAACAATTCATCGGAAAATAATTTATTCGAACCTACTAAGTTGATAACTTGGTAGGTTTTTTGCTATTCTGAATCTATTGTCTGTTTTTATTATTCTCCAAAGAGTCTTTGTAACAAATCTATCGATAACGAGGGTTTTATATTAATCTGTCAACAGAGGATAAATCGTAATATTTGAGTATAGTGGTTAAGTTATCCAATTTAATTGCTAAAATCATTAGTTATACTAGCATTTTCTTTTTAATTGGTTGTACTGGAATATTTTATTCGAATTTTTCTTCTGATTTAGTGTTTACAATAAAGAGGCACAAAAGAAGGAGGAAATGAAAATGAAGAAAAAGCATTCAATTATCGTTGGATTACTTGCAGGTGGATTGTTACTATCAACTAATAATGCAGAAGCAGCAATGACAACTGGAAATTCACAAACTACTCCGGAGGCAAATACATACGTTACGTATCAATGGCAGTCTCAGTATAATTACAATTTAAATAACGTAGAAATTCAGAATATTATTAATAAAGAATTAAAAACACTTAATATTAAAGTAATAAATGGAGCTAAACAACCTACAGTTATCAAGAAAGCAACAGTAGTTAAAAAAGCGCCAGTTGTTAAGAAGCCAGTTGTCACTGAAAAAGCACCGGTAGTAAAAAAACCAGTAACTCCTGTAAAACCACCAGTATCAGAAAAACCAGCAACACCAGTAACTCCACCAGTAGTTAAAGAACCAGCTAAAGAAAACAATGATTCAGTGCAAGTACCAGCTGCAATTCAACAAGTAGTAGATTTAACCAATCAAGAACGAGCAAAAGCGGGGTTAAAAGCTTTACAAATTGATACAAAGCTAGCGCAATCAGCTCTAGCAAAATCACAGGACATGAAAAACAAAAACTATTTCTCTCATACGAGTCCAACATACGGTTCTCCATTTGATCAAATGAAATCTTTTGGTGTGACGTATAAATCTGCAGGTGAAAATATTGCAAGAGGTCAACGTAGTGCAGCAGAAGTTGTAAAATCATGGATGGCGTCGCCAGGTCATAAAGCAAATATTTTAAATCCATCGTACACACACATAGGAGTAGGTTTATCGGATAGTGGATACTACTGGACACAACAGTTCATCGGAAAATAAATAAAACAAAACTACCAAGATAGTATAACTTGGTAGTTTTTTAATCCTTTCGAAAATTATAAAACGCTACTAGCTTGATTGACTTGCTAAAATAAACAGCTTTACTACTGTATATACCCAATAAATGGCTAAGGGCAACCAACCGACCATTCAAAGCAATTAATTCTAGTTGGAAAGCAACCAAATTGCCGATGATAGCAACTAGTTCTCAAAAAAGCAAGTTTACTTGGAATGAGTCGATATTGATTGTGACCAGTTATAATTTCCACAGGTTATTTCAAATAGTAGAAGCCTTTTTGTTATGGGTATTTATAAATTCAACGAAAAATAATAAATAGAAAACGACGCATTTAAGCGTCGTTTTTTGTTACTCTTTTTTGTAAGTATATGAGTCTAGTAACAAGTGTAATGGCTCCAACTGTAAGTCCGACTATTAATCCGATCCAGTAGCCGAAACGTTCAAAAGAAGTATAAGTAGCTAGATAATATCCGGTAGGCAGTCCGATAATCCAGTAAGAGATAATAGCCATGATAAACGTGACTGTTACATCTTTATATCCACGTAATGCACCTTGTACGGGTGCTTGAATTGCATCTGATAATTGGAAAAGCGCTGCAAACAAGAAAAATTGCACTGTTAACGAGATTACATATTGATCGTCCGTATAAAGAGCGGCGATCAGTTCTCGGAATATTAACAGAATAGAAGAAGAGATAAAACTGAAAAATACGGCTGTTCCTACACTTAACCAACTATAGGTTTTCGCATCTTTATATCGTTTAGCTCCCACTTCATGACCTACTAAAATCGTTGCTCCCATCGCTATACTAAGCGGGATCATGTAAAGAAGGGAAGTAAAGTTCATGGCTATTTGATGAGCAGAAATGACCTCGGTCGAATACTTGCTCATCAGAATGGTTACAGCTGAAAAAATAGTTGTTTCAGCGAAAAGCGCCAATCCTATCGGTACACCAATTTTAGTTAGCGTACCCATTTTTGCAAAAGATGGTTTACGCCAGAATTTAAAGATCAATAACTCTGAGAACGGTTTATTTTTATAAACAATGATGATTGCGATAATTAGAATTAGCCAATAAGTAACCGCAGATCCAAGACCGGCACCAACTCCGCCGAGTGCAGGAAAGCCAAGCTTCCCGTAAATAAACACATAGTTTAAAGCGATGTTAATCGGCGCCGATAATAAAGTGATAAACATGGAAACTCTTGTCTTCCCTAAAGCATCGATAAAGGAACGAAGGACACTATATAAAAATAAGGGAACAAGACCAATACTCATCATATATAAATATTTCTTAGCGACTAAGCGTACACTATCTTCAAGGGGTATTAAATTCAATACTGGATCGATTAACAATAATATTCCCAGAAAAACGATAAACGCTAGAAATATAGCAATATAAAAACTTGTTGTACAAAGGTTCGTACATCTTCTATCTTTTTGCACCGATAAATTGTGCTACAATGGGCGTAATGCCTATTAATATACCAGTTAAACCGGTATAGACAGGAACCCAAATGGAGGATCCAATAGAAACACCTGCTAGATGATCAATACTATATTTACTTGTCATTAATATATCAAAAAAGGTCATTAAATAAAGTGCGACTTGTGTGATTAAGATAGGTACAACAATTTTAATCATATATTTACTTTTTTCGGGTAGTGATTTCGTTTCATGCATTTTGGCATACATCCTTTAAGTTTTAAAATAGTTAGGAGATTATGAATGAATAATAACACAATCGTATTAACGGGTGGGGGAACTGCTGGTCACGTTTCGTTAAATGAAGCAATTATCCCTGAGTTAATAAAAAAAGGATATAAAATCCATTATATTGGCTCATATGATGGTATCGAAAAAACAATTATTCAAGAAAATTTTCCGACATTACCTTATCATTCGATTTCAATGGTAAGCTACGAAGATATTTCTCGGTAAAAAACTTTTCCGATCCATTTAAAGTATTATACGGTACATTACAAGCATTAAGTATACTAAGAAAAGTAAAGCCGTCAATCGTTTTCTCAAAAGGTGGGTTCGTCTCAGTTCCGGTTGCTATCGCCGCAAAGCTTGCAAATATCCCGGTAGTAATCCATGAATCCGATTTAACACCAGGACTTGCAAATAAGATTGCATCTTCTTTTGCGGAACATATTTTTACAGTGTTTGAAGAAACACTAAACTATTTGCCAAAAGAAAAAGCATCTTCTATTGGAGCTATCATACGTCCCGATTTATTTTTTGGTAATGAGCAAGTTGCCGAAAGACTGACAGGCTTTCAAGCTGAGAAAGATACATTAATCATAATGGGGGGAAGCCAAGGCTCCGCTAAGATTAATGAAGTGATTAAAGAAAATATCGATGCTTTAACAAGCAAGTTCCAAATTATTCATCTTTGTGGAAAAGGAAATTTGGATGCAACATTAACAGGTAAGCCTAATTATATCGCATTTGAATATGTAACAGATGAATTACCTCACTTATTAAAGATATCAGATTATGTAATAAGTCGTGCAGGATCAAATTCTATATTTGAATTCCTGGAGTTAAAAAAACCAATGCTGTTAATCCCCTTATCGATTCATGCAAGTAGAGGAGATCAAGTGTTGAATGCTAACTTTTTCGAAAATAAAGGATATGCACTAAAGATAGAAGAAGAGCACTTAACAACGAAAAGTTTTATGGATACACTATCTGATTTAGTAAAATATAAAGAGGAAATAATCGATAAACAATTTACGGCAGATTCATCTAAAACACCAGACCAATTCACAGAGTTATTACTTACGTATAAAAAATAAAAATGGCACTGCTCAGTAAGTATGAAAAATATAGCAGGGGAAGGAAATTAGATATTTTCTTCTTCTGCTTTTTTATGGCTTAAGGAATTATAAGTTTTATGATTGTCGATCAGTATAGGGAAACTGCGCGGTAAGTTGCCCTATTAAGGGTTCACTATGATTTTCGCTTCAGGCGGACGCTTTCCGCCGGCATGGCTTCAATCTCCTCGGAGCTCTCGCTCCTGCGGGGCTTTCAGCTCATGCTATTCCGGCAGGAGTCGCCGCCTTCCGCTTCAATCATTATGTATGGACTGCTAATTTGGTGTCTGCAGGTATCAAAGTTTTGAATTTATCAAGTTTACCACTCCATAAAAATAAAACCAAATTAGACAATGCTATCACCAAATATGTAGCTCGTTTATTAGGATAAAGCTCGGCTCGTCTTTTTCAACTATTTATTGGTATTACTTATCCATCTAAGTACGCTTGTTGTTTGGGCGAAGTAATGCTTAACATTTCCCTAATAGCTAGTGGCATTAGGGTAGTAGCATGCTTTATTGGATTGAAGCGGAAGGGCGGCGACTCCAGCGGGATGAGTGAGACAGATAAGCCATCACATCGTAAGCGTAGCGTCGGTGATGGCTTATCGCTCACCCCGCGGAAAGCGTCCGCCCTGCAGCGGAAATCCTAGCAGATACTTCATTCAACTCATTACCGCGCAGTTTCCCTATTATGTGCGGCATACCCCAAAAATACATGAAATCATTTTTATTAATTTTTTATATCGAATATCAATGAGAACAAAGGAAAAACTGATAAGGACTAAAACGAAAGGAGTGTTCCGAATGAAGAGTCGTAAAGAACCACATGAGCAGTTCACCATGAAAAATAATGGGTTGAGCTCTATGCAAGAAGTTATCTATCAAAAGGAATTCAATCGTGCGGATAAAGCGACAACAAAGAAAAATCAAAGCCATAATAAAAAGTAAACATCTTAATGAGCTCCGATATAGGGTAACCTAATCGGAGTTCATTTATTTATTATAAGATCTATACTAACGTTTGCTATAGAAAAAATGTTCGGATATTCATCAGTACTTAAGTAAGAAACTCACACAAAAGCAGCATCTCCAAAATAGAGATGCTGCTTACATATTTATTTATCTTAAATCATAAACTATTTGGCAAAAGCTTTACATTACATCGCTTGTTCTTCTTCGTTATTTTGTTGCATCATCACTAAGTGGAACAAGTCTTTTGGAATATAGTACAAGTCATAAACTTCTTGTTTTTTGTTAATCTCTGCATAAATAGAAGGATGTGATTCGTTTGCTTTAATCGTATATGGCAGTTTTTCCGCAGCACGAATGCTCTTTGGATTTGTTTTACGAATACGTAAAAATACTGTATGAATATCTAGCTCAAAAAATAATTCCTCTAAAAATTGTTCTTTTGCTTTCTTATTGTAGCCAAGCCCTTGAAATTGAGTACCAATCCATGTACCCAAAAATCCAGCTCCATCTTCAATATCGAACAAATTGATCGTACCAATTGGTTGACCGTAATCACTTACAATCGTACGGGTGATTACCGTTCCAGATTCCTCTTCTTCCATCAATTGTTTCGTTGAAAACCAATATTCATCTGCTGAGTATGCTTTATGGCGTACATAAGGCAGTACAGTTGGATCAGACATAAGTTCATATAGAGAAGTACATTCATGCAAATCTCGTTTTTTTATCAAAAAAAGCGCCCCCTAAAGAAACCAATAAATGAGCATAGTCATCCTAGGTCCCAGAAATTTTTCATTTCGAATTGCATAAAAAATTTCGGGGTAGGAATCGAACCTACTAGGACCAGCTCAAAACTGGTGGCGCACCATTTGCCTTCCCTCGGCAAAGCGAACTTTGCCTTATAAAATTATTTGCATTAATAATATACTTTGTTTTTGCGATTTTGCATAGTGTTAAATCGTGTCAATTTTATTAAATGTTCGTAAAGAATATAAACTAAAATACTTGTATGTTGAACACTAAATACATATGATTATAGGATATAAGGACAGAAAGTGATAGGAGTTTGTTTAAGAAAATGTCTTACCCAATTATTACGCAAAAACAATTCCATTTATTATATGATTTAGTAGACGAATATGTGTTTTTCATGCGTAAAGAAGGAAATACTTTTATCTATGAATATATCAATAAAAAAGCAGAGGAAATCTTTAACGAAAATCCACAGGGCAGACAATTAGAGCAATGCTTCGATGATTTTCATTGTAAAACGATTATCTATCATTACAATCGAGCGTGTACGCTTAAACAATCTATTTCTTATCAAGATCATCACTGTATAAAAGGGGCAACATTTGTAAACGAAACGTTGGCGATTCCCGTTTTTGATGGAGATAATGTGTATATTCTAGCAACAACAAGAGAAGTGATTAAAACAAAAGAATTACAAGAGTCTACTTATATATTAGAGAGTTATCGTAAAGGAGTAAATGATGCAGCCCTTGTCGCAATGACGAATGAAAAAGGGATCATTGAAATGGTAAATGAATTATTTGAGTCAACTAGCAAGTTCCAAAAAGAAGAGCTAATTGGAAAATCATTTTGGATGATTAATTCAAACTATCATGAAGATAGTTATTTTAAGCAGATGTGGGTATCCATCCAAAAAGGAGAGATTTGGAGGGGTCAAATCCGTAATCGAACAAAATATGGTTCCTTCTACTGGGTAGATGCAACGATTATACCAATCACCAATGAAAATGGAATTATTGAGAAATATTTGACGATTCAATTTGACAACACAGAAAAGAAACAAATGATGACGGAACTACGTAATATTGAACGTTCTTTTAAATTGATAACAGAACATTCCAATGATCTAATCGCTATTACAGATGAAGATGGCTATTTATTGTATTCCTCTCCAAGTCATGAAACTATTTTAAATTATGAAAAAGAAGAATTACTTGGAACGTATTATTTGAATATAATCGCTAAGGAATCTTCTTATCTAATAGAAAATTTGAAAACGACTCTGATGCAAAATAATAATAACAAAATCCGCACGGAGCTTCTGATAAAAACAAAAGATGAGTCCACTATATGGACAGATACAACCATTACGACAGTACAAAGCACAGTTTATGATGAAGAACAAAAGTGGTATGTTTTTGTATCTAGAGAGATTACGGAAAAACGGGCATTAGAGGAACAGCTGAAATTTTTGGCATTCCATGATAGTTTGACAGGTTTACCAAATAGACGTATGTTCTATGAAAAATGCCAGAAGCTATTCAATTAGCATCTAAAACTAATACAAATATAGCATTACTATATATAGACGGTGATAATTTTAAAGAGGTTAACGATCAGTTTGGGCATGATATGGGAGATCATTTTTTAAAACATTTTGCGGAAAATTTAGAGCAAAGTGTTCTACAACAGTATAAAATATACCGTTTTGGTGGGGATGAATTTGTCATTGTAATTGATCAAATCAATGATTATATGGATGAGAAAAGTGTTATGCTTGAAACAATCATTCAATCCATCCAGTATACATTTAAAAAAGGTTGGATGATCGACACCATTCATTTTTCACCGACTATCTCGATTGGGGTTTCCATTTTTCCGCATGATGGGCATACTGTAAATGAGCTATTAATAAATGCAGACGTGGCATTGTATGAGGCAAAAAAACTTGGTAAAAATAATTTTGTATATTCTAGTGCCGTTCATCCATAACATGAACGGCATTTTTGAAAGGATTTGTCTATATTGCAGCGGCATATTTTACTTATAGAAGACGAGATAAATATCGCTAAATTTGTAGAACTAGAACTAAAACATGAAAATTTTCTTGTGACGGTTTCTCATGACGGTAGAGAAGGAGCAGAGTTAGCATTAGCTAATGATTATGATTTGATGCTAATAGACGTTATGCTACCTAATTTAAATGGCTTAGAAATTTGTCGTAGGATTCGTAAGAAAAAAGAAACGCCTATAATTTTAATAACGGCAAGAGATGCCATAATAGACCGGGTATCGGGATTAGAGGCTGGGGCTGATGATTATGTTGTGAAGCCCTTTGCGATCGAAGAATTACTAGCTCGGATACGCGCCATTTTAAGAAGAGTAGAACGTCCGCAAACGGCAATCGTTGACTTGAAGATTAATCATTTAACAATTGATCAAAAAGCACATCAAGTGTTCTATCTAGATAAAGAAATCTTGCTAACGAAGACGGAGTATGATTTGCTTGTCTATTTCATGGAAAATAATAATATCGTATTAACTCGAGATATTATATTAGAAAAAGTTTGGGGTTATGAAACAGAAGTTGAAACGAATGTCGTTGATGTGTATATACGACATTTGAGAAGAAAATTGCCTGAAGAAATCGCTTCTCTTATTGAAACAGTTCGAGGGGTTGGATATGTGATGCGCACATGAAGCAATGGACGTTACAAAAAAAATGGACATATGCTTCTGGTCTTTCGATTTTTATAAGTTTCTTCATGATGTGCGTCATTCTATTTTTCTCCCTGTATAATTGGTTGCTCCTTTCAGAAGAGAAGCTTGCACAAAACACACTGCAAGAAGTAGTACACTTTTTTGAGTCTAAAGGACCCATTATTTCGATTCAAGACATCCAGCGCAATAAAACACTGCTTAATCAACTGGTAAACCAAAAGCAGTCCGTTCGTATATTAAACGCAGATGGAATAGAAGTGTTGCGTATAAATGATGCAAGTCCATTTCCAAGCTTTTCACAGACTATAACTGCTGACTTTCAAGAAGATAAGTTAGATGGCCAACTGTTGCTTTATAAGGGAGCGGAAATTGATTTTGGCTTGTTTAAAGGCTATGTAGAAATTTCTCATAGTCTAGAAAGTTTTTCACAATTAATGCGCTATATACTGATAGCAATGGTTATTTTCACGATCATTGCCCTTGTGCTTTCCGCCTTAATCGGTTATTCCTTATCTTCGATTTTATTAAGACCTTTAAAAGAGCTTCGCGATGAGATGCAAGAAGCTAAACGATTGAAATTTTCAAAAGAAGTTCATTTTCAATACGCAACCAATGATGAGATTGGAGAGCTATTAACGATTTATCAGCAACTGATGAATGAAGTTTCAGAGACGATCACGAGGCAAGATGAGTTTATTCATAACGTCTCACATGAGCTTCGTACGCCTATCCAAGTTGTAGAGGGGCACTTGTCTTTATTAAATCGTTGGGGGAAAGAAGACAGAGAAGTGTTAGATGATTCGTTGCAAATCTCCTTAACAGAAGTGCAAAAGATGAAATTACTAATTGAAGAAATGCTTAAGCTTGCGAAAAGGGAGCAATCCAATGATCGAGCAAAAACAATTATTTCTACAATCGTATACGATTTGGAGCAAAAATATCGAATTTTAGCACCAGCTGTAACGATAAAGTTTGTAGGAGATAAAACGGAAGCACTTACCATACCTGCTACTGTTTTAGAACAGATAATAGGCAACCTAATCGACAATGCCATTAAATACAATATAAATCAGCCAGAAATTATTGTAAAAGTGGCAACGGACTACAAGCAAACGTTGCTTTCTATTATAGATAATGGGATAGGTATTCCGAATGAAATACTTCCTAAAATATTTGATCGTTTTTTTGTTGTCGATGAAGCTAGAACAAAAACAAAAGGTGGTTCTGGTTTAGGGCTAAGTATCGTAAAACGATTAGTAACGGAATATAACGGGAATATTTATGTGGAGAGTATAGAAAATGAAGGTACAAAATTTAACATTATTTTCTCTAAAATGACAAAAGAGGAATAATCCAAATATCTCTAATTCAAATATTATTTAAATTCTTATATAATTTGAAAAAAAGCATTGTATTTTTTTTCTAGAGTAGTAAGATGGATATGGAAAAATTGTTCTTTCAATCTATACTTTCAGTCCTTTTGAAAGAGTGGTAAACTATAAATGTGTACATTTTGTGTTGTTCACAAAATCTTTACATTCCAATTTATTCTACTTAATTAATTTATGTGTTTTTTTCATCAATGCCTAAAGGCACAAAATGTTGGAGGTTTTTCTAAATGTCGAACAATCAAACACCTTGGTCAGCTTTTTCTGGTCCTAACCTTGGTTATGTGATGGAGCAGTATGATTTGTTTTTACAGTCTCCAGACGAAGTGGATAGCGAACTCGTTAGCTTATTTCAACAGTATGGTGCACCTAAAATCGCACCAACTTCCATTACTAATGTGGATACATCTGCTGTAGAGCCAAATAATTTCGAAAAAATTATTCGCGCTATAGAACTTGCGGATGCTATTAGGGCAAATGGACATTTAACAGCGGATATTTATCCATTAAATGATGGTCCAAAAGAAGATTCTAAAATCGATCCGAAAACATATGGTTTAACGGATCAAGATTTACGTGAAGTTCCAGTTTCATTTTTAATAACGAATGCTCCAAATAGTATTACAAATGGTTTACAAGCAATTGAACATTTAAGAGCAGCCTATACAAATAAAATTGCTTTTGAAATTGCACATATTGTAAACAGAGAAGAAAAAATATGGTTGCAAGAAAAGATTGAAAAAGGTGCTGTGCTAGAAAAACTTTCAGCAGATGACAAAAAAGCATTACTAAAACGTTTGACGCAAATAGAAGGTTTTGAAAAATTTATCCACCGCACATTTGTCGGTGCGAAACGTTTTTCAATTGAAGGATTAGATACATTAGTTGTATTAATGGATGAATTAGTACGCCAATCAAACAAAACTAATACAAAACAAGTAAATATCGGTATGGCGCACCGAGGTAGATTAAATGTATTAACACATGTATTACAAAAACCATATGAGATGATGTTTGCGGAATTTGCGCATGTTCCAAGCGAATCATTTTTACCGAAAGATGGATCACTAGAAATGTCTGAAGGTTGGTATGGGGATGTAAAGTACCACAAGGGTGCTGCATACCGTTCACCATCTGGTTTAACATTAAAATTAGCATATAATCCATCTCACTTAGAGGTTGTTAGTCCGGTTGTTACGGGCCAAACGCGTGCAGCACAAGAAAAAACAGATGAAGCAGGGTATCCTGTACAAGATAAAAACGCAGCATTCGCTATATTAGTACACGGGGATGCAGCTTTTCCAGGTCAAGGTGTTGTAACAGAAGTATTGAACTATAGCCGTATACGTGGTTTCCAAACAGGAGGATCTATCCATATTATTGCAAATAATATGATTGGATTTACGACGGAACATTATGATTCACGTTCAACACATTATTCTTCGGATCCAGCTAAAGGATATGAAGTACCTATTATACACGTAAATGCAGATGATCCAGAGGCAGTTCTTGCTGTGGCAGAAATTGCGCATGAGTATCGCCAAAAATTTGAAAAAGACATTGTGATTGATCTATTAGGTTACCGTCGTTATGGACATAACGAAATGGATGAACCACTAGTAACGAACCCAACTATGTACCATAAAGTTCATAAGCATCCAACAGTTAGAGAGCTTTATGGACAACAACTAGTAGAGGAAAAGTTAATCGAAACAGCTGATGTGAAAACCTTAGATGAATCGATTTTCAGTGGAATGCAAGCGGCTTATGACCGTGTAAAAGAGCTTCCTCCAACTACTGCTCATGATATCGTTATCCCAGAAGTTGTTTTAAATGGAATGCCGGAACTGCAAACAGGGGTAGAAGAAAGCAAGCTTGCAAAAATAAATGAAGAGCTTCTTACTTGGCCTGCTGAGTTTACAGCATTTAAAAAATTAGCAAAAATTTTAAAACGTCGTGAAGAGCCATTTAAAGGTAAAGGGAAGATTGACTGGGGTCATGCAGAAACACTTGCCTTTGCTACGATTTTGCAAGATGGAAACTCCATTCGTTTAACTGGCCAAGATGCTCAGCGTGGTACTTTCTCACATAGACACTTAGTGCTACACGATGAAAAAACAGGTGCAGAATTAACGCCAATTCATGCCATTAGTGATGCAAAAGCTTCTTTTGTTGTTCATAACAGTCCATTAACAGAAGCTGCTATTCTAGGTTATGAATTCGGATACAATTTAGAGGATCCAAACTCCTTATCTATTTGGGAAGCTCAATATGGAGATTTTGCGAATATGGCGCAAGTTATGTTCGATAACTTTATAAGTGCTGCAAGATCCAAATGGGGATTAAAATCAGGTCTTGTTATGTTATTACCTCATGCTGCTGAGGGCCAAGGGGCAGAGCATTCAAGCGCACGTCTAGAACGTTATTTACAGTTAGCTGCTGAAAATAACTGGACGGTAGCTAATCTTTCAAGTGCGGCAAACTATTTCCATATTTTACGCAGACAAGCTAAAATGTTAAAAGAGGATGCAATTCGTCCTTTAATCATTGTGTCTCCAAAATCGCTGTTACGTCATCCACTAGTTGGGGCAGATGTTGCCGAACTAACTGCTGGTCAATTTGAAACAGTAATGGAACAACCAGGTCTTGGTAAAGACGCTAAAACAGTAGAGAAAATCATCTTTGCAAGTGGTAAATTGGCAATCGATTTAGCAGACAAAGTAAAAGATGGAGAAGGTTACGATCACTTACACATTGTACGTGTAGAACAGCTTTACCCATTCCCTAAAGAAAAGATTCAAGCAATTGTCGAACGTTATCCGAATGTGAAACAGCTTGCTTGGGCACAAGAAGAGCCTGAAAACATGGGTTCATGGAATTTCGCACTTCCATATTTACTGGAAATTGCGGATGGCAAAGAGATCACATATGTAGGTCGTGTACATCGTTCCAGTCCTGCTGAAGGCGATGGAGATACTTACAAGGTAGAACAAGCACGAATCATTGATGAAGCATTAAAAAGTTTATAAGAGAAGCTAGGATAGTCAGAGGAGGAAATTCAAGTGGCAGAAATTATTGTTCCAGAATTAGCAGAATCGATTACAGAAGGTACTATTGCGCAATGGTTAAAACAACCGGGTGATACAGTAGAAAAAGGTGAGTTCATCGTTGAGCTTGAAACAGATAAAGTTAATGTCGAAGTAATTTCAGAGGAAGCTGGAGTTGTTAGTGAATTACTTGCTGCTGAAGGTGATACAGTTCAAGTAGGTCAAGTAATTGCTGTAGTTGGAGCAGGTTCAGGAGCAGCAGCTGCACCAAAAGCACCAGAGGCAGAAGCTACACCGGCGGCACCTCAAGCGGCAGCAGCTCCTGTAGTAGAAGAAACTTCATCTGAGCAGGATCGCACAATTGCAAGCCCAGCAGCTCGTAAACTAGCTCGTGAGAAAGGTATTAACTTAAGTGAAATTTCACCAGTTGATCCAATGGGACGTGTTCGTGTACAAGACGTTGCAGCACATGGTTCTGCACCAGCACCAAAAGCAGCACCGGCGCCTGCAGCTACTGCACCAAAAGAAGACGATGGCCGTACTACTCGCGAGAAAATGTCTCGTCGTCGTCAAACAATTGCTTCTCGTTTACTAGAAGTAAAACAAAACACGGCAATGCTTACAACTTTCAATGAAATCGATATGACTAATGTAATGGCTTTACGTTCACGCAAGAAAGACCAATTCTTTGAGCAAAACGATGTGCGCCTTGGATTTATGTCATTCTTTACAAAAGCTGTAGTTGCTGCTCTTAAGAAATATCCTTATGTAAATTCACAAATTGATGGAACAGATATTGTGAAAAACAACTTCTACGATATCGGGATCGCTGTATCAACAGAAGGCGGTTTAGTAGTGCCGATCGTTCGTGATGCTGATCGTAAAAACTTTGCTGAAATCGAAGGAAATATTGGAGAACTTGCTAAAAAGGCTCGTGATAATAAATTAGCGCTTTCTGATATGGCAGGCGGATCATTTACAATTACAAACGGTGGTGTATTCGGATCACTACTTTCTACACCGATTCTAAACGGAACACAGGTTGGTATCCTAGGAATGCACACAATTCAAAAGCGTCCAATCGCTGTTGGTGATGAAGTGCAAATTCGTCCGATGATGTATGTTGCATTATCTTATGATCACCGTGTAATCGATGGAAAAGACTCAGTTGGATTCTTAAAAATGGTAAAAGAGCTTCTTGAAAACCCAGAAGATTTAATGTTAAATTCATAAAATGTGAATAGTGCAGATACTCATAATGTGAGTATCTGCATTTTTTACTGCTTAGGAAACAGGGTAACATTTTTTAAGTAACATCAGATATGGAAATTTTCATCTTGTATGTTATATAGGGATAATGCGACATAAGAATGTGCTGTTAAGTCTCCAATAGGTTTTTCGCTTCAGGGCGGAAGCTTCCCCAGGGTTAGCGATGAGCTTTCACCGCCACTACGCATCCGCCTGGAGCAGAAATCAATTGCTATTTCTGTATCTCCTTAAGACGCATTATCTCTATTATGTGTGTCATTCCAATCATTGTTCACATTTGATAAAGCAAGCCAAAGATAGGTGCTTTAGTGTTTTTGTTCTGTGTCTCTATATATTTATGATTCCACTCCACAAACATTAAATATTCCTAATATTTTATTTTTTGAATAAAAAGTATTGACTTATAATATTGTGTTATGTATAGTTAAATAAAATTTCATATGAAATTCTTCTTATCAAGAGAAGCTGAGGGAATGGCCCTACGAAGCTTCAGCAACAGATTGCAACTGCAAAACTGTGCTAAATCCACCGATTAAATTCGAAAGATGAGAAGAGGTTAGATTTTCTAATGTACCTCTTCAGTTCTCATAATCTGAAAGGGGTTTTTTTAATGACTTAATACCAAGTATATTAATAAGTTTAATCAAATTAATAAGATAAAGAAAAGGAGAGAGTTTGGATGAAAAAATGGATGGCTTGGTCAATTTTATCTTTGTTTGTCTTGCTTTTAGCGGCTTGTGGTTCTAGTAAGGAAGTTACTTCTAGTGTAAAAGGTGATACGAAAAGTAATGAAGAACTAACAAAGGTTAAAATCAGTGCTTCAACAACACCTCATGCAGAGATTTTGCAACATATTTCAGATGATTTAAAAGCAGAGGGAATTGAGTTAGATATTATTATCACACAAGATGGTATACAAACGAACCAATCAACCGCTGATGGTGACTTAGATGCAAACTTCTTTCAACACACACCATTTTTAGAGCAAGTCAATAAGGATAGTGGTATTGATCTTGTAAAAGTACAAGGAGTTCATATAGAACCTTTCGGTGTTTATTCCAAGAAAATTGATGATATCACTCAATTAGATGAGGGGGCAAAAGTCGCTGTACCAAACGACCCGGTTAACTTTTCCAGAGCATTACTCTTATTTGCGGATAATGGAATAATTGAGCTTGCTACGAATGTGGAAGGTTCGTACACAGTTCAAGATATTACAAAAAATGAAAAGAAATTAAAGTTTGTTGATATTGATGGACCATTACTGGTAAGAGCGTTGGATGACGTTGATGTTGCAGCTATTAATACAAACTATGCATTAGAGGGAGGGTTCAAACCATTAGAAGATGCACTAATCATCGAAGGAAATGAATCTCCATATGTGAATATTTTAGTTTCTAGAAAGGACAATCAGAATGACGAAGCTATACAAAAAATTGCTGCAGCGTTAACAACGGAAAAAGTAAGAGAATTCATTTTAGAGAAATATGAAGGGGCTGTTGTACCAGCATTTTAAACATCATTCAGAAACAACGTCTTCTGAATTTGCGGATAATTCGGTTAAGCTTTTCCACACTATTATCTTCTGATCTGAACGAAGAGAAGAGAAAGGAAACTAGTCGAGACGTAAGAGTAATATTGCAAACTATAGCATTTCAATGTAAGGAGGAAACTGAATGATTGAATTTCGCAAAGTATCTAAAACATTCGTCTCAGGAAAACGAACGATTACTGCACTTGAAAATGTAGATTTAACTGTTCATAAAGGCGATATATTTGGAGTAATTGGGTTTAGTGGAGCTGGTAAGAGCACATTAATTCGAACGGTAAATCTATTAGAAACACCGACGTCAGGAGAAGTTTTGATTGAAGGGAAGAACTTACAAAAAGTTTCTAAAAAAGAACTAAGAGAAGAAAAGAAAAATATAGGAATGATTTTTCAGCATTTTAATTTATTAAACTCGAAAACAGTATATGAGAATGTGGCAATGCCTCTTCTATTAAGTAAACATACGAAAAAAGAAGTAGAGCAAAGAGTATTGGAAGTACTCCAATTTGTTGGCTTAGAGGATAAGATAAAAAGTTATCCAGATCAGCTTTCAGGAGGACAAAAGCAAAGGGTTGGGATAGCTCGAGCACTCGTAACTAACCCCTCCATATTACTTTGCGATGAAGCGACATCCGCCTTGGATCCGCAAACAACAAAATCTATTTTACAGCTTTTAAGACGAGTGAATGAAGAATATAAAATTACGATACTCATCATTACGCATGAAATGGAAGTGATAAAAGAAATATGTAATCGAATTGCGGTGATGGAAAACGGCCGAGTAATTGAATCGGGTAATATACTGGATGTCTTTTCAAACCCACAAACAGAAACCGCGCGCAATTTTGTGAGTTCTGTTGTACATGATGAAATACCACAATCCGTTTATCGGTTAATGGAAGTTCATAATGGAAGGAGTCATATATTAAAAGTCGATTTTGTAGGTGTGAGCTCTGGTCAACCAATTATTTCTCAGGTTGCTAAAAAATTCAATGTAGATGTGAATATTCTTTTTGGCAGTATTACAGAACTGCAAAGTATCCCATTTGGAAATTTGATTGTTGAAGTAATCGGTGATTCGAAAGAAGTACAAAAAACAATTAACTTTATTCAAAGTGACACAGTAAATGTAAAGGAGGTTAAAGGACATGGAAGTAAACAGACAAATTTTGATCGAAGCGATTTGGGAAACGTTGTACATGGTTAGTATTTCACTATTTTTTGGAGCAATATTAGGATTTATATTAGGTGTTACATTAGTTATTACAAGGAAGGGACATATTTTAGAAAATAAATTTATATTTTCCATTGTAAATCCAATAGTGAATATTTTCCGCTCTATTCCATTTATTATTTTACTTGTAGCCATTATTCCATTTACTCGATTGATCGTCGGAACATCCATAGGAACAAGCGCAGCAATTGTACCACTTGTATTACATGTTGGACCTTATATTTCGCGATTAATCGAAAACTCATTACTGGAAGTAGATGAAGGGATTATTGAAGCGGCGAAAGCAATGGGTGCCACTCCATTTCAAATTATACGGAAGTTTTTACTTCCAGAGGCATTTCCCTCTCTTATACTTAGTGTTACAACAGCAACGATAGGTTTGATTGGAGCTACCGCTATGGCCGGTGCAGTAGGGGGCGGTGGACTAGGAGATGTGGCAATAACTTATGGATATCAGCGGTTTGATAATGTCACAATTCTAGTAACTGTAATAATTTTAGTGGCAATCGTTCAATTAATTCAAAGTATCGGAAATGTATTCGAACGAAAACTTAGACGAGTTGGATAAAGTAAAACTTCATTCAAGTAGGGGGTTCCCTGCCTCCTCCTACTTGAATGTTAGTCGAACCAATCGGACCTTTACGGGCTTTTTATCCTCTAACTATCTTTCAGTGCTTTTCTCGAAATGGGGAAATGAGGATATTATTAACCGTTAAGGCAGGAGAAAAATATATAGAAGAGAAGGTAAATAGTTATGAAAAAATGGAGCTTAGCATTTGTTTTAATAATAAGTCTGTTATTAGCAGCATGCGGAAATAAGGAAGAAGATAGTGTGATAAAAGTTGGGATTCGTAGTTCCGAGTTAAAAACTTGGGAATATATAAAAGAAAAAGCTGCTGACAAGGGAATCGAGCTTGAGTTAGTAAACTTTAATGCCCAATACGATCCTAACCAAGCTTTGGCTGAAGAAGAAGTAGAGATTAATGCATTTCAACATTTGGCTTACTTAAATTTATTTAATGAAAATCAAAAAAAAGATCTTCAAGCTATTGGAAGCACTATTATGGCACCGATCGGCTTATATTCAAATCAATATAAATCGTTAGAAGAGATTCCAGATGGTGCTCAAATTGCCGTCCCAAATGATCCTTCAAACTGGGGAAGAGCTTTAATGTTACTTCAAGAAGCTGGTTTTTTAACAGTTACGGATGATTTTGATGGAAATGGTGGAGCGGATCGTATTAAAGACAATCCTAAAAACCTTGAGATTGTACCAGTCGACGGAGCTACGACTCCACGAGTAATGGAAGATACAGCAGGAGCAATTATTAATAATGGTGTAGCAGTAGAGGCAGGACTTCTACTAAAAGATGCCCTACTACATGAAAGCAAAACAGCGATTCCTTTTGTGAATGTGATTGTCGCACGATCTGAAGATGCTGATAATGAAAAGCTAAAAGAAATTGTGAAAATATATCAATCTCCGGAAACTGCGAGTTTCATAACGGAAACCTATAATGGAAATTATATTCCCATAGTATTAACAGAGGATGAAATCAAAAATTGGAAAGAAGCATATCTATCAAAATAGAAGAATGAAGGAGAGTTCAAAATGGTTGGGAAACGTCAAATTAAATTAGCAGCTTATTTAATAGGTACTGGGATGCATGTTGCATCTTGGAAACATCCTAGTTCAAATCCTAATGCAAGCATTGATATTAAACAACTTCAGAATCTAGCGAATATGGCAGAACGAGGCAAGTTTGATATCGCATTTGTAGCGGATAGTTTGGCTATCAACCATGATTCGCATCCGCAAATATTAAATCGCTTAGATCCGATCATTCAAATTACGGCACTTGCAGCAGCTACAGAGAAAATTGGGTTAGGTGCAACTGCATCGTCTACTTATAGCGAACCGTATGTATTAGCCCGTCAAGTTTCTTCCGTAGATCATATAAGTGGTGGTCGTGCAGCTTGGAATCTTGTAACAACGGCGGATGCAACAGGAGAAACGGCCCAAAATTTTAGCCGCAAGAAACATTGGGAACATGATCATCGGTATGAAAGAGCGGAAGAGTTTATAGACGTAGTAAAAGGCCTATGGGATTCTTGGGAAGACGATGCTTTTGTTTACAACAAAGAAACAGGTCAATTTTACGATCGTGAAAAGGTACATGAAATTAATTACAAAGGAGAATATTTCTCAGTAAAGGGTCCGTTAAATATTGCACGTTCTAAGCAAGGTCAGCCTGTTGTCGTGCAAGCAGGTGCTTCAAAGCCAGGTCAACGTCTAGCCGCTCGAACTGCTGAAGTAGTTTTTGTACATTGGGACAATTTAGAAGTAGGGAAAACGCATTATAAAAAGTTGAAGGCACAATTGAATGAGTTTCATCGTTCCGAAGATGATTTACTTATTTTACAAGGTATTTCCCCCATTATTGGAGATACAGAAGCAGAAGCTATTGCGAAGTATACAGAGCTTCAAAATTTAATAGATCCATTTGAAGGTCTGAAATTTGTATCTGGTTATATGGGGAATGTAGATTTTTCAAATTACAGTTTAGATACTCCAGCTATAGAAGTGGAGTTTCCTAAGTCAAATAGTATTCAAAGTCAGGTAAATGAGTTCATGAAAATTATTAAGGAAGAAAATTTAAAGGTTGGAGAATTGTATGGGAGATTATTTGGTGCAGGAAAACGAGATGGCTTCGTTGGAACAGCTGAACAAGTAGCAGATGAAATGGAAAAATGGTTTATTGAAAAAGCGGCAGATGGTTTTATGATTCAATTTCCTTTATTGCCACGTGATTTAGAAGACTTCGTTGAAAAAGTAGTTCCTATTTTACAGCAAAGAGGAATATATCGGGAGGATTATGAGGGGGAAACATTAAGAGATCATCTGGGTTTAAGAAAACCGGTGAATCGCTTTGTGGGGGGAAAGGTGAAGCAATGACAAGATTTAGCGATGATTTATTCGTTCGAAATAAACGAGAAGCGGAACTTGTCGACTATGCCAAGCGGTTGGCAGCAGAAATAGATAAAACTGCCGCAAAGTATGATGAGCTTGGCGAATTTCCGTTTGAGCATTTTGATTTGCTTGAAAGAAAAGGTTTTTTTAAACTAACTGTTCCTAGAAAGTATGGTGGGGATGAAATCTCGTTATATGAGATGCTACTCATACAGGAACAGCTTGGAAAAGCTGATGCATCTACAGCACTTTCTGTAGGTTGGCACTTGTTAACCTTTTTAAATGTCCGTGAAACATTATCGTGGCCAGAAGAAGCATTTGAAAGAATTTGTCATGCTGCAGTGGAAAACGGTTCTCTGATAAATATCCTTAGTACGGAGCGAGGAAAAGGAAACTTATCAAGAGGTGGAAAACCAGGTACAATTGCTCGCAAAACTAAAGGTGGTTATATTATAACGGGGGAAAAGGCATTTGCTTCATTGGCTCCAATCTTAAACCATTTTTCTATTACAGCTTATATTGAAGAAGAGAATGTCACTGCAGAGTTTTTAATAACCAAAAATGAGCAAGTAGAAGTAATTAATACATGGAATGCATTAGGCATGCGGGCGACAGGAAGTCATGATATTATTTTACACAATGTATTCGTTCCTGAGTCAGACCTATTAGCTAAACTGGATGCATCTAAACCTAATCGATTTCTAGCAGATGGACGGGTATATTCACTAGAAATTCCTGCAGTGTATTTAGGTATAGCTGGAGCGGCAAGGGATTATGCTGTAGATTTCGCCAAAAATACGTATTCACATAGTTTGCAAGACTATATTTCTGAAGCAGCGCATATTCGACAAAAGCTTGGAGAAATAGAGTTATTATACCAAACAGCTCGTCATCTATTGTATTCGATAGCCAGTAGATTCGAACAAGACTCATCATTAAAAAATGAGCCAGCAAATGATGTGAATATGGCCAAACACGTAATTTGCAACAATGCCGTGGAGATAGTTGCAAAAGCGATGAGGATTGTTGGCGGGAGGAGTATTGCAAAAGGTAATAAGTTAGAAAGACTGTTCAGAGATGTACAATGTGCAGCTTTTAATCCTCCGCCAGATGATTTAATTATAGAGCAATTAGCAGCTTCTTTATTATCAAAGAGTGTCAAAGAAGAAATAAATGTATAGTTTTATTTAGTAAGTTTGAGCAGTTTCTTCATTATAAAGAAGCTGCTCAAACTTTTCTTTATTGAAAAGCAATAATAACAGCTAACAGATTGAATTATAAAGTATACTTTCGTATACTATAATAAAAGGAAGTGGATAACATGATACATACAAGCTGGACTACAAAGCCAACGATCAAAACCGTGACATGTGTTTCGACTGATGCAAAAAAATTCTTAGTAAGCAATGTACTAACTGTCGGAAAAACATATGAAGTGAAAAATGAAACAGAAGAGTTTCTATTTGTTGTCGACAACACTGGAAAAGTCGGCGGCTTTTACAAAGAATATTTTCAATAAAGTGAAATCAGTGTAGGACTTTCACACTGATTGGGCAGTTAATGCGGGATAAAAAATCCGATGAACATTCATCGGATTTTTTTCATAAGGAGACCAAAATACTATGACAGAGTTAACAATAAACGAACAACAAATTCGTTTAAATAGAATACATAGTCAAGAAGATTGTCAGCTGATAGGGAAAGGTGGATATTTATCGCCGAATAATGATCTATTCAATGACGTACTCATTGCTATTTCATTGAAAAAGCCTGTCCTGTTAAAGGGACCTACCGGAGCTGGAAAAACAAAACTCGCCGAAACAGTATCTCACTATTTCCATCAACCAGTCCAAAGCATTAATTGCTCGGTTGACCTAGATGCCGAGGCACTACTAGGATTTAAAACAATTGTATTAAAAGATGGAACAAATGCTATTGAGTTTGTGGAAGGTCCTGTCATTGAAGCAATGAAAAAAGGACATATTTTATATATAGATGAGATTAATATGGCAAAAGCGGAGACACTACCAATTTTACATAGCGTATTGGATTATAGAAGAATGCTTACAAATCCTTTCACTGGAGAAGTGATTCAAGCACATCCAGACTTTTCAGTCATCGCTGCCATTAATGAAGGGTATATAGGGACAACGCCGATGAATGAAGCGCTAAAAAATCGTTTTGTATCCTTTTCTGTCCCATATATTTCAGGAGAACTACTTTCGAATCTTTGGAACGAAATTTTTCCAACAGCTCCTAAGCAGTTAATAACTGTTATGTTAAATTTAGCTGAGGATTTAATGGAACAAGTAAAACAAGGACTACTTTCAGAAGAAGCCGCTTCTATTCGTAGCTTGCTTGATGCAACGGAACTTGCACAATATATGGAACCAATGAGGGCGATCACATATGCAATAGCGGAGAAATTAGAGGATGAGCAAGAGAAGAATCTTGTATTGGAATTAGCTTCTTCCTGGATAAAGTGAGGGATATAAATGACTTCTGTAAATCGTTTTATCCAATTTAATAATGAAACAATCGATGCTCGAAAATTAATGCACTATGAAAATATAGCCAAAGCATTGTCTAAAAACACGAATATTCTTGTCAATGAACGAAAGCTTATTGAATTTCAACCTGCTGACCAAACAATTTCGCTCAGTGTATTTTGGAGGCACCGTGAAGATACAATTATGCATGCGGGAAGATTATCCGATATTTATTTATTAGCAGGAGGATTTTGGAAGCATTTTAACGTTCAAGCATGGATGGAGTTTTTGAAGGAAAAACCAAATCATCTTTCTAAGCTATTAGACCAGCTCTTATTTTGCTTAGAAGAGTTTCGGTTAATGGAGATGATTCAGAAAGAAAGAGTAGGTACGGTTAAAATCTTCCGTTCCAGAATACAAACCTATTTAGCATTTCATAAACAACAATTACTCGTAAATAGTCAGAAGGGATTTTTCGCTGATGCATTTATTAGCTATGTTTATATTGGTTTGTATGAAGGGACTATGCACGTTAAAGGCCCAGAAAACTTTCAGTTAGCAAATACTATCATTCAGAAAGCTTATGAAAGCGTGAATACACAGGACTCTCTTGATCTCGTCTACCAGTTGTACTACTTGCTGCAAGAGTATATAAATGAAGACTCGTTACACGAATATTATGCTATTCTTTCTGCGTCCAACCTACCTAGCGTTGATTTTCATTATCATCAAGGCACGAAAGACACTCTTGTAGGAGAAGATGGTATTAAAGAAACGATAGAAGAGATTTTCCAATCTTGGCATCGTGAAAATGAACAAGAAGATGGAGTACATCTGCAATATGAACTCGAGCATGGAAGAGATGGGGTAGCGGATCAAAATGTCGCTTCACAAGAAGGGCGAGAGGGACATGAGATTACTCAAATCGGACAAGGTAGGTCATCTGGCGACAGCAGAGAAAATGTAGTTACGGAATATAAAGAAGAAAAATCAAGTGACAAGAAACAAGCAGGAAAAACGTTTGGAAAAGAACATCTGCATGTGGAATATGAAGAAAAACGAATAGATGGGACTACCACGGGCGAAAACAAACTGTTGCTTCAAGCTTATCGACAAGAGCAAGCACCGTTTGTGAGAGCTTTCGTGCAAGAAATGAAAAAACGAATGGAACAAAAAAAGGTAGACAAACGGTTGAATCTGTCAAAAGGAAGACTATCATCTAATCTAACTACACTTTGGACAGAAGAAAGACCAAAGCCTTTTTATAAAAAGAATGCACCAAGTACTCAGTTAAATGCAGTTTTTGGCTTGCTAGTTGACGGATCTGCATCTATGCAGGACAAACTGGATGAAACAAAAAAAGCAGTTCTATTATTCCATGATGTGCTTAGACAATTAAAAATTTCGCATGAGATTGTATTGCATTATGAGGATGCATTTGAAGCTTCGGATTCAAAGCAACCAAATACATTTGAATGGATTCATAAGCTCGAAGACGGTGTAAAGGATAGCGGTTTGAACATACTCTCTATAGAAGCACACGAAGACAACCGAGATGGTTTTGCAATTAGATGGATGGGAAAAAGATTAGAGAGTCGGGTCGAAGCACATAAATTTTTGCTCGTCTTTTCAGACGGTGAACCCTCTGCATTTGGTTATGCGCAAAATGGGATTATGGATACTGCGGAGGCTGTAGTAGAGCTTGAGCGTAAACATATATCGGTTCTTCATTTGTTCTTGAATGATAGGGAAGCAACAGAAGAGCAATTAGATTTGTTCCGACTAATATTTGGAAAGAAAACAGCTGCTGCAGCATCGCTAGAAAAGTTTTCGGATGAGACTTTAAGGTTACTTCGTAAAATGCTTCATCATGTTGTAAAAAGTAATTAATAACCGTCCTTCGTTAAGAAGGACGGTTTTTGGATTGGTCAGCAATTAATAGAAGACGTTGTTTTAATTCCTCTTCCATGCGCCCGATTTCAATTTCAGCAGCTTTTCGTTTTACTCTACCATCTGCTTGAATACGCATTGTTTCTTCGATTGTTTGCAGTAGGTTTTCTTGCGTTTTCTTTAATGTCTCTATTTCCACGATACCACGTTCATTTTCTTTAGCTGTTTCAATGCTATTCACTTTCAGCATTTCTGAATTTTTCAAAAGTAAATCATTGGTTGTTTTTGTTACTTGTTTTTGAGCTTCCACTGCTTTTTGCTGACGATTTAATGTTAATGCAATCGCAATTTGGTTTTTCCAAAGTGGGATAGAGGTCATAATGGAAGATTGGATCTTTTCTGCTAATGTTTGATTGGTTTGTTGAATCATACGTATTTGCGGTGCGCTTTGAATCGTAATTTGGCGAGATAATTGTAGATCGTACATGCGTTTTTCTAAACGGTCGACAAATTGCGCCATATCATTGACTTCTTGATAAGCCATTTGATCATTCGATTCTTCCGCCTTGCGTCGCAACTCAGGAATTGTGACATTCAGAATTTCTTCTTTTTTTACTTCCGCAGCAGCAATATATACATTTAGTGCTTGGAAATACGTTTTGTTTTGATCGTATAATTTATCTAACATATGCACGTCTTCTACAAGTCCACGTTTTGAATGTTCTAGTTGTATTCCGATCCGATCAATTTGAGTGCTTAGTTTTTGGTATTTGGTCATCATTTCTTGAACAGAACGGTTTACTCGGTTAAATAATCGTTTGATCCCTGATTTTTTTTGTGTCGTTAATTCTTCCGGATTGATATCTGAAAGCTTGTTCATCAGGTCACCTAAAATATCACCAATAGGACCGATATCTTTTTTCTGTACATGATCTAACATTTGATGAGAGAATCGAGAAAGTTCAGTTTGTGCGTTCGCACCATATGTTAGAATTGCTTCGTAATTACCAGCAGGTATTTGGTTTGCCAATTGCTTTGCTTTTTGTTGCTCCGCTTCAGACAGCCGATCAATTAGTTTTGTAGGTGCTGCTGGCTCATCCGCTGTAGTTACAGCTTGTGGTTTCGCCGTGTTTATTTCAAATGGGCTTGCTAATAATTCATCCATTAATAAATCATCACTAGTATTTGCTCGTTGTTCGCTCATTTTCTGATTCTCCTTCTAAATATAAAGGTTGTTCCTTTTTACGTACGGAAAGTTTAGCGAAATCTAGTTCCATTTTTAGGTGCTCAATATCGGAAGCTAGTACATCTTTTAGATCGTCCTCCATAATGGAATTCATCGATTCCAATGTTTCACGAGTATCCGCTAAAGCAATTTTTAAATCATGGTTTTTCATCGGCTGTGACACTAAAAGTGTATATTTTGAAGTGAGCTCTACAGCCGAATCTAAGTGTGCATAGAAAAACTTTTCTACTTGATAAAACTTACGTGGATTTTCTTTTACTAAGGCAATAATTCTTTTTGCTAATCTATTCATATCAAATAATTGTTTAAATGAGCTAAAGGAACGTACTCTTAAATAATGGCTATTTAGCGTACGGATTTTTGCTTTCGCTTCTTTGAGTTGTTGTTGTATATGGAAATACTCAGAATGAGTAAGTTGATGTTTCTTCATAATTCTTCGATGTTGTAGCTTTTTAATAGTAAAATTCGATACGAAGTACACTCCAAGCGCAAGAGCTGAGCTGATAAAGTATCCAATATCGAAAGTAAAAAAGAATACAAACCAAGATATGAACATAATGGGTATATTGATAAAATGACGAATGACAGTATTCATTACTTCAGTCATTATAGGCTACCTCCTTTTGTCTACAATATAATATACGAATGAAAGAGAAGAAGGTTTCATTTTCCTAAAGGTTTAGACGATATCAGATTCCATTTTTGTATACCCTTTAAGATGATCAAATAGTTCAATTTCAAAAGCATTATCTTTAGATAAAGGGGATACGCCTTTTTGAATATACTCTATAAATTCATCTAAACGATTTAAATCGCCTTCTATATCGATGATGATATCTTTTTGTTCATTTTGCATACAATAACCTTTTAAACTAAGTGATTGTGCTTTTTGTTTTACTAGAAATCGAAAGCCAACTCCATCTACATCGCCATGCATAAGAATATGCGCTCGCTTTTTCAACTCATCTTCTCCTTTAACATTTCATAAAATGTATTAACTATAACTTAACTGATATTGCGCTTATTTTCAATTCTTTGACTTAATAAGTCATTTGAGTAGACTTTTTTTGTCGAACCAGTACAATATGAGTTAACAATAAATGTTAGAGGCGATATGTATGTTTGAAGTTATTTATATGAAAGCAGATTACGAACCTTGGTGGGCATTTGAAGGTTGGGAAGAGCATATAGTAAAAAAAATGACCTTCGATCAAGAGGAAGAAGCACTGCAATATTTAAATAAGATGTTGGATGAATTTCGAGCGAAGTTTCCAAAAGAACAAGTAAAAGGAGATAAGTATTGGGCATTTTGGTCAATAAAAGAGCAATGTTACTGTGAATCCTGTGAAGATGATTTGCAAATCTATCATGGAGTCATTTGGAATAGTATGAAGCAAACGATTTAGAATTATAAAAAAACTTGTTGACTATATTTATCCAACTGTTATACTTTAGTTAACAATTTAAAGTGAGAAACAGTATTTGTAATTCACATATCCTATGTAGTGATCGATGTGATGTCGGTACTTCATGGAATATGTGAATTTTTGTTTATCACATATTGATTAATATTTTTTGGAGGTAATAACATGAAACAAGGTACAGTAAAATGGTTTAACGCAGAAAAAGGATTTGGATTTATCGAAGTAGAAGGAGAAAACGATGTATTCGTACACTTCTCTGCTATTCAAGGTGAAGGATTTAAATCACTTGAAGAAGGACAAAAAGTAGAATTTGAAGTGGTAGAAGGTAACCGCGGACCACAAGCTGCAAATGTAACTAAACTATAAGAATAGTTAAAAAGAAGCTCTCCATTTTGGAGCAGCTTCTTTTTTGGCTTCCGATTATTGTGGTAAATCATCTAATCAACCAATTTCACTCCATACTTTCGATGACAGAACTGACGATATATTGTTCATCGCCTTCTTGCATGAAAAATTCTCGTTTTATTTCTCCGAAGTTTTTTGCGAAATATTTTCGCGTAATAGAATTATCTTCATTTGTTTTTTCTATAACAATCACATGATCAAATGTTTGGAGATCTGTTTCCAGTGTCTCTGTAGTTGAAGTGATTTTCCAATCGTTAAATGTTGCTCCAACTTCAATTGGAGTGGCTAAATATACTTCGATTTCTTGCATTGCTTGGAGTTCTGCTAGGCTATGAGTTGTAGGTTCATATGCTTCTCCATTTTCAGCTATAAGACTTATTTTATTTTCCTGTACATTAAATATCCTTTGGACGACTGTTCCGCCATTATCCTCATACGTAATGACATAGTTTTCAAATGGATACAGGGTTGTCAAACTGTAGGTTGCATATTCATTTCCTTCACCCTTAAATTGAGCAACGGAATTGTCAGGCATAAAAAAGTGAGATAAGCTTATCGGAGATTCAGAAGGAGTAACTACTTCTTCTGAAGGTGGTTTTGTAGTTGTTTCCGTATCTACAGGTTTTTCGTCTCCGCAAGCAATAAGAAAAAGAGTAGGTATTAGTAAAAATAAAAGCTTAATCATTTTAGTTACCTCCTTATAATGTGTTTATGATTAGACGGCTTATGTGGTTATATGTTTCATTTTGTCGTTTTTTTGGTATAGTGAAAACAAGAGAGGAGAGATATAAATGAATACTGAATTGAAAAAAGAGTTACCTCCTTATGAGGAACAGCAAGATTTCTATATGAAATTGCGTTCAAAAATTACAGATTTTACCCAATCTAAAACAGGGAAAACGTCTAAATTTGCACCGTATTTATTGTTTGCTCCAGATTTATTTCATTTACTCATAAAAGCGATGTTAGATAGTCGAATTGATACTAAATATAAAACACTTATTGGTAGTGGTATTTTATATTTCATCACACCGCTTGACGTCCTGCCAGAAGGATTAATCGGACCTGGCGGATTTATCGATGATATTATTGTGGCTACATATGTAGTAAATATGTTACTAAATAAATTTTCTCCTGAAATCATCGAAGAGCATTGGGTTGGGGATGAAAAATTATTAGATTCTTTAAAGAAAATATCCAAAACAAGTGATTCTGTTGTAGGTAAACTACCATCGAAATCTATTCTAGGTAAATTTATAAAAAAGGGAAAAAAAGCTTGATGGACAAACTAGCGTTAACTTGAAAATTAGCATTACTATTATTCTAACGGAGAGAGAAGGACGAACGACTACCACATGATTACCGAAAAAAATCGGAGGGATGCGATAAAATGACATCCCTCGGTAGCTAGAAAACTCGGTAATGGTCTAGTGATCGTTCCCTCCAAAACAATCCATCAAAACCTATATATCAAGTGGCTAGTTTTTAGTAATTTACTGGTTATTTTTAGTTAATATCCACAGCGGATAATAAGACGATTTTACATTCTATCTTGAATTGTAAAGTCGTTTTTTATTATCCCAAATCTCAGACATACCCGAGTAAACTTTATTGTAAAAAAGCTTGGGATTCTATGATTTCATCATTAGATTCATTAAAAGTAAGGGTAAATTTTTTAAAAGCCGTATTATTATTGATTTTTTGTCCACGCGATATTTCATATACATCGGATTGTTTAGCTTGTAATATTTGAAGAATTTCTCTAAAAGCCGGCCATATATTTTGATCTCCACATGTATATAGATCTAATGCTGCATATCTATGCTCCGGCCATGTATGAATCGAAAAATGGGAAGTTGATATACCAATAATTCCTGTTACTCCTTCAGGAATAAAGGAATGGAAATGAGAGGATAGAATCTCCATTCCTAATTTATTTATTGCTCCTGTTAATAATTGTTCTAACTCTACTGCGTCATTAAGAATATCATTTTGACATTCAAAAGCATCAATAATTAAATGCTGTCCATTTGTATCCATAGAATCCCTTCTTTCTTTTTTTATGTGAGTAGTAGAATTTATTAATTCACAACTTTACTTCTATTACTTTATGTCCAATAAGGCAGAATGACTGTGCAAAATGCATACTGTATAAAACTATTAGAACAGATGCTTTATTTCTCAATGGGGGGACCGTCTAAACTCTTATCATTTCATCACATATATTATTAAAAAGGAGAAGAGGTGAATAAATGAAAGAGAATCAAACTATTTTAACAATTGTTGGTAGTGCAGGAGGAGTGGCAAAATCGGTACTTTCTATTTTAAATAAATCAGTCAAAGATAAACAGGATTCTATTTATCACATTATTAAAAATAGCAAAATTCATTTAATAGATTATAAACAAAAAAAGGAAAAATACTATTCTAGTTTATTTCCCAATTTGAAAGATCAAATTATTTTACATGAATTCGATTTAAAAGATACGAATAATTTTATCAAACATCTTAAAAACTCGAAAACATCTGTTGTGATTGATGTTTCTTGGGCTGATACGGTAGAAATGTTACAATGCTGCGATCAACTTGGTATCAAATATGTAAACACAGCATTAGAGAATACGATGGTTGATGAAAACGAAGAATTATATGAAGGATTTGGGTTAATCGAGAGAATGAGAATTTTAGAAGAGAAAAAACATACATTTAAAAATATAACTGCTGTAATTGGATCAGGTATGAATCCAGGTGTAGTTCAATGGATGGCAATTGAGCTACTAAAAAATGATCCATCTGATGAAGCTCCACTTGCCTGTTATATTGTGGAAGATGATAATTCATTTTATAAAGATAATAAGAAAGCGAAGAAGAATGTAATCTATACAACTTGGTCACCAGAATGTTTTCTCGATGAGGCAATACTAAGTTACCCGATGTTTATGAGGCATCGTACTCCACTTTTCCTATATGAAAATGTATATGACATCGAATTTAAAGTGACGCTCGGGGATAAGAAATTTTATGGTTGCTTAATGCCACATGAAGAGGTGTATACATTAGGTAAATTATATGACATGGAATGTGGTTTTTTATACAAGATAAATGATCATACTTCTGAATTAATTCGTTCAAATATTGAAGATGTAGATAAATTGTGGGATTTTGAAATGAAGGTTCTTGACCCCCTTGAAGCGACATTGAAAGGGGAGGATTTAGCAGGTGTATTACTGGTTTATAATGACAAGGAAAGATATATGTACAATATATCAAGAAATGATTCCATTTTTGCTAGGTACAAAACTAATGCCACATATTTTCAAGTAGCTTGCGGAATTTATGCGTCTCTATCAGTCCTGTTATTAGATAAAATACCAAAAGGAGCATACTATTTAGATGAACTCTTGTTAAAAACGAAAAATAATTATGGACAATATTTAACTTATTACATGACTGATTTTGTAACCGGGGAGAATAAACAATCAGATGGTCTCTTACACGAAAGAATAAAAAAGCGCACATGATATGGAAATAATTTCAAGAGTTAATATCATATTTGGTTAACAAAACAGGGTATTCTACCTCGATTTAATCGAAGTAAAATACCCTGCTTTAAATTGATTATGAAAGTTTTTGTGCATCTTTCCATTCTAGGAATTCATCATAAGTTAATTGTTTGTCTAAGATTGAACCGTCATCGCGAATTTCAATGACGCGATTAGCGATTGTTTGAATGAACTGATGGTCATGTGATGTAAAGATCATGGCACCTTTAAATACAGTCAATCCATTATTTAGTGCTTGGATAGATTCCAAATCTAAATGGTTCGTAGGCTCATCTAGTAATAGTACGTTTGACTCTGAAAGCATCATTTTAGAAAGCATACAGCGAACTTTTTCTCCACCTGAAAGTACGGATGGTTTTTTCTTCACTTCTTCACCAGAGAATAGCATACGACCTAGGAATCCACGTAGGAATGTTTCACTTTCATCATCTGGTGAATATTGACGTAACCAGTCTACAAGCGAAGTCTCGTTCCCTTGGAAATATTTCGCATTATCAAGAGGGAAGTATGCACGAGTAGTAGTAACACCCCAACGAATGGAGCCTTCTTGCGGTTCTTCTTCCTCTGCAAGAACGCGAAGCAATGCTGATTTTGCTAACTCACCTCCAAGAAGAATAATTTTATCTTCTTTGTTTAAAGTGAAGTTCATTTTAGAGAATAGTTTTTCTCCTTCAAATGTGTAACTTAAATCTTGAACTTGTAAAACATCATTCCCAATTTCACGTTTCATAGAGAAATTTACGTAAGGATATTTACGAGAAGATGGTTTAATATCATCTAACTCAATTTTGTCTAACATTTTCTTACGAGAAGTTGCTTGTTTAGATTTAGAGGCATTCGCACTAAATCTTGCGATAAAGGCTTGAAGCTCTTTAATTTTCTCTTCTTTTTTACTGTTTTGATCAGATGCCAGCTTCAATGCAAGTTGACTTGATTCATACCAGAAGTCATAGTTCCCAACATATACTTGAATTTTGCTAAAGTCTAAATCCGCAATATGCGTACATACTTTGTTCAAGAAGTGACGGTCATGGGATACGACAATTACTGTATTTTCAAAGTTAATCAAGAAATCTTCTAACCATTGAATCGCTTTAATGTCCAAATGGTTGGTAGGCTCATCGAGTAAAAGTACATCTGGTTTACCAAATAACGCTTGTGATAGTAAGACTTTTACTTTTTCTGAACCTGTTAACTCAGACATTTTCTTTTGATGCATACTATCAGGAATACCAAGACCTTGTAAAAGGATTGCAGCTTCTGATTCTGCTTCCCAACCATTTAAGTCTGCAAATTCACCTTCTAGTTCTGCTGCACGCATGCCATCCTCATCAGAGAAATCTTCTTTCATATAGATAGCATTTTTTTCATTCATTACTTCGTATAAACGTTTATGTCCCATAATAACGGTTTCTAAAACTGTATACTCTTCGTATTCGAAGTGATTCTGTTTTAGAATAGCTAAACGTTCATTTGGATTCATGATGACGTTGCCTTCCTGGGCTTCAATCTCTCCAGATAGAATTTTGATAAATGTAGATTTACCTGCTCCGTTTGCACCGATTAAACCGTAACAGTTACCCGGTGTAAACTTTATATTTACGTCTTCAAATAGTTTACGATCACCAAAACGAAGACTTACATTACTTACTGCAATCATGCTAGTACCTCCTAAAGTTCACAATGCTCTTATTATACCACGAATTAAGGCTAACTTGGTATTTTAAATAATTGTTTTATAATGCTTATTTCCAATGTTTGTCGATAAATTCGTCTCGGCCCGATTGAGCTCTGTCTTCTTTGTAGTGATCGGGACTTTTTTTATAAAAATCTTGGTGATAATCTTCTGCTTCAAAGAATGTTTGTGCATCTCTGATTTCTGTAACAATTGGTTTAGAAAATTTTCCGCTTGCAGCTAAATCATCTTTTGATAATTGTGCAAGCTTGCGTTGTTCTTCTGTATGTACAAATATTGCCGACTTATAACTTTCTCCACGATCTTGGAACTGTCCGCCTGCGTCAGTTGGATCAATTTGTTGCCAAAAGATTTGAAGTAGCTCATTGTACGGAAAAATGGATGGGTCATATTGAATTTCAACCACTTCCAAATGCCCGGATGTTCCTTTTTTTACGTCCTCATATGTCGGGTTTTCTATATGACCTCCCATATAACCGGAAGTTACTTTATGTATGCCATCCCACGAATCGAACGGTTTTACCATGCACCAAAAACAGCCGCCTGCAAAAGTTGCTTTTTCCATCATTGTCATTCCTCCCATAATAGCATCATGTATTTTACCATGAGATACTAAAATGTACAAAATTCCGAAACTTAAACGGGGAAAATACGTTATTATAAGAATATAAAGGAGCGATATCATCATGGAAGAAGAACGACAATTACGAACAGGACGTAAGCGAAAAAGAAGACTCCGAGTAGGACGAGTCTTTACGTTATTTCTTGTGTTAGTAATACTGATAAGTGGAATATATGCGGTCACGCAGTATTCCAGTGGATACAAATTAGCGAACAAAGAAGTGGATTTAACGATCGATTTTGAAGGGGACAAGCTACAAGCTGAGGAACGGGAAAATATATTAGTACTAGGGGTAGACTCAAGGGGACAAAAACAGGCACGCTCGGATACGATGATGCTTGTTTCTTGGGATAAACAAGATAATGATGTGAAGATTATTTCGTTTATGCGAGATATTTATGCAGATATCCCCGGCTATCAATCGTATAAATTAAATACAGCGTATTATCTCGACGGGGTTCAGTTATTAAAAGACACGATTCAACAAATGTTTGATCTACCAATTCATCATTATGCGTTAATCGATTTTAGTAGCTTTGAATCACTTGTAGATATACTTGCACCGAATGGAATTCCAGTAAATGTGGAAAAGGACATGTCAGAGAAAATCGGGGTTACCCTTACACAAGGGCAGCAAAATTTATCGGGTAAAGAGCTGCTTGGTTATGCAAGGTTTCGTGCAGATGAAAATGGCGATTTTGGGCGAGTTGAAAGACAACAAAAAGTGATGGAAGCATTAAAGGATGAAATACTGTCCATCGGAAACCTATCTAATACACCGAAATTTTTAGGTGCGGCTGAAGGGTATATCGAAACAGACTATTCTAGAACCGATAAAGGAAAACGGATAATAGATGCTCTCATTAGTGGAAAACTTGAAATAGAGAAATTAACGATACCAGTAGAAGGAACTTACACTTTTTCTAGCTATAAGCATGCCGGATCCGTTCTAGAAATCAACACTGATAAAAATAAAGAAGCGATAGATAACTTTTTGGAAAAATAATAATGCTTAAACATTTGCCAATCTTTTCATTCGTCCGTAAAATATATTATATAGGAAAGGGTGTTTGATAAAAGTGGAGCCTGAAAAACCTTCTTTTTTTTCCACAAGGTACATAAAATTTTTAGGAGGACGTAATACGTTCTTTACATTTATCCTAATATTATTAATCGGACTGATTATTATGGTATACGGGGAAGTATCATTTATCTTTAGTCCATTAACTATATTCCTAGGAAATGTAGTTTTACCAGTAATTCTAGCTGTTATTGCATATTATTTATTAAGACCAATTTTGAGACTGATTGAGAAGATAAAAATACCTAGAGTGTGGGGTATATTAATCATTTTCCTAGCATTGATTGGATTAATCACGCTACTGGTATTTTTAGTTGTCCCATTTTTAAAGTCGCAGTCTACTAGGTTGGTTGAGGAATTACCGGTTTACTTGATACAACTATTGAACTCTTTAGACAGCTTTTTAAGAACTTCTTTTGTTGCAGACTATTATTTAGAAATTGAGAAAGAAGCAATGCAAGTGTTGAAAAACGTACCTGCAGAAGTGGGAGAGTTGTTTCAAAATGCAATTTCTAGTATCGCAACGGGAATCACATCTGTATTAGGAGCGGTAACAAGCTTCGTTTTATCGATTATTTTGGTTCCATTTATTCTGTTTTATTTATTAAAAGATGGAGAAGAATTACCTAAGTTTGTAATAAGAGTTTTTCCACCTCGTATGCGTGAGGATTTTCACTCTGTCTTCAGAAGTATTGATAACCAGATCAGTGCTTATATACAAGGCCAAATTCTAGTGTCCATCTGTATTGGATTTATGATATTTATTGGCTTCACAATTATTGGCATGGAATATGCATTGCTTCTTGGCGTGATTGCTATGGTTACGAGCGTAGTACCTTATTTAGGTCCAGTTATTGCAATTACACCGGCTGTTATCATTGCGCTTGTATCTTCGGATCCGCTTATGTTAGTGAAGCTTGCTATCGTGTGGACGGTCGTTCAGTTAGTGGAAGGAAAATTCATCTCCCCACAAATTATGGGTAAATCCCTTCATGTGCATCCAATTACAATTATTTTCGTATTAATTACTTCCGGAGCGTTATTTGGAGTTCCAGGTGTTATTCTTGGGATTCCAGGGTATGCAATATTAAAAGTGATTGTTGCTCATTTTTATACTTTATTCAAAAAACGTTATAATAGATATGAACCGAATTTGGAAAATCAATATGAGCATACAAATAACAAGGTGGATTGAGAGTAATGGCAAAGAAGTTTGAATCATCTATAAAAGTACAATCAATTAAAATTGATACGGTGGTAGACCATCCTTATATTGAACACGGTATCAATCTTTCAGGTACCATTTATATTGAAGGTGTACATGATGATGAATCGATAGAGAATATTAAACTGGAGGTTTTTAAAGTAAGAAACGAGCTAGTTTCCAAAATCATCTCCAAACATTCAATTGAACTAGTTGGTTCGGTTGCTTCCAAAGAAATGCAAATGATCCCATTTGAAATTATGCCGGATGAAAGATGGATACCTGATGGAGTAGAGGAAGTATCTAAATTAATTTTACGAACGACTGTTTTATTTGAAAATGGCAAAGAATTCAGTGATGAAGATGAAATTTATTTTGACATAGAAGAATAAGAAAAATGGAAACTCCAGTAATTGTACTGGGGTTTTTCTTGTTTTAAAGGGAATTATAAAATATATGATATGTGCGTCAGCTATTATTTTTCGTTTGTATCGATAGTATTTTTCTGTATAAAGCTGTTACATTAGTGCAATCTAATGAAAAAGTAGGAGGAAAATAAATGAACAAAAGAATTTCAACCGTTTTACTTGTTTCATTGATTATGCTATCTGCGTGTGGGTCCAATCGTGATTCAAATGATCCTGCAAATCCTGAAACACAGATGGACAGCCAAGAGCAAAATCTGCCAAACACTGGAAATGAAGAAGTTAATGAAGAAAATGATCTTGGTATCCCAGACACTGGTGATGATATGAACGATCCGACTTTTGAAAAACCCAAAAATAATCCATTGAATTATTAGAATAATGATGATAATATAAATTTAACTATATGGAACGGAGGTGAAGGAAGAATGAAAAACGCTGTGAACGCACATAGATTTATATTGGAATTTTTATCCACATCTTGTGCGATTACTCATGAAATTGCTGACAACGGGATAAGTCTGCCCATTTTTAGCAAATTGAATGAATTTCACAGCTGATAAAGTCATTCTTTCTGAACCATAAGTTTGGAAAAGACTGCTTTTTAGCAGTCTTTTTTTTATGGAAAAAAGATGCTTCCAGCTGGATTTAATCTAATGGAAAAGGAAGCGAATAAAATGATATGTACAATACAAGAAATAAGCAAAATGCTTGGAGGAAATATAATTTTTGAAAACCTGTCTCTTTCTATAAAGACTGGAGATAGACTTGGAATAGTTGGACGAAACGGTGCCGGGAAGACAACCTTATTCAAGTTAATTGCCCGATTAGAAGCTGCGGACAAAGGAAGTATTCATTATAAAAAAGGAACGCAGATTGGTTATTTGGCCCAAATCCCTACATTTTCTGATGAAATTACGGGTTATGATGTGTTGAATAGTGCGTTTCAGTCTTTAAACGTAATGCAAGAGAAGATGAAAGAGCTTGAGGTTAAGTTGTCTACTTCAAATCCCGAAGATATGGAAAAATTACTGCAAACATACGGAGATGTGCAAGAAGAGTTTACAAACAATGGTGGATATTTAATGGAATCAGAGCTTGAAAAAGTGATTCAAGGGCTACAGTTATCCAACTTTGTTTCGCAACCTTTTTCAAATTTAAGCGGTGGGGAGCAAACAAAAATTATGCTAGGCAAGCTTTTGTTAACCAAACCGGACCTGTTGTTACTAGATGAGCCTACCAATCATTTAGATATATTTGCAGTAGAGTGGCTAGAGGAATATTTAGTGAATTATGCTGGAACTGTTGTAATTGTTTCGCATGATCGATATTTTTTAGATCAGGTTGTAACAAAAGTGGCTGATTTAGAAGATGGCGAACTAACGCTCTATCATGGAAACTATTCTTTCTTTAGTATCGAAAAAGAAGAACGACTCACGCGTGAGTTTCAAGCATATGAAGAACAACAAAAAAAGATAAAGAAAATGAGAGAGGCTATTAAACGATTAAGACAATGGGCAAATGAAGCCATTCCTCCAAATCCGGGTTTACATCGTCAAGCTCGAAATATGGAAAGAGCTTTAGAGCGGATGGAAAAGATTAGAAAACCGCTCATCGATCCAAAAAAGATGGATTTGACTTTTGAAGCTGCCCCTCGGAGCGGAAAAGAAGTGGTTGTCATGGAAGAAGTGTGCAAATCATTTGATGAAAAAAAGTTACTTCATCTTCTAATCTTCATGTGTACTGGAAAGACAGATTAGCAATTGTTGGACGTAACGGCACTGGAAAATCGACCATATTAAACTTACTACGCGGAGAAATACCCATAGATAAAGGGATTGCGCGTCTTGGTAGTAACGTTCGAGTAGGCTATTTGTCGCAGCATTTCCATATAATAGATCCTAAAGCACGTCTCATTGATGTGTTTCGGAGTGAAGTAAATGTATTTGAAGGAGATGCACGCCATATACTAGCGAAGTTTATGTTTTATGGGCCGGATGTATTTAAACGAATAGGTGATCTAAGTGGCGGAGAACGAATGCGTTTACGCCTTGCACAGTTAATGCATCAGGACATCAATATGTTAATGCTAGACGAACCGACGAATCACCTAGATATTGACTCAAGAGAAGTATTAGAAGATGCACTAGAAGACTTCCAAGGGACGATACTTGCTGTTTCACACGATCGATACTTTTTAAATAAGCTATTTCCTAGAACTGCATGGTTAGACCAAGGACAATTATCCACTTTTGAAGGCCCATATGAATGGGCACGTGCTAAGTGGGAGGAATTACAAGCAAAACAACCCAAATTAGACCAAGTGGAATTAAAAGAAGCATCCAAGCCTAAACAAACAATGATAAAAAAAGAGCATCCCATTGAAGAGACAATTGCTGCCTTAGAAGTGGAAATCAATTCAATTACAATGCAAATAGAGATGGAAAATGACTGGGACCGTTATGAGCAATTATTGGCCACTAGAAAGGACCAGACTCAGCTTTTAGAGGAATTAATGGAGCAATGGATGGAATTAGAAGATTAATTGGTATTGTAATTATTAAGTAACTTGAACAATAATTTGCGGGGATGAATTTCTATCCCCGCGTTTTAAAATAGAATGGGAAATATATATGAAAAGCTGGAAAGAGGTTAAAGATGCTTTAATTAATATAAGGTAATCTCTGTCAATTAATTGAGGTATAATCAAATAAATCTAACAATTCTATTCCGTTCTACAAAATTATTATTCTTAAGTAGGTATAAAGTCTATTGTTAGTAGGATAGATAGATAGTATGTTTGATTTTACTACACTAATAGAAGAGAGAAGATGTTATATGAAAAAGTCAATAAAATGGAAAATAATCGGCACTGTAGCAGTGCTTATAGCTGTCGGGCTAATTATTTTAAATCTAATGAGTACATATACTGTCAATAAAAAGACAGAAGAGAGCTTAATAGAACAAAGTCAAGTGTTGGTTTCCGAAATGTCATTATCTATTTCCAACTATTTAAGTGCATATGAAAAAGGGCTTATGCAATTATCCTCCACACGGGAGGCTCTCGATTATAGGGATGAAAGATCCACGCCTGATCAAGCTACAGCTTCTCAATTAAAAACAGAATTAGACGCTAAATTCAAAGAGTTTTCCTCGTTATTTGATGCAACTTCGTCTGTATATTACGCATTGCCCAACAAGCAATTGGAGATATTTCCTGAAGTAGATCTTGGGTCAGATTTCGATCCTACAGTAAGGGATTGGTACAAATCAGCATTGACGGAAACTAACCGTGTACATTGGTCAAAACCATATGTCGATTCGGCAACTGGCGAGTATGCAATAACTGGTTCAAAAGCTGTCCTTGCAAATGGCAAAGTAATCGGCGTTGTTGGGATGGATATTCTATTGGCGCAACTTACAGATACGGTATCATCAAATGAATTAAGCTTTAATGGATACCCAGTAATTGTAGAGAAGGACGGTACGGCAATTGTACATCCAACGATGTTTGGAGAAGACCTTACAAATTACGCATATGTAAGTGAAATGCTAACAAGTGGAAACGAAAATGGAATTGTGCATGATAAAGCAGAAGGGATATCTTATGTCACTGTTTATTCATCGATTCCCGGTCTTGATTGGAAGTTAGGGGTCGTATATGATGAAAATAATATACAAAAAACAGCTTCAGATATCCGTAATATCATTATTGTTATTTCTTTTATTCTGTTGTTTGTATTATGTATCGTCCTTTTCATCACGATTTCTCGTATCGTTAAACCAATCGATGAACTAAAAAAATTAATGGATGCAGTTGCAGCTGGAGATTTAACCGTACACGCAACAGTCAAATCGAAAGATGAAATAGGTCAATTGGCTAATAACTTCAATAAAATGACGGAAAGCATGCACAATATTATCGAAGTGGTAAAACATTCTGCGACAAATGTGCAAGCTAACTCAGAGAGTTTAAGTGCGGTAGCAGAAGAAACAAACGCATCTGCAGAACAAGTTGCAATAGCGGTAACTGAAATTGCAGAGGGTGCCTCAAAATCTGCGGAAGATGCAGAAGAAGTAACAAATAGCTCTGCACACTTAAGCGAACAAATAAACTTAATCAATGCAAAATCAATCGCTATGACAGACATTGCAACGAAAGCAAACGAGATGAACACTAACGGTCAAAGTCAAATGCGTGAATTGAAATCATCCTTTCTTAATTGGGAATCCAATTTAAAATCTATGTCCGACGTTGTTGGCACTTTAGAAAGCAAAGTAAAAGCAATCGGAGGGGTCATGGAAACGATTATGGAAATTTCTGCGCAAACAAATTTACTTGCTTTAAATGCTAGTATCGAAGCAGCAAGAGCTGGCGAACATGGAAAAGGTTTTGCGGTAGTTGCAGAGGAAGTAAGAAAACTGGCAGAGCAATCTGCAAGAGCTACTGATGAAGTCAAAAAGACAATAACTGAGCTACAGCAAGAATCCGTTTTAGTTAGCAAGCAGATGAACGAAACAAGAGAGACATTCCAAGCTCAGGGCACGGTTGTAACAGATACACAAATTACTTTTGAAGAAATCTCAGCTCTAATGGCGAATATGCAAACTTCCATTGATGAAGTATCCGAGGAAATTGAACAGGTTTCCAAGTATAAAGAACAAGTAGTGGAAACGATTCAACTGATGGCAGCAACTTCTCAGCAAACGGCAGCTGCTTGTGAAGAAGTAAGTGCATCGTCTGATGAACAACTTCGCGCGATCCAATCTGTAGCAGAATCTTCAGAGACACTAACAGAACTAAGTGAGAAATTAACAGAGGCGGTAAATCGCTTTAAAGTCTAAAATCAATTAGTAAACCCTTTCGAATGGAGAATGCTCTATTCGAAAGGGTTTTGTGAAATCAAACTATATCTGATATTTTTCAAAAAGTATGAAAACTCTATTCAAACAAGCTTGTTCTTAAATTGAATGAAAAGCATGAATAAAGACCTCTCTACTAGAATATCTTTTACTATGATCTTTTTATTAATTTCAAATGTTGCATAAATATTTGGCTCATGGTAGTATTTACTAGATTACATAAACCAACAAATTAATATTCTTATCAAGAGAAGCAGAGGGATATGGCCCTGTGAAGCTTCAGCAACCTCTGATATTGTCAGAAAGGTGCTAACTCCTACAAGATTTTTTGTCTTGAGAGATAAGAACTGAGAGCTATTAATACACCCTCTTTTCTTATCCATAAGAAAAGAGGTTTTTTTATGTTACATAGAAAGGACGAGGAAGACAATGCCGATTAATGTACCAAAACAGTTGCCAGCAACAGAATTACTTAAAAAAGAAAAAATATTTGTGATGGATGAGGAGCGTGCGGTAGCACAGGATATACGTCCATTAAATATTATTATATTAAATTTAATGCCCGAGAAAGAAAGAACAGAATTGCAGCTTTTAAGATTATTAGGGAACACACCATTGCAAGTGAATATTGAGTTTATGCATATGGCTACACATGAATCGAAAAATGTTAGTAAAACCCACTTAAATACGTTTTACACAACGTTTGAGGATATCAAGCATCGCAAATATGATGGGATGATTATAACAGGAGCTCCCATTGAGCATTTAGCATTTGAAGACGTAAATTACTGGGAAGAGATGGTCAGAATAATGGATTGGACAACAACGAATGTGACGTCTGTATTAAATATTTGCTGGGGGGCACAAGCAGCTTTATATCATCACTTTGGAATCGGAAAATACGAATTACCAAAGAAATGTTTTGGAGTGTTTGCTCATCGTTTATCCGATTTAACAGTAGACTTAGTACGGGGATTTAATGATGTTTTTAACGCACCAGTATCTCGCTTTACCTCTGTTTCTTATGATGACATAAAAAAACATCCAGAGCTAAATTTACTTTCTATCTCTGATGAATCAGGTGTATTTCTTGTTATTTCGAACGATGCAAAACAAATTATGGTTACCGGTCATTTAGAATATGATGCGACCACTTTGGCGGATGAATATAACCGCGACCTATCTAAAGGTATTGATATGGATGTGCCTGCTAATTATTTCCCTAATGACGACCCGGAAAACGAACCATTAAATACATGGCGTTCTCATACACATTTACTATTTTCGAACTGGTTGAATTATTACGTATACCAAGCAACACCTTTTGAATGGGAATAAAAAACACAGAGCGTTCGCTCTGTGTTTTGTTTATCTAAAAATATGATCAATTTCTGCAACCTCAGTAGGTGTTAGCTGCACTTCTAATGTTTTGATATTAGCTAAAACTTGCTCCGGTTTTTTAGCTCCAGGTATGATTACATCGATACCCTGTTGAGATAAATACCAGGCAAGCACAATATTTGAAACCTCGGCATCTTTATCATTAGCTATTTGACGCAATAGTTCTACTTTTTCTAAGTTGCGAACAAATACTTCTCCTTGGAATAATGGATTTTTTGAACGGCCATCTTCAAATGTGCTATTTTTATCAAACTTCCCTGTTAGTAAACCAGAAGCTAGTGGGAAATAAGGTATAAAAGAAATAGTATACTCCTTTGTATACGGTAGAAAATCATTTTCTGCATCACGTTTTAATAGATTGTAACCCGATTGAAGAACATCAATATAGCCATCTTGGTTACCTTCTTTTAATTGCTCCAAAGTAAAGTTCGATACACCAATGGCACGTATTTTTCCTTCTTCTTTTAAACGGTGAAGTGCCCCAATAGCTTCTGCTTTTGGCGTGTTTTCATCTGGGTAATGTATATAAAATAAATCAATATAATCTGTTTGCAGGCTACGCAAGCTATTTTCGACTGTTTCTCTCAAAAACTTAGGAGAGTTGTCTATTAGAACTTGGTCATTTTCCAATTTATGGCCGCCTTTTGAAGCTATAACAATGTCGTGACGGATCTTACTTTCTTTTAATACTTCTCCAATTAACTCTTCTGATCTTCCTTTACCATAGATGAAAGCTGTATCCAAAAAGTCGATTCCATTATTAATTGCTGTGCGAACAATCTCCTTTCCAGTCTCATCGTTTAAATTGGGAAAAAGATTATGCCCTCCTACTGCATTTGTACCAAGCCCTACTGGATTTACGAATAGACCCGTCTTACCAATCTCTACTTTAGCTACCATAATCGTAATCACAACTCCTTATTAGAATATTCTCTATTATCTTACCAGTAATACGAACTAAAGTGATAGGAATTAGAATCATATGTTTCTCTGAAGATAAACAGGAAAATATCATGATAACTGTTTCATATTTTGAAGCTGATATTAGTTAAATAGAAGGATAAAATATCTTTAATGACGAATATTCATAAGGATAACAAGAAATTAGTATAAAAGGAAAAGGTATAAATCGAGAAGTAAAAGAATAACTATGAATGAGAATAAAAAATAGGAGCAAAAAGATTATGATAACAAACTTATATTTCGTACGCCATGCACATTCTACTTACTCACCTGACGAGCTGAATAGACCGCTGTCAGATCGCGGCATAGAGGATGCAAAACTAACGACCAATCTCTTGAAAGAGTTGGATATCAATCTTGTCATTTCCAGTCTTTATAAAAGAGCCATTCAAACGGTGGAAGGAATCGCAGAATATATTGGAAAAGAAATAGAATTAATCGATGGTTTCCGCGAACGTTTACTTTCCGAACATCCTATAGCGGATTTTGACAAAGCCATTTCTAAAGTATGGACAGATTTTGATTTTTCGTTGGAGGGAGGAGAGTCTAATTATATTGCTCAAAAACGAGGAGTAGAGGCAACTCTCCAAGTTTTAGATAGGTTTAAAGGTCAAAATATTGTTATCGGAACACACGGCAACATACAAGTATTAATCATGAATTATTTTGATCAGCAATATGACGTTCATTTTTGGGAGCAGCTTGCAATGCCAGACATATATAAACTCACTTTTAACAAGAAAAGTCTTGTGCAAGTTAGTAGAACGAAAAAAGATGAATTGAGTCTATCAAACACTGTCTTATAAGATAAAATAAACGGTATTAACCTTGAAAATTGCGTAAATGAAATGAGCGGGGGTACTTATTTATGAACGAAACTATGCAACAGCTGAAGCAAAAAATAAGAAATATAACGATTATTGCCTTTATTGGTTTTCTTTCTTTTTAGTATTTTTTTACGCCTACTGTTTTAGGTAAGGGTATAGAAAATATCCCAACACAATTTGACGCAAAGGTAGAAAAAAATTATGAAGCCAGCTTTCATTCAGGATGGAAAAAGTCATCAGATAGTTTGCAACAAGCGACCATTGATGGAAGAGGAGAATTTGCAACAGAGGAAGGAGAAGCAGTCCTAGTTCTAGAAAATTTAAAAACAAAGGCAACAACTATTTATCAGTTAAAAGATAATGATCTAAGTCAATATACACCCAAATATATTGAATGGATTGATAAAAATCGTTTGTTTGTCATTATAGGTTACGCATACGGGTCAGTAACGACTGGTGGGAAACTATATGAACTAAATATAAAGGATAACAAGCTTACTCCGATTATTGGAAATTTAAAGGAAAACGAAGAAATAATATCTGTGAAAGTCAATAAAAATAGTACTTTTAATTATAAAAAACATGTCTATGACAGTGATAACTATGAGGAAAGCGAAAGCCATATCGAGGAAAAAAGACTTCCTCTTCCTAAATTGAAAAAAATGAAAGAAGCTTGGTTCTAGCTGAACTGGAGCAAAGCTATTTTAAAGTAGTATAGATAAGTAAGAAAGAATATTTTTTATCATTGCTATTAAGAAAGAAGAGGGAAAGATAACATGAAATTAGCATGCTTGCACGCGCATCATTCGAATATTGATTATATAGAAAGTGCTTTAGCACATTTTAAAATTGAATTAATGCATTTTGTGGATCCTGGGCTTATGAATAGAGTGACACACGATCATAGCTTTTCCCAATTGAAGGCCAGGAAGAAAGTAAAAGAACAAATTGAATGGATAGCAAGTTGCAATGTCGATGCTATCCTTATTACTTGTACAAACTATATTGCGTTATTAAACGAAGAGGATCTTTCTTGCTCCATTCCTATTATTAAAATAGACGAACCTTATTTTGATGCAATTTGTCAAATGGACAAACCTCAAGTAATCCTATCTAACCCGAATACAGTAGAGGGTACGATGAAAAGACTGAAAGATTATGCGGAGACAAAGCAAAAAAGCTTAAATATAGAGGTTATGGTGATTGAAGGAACCTTTGAATTATTGATGCAGGGGTTAAATGAAGTCTACAACCAAATGATTTCTAGCTACATACGTAAAATTATAGATGATGGAAAAAAAGAAATCTCCGTTGCCCAACTATCAATGGTGAATGCCTCCAAACAGCTTGAACGCGAGATCTCGAAAACAATTATTAATCCATTAGATACATTGAGCTCGACCATAGTTAATCTATTACATACCACAAAAAAGTAATCCATTAGGTGAAATGCTAATGGATTATTTTTTTACAAAATTATCTATTAAAAAACGTGCTACTTTCCTGATCAATATCTACTATTACCCCTGTTTTTGCATTGACATCCACTTGATATACTCTGCCTTGAGCGGTCGAAATGAATACTTCATACACTAAAAGTCCGTTTTCCATATCTAAATCTACATGGATAACTTGCCCTGGGACTTGACGTCTTGCGACTTGCATTGCTTGTTCAATAGTAATACGCTGCATCTGCATAGGGTTAACCAATTATTATAATCCTCCTCATTCACATGTATCGTTCTACCATATGTAAAAGCACGTATTTCGGTGAATTTAATGTAATGATAAGGGCCTACACGCATGTAAATGCAGAAAAACTTTTCTAGTTATCAAAAAAGCTCCCAAAGCAAGAACTCGCATGTATGCTTATAGAGGAGGAATTGTATATATTAAATTATGAATATTTGGTAAAATGATGTGAAGTGATACTATTTTAGGAGGCAAGAAAATGAAAGCAATCATTTTTGATTTTGACGGTACTCTAGCTAATACTTTACCTATTTGTTATTATTCCTTTCAAAGTGTATTTAAGGAATTTGATGATAAAAATCTCTCACCAGAAGATATACGAGCGATGTTCGGGCCGTCAGAAACAGGTATTATCAGAGAGAACCTTGTTCATCCCAACAAAGAACAAGCCATTGAATTGTATTACGAAAAGTATTTAGAAAAACATTTACTTCTAGTGGAGCCCAATAATGAGATGGACGAATTATTGAGATCTATTAAAGAAAATGGACATAAGCTTGGTATAGTCACTGGTAAAGCAAGAAGAAGTCTAGAAATCTCCTTAAAAGCACTACAAATGGACGGTCTGTTTGATGTTATTATTACAGGTGATGATGTCATCAATCCTAAACCACATCCAGAAGGGATAATAAAAGCATTATCATTACTCGACGTAAACAAAGAGGATGCGATGTTCGTGGGAGATAGCGAAGCAGATATAGCAGCTGGGGTCTCCGCAGGTCTATTAACAATTGGAGTACAGTGGCTGGAAGATTATCAAACCGCTGACTTTATCACGCAACCCAATCGAATAATAAAAGAAATCAAACACTTTAACCACATACTTAACGAATTTACTATTCAAAGCCGTTTATGAAATATATATAGAGATACTAAAAACTGCACCATCAATCGTTAGTCTATACTAACAACTGTGGTGCAGTTCATCTGCGAATGGGGGTAGCACTTGAGACAAATTTTCGTGCTAGTGATCTAGTCAACTTAATAAATAGTAAATCTAAAATTTTTTCAGCACCTCGTTAGCATTCCAGAATAGTCTTGCAGCTGTTCTTCTCCTATGAAGTCAAAAAAACCTGGGACTTCAAGGTTGATATTATTTTTTATAATTTTAATCATACGTTCTTTTAGATCTTGTTCTAAGTCTTCTCTGTAATCATTGCTTGTTTGAAATAAAACACTTTGCATTTTGGGCTCTAGCTGTTTTAAAATTGCGAGAATGTCCGTTTCGTCCATTTATTCACCTCCTTTTCTTTTATCCATACGACTATTAACTACATTCTCAATGTTGTGGATGGCATTTTCAAGCGATTCTATTTTATTTTCAAAACGGTGTAACAAGTAAATAGATACTACAATTGGAAAGCCAAAGTTGCCGATTAAAGGTACAATGTTCCCTGCATCAATCATGAGTAATCCCCTTTCTAATTTTTTTTATAACATTTTTCCTTGTCTTAGAGACAGCTTGTTGAGTAATCCCTAAATATTGAGCAATCTCTTTATCTGTCATTTGCCTTACATAAACAAGTGACAGTATTTCTTTTTGTCTAGTCGTAAGTGTTTTAAAACAAGTAAATAATTTTTCGTTAGATATATGGTCTTCAATGTCTTTCGAAGAATCAATTGAATCGGAATATGATTTCTCGAAAAAAATTGGAGTTTCTAAATCATTTGTAAGGATTAATTGGTACCTATGCTTATATGTGCGTAATTTATGATCAAAATGCTTACTCTCATAATGCAAAACTTTAATAAGATAGGATAGAATTCTGTAGTTTTGATAATACTTTTTAAATTTCACATCAATTTTTTGTTTTGTTTCTTCTGAGTTTGTAGTTTGGAACTCTTCAAATAAGGTTTTGTTGTAAGGACATTTTAAAAATTCTTGTATTATTTTCTTTTTTTCGGAACCCATTTTGTCACTCCTTCACAAATTAGAATCTTTGTTCTGATTTGGCGTGTGAAAAATAATGTGTTGTCTCCCGGGTAAGATATATCTTGTCCTATAAAGGGGATTTTATTTTGTTATTAACAACCTTTTTTTCTGAAAATTTTTTTAATTTTGTCAGGACTTTCTGCTCTATGTGGTATAATGAAGATGAATTAATATTTAGTAAAAAGTAATTGTTCTTTCCTAAATATTACTAAAAAATACCCGTTTTTAGAACAAAAATAAGTTGGGAAATATCATTTATTACTTATATTTATTTTTCTTGAAACTCTTTCAATTTCGTAAAAGAAGGAAATTTTAATATTATATAATATTTTTGGATGGCAGACATATCTATATATTAAACTTGTTCATCACCGCACTGAACCCTTTTCTATGCTTATTGTCGTAATAGGTCGAGCGATTGTTAAAGGTTTCTTACTCTTCATAAAGAACTAATATATGTACTAAGTGTAAAGGGGTGGGGAAAATGAGTAGTATAGGTTATACCATCAAGCAAGAGAGATTAAACCAACAAATCAAACAGTCAGTATTGGCAAAAGGGATCTGTTCTACTTCCTATCTCAGTAAGATCGAGAATAATTCTACTGTTCCAAGCGAGGAAGTGATCACTTCCCTGCTGAAAAGGCTAAACCTGGAAATAGAAAAATTACCAAGCGAAGAGGAAAAGAAGTTCATTGAAGCTTTTTATGAGCAATATAAGAGAGCGATCATGCAGAGGGATAAGAAATGGATTAGAGAAATACTGGAGAAGTACTCTATTGGAAATAGTTACTTTTTGCAACTAAAAAATTTCTATACTTACAACCTGTATATGTTTCGATTAATGTTGATATTGAACGAAAAGACAGAGGTTTTACAATCCGTATTTGATGTGATCATAAAATCAGAAAATGATTTTGATGAGAAACAAAGATTTTTAGGGAATTTAAATATAGGTCTGTATTATTACTTAAATGGCGACTATTATAAAGCGTTAAACAGGTTAGAGAGCTCCGTGAAGTTTGTAAATAATGTATCCAATGAAGAGTGGGAAATAGCAGATTTTCACAATGTACTCAGCTTGATTTATTTTAAATGCAATCAATTTTTTAACACCATTAATCATGCTTCAAAATCGTTAGGCTACTATAAAGATAATCTCCTATTCGAAAGAGCTATTGATAGCTACATCGTTATGGGGGTAGCACATAAAAAAATGAGAAGATACGTGGAAGCAGAGAAAAATTATAATCTAGCCAAAAAGCTGGTGATAGACTATAAAGTTGCACATTATGAAGGGATGATTTATCAAAACATAGGTTCATTATATGCAGTCCAATCAAATCAAGAGAAGGCAATTGAGTATTATAAGCTAAGTTTGAAAAGTAAAGAAGAAAATGATAATGCGGAAGGATACTTAATATCTATACTTTCCATTATCAAGGAATATTCTAAGCAAAATAACCATATGGAGGTCCTTAGTTGGTGTAAGAAAGGCTTTGAGGTCATCGAGAACTTGGAGAATAAATTCAGTATAGAAAATCGATCCTATTATTGTCATTTAGACATCTATAGAGCATGTTACTCTTCTATAGATGATCTGGAAGTGGTATTAAAGAGAGGGATTGACTATTTTAAACTGATTCATGACGACCGGCATGTTCAAAAGTATTCCATTCTACTAGCGAATTATTACTTTAAAGAAAGTAAGTTTAAAGCAGCCGATTTATATTATCAGCAAGCTATTCAAATGCTATACAAACAAAATTTTATAACGAATTGGGAGGATTTATAAGTGAAAAAGAAAAACGTATTTATATGGTTATCTTTCGCCTTGATCTTGTCATTGAGTTTTACAACATCCGCTTTTAATCTTGCAGAAGACGAAGTTCCTAGACCTACATCTATCGATCACACTTCCTTTTTATAAAGTTTAAGTTAATCCCGCATTAACAAGCAGTAAGACTCCCACTTCAAGGTGTAAGAAAAGCGAAAAGATAAGAGGGAGATCAACTGCTGGCATGCGCCCGATTGGTTTAACTAACAATCATTGGGTGTTGAAGAACCCCCCCGATGATTGAAGTTTCCCTTTATAATATGTTGTCAAATACTCGTCAGCTCTAATTAAGCTGGTGAGTATTTTTTTAGTAAAATTAATGTATTTAATCAAATTTAAAGGAAATACCTAATTACAGAATAAACAGTTTTTAAGGATTCATGATAATTGAAAAAGTTATGTATGAGACAACTTCTTTCTTTATTGAGCAAATAATTTTTGAAATGAAGAGACATAGTATAAAATAAACATGTTGTTTATATTTTATTAAGTCAAATAAAGCAACGATATTATACTAATTTGTCTTCAAATAGACACCAGGAGGAAACAATCGTGAAAGTAGTAGCAATCGTCGGTAGTATTCGAAAAGAATCATTCAATTTAAAATTAGCACAGCATGTACAAAAGCGTTATGCAGATCAATTAGAGCTTGAAATATTAAGCTTACGTGATTTGCCAATGTATGACCAAGATATCGAATTAGAGGCACCACAAGCTGTCCTTGATTTCAAAGCTAAAGTAAAAGAGGCTGATGCAGTACTTTGGGTAACACCTGAATACAATTCATCTATTCCAGGTGTGCTTGGGAATGCTATTGACTGGTTGAGCCGTGTGGACAAAGTGATGAACGGCAAGCCATCTATCATTATGGGTGCTTCTATGGGCGTTTTAGGAACAGTAAAAGCACAAATGCACTTACGTGATATTTTATTCGCAAGTGGCTTAAATTCACCACTATTACCAATGAACGAAGTATATGTTGGCGCTGCACACGAGAAATTTGACGTGGAAGGTAATTTGACAGACGAAGCGACAATCAAATTCTTAGATGTAGTAATCGGAAACTTCCAAGAGTGGATGAAACAATACGTATAATAAACTTGCTCCCTTTTACAATTATTGTATAAGGGAGCTTTTTTTATTGGCTAAGAAAAGCAATAAAGACATAACATAGTGAGTTGAATGTTGTATTCGCATAATTTAGAGGACAAGGCAATGAAATAATGATGTAACTTGACATGTCACTATTTGGTGTCCTATAATCTTTTTAAGACAACAAAAGGTGTCCTATTATGTTAATAAGATGAGTAATCAGTGACATTACAGGTAATAATTATAAAAAGGTGGGAGGGATAATGGACGAAAAAAGTCAATCGCGGGACGTTTATGAAGCTGTCGCTGATCCAACAAGACGAAAAATACTTCAAATGTTAGCAAATGTTGAAGAATTACCTCTATATGAAATAACGATTCATTTTGAAATGGGTCGTACTGCCGTTTCTAAGCATTTAACTATTCTTAAAGACGCGAATCTAGTTATTGCTCGGAAGGTTGGAAGAGAAACGAGGTATCGACTTAATGCAGCTCCCTTAAGGGAAATTCAGGATTGGGTATCTTTTTATGAAGGCTTTTGGAAAGAAAGAATGGTTAAACTAAATCTATTATTGGAGGAACAAAACATGAAACCAGATGTATCATTAGATTTTCAATTTACAAGTTCAAATGAACAAGTGTGGAACGCCTTAACAGATTCGGAGACACTTGCAAAGTGGATATGGAAAAATGACTTCAAACCTGTTGTTGGACATAAATTTCAATTCCGAGCTGAGCCAAATGAATGGTGGGATGGAATCGTAAATAGCGAAGTATTAGTAGTGGATGAGCCAAATTTGCTTTCGTATACATGGGAAAGTGCTGGAGAAAGTACTACTGTTACATGGACTTTGACAAAAAATTCGGATGGTACTACTCATCTACATTTCGATCAAACTGGCTTCAGTGAAGAAACAAAAGCTCGTCAGGGAGCAATCGAGGGAGCTAAATATAGTTGGATGCAAATGGGCGAAAAGCTCGAAAAAGTGTTAACAGAACAGTAACAATATTATCATCATCCTTTATAATACCAACCATTTAGATTTTCTTAATGGTTATATATATAAACCATTCTTCAAAATAAGGGGTCTATTCTGCAGTAAAAATTGTGCCCTTATTAATGTTTATAAGGGCGCATTTCTGAAACAAGAAAGGCGCTCTTCTTATTTTTCAGCTTTTTGAATTGAAATATTATTAGCTTGGCAACACTAAATTTAGCGAATAGAGAGGAGAAAACTATGAAAGTAAATCAACTAATTGCGAACAATATAAATAGGTTAGATGCAGTATTACCAACAGATAAATCGTTAGGAATTGCAGGTTTGTCTGGCTCTGGTAAAACAACATTTTGTCAAACCGTAGGGGAAGAATCTAAAAAGCGTCTCGTTTCCCTATTACCAAAAGCTGAATATCAATATTTGTTTCCCAACATTATGGAAACCAATTTCAGCGCTATTAAGATGGAGGAAATGCCATTAGTACTTTTTCTCGGGAGATCCTCTATTTCTTCCAATCCACGTTCAACTATTGGCACACATACAGGCGTCTTTACAGAAGTTCGCGAGTGTCTTGCCAAAAAATTTAATCTTTCTCCAGAAGTGTTTTCGTTCAATAATGAATTAGGCTGGTGTCCAAAATGTAAAGGACGCGGTAATACCAAAAACGTCGAATGCCCAGCATGTAATGGCACACGATATAACGATGAAGTCCTCCAATATACAACGGAATTATTCGATAAATTACATAATATTTCCGATATCAACAACCTAAGTATTGAGTCCATTCTTTCACAAGCAGAAGTTTTAAATATAAGCGAAGGAAAGCAAAATATTCTTCAAAACATTATTAATATGAATATTGGGTATTTAACGTTAAATCGAATTATGGGTACATTGTCAGGTGGAGAATTAACACGTCTTTACTTGGCTGAATTTATGGCCACAAGTGAAAATACGGTTATTGTAATTGATGAAATATCCGTGGGTCTCGACCACCAAACATTACAAAAAATTTTAGAAGAGATCACACAACTCGGCTATAAGAATCAAATTTGGCTCATTGATCATTCTGACACAGTGCTTGATTTAACAGATGAGCAATTGTTCTTTGGTCCAGGCAGTGGTAAGTATGGTGGCAAAATTGTAGAAGAATCACCACGTCCAAAACCTGTCCATATAAAAAGAAATACAGAAGAACCGACAGATTACTATCAATTTCATGATTTATACTGCCGTAATATTCAAATAGCGGAGATTCAAATACCGAAAAATAGACTGGTAACCTTTACAGGGGAGTCGGGATGCGGAAAATCTACTCTAGTGAATGAGTGTATAGCTAAAGATTTTATGAATCGATATCCAAAAGATAAGCTAGTAATGGTAGGCCAAGATCGAAACCAATCGATTACAAGTCGGTCAACTGTGGCCACTTTTCTAGATATAAAAAAGAAACTCACCAAATACCAGGAGCATATGGATGATATTTTCGAGCGTTCAATTGAAGATATTATTGATGAATTGCCAAGTGAAGATATCGCCTATAAACGATTAAGCTTACTGATCAAGCTGGGCCTCGGTTATTTGACTTTAAATAGAAAAACACAAACCTTATCTACTGGAGAATTTCAATGTGTACATTTAGTTTCGGAGCTGTTTGCTAACTCGAGAAATCCTCATACACTTTTTATATTTGACGAGCCATCAAAAGGATTATCTCAAAATATTTTAAACCAATTCATTGATAGTGTCAGGGAAATTTTACAAGATGAATCGGTCTCTATATTGATGATTGAGCATAATGATTATATGATGGAGAACGCTGATTTTATCGTTGATTTTGGTAAAAGACAACTTGCACCTGTGAAGCATCTAGAAGTTGTTAGTCATGATGATTATTATAGACATCATAATCGAGCGGAGGTCACTACTCCATCATCTATTTCTTCCAAACTAAAGCAACAAACTGGTATTCATTATTTGGAAGAGCAGCCTATCGATTATTTTAAAACCGCAGAAAATATCTATAAGGGTGGTATTTTAAAAAGCTTATCCTCCATGGCTCGTTTAATTTATAGTGAATACGAATCCAATAAAATAGCGCCTGTCATTGCTATTGACCTTGAAAGACATTTATATAGCCAATATAGTTTTCTTTACGAAATTGGCGGTCTGATCAATCATATCGTGGCATCGCATCCGACGAATAAAGATACGAAAAGCTTTGATTTCTTTACTACGGACAATCATTGCCCATCTTGCTCGGGACGTCTAGTGATTGAAATATTTGATAAAGAGCTTGTGATACAGGACAAAAATGTTCCATTTTGGGATGGATTATTATATCCGGAAGTCATGGAAGTATTAAAATATTATCAATACGCTAAGTTAGAATTTATATTTGAAGAATTAAAAAATGAGCTCGGTCATGATCTGACAAAAAGCTACAATGAAATGTCGGAGGATGAAAAGCATACGTTTTGGTATGGGTATTTTGAAAAGTCTTTTTATGACAAGAAAGGCAAGGCGCGTAGAACGTGGGTAGGTTTTAATACGATTCTTGGCATGTATATGGTCATTTCAAAATCAATGATTAAAGAGCAAATGAAAGATTCTAAAGAAAAAATCACCTGTCCGATTTGTCATGGCACCGTGTTAAACCATCATAAAAAACTCCCATTTGGTGACACGGATATCCGAGAGATTATTCAGCAGCCACTGGATCAAGTGATAAAAACAGTAGGGAACTTACCAGAACTAGAAAAGTTGAAAACTATAGTTGGCGGGGATACAACATTAACGGAAGACGTCTCATTGCTTCCTAGGGAAACACAAGTCGCGTTGAAAATACTAGAGCTTGAGCTAGCAAGTTTTACAGGCTATGAGATAGTTTTACAAAATGTCTTGCCATTCTGGGACACAATTAAAGAAAATATCGAATCGATCAGTAAACATAACCAAGTGACCATCTGCGATTTTCCTACCATTAATGAAACAAGAGAAACAATCATAGATAAGTATTTCACCAATGGAAAATACAAGAAACTGACGTATGTGTATGAAGCATTTGGTTATAAAAAATTAGTTACCCAAATTAATAAAATTAAAAAAAGCCACCCCTGTCCATTTTGTAAAGGGAAGAAAGCCATCACAGAAGAAAACCTCCATGATGGCGTATTTAAATTAACGATACCATGCGTAAGCTGTAAGGCAAGCGGCATCAATGAGGAAGGACTTCAGGAAGTGGTCGAAGGCACCCCTGTCGCAACTTGGCTCACTGGAAAAGTAAGGGACGTCGTTGCTGCTGACTTATATACAAAAGCAGTCGCAGATATTCCGATCTTCCATCGTATTCGTGAATTAAATAAGCGAGATATGATGGCCGTTTATCAATGCTTAGAGCAAAATAGTTAAATTTTCGTTTTCGTTTGGGTGCCAGGTTCTCATTTAATTCTGAATTGTTTTTGAACCTGGTACTTTTTTATATTCATTCTGCTTCAACAGTTTGTACAGGCTTTGTCCAGTCCCTGTCTGTTTCCTTCATTACTTGCATTGCTTTATTCCCAGCAAATAAAAACGCGATAAATATTAGAACTGAAAATACTAAACCTAATGCTTTTCTAATGATTATTAAATGCATAAACGCATCTGCACCATGATTAATAATTAGCCAGACCATAATGGTGTTCATAACAAGCCCACGAATAACAAAAATGGCAGTAACCAACTGAAATAGTTTCACATTCTCCTTTATAAAATATAGCTTTTTACTTTTTTCTCGCGGATATCCTTGCAGGTGCATGAATTCTACTGCAAGATATATTGCAAGCGGTTTTTTTATCATCATGGAAATAATAAAAATTAAAGTATATCCATAGCTTAGAAAGACAGAATTCCAAAGCATCTGAATAGCAGATCCAGCAAGTAAATCAAGCAGGGAACTAAATAAAAGAGAAGAAATAATGAAAACCCCAACCAAATTAAATTGACGGTCCTTCATAAAACGATAAATAGTGTAAACGATTGCAGGAATTGTAGATAATAACATCGCATAATAATCACCGATAAAACTTCTCCCATGGGACCAAATGAAATAAGGTAGTCCTAAATATACAATTAACTCTACTAAGATATAATTTATTTTCAACCTATTGTCCAATGGCATTTACCGTAAAGTAATGGGCAATTGCCTTTTCTATAAACTCTACAATAGCCGGATCAAATTGATAAAAACCAAGACCATCTTTCACTTCTTTTTGCTTATTCCAAACTTTTTCAGCAAGTTTAAAATTTCCTTTAAAGTCTTTTTCGAGTAATTCTATCCATCTGCTTGCCAAATCTTGTGCTTTTGAACTTGTAAAATCGATATGGAGATTCTGTCTAATATCATTTATTAAGGAAATATAGACCTGTATGGTTTCGTCATTGTCTCCAATCTTAGGTAAATCCTTAAACAATTGAACTTCCTCTTTTGAAAAATAGTACTTCCAAATATGCTCATACACTTCCGTAGTGGTAGAAGAGGAGTTCATAGGAATTCGATCGAAGACTTCCTTCCAATTTGCAAGTTCCTCAAACTCACTTAATTGAAGTAAGTACCGAATAGAGCGAGATCGTTCCTCGATACGTTCTTTCTCTATTTCTAATACTTTTAATTGCATAGTAAGTGCATCTTTATGGCTTAAATGCTGATGTTCTAACATTTCTCTTATTGTTATTAGACTAAATCCTATTTCCTTCAATATCTTTATATACTGCAGTTTGATGACGTCCTGTTCCTCGTAGTATCGATGCCCGCCTTCACTTAATTGAGAAGGAGTTAATAGGCCTATTTCATCGTAATAGCGAAGGGTCCTTACAGTGGAGTTGCTCAATTTTGCTAAATTTCCAATCGAATACAAAATTATCCCTCATTTCTTGTTCCTATCCTCATTATAAAACCTAACGTAACGTAAGAATCAAGTGCTTAATTGAGTAGTATGATATTTTAGAAGTAAATAAATATTATGTTTCTTTTAAATGGGAGGGTAATACATGGAAAAAACAAATATATACATAGAAACCGAAAGACTAATTATAAGGCCATTCCAAAAAGAAGATTACTCTAACTGGTTTGAGGAGTTTAACAATCGTTTACCTTCACAATACAAATACGACGATGGATATACTGATATGTCAAATTTCACAAAAGATTGGTTTAACCAGTGGATTGAAGGATTTCACCAGCAGCTGCCAAGATGAATGATATATTTTAGGAGTATTTAGAAAAGAAGATGGGGCTAATGTGGGAAAAGTAGAGCTCATCACTATTCTGAGAATGGATTATCAGTGGGCAATGTTGGGGTATTCGATCCATAATCAGTTTTGGAAAAAAGGATATGGTGTAGAAAGTGTAAAAGCAGCATCTAAAGTTTTCTTCACTGAACTAAATTTTCATCGGATTGAAATGCATATTAACATAGACAATGAACCTTCGAAAAAATTAGCCGAGAAAGCGGGATATTCCCTAGAATGTAAACGAGAACAATTTTCCTTAGAAAATGATCAATGGACGGATTTTCTAATTTACTATCAAAACAAAAAATAAAACATATACTAAGTTGACAAACGATTTAGACTTATGTTAAATTCTTCAATAATAAAACCATACAAATTCGTTGATGAGAAAAAGTAGTAGATGAAACTGTTCCAAAGAGAGCCGGTGTATGCTGAAATCCGGTGTTCCGTTCATGTATGAAAATCCTCTCTGAGAAGTCGAGCTGAATTAAGTAAGTGAGACCGGGTGTCTACCGTTAAAAAGAACGCGTATGATCGTACGTGGCTAAGTGCTATTGCAGAACTTAAATGTTGCAATAGAATTAGGGTGGTATCGCGGTTAAACCCGTCCCTTTTTACAGGGACGGGTTTTTTGTATGTTTTATTTAATAAAATTAGGAGTGATACCAAATGGGGAAGGAAAAAGAAGCTGTTTTAAAGCGAGAAGAACGCGTTCGACGACACTGGCAGCAAAATGAAATCTTTCAAAAATCCGTGGAAAAAAGAGAGGGGAGTCCTTCTTTCGTGTTTTATGAAGGTCCACCCACTGCCAATGGCTTGCCGCACGTTGGTCATGCATTAGGACGTACGATCAAAGATGTCGTTGCAAGATATAAAACCATGACTGGACATCAAGTAGTGCGTAAAGCTGGTTGGGATACACATGGTTTACCGGTCGAGCTCGGAGTCGAAAAGCAATTAGAGATTTCCGGTAAAAGCGATATTGAAAAGTATGGAGTAGAGGCATTCATTGAAAAATGTAAAGAAAGTGTTTTTGTTTATGAAAAACAATGGAGAGAGTTTACTGAAAGTCTTGGTTATTGGGTAGATATGGATGATCCGTATTTGACGTTAAGCAATGCTTATATAGAAAGTGAATGGAATATACTAGGTACTATTCACGAAAGAGGATTGCTCCAAAAAGGGCATCGAGTATCTCCGTACTGTCCTAGCTGTCAAACTTCTCTCAGTTCGCATGAAGTGTCACAAGGGTATAAGATGGTAAAAGATTTATCAGCTACAGCAAAATTTAAGTTAAGGGATCGGGATAATGAATACTTTCTCGGATGGACGACAACGCCTTGGACTTTACCTGCAAATGTAGCGCTAGCAGTTCATCCATCCTTAAAATATGTTCGTGCGAAACAAGGGCAAGACATCTTCATCGTAGCAGAAGCATTGGCAAACTCGGTATTAAAGGAGGAACATGAAATACTCTCTTTCCATCTTGGCGAGGAATTAAAAGATATTCCGTATACACCATTATTTGATTTTGTAAATGTAGAAAACGGACATAAAGTAGTGACTGCTGATTATGTTTCCGCAGAGAGTGGAACGGGGATTGTTCATATTGCACCTGCTTATGGGGAAGATGACTACAAAGTAGTAAAAGAAAATGGACTATCTTTTGTCAACGTAGTAGACGAAAAAGGAAAGTATACGCAGGACGTGGTTGGTTTTGAAGGTCGTTTTGTCAAGGATTGCGATGTAGATATTGTTCGTTACCTAGCTACTCAAGGTTTACTTTTCAGCAAAGAAAAGTATGAACATAGTTACCCCCATTGCTGGCGTTGCGATTCACCCCTTCTGTATTATGCAAATGAAAGCTGGTTTATCCAAACAACTGCCTTGAAAGATCAGTTCATTCATAACAATGAAGGAGTCACTTGGTATCCGGAACATATAAAGCATGGAAGATTCGGCAATTTTTTAGAGCAAATGGTTGATTGGAATATTAGCAGAAAACGTTATTGGGGAACCCCGCTTAACATTTGGGAATGTGAAGCGTGTAATCATGAATATGCACCAAAAAGTATACAAGAATTAAAGCGGCTTTCGCTTGATCTTTTAGAAGATATCGAACTGCATAAACCTTATGTCGATCAAGTAAAGCTTCTATGTTCCAATTGTGGTGGGACGATGTTCAGAACGCCTGAAGTCATTGATGTTTGGTTTGATAGTGGTTCTATGCCATTTGCCCAATATCATTTTCCATTTGAAAATAAAGAGTTATTTGAAAAACAATTTCCAGCGGATATAGTAATAGAAGGAATTGACCAAACGCGTGGGTGGTTTTATAGTTTGCTTGCGGTATCCACTTTATTTACAGGAAAAGCACCTTATAAACGCGTACTATCGACGGGTCATATTTTGGATGAAAACGGGCAAAAAATGTCTAAGAGTAAAGGAAATGCATTGGACCCGGTAGAGTTAATCCAAAAGTATGGAGCAGATGCATTACGCTGGTCTTTATTAGTAGACAGTGCCCCTTGGAATACTAAACGTTTTTCAGAGCGCATCGTTCAAGAAGCGAAATCTAAACTGATCGATACGTTGGATAATGTGTTTAGTTTTTATTCCTTATATACGGATTTAGATAATTACAACCCTAAAGCGGAAGTTAATATGAAGAAAAATAAGTTGGACGAATGGATATTATCCCGTTTGCATAGCACGATTAAAGTGGTAAGAACTAGTTTAGACGATTATCAATTTACAAATGCTGCAAGAGAAATAGCTAATTTGTTAGAACAAGTAAGCAATTGGTATGTAAGACGATCAAGAGAAAGGTTTTGGTCTAGTGGCATGAACCCAGAAAAGGCAGCTGCATATAAAACGCTAAACGAAGTATTAACCAAAACTAGCCAATTGTTAGCACCATTAACTCCTTTTGTGGCGGAAGATGTGTATATGAATTTGACGGGTGAAAGTGTTCATTTATCCAATTTTCCTAAAGCTGACGAACGATTAGTAAACGAAAAGCTAGAAAAAGAAATGGCTGCTGTCCAGCAAGTAGTTGAGTTAGGAAGAAGTGTAAGAAATAGTACTTCCTTAAAAGTAAAACAACCATTAGGTGGCCTCTCGCTTATGAGTTTAAATAATGATATTAACTGGAACTTATACGAAGACATTATAAAAGATGAGTTAAATATTAAGCAATTTGAGTTGATAGACAATGAAGGGAAATTTGTTTCTACCAAAGTAAAACTCGATTTCAAAAAAGCTGGAGCAAAGTTTGGCAAACAATCGAATTCGATTAATGCATGGCTCCAATCATTAAGTGAAACACAAATACAACAATTCATGCAAGTCGGCTTCATAGAACGCGAAGAAACTAATATAGCAATAGAGGATGTTCAGATTGAAAAAATAGCGAGGGATGGATATGCTTCCGCATCAAATGGAGTGTACACCGTTACTTTAAATATTTCTTTAACCAAAGAACTTTTACAAGAAGGAATGGCTCGCGAACTAATCCGAGCAATACAAGCGTATAGGAAACAATTGAACCTTCCTATTGATTTACGTGTTGATATAACAGTAAAAGCAGATAAAGAACTTCAGACTGTATGTGAAAAATATAAGCAAATGCTGCAACAAAATTTGTTAATGCGTCATTTACTGATAAAAGAGGACATAAGTGAAGGAACAGAAATACAAGTAGCAGGATATACGATTTTATTGCAATTATCCTCAGTACGTTAAGGTAATTTTCAAATGAGATAGTAGTACAGATAAATATTATGAAAGATTTAGGAACAAAGGTAAGCAAGGCAGATTGTATGCAAAGCTTGCCCTTGTTTCTTTTCTTATTTCACCGAATACACTTTTTGACTAGGCAATTCTAGACAATTCAATTGACCACCATATACCGCTCCACCATCAATACCGATGATCCGATTGTTTCCGAAATACACACTGTAATTTTCTTTTTCCTCATGAAGTAGGCTTGTTTCTGTATGCCCGAATATGACAGTCTTTTCTCCGACATAGCCTTTATGAAATTCATCCCGAATCCACAATAAAATATGCGGATTTGTCTCAGAAAGAGATGACGTTGGGTGCACACCTGCATGGACAAAAATGTAGTCGGGAGTTTCTATGTAATTTTTTAAGCCTTGTACAAATTCTAAATGTTGCTGTAATACATCTGATTGTAATATTGGTTTACGAAAGTTTTCCGCATTTACAGTAAAGTCATTCTCGGAAAAGCCATAGCTAAATAACGTTTTATCTCCACCGCCTAGCTTTACCCAATGGTTCCAAGACTTTTCAACATCGGTCGTTAACGCTTTTACCATCATATCTTCATGATTACCCTTCAGTACCTGAGCTCCAGCTTTTTGTAAACTAATCACTTTTGCAATAACACCCTTAGCATTTGGACCACGGTCAATGTAATCTCCTAATAAGATTAATTGGTCATTATCTGGATTGTATTCTACTTGGTGAAGTAACTGTTCGAATTTTTCTAATTCTCCGTGAATATCACTTATTACAAGGGTTCTTTTCATTCAATTCACTTCTTTCTAGTTGGGTATATAATCTATTATTTGCTATTCACTGAATAACTGCAAACTATTTGACTATTTATTTGCAGCAAACGCTTGGATTGCTCGGCAAAATAAAAAAAGACGAATATATAGAAATAATTGATGAAATAACATTATAAACCACTAACAAAATATAACAGGGAAAAATAGTTTGACAATTAAAAGTATTACTACTATCATAGACAGTAACTTAAATGTTCGGATACGGGTAGAAGATGTCGGGAGCGAGATCGCCCAAAGAACAGTTGAGCTGAGATTAGATGAGAATAGCGGAGAAATTATTTGAATAAGAAGAGTAGCATTTGTGCGCAATTTAGAGAGTCAGTGGTTGGTGAGAACTGATTTGTAACAGGTGTGAATGGGCTTATGAGAGCTATCTTAAGAGCGAACATTCGTTTTAGGGATAGACGTGTTTCCTACGTTACAGGAATTAAAGTGGGAGTGGTGACGCTCCAACAAGAGGTGGCAACGCGGTCAACACCGTCCTCTTCAAAGGAATTCTTTCTGGATTCCTTTGAAGAGGACTTTTTTTTATTTCAAAAAAGTGAAGTTGAGTTAAGCAGAGGAGAGAGCCGAGATGAGAGATTTTATTGAAAAAGTAGAGAAAAAATGAACACTTGCAATATGAAGAAATGGTAGAAGCGTCCCGCTTAATGTTTGATGAAGCGACAGAGTTACAAACCATTGCTGATTTTCTAATCGCCCTATCCAAAAAAGGAGAAACAGCCAATGAAGTGGCAGCACTTGCCACTGTTATGAAGTCGTTTGCGGTCAAATTGAATGAACCAGCAGGAAACTACATGGATAACTGTGGTACCGGAGGAGACGGCTTAAAAAGCTTCAACATCAGTACGACTTCGGCTTTTGTATTAGCAGGAGCAGGAGCATCTGTTGCAAAACATGGGAATCGGAAAATTTCAAGTGCGGCAGGTAGCTCGGACGTATTAGAAGCATTAGGAATAGATACTACTATCTCTTCGGAAGCGTCGATGGATTTACTTGCACGAGAAGGGCTTACTTTTCTTTATGCACCAAGCGTTCATCCTAAGTTAAAGCGAATCGGGCAAGTGAGACAACAAATTGGGAAGCCGACTATCTTTAATTTGATCGGCCCTCTAACTAATCCAATTGAACTTGGAACTCAATATACAGGTATTAATCGACCGGACTTTACGATGGAGTATGCAACTGTTTTGCAAATGCTTGGAAGAGAACGAGCAATCGTTGTTTGCGGAGCGCTAGGTATGGATGAAGCATCTCTAGCGGGAAAAAACTCTTTTGTACTAGTAGATAAAGGGGATTTAATTCCTTTTACTTTAACACCAGAGGATGTTGGGCTTAGAGCTGCTCCAGTGACAGCAATCCGGGGTGGGGATGCGTTTGAAAATGCGAAAATCATGCGTTCGGTATTGCATGGAGAACGCAGTCCATTTTTTGACACAGTGATATTTAATGCCGGGGTTGGATTATATGCAAATGCAATGGTAGGTACGATTCAAGAAGGGGTAAAACTCGCAGCGGATAGTATTTTGTCTGGCAAAGCACTTGCAAAATTAGAATCGGTGATCGACTTCAGCAATAACGCACGCAAACAGGAGGTAGTATGATGGCAACCATTTTAGACAAGATACTAGTCGAGAAAAAGAAACAAATTGAGCTCTTGCTAGAAGAACAACCTTCGATGGTAGAAAGTGGAGTGGAACGTCCTTCTTTATTTGATCGATTATACCGAAGCGAGCATTTGCAGGTGATTTCTGAAATAAAGCGTGCATCTCCTTCTAAAGGGATAATAGCAGAAAGCGTAAATCCTGAGTCACAAGCAAAAGCCTATTACGAGGCAGGGGCTGCTTGTATTTCTGTTTTGACGGATACTCCCTTTTTTAAGGATCCTTTGAAGATTTAGCAAATGTCGCGCGAACAGTACCAATTCCTTTATTATGCAAAGATTTTATTATCCATCCTGTGCAAATTGATTATGCAAAAAATGCTGGAGCTTCTGTCATTCTTTTAATTGTGGCAGCACTGAATACAAAGGAGCTTATGGAGCTTTATGAATATGCAACTAATCTAGGCCTAGAAGTACTCGTCGAAGTGCATGATGCAGAGGAATTAGATCGTGCCCTACAGTTAGGTGCAAAAATAATCGGTGTAAATAACCGAGACTTACGAACGTTTGACGTCAATTTAAAACGGACAGAAGAAATTGCATCGATTTTCCCGTTCCATGAGGAGCGAGTACTCATAAGCGAAAGTGGTATTTGGAACACAGAGGACGCAGAACGTGTTGCAAAAGCAGGTGCTCGCGCCGTACTTGTGGGTGAGTCGCTGATGCGTAGCGGCGATGTTGAAAGTGCACTTCGTTCCTTACAAGTGGAGCTAGGGGGCATTCTGAAATGACGAAAGTGAAAATTTGTGGATTAATGGAAAAGGAACATGTCACAGCTGCGGTTGAAGCAGGGACAGATGCAATTGGTTTTGTTTTTGCTCCTAGTAAGCGGCAAATTACGGTAGAAAAAGCGCGAGAACTCGCGAAAGACATTCCTTCTACTGTATTGAAAGTTGGTGTTTTTGTAAATCCAACAAAAGAAGAACTTGAAAAGGCTTATCATGAAGTACCTTTAGATCTTATTCAATTTCATGGCAATGAAAGTGCAGATTTTGTTCAATCAACTAATTATCCTTCTATTAAAGCTTTATCAATTCGAACTGAAGAAGATGTCGAACGTGCAAAGCAGTATGAAACGGACTTCTTTCTATTTGATGCACCGCAAGCTGGAAGTGGGATCACATTTGATTGGCAGCTAATGCAAGGACATGAAGTTCCACAAGTAAAAGTGATATTAGCTGGTGGGCTAAATGTAGAAAATGTAGCGGAGGCTATACAGCGAGTAAAGCCATATATGGTGGACGTATCCAGTGGAGTAGAAAAACATGGTAGAAAAGATGAGCTATTGATTCGTTCGTTTATTCAAGCGGCAAAAGATGAGGAGAGATGAGCTAATGGTACAAACAACATCGAGTAGATATGGACGATTCGGGGGACAATTCGTTCCAGAAACATTAATGACGGCATTGATAGAATTAGAAACAGCTTATGAGGATGCTAGAATAGATCCCGCTTTTATAGAAGAAGTAAATTATTACTTAAAGGATTATGTTGGGCGTGAAACCCCACTTTATTTTGCGGAACGTTTAACTCGCCAAGTTGGTGGAGCAAAAATCTATTTAAAGCGAGAAGATTTAAACCATACGGGAGCACATAAGATTAATAACACGATCGGGCAGGCTTTGCTTGCAAAACGGATGGGGAAAAAGAAAATAGTAGCAGAAACTGGCGCAGGTCAGCACGGGGTGGCTACTGCAACGGTTTGCGCCTTATTTGATATGGAATGTGTCGTGTTTATGGGGAAAGAAGATGTTCGTAGACAGGAGCTAAACGTATTCCGAATGGAGCTTCTCGGTGCAAAAGTCGTGTCAGTCGATCAAGGTTCAGCAACACTTAAGGATGCTGTCAATGAAGCGCTCCGCTACTGGGTGTCAAATGTAGAAGACACGCATTATATACTTGGTTCTGCGCTTGGACCACATCCATTTCCGAAAATTGTGCGGGATTTCCAACGTGTTATTGGAGTGGAAACAAGAAAACAACTAATAGAAAAAGAAGGATGTTTACCAGATGCGGTTGTAGCATGTGTTGGTGGCGGCAGTAACTCAATCGGTATGTTCCATCCTTTTATTGAAGATGAAAAGGTTGCATTATATGGTGTAGAAGCTGCAGGAAGTGGAATTGAAACAGGAAAGCATGCTGCAGCAATTGCTGGTGGAAAAGAAGGCGTATTGCACGGGGCGTATATGTATGTGTTACAAGACGACGATGGATTGATCCAAGAAGCACATTCGATTTCTGCTGGACTTGATTATCCCGCTGTTGGACCGGAGCATTCTTATTTGCATGATATAGGTCGAGCAACATTTACTTCTGTAACTGACAATGAGGCGCTTGAAGGACTACAATTGCTTGCAAGAACAGAAGGAATTATTCCAGCTTTAGAAAGCGCACATGCTATTCACTATGCGGCAGGCTTGGCTAAAACAATGCAGGAAGACGAAATTGTTGTTATTTGTTTATCAGGCCGTGGGGATAAAGATGTACATACCGTTCGCGAAGCGCTTGGAGGTGCTCAAAATGACTAAAACAACATTAACAAAAGCAATACAAAAACGTTTAAATGAAGGAGAAAAAGCGTTTATCCCTTATATCATGGGGGGAGACGGTTCGTTAACAGAGCAAATTTTATTCCTACAAGAAGCAGGGGCTACCGCAATCGAGGTTGGTATCCCGTTTTCTGATCCAGTGGCAGATGGTCCGACGATTCAACGAGCTGGGGAACGAGCACTGCGGAACGGAGTCACATTGCGAACTATTTTAGATGAATTAACAGGAATTCGAGATGAGGTGAAGATTCCGTTAGTTATTATGACATATATCAACCCTATCTTAAGCTATGGCATCGATGCATTTGCACAAGCTTGTGCGAAATGTGGCGTTTATGGGTTGATCGTACCAGACGTACCATTGGAAGAAAACGAAATGCTAAAAGATGCATTTCAAGAAACTGACGTATCGCTTGTCCCACTTGTTTCGCTAACTAGCCCACCGGACCGTATCGAAAAGATTGTTGCTGTTGGAGAAGGTTTTATTTATGCAGTCACTGTAAATGGGATTACGGGCGTTCGTGATGGATTTGATGATTATTTAGAAAAGCACTTGAATCAGTTGAAAAAAATAAGTTCAGTTCCAGTGCTTGCCGGGTTCGGAATTTCGACTCCTGAACAAGTAAAATCGGTTGGAGCTTTGGTAGATGGAGTTATTGTTGGAAGTGCGATTGTGGAGGGGTTTCATCAGAAAGAGTTGGAGAAAATCCGTGAACTAGTTGCTGCATCTAAGAAGAAAGTATTGAACTAAAGAAATGGTCCTTTGATATAAAGTCAAAGGGCCTTTTTGTTGTTTTAGTGCGTCCTGTGCTTCCTAAATTACTGGTATGCAAGTCATCCTAAGTATGTTATATTCCTATTAATCTGAAAATTAAAACCAATGATGATAGAATATTTATGAAGCAATTAAATAAGAGTGTTTATTGAATGGAGGAACAACAAATGTCAAAAATGCCGTCAGTACTTCAGAACCTACGTCTCCCTGTAATCGGAGCACCACTGTTTATTATTAGTAACCCAAAGCTAGTGATCGAGCAATGTAAGGCAGGGATTGTTGGATCAATGCCCGCCCTTAATGCGAGACCCGCTTCCTTGCTGGATGAATGGTTGGCAGAAATTACAGAGGAATTAGCAGCTTATAACGCGAAAAATCCTGATCGTCCAGCTGCGCCGTTCGCAATCAATCAAATTGTTCACAAGTCGAATGACCGCTTAGAACATGATATGGAATTATGTGTGAAGTATAAGGTTCCCATCATTATTTCATCTTTAGGCGCTCGTGAAGAGATATTCGCAGCTACACATAGCTATGGAGGAATTGCTCTTCACGACGTGATTAATAATACGTTCGCGCACAAGGCAATCGACAAAGGAGCAGACGGGATAATTGCAGTTGCTGCAGGAGCTGGTGGTCATGCTGGAGTGAAGAGTCCTTTTGCTTTAATCCAAGAAATCCGACAGTGGTTCGATGGTCCACTTGCTTTATCGGGTTCGATTGCTTCAGGAAGTTCTATCCTCGCTGCTCAAGCAATGGGTGCCGATTTCGCCTATATTGGCTCGCCGTTCATTGCAACAGATGAAGCTCGTGCATCTGAAAGCTATAAGCAAGCAATTGTTGAAGCAACCTCTGATGATATTGTGTATAGCAGTCTTTTCACAGGTGTACATGGAAATTATCTAAAGTCTTCTATTAAAGCGGCAGGATTAGACCCTGACAATCTTCCGGAAAGTGATCCATCTAAGATGAATTTTGGTGAAACGTCCGCAAAGGCATGGAAGGATATTTGGGGGAGCGGCCAAGGTGTTGGCTCTATCCATGAAATAACTAGTGCAGCAAAATTCGTAGACAAACTGGATAAGGAATATTTAGAGGCAAGAGATAGACTGATTAGTCTTAATGCAGTTGGGAAGATTTGAATAGGATACTAGATTAGCCTTAATATCATGAACAGCCACACTTTGCTTGTAATTGTGTGGCTATATTTGCATGTGTGCAATGCTTAGAGATGAAGCACATTCTACGTACTTAATCAGAAAAAATGCAAGTGAAAAGAGGAGGATTCGGATGACCGGTGGATTGACTCATGCAATAGATTTAAGAAATGATGGGAAGTTTGAAGAATCGAATGCGTTACTTTTACGAATGGTAGAAAAATGGCCAAATGATGCAGTCCTTAATTACCAATGTGCTTGGAGTTTCGATGTATTAGGCAAAGAATCTGAAGCAATAACTTACTATGAAAATGCCATTGAATTAGGTTTAGCCGAGAATGATCTACAAGGGGCGCTACTAGGATTAGGAAGCACATATAGAGCATTAGGTGATTATGAGAAATCTAAAGATGTTTTATTAAAAGGAATCAATCTTTTTCCCACCAACAGTTCAATCCAGGTATTCTACGCGATGACGCTATATAATTTAAACGAACATCATCATGCGATGGAATTATTATTAAAATGCCTATTAGATACAACCAACGATAAGGATATTTTGAATTACCAAAAAGCAATTCGTTTCTATTCCGATAAATTGAATAACGTCTGGGAATAAATAAAAAGAGAGCTAGACCCAGTTGGGCAGCTCTTACATATTACTTAGTAGATGATGAAACTTCTCCGGTTCCAAATCTCTTTGCATTTCTCAGTCGTGCTTGTTCTGCTTCTATCTCTCGATCCCGTGGTTCTGCGCTCGTCTGTAGGGAGTCTAGCAAATTTCTCGTAATAATAGACACTTCCTCCACTGCTTTATGAAAACTTTCTTCATTGACTTTCGAAGGCTTATTAAATCCGGAAACTTTACGAACATATTGAAGGGAAGCTGCATAAATCTCATCATCTGTTGCGACTGGCTCAAAGTTAAAAAGTGTCTTTATATTGCGGCACATATGGTCCACCTCTATTAATGTATTTTATCTTGATTGTATCATATTGTTTCCTTCATCTATTATTTTCAATACCAAAAACGTTTATGAAATGAGGTTTGTAAAGGATGAATATTAGAATATGTCCCCTCAAAGCCATTGAAAAGCTCTCCCTTTTTTTAGAAGAAATGAATACAGTTCCGGAAAGTCATATCGGTTATTGTGGGGAAACGAAAGAGGAGATTGCCCATACGTTGTATCATGCAGATATCTCTAAAACTTTTGTAGTTGCTTATGACGAGGAAAAGCTGATAGGTGCATTGGGGTTGGATATAGATAAGGAAAGCAAAAGTGCAGAAGTATGGGGACCTTTTATTAAAAATGGAAGAGATTATCAACTTGCTGATAGGTTGTGGAAAAAAGCGAATGCATTATTAACTAGCGAAGTAAATGAATTTTCATTTTTCGTAAATATAAAAAATGAGTTCGTTCAACAGTTTGCGATACATAAAAATGCTATAAATAAAGGAAATCATCTATTATTGAAAGCTTTCCGCAACGACTTAGGGGAAGTTGATTTGGCGCAGATAGAATCCTATGATTTAGCATATAAAGATTCATTTATGAGCCTTCATGAGGCTACTTTTCCAAATACATATTATAGCGCATCAGAAATAATTGATCGATTAAGTGATCATAATCAGTTATTAGTCATAAATGACAAAGAAGGAAGGATTAAAGGATACGTTTATGTCGAAGCGAATCCCGAGCATAAAGAAGGATCGATTGAATATATTGCTGTAGCAGCTGACTACCAAAAACAAGGAATTGGCACATTACTCATCCGAGCCGCTTTGTCCTATTTTTTTTCTTTCAAAAAAATCGAAGAAATTTCTCTTTGTGTTGCAAAAGAGAATGATAAAGCCAACCGCTTATATAAAGCTGCAGGATTTAAGGAAATACATGAGCTAATTTATTATCAAGCAAAGGAATAAGGCATTTATGGTTTTTTTAATGTTTTTTCTTCGTATGCCGTTTCGTGTTTCGTATCTTGAATACTTTTTTCTTGTTTGATATCTGTTTTCGTGCCGGTCATCAAGTCGTCAAAAGGTGTGTATCGATTGGATGGAATTCGTTTCGTTTTCAACAACTTATAGCATACAAATAAGAATAAAAACAAATAGGTGACAGCAAAAACTATACTCATATAACTCATATTACGCCCTCCTTTTATCCTGCATTAACGGGCAGTAAGACTCCCACTTCAAGATTGAAGAAAAGCGAAAAGATAAGTGGGAGATCAACTGCCCATAAAAGCCCGATTGGTTTAACTAACAATCAGTGGGGATGAAGAACCCCCCCACTGATTGAAGTTTCACTTTATATACATTCTATGCAAGAGAGTGATTTACCTTTAATATAATAATCTGTTAACACAAGAGAAAAATATTTACCGCATACTATACTCGTTCAACTATTAATTGAATTTTCTTAAGCAAGCTCTATAAGAGTATATATCCTTTGTCGAAACAGGACGGACAACCCCATTATTTTACAGACCTAGCATACTCCATTTCCTTTGTAAATAGAATATATAGAACTAATTATTCTATTATGAGAAAGGGGAAAGTAGGCATGGCTATCCGCTTTATCAAAATTTCGGTTGTTTATTTTGTGATTGGGGTTCTGTTAGGTCTGTACATGTCGATGGCGCACGATTATGCGTTGAAAGGTGTGCATGTACATGTCAATCTGATTGGTTGGGCATCTTTCGCATTTGCTGGGTTTGTTTATTATTTATTTCCAAGTACAAGTAGCAACGTATATGCCGGGCTTCATTTTTGGAGTGCCAATATCGGCCTTCCATTAATGATGATTGCACTTACCGTCCTCATTTTAAACGGAGCAGCAATAGCAACTGTATTTACAGCAATCGGTGGAGTGCTTGTAGTCTTTAGTGTGATAATGCTCGCTATCAATGTACTACAGAACGTTCGATCAGCTCGTTAAAAAAATAGCTTAGAAGGTCAATCTGTTATTTCTTTGAATAACGGGTCGGCTTTTTTGTATGGAAAAAATACATTGTGAAATGTCTGGAAATAATGTAAAGTGAAATTCTTGTTATTAGATATTCTACAACTTTATAGTAAAAGAAATAGGGGGAGACTAATGGAAAAGCCGAATATACCATTTTTAAATAAGTGTACTATTTTGCAATTCATCGAAGAAGGGTTTTCAGATGATGAGAAATGGTGCGTTGACCATACCTATTTACTTCGCATTTCAACCTAGCTGCGTTCAGCATTATGATTTTCACCCAGGGAATATATTAGTAGAAGAAGACCGATTTACTGGTTTGATTGATATGCAAAAAATTACCTATGCAGATCCAATTAATGAGTTTTACAAAATGGAATACTTTAATGTGCCTATTAGTACAGCCTATTCCAAAGGGGTATTAGACGGTTATCATGACCATCAACCAATTCCTCTTTCTTTTTGGAAACTACATCGTTTGTATGCAGCGATTCATATTGTTTCTGCTGAAGTATGGGGTCATGAAGTTGCAACGAAACAAAGAGATAAGTTTCAAAAGTACACTCGTTTTACATTAGATCAGTTCGAAGATTTTAGGTTACTTGTTCCGAAATGGTATAACAAATGAACAGACTGCTTACTTTATCCAATTGTGAGCAGTCTATTTTATCGAGGCTAATCATTAGTATCGAGATTCTACAGAGATTTATAGCCACTCCGTGTGCATTATTGCTGTTGATTGGAAATGGGTTACTAGTAGAGAAGTTTCTTGGTATAAAGTGAAACTTCTATCAGTGGGGGTTTTTCGACGCACAGGACGTGCTAGTGGGGACGTTGCGACATGGACGTCGCGCTTTTAGTCCCCCGTCATCCCCCACTGATTGTTAGTTGTGTCCCACACGATGTGGGTCACACAGACGTTGCAAACGCTCTTTTATTTTGCGACGAGCTTTGCGCAGGAGCAACACGATGTTGCGTACTTAGTCTGGGATCATTTCATCGGGCGCATGCAAGCAGTTGATCTCCCACTTTTCTTTTCGCTTTTCTTACATCTAGAAGGGGGAGTCTTGCTGCACGTTAATGCGGGATAAATATCCGTTATCCCTGCCAGTCCTTTTTGGGGCTGGCATTTCTATCTTTCAATCCGTATAATTTTCATTAGGTATTAAACTAAACGATTCGTAATTATCATAAGGGGGGATAAAAGTGGAGGCAGAAGATCCAAAGCAAGTTGTCTTACAAGTTGGGAATGCTCTAAAAAAAATTCGTAAAGAAAAGCAATTGAGCCTCGAAGATTTATCGGAATTAACAGGCGTGAGCAAATTAACCCTTGGAAATATCGAACGTGGGGAAACAAATCCAACACTTGGTATGTTGTGGAAAATTTCAAAAGGTTTGTCGATACCTCTTATGGCATTGTTTGCAAGAGAAAGCAATGTCAATGTATCCAGGGCAGGTCAAGGGCTGAGGATCGCTGGGGATTTGAAAACTTGGATAATGGAGCCTATCTTTCAAAATGCCAGTAATGAAATTGAGATGTGTCGTACTTACTTACAACCGAACAGCACCTACCATCCAGAAAAACACCACCAGAATACGACTGAAATTGTTACAGTGATGTCGGGAAAAATTACAATTAGCGTGAATGAGGAATCCTATGAATTGAATGAGTATGATTCTATTAGTTTTCGCGCAGATAGTATACATTCCTATACAAACAATTCTAATGATGTGGTCGTTCTACATATTGTGTTGAAGTATGGGATTTAACTTCGTATCACCCGCTAAATACACAAAATAACCCTTAATCATCTTTATGAGTGATGATTAAGGGTTATTTTGTGTAAACTATTATTCTTTTGAAAAGTTGAGTAGAATAAATCTCATAAATTAGGTTTATTATAGTTTACAATAATGAATAAAAGATATAGTATAATATATGTAGATGAAAAAATATAATTCTACAGTATAAGAGGAAATTTCAAAAGAAGTTTACACTAATCAATGAATCAGCTGATTAGATGTATTTGAAGGAGGAAGCATGATGAGTTTACACAATCAATTTAGTCAAGATCAAGATACAAAGTCTCCTTCTATAATTAGAAAACAATCAGCCCTTTTGCTAATTATTTTAGGAATTATTTTTATTGCAGCTAACCTACGAGCACCTTTAACCTCGGTCGGTCCTCTAGTAGGTCTCATAAGAGATAATATGCATTTATCGAATACAGTAGCTGGAATGATTACCACATTACCATTACTCGCTTTTGCATTTTTTTCGCCTTTTGTACCTAAATTAGGTCGTAAATTCGGGGTTGAACTAATCATTCTGATTTCTGTCATCTTCCTCACTATCGGTATTATTTTACGTTCTTTATCAGGGATGGCTAATATATATATTGGAACCGCTATACTCGGATTCGCCATTTCTATTTGTAATGTACTACTACCGAGCCTTATAAAGCGAGAATTTCCGAAACGAATGGGTATGATGACAGGTGTTTATTCAATTTCGATGAACTTATGTGGGGCAATCGCTTCTGGTATTAGTGTTCCAATTGCACTTGGCTTAGGATTCGGATGGCAGGGAGCCTTAGGGGTTTGGGGGATTTTAAGCTTCGTATCCATATTGTTTTGGTTACCGCAAATGAAGCATCGCCATGTTCAAAGATCAGTTGCTCATACTCAAACTGCTACCAAGAATGTTAATTTATGGGGTTCGATACTAGCATGGCAGGTAACGTTGTTTATGGGTCTACAATCTCTGATATTTTATGTACTGATCGCATGGCTACCTGAAATTCTAAAAGAACAAGGGATAAGTTCGGATCAATCTGGCTGGTTACTTTCGACTATGCAGTTAGCTTTACTTCCGTTTACCTTTATTATTCCGGTTATCGCTGATCGTATATCAAGTCAACGTTCATTAGTTGTCTTGATGACAATTTTACTGTTAAGTGGCACACTTGGATTACTTTATGGGAGCCTGAATTTGATTGTTTTATGGATAATTCTTTTAGGAATCGGCGGAGGATTTGCTTTTGGTTTAGCCATGATGTTTTTCGGCTTACGTACTAAGAACCCACATGAAGCTGCAGAATTGTCCGGTATGGCGCAATCGGTCGGTTATTTTCTTGCTGCTATTGGACCAACGCTGTTCGGTTTTCTACATGACATTACGAATAGCTGGACTACTCCACTTTTGTTATTGGTTGGAGCTTCTCTACTGCTCTTTTTCTTTGGCCTTGCGGCTGCAAAAGATCGATATATAGGTTCTGCTCAATAAGTTGAAGTAAATAACTATACCAGGCCTTTTCTAGGTCTGGTATTTTTATTACTTTCACACTATAATTAGTACTAGATACTAAAACTAGATAATAAAAGGTGATGTCTATGTATAATTTTACATTATCGGTTGCAAAACTGGTGGTACGTTCATTTGGAAAAGTAGAAATGAAAAACGAGCATTTTTTGCCAAAGGATGGCGGGTATATCGTCACTTGTACGCATAGAGGCTGGTTAGAAATTGTCATATTAGGAATGTGTGTACCAGAGCCGATTCATTTTATGGCAAAGAAAGAGCTTTTTGAAAACAAACTGATTGGGCGGTTTCTACGAAGCATAAATGCTTTTCCTGTCGACAGGGAAAACCCATCTCCTAGCAGTATTAAGCAACCAGTAAAGCTTTTAAGATCTGGTGAAGTAGTTGGCATATTCCCCAGTGGCACTAGAGCATCAGAAGGAGCACCTTTAAAAAGAGGTGCCGTAACAATTGGTAATTTATCGAAGGCCCCAATCATTCCTGCATTATATGTTGGTCCTAGGACATTAAAAGAGTTAAGGAAAATGAAAAAGGCTACAATTATTTTTGGAGAACCTATATACATAAAAACAACCAGCAAAGAGGAGCTAGCTACATATACCGAGCTCTTAAATGAAAAAACTAATTTACTAGAAACACAAATTGGATAATGGAATCAGAAAGGTGAATGACGCATTAATGTAGGGAATAACCTATGCAACGTTAATTGTTTTACAATTTTCATTTCACCAGTAACAAACATAGCCCAACCTTGAGCTTGAAGGGTACCGCTGTTACTTTGACAGAAAAAATGCTCTTACATCCTTTGTAGTAGTAATACGCCTCAAGACTTAGAGAAAGTCACTGCTCCAGACCATTTGAATATTTTCCATACACTATATAATAAGATGTATAAAGGAAATATGAAATGGGAGCTGACAAAATGAGTTTAAAAAAGATTGCAATTATTGGTATATTTGTGTTATTAGCTGGAGCAGCTATAAATATTATCTTAAATGTCACAGATACTTTCGTAAAAAAATCAGATGAAATTGTCATAGAAGAAACTGATTTTTCCAAGATTGAAGTTTTAGCAGACAATGCAGCAGTAGAATTATTACCATCTAAAGAAAATAAAACGATGGTATCATTTTCAGGTAAGATGAAGAAAAAATTGAACTATCATTAAGTGCGGATGTTAACGGTGATACATTAAATGTCGAATTAAAAGAAAAAGGCTGGCAGTTTATCCAAATTGGATTTTCTTCATTAAACAATAAAATTACTATTCAAGTACCTGAAAAGGAATATAAAGAAATTAAAACAGAAATTGATAATGGACAAATAATCATAAAAAATATGCAAGTTTCAGAAGTGAATCTGGAATCTGATAACGGAAGAATAGATCTTCAAGATGTTGCTAGCGAAAATGTACGGGTTCAAACCGATAATGGGAAAATTGCCCTTAACAATGTAGAAGGCACTATCAATGCAGAAACAGATAATGGCCAAATTTCATTAATTACAAACAACTTGGATCGAAAAATAACGTTAGAAACGAATAATGGTCTTATTAGCATTCAGTCTGGTCTGGAGCCGACTAATGCGACGATACTTGCTAAAACAGACAATGGTAGAGTAAGCATTTTTGGTAAATCTGCAGAGCAAACGACGTTTGGTAACGGGAAAAATTTGATCAATTTAACAACTGATAACGGTATGATAACTGTAAAATAGCAATATAAATTACTTTAGAACAACAATAATTGACTTGCATGGTTTTCTTTGTTAAATTTATTGTTATATCATTTAGAAGAGAATACTCTTGTATTTACAAGTAAGACTCGTCCTAATTGGGCGAGTTTTTTTCATCGACTTGGAGGGGAACATAATAAAATGAAAAATTTAATAGTCATTGTGGGCTCTCTAATTATCGCATTTGCATTTAATTTCTTTTTAGTGCCTCATGAAATACTAAGTAGTGGGGTAAGTGGGATAGCCATTTTACTTGGATTAATCACTCCCTTTGATACTGGGTTACTGAACTTCATTCTTAATTTACCTTTACTTGTATTAGGTTATTTCAAGCTTGGGAAAAAAATTACGTTGAATACACTCGTTTGTGTAATCTCTTTATCCATTTTTTTATACTTCCTACCAGCTCAATCGATCACCGATAATGTATTACTCTCTTCCATATTCGGTGGTATAATAGGCGGAATTGGGATTGGGATAATTCTAAAATATTCAGGTACTTCAGGTGGAATGGATATTATTGCAATGATTATTTCCCGAAGAAGCAATATACGTGTCGGTTTACTATTAACAGGTATGAATGGCCTCATCGTACTCATTTCAGGAGCAGTATTTAACTGGGAAATCGCATTATATACATTGTTATCTATTTACTTGACCGGTAAAATGGTGGATACAATTTATACGAATCACGAGAAGCTGACGATGCAAATCGTTACAACTTCCGGAGAAAAAATAAGGAAAGAACTACTTAGCTCTATCTATCGTGGGGTGACGATTACAGATGGGTATGGTGGTTTTACTTTAGAAAAAAAGCAGATTTTAATGATGGTTGTTACTCGTTATGAAACAATGCAGATTAAGCAAATCGTTCGTAAGCACGATGAAAAAGCATTTATTAATATTTTTGAGACAGTTGAAGTCGTGGGTGAATTTGCCAAAAACTAAGTAAATTATTATTTTAAAAAAGTCGATATTCCTATATAGGTATATCGACTTTTTTTATTTCTATATGAAAATGAAAAGGATATTTTCTCATAATATTGGATAAACTTTATAGGTACATATTACATACATAACTATTTACAGTAAAAGAGGGATACTATGGGATTTTTTTATGAGAAAAATAATAATCAGCTAGAACCTCCAACTCCTTCCAAGAATCCAGTAAAGGAGCACAAGGAAAAACAAACTTTAAAAACTAGTCTTCAAGCTAATATCAAAATCGTAAAAGCTACGCTAGGTGAAAGTACTGATATTGTAATTCGAGAGATACGAATCGGAAATAAAGGGACCCTTAAAGCAGGAATAATGTATACGGACGGCTTAAGCGATGCTCCTTCTATTCAAAAATTCATAATGGAATCATTAATGCTAGAAATTAAAGAAACGGAGTTAGAGAGCGAGCTTACTCCAAATCCTAAGCTTCTGGACACTATAAAAGATTTTGCACTGACCGTAGGAGAAATAAGAGATGTGACCGATTTTGATATGTTATTTACTACCCTATTATCAGGGAATGTCATACTTTTGATCGATGGTTACTCAGAAGGAATGACCCTTGGTAATAAGCGTTGGGCTGAACGTGGAGTTACAGAAAGTACGACCCAGACAGTAATCAGAGGTCCCAGGGAAGCATTCTCCGAAAATATGCGTATAAATACCGCTTTGATACGAAGGAAAATAAAAGATCCGAATCTCTGGATGGAAAGCAGAGATATTGGAAAGCGAACGAAAACGAATATTGCGGTAATGTATATTAAAGGCATCGCAAATGACGATATAGTGGAAGAACTTCGTTTGCGACTAGATCGCATTGACATCGATGGAATACTCGAAAGTGGCAATATTGAGGAATTGATTCAAGATTCTCAAATGACAACTTTTCCAACTGTTTATAATTCGGAACGGCCTGATGTAGTAGCTGCAGCCATATTGGAAGGTAGAATAGCTATAATAGTCGATGGTACACCATTTGTGTTAACAGTTCCAGCCTTATTCGTTGAATTCTTTCAATCTTCAGAAGACTATTATCAACGAGCAGACTTTACTAGTCTTGTACGAATCCTTCGATTTTTTTCGTTTGGGATTGCATTACTTGCTCCTGCTTTATTTATTGCGGCTACTACTTTTCATCATGAAATGATACCGACTGCACTCCTTATTAACCTGGCCGCCCAACGAGAGGGTGTCCCGTTCCCAGCATTTATTGAAGCGCTTATAATGGAAATCACCTTTGAAATTTTGCGTGAAGCTGGTTTAAGAATGCCAAGGGCTATCGGTTCAGCCATGTCAATTGTAGGCGCGTTTGTAATTGGAACGGCAGCAGTAGAAGCAGGTATGATTTCTGCTGCGATGGTAATCGTTGTGTCTATAACAGCTATTGCTAGTTTTGTTTCCCCTACTTACGACATGGCGATGTCAGTCAGAATTTTGCGTTTTGTATTTATGGGGCTCGCTGCTTCGTTTGGATTATTTGGAATCACAGTTGGTTTAATTGCGCTCATTTTGCATTTATGTAGTCTACGTTCGTACGGCATTCCATACATGTACCCAATAGCACCGTTCAATATTTCCGGTCAAAAGGATACATTTATTCGTTTACCTATATGGAAAATGTTTACTCGGACTCCTTTAATTAGTCAAGAAAATATAAAGAAACAGCAAAATCCAGCTTCTGCAAAGCCAGGGCCAGAAAAAGACCAATGAAAGATAGTTAGGAGGATTAGTCAATGAAAAAAGGCATCTTCATATTACTGATTCTTAGCATCTTTCTTACGGGTTGTTGGAATCGAAGGGAATTAAACGAGCTAGGTATAACGCTGGCGATAGGAATTGATAAATCAGATGACGAATACTTAGTTTCAGCTCAAGTCGTAGTACCATCAGAAGTCTCTATGAAAGGTGGTACGGGAGCTACTCCAGTAACCCTTATTAAAGGGCGAGGAGAAACAGTGTATGAAGCTATTAGAAAAATGACAAAGGGCATGTCTAGAAAAATATATCCTGGACATCTTCGGATGCTTATAATAAGTGAATCATTAGCCAAAGAAGGAATTGGAGATCCTTTAGATTTGATATCAAGGGATTGGGAATTACGATCGGATTTCTACGTTGCTGTAGCTAGAGACGCTACAGCAGAACAAATTTTGAACGTTCAAACTCCGTTAGAAACCATACCAGCCAATAAAATGTTTAGCACACTTAAAGTGTCAGAAGAAAACTGGGCAGCTACAGTAGGAGTTACATTAGATCAGCTCATAACAGATCTGCGAAGTGATGGAAAAGAAGCAGTGTTAACGGGGATTCTAGTGACAGGTAATTCAGAAATAGGATCAAGCAAACAAAATGTGGAAACAATCACTCCAGCTACAAGTATTAAACTTGATGATTTAGCGGTGTTTAAAGAAGATAAATTAGTTGGTTGGTTAACAGAAGATGAAAGTAGAGGCTATAATGGCATCGTAAATCAAGTGAAAAATACGGTAGGGACAGTTTCATGCCCTGAAGGTGGAAAAGCCGATATAGAGGTTCTTCATTTCAAAACAAAAGTGAAAGGTATTGTTAAAAATGGAAGTCCGGAAGTGGATCTCCAAGTTAATATAGAGGCAAATGTAGGTGCGGTAGAATGTCGAATCGATCTTACTAAACCTGAATCAATTAAAATACTAGAAAAAGCTTACGAAAAAGCAGTGGAAGAGACGATTAACCATTCTATTATCAGCGTCCAAGAAAAATATGAGACAGACATTTTTGGATTTGGTAATGCTATTCATCGATCAAATCCGAAAGAATGGAAAACGATGAAAAAACAGTGGAATCAGCATTTTACTGATTTGGCAGCGAATGTTAAAGTGGATGTTAAAATTCTGAAAACTGGTACAGTGAATAATTCTGTAGTAGTAAAAAGAAAGGACTAGCTAATAATGCTGAAAAGCGCAGGAATACTTCTAGTGGCTGCCGTTATTTTATTTATTGAAGTTCCATCACTCTTGGAAAAAAAGCATAAAAAAGAGTTGATTGTGTTTTCGATTCTTCTTGCTATTGGAGTTGGGCTAAGTATCGCGTATAGTTTTGGAAGTGCTATTCCCAATCCAATTGATCTTTTAACTTTCATTTATAAGCCATTACATGATGCAATAACTCGTTAGGTGAATTTGAACGTAAGGTGAGGTTAGATATTAGATGATGCAAAACGTTAAAATAAATTCGTACCAATTTCTAGTTTTAGTAATCTTATTTACGGTTGGTACGAGCATCTTAATTGTTCCATCAGCTTTAGCCACAGTTGCGAAGCAAGACGCTTGGATTGCCGCAATAATTGGTACTGTGATTGGACTATCGATTGTATGGCTATTCACGAAAATAGGTCTTTGGTTTCCTAACCTTACCTTTGTTCAGATGAATGAAATGCTTTTTGGTAAATGGATAGGTAACATCTTATCTTTCTTATTTATCTCCATGACTCTTTTATCTACTGCAATACTCTTATATTACTCTGGTTCATTCCTTACAACCCATGTAATGCCAAATACTCCAATGGGAGCCACTAATATATTGATGGCGATTATATTGGTAATGGCAGTTCGTCTTGGACTAGAGACCATTGCTCGTTCTGCAGAAATCTTTATCGGCGTTTTCTTCCTACTCTTTATTATATTAGTGGTTTTTATTGCACCTGAAATCAAATTCGAAAACATACAACCAGTATTTGAGGCAGATATAAATAGTATTGCCGAGTCATCGTTATCTTTGATCGTTATCTCTTCCGTCTATGCTGTTAGTTTATTGATGATTTACCCAGCATTTATTAACCAACCTAAATCTGCTAAGAAATTTTTTTTATTTGGAAATTTAATAGGGGGACTAGTCATCATTATCCTCACATTTTTGTGTATTTTCGTATTAGGTGCTGATATAACCGCAAGACAGGAGTTTCCTGGATATGGTTTGGCCAAAATGATAAACATTGGGAATTTTATAAACCGAGTAGAGGCACTGATGGCTGCACTTTGGATTATTTGTCTTTATTTTAAGATGGTTATATATTTTTATTCCTCGGTTTATGGGTTAGCACAAATTTTAAATTTAAAAGATTATCGACCTTTAACGTATCCGTTAGGGATGATTGTCGTTGTCTTTTCGCTCGTGATTTTTCCTAACGTTATGGAACAACAAAAATTTGATTCGACTATAAATATCTATTTTGCCTTAACGATTGGCCTTCTTTTACCTCTCTTAATGGTAATTGTATACGCTATACGAAAAAAACAATTGAAAAAAAATCTTGATTACGCTTAAATTAATATAATTTAGATATATATGGACTAGAAGTGAGGTGAAGATATATATGTTGCCAACCGTTAAAATAAATTCGTACCAATTTCTAGTTTTAGTTATATTATTTACGATCGGTACTAGCATCTTAGTAATACCATCTGCTTTAGCTGCCAACGCGAAACAAGACGCTTGGATTGCCGCAATTCTTGGTATGGGGATTGGACTATTGATTGTATGGCTATTCACGAAAATAGGACTCTGGTTCCCAAATCTTACTTATATTCAAGTGAATAAAACGCTTTTTGGAAAATGGATAGGTAACATCTTTTCTCTCTTATTTATCTTCATGACTTTTTTATATACTGCAATACTTTTGTATTATTCTGGTTCATTCCTGACGATCCATGTAATGCCAAATACGCCAATGGCAGCTACTAATATTCTTTTTGCTATCATATTAGTTATGGCAATTCGACTTGGGCTCGAAACTATTGCACGTTCTGCAGAAATCTTTATCGCCATTTTCTTTATACTCTTTTTTATATTGGTGGTTTTTATCGCCCCAGAAGTTGAATTTAAAAACATCCAGCCTGTTTTGGAGATAGATATAAATAAAATCTTTCAGTCATCGCTACCATTGATTGTTGTATCATCTTTGAATACTATTAGTTTGTTAATGATTTTTCCAGCCTTTATTAACCGACCTAGCTCTGCTAAGAAACACTTTTTAATCGGAAATTTAATTGGTGGACTAATTGTCACGATTATCACCATCTTGTGTATTTTAGTATTGGGTAGTGATATGACAGCTTTACAGATGTTTCCGAGTTATGAACTCGCCAAAAAGATAAACATTGGAAATTTTGTAACCCGCATAGAGGCAATGATGGCTGCCCTTTGGATAATTTGTCTCTATTTTAAGATGGTTATTTATTTTTATGCAGCTGTATTTGGTTTGGCTCAAATGTTTCAATTGAAAGATTATCGTCCACTAACATACCCATTAGGTATGATTGTCGTCATCTTATCACTCGTGATTTTTCCTAACAATTTAGAGCAAAGTGTTTATGACACTACTATTGATATTTACTTTTCATTAACGATTTGTCTTCTTTTACCTCTCTTAATGGTAGTTGTATATGCTATACGAAAAAAACAATTACAAAAGTTACGAAAGCATCGTAACTAAATATTTTTGATTAAAAAACCCTGCCGTTTAATATAGGCAGGGTACATTTTTGTACTTATTTAACTATTAATACAGGACAGTTAACTCTTTTGACTACTTTATGACTCACGCTTCCAAGTACCATTTCTTGCAATCCATTTAAGCCTCTCGAACCGATAACGACTAATTCAAAAGCATGTTCATTTGCGTACTTAATAATAGTTGGACCTGGTTCACCTCGTAAATGGTAGTTGTGTATGGAATATTTTTCACCTGTAACAGCTCTTGTACAGGGAATAATTTTTGACGACGTGAAAAATCGAGTTCTTCCCTTCCTTGCGTGTGCAATATCTCATTCTTTGACTTGGAGAAGTCCACTACATATACGACATCTACTGTACATTCAGCATTCATAGAAGCTATTTTTATAGCTTCTGCGGCTGCACGAAGCGAGTTTTCAGAACCATCAACTGCTAACAAAATTTTTTCATACATTTTGAGCACCTCCAAAAAGAGTTAATCGGAAATCACAAACGATTTATTGTGAATAGTAAGTTTTTCAACTAATTTTTCACTAGAAGAGTCTAGTCCTTTAATGGTTACAATGTTTTTGTTCTCATTATATTTATTAACGACTTTATCTATTGCACCAACAGCAGAATCATCCCAAACATGCGATTGTCTAAAGTCGATAATAACATTAGTGCTTTCTATGGAGTAGTTAAATGCATCGACAAAATCCTCTACAGAAGCGAAAAATAATTGACCTTCAATCACAAAATGGGCGTGTTCATTCATATGGTTTTCCGTCACTCTAATTTTCGCTATCTTAGCTACAAAAAAGATTGCACTTAAGATAACTCCTGCTATAACCCCTTTGGATAAATCATGTGTAGCTACAACGATTATGACAGTTGCAAGCATCACAATTGCATCCGTGCGAGGAGCTTTACGTAAGTAAGTAAAAGACGACCAGTCGAAAGTACCAATACAAACCATTATCATAATACCTACAAGAACTGGCATTGGAATTTGTACTACTAAATCTCCTAAAACAAGGATTAAAAACATTAAAAACAAACCTGCAACGAACGTAGAAAGTCTTCCACGCCCACCTGATTTAACATTAATCACCGATTGACCAATCATTGCACATCCAGCCATTCCTCCAAAGAAACCAGTAACGATATTGGCAATACCTTGTCCTTTTGCTTCTTTATTCTTATTACTATCAGTCCCTGTCATATCATCCACTATAGATGCGGTTAGTAAGGATTCTAATAAACCGACAATTGCTAGAGCAATGGAGTAGGGGAATACAATAGCAAGTGTTTCAAAATTGAAAGGTATGTTAGGGATAAAAAATTCCGGTAAGGATTTCGTGATTCCTCCTAGGTCACCGACCACTTTCATATCAATTCCAGCGTACAAAGTAACCGCCGTAAGAACAATGATCGCAATAAGCGGGGCAGGTATGGATTGTACAAATCTGGGAAGCACGTACACGATGACTAATGTAATCCCTACAAAAACATATGTCACAGTGGACTCTCCTAGAATATGTGGAACTTGGGCTAAGAAAACTAAGATGGCCAATGCGTTAACAAAGCCAATCATAACAGCTCGAGGAATAAACTTCATGAGTTTTGCTATATTAAAAACACCAAATAGGATTTGAATAACACCTGTTAAAACAGTCGCTGCTAGTAAATAATCATGTCCATACTCTTTTACAAGTGGAACCATCAATAGAGCCATTGCACCTGTAGCTGCTGAAATCATAGCAGGTCTTCCTCCAACGAATCAATCGTAACGGCTATTAGGAATGAAGCGTATAATCCAACCATCGGATCAACACCAGCAATAATAGAGAAAGCAATTGCTTCTGGAATGAGTGCCAACGCTACTACAGCTCCAGATAATATGTCGGCTCTCACATTGGAAAACCATTCTTTCTTTATTTTTTCTAACACTAAATTGTTCACCTCATCTATCTTTCCATTACATTTGTTTTTATTCATCGTATCAGTTTAACATTGTTCCAAACAAAACAAAATATTTTTTGAGGGTAAAGGGTGGTATTGAGAAAACTTAATAGACTTAGAATATAAATATATTGATAGGAGTTAAAACGTGTACGATAATGAAATAATATGAAGAGCATATTTAAGGGGAATTTTACTATTGAAGAATGTAGAGGTGTGTCTATTAGATGATAAATTATCCAAATGAGTTTGTACAAAAAGTAACTGGTGCTTTTGGAAATGTAGGAAAAGAATGGCTAAGTGAATTGGACTCTATTGTTCAAACGTATCTTGAAAAATGGAATCTTCAATCCAAAGGCCCAGTAGAAAACTTATCGTATAATTATGTGCTAAAAGTTAAAGATGAATATGGAAACCGAGCAATTTTGAAGCTTGGTGTGCCAAATTATGATTTTGAAAATGAGATTCGTACACTTCAGACGTATGATGGTGAAGGCTGTGTTCAACTATTAAAAATGGATTCGACAGATGGTGTAATGCTTCTAGAACATTTACTGCCTGGTACTATGCTTGTTGGAGTTGAAGAAAGACTTGCTATTAAGCATTTTGTAAAGGTTTGGACTGACATACGGAGAAAGGTTGAAACAAACGCAAATCATCCAACGGTTGAGGATTGGATGCAGGCTTTCGACCGTTACTTAGAAGTTTATCCAATGAACGAAGGACCTATTTCTACGGAAAACATTCAACTTGCAAAAAATTATGCTCACGAAATTACTAATTCTTCCGAAGGAATCGAGCTTTTACATGGCGATTTGCATCACGAGAATATATTATTCTCGGATGAATATGGATGGACAGCTATTGATCCGAAGGGAGTAATTGGAGATCCTTATTTTGATTTTGTTTCATTTTTAACAAATCAGTTAATAAATACATTCAATCCAAAACAATTATTAAAGCAGAGAGTTACCTTACTTAGCGAGGAAATGCAATTAGATAATGATCGACTCCTAAAAGCAGCTGTCGCCATGTCCATGTTATACGCTTGTTGGGGCTTAGAAGACAATGATCCGAATTGGGAAAATTCATTTAGATGTGCAAAGTGGTTTGAAGAATTAAGGGATCTTGATAAATTGGATAGTTGAGGGTTTAGCAATTGAAAGGATGGACAAATAAATGAGTTTTACAGAACTAAATCATTTATCTGATTATGACAATGTGTTAGTTGTAGATGCAAATGGCATTACAATTTTTTATGATTTAGCTGATTTGCATATTTTAAAGCATCTAGGTCTCAAACCCGAAGAGTTTTTAAGAAAAAGTGTGACATCCTTTTATAAAAACTTATCGATAGAGGATAGTACTTTAATGACTGTATTAAGAACTGGTAAACCGTTATGGAATGCAGAGCAAGAACTAACATCCAATAATGGCTTCACATATACTTCAAGAAGCTCTACTTTTCCTATTCATAATGGAACTTCTATAGTAGGAGCTATTGAATTATAAAAGCACTACTACCAGAGAGAAGATATACAATTACTTGATCAATTTGCAAGTCATAAAATGTATAGAAAAAATAATACCATTTATACAATTGACAATTTAATTTCACAGAGTAGTGTGATGGAAGAAATAAAGAATAAAGTACGCAAGGTCTCTAGTACCGATTCGACTATCCTGATAAATGGCGAAACAGGAACCGGAAAAGAAATTATTGCACAGTCCATTCATAATTTAAGTAGAAGATATACTCAACCATTTATCCCGATAAATTGTGGTGAAATTCCTCCCACTTACATAGAACATATACTGTTTGGAACGGAGAAAGATCCATTAACCTCCACACCTGATATACTCGGTATCTTAGAGCAAGCAAACGGAGGAACAATCTTTCTAGATGAAATTAGTGCTTTAGATATTAAGCTCCAAGCAAAATTATTAAAAGTAATTGAGGACAAACTAATCCGACGTGTAGGTGGAAAACAGGATATTCACTTGAATATACGTGTAATAGCAGCTACCAACGAAAATCCTGAAAAATTAATGAGAGAAAAACTATTACGAGAAGATTTGTATTACCGATTAAGTGTCTTTCAATTAGATTTGCCACCATTATCTGACCGGAAGGAGGATATTACTGCACTTACTCATTATTTTATCGAATTTTATAATCGTCATATGCAAATCAAAATTGAAAAATTGGATGATCAAGTATTAATGGCTTTTCAACAATATAATTGGCCGGGCAATGTAAGAGAACTTAAGAATGCAATAGAAACCGCGTATAATAATGCTAACTCAAAAGAGATACACTTATATGATATTCCAGCAAAAATAAGAAACTACTCCAGTGTATTGGAGAAAATAACTATTTCCGAAGATAGCTTTAACCTAAAGGATAAAGTGGAGGAATATGAAAAAAGCCTTATTGTGATAGAGCTAAGTAAGACTGGAGGAAAACTTGCAGAAACCGCTAGAAGATTAGGAATATCAAAACAATTATTAAAATATAAAATGGAAAAATATGAATTGAGGTAAAAATATTTTTACCAAAGGGGTGAAAAATTTACCTCCTTTTTTTATTGGACATTATTGATTAAGATAAAATCAACTATTAGAAAATTAAAACATTGACTTCTACAATTAGATGCTTAGAAAGTCAATTATTTTGTAAGGGTTTTCAATGGGGTTAGAAAGAGAAGAGGGGAAATGGAATGAAAAAGTCTATTCAACATAGCATGATAGTGGGATTCGCATTATTTGCGATATTTTTTGGTGCTGGTAATTTAATATTCCCACCGTCAATTGGAAATGTTTCCGGTACTGAATGGGTGTTCGCATTAATAGGATTTTGTATCACAGGAATTGTTTTACCACTTTTAGCAGTCGTTGCCATTTTAAATGCAGGGGGAAAATTTGAAGATTTAACTAGACCGATTAGTCCATGGTTTTATAAAGTGTTTAATTTATTATTAATGGTTGGTATTGGAATGTTCGTGACTATTCCACGTATGTCTGCAACAACGCATGAGTTAGGGGTCCACCAGCTGTTTCCGAAGGTTCCCTCTCTAGTCACGATTATTGTGTTTTTTGCCATTTGTTTTTATTTTGCTATGGATAAATCTAATGTTATAGATAAAATAGGTAAAATTCTCACACCTGTGTTAGTTATTGCACTTTTGCTTATTGTGGGAAAAGGTATTTTTGATCCAATCGGTGTACCAGTTGTTACAGAAATAAATAATGCTTTCTCCAATGCTTTTATAAGTGCTTATCAAACTGGGGATGTCGTAACTGGAATTTTTTGCGCACCTATCTTTATAGCTGCAATAGTTGCTTTTGGGTATAAAGGAAGGCAAGCCCGTACGATGGCGATAACCGGAACGCTTATCGCTGGTTTAGGGTTATTAGTTATTTATGGGGGGTTATTATTTCTTGGAGCTTCAGGTAGTGGTTTTTTCCAAGCTGGTATTGAAGACACTGCTTTAGTATCCAACTTAATAGAATTATCACTTGGGAATTTTGGTTCTATTGCTCTAGCAGTAGCAATTGCATTAGCGTGTTTAACTTCCGCCATCGGAGTAATTACGGTAATCGCTGATTTCTTGAATGACTTAACGAAAAACAAACTAAGCTATCGTATATGGGTTGCTGTTGTCTGTATTGTTGGTATGGGAATAGGTTCTGCTGGCGTTGGAGCTATTGTCACTTATGCAATTCCAATCTTTACAGCATTATATCCAGTGTCAATTGTATTAGTGATTTTAGGAACTTTCCGTCATTTCGTTCCAAATCCAGGATCTTACCAAGGAGCTATTTTATTAACGTTTATCGTAAGTCTATTTGAAACTATAGCCTCATTAGGATTAACGATTCCTTTTTTGACTGACATTATTGCAAAACTACCTTTAAGCTCAGATGGTTTTAGTTGGTTAGTACCGGCAATTGTCGGATTTATTGTTGGTAGTATTCTTTATATAATTATTGGTCCAAAAAATAACCCTGCAGATACACTTCATTCTGTAGAGGTTGAATAATCTAACTAGAAAAATAAAGGAGACTTACATCATGGAAATGACAAAAGTAATGTTTATTAATGGTAAAATTTTTACATCTAATATTGAAAAAAAATATGCGAATGCGATGATTATTCAAAATGGTAATATTGAATGGATAGGTAACCAAGAGGAAATACAAGACTTTGAAGACGTAGTAATTGATTTAAAGGGGCGCCGAGTGCTACCGGGAATTATTGATGCACATATGCATCCCCTATTACTTGCTAATTTTTCTTAACAAATTGCATGTACTCCTCCGTTAGTCTATTCCGTAGAGGACATGATCCGTGAGTTAAGAACAATGATTGAGGAAGAATGGATTGAAGGTTGGGGTTATGACGAAGGTAAGCTGAAAGAGGGACGGGCACCAAACCGACAAGATTTAGATAAAGTTTCTAAAGACAAGCCAATTGTCGTTACCCGTACATGTGGGCATATCATTTCTGTGAATAGTAAAGCACTTTCAATTGCTGGTATTAGTAAAGATACACCTGACCCTGCTGGGGGAAAAATTGACCGAGATAAGAATGGTGAACCAACTGGTATATTACGAGAAAGTGCTAGATTAATATTGTTAAATAAAATGCCACAGCTTTCCATAGAAGAGAATGCTTCTCGACTTGCTGAGCTGACAAAATCTTTATATGCACACGGTATTACTGCAATCACAGATCTTATGGCTAGCCATAAACCGATGGATTATGTAGATATATATACACTAGCAAGAGATAAAGGTTTAACACAAAATGTTGTTTTATATTATATGTGGCATGATTTAAAAATGAATCCTATTTTAAACGAAGAAAACACCGATCGGAAAAATCCTATTCATATTGGTGGAGTGAAACTATTCGCAGATGGAAGTGTATCTGGAAGAACAGCTTGGGTCAGTCCACCATTTCTAGGTGATGAAGATAACTACGGTATTTCAACTACTTCAGAAAATGAACTGTTAGAAGCGGCTGAGTATGCCAAAAAACATGGTGTGCAATTGGTGATCCATGCAATGGGCGAACAGGCGATTGATTTAATCGTGAACACATTTTATGGGAAAGAAGCTTGGCTTCAAGATGGTCCGTCCATTCGTATCGAACACGCCGCTATGCCTACAATGCAGGCTATTGATCGTGCGGCAGAAATGGGTATCGCTTTTGTTCCGCAACCTATTTTTTTATATGCAGAGATTGAAAGTTATCTGAATAATTTAGGTTCTGATCGAACCAAAACAACCTATCCAGTTAAAACAATGTTAAATTCGGGTATTCCAGTAGCGTTTTCCTCAGATGCTCCCGCCACTGCATGGGCAGATCCAGTAAATCCTTTTGTTGGTATCAAATCTGCTGTAACACGTGTTGCTTATGATGGTACGAATACAGGTGATACGGAAAAAATTGATGTCGAAACTGCAATTGAACTCTATACAAGAGGTGCTCAATACATTACTCGCCTCCCAAATGTTGGCCAGTTAAAAGAAGGTTATCGTGCAGACTTTATTGTGTTAAACAAAGATATATTAGAAGTATCTCTTGATGAAATTGATAAAATATCTGTCGAAGCAACCTTTTTGAAAGGAGAATTAGTGTATCTCAAAGAAGGAGTTCCTTCTATTTAAAATATGCACCGAAAATCCAGAATTGCAGATGAGGAGCTAACAAGTTGAGGGCCGCCAAGTTATTAATGCAGGTGTGGAATGATTGATACAAAAGAATCAAATAATTTAATGGATATAGCCACATAATTCAAAAAGTAATGGCTGAATACATAAAAAGACCGGTAGATGTACTGTTCGGTCTTTTTGTGTATTCAGTATTTTATAGATATTTCAATTAAGTGAAGTGGCACTATAAAAATAGATATTACTCAGTAAGTACGAAAGGATCGTAGCTCAAATGAGCGAAGTTCCTATCCGCGAGTTCCAATGAATTGAATATAATGTCTTCATTTTTAAAGTAGCTATAAATCGTCCTTGTCCTTCAATTACTTTCAACACGTTAATTTTAAAGCCGTTTACCTACAATTACACACAAATAAAAAGATAAACGCCTCTAAGAGCGAATTTGAAGCATCCCTAATTTATACCATTTATTATTAGTAAGATTGATGGGAAGGGAATTTTTTTATGAAAATCTACTTAAATTCCAATAAGGTTCCCAAATTCATATTTGGGAACCTTATTTTGTGATAAAATAGGAGGTAGAGAGGTGGAGCAAATGCCGAAAATATTAAAGGATTTTTTAGTATATTTAACGACAATAAAAGGAAAATCTATACGAACACGTAAAGAGTATGAATACGATATCACATTGTTTTTGCGATTTCTAAAAGCGATGGAAAATGACATAGATCCTTCCAAAATGGAGGAGATAGATTTAAAAGATATATCTATCGATTTTATACGTGAAATATCATTGGAAGACATATACTTATTTTTGGAATTCTGTGAAGTACAGCGAGGAAATAGTGCGGCCACGAGAGCACGAAAAGCTGCAACGATTAAATCATTCTTCAAATATCTAAAAGGGAAAAGGAGATTAATAGAAGAAAATGTTGCAGACGAGTTGGAAACACCTAAAATCGGGAAGAAAAAACCAATTTATATGAACCAAGAAGATGCGGAAATTTTTATAAAAGGCATTAAAAGAAGTAATCATTACTATCGTAATTACGCGATGATTATGTTCTTTTTGAACTTAGGACTCCGTGTCTCGGAGCTATGTAGCTTAAATCTAAATTCGATTCAGGATAGAGTGTTGTATGTAATAGGGAAGGGAGATAAGGAACGAACAGTTTTCTTAAACAATGTGTGTATCCAATCGCTTGAAGTTTATATGTTAAAGGAACGCAAATACATACAAGGGGCTAATACCAACGAAGCCTTATTTTTATCACAAAAAGGGACGAGGTTAACTCGTCAAACAGTCGCTAAGATTGTGAAACAAATAAATGCAGATTCTGGTTTGAACAAAGAGAAACTAACCCCACATAAGCTTAGACATACATCTGCGACGATTATGTACAAAAATGGAGCGGATATCCGGAGCTTGCAGCATATACTTGGCCATACTAGTGTTTCCACGACACAAATTTATACACATGTGGAAGATAAAGAAATACAACAAGTGATTGAAAACAATCCATTTAACCAATTAGGTTAAAATAATAGTATTATATTAACTAAATAAAAATAAACTATATTAATATTTAAAATAATGTTACAATTTAACGATATTGGATGCTATTTCACTGAGTAGTCTTTTAACGAATTATTTTAGATTAATCTCTTAATTTCTTAATAGAAAAGATACCGGAGCCGCAGTTAGATTACTGGTAATGAACAACAAGAGAATGCTTAATTTACGGAGTACGGAACATTCGTTCTATTTATTAATCGACTCGTTAGTATTGCACAGATAATGGTTTCCAATGCTAGATAGCGCTAGGTTTCTAGCTATTTTTCAAAGTTCCAACAAATAGGTTAACATAATTTTATTATGTTAACTAATAGGAGGTTTTTTATGTTTACATACAAATTAGATGAAAATACATACTTGAAAATGCTCGAATTACGGGATGCTGAACATTTGTTCGATTTAACGATTGGCTCAAAAGACAGCTTGAGAGAATGGCTGCCATTCATCGATTTCACCAAGTCTGTTGCTGATACACAAAACTTTATCCAGTCAACGATGAAACAATTTAGTGAAAATAATGGAGTGCAGGCAGGTATTTGGTATGATGGAAAGCTCGCTGGCGTTCTCGGTTTTCATCAAATTAACTGGAGCAATAAATCAACTAGTATTGGTTACTGGCTTGGAGATGAGTATGTTGGTTTAGGATTAATGACTAAATCGGTTAAAGCCTTTGTCAATTACGCACTAAACGACTTAAAATTAAACAGGGTAGAAATTCGTGCTGCCGTCGAAAACAAAAAAAGTCGAGCAATCCCTGAAAGACTAGGTTTCACAGAAGAAGGGTGCATTCGTCAAGCAGAGTGGTTGTATGATCATTATGTTGACCATGTAGTTTATGGAATGTTAATGAAGGATTGGAAAGAAGAAATGTAAAATTATTTATCTGAAAAACCCTGCTTGTTAATCTAAACGATTATCAGCAGGGTAAAAATTATTAATCAATTATAACTATAGTAATCTTGGGCATGTATGACAATGAAACCGACCGATTCATACAGCTTAAGTGCATTTGCATTAGTTGTCTCTACTTCAAGATGTACAGAGTGACCAGATGATGACTGATCTTTCACTACTTTTTGTATTACTTTCCGGCCAATACCTTTTCCTTGATGGGTAGGTAGAATGGCAAAACCATAGATCCATGCTTCTCCATTTTCTTTTTTTACTCGAATTTTTCCGATCGTTTCTTCATTCACATCAATCATGTACATCGCATTATCACTATCTCCATTGATTCTGCTTTCCATCGCGTGTGCATCTTCTTTCGTTAAACCAAATGCTTCAACATCCAACTGAACACGCATTTCTAAATCCTTTTCATTTGCTAGCCGCAAGGTAAAGCCATTAACTTCTTCCAAAAATTTTTCTTTCCACTTCATTTGATGCTCTGAGAATACATAATTTGCTCCAATTGTCTTTAAGAATAGCTTAGCTTCTGCAGAACTTGTTGGCGCATTTAATAAAATTTTATTGTATGGAGGTTGTTTGGCTATCGCCATCCCTTGTTGAAATAGTTTAGAGAAATATCCCTTTCGCCGTTCATTAGGCTTCACCATACCACATACTTCTATAGTCGAACCGAACGGATATAACCCCAAAAAGGCTACCAGCTCATCATTTTCATATTGAAAAAAGTCTAATTGAGTGGATGTACGATTTCTAAGCATTTCCCAATTTAACTTCAGTTGGATGTGATCATTGTGTTTCATCATTCTTTTTGAAGTTTGATTTATATCTTCTAATTGTTTTTTTCGTTAACATACATTTACTCCTTTTTCTAATGTTTGGAGGATTTTTTCATTCTCTTATATTTTACATTAGCAAAAGGGTAAAGCAAGAGTTTTCGGATAATTTAATCGCCTTAAATTCAGAGAAGTAAGATACATTAGATTACTGTAATTATATTATGTAAACATAAATAAATGATTTTCGTTAAGCAGCAAATGAAATACATGTTAGTAAACAGAATAAAGACAAACTACAACCGCATAGTATATTAAAATAAATTTGAAAAATAGAAAGTCGAGGGATCTCCTTGGGAAAGAAGGTATTATTATTTGGAGATATAGGCATTGATGATACAGTTGCGCTCATATATGCAAGCTTAAATAAAGAGGTAGAGATTGTAGGAATTGTTGCCGATTATGGGAATGTATCAAGAGAGGATGCAGTTTCTAATATTCATTACTTAACAAAGGTATTTGACTATCCTAATTTTATCCCTATCATTCACGGGGCCGAAGTGCCATTAACAGGGGAACAGCCAGCTTTTTATCCTGAGATCCATGGAGAACATGGATTAGGACCTATCATTCCCAACGATGATCAAGAATTTGAACTCGAAAACTTTTTGGAAATAGTGAAAATTATAGAGACTTACAAAAATGATTTAGTAATCATCAATATTGGGAGACTTACTTCTTTAGCAACAATGTTTATTCTCTATAGGGAATTGATGAATAATATAGAGGAGTATTATATTATGGGTGGAGCTTTTGGTGTACCAGGAAATGTAACAACCGTTGCGGAAGCAAATTTTTATGGGGATCCAATTGCTGTGAATATTGTGCTAACTTACGCAAATAATGTCACGATTATTCCGTTAAATGCAACACAAAAGGCGATTGTTACACCTGGCATGGTAGATTATGTTAACCAATTTGGGAAAACTAAAATCCTTAAATCATTGATGGAATATTATACTCACTTTTATCAGGAACGTGATCCTTCTTTACAAGGAGCACCTGTCCATGATGTTGTAACATTAATGGCGGTAATGCACCCTGAAATGTTCACCTTTAAATCATATCCCATCAGTATAGTACTTGACCTTGGAAGTCCTGCGAGAGGGCAAAGCATTGTGGAGAATCATCATTCCAATACGCAAAAAACAAACAAAAATAAAACGCATCGAATTGCTTTTGATTTAAATTATAATATATTCTTTCAACATTTTTTATCGGTCATGATTGGTCAACATCTTAATGGTGAGTAATATGCTTACTCAAAAACACCATCTCTAAGTATTTCAAACTTAACCTTTACATTTATCTTCATATTTTTATACATTTCATGCCATTTATCTTTCGTCAACTCAGAGTTTCTAACCGAGCTTCTATATTTATCGCCAAAGCCAAAGATATCCGATTGAACGCTTTGGGATTGAGCAACAATCCTTGTTAGCTCTTTTGATAAATTCTTACTTACCGCACTTTCAAGTGCTTCGATCACTTTTGGATCTCCTGTGTTTATGTCAGGATGTACCTCTAATAGTCTTGCTTTAATTTTTAACTGTACGTCAAACTCGGGGGTAGCCGGATCCACTAATTTCAATGTTCTTTTTGAGCGAATTGCATCAAACGCTACTGGCATTTCGGTAATCGTATCTTTCATCAAAGCGGGAGGTATATCCTCTTTTTGTAAGATAGTTTCAAATATGCCTGCCTTAAAATTATCTCTCATGATTTTTAGATAAAAGCTATCTTCCACTGGAAACGCGCTTACCATTTTGCCCTCATGAAATAAGGCAACACCGGTCAATTCGACGAATTCTTCATCTCTATTTATAATAGGCATCGCAATATCCTTGCCCTTCATATAGTAATCGTGTGCAATTTCATGCAAGGTAGAAGAAATCATGTGTTCATTTTTAATATTTTGTTCCATTAATCTATATATATGTTGACCAATATCATCTATATTTTTATATTCGTGTTGAAGTAATTCGGAAGTTTCTCCTTCTACAACTGCCAAATACAGCCCATTACTAACAGACGGATTTTCTAGGAGGGAGTCTATGTAAAAGTGAAGGTCACCTTTTGCCACTTCTTCGCCAAACAAAACGACTCGCATCTGACCGACTGTAATTTTTTTGGATAACTTTCGATTGGCTTTCATTCTATTTCCTTTACTTGTTTCGTTTTCCGTTGTAATCACTTCAACATTACTTTGAAATTCAGGGTTTATTTCTCTAACAACCGCAGTTGTGGAAATTTTTTCTTCTGTCCCGACATCATAGCCTACTAAAGTGGTTAATCCTACCCGATCCAATATATTTGTCTCTGTACAACCGACTAAAATGCTGACTAGAACAAGAAGAATAAAATAGATCCTAAACTTTCTCATTATTTTGCTCCTTCTTTGATGTAAATTTCTTTTTCAGCATCACTATGAGCAGTAAAATTATAGGATAGACAAAGATTATATAAAAAGCTATATTTCCAAATTGGGTATTAATCATATTTATCTGGGACCTACTTTGGACAAATATTGTCGCTATAAATACAAGCAGGGAAAAAATCCAAACAAATTTTGTTCCGCTAATTTTAATAACTCTGTGTGCACCGCGATAAGCAGCCCATAAATAAAGACATAGATTCGGTAGGATGATCAACATCCAAAAACAAATTGCGACAAATTCAAATCGTTCCATAAAAGGAAAACTAATAAAGCTGAATAAAGTTAATGTTGCCCAAATCGTTTTCTCTAACTTTCCTTCGCTATAATATGTGAGAGAGACGAGCATTACAATTAGATAAAGGATTGTTGTGAATAATAAGCTAAAATGTACATTCTTTTTCACATTTTCTTTATCTTTTACAAAAGGATACATGATTTGAATTATTTCAAATCCAATAATCGTAAAGGCCATCGATTTTGCGCCTTTTAAAATAGCAATTATATCCTCTTCTAAAATGGGGTAAAGAGCCTCTATATATGCATATTTTAAAGGAAATAATAGCATTGGGATAATCCATAAAGCGAGCATAATACTAAAAAAAGAAACGCCAACAATTACCCGAAGTCCTCCTGAAAATGCATATATAATAATTATTATTAAAGTCGCAGAAAGAAACCACGTAGCTAATCCGGGAAAAATCCATGTCTGAATAACTTCAATATAATTTCGCAAGACGGAGAAAAATGCGATACCACAATACAATATATAAATAACATTAAAGAAATTTCCAATCCATTTTCCGTAAACTTCTTGATGGATTCCATAAAGATCATTGGAACCGTATATTTCTAATGTTTTAATCATACATAAAGCGACGATATGAGTGGCAAGACCTGCAATAAGAACAGAAATCCAGGCATCTTTTTCTGCATCTTGATAGACAACACGCTGAAACCCATGAATACCAACCCCGACTTGAGCGCTATGAACTACAAAAAAAACTAAAGAAGCATTAATCATATCTTTCGGGTTAATTTGTATTGAACTCTTCATTTATTCCACCTTCAGTTCAGCTTTTTTCCGGTTTTACGGGTTCAGGATCGAATTTCTCTTGGTCAGCCGGTCTTGTGATAGACGCTCTTTTCGCTATAAATGGCAAGGGAAATTTGATAATGCTATCCCGCATATCTTTCAACCTTGGTGGATAATAAGGAGACAAATATGGTGCTCCCAAGCTTGATTGACGTAAAAGATGGATGAGTAGAAAACAAAAAGCAAGCATTATTCCATAAAATCCCCAAAATCCAGCGATTAAAATGATAGGGAAACGTATTAGCCGGATGACATTCCCCATCGTATAACTTGGTGTTGTAAAGGAAGCTAGTGCACTTAAAGCAACAAAAATAAGTAAAATATTACTCGTGATTCCTGCTTGTACGGCTGCTGTTCCAATAACTATACCCCCTACTATACCAATTGTTTGACCGATCTTTGTAGGTAGTCTCGCCCCAGCCTCTCTCAGCAATTCTATGATTAACTCAAGGAGTAATGCTTCAAATACAGGTGGGAAAGGGACTAACGCCCTCGATTCGCTCAATGGAACTAAGAGGGCCTGGGGTATTACTTCATAATGAAATGTAAGCGCCCCTACATAGATAGGTGTTAGAAAAACAGAGAGAAAAATTGCAGTAAATCTTAGTAAGCGAGCAAAAGTGGCTACTTGCCATCGTAAATTTTGATCTTCTCTACTCTCAAAGAATTCCACAAAAGCTATAGGACAAACTATTGCCAGAGAACTACCTTCGACTATGACTCCCAATTTACCATTAAAAGACCATCACAAAACCTGTCTGGTCTTTCCGTTAAAAGCATTTGTGGAAAAGGCGAAAGCGTGTTGTCATCAATCATTTCCAGAAGTACGGCGCTATCTAGTAAAGCATCCACATCCACTTCTTGTATCCTTTGGCGAAGTGTATTAACCATTTGATCAGAAGCAATACCCTTCATGTATAAAAGAGAGAGGGAAGTGTGTGTACGCTTACCAACTTTCAACTCTTCATTACATAGATTGGGACTTATAATATAGCGACGAACCAAAGAGATATTAGTGGAAAGACTTTCATTGAACCCGACCTGCGCTCCAATTACTTGTGATTCATTCTCAGGCGTTGATAAACTCCGCGATTCTCGTTTAAGGATAGGGGCCAAGACCACTTTTGAATAACCATTCACATAGATAAGAACACTTCCATTTACTAGTGAAGCGATTGTTTCTTCTAACTCATTAGAAATATTAACCTCTGGTATCGAAAGGGCAGGCCAAATGGCTTCCGGTGTTTCAAAAAAATTATTTTGTAGATTAGTTATAATATGCTCGTTTAACGTTTGATCATTTACTAAATTATTTATGTATATAAGGGTTAGATTGGGAGGAATGGATTTAATGATTAGATCAGCAGGATTATTGGTAGCATCTTTTATCAACTGAGTAAAATCGTTTTCTGAAGGAGCAATCACTTCTACATTTTCTTTAACGACATTTTCTTTAACTGCATTCGTTTCTTCAGATTTTTGCTGTTTCTTTTTGAAAGGTAGTTTAAATTTCATCAATAATAGCTCCTCTCATTTCTTGCTTAGTTTATAGAATAGGCTTTTATGTAAGTATCTATACTTATTTATGTAATTTCTCCTGTAGCTAAATAAAAATATAAGATGCATCCACATATTGTTTACAATTTTCTAAAAAATTAAACTTGACTTAATAGTGTATACTTTATAAAATATATTGCATATACATAGAAAATTCGTGCTTCAACGTGCGTATTAGAGGGGAATTATTGTTTATGTTGGCTTTGTTGGGTTTTTTGATGATTGTAACTTTTCTATTTTTAGTGATTACTAAGCGACTCTCAGTTGTAGTAGCTTTTATTGGGGTAGCGATTGTATTTGCGCTCATTGCAGGATTTGGTGCTGATATGGGAGAGATGATGATGGCAGGTATCCTCAAAGTTACTCCCACTGCGGTAATGATTGTTTTTGCCATCCTTTATTTTGGTTTAATGATTGACGTTGGTTTGTTTGATCCAATGATTAATCGAATTTTAACGCTTGTAAAAGGGGATCCATTGAAGGTTGTTTTAGCTACTGCTGTTATTACTATATTGGTAGGTTTAGATGGAGATGGTTCTTCTACGTTTATGGTATCTGTTACTGCCATGCTTCCTTTATACATACGACTTGGGATGAGTCGTTTAGTGCTAGCCTGCGTAGTAGCTTTGGCTGCAGGGGTGATGAATATTATTCCTTGGGGTGGACCGCTCGTTCGAGCAGCAGCGAGCCTTCAAGTGGAAGTAGCAGATTTATTTATCCCGTTAATTCCCGTGATGATAGCTGGTTTATTGTGGACGTTATTTTCTGCCTATTTGTTAGGGAAGAAGGAAAGAGCAAGACTAGGAGTAATTGTGTTGGAAGAGCCATCCACATCTGTGGCAGAACTAGCAGCAACTACTGTTGAGCAAAAAGGTATTTCTAAAATTTATTGGTTTAATCTTTTCTTAACTATCGTATTAATGGTTTTACTTGTAATGGATATATTGCCGATTGCTATTTTATTTGCCACAGCATTTGCCATTGCTTTAGTAGTTAACTTCCCAGATGCACAAAAACAACAAGATCAAATTTTACGCCATGCAAATAACTTTGTCATGATTAGTACGATGGTTTTTGCAGCAGGAATTTTCACAGGCATTTTTAGTGGAACGGGAATGATGGATGCGATGGCGGAGACGCTCGTTTCAGTAATTCCTGAGTCGCTTGGAAGTCATATGCCTGTTATTGTAGCATTAACTAGTATTCCAATGGGCCTTGTATTTTCTCCGGACGCTTACTACTTCGGTATTCTTCCCATCCTGAGTGAAACAGCTGCTGGTTTTGGAATTGATCCAGTAGAAATAGGACGAGCTGCATTATTAGGACATTCAACTGCTGGATTCCCGCTGTCTCCATTAGTGCCAGCTACCTTTATCCTAATCGGGTTAGTTGGAGTTAACTTTGGTGAACATCAAAAATTCTTATTTAAATGGGCTTTTGGTACTTGCGTTGTCATGACGATTGCAGCCGTATTGACTGGTGCGATTACATTATAATTATAAAAACGCTACTGCAAAAAAATGCAGTAGCGTTTTTATCGGTTAGGAAACTATAGAAGAATAGTGAAGGGAGATACTTCAAAATAGGGCTTCCGCAGTAGCAAATAATCGCCAGTTTGCCGCTATTGTCATATTTCCATTTTATGATTCCCCGAATCTAGGTTGACTAGGGTACTGGAGCTTTAGCTATTTTGTACTTAAACGAAGAATGAGTCATTTTTTTCTATATATATCAATGCTTCACTTGGACAGGTTGCGATTACTCTTTTTACATCTTCTCTAAGTGCAGCATCAGGTAGTATCCAAGGTTTTCTATTCATGTTAAAGGTAGCGGGTAAATATTTTAGACAATTGGCAGCATGTGTACATTTACCGGTATGAAAATAGACATCTACTTCATGACCGGTATATTTCTTATAACCTCTCTGTAGTAAATCTTTTGTATCTTCTTCCATGAAATATCACACTTCGATGATAATCGGAAGGATCATCGGCTTCCGCTTTGTACGAGAATAGAGGAGCTGCTCCACTGATTTTTTGATGCTTTGTTTCAGTACACGTTGATTTTTATTTTTGTCTTTCATTTTATAAATAGTTGCTTGCACGGTTTCATTCACTTCGTTAATAAGCTCACCAGATTCTGGTCCATATATAAAACCTCTGGAAATGGTATCAGGACCAGAAATAATTTTTCCGGCTGATTTACTTATCGTCGTAACAATGACTAGCATCCCGTCTTCTGAAAGTACTTTGCGATCGCGTAAGATGATTTCACCAACATCTCCAATACCTATTCCATCTACAAAAACATTTCCAGCGTCAACACTTCTTGTTTGAATGGCCTCATTGTTCTCAATATCTACGACGTCACCATTACTAACAATGAAAATGTTTTCAGAATGGACTCCAACAGATTCCGCTAGTAATTTGTGCTGATGAAGCATTCGATATTCTCCGTGAATAGGGACAAAGTATTTTGGTTTCATCAACGTAAGCATTAGCTTTAACTCTTCCTGGCACGCGTGTCCTGAAACATGCAAACCAGTAACACTACCGGAACCATAAATTACTCTAGCTCCTAGTTGAAATAAATTATCTACTATCCGAGAAATACTCCGTTCATTCCCCGGAATGGGTCCTGCTGCTAGAATGACAGTGTCTTCCGGAAGAACCTCTGCCTGCCTAAAGTTTGAGCTCGATAAACGGGATAATGCCGCCATCGGCTCACCCTGGCTCCCTGTACATAGAATAACCACTTTTTCTGGATCCATCGAGTTGACTTCATTTGCTTCTATAATCATACCCTCAGGAACTTCCAAGTATCCCCGATCAATCGCAACTGCTACTACATTGACCATACTACGTCCAAGTAAAGCAATTTTGCGGTTTGTCTTAATTGCTGCATCTACAATCTGTTGAATCCGGTGCACATTGGAAGCGAATGTAGAGATGAAGACTTTCCTAGGTGCATGGCGAAATGCTTCTTCTATATGATCTCCTACGAGCTGTTCCGAAGGAGTAGAACCTGGTCTTTCTGCATTCGTACTTTCGGATAGGAGCAGTAAAACACCATTTTCGCCTAGCGCCGCCATTTTGTGAATGTCAGGACCGTGTTTATCAACCGGGGTCCAATCAAACTTAAAATCTCCTGTATGCACGATTGTCCCCTGTGAAGTATGAAAAGCTATTCCAAGACAGTCCGGAATACTGTGACTAGTTTTAAAAAAGGTTGTCCTAATCGTGCCAAACTGTAGCTCCGACTCACTATCTATTAGAAACAACTTTGTTGATCTTAAGAGGCCATGCTCCTTTAATTTAATTTCAATTAGCCCTAACGTTAAATTAGTAGCATATATTGGGACGTTTAGTTGCTTTAAGAAGTAGGGGATACCTCCCGTGTGATCTTCATGTCCATGTGTTACAATAAGTGCCCTAATTTTTTCTTGATTTTCTTTTAAGTACGAAATATCTTGGATGATTAAATCAATACCTAACAGACTTTCATCTGGAAATTTAGAACCGCAATCAATGACGATAATGTCATCCTCGGATTGTAACACATACATATTTTTACCGATTTCATTTACGCCACCGAGCGCAAAAATCGATATTTTTTGATTTGTTGTATTCATTATATTTTTCCTCCACTTCAAAATCATATTTAAAGTATTGCCTTTTCCACATCTTTTATAAGTGAGTTTAAATGGTTTTTTAAAACTTAAAATAATAATCATCATGTAGAATATTTACCTTTTTCGGAATTATGAAAAATCGTATATTGTCGAATAGACTAGTATTATGCTAGACTGTTATTTATATTAAAATTTTTAATCATTTTAATAATGGAAATCGTTTGAACTAGAGAAAGAGGGCGACTATATGCAAGAACAACAGCTAGCAAGAGGTTTAAAAAACAGACATGTTCAGTTGATTGCTATTGGAGGTGCAATTGGGACTGGCTTGTTTTTAGGAGCAGGTAAATCTATTCACTTAGCAGGGCCTTCCATATTATTTGCGTATTTGATAACAGGGATTATTTGTTTTTTAATCATGCGTGCACTGGGAGAACTACTTCTATCGAATTTAAACTATCATTCTTTTGTAGATTTTGTACAAGATTATATGGGTAACATGGCAGCATTCATCACAGGATGGACGTATTGGTTCTGCTGGATCTCTATTGCGATGGCAGACTTAACGGCAGTTGGACTTTACACGCAATACTGGCTTCCTGACGTACCTCAATGGATGCCCGGATTAATCGCACTTGTTATTTTGCTAGTTATGAATCTAGCAACTGTAAAGCTCTTTGGGGAAATGGAATTCTGGTTCGCATTGATAAAAGTAATTGCTATTTTAGCATTAATTGTCATCGGTATTTTCATGATTATTAAAGGGTTTTCAACCGATGCAGGGGCATCCAGCTTCTCAAATATTTGGGGCAATGGGGGCATGTTCCCAAATGGTATAAATGGATTTATCCTCTCCTTCCAAATGGTTGTGTTTGCGTTTGTCGGAATAGAACTTGTTGGACTTACAGCAGGAGAGACAGAAAATCCTGAAAAAGTAATTCCAAAAGCAATCAATAATATCCCGATTCGTATTTTGATATTCTACATCGGTGCACTGATTGTCATTATGAGTATTTATCCATGGAATGCAATTAATCCAATGGAAAGTCCATTCGTTCAAGTTTTTGTAGCGGTTGGTATTGCTGCAGCTGCTGGTATTGTTAATTTTGTTGTGTTAACATCTGCCGCTTCTGCATGTAACAGTGCTATATTTAGTACAAGCCGCATGCTATTTTCATTGGCTAAAGATAAAAACGCACCCGTACCGTTAACAAAATTGACTACACGTCAAGTGCCTTCCAATGCATTGTTCTTTTCCACAATCGTTATTCTAATTGCTGTTGTATTGAACTATGTAATGCCAGAAGGAGTGTTTACTCTAATCACTAGTATTTCTACCGTATGTTTTATCTTTATTTGGGGAATTACAGTAATTTGTCATTTAAAATATCGTAAAACAAGACCTGAACTAGCTAAAGTAAATAAGTTCAAGATGCCACTTTATCCATTTGCAAATTACTTAATCCTTGCTTTCTTAGCTTTTGTTCTTGTCATTTTAGCGCTTGCAGCAGATACACGAGTTGCGTTATTTGTAACTCCTGTATGGTTTATTTTGCTGATTGTAGTTTATATGATTAGAAAAACAAAGGTTAAAGGTACTCTTGTAGACACTGCTTCCGTTGAAAACCATTGAGAATAACTTACTGATCTAATTGTGAAATCCTCTGTCTTTTTTTTAGACAGGGGATTTCTTTTTTCTATCATTTGAACAAATTATTTTTTCATAAGAGTGAAAGACACGAAATGAATAATGTTAGTAAGTATGCATAGAGTTAATGGTGGAGTAAAAAACCGATTTGGTAGGTGATTATGTGAATGATAATACATCACAGGAAGGCAACAGAAATGTGGATGAAAATAGCAAAAATGAACAATTAGAACAATTTCGTGTACAAAATACAGGAAAGCCATTAACAACAAATCAATCGAGAATAATATCAAACGAAGAGGACCAATTAAAAGTTGGTGTCTGCGGTCCAACATTACGGCAGGATTATGATTTCTTTGAAAAGATGACCCATTTTGTTCATGAGCCGATACCTGAAAGAAAAGTGCATGCAAGAGGGTACGGAGCTCACGGGGAGTTTGAATGTTATCAATCTATGAAGCAATATACCAAAGCCGGTTTTTTACAGGAAGCTGGGAAAAAGACTTCAGTATTTGTTCGGTTTTCCACTGTACAAGGGAGCAAAGGATCGAAGGATACAGCAAGAGACTTACGTTGTAAAGGCGTTAAATTCTATACAGAAGAAGGAAATTATGATCTAACTACTATTGCTATGCCTTAATTAGCAATGGCTTTAATGGGCAAGAAGTAACATCTGTACTAAATTTCTTACAGCAAAATGGAGTTTTTATGGAGATTGTTAGTGAAAGGCTTGGCATAGTAACCGGTGATGACGGAACACAAATCCAAGTCAATAAGACTTTCCTTACATCTAGTCCCTATTTAGTTGACTCCGTTTATGTGGTTGGAGGTAATGTGGAAAATAAACCAAAGCTAAAACAAGATATTAAGTATTTCGTGAATACCGCATATAAAAACTTTAAACCAATTGGTGTTGCCTCCACAGGACAGACTTACATTAAAGCCTCTGATAAGAATAACCTGGTTGGTGTTGTTTCTTCGATTAATAATCCAAACTTTAGTAATGAATTTGTCTCTGCAATCGCTCAGCAACGTTTTTGGGATAGAACATAATGAGAAACTACTAACCGATCTTTCCTTTCTATAGGAAAAATCGGTTTTTTCATACGACTTGGAATAGAGATGCGGATCTCCTAGTTATTAAGCAGTTGGAGATACAACAAGCTGTCGCAATAACTGGGAATTGATATCTTTTGTCATTAGCTCTTGTTGCTTAGATAGAAATAATGAAAAGAGGCTTTAGGAATACAAAAGCAATCTGCTGGGTAAACTAATTCTAGAATAAATATATCTTTTATAGTGATATTTCAATTTAAAATGGGGTAATGATAGATAAAGTGCCCCAAGGTGCTTTACAAACTTGGAGAGTGATCGGATGAAGATAAAGGGATTTAGTATTATTTACGAGTTTTTTATCTTTCTATTAATCTTATTATATTTAACAATAACTATCGCAGGATATACTGGCAGTGAAATCCTAGAAGCTAAACAAATCAAATGGATAGATTATAGCCTCATCTTCTATTTTTTTATAGAATACATAATCAGATTAACAATCGCCTCCGATAAAGGGAAGTTTGTTAAAGAAAATATATTTGACCTAATAGCTATCATCCCTTTAGATGCTTTTTTCAAAGTGGCACGATTAATGCGTCTAGTTCGTTTGTTTCGAATAATGAAGGTTTCTAAAACGTTACAAGGTATTTTCAAATCTGGTGGCTTAAACTATGTATTTGCTTTCACTCTCATCGTTTTAACATGGGGCGCTACAAGCAATTTTATATTAGAGAAGGGGCATAACCAGAATATTAACAGCTTTTTAGATTCTATTTGGTGGGCAGTTGTAACAGTCTCTACTGTAGGATACGGAGATATTTCCCCCGTTACTATGGGAGGTAGAATAATAGCAGGAATTCTAATGCTAGTTGGCATTGGATTAATCGGCTCTATCACAGGGAGTATGGCTATGTATTTTTCAAACCTTGAGCGCACAGTGGAGAGGGACAATAAAGCCATAGAAGAGAATGAGGACGATTTTGTACCATATATTACTCGACGGTTAGCAAAAATCGATATGTTGGATGAAGAGGAAATAGAACACCTCATTGACTCTATAAGAATTCGACATAAGAAAAAAGGAACCATTCGAGATGATGAAATGACCAAAGCAAATGATACGGTGGGAGGAAGTACAAATGGTATGTCAAAAATGTAAAGGGACGGGTACGATCAAAATATTCCTTCCCATACCGATGGAAGTAAAATGCCCTGTTTGTAAGGGAAGAGGAACAGTGTAACACTCTTTGTAAAAGGATCTCTATTCAGTATATCGACTAGTGACTGTAAGAACTGTTTGATTAAAACAAATGATGATTCGAACTTCATCTCACTAGAAAGCACTGGCATGGACTATCTATTCAAAATACACTTCAACATTGAATTGAGGGCTATGCAAGTTCGCCTAAAGCTACCTATATTTCTATAACAAATGAAGATAAAGTCCAGCTGTCCATGAGATTGCAACCACTATTACAGAAGGTGAAAATAACACAGTAAAAATCATTTCTCAATTATAAGCAATGCCTGAAGAACTAGTAGAATTAGTCATAATAAATGCTAAAGAAAAAATACAGGCGGTTTAATCACTGAATAACAGACAGAATAGGCGAAACTACTAAGATCATACGTAATAATGCTTCCCAAACGAATAGGTTGGCATTAAACGCAACAATTGAAGCGGATCGGGAGGAAGAGTGAGGGAGAGGTAACCCATTCGCAATTTAATAAGACATTAAAAACTTTCGAAGTGCTTGCATCGAAGAAAACTTGAGTAATACTTTTGTAGATGATGAAACAATTTGAATTAATAAGAATAAACAACTGAGAATATTTTTGTTCTCAGTTTATTTTGATTTACGGAACGTTGGTTCGCAAATTGAATTGGGTATAATTGAAGAATGATGTTGCAAAGCTATCTGAAATCGTATATAAACATGCAGACCCAGAAACTTTCATATATGCAAAAGAGTTTTTATGTCTTAACAAGCGCAAAAACCATATCTTGTTGAAGATTCAAATGATCAAGTAAGATGGAGAAAATAAATAACGGAAAATTAATCCTCGCGCCAAATACTTCACGCATTGTATATAAGGTAATAATTAAACAATTAATTTTAAATTAAAAATACAAGTTGCAAATAATAACACATGTGTAAACTACTTAATTGGGTCTGGATTAGAGTTGTTGTTTTTAGTGAAAGCAAAACCACTTTTAGCAGAAGTGAAAAGCCAAAAGATCGTGTAGAATTCAGTTCATCTTATGATAAAGAGCTTGTGGAGCAAGCTAAACGATTTGGCAAAAGTAAAAGAGTAACTATGAATGAGATAATTGAAAACAGCATACAACATTTTAATTTAAACAAATGATAGAAGAGACTTCGAAAATGTAACCTTTTATTATTTTTTATTTTTAGTTTACATAATATATATTATACAAAGCTGCGTTTCAATAAAGAAGTATACTTGAAACAGTGAGATATTTGAAAGAATTTATTAAAAAAGCTAATTTATATGTTTAAAACCCAAACGTTAAGAAAACGCATTTTCTATCAATTCTTAGAATGTCTTATTTTATTTTGTTTTAATCCAGTCTTTTATCTATCTTACTTTGCATATTTATATTGTTGAACCCTTCGAACTTATATGAGTTTTTTTATTCTATCATTATTCCTTTAATTTTTCTCAAAATTACATCCTTTCTAAAATGTCATTTGCTAATTCAATCTCTCTGCAATCAGTAATCGCTATTTGCTTAGTTACCTTATTTAAACATTCACTTGACCTAATTCCTTTAATTGGAATAAGTTGTGATTTAACTTCTCAATGCTTCAAGTACAGCATGTCTTCCCCACCCAAAGCATTTTTTCGCTTTTTCTTTGTTTTTCAGCAAATTCACTACACAATTTCCAAGATTCCTAAATGATTATGGTTAGGAATAAGCAATTATTAAATGTATGTACGAAAGCCCTGTACTTCTCTTTTTAAGCTCCCCAATAAGCAATCTATATGAATAGCCTTTAAGGTCATATTATTTATTGAAGTTCTTTATATCATACGCATCACTATAAAAAAACCCCAATTGAACAATACCTAAACTACACATATTTGCTATTTATCCAGATTGCAATATTCCCAAAAAAGAAGTAAATGTTATCTTTCAGTTTTTTGATAGTTAAATGAACTATATCAATATTTAACTTGTTCATATGTTACAGAAGCAAGGTTTAAATTAATCCCTTTTTCAACCCTGCCAATAAATAGGAAAGGAGATTATACAATGAGTCAGCGGAAATACTGCGAACAATCTGAAAATTATTATCCAATGGGGATGGAACACCAAACTAAGCATTGGAATGATGATTTCTCTAATGATGCAACTGTTCTACAAGACATCGATCAGCTCTCTTCGGTTCATCAAGAATCAGATGAATTAATATGGATTAGAAATTCCTGCAACATCAGCGTTCAGACCACAGATACACAAGCAGCGGTTTCTCTTCAAGTAGGCTTACAACTTGCTATTGCTTTAGTTGTAAGTATTGCAATCGGCGATAGTGACCGTAGCCATGCTGTTGCGCAAGACATCTTCCAACAATTTAATGACGAACAAACTAATAAACAAGTAATCTATATTGATAACTCTAAAGACGTTAATATCGTAACTACTGATACAGATTTATCAGTCAATATTCAGGTACTTCTAGAAGTTTTGGTTGCATTAATAATTAAATTAGATGTTCTTTAATGAAAAAAGAAAAAACGAAAAGAGGTGAAATAATGAGTAAAAGCAAATGGAGAGCATTAGATCATTGCGATGACAAAGGAAAAAACAATGATGCAGATGTTCAACAAAATGGAGAACAAATTGTGACCACTAAACAGCAATCTAAGGAATGGATCATCGTAAGGGATTCAGAAGGTGTTGATATTCAAACAACGGATACTCAAGCAGCATTGTCTTTGCAACTAGGTATTCAAGCAGCAATTGCGGCAGTTATTAGCCTTACAATTGGAGATACAGCTCAAGGCAGAGCGGTAACTCAAGATATGAAGCAATTTGTAAAAACAAAACAACAAAACGTTCAAAAAACGATAGTTGAGGGATCAAGAAATATATCAGTTACAACAACTGACACCGATGTGGCAGTGAACATCCAAGCAATGCTTCAAATTCTTGTTACATTAGTAGCTAAGTTAGACATTCTCTAATATATTTTGCAACACAAAATAAACTCCCTCTGTCGTGTCGGGCTTATTTTGTGTTGCTTTATTTTTATTTCAGTATAACTTTTGTGTGTTTGAAATAGTATTCCTCTTCTCCTCTTTCATGATAACTGCATATATTAAAAATGATAATAAAAAGGAGTGATGAGTATGAGCGAACTACCTAAAAAAACAAATGCTATTCCTAACAAGGTCATTGATTTATTAGTAAGTGATACCCTCCGTAAAAATGGCATAAATCTCGATGATGCAAAAGGAAAACTATCCTCGGACCAAAAACAGATGCTTAAAGAACTAGTAGAAGAACTAACGACACAGGTCAATGAATTTGTCGATAAAACGACCTCACCAAAAAAAGGTAACAAATAAGTTATATAAAGAACGCCTTTGACAGAGGCGTTTTTTATGTAGAATTCCTTAGTCTAGAGCTAAACAATTGAGATCTTCTCTTCGATTGCTTTAATAATTAAGATTTTCTACAGTGAATCTCCCTCCCTCTCCGAGCACCTGGTAGGCAATAAGATTAAGGGTCTAATTTTCAATATGATAATGCTTGTTTATTGCTCTAAAATAATATACTCTATGACTTGAAACAATCAATTTGATGAGGAGTGATTTATATGGCAAAATCAGCTGCCAAACGAAAAAGAACACATTTACTACGTAATACAGGTAAAGATGTTACAAAATTACGCAACGAGATCGACTTCAGTACCCATGTTCGATTGACGAAAACAAAAAAGGAAAAACTACAGCATCATGAAAACAAATATAAAAAGCATTTCCAACAAGGTCAATATCCCGATGGAAATGCTTTTTATATTTGTTTATACAACCTGCACGCTTAAAAGTAACGCTAAGTATGCAGAAATGACAACTAAAATGCTCATGGTAAAAGAAAATAATGGCGGCATTTTTTTGAAAAAAGATAGGATACTTACCGTAAAGAAACAAAGAGATACAACTGCTAGCAATATACCGTCTAATTTAGGCATTAATTGGACGTTTAAACTAGGTTGAATAGCTCCATCGTAGAATAATCCAAACAAAGGAGAAATCCCTTCAGAACTCAATATATCCGCTAAATTACTAGGTGGGGATTGCTGACTCATTGCTCCAGTAGCTACGAAAATAAGTAAAATGACAAAGAATTCAACTTTTGTCCATGGTCTAGGATCAAAACTCTCTTCTTTTTGCAACTTTCTCTTCATCACAATTCCATTTACGAATGCATACCCGACTAATGGTATAATGAGCAAATGCTTGATAAGCAAGCTTTGACCGTAAGAGAGCATCCAAGAATCTGTATAAGAGCTCCATTCCATCGATAGATTCATAAGAGATAGTCCTGTAATGATTACAATGGCAAAACAATACAAAGCCATGATATGAAACCACTTCAAAAAGTTAACCCAATTTTCCGTATTAAGCGAAAACCAACTGACGATTAGTAAAATGCCCACCCAAACAACGACGGATGCATAGTGCATGAAATGGGTGATAAAACCTTTCACTGGAGAAATCGAGCTTGCATGGCCAGCCATTCCAAGGACTGCAATTAAGACAAAAATCAATATAATTCCAATAATAGGATAAATAGCGGCTGTTTTCTTATCAAACAAGCATATATACATGCCTAAAATAATCAAAATGATTGCTAAAAATAACCATGACTTCCCTACCTCAAAAGTGAAAATTATAGTTTTTAGCGTTTGCCACAGACCATAATCTTCATATAAAAAAGTAACCAGACTTATCAGTGGTGCAAATGAAAAAATAATGATACCCGCAACTGCAATAAGCTTAATTTTCTTGGAGATGATTATTTTAGGTTTTAAATCAGCTGGAAATAACGAAAATATATAACTCCCCATTAACAAGGCGAAGCACGTATAAACAAGTGCTTCGCTAATTGTTGTTAGAAGAAAAATCATTTACTTTTTCTCCGTGTCATAAAAAAGATTGCTGCAGCTAATACAACTACAATCCCAATAATAAGTCCAGTATTGCTACCCTTATCTTGTTCCGCGTCAGCTGAAGCAGTTTCTTCTGCAGCTGGCTCTTCTTCCGCTACTTCTGGTTCTGTAACTTTCGTTTCTTCCACTGTCTCTGTTGCTGTTTCGTCAACAGTATCTTCTGTAATTGGGGCATTTAATACGAAGTCTACTTCCCCTTCAATTGGATGACCATCGATTCCAACGATTTTCCAAACAATTTTATAGGGACCATTTTCTAAATTTCCTTCTACATTACCTGTCATTACATTATCGTTTACGGCTAAGTTTGTAATATCCATGGATTCATTCGAAGCATTCACTAATTCGAATGAGCTTGTTTCCTCAATTTTCGTCATATAAGTTAAGGTGATTTCATCCAAACTTTGAGTTACCGTAGTCCCTTGAGCTGGATCCGAACTCTCTAAACCTGTGTGTGCAAAAGCCTGTGTACTGAATAAAAATAAACAAGCGATTGTCATTAAAATAATTTTTTTCATTTTCTTCCTCCAAATTTATATATTTACTACTCCTATATACTTATACCATATAGTTATGAAGAAAGAATGAAATGCGCATTTTTGTAGAATTCTATTAATAAAATTGCCTTAAACAAAAAAGCGCGGCATCCTATGACTATTAGGACATCGCACTTTTTCTTGTTAAATCATAAATAAAACCTATGGCTTACAGAACACTCTAAGCTCCAAGTCTATGAATGGATAAAGATGCATTGAGCACGCCTTGTCCATCATCAGTCCCTATTAGAGTATCGGCAGTATTACCTACATTTCTTAATAGTAGTGTTGAGTTAGCTGGAACACTTATTATTGCTGAACCAGTCAATGTCTGATTGGTACCTGCTGGACTTGTAGCACCATAACGAGTAGCAGAGTTAGGAACTTCTACACCATTAAGAATTAATGCATACGCCGACATCTGAGGCCCATCGACAGCGATTGTATATTCTACTAAATAGTCTCCTGCTCTTGGAATCAAAATAGCTGCTGTACCTGGAGTATGGCTGATGCTAACTAATGGTCCGTTACCGCTAAAGTTTACATTACCACCAGAAGCTACTGTTTGGGTAGGAAAGTTAAAGACATATCCATAAGCTGGTCTATTGGTAGTTACAATTCGGGGGCTAAGAGAATTACATCCACAATTACACATATTATCACCTCCTTTCTCTGCTATTCTATTCATAGAATTGAAGTAGGGACGGGGATTATAACTAAATCTTTTGAGATTAATAAAACTAATTTATAATTTATTGAATAGACTCATTTATAAACTTACTCAGAGATTAATTGTGTGAGAACCTTCCCCCTGCTTTTAATTAGCATTAATAAAGCCCCTTTCATTGTTTAAATGAAAGGGGCTTGAGATAAAAAAGATGTTCTGACTACATCTGCTTAATTAGTCAATAGTTATACCTGCACTTGCGAAACCAGCAACGACATCTGCAGCTGTTAATCCAGTCGCAGTTACTGAAAACACCATAAGTAGACGGTCACCTGGTGCTACCGGAACAGAGAAATTCGCCGCTGATCCAGTGCTTAATACGCCTGCTGCTATAGGAGCTGTTAAAGATGGAGCTAATACTACGGTTGCAGCTGTAGGACTGAAGATGTTAGATCCAGCTGGTGCACGGTAGACTTGAGCGCGGATTGTAGCAGTTCCAGTAAGAACTGTTCCGGCTACAAGTGTATTGAAGTTTGCAGAAATAGCAGTTACGTTACCTGCACGTGGAGCAGTAAAGGCTTCGGTTGCAGCTAGACCAGTTACGTCTATTAAACCTCCAACTAGGGTAATACCTGTAAGGGCAGAACCAAATCCAATAGTACTTACAGTACTAACTAATCCACCAATGGTAGTAGCTAATAAAACTGGTGTAGTAATACCTGAAGCGAACGGTATAACCGAAGCGCGAGAACTCGCAGGTGGAATAATGCAATCCGCGTCAACAGCTACAAAAGGTCCAAGGTTAGTGCAACGACCGAAGTTACATCCACAGTTACACTGAGAATTATTACAACACATATTATCACCTCCTTTCTCTGCTATTCTATTCATGGAAAAACAGGGTGAACGGGGGTTTTAACTATATCTCTAGGTAAGTTTATAAAATATTTTAAACTAGAGTTATAAAAACTCCCTCCATTTTTCAGAAGATTACAAAAATATGATTAGAGTTACTCAATTTTTGTATTCTTTGACCTAGATTAGAACTCTCCTATAGACTAAGCAAAATAAAAAAGCATTTCACAATAGGTATACTACCTAATGGAAATGCTTTTTGTTTAGATTCTAGGTTATGTTGACTTAATCTTTTTCTTCAATCGCTTGCTTCCATACTCGAACAAGTTGACCGTCTTTGCCTGTGTCAACGACGAGCGATCCATTGGAATAGCGATCTACTGGACGTAGGGTGTTCAGTTTAACAATTTCTTGAATTCCTTTTTCTGTTTCTAAAATGAGTTCCTCTTTTTTATTTGTTAACAACACTGCAAATACTTTGTGTGGATTTGATTTTAGCTCTCGAAGGGTGACGATGCCTCGTTTAGCTCGTGCGCCTGATTCGATTTCTTTCAATGCCATTTTCTTTACTGCCCCGCGATGTGTAACTAATGTTATATCATCCTGGCTATCTAAAGGTATGACATTTACACTCACCACATAGTCGTCTTCTTTTAAGCTTATACCTTTCACTCCGCCTGTTTTCACTCCGGTAATAGGTACTTCATCTAAAGAGAATCTTACAGAATAACTTAAGTGCGTCGTTAATAGCACGTCATCAGAAGGAGCGACCAGCTGTGCTAGGATCATCTCATCATTTGCCTTTAGATTAATCGTTTTAATCGGTCGAGCATATCGTTGTACAACATAATCCGATAATAAGGATCGCTTAATTTGTCCATCTTTCGTGGCAGTTAATACACATAAATCTTGTTCAAATGAATCAATGCCAATTGCATTAATGATTGTTTCATTTGTATCTAACGGAACAATGCTAGAAATATGCTGACCTAAGTCTTTCCAGCGTATATCAGGTAACTCATGTATTGGCTGATAGATATAATTCCCTTTTGACGTAAAGAGAAGTAAATGATGCTGTGTATTGATCGAATCTTGATATAGCAAATAATCTGATTCTTTAATAGCAAAATCCTGTCCGTTAGATGCGGTAAATGATCTCACACTTGTACGCTTAATATAACCATCTTTAGTTACTGTTACGATTACTTCTTCACTTGGAATAAGCACGTCAAGTGTTACTTTGATCTCTTCTATTTCCTCTTCGATTGTCGATTTACGTGGCTCAGCAAACTTCTTCCTTACTACTAACAATTCTTTTTTAATTACTTTCATTAGAACTGATTCTTTTGCAAGAATACTTTCTAATTCTTTTACTAGTGCATTTAATGATTCTTCTTCTTTTTGTAGCTCCGTAATATCCGTATTTGTTAATCGATATAGTTGTAAGGAAACAATTGCCTCTGCTTGAGGCTCAGAGAATTCAAAAGCGGCTATTAAATTATTTTTGGCATCTCGTTTATCTTTAGAAGCACGGATTGTTCGGATGACTTCATCTAAAATAGATAAAGCTTTCATGAGACCGGCTACTATATGTAGACGATCTTTCGCTTTATGTAGATCAAATGCGGTACGGCGAGTAACTACTTCTTTTTGGTGATCGATGTATGAATCTAATAATAAAGGCAATGTCATCATCGTTGGTCTACGATTGTGGATCGCAATCATGTTGAAGTTATAGGTTACTTGTAAGTCTGTATTTTTGAATAAAAACTGTAAAATACCATATGCGTCTACTTCTTTTTTCATCTCTATAACGATTCGTAAACCACTACGGTCCGATTCATCACGGACGTCTGCAATGCCATCTAAGCGCTTGTCATGACGCTGTTCATCAATTTTTTTGACCAAATTTGCCTTATTCACTTCAAACGGAATCTCCGTAATAACAATCTGTTCTTTGCCGCCTTTGATCGTTTCTATTTCTGTTCTAGAACGTACAACAATTTTCCCTTTACCTGTTTCATATGCTTTTTTGATGCCATCTACACCTTGAATAATTCCTCCAGTTGGGAAATCAGGACCTTTGATCACCGTCATAAGCTCTTCTATAGTTGCTGCTGGGTTTTCTATACGCATTAATACCGCGTCTAGCGCCTCGTGTAATGCATGTGGAGGTATATCTGTAGCATAACCGGCAGAAATCCCAGTAGAACCGTTAACGAGCAAATTTGGAAAGCCAGCAGGTAACACGACTGGTTCTGTATCCGAATCATCAAAGTTTGGTATAAATTCTACCGTATTTTTATTGATATCATTTAATAACTCTTGTGAAATAGCAGAAAGTCGCGCTTCCGTATAACGCATAGCCGCTGGTGGGTCACCGTCCACAGAACCATTGTTTCCTTGCATCTCTATAAGCATATGGCGGAGTTTCCAGTCTTGGCTCATACGTACCATTGCTTCATAAACAGAACTATCTCCATGTGGATGATAGTTCCCGATTACATTTCCGACTGTTTTAGCAGATTTACGGAAAGGCTTGTCATTCGTATTGCCTTCATGCAACATAGCATATAATATACGACGCTGTACGGGTTTTAACCCGTCTCTTGCGTCTGGAAGTGCACGGTCTTGAATGATGTATTTACTATAACGTCCAAACCGGTCGCCGATTACTTCTTCTAGTGGTAAATCTTGATAACGTTCGGTTTGTGTCATACTACTTCATCCTCCGTGTGTATTCTTTCATTTTCTAAAATATTGGAATCATCTTCTAAGCTGAAGTTAACGTTTGATTCGATCCATTTACGACGAGGCTCTACTTTATCGCCCATTAATGTCGTTACATGTCTTTCCGCTCTTGCGCCGTCTTCGATAGTTACGCGTATCAGCGTGCGAGTTTCTGGATTCATCGTTGTATCCCATAGTTGGTCTGCATTCATCTCTCCAAGCCCTTTATAACGCTGAAGCATGAAACCTTTACCAACCTTTTTCGTAGCTGCATCCAGTTCTTTTTCTGTCCATGCATATTCGAACACTTCTTTTTTGCCTATTCCTTTAAAAACTTTATAGAGTGGTGGTAGTGCAATATAAATTTTTCCATGCTCGATCAATGGTTTCATATAGCGATAGAAAAAGGTCAATAAAAGAACTTGAATATGGGCACCATCTGTATCGGCATCGGTCATAATGACGATTTTATCATATGCAATATCCGCAATTTGAAAATCTGCTCCTACACCACCGCCAATTGCATGGATAATAGTTGAAATCTCTTCATTTTTCATAATATCCGCAAGTTTTGCTTTTTCCGTATTAATAACTTTGCCTCGTAAAGGCAAAATTGCTTGGAATGTACGATCTCGACCTTGCTTTGCAGAGCCTCCAGCTGAATCTCCTTCGACTAGGTATAATTCATTTTTAGCTGCATTTCGCGACTGAGCGGGCGTTAACTTACCTGAGAGAAGCGTATCGGAACGTTTACGCTTTTTCCCGTTTCGTGCATCCTCTCGCGCTTTACGAGCAGCTTCTCTTGCTTGTTGTGCTCGAATTGCTTTTCTTATCAAAGAAGCAGTTAACTCTGCATTTTCTTCTAGAATATATTGCAGTTTTTCGGAAATAACCCCGTCTACTGCACTCCTTGCTTCACCCGTTCCGAGCTTGCCTTTTGTTTGGCCTTCAAATTGCAAAATGTTTTCTGGAATTCGTACAGAAACAATGGCAGAGATTCCTTCTCTAATATCGGAACCGTCTAAGTTCTTATCTTTTTCTTTTAACAAACTTGTTTTCCGCGCATATTCGTTAAAAACTCGTGTCAAAGCGGCCTTTGCTCCCGTTTCGTGTGTTCCACCATCTCTTGTACGTACATTATTAACAAAAGATAGTATTGTTTCTGAATAGCCGTCATTAAATTGAAATGCAAACTCTACTTCAATTTCATCTTGCGCGCCTTCCATATAGAACACTGGGTGAAGCACGTCTTTTTCTTCATTCAAATAAGAAACGAAAGCTTGGATTCCCGTTTCATAGTAAAAAATATCATGAGCGCCCGTACGTTCATCTTCTAGCTCGATTTTAAGTCCTTTCAGTAGAAAAGCTGATTCTCTCAGTCTTTCGCATAATGTTTCGTAATTATATTTCACCGTAGAGAAGATTGTGTTATCTGGTAAGAAGTGCACGGATGTTCCGGTTTCTTTCGTCGTTCCTACCTCTTTTAACGATTGGACAATTTTCCCTCCGTTTTCGAAGCGCTGCACAAATTTTTTGCCATCTCTGTGAATAATAACTTCCACATAGGATGAAAGCGCGTTTACAACAGAAGCTCCAACACCATGAAGGCCACCACTCGTTTTATATCCACCTTGTCCGAATTTCCCACCGGCATGTAATACAGTGAAAATAACTTCGGCAGTTGGAATTCCCGTTTTATGCATTCCGGTCGGCATTCCCCGACCATAATCTCGCACCGTAATACTTTGATCCGTGTGTATCGTTACTTTAATATGATCACCGAACCCAGCTAAGCTTTCGTCGACCGAGTTATCTACTATTTCATAAACTAAATGATGCAAACCTCGTGCATCAGTTGAGCCTATATACATACCAGGTCTTTTACGAACGGCTTCTAAACCTTCCAAAACCTGAATATCGTCATCACTATAGCTCGTTAATCTTTCTTCTTTACTCAAATACGTTCCCTCCAAAAAACAAAACATCTGTTCTTCATTCTCTATTAAGCGTACAAACAGATAATCATTATGTCAATACTTCCAAAAGAAAATTGCAAGGCAAAAGCAGCCTTTGCAAACTAACCAGGCAACTAAGAGGCCAGAGTTTAATTGTAGGTAATTATCCATTAGATTGCAATCTGCCTTTGTGTAGGATTCTCTATCCTAGTGCAATATTCCTTCTTTAAAGATTGGTTCATCCTCTATACGAGAATTACATGTAACATCCATGTTATCAATCTTCTTGGATGTTGTCCTGTTCTAAGTATACCTCTATTTTAACATTTTGTTCGTTAAATATTGTTGGAGTAGCAAAGTAATCATATTTTTGTGGAAGTTCTTTTTCTTTACATTGAACAAAATGAAGCGTGCGTGGTAAACTGAAGTAGTTCAATATAATATTAGTTTCATAACTAAAGGAGTATGCTATGACGATCATCATTTTACTTTTACTTGCCTATATAATTGGGTCTATCCCTTCCGGCTTATGGATAGGGAAATTATTTTATAATACAGATATTCGTGAGCATGGCAGTGGTAATTTAGGTGGAACGAATACGTTTCGTACGCTTGGTAAAAAAGCAGGACTAATTGTTACGATTATGGATATTTTAAAAGGGACAGCAGCAACACTTTTAGGCTATTTGGCTATATTTGAATCTACTTCTGTACATCCGCTTATTCTTGGGATTATTGCTGTAATTGGGCATATGTTTCCCATTTTTGCTAACTTTAAAGGTGGAAAAGCGGTTGCGACGTCTGGTGGTATTTTACTTGCTTACAACTGGCCACTTTTCGTACTGTTAGTTGTAGGATTTTTTATTATCTTAAAGATAACGAAGATGGTTTCGTTAACCTCCATGATATTAGCAGTGATTGCACTTATTTATTCGATTGTTTATTACTTTACAGTGGAAAAGGATTGGCCCTTAATTGCGATGCTTGTTTTAATAGCCGTATTTATTTTTTATCGTCACCGCGCGAACATCGAACGTATTAAAAAAGGAACGGAACCTAAGGTTAAGTGGATATAAGGAAGGCTTGGTGATTTGTATGAAAATCTTTATCTCGCAAGATGCATGGACCTGGTTTCAAAAGGAAATGGAAGTAGGCTCTGGAGATACTATCCGTTTTTATGCACGCTACGGCGGATCTAGTCCGATACAGCAAGGTTTTTCGCTTGGAATGACCAAGGATACACCGTTTGAACCTGTTGTTACAGTGAAACTTGGAGAAGTATTATTTTTCATAGAAGAAGTAGATGAATGGTATTTCGATGGACATGATTTGCATGTAGATGTAGATCACAAGTTAGATGAGTTAGCCTATACGTATAAAAAAGCGTGATTCGATATCACGCTTTTTTTTATTGAAACTTCATCAGTTGATCTAACAGCCCTTCTTTTTGCATGATTTCATATTCATGTTTTCCAAATAAATCGAAATGAGGATAGGCTTCCTTGTGATCAATCCACTCTTCTTTTAATCCGTATTTTTTGCCCCAGTCGATTAACTTTTCTAAATTACTACAACCGACTTTAGTTACCGTTTTACATCCTGGGAAACGATCGTCTAGCCAGTAATGAGTGAGAAAGGCAATCTGTTCTATTTCAACTGCCGCTTTCCAACGCAGCAACTCATCTCTCGAAATACCAAATGCCATTAATCCATCACCTTAGCAATTTCCGTATATTTTGCATCCCATTCTGGATGAACTTTTTTTAAGGAAACTGGTCGAAAATTGTCCTTATTCACCACAACATGTTCCGATGTAGCAGAAGAAGCAACCGTCCCGTCTTCGTGAATAATTTCATACCCGTATGTAGTCCGAAGCTTACCATGACTTTCAATCCATGTTCTTACAACTACTGTCTCCCCGTACCTTACAGAAGATCTATAGTTTATATTCACGTTTGTAACGGGAGATAGATAACCATCTTTTTCGAGTCCAGCATAAGAGAATCCTAAGTCTTTAATGAGCTGTGTTCGACCAATTTCTAGCCATATTACATAGTTTGCATGATAAACTACTCCCATTTGATCTGTTTCTGCGTAGCGTACTTCAATTTCTTTCTCACTTATAAACATATTCCTGTCACCTCAAAGCCTATTATACAAAAAGACAAAACAAAAAGCTGTAAATCAAATCTTTACAGCTAATTCTTGTAATCGTTTTTTATCAATTTTGCCAACATCCGTACGAGGTAGCTCATCTAAAACATATATTTTTTCGGTACTTTATAACTGCCAAGTACCTGCTTGCAACTTTGCAACAATTCCGTTTCAAACGATTCATCTGTCGCAGTACAAGTCACAAATGCAGTCACACATTCTCCCCATTTTTCATCTGCGACACCGACTACTGCTGCTTCTCGGACATTTGGATGTAAAACGAGGCACTGCTCCACCTCCTGCGGATACACATTTTCCCCACCCGAGATAATCATTTCTTTTTTTCTACCGACTATATAATAATATCCGTCTTCGTCGACCTTTGCTAAATCACCTGTTTTTAACCAACCATCTACAAAAGCTCGATTCGTTTCTTCTTCGTTATTCCAATACTTCGTAAATACATGCTTACCTAAAATATAAAGCTCTCCCACTTCGTTTGGACGACATAGCTCTCCATTTTCATTCAAAATTTTCACTTCATTGAAAAGCATGCATTTTCCGACGGACCCTCTTTTTATACGGGCATCCCGCGGATCTATAAAAAAGTTGTTTGGTCCTGCTTCCGTAAGTCCATATCCTTCTTTAAAAAGAATGCCCTTGTCTTCAAATTGTTTATAGATCGTATGAGGACAAGGTGCACCACCGGATAAAAATACTTTTACTGTTGGGAAAGTCGCTGTTTTAATATAGGTCGTGTCGAGCATTGCTTGATACATAGTCGGAACAAATAAAGACAGCGTCGTTTTATAAGTATTTAACGCTCTAAGTGCTTCCTCTGCATCAAAGCGACTTCCCACAACCACCGTTCCACCGCACATTAAAATCGGTATGCCTAGAGCATTTAACCCTCCTGTATGAAACATGGGCATATAATTCAGCGTACAATCGACATCGCTTAGTCCCCAGCTGGTAATGGTATTAATCGCATTCCAATTGACTGCATCAAAAGACAGCTCTACTCCTTTTGGCTTCCCTGTCGTCCCTCCTGTATAAATAATAATCCAACAATCCGAAGGGCTCCAGTTAGTCTGAGGAGGATAGAAAAAGTTCGCACTTTCTAGTTTAGTTGTCACTAATAAACGCTCCACCTGTAAAAATGACTCACACAACACTTGATGGGCTTCATCATGAATAATGAGCACTGGTTGACAATCCTCTAAAATATACGTTAGTTCTACTTTACTTAAACGAAAATTGAGCGGCACATAGAGTAGACCCGTTACACCACATGCGAAAATAATCGCAAATAACTCTATTCGGTTTTGGGAAATAACGACGACTCGATCGCCTTTTTGATAATTCTTTTGTTGAAAATAGTGAACCCATTTGGATATATGCTCGGTTAGCATTCGATAGCTCCATTGTTCATCTGTACCACTATCAATAAGCGCTATTTTGGTTGGAGACAATGCTGTACGTTTATATATCCAAGCTTGCTCTGTATACACCTTGCACCGCTCCTTTCGTTACATCATAATACCGCCATCTACTTGTAAAACTGTTCCATGTACATAACTCGCTTCATCCGAAGCTAAAAACAGATAGGCATTCGCAATATCTTGTGGCTCACCAAGTCGTTGCAAGGCAACTCCAGCCTTCATCTGTTCAATAATTTTTTCAGGCATTTTCGCTACCATTGCAGTTGCAGTAAACCCGGGGGAGACAGCATTTACATTTATCCCTTTCCGTCCTAGCTCTTTCGCCCATGTTTTAGTCATACCGATGACTGCCGCTTTGGAGGCAGCGTAATTGGTTTGCCCAACATTTCCGTATACACCGCTTACGGACGAAGTGTTAATGATCTTCCCGTAGCCTTGTTCGATTAAATGAGGTACTACTGCTTGTGTGCAATGAAAGACCCCTGTTAAGTTCACGTCTAAAACACGAGAAAAATCTTCTACCGCCATTTTAGTCAACATAGCATCTTTTGTAATCCCTGCATTATTGACTAATATATGAATCTCTCCAAAATGTTCAATTGTTTGCGAAACAAGCGAATCCACACTTTCCCGATTCGTTACATCTACTTGAATAAACTTCACATCATAGCCTTGTTCTTTTAGTGCATTCTCTTTTTCTGCTCCCGTATTTGCATCAAAGTCCGCTAACACCACTTTTGCACCTTCTTCTGCAAAGCGAAGAGCTGCTGCCGAACCTATACCATTCGCTCCTCCGGTAATAATGGCAACCTTGTTTTTTAATCTCATTGCTCCTTCTCCTTTGAAATGAAATTTTCGATTCGGTTGGTTAACTGCTCCAAATCGTCTATCAATGGAGAGTGGCCACAATTAGTAAGTGGGATATAGGTGGCATTCTCCCCTAAGTCAGCGACAATTTCTTGTGTCATTTCCTCTGTCACCACTAAATCACGATCCCCTCGTAATATAAGGACAGGAATTGTAATATCCTTAGCTTGATTGGTCCCTTTTGCCGCTTGATTATCTATTGAACTAATATTAAAAGTATTTAACGCATGATAGACATCTGCTAAGTTTCGTTGCGTTAGCATATCATCCAGATAAGCGTCGTAATTCTCCTCTTTTGGTTGGTTATGTGTGTAAATTGCAGCATTCCAAACAGCTCTTAATCCTGCTTTATTTTTCATGTCATACAGGCCTTGCATCGGTATCGTTTTTGCTGGATCATTCTCCACTTCTTCGATTGTTTGGAATCTACTTGTTAGATTAGGTGTACCATCCAAATTTGTTGCATAAAATGGATAGCCCCTCGTGGATGCGGACGCTAGCAGTACAAGTTTTTCACAATATCCCGGATTATCTGCGACGAATTGCATACAGATCGCTCCGCCAGTAGACCAACCTATTAAGTGAAAATGCTTCAATTCTAACGCGTCGATAACTTCTTTTAAATCATCCGAAAAATCCTTTATCCCTTTTACTCGCGTATTATACGTTGATTCTCCAAAACCACGTAAATCGATTGCGTATACTTTAAATTTCGGATCTAATTTGTCGATTAGCACATCCCAATGCTTCGATGAAGTCATATTTCCGTGGATTAGTACAATCACCTCTTCCCCACCCGGACGTTCACGATATGCGAGCTGTTCTCCGTTTTCCAACTGAACTTTCGATAAACTCATTTTCTCCACTCCTTTTCATCTTCCCCATTTAACAGCTACTGCACCCCATGCATACCCTATTCCAGCACTGACTAAAACAGCTAAATCGCCGTCCTTTAATTTCCCTTCTTTTTGTGCGAGTTCCAGTGATATTATTTGATCCATTTGTCCAATATGACCGTAATCGCTTAAATAAGTTGTTTGCTCACTTGTTAAACCAAGCTCCTGTAATACAAAATCATGTGCCGATTTTTTCATATGGAGGATAGCCAAGTAATCAATGTTTGGCTCGGCATAACCACTTTTCATCAATGCATGTCGAATGACCTTTAAAAAGTTCTGCATGGATTTCTGCTCTAGCCTCGTCTTCATGCCTTCTGGGTCTAATACATCTAGGCGATATAATCCTTTTTCTAAATGATTCGTAGTCAAAGGTTCTTTTGTTCCGCCGACTGGTACAACGACATCCTCTGAAAAAGATCCATCCGTCATCATATCCGTCTCTAGAATTATGTTTTCAGTATGATCTTTTTTCAGTATCATTGCGGCTCCGCCTGCTCCTAAGTTAAACATGAAGCGGGTGCGTTCATTCGTATAATCGATAAAATCACTATTACGATAACCACCGGCCAGTAAAACGGTGTTGATCGTCGCGTCTGCCTCCATTAAACTTTTCGCAACTTTTATGGCCATAATCGTTGTTCCGCAGCGAAGCGCAACATCAAATCCCCAAGCATGATAAGCACCGAGTTCTTCTTGCATCTTGATAGCAGCAGTCCATAGAGGATATTCTTTATGCTCTTCTCCTATATAGATGACTAAATCGATCGTTTTTGGGTCAATATTTCCTTTTTGCAGTGCTTTTTCTGCTGCTCGAATTCCCATTGCTACTGTATGATCATCTGGGCCAGGAATGGCTTTTTGTGTGATTCCCATTTTGTCTTTTACAACATGGAGCGGTAACTTAGATAGCGCAGCTATTTCTTCAGCTGTCATTACGTTGTCTGGTATGTAAACGCCAGTACTGACAATCCCTATCGTCATTTTAGTAGCTCCTTTCGTTTAGGAGCCATTTTAACTTTCTGTTCGTTGTTTTTACGTTTCCAAAACGCAAAACTAATCGTTCCAACAATCCCTCTTGGGAAAAAGATAACCGCCAATATATATATGATTCCAAAGAAAATGATCCATCTTTCAAATATAGGATATTCTTTAGCAAGACCAGATAAGTAATGCTGTGCAAGTTCAATAACACCCGCACCAATAATCGGTCCGATTAATGTACCGACTCCTCCAATAATCGTCATAAGTAGTGCATCTAGCGTAATATCCATCGTAAGCACACTCGTATTGACAAAACGTAAGGAAATAGCATAGAGAGAACCCGCTAAACTTGCGACAATCCCTGCAATCACAGATGCAATCACCTTGTAGTGCAAGGTCTGGAAGCCTAATGATTTCGTTCGTTGTTCATTTTCACGTACTGCGATCAACACTCTTCCTAAAGGAGAAGAAACAAACCGACGCAATAGGAAATATACAAGCACTAAACAAGCAAGTACGAGTAAATAGAACATCACACGATCTTTAAAGAAATCAGGCGCACGAAACGTGAATCCATCATTTCCATGTGTGAGCGTTCTCCACTTCTCTGCAAGTACCAAAAATAAACCGGAAACTGCAAGTGTCAGCATAGCAAAGAAATGACTCTTCAGTCGAAGTGTTAATAGACCGACTAAAAAACTGATAACCCCTGAAATGACCATTCCGACCGCAATGGAAAGAAAAAAGACACTTAAACTTGGGTCAAAACGATCGAGCATAACTGCGGTTGCATAAGCACCCATTCCAAAAAACATTGCATGCCCAATGATACGATCCCCGTATACCCTAGCAAAATATCATAACTCATCGCCAAAATAGAGAAGATGAATATTTGCGTCAACAAAATAGTCCATGTCCGTGAATCGGAAACAAAAGGGAACACAGCGAGGGCTGCCACTATGACAAGTAAGATACCATTATTAACTTGGAATTTTGTCTTCATCTCGCATCATCCTTTCGCTGTAAACAAACCTTGCGGACGGAAAATTAATACAATTGCCATAAGCATCATATTAACCGCAAGTGATAGTGCAGGAACATAATACGCCATAAAGCTGCCCGCAAGACCGACAAGTATTGCAGCAAGAAGAGAACCTGGAAAGCTACCCATCCCGCCTATCACAACTACGATAAACGCTAATATCGCGAATTCCATACCCATTTCTGCATAAATAACCCCTGAATAAGGAGCCATCAGTACTCCTCCAAGCGCAGCAAGGGCTGCTCCTACCATAAATACATACAAAAATACTTGTTTAATATTAATGCCGAGCGCTTGCACCATTTCTTTGTTCATTACGCCTGCCCGTACGATTAATCCTATTTTCGTGCGTTTTAAGATGAACTGGAAGATACCAAAGACTAGAATGCCTACTAGGATGATAAACAAGCGATACTTAATAATAATGACATCTCCGATTTCCCAACTGCCCGATAACAATGGGGGGGTCTTAGCTGCGATTTGGTTTGGTCCAAAAACGACTTTTAGCATTTCAGATAACACAATCATAAATCCGAGCGTTATTAAAATTTGTTGGATATGATTGCCGTAAACTGGTGTAATAATAAGCTTTTCCGTAATAAACCCAAGCACGATTCCAGTTAAAATAGCTCCGATAATTGCTACAGTAAAGCTGTTGGTTAACCCATAGAACCAAACGCCTGAAAAGGCACCCCAGGCAAACAGACCACCATGTGCAAAATTTAGTACATCCATTAATCCAAATATTAATGTGAGTCCGGCTGCTAGAAGAAAGATAAGCATGCCTGTCGCTAATCCGTTTATTAATAAATTGATGATTAATTCCATTGTTTCCCCTCCTTACCCAATTCCTAAATATTGTCGTTTCAACTCTTCATTTTGGATCAATTCACTCATTTGTCCCGATTGTATGGTTTCACCATCATCGATTAATGTGTATGTATCTCCTATCCTGCTGGCCATGATAAAGTTTTGTTCTACTAGAATAATAGTAGTTTGTTTTTTCATTTCTATAATGGCTTCCATTACTTTTTCAATCACAACGGGAGCAAGCCCTTTGGAAGGCTCATCTATAAGCAGTAACTTGCTATCATTAATAAAGGCCCGTGCCATCGATAGCATTTGTTTTTGACCTCCGGATAGATGTCCGCCTTCTTTTTTCCAGTACTTCTTTAAGTCAGGAAAAAGGTCGAGTACATACTCTTGTCTTTCCCGCGCAGCATCATTTTCTTTTTTCATCGCCACTTTTAGGTTTTCCTCTACGGTTAGTGCTCCGAAGATTCCTTGATCCTCTGGTACATAACCGATTCCGTTAGAAGCAATATGATGTGTTGCATTTTTGGTGATTCCTTCATTCAAAAAAGTGACCGTTCCAGAAGTTGCTGGAGTCAAACCCATAATTGTCTTTAGCGTAGTCGTTTTTCCAGCTCCATTTCTCCCAAGTAAAACACTTACCTCGCCTTTTTTTGCTTCAAAGGAAACGCCTTGTAAAATGTGATACTGGCCAATATGCGTGTGAATATTATCAACTTTAAGCAAGATGCTCATCGTATAGTCCCCCTAAATAAGCATTTTGAACAGTTTCATTGTCCATGATTTCTTTTGGAGTTCCGTCCGCTAGTAATCTACCATTAAAAAGCACCATAATAGAATCGGATAGGTCCATGATCATATCCATCTTATGCTCGATTAGCAAAATCGTTTTGTCTCCAGCTTGTTTGATTTGTTTAATTACATCCAGAATAGCCGGTACTTCCTCTAGTGACATTCCAGCGGTTGGTTCATCTAATAGTAAAACTTCTGTATCAAGCGCAAGTAACATCGCAATTTCTAGTTTTCGTTTCTCTCCATGAGATAATTGATTGGCTACTGCATTCGCTTTGTTTGAAAGTAATACCACTTCTAGTAATTTTTCTGCTTGTATATGCAAATCCTTGTATGCAGTAAAATGGCGGAACATTTGATATCGGATATTTTCTTTCGATTGAACTGCTAGTCGGACATTTTCGATTACCGTTAGATTGGGGAACACATTTGTAATTTGAAATGATCGTCCAAGTCCTTTTCTTGTGCGTTCAACGGACGAGTATTTGGCCATTGATTCCCCTCTAAAAAAGACATCTCCTTCTGTGGGCTTTAACTCACCACTTATCAAGTTGAAAAAAGTTGTTTTACCGGCGCCATTCGGTCCAATAATCGATTTGAAATGCTTTGCTGGCATCGTAAAATTCACATGATCTACAGCAGTTTGCCCACCAAATTTAATCGTTAGATTTTCTGTTTTCAGTATTGGTTCCAATTTCATATACCCCTTTCTTCTATCGCTCCCCATACGATAGAACAAGCTCTATCATATGGGGAGCGATAGAGCTAATTGCTTAGTCTATCACTACTCTGGCTTATTTATTGTTTAAAATCGGTGGTTCAGTTTCTTCTGGTGACAGCTCTCTTATTAATACTGGAACAGGATAGTCAACGCCTTCTTGTTTTTCTAATTTAATCGAGTAAAGAGGCTGTAATGCTTGATGGTCTTCCGGACGGAAAGTCATCGTTCCTTTTGGCGTTTCAAATGACATACCTTCCATTATTTTGATCAGTTCATTTCCATCTGCATTTCCTTCTGATTTTTTCAAAGCTTCCACGATTGAGATAGCAGCAGACATACCACCTGGAGTGAATAGATCCGGCACTTCTCCGTTGAAACGTTTTTTATGCTCTTCCACTAACCAATCATTGATCGGATTGTCTGGAAGCGTATGATAGTAAACAGAGAATCCTTCCATTCCAACTAATGGTTCCATAATAGATAAAGCTGGAATATCAGGTGCTCCAGTTGAAATTTTAATCCCTTTTTCTTGCATTTTTAAATCAGCAATTTGGTTCCATGGTGAGTTCGCTCCAGCCCACACAACAAATAAGTAATCCGGTTTTTCTTGGATAATCTTTTGTAGATTAGAGGTAAAATCAGTAGCTGCAGGATCAGCATATTCTTCTAATACAATTTCTGCACCTAATTTTTCAGCAGCTGCTTTAAATGCTGCCACTCCATCCCATCCAAAAGAGTAATCTGGTGCAAATGTTGCAATTTTTACACCTGGTTTAGCAATTGCCGCTGCACCTGCAACTGCGTCCTGTGAAGAGTTACGTGCCGTACGGAAAATATACGGGTTAAACTCTGAACCTGTAATACTATCAGCTACTGCTGGTTCAACGATCATAATCTTTTCATATTCTTCCGCGAGAGGAAGCACCGCTAACGTATCACCTGAACTAGAGGATCCAACTAGAAAATCTACTTCATCTTCTTCTAATAGCTTGGTAGCTTTTTGTACAGCAACTTCTGGCTTCGTTTCTGTGTCTTCGTAAACAACTTCAATTTTCTTGCCTGCTACTTCCAGTGTTCCGTCTGTAGCATATTCAAGTCCTAACTCAAAACCATTTTTCGTTTGTTTCCCATAAGACTCCAGTGCACCCGTTAATGAGGCAAGCACACCAATTTTGATTGTGCCTCCTTCTTCCGTCACTTCACTAGATACTGGTGTTGTTGTTCCTTCGTCTGTTTCTTCTTTCGTTGTACCCGTTGAACTTGAATCATCACTACAAGCTGCACTGAAAATTAAGACGAATACGAACAACAATAAAAGGCCCCATTTTTTTGGCATGTAAATCCCCCTTTGATCTTTTTTGTAAGCGTTACCATGCTTCCCGTTTATAGTACTGAAAAGGAGTTACAAAAGAGTTACAAAAGCTTTGCTTTTGTAACTCTTTTGCGACGAGCTCGCGCAGGAGCAAATGTTTTATTAAATTTTTTGGGGGAATCAAAAAACGCAGAAAATCATAGCTTTTCTGCGTTCAACCATAGCTTGTAATCATTTCATACATTTGAATCGTCGTATGCATCGGCTCTACTTTTAGCTCGGTATATAGTACGGAAATACATTTTTCATACCATTTCACTGCTTGTGTTCTATTTTGAAGCTGATAGTAGGCGAACATCAATAATCGATAGGCTTCCTCCCATGTGGGATCCACTCTTATTAATTTCTCCGCCCAGTAAATGGATGTTTCGAACTCTTTCAATCTCGTATACGTTTGAGCGAGCCTTTCTAACACGAGTAAATATTGTTGCTGATTTTTTTCCCGATCATGTGATATCCAATCGATTCTAGATTTATCCTCTAATAATTCGCCTTTATACAATTTGACTGCTTTTTGTAGGTAATCCGCTGACAGCATCGGGTTCTTTTCCTCCAACCCTTTTTCCGTCAGATGTTGAAATGATTCTAAATCACTCGTTACAGCGGCTTCCGGATTTATTCGGTACATCGCTTGCTTTCGAATGATGAAAAAGGATTCTTCCCTCGCTAAACGATTGGGTTCTATCACTTTTAATAGGGCATTTAATACTACTTTAAAATCCCGATTTAGCGATTTCTCGTCACCTTCTCCCCATATCGCATGCATCAATTCTTCTTTTGGGACAAAACGATTTCGATGCAAATACAAATAAGAAAGCAATTCCTTTGATTTATCGCGTTGCCATTTCCGCTCACTAATTTCTTCATTTCCCATAAAAAGCGTAAAAGGACCGAATAGTTGTAGCGTTAGCTGATATCCTGGATAATTAGTGCTTGAATTTATTTTTAACAAATTTGCTAATGTATGCAATGGGGAGGAATCTGTTTTTAATACGAGTGCTTTTTGTAATGACGGATAATGCAATTGTAGATCTGCAGGACCGAAAATAGTCTTTTTTAGTAGGAAAAAAGAAAATTTATATTGTACACAAATAGATGCAAACTTTTCAGCATGTAAAACAAACTTTTCCTGATCCGCTAATTTGTCATGAATAAACATTAACCAATAATCAGAAATCATTTCGCCGTATACATCCCCACCATTTTTAAATAGACGATTCGCATCCCAAATAGACTGTAAAGCTTTCTCCAGCATCTCATTTTCTATATAAACAATGGATAAACAAACTAAAATATATGCAGATAACCAATAGTCATTTCCTTTATTTGTTTCTATTAAACCACTTTCCCCGTATGATATGGCTTCTTGAAACAATCCTTGCCTCGATTTTAAAATAGCTAAACCCATAAAAGGCTCTGCTTTTCCTCTAGACACATTTAATTCTCCCATACCTTGAACCGCTTTTAAGTAATACTTCTCAGGAGTTTCTAAATCGAAGGGATTGTCTAATATTTCGGCATGTCCTCGACGTATCCAACCGACTGCCTCCACAAAACTAGATTTTTCTCTAATACCCGTATCAATCCCTTTAATAGCAGAACGTTTTGCCTCTTCTATATTTCCTGTTAAAGAGTATATAAAGGAAAGAAGTACTTCTGTTTCTCTATGGGAATCCGGTAAGTTGATCTCATCATTAATCCTATTTCTTAATAGTACCTCGGCTTCATTTAGTAACCCGGTTCTAAGGAGGATTCGTGCATCTAGATTACCTTCTTTAAGAATCGATGCATCTAACTCCTCTTGTCGAACCCAATCACTTGCCTCATTTGCCTTACCTAAGTTCACTAGGTTCTCAGCTAATAACCGTTTCAATACGGTTCTCTCGTGAATCTCCATTTCTGGACTATCTTCTGCCCACTTCACCGCATCCTCTAGATAAGGCTTTGCAAGAGCAGGTTGGATCGTATCTAAATATATATGCGCAAGCCCTACATTTGCTCGACTTAAATAGAGAGCATTTTTGTTTTCCAACGCAAGAGCCAAACAAGTCTCATACGCTTTTCTAGCTTTCTCATAAAATGCCCGATAACGATGACACTCGCCTTCATAAAAGAATAGCTCATAGAATTCTTCTCGTTTTTTATCCGAAAGATGCTCCTTTAGCAAATCTAAAAACCAATCAAATTGCCCATCTTGAATGATGAAAGCGGCAAACTGGGCGATTATTGTTCCAAGAAAATATTCATCATTTGCTTTTACTGCATGATATATGGATTGAATGATATTTTGCTGTTCACTAAAATAATTAGCAGCTCTTTTATGCGTTTCATAATACAAACTACTATCTTTTTGCAGCCATTTCGTTTCTAAAAATTGCTGAAACAATGCGTGAAAGCGATAAGATCCTGGGTTACTTAAGGTTTGAATAAATGCATGACTACTTGATAACCTCTCTAGATCTTTTGCTGCATTTTCACCAAAAAATGCCCGAATTTCTTTTTCCGTGAATATCGGAAATATGCTAAAGTTCAACAACGATTGTTTATCCTCTTCACTCATCAATAGAAATACTTCTTCAGACAGATAAGAAAACAAATCTTTTAAGGTGGGGTCCACTAACTCGTTGATATGTTTGTCTGTCTCCGCAAGCTGCATTGCGATTAAATGAATGGCGATCGCCCAACCTTCTGTCAGTCTCATAATCTCCGCTGCTTCTTCCTCCGTAATCGTTTTTTCAAAATAATCTTCCAAAAATACTTGTATTTCTTCCTCTGTAAACATAAAGTCCTTTTCCGTAATTTCCACTAACTGGCCTTTTAGTTTGAGTTTTAATAGGATTGACCACTTAGGGCGAGTTCTAGAAGCGACTACAAGATGAATATGAGCTGGAAGAAACTCAATTATTTTTTCGATTATATAATTTATATGAAAGACATGATCAATGAGATGAAAGTCATCTAGGACAATAGTAAAGGGTTGCTCAATCTTTGCGAGTTCATTACTAAATAATGAATACCACTGCGTCAATTCCTCTTCTTTTGGATACATAGAAAGCAAATCTCGCTCCATTAAACTTGCACCGAACTTCGGGATAACTTTGCGAATACTTTGAACTAGATACCGAAGAAAAGGATGAATATTATCGTCTTCCTCCGATATCGAATACCAAGAATATGATTCTTTTGAATCGGCATACACTTGAGCTAATGCAGAGCTTTTACCAAAACCAGCTCCACTATGTAAAATAGATAATTTGCTATTCGTATTCATTTTTAATTTCTTGATAAGGGATGATCTTCTCATGTAAAAGGAAGATGTAACAGGCGGGGTCATTTTTGATGTAATTATCGTTGTTTGTTCCATCCTTTACCTCCGATCATGATTAAGTAGCATCATCTTTTATACTAATTCTACCATATTAATTATCTTAATTAAATGATAATTCAGATGTATCATGAAATATAGAAGTATGTTAAGATATTCTTCAATAATAAACGCAAGAAAGAAAGGAAACATTTAAATGGAATTTCCTATTTTACAAACGGATCGACTGAAACTAGTTCAGATTACTGAAGATCATATCGATCATGTTTTTTCTATCTTTTCCGACGTGCGAGTTACAAAATATTATGGTATGGCGCATTTCACAGACATACAGCAAGCAATGAATCTAGTAGATTCTTTTCAGAAAAGTTTTCAAGAAAAGCGATCTATCCGCTGGGGTATAACATTTAAAGATACAGAGGAATTTGTAGGAACAATCGGGTTGAATAATCTCCAAATAGCTAGTAGAAAAACGGAAATAGGATATGACTTGAAGCCAGAGTACTGGAGAAGAGGTATCATTAGTGAGGCTGCAGGAGCAGTTATCAAGTATTGCTTTGACAAATTAGATTTATATCGCATAGGAGCAGTTACTTTCCCGGAGAACGAACCTTCTTTTAAGCTACTATTAAACTTAGGCTTTCAAAAGGAAGGGCTTTTAAGAGGATATATTTATCAAGATAACAAATCAAACGATGCTTATATTTTTTCAATTATTAAACCAGACTGGAATAATCAATAGCGATGCATAAAATAAAACACCTTTTGAAAAAGAAAGGTGTTTTTCATCTCCAGTTTGTACTAGTGTCATTACTTACTTTCACAGTAAACGTTTGAGTGTTTAAGTTATTTTTTTCGATATAATCATGAAAAATATCCCTAATTTCTTCCTGTCTTTGTTCAGTAGCTTCTTGATTCTTAAGTACAAATTTGACTAATATTTTATCTTTTTCCGTTATTCCACCAAGAATAGAGTGCTCGTAGCCTTTTTCCTTTAGTCTTTGTCCCACTTGGTCATACAATCCACCTTTCTCCATAAGCGTTAGTTGCATTATTTGCATCTCTAACGAACCATTTTGAAATAGTGGTGAACAAATTTCCAATACTGCCTTTGGAGCATTTGTAAATAACACAAAAGAAAGAGAAGCAAATAAAATAAGCACACCCACGACAAAACCTTTTTTTCTTTTTTTCGCCTCAGCCACTCCTACATCATTTACTTTGATAATATGCCACCAGTTAAAGGCCTATTCATCCCATTGAAAATTAGCAATTGTATTAAAGAGCTGGAGACAAATCCAATTAATGGCTTGCTTTCTCAATATCCACTTTATAAAAAGCAGATTATGAAATGCCAACATCCTAAAAATGGCTAAGGGAAACCAAACAGCAGCTGAAAGCAACCAAGCGACTGTTGACAGCAACCAATTCTGGTTTTAAAGCAACCAGTTTACTCACGAGAGCAACTAACTCTTTCTATAACAAATTAAGTTGAAAATGAAACACCTCTGTATGAAGAATATTTAATAGAGCTAAGCAGAAAGGTCGGCTTGGTTGCATCCAGTGAGCGTTTTCTCTTGTTTCGTACACCATTTGCTGGAACCTAAGCAAATGCAATCGGCGACAAAATAGGATTTAGGTCGCGAACTTACTGCCGCTCACTACGACGCAAAAATCGTCGCACTTCAAAAAAGAGCCTAATTCAGCAAGTGAATTAGGCTCTTTTCCATTTAATTATGCTTCTAATACTTTGTTACGTAGTACCATTTGAAGGATACCACCGTGACGGTAATAGTCAACTTCTACTTCGGAGTCAAAGCGAGCAAGTACATTGAATTGTTTTTCTGTACCATCTTCTGCTTTAGCAGTAACTTGTAAAATATCACGAGGTTTAACACCTTCTGCAATATTAATACTAATTTCTTCTTTACCAGTTAAACCTAATGTATCAGCGTTTTCACCTGGTAAGAAATTAAGTGGTAAAACACCCATCATTACTAGATTTGAACGGTGAATACGTTCAAAGCTTTCTGTAATAACAGCTTTAATACCTAAAAGGTTTGTCCCTTTAGCTGCCCAGTCACGAGATGATCCCATTCCGTAGTCTTTTCCTCCAAGAACTACTAAACCAGTACCCTCTTCTTGGTATTTCATAGCAGCATCATAGATTGCCATAATTTCGCCAGTTGGCCAGTAAGTAGTGTATCCACCTTCTGTACCTGGAGCAATTTGGTTACGAATGCGGATGTTTGCAAATGTACCACGCATCATTACTTCGTGGTTACCACGACGAGATCCGTAAGAGTTGAAATCACGGATTTCTACACCATTTTCACGCAAGTATTTACCTGCTGGTGTATCTTTACCGATCGCACCTGCTGGTGAAATATGGTCAGTAGTGATTGAATCACCGAATTTCGCAACTACGCGGAGTCCAGCAAGTGTTTGAATATCACCAGGCTCCTTAGACAATCCTTGGAAGAACGGTGGATTTTGAATATATGTTGATGTATCATCAAACGAATATAGAGACTCAGTTGACGTTTCAATTGCGTTCCATGCTTCGTTTTCATCAAATACACGTGCATATTCTTTTTGGAATAGTTCACGAGTAACTACTTTATTTAACACTGCATTTACTTCATCAGTTGAAGGCCAGATGTCTGCAAAGAATACGTCATTGCCATCTTTGTCTTTTCCTAATGAATCTTTTTGTAAATCGATATCTACTGTTCCAGCAAGTGCATAAGCAACAACTAATGGTGGTGAAGCCAGGTAGTTAGCTTTTACTAGTGGGTGTACACGTCCTTCAAAGTTACGGTTACCAGAAAGAACAGAAGTTACGAATAAATCTTCGTCAACGATTGCTTTTTCGATTTCAGGAAGTAATGGTCCTGAGTTACCGATACATGTTGTACAGCCGTAACCAACTGTATTGAAACCAATTTTATCAAGATATTCGTTTAGTCCTGAATCTTCTAAATAACCAGTTACAACTTTTGAACCTGGTGCTAAAGAAGTTTTTACGTATGCAGGAACTGTTAAGCCTTTTTCAACTGCTTTTTTCGCAACTAAACCAGCCGCTAGCATTACGTATGGGTTAGATGTATTTGTACAAGAAGTGATTGCAGCAATTGCTACAGCACCTGTTGGAATTGTTACATCACCTTCTGCAAATTTAGCAGTTGCCGTTTTATCGAATTCTTTTTCTGATAAACCGAAACCTTGTGTACCTTGAGGAGCAACAACTGCTTCATGGTAACGAGCTTTCATGTCAGAAAGTGGAATCAAATCTTGCGGACGTTTTGGTCCAGAAAGGTTTGCTTGAATATCAGCTAGGTTGATTTCAATTACATCTGTATAAACTGGTTCTAATGTTGGATCAAAGAACATATCATTTGCTTTTAAGTATGCTTCTACTACAGCGATATGATCTTCTTCACGACCAGTTAATCGTAAATAGTTAAGTGATTCTTCATCGATTGCGAAATAACCACAAGTAGCACCATATTCAGGAGCCATATTTGCAATTGTCGCACGGTCAGCTAGTGGTAATTTAGATACACCAGGACCAAAGAACTCAACAAATTTACCAACTACGCCGCGTTGACGTAATACTTGAGTTACTTTAAGTGCCAAGTCAGTAGCAGTTGTTCCATTTGGAAGATCTCCTACTAGTTTAACTCCGATTACTTCTGGAATTGGGAAGTATGAAGGCTGTCCAAGCATTCCTGCTTCTGCTTCGATACCACCTACACCCCATCCTAATACACCAAGACCGTTAATCATTGTTGTATGAGAGTCAGTACCTACTACTGAATCTGGGAAAGTTTCTAATGTACCATCTGCATCTTCATTTACATGCACGATTGGCGCTAAGTACTCTAAGTTTACTTGGTGAACAATACCTGTTGCTGGTGGAACAGCGCGGAAATTGTTGTATGACGTTTGTGCCCATTTAAGGAAATTATAACGCTCTGCATTACGTTCAAACTCAAGATCCATATTTACTTTTAACGCTGTATCAGTACCGTATTTATCTACTTGTACTGAGTGGTCGATTACAAGGTCAACTGGAATTGCAGGGTTAATCTTGTCTGGGTTTCCACCCATTTCTTTCATCGCAGAACGTAGTGATGCTAAATCTACAACTACTGGAACCCCAGTGAAATCTTGTAGTACTACACGTGAAGGTTTAAATGGAACTTCCGCTTCTGTATTTGCATCTTTTCCCCATTTTGCTAATTGGTTTACATGATCATCTTTGATAACATAGCCGTCATATTGACGTAAAACAGATTCTAATAATACTTTGATTGAATAAGGAAGGCGTGAAACATTTGCGATTCCAGCTTCTTCTAAAGCTGCTAAACGGTAGTAGTTATACTCTTTACCATTTACAGAAAAAGAAGCACGGCTGTTGTGTAAATTACTTTTTGCCATAACTTTTCCTCCTAATGTCTATTGAAAAGACTCTATTCTAGTGACTTCTCTCCAACTTCAATCATACTCGAATAAAGTCGATAAGTAAATTACATTAAAATTATTATAAGTGATAATTATTCCTTATGACCTTTCAGTTTCTCAATCGTATTTTCTAATTGTTTTAAATGTCTTTTCTCATGCAGTCCAACGAAAGGAAACCATTGAATTAGTGGAACTTTCCCAAAAACAGGGTGTTTCAATGATTTTGTTTTTAATACATTAAGATTACTGGATGTGTAGACAGAAAGTAATTCCATTCTAGCTTCATGAAGTAATAGCTTCATCTTTTCCTTCGTTTCGTAATCTGAGGAAGGCACTGTATGGTTCGGTGCTTTTACTTTAATGAATCGTAATGTCGAAAGCTGTATTGGTTTTTTCTTTGCTTTCGGACTTTCTGGATTAGCTAATTGAGCTTTTATCCCTTTTGTAATTGTTTGCTCCATTTTTACCAAATGATCGATGATCTCTTTTGGAGACCAAGATTCAGGGTCTGGTTTTTTGTTGAATTCTAAATCCGTCAATGTATCCACTTGCTGAAAAAGGGCAGCTCTAATTTCATTATTATTTCCAATAAACATGTTATTCCTCCACTCTTATCTGGTTATTTATCTTATACCCCATCGCTCCTCCGTGCAATCTTTCCGCCGAGTTATATTTTCATTTTCATAAGAGTATGAGACAATATCATATTGGAAAGGAAGTTTTACATGCTTACAAAAAACAAAATGACACCAACCAATGATCCGTGGGAAGCTTATCGTGACATCGAAACGCACGGCAAACTTACATTATCCAATATTGAATTCACTACAACTAATCTTTGCAATATGCGCTGTGCACACTGTGCAGTTGGATATACGCTACAAACAAAAGATGATGAGGCACTTCCTATCGATTTAATTTTGACAAGACTAGAAGAGATACCTCACCTAAAAACAATTAGCATTACAGGCGGAGAACCGATGCTCTCTAAGAAATCTGTTATGAATTATGTGCTGCCACTATTAAAGTACGCTAAAAGTCGTGGTGTCCGAACACAAATAAATTCCAACCTAACGTTAGATACAGATAGATATTTACTGATCGCTCCGTTCCTAGACGTTCTACATATTTCGCATAATTGGGGTACAATTGACGAATTTGTTGAAACTGGCTTTGCGATGATGGATAGAAAACCGACATATGAGCAACGTGCGAAATTGTTTCAACGAATGATCGACAATAGTCGAATGCTCTCAGAAGCAGGGGTTATGGTTTCAGCAGAGACAATGTTAAACAAAAAAACACTTCCCTATTTGGAGCATATCCATAAGCAGGTAGTAGAAGAAATGAAATGCGCAAGGCATGAAATTCACCCAATGTACCCTTCAGATTTTGCGAGCGCACTTACTACGCTTACTTTAGATGAAACCCACGATGCAATCGAACAAATACTTAATTTTCGTGATGAAGAGACATGGATGCTGTTCGGGACATTACCGTTTTATCCATGCAGTCAGAATCATAGAAGTCTAGAACTTTTAAATAAATTAAAAAAAGCCAAAAACGTTTCCGTGCGAAACGATCCTGATGGGAGATCTCGTTTAAATATTAATATCTTTTCGGGTGAAGTCATTGTAACGGATTTTGGAGATGCACCGAAGCTCGGAAATATTCAAACGGATACTCTTCCTGCTATTTTTGATAAATGGCTCGCTTCCCCACTATCTAAGTCATTGAATTGTCATTGTCCAGCAGTAAAATGCTTAGGCCCTAACATTCTAGTAAAAAATATGTATTATAAAGAAACCAAGTTTGAAAGTGGTTCTGTAACATAAAAGTAAAACGACCAAATGAGTAAGATACATTTGGTCGTTTTGTATTTATAAATTATCATTCTAGTGTAATGAAAATATGTCTATTGCTAAATTTAAAATGAATACTGTATGGAGAATCGCGAACCATACCCCTTGCTTATTTAACTTCTTTGTCACTTCAATGTCCATATTCTCCACTCCCTTTTTTTGTTATTATACACGCTACCTTTTAAAATAGCAAAATATTTTGAATAGTAACTTTATATTATGCTATAGTGTTTTCATTTTATTCATTCTTACCAATAGTTACTAAGGAAGAAGTGTTTTTAGTTGAAAAAGCATACTATTAGCTCGTTTTCGCTGTAGAATTACACACAGAAAATAAACCATTCCATCCAACACATGTATTATTTCCTCTTCATAATATTCGGCACACGACAGGACGTGCATTATATAGTGACCATTATTTGAATGGATAAAACTCGATACAGTTCTTTTGTTCACTAATTTGCACCTTCTTTTTATTTGAACGTTCAATTGAAGAAATTCATATGTCAGGATATTTGTGTTGCATACACCTTCATGCTTTTCTATAGTCGCTCATGAGTCAGCCGTTTCGGCTTCAATCCTAAGGAGGAGCTTTGATGATAAGGTACAGGCCGAAATAAAAATAAAGATAGCATGTTTAATTTTTCTCACGCTTGGTTATATAAAGAATGTACAGCAATACAACATTCTTAGAAGGAGATGAATGAATATGGGATTCATATTATATTTAATAATCGGTGGTATTATTGGATGGCTAGCAGGACTAATATTAGGTAAAGATATACCTGGAGGTATTATCGGTAATATCATCGCAGGTATTATTGGTGCTTGGATTGGTGGGCTAATCTTCTCAGACTTTGGTCCAGTTGTTTGGGATATGGCAATCATTCCTGCATTAATCGGTGCCATTATTTTAGTATTCATTTTAAGTCTTATTTTAAAATCCACACGTAAATAAGCAAAAGGATGGGCTCCAATTAGAGTCCATCCTTTTTTTCTGTTTGTAAAGCAGAGGCAGATTGGAGTGCTTCCAACTGACTTTCGTATAAATGGTAAAAATACAACACATCTTCTACGTATTTATCGCTCCGGTTGTAATTAAAGATAGCCTTTTCTAATTCGCCATCAGCCGCTCCACTTGCTGCTAAATAGTTTGCCGCACTGAAAATGGCATCTTCTATATCATAAGGATCAGCTACCCCATCCTTATTTGCATCCACACCATATCCTCCGTACTCTGCAATTATTTCGGGATTTACTTTATCCTTTTCAGGGATATCGCCTTGTCCTAACCCGCTACAGCTAGGATGGGACCAACCTACAAAGGTGCATGGCATGAACTGCATATGCCCCTCTGCCCCTACTGGAGAAAGCAGTGGATCCATGGTTGAAAATATAGTTTCCATTCGATGATGGGCAGCGAGTAGTGTCCATGGCACACCATATATCTCTTCTGCTTGTTGGTAGATTGCAATATATTCTTCAGGGATATCTAATTTTTCTTGAGAAAATGATTTTAAATGAATGGATTCTGCCCATTCCATTACTACCGGTATCCTCTGTAATTCTTTCCACCCGATGATCAACAGTATATACACGGTAATCGTAATGGGAAGAAGTAATACAAGTATCCAAGCTTTAGCTTTATAGGATGTGCCCTTCTTTTGCTTCATATAGCTTTATTCACCTATTTCACGTAATACTTTTGTGTCATCGTCTATCTTACCCGTTTATCACTCAAAGAAAACAATAGCATGTTTTCTTGCAAAAAAGTAGTCTAAATATGTCGAAACTCCCTATACATTTTTAGCATTTTTTTGTAGTATGGCACAATGGAGGTGATAATATATGTTGAAAGACTTTAAAGATTTCGCTTTTAAGGGAAATGTACTAGATTTGGCTGTAGCAGTTGTTATTGGTGCTGCTTTTGGAAAGATTGTATCTTCATTGGTAGAAAATATTATTACTCCGCTAGTTGGACTTCTATTAAATGGCGTTGATTTCACTTCCTTGTCATTTAAGTACAAGGAAACAGAAATTTTATACGGCAATTTTATACAGTCTGTTTTTGATTTTATCGTTATTTCTTTTTCTATCTTTTTGTTTATTCGCTTATTATCTAAATTTAAACGAAAAGAAAATGTCGTGGAAGCTACAAAAGAAGCTCCACCTGTAGATTCAAAAGAAGTATTATTAGAAGAAATCAGAGACTTACTTAAAAAGCAAAATAATGCATAAAAAAGAACCCACTAAGGGTTCTTTTTACTTTCCATCTGCAATTAATGCTTCTACATCCATTACAATCTCTTCTTTTGGTACATCTTGATAACCATCATAGTTTTTCACAACGACACCGTTTTGATCAACCAAAAAGAAGGATATACCATGCATTACTTCATTCGTATTCGGATTTTTAATAGCAGCTGTTTTAAAATTATCCGCTGCAAATTTTTTAATATCTTCTTGAGAGTAACCAGTTAAAAGATTCCATTTGCTTTCATCAGGAACTTCATAATTACTAATATATTCTTTTAATACTTCTGGTGTATCGTACTCAGGATCCGCTGTAAAGGAAACAATCTCATAATCTTCTATTCCTTTATCCACAAGTTCCTTTTGGATATCGCTCATATTGAAGGTCATTAATGGGCATTCTGTTGTACAATTCGTATAGATGAAACTTGCTAGCCAAACGGTACCTTTTAAATCATCTAGTGAAACAGCTTCACCACGTTGGTTTTTGTAATTGAAATCTTCTACTTTCCAATTCGTTTGTGCTTCAAAATTACCCCCACTTCCGCACCCTGCAAGTATAAGCAAAGTGATAGATAGCATTGCTAATAATTTTTTCATGGAATGAAACCTCTCTTTTCTATTATAGCCTAATCTTAACGAAACAAATTGTTTCATTCAACTACATTGGCTCTTATTAATTCAACAGTTTTGTGAATAGGAATGTTATTTTAATGATAATAATGCATTTTTAATTTCTTCGAGTTTGTGTTCCACTCTATGCATCAAATAAAATGATACAAAAATAGGAAAACCAACATCTTGAATAACTGCAAGCCATTGTTCCATTCTTATGCATCTCCCTTTTAAAAAATGACTCTCCGCCGAACGGAGAGTCATTTTGTATTAAATAATATCTGTTACGTTTCGTTCTACTACTTTTGCACTTTTGGCTAGTGCAAGAGTCGATCCTTCCACTTGAAAAACATTACTACTGATAATTGCATCCATGCCTGTTTGTATTTCTTCTGAAGTAAGTGATTCTTTTGGTTCGTCCACGGATATCATCATGTTTTTTCCGTTTGCTGCTTCAAATTGTAACTGCAATGTTTTAGCCATACTGTCTCCTCCCTATCATTATTAGTTTAAGTTAGATGTCTCAATTTTCTCAGCCCCAATATAAGGACTATCTGTAAAACTTGTTAATGCGTTTGCTACTACTTCTAATTGATCTGCCGTTGCAGCAACTTGTAAATTGCGGTAAGACTTCGATTTTGTCTTCATCTTTCCGTCTTCTGTCAATCCTGCCTCATAAATCAGCTTTAATACTGCTTCTTTGTGTTCTAAGTTCGCCATGTGTATCACCTCCTTTCACCTAGTAGATAGAAACTATTTGATCGAAAGGATACATTCCTAGTGAAATATTCTTGAGAACATCTTATACTATTGGTAAGAAGATTGAGGTGAATAGATTGTTAAATGGTTGGTTTTTATGGTTTATACTTTTTTGGGTGGTCGTATTAATATCATTAATGGCAATTGGCGGATTTTTTATGTTCCGAAAGTTTTTAAAAGCTTTGCCTAAGGATGACGGAAAGTCTGTGCTAGATTGGGAAGAATATTATGTCAACAACACGATACATTTATGGAATGAAGACCAAAAAGTACTATTAAATGAATTAGTAAGTCCAGTGCCAGAACTCTTTAGACCGGTGGCAAAACAAAAAATAGCAGGTAAAATTGGGCAATTGGCGTTAGAAGAAAAAGCGACTTCTATTACAAGGGAGCTGTTAATCCGTGGTTATATTATTGCCACGCCTAAGCGAGACCATAAATTTTTACGAAAAAAACTAGCAGAACTTAAGATCGATGTTACACCATATGAACAGTTTTTCGAGCTATCAGCTGATATGCCTAGAGGAAAATAAAAAAAAGCGAGCATCCCTATTCCCAGGAATGCTCGCTTTCTATTTTATTATTGATCCAGCTCCAGCGCCAGCGCCTTGCCCCTCGGGGTCAAATGTGAAAAAGCTGTGGTGGCTGAGGAGCTGCCTCCTCGCTTTTTCCCATTTGCCTGTCGGGGCAGAGATAGGCTCTTGCGCTTTTCTTACAAACTTCCTTCTTTTTGTATTTTCCTAAATTGCATATACATCGCAATTCTCCAAGGAACTATCATACCAAAAGCTAATATCCAGAACATGCCACTAAGTGCCCCTACATTAATTGTAGAGCTAAGCACTAGCTTTCCAATAATTCGTATGATTAACAACCCGAACAGGATAAAAATAAATGCTTTGGATTGCTTCAAATAAATTTCACCATCTCTACGTTCAAATTTGGAAGTCCAAATCAGCACGGTGGAAAACAATATTCCAGCAATTATCGCTTCTAAAAATTCTAACCCTGTTACTCGAAAAAAAGGAAAGATAAACATCAGTGCTCCAGTAGACATAAAAAGAGGAGGCAACAATATTTTCTTCACACTTGCCGGACGTTTGGCAGATTTCGCTCGAATGGTCGTAACCGCTATTCCCATTCCGATAGCAAACACCGTAGAAACAATGATCATTACGTTTGGTGAAATTTTTTCAAATATCATATATATCATATCCTTCAATTCTAATGCATCTATTCTGAGTCGGCTGTCACATTTTGTAGCACTTGCACTATTTGTTCAGGGTTAAATGGTTTAGTTATGAAATCTTTGGCGCCGGACTCTAGTGCATCTACTATTAGTTTTTGTTGTCCAAGAGCAGTCACCATCACTATTTTTGCATCTGGATGCTCAGAGATGATTGCTTTAACTGCCTCAATACCGGTCATACCTGGCATTGTAATATCCATTGTTACTACATCTGGTAATAATTTTCTATACATTTCAACTGCTTCTTGACCATTAGCTGCTTCACCAATTATGTCAAATTGATGTTCTTCAAGCATTCTTTTAATCGTAGTTCGCATGAAAATTGCATCATCCACTACTAATACGGTTCTCATACTCGTGCCCCCTCACCAATGAAATCAAAAATTCTTCATACGGTTAAAATCCTGTAAAATCACCAAAAAACGGACTCAAAACACGTATAATATATTCTAAACCGTCAAAAAACAATAAGATACCTAGGGCAATCATTATATAACCGCCTACTTTTACGATTAAATTACTGTTTTTACGAATCCAGTTAAGTCTTGTAACAAAGAAAGATAATACGAAAAATGGAATCGCAAATCCTAATACATATGCTAGCATATACCATATACCAACATCTGGATTTGACCCTGCCATTACAATGACTGCAGCCAAAATTGGTCCTGTACACGGTGTCCATCCTGCTGCAAATGCCATCCCTATCAGAACGGTCCCTAAAAATCCGGAAGGACGATTTTTAAAGTGTAGGCGTTTTTCTTTCATTAAAAATGCTGGATTAAATATACCAACGATGATCAATCCAAAAATGACAATGAAAATTGCACCAATTTGGCGTAGCAAATCTCCATATTGAATAAAGAATGTGCCTACTAAAGAGGTTGCGAATCCTATTGCAACGAATATAATTGAAAATCCTAATAAAAAGAATAATGTGTGTAACATTCCTCTTTTTTGCATCAATTTTTTGTCTGTTTTGATTTCTTCTAGTGACATTCCCGTAATATAAGATAAGAATGCAGGATACAATGGCAGTGTACAAGGAGAGATAAAGCTTAAAAATCCGGCTCCAAATGCCAATAAAAGATTAATGTCGGTACTCACGGCTGTCTTCCTTTCCGATTTACTGTCCCTATCGTACCAAATTTACCTCGCTTTGACTCTACAATTGCTTGTGACAGCTTTTTGACTCTTTTAACTGATTATATTTAATTAAGACTTTTTAAGTTTAGCAAATCTTCAACCTTTGTGAAAGACTGGAATGTAAATTATTCATTTTGACTCATTGCCCAAATTCTACTACTAATTTAATCAATCGTCTTCCTCCCCACTGATTTCTTTAAATCCTTACAAAAAAATCACCCACTATAAGATATAGGTAGGTGAATTTCGAATTAGAAGGGATTATTTTGCACTTTGTGATTTTTCCAGATACTGCAATGCATTTTTCATTTCTTGTAATGCTACTACTAAGTCTTCATACGCTTTCGTTGCATGTTGCGCATTCACCTCTGCCTCATAATCTATTCTTGTATCTACAAAAACTGCTCCAAATAAAGCTATTTTTCTTTGAAATACTTGAACCTCAGCTAAGTGTTCAATTGTAGAATTCATATATGTATATACATTGAAAGAATGTTGATTTGCACAATATTTTTCATATAAATTAGAGCGCTCCTTCCCTGTTTTCATAGCTAGCTGCTCTAATTCTTTTGCACATGCTACAACGTTTTGACCTTGCTCTGTAACCATTTTTGTACATTCTATTATTGAATACATCTTCTCTTACGACCTTTCTTGTTTCCACAACTATTGTATCATAATAGAAAAATAGTCGGTTACTTGGAGATTGGTCTTTCCACATATTGATATCTTTAAAAGTTAACAACCCAGCAAAAGGTTTTAACTCTTGCTGGGTTGTTAGACTGTAATAATTAGGCGATATCATCCACCACATTGTTTTGTAATAGATACATTTTATGATATAAACCTTTTTGATTAAGAAGTTCTTGGTGAGTACCACGCTCCACTATTTCCCCGTGATGCAGAACAAGTATAAGCTCCGCATCAGCAATCGTGCTTAAACGATGAGCAATTGCAATCGTAGTACGTCCTTTTCGCATCTTTTCTAAACTACTTTGAATGGCAACTTCCGTTTCGGTATCAATATTTGCAGTTGCTTCATCCAATACTAAGATTTTTGGGTTCGTTGCGATTGTACGCGCAAAGGCAACTAATTGTCTTTGTCCACTTGAAAAAGTAGAGCCTCTCTCTGTTACTTTTTGCTTGTACGTATTCGGAAGCTTTTCGATAAATATATTTGCTTGCACAAATTCTGCAGCAGCTTTTACTTCCTCATCACTCATCTCTTTATCATGTAATCGAATATTATTCTCAATATCTCCGTAGAACAAAAACGGATCTTGTAGGACAAGGCCAACTTTTTCTCTAATTTCTTCGGCCTGAAAGTCTTTCACAGAATGCCCATCAATTTTAATATCCCCTTGTTCAAACTCGTAAAAACGCATTAGCAAGTTGATAATGGAACTTTTCCCACTGCCCGTATGCCCTACTAATGCTACCGTTTGGCCAGGTTCTGCAGTAAACGAAATATTTTTTAGCACATCTGTTTTCCCATCATAAGAAAAAGTGACATTTTGAAATTCGATTTTTCCTTGTTCTATTTTTGCACTTGTTACATCCCTTTGCGAAGGTGCCAGATCTTCTTCATCTAATAATTTAAATACACGAGAAGCTGCAACAATCGCTTGTTGGAATATAGACAAACGTTGCATCACTTGATTGATAGGCTCAAAGAATCGGTCTATATATGTAACGAACGCATATATAACCCCAACTTCTACTACATTATTCATCGAAATAATCCCAAAATAGCTAAGGACCATAATAATGGCCAATGCGTACACTAAATCGATTGCCGGTCGAAGCAGCAAGCTATCTAACTTGATATTACGCTTACCTGCATTCCAGTGTTTATCATTAATTTCGTTAAACTCATCTTGCAATCTATCTTCTTGTCTGAACGCTTGTATCATTGTCATACCCTGCAATGATTCCGCTAGCTTCGCATTTAGTTGGCTCAGTCTTTCACGCAAATCCTGGTACACAATCGAGCTATGCTTTCGATACGTAGTAATAATGAAAAATAATATCGGTAATAAAAGAATGGTAACCAGCGCTAGTTTTACATTCATTATAAACATAGCGATATATACACCGATTACTAAAAATCCGCTTTGTACAAATGCGACTAATACACTAACGAACATATCTTTAATCGCTTCCGTATCATTCGTTACGCGAGATACAATGCTTCCTGCTGGTGTTTTATCAAAGTATCGCATGCCTAACTTGTGCACTTTTGAAAAAACATCGATTCGCATTTGTTGGATAATTTTTAACGCAATTTCTTGAAACCTTAGTAATTGAAAATAGCTCACGATGACATTACCAACTTGTATGAAGACGTAGCCAAGTGCTAAACCGACAATGGGACTTGTCGGGAAATTTCGTGGAGTTAAATAATCATCCATAAATACCTTGATAAGAAAAGGGCCTAAAATGTCTCCTATCACTGTTAAAATCAGTAAAAATAATGCTAACGCAATAACTTTCTTATGAGGCTTTAAATAGGTGAGCAAACGTTTGAAAACCTTCCACTGATCTTTTCCGCTTAACTGTAGCTGTTTTTCATTCATTATGCTTCACCTCCTTGTTCCACTAATGATTCAAGTTGTTGTAATTGATACATTTCAAAATACATTCCCTTTAATTCCATTAATTGTTCATGGGAGCCTTTTTCTTTAATGGTCCCTTCACTCATAACGATTATTTGGTGTGCATGTTGAATCGCACTCAATCGATGAGAAGTGATAATGGTCGTTTCATTCTGTCGTTTTGCTTTCAAAGCTTCTAGTATGGCCTCTTCTGTCCGTGCGTCTACTGCAGATAAAGAATCATCGAGAATTAGTAGCTCAGGATCCATCATCAAGGCACGTGCAATTGAAATACGCTGCTTTTGACCACCTGATAAAGACACTCCTCGTTCGCCGACAACCGTGTTATAACCATCCGTAAACTGCAATATATCTTCATGAATATATGCAAGTTTCGCAGCTTCATGCACCTGTTCTATAGAAGCGCCTGCATTAGCGAACGCAATGTTTCCGGCTACCGTTGTGGAGAACAAGAAATGATCCTGAGGAACATATCCGATCGCTTCACGTAAACTCCGTTTTTTGTATACATCTATTGGGTGTTCTCCATATAAAATTTGCCCTTTAAATCCTTCGAATTCTCGCATTAACAGTTTAAGTATCGCTGTTTTACCAGACCCCGTTTTTCCGACGATTCCTAATGTTTCTCCGCGTTTAAGCGTAAAATGAACATCAAGTATGGCAGATCTTTCGTCACCTGGAAATTTAAACTCATCTACATGAAATTGTATATTTCCCTCCGGCTTTTGTTCCAGAGCATTTTCTTTATCATCAATTTCAATCTCTTCATCCAATAAATTCATAATACGGTCATACGAAGCACGACCTCGCTCAACAATATTAAATAACCAGCCGAAAGCAAGCATCGGCCACACGAGTAGTCCCAAATAAGAAGTGAATGCAAACAAGTCTCCAATTGACATCTCATCCGCTAATATAAATCGAGTTCCAAATATAATCGATAAGAAGAAACAAATTCCAACAATGAGTGAAATCGTGGGATCAAATAATGCATCCACTTTGGCAACGCGAATGTTTTTATCTACTACATCTTGCGATAATTGCACGAAATCTTCGGTATCCTCTTTTTCTTGTCCGAATGTTTTAATGACTTTCACACCAGAAATACTTTCTTGTGCTTTATCATTTAAATTGGAAAATGCTTCTTGCGCATAACGAAAACGTTGATGCAATAGCTTACCATAATAGCTCGTTAAGATAGCCATAAGTGGTAATGGGATAAGCGCGATTAACGTCAGCTTCCAGTTAATTGTTATAGCCATAGCCGCAATAACAAAGCCACCTGTTGTGATGGAATCAATAAGAGTCAGTACACCAGCTCCTGCCGTTTGTTGAACAGCAGACAAATCATTCGTAGCATGAGCCATCAAGTCTCCCACTCGTTTTTTCTGATAAAACGAAGGAGCCATTTTCGTAAAATGACGAAACAATCTTTCTCTTAGCTGTCTTGCTAGAAAAATGGCTGAACCAAAAATCATGATGCGCCAGTAGTAACGCAATGCATACATACCGATTGCAGCTACCGCTAAAATTCCAAGCCATTTTAATAAGGTAGCACTCGTTAAAGTGCCCGCACTTATTTCATCTACAACATACCCAATAATTTTAGGAGGGATCAGCTGTAAAAAAGCGACGAGCATAAGCATAACAATACCCAATAAATATTGCTTTTTTCTTTCTTTAAAAAACCATCCTAAATCCAAAAATACTCTCACATTTTTTCCCCCATGTTTCTATATTAAGACTAATATAGTTTAGCAAATGTTCATACATTTCGGAAGATGAATAATAGAATTTATTTCGGTAGTTGAAACTTTATTTTAACTATGTGAAAAAGCACTCAAAACAGAAAGCAAGCGGAAAAATAAATTGCTATTTTTCTGCTTGCTTCTTTTATATAGCGAATTACAAAAACTTCTATTTCATTTCCATATTCGCTTAAAGGTTCTTTCCCCTTCTAGCACTTCAACCAAATAAATATCAGGATTGGACAATGTCTGCCACTGTTCAAAACCAAAACCTTCATCCATGCTGTTTAATAACAAAGACATAATAGCCCCATGTGTGACAAGAATAACATCTTCTTCAGAAGAATTTATAACTTCCTCCAAGACTGAACTGATTCTACATAGTGCTACATCGCTAGATTCTCCCCCCAAGAATGTTAATGAGCTGTCTTGAAAGGACATCTTAAGCTTTTCCATCCAATCGGGATAATTCTCCGTACTGAGTATCTTTTCAGCGAGTCTAGCATCTTTTATAATGTCCATTTCTTTGCTTTCAGCCAAAGGTTCAACAGATTGAACTGCTCGTACATAATGGCTAGAAATTATTTTGTCAATCTTCACATTTTCAAAGTAATCCCTCAGCATCATTGCTTGATTGTAACCCTCAGAAGTTAAGTTAGCATTTTCTTCCTGTCCTTCTGCTTTACAATGCCTGATTATGTATATTCTTTTCATCCCTTCAACACCTCGACAATCTTTTCTCGATTATAATCTAGTATCCAATCATTAAAACTATCGTACATTTTTCATATAGACTCAGGAGAAATTGCTAGCAAATCACATCCACGGTCGTCATACACTTGATAAATCGTTTTCCGATCGATGTTATGTAAGGTAGAAACAATGTAATTGCTCGGCGATAAACATCTCACATATAGTGATGTTTCTCTTGCATGTTAACGCCAAGTTCAAACCGAATTCCAATATCCCATTCATAGAATAAAGGTGTCCTCAATTTATGATTTGGATAGTTAGCCTTCATAAAGTGTTCTATATCCATCTCTCTATCTCCAATTTACCTCCCTTCTAAATTTATGGTGATATCTACTAATAAATATAACGAAAAAACACACGAAGAAAAACATTCTCTTCTTCGTGTGTTCAATTTAAGAATTTATCCCCTCTTTTATCTCAGCTACATAAACAGATTCGGGACGGAATATAGTGTTGTCATTAATCTGCTCAATAGCATGGGCAGTCCAGCCAACCATTCTTGCTATACTGAACGTAGGAGTGAATAGCTCTGCCGGCATATCAATCGAGCGCATAATGGCCGCTGCATAGTATTCCACGTTCGTATACAATTTACGTCCCGGCTTGTGCTCAGCGAGTAAATCGATAATCTCTTTTTCAGCTATTGTCGCTAAGTCTAACCAGGCGTCTTTTCCTTGTAGCTGCAAACATTTTTCGCGCAAAAGAATCGAACGTGGATCTTCTGTTTTGTAAACGCGGTGGCCGAATCCCATTATTTTTCTCCATTCTTGATTTTATTCTCTACAATTGCTCGAATGGAGGAAGGGTCCTTAAACTCATTTAGTAAATCGATAACGCCAGACGGGGCACCACCATGAAGTGGGCCTTTCATCGTTCCAAGTGCAGAAGTAATGGCTGCTGTTAAATCAGATTCCGTCGAAATCGTTACTCTTGCTGCAAATGTGGAAGCATTTAAACCATGCTCCATCGTCAGCTTTAAATAGGTCTCCAGTGCTTCCACTTGTACTTCACTAGGGACCTCTCCATTTATCATCCATAAATAGTTGGCTGTATGGGATAAATACTCATCCGCTTCCACTATTGGGAGATCATGCTGATTTCGGTAATGTCTTGCCACAATGATTGGTAAAGCAGTTGTTAGTATGATAGCTTGTTCCTGTATCGTTTTTTCCTTAAATTCCTTATGAGCATACGCAGATATTGCTGTTCTCATGGCATCCATTAATAGAGTTTCTTTTGGTAGCGAGTCAATAATATTTTTGATATGATTCGCAAGTTCTCTATCGTTTTGAAGAGTGGCGCTTGTCCGTTTTCCAGTCCAAAGAAAGTTTGCTAGCTCTTCAAACGAAAGATTGGGTACCAATTCATCGACTTTAACCCCTCTATATCTTAGCTCCCCTATGTTTCCTTCGACAGATGCGATGCTTGTATGCACCGCTACTATATCCTTTAGTCCTCTTTGATACATATTTACCATCTCCTTTTATTTTAGTATATGAGTGTTGGTTGATAATGAAAATTAAATATATATAATTAAATTAATTAACATTATTAATCGAGTAGGTGAAAGTATGGAGTATCAATGGCTTAAAACATTTTGCATTGCGGCAGAAACGCTCAACTTTCGAAAAGCTTCCGAAAAATTAATGTTGTCCCAACCGAGCGTTACTGTTCATATTCGGTTATTGGAAGAACATTTAGGTACCCCGCTTTTTGAGAGACAAAATAATCGAGTGTCACTAACAGACACGGGAAAGTTCTTCTTACCAGAGGCGCAGCAAATAGTGAACCGAATTGAAAATAGTGTAGGCAAAGTACAAGCATTTGCCCAGGGATATCGCCGTAACTGGAGTATTGCCATTTCACCACTTATGGCGGAAACGATTTTACCAAATGTTTTACGTTCTTTTATGAAACATCATCCGGATGTGGAGATAAGTATTCGTATAGAAGAATCGCATCAGATAGAACAACTGGTGGAGCAAGGAGAGGTCAATATAGGTGTTTCAGCACTGGAAGCACAACAAAGAAATATACAATCTATTCCAATCTATGAGGATCCTATATTATTTATTATGCCTTTTGATGAATATGATGAAGAAAGTGGTCCACCTATTGATATAAAAGACGTTCTGCAGAAAAATTATCTATTCACGCATCACCATCCCGTCTTTTGGGATAGTCTTTTATTGCAACTAAATAAACATATTGTCAGTCTTCGAACGATGAAAGTAACACAAGCCCATATAACCAAAAGATTCATCCAAGATGGACTAGGAGTTTCTTTTTTGCCACACTCTATTGTTAGACGAGAGCTAATCGAAGGTAAAATGATGCAACCACATTTTGATTTGTTTGAATTACCTTCCGTCTCTACTTACCTTATTGTAAAAAGACAAGGGGACTTGGAAATAGACTTCATCGACCGAATTTCGACTTATTATTTTCGATAGACGAACAAAAAGGGGCACCATATTACATATGTGCTCCCCTTTTATATTCATTTAAAAGCTTAAATAGACGTATTCTTTTTGAGAGTAAATGTTTGTGAAAGGAAAAATGCAATGGTAGCAGCTAAAACTGCACCTACTAAATAAATGGGTGATGCATTTCCAAAGTCAACTTCAGAATACATACCTACGCCAGTCGAAGTTATTTCTGGTGTATTTAGTAGCGTAAGTAACATCCCCGATCCTATTTGCAATATAAAAAATAATACAGCAACACTCATCATGAACAGCAAATATTTTTTCAAGTACTTACCTCCCAATGAATGTTTACGATTTATTCAATAAAAAGTTTCAATCTATCTAACAAGTGAATGATTGCTTCAGTCAGCTGTAGCTCACAATTTGGGAAGTTAGGTATGGACGCTCCGTTTAGCATTTCATATGATGGATTGCTTTTATTTACTCAAACTCTTAAATGATGTTATAATCGTAGTAGACACAGGATAAAATAAAAAGAACGCTTGGTGCGACAACACCAAACGTTCCTGTAATACCATAGCATCGCTTCAAAGGCGATCAGCAGTGAAGATTAGTAAACCACCCAATTGCCGGTAAGCTCAGGGGTGGTTTACTTTTTTTCTTTAGTAAAAGTAAGTATGGAAACGATCAAACCAGCGAACGCCACTGCGAACATTAAAGACTCGAAAGTTGTCATATACAACATCTCCTTTCCTATTTTGGAAAAAATCCAAAAATAGTGAATTGGAAATGCTGACCACCCTTGAACACGCTATTTTATTACTCTTCTATTATACCACACATACGTTCTATTTTAATTGTACAAGCTGTGATTCAAATCAACCATTTATCCTTTTAATTCTTTGGTTTTATTGTACTAATAATTATGTATCTGAGTGGGAAGTACAAATACTTCCGCTGTACGCTGAAAAGCATCCCTCTCTAGAAAATTAGTAAAGTTAGATAGAGCCCGCATAACGTAATAAATAAAATTGGGATCGTTAATACAATTCCTGTTCTAAAATAAGTTCCCCATGAAATTTTAATGTCTTTTTGAGATAAAACATGTAACCACACGAGTGTAGCAAGCGAACCAATAGGAGTAATCTTAGGACCTAAATCCGATCCAATCACATTTGCATAAATAAGTGCTTCACGTATCGACCCAGAAGTATTCGTTTCCGCGATTGCTAATGCATCAACCATGACAGTGGGCAAATTATTCATAACGGAAGATAAAAATGCTGCGATAAAGCCCATCCCAATTGTCGCAACAAATAGTCCTTTGTTTGCTATAAATTCAACAACACTCGCCAAAGAACCTGTTAGCCAAGCATTTCCCATTCCATATACAACGACATACATACCTATAGAGAAAAAACGATACTCCAAGGTGCTCCCTTTATAACCGCCTTTGTATTTACTACGGCACTTCTTCTCGCCATCAATAAAAATAAAACAGCGATGACACCTGCGATAATGGATATCGGCATATCAATAAATTCACTAATAAAGTAACCGACAAGCAAGATAAATAACACTCCCCAAGATAAGTGGAACATTCCAACATCTTTTATTGCTTCCCGAGGCATGCGCAATTTTGATAAATCATAAGTTTTCGGAATACTTTTTCTAAAATAGATATATAACACCGTTATTGTAGCAATTAAGGAAAACAAATTGGGTATCAACATTCGATAAGCATATTCCGCAAATCCAATACCAAAGAAATCAACCGATACAATATTCACTAAATTACTCACGACAAATGGTAAAGAGGTGGTGTCCGCAATAAATCCACTTGCCATAATAAATGGAAAAATCATCTGCTCTTTAAAATGTAAATGTCGAACCATTGCAAGTACAATTGGCGTTAGTATAAGTGCCGCACCATCATTAGCAAAAAAAGCCGCAACAATCGCACCTAATATACTGACATACACAAACATCTTCACACCATTACCTTTAGCGGCCTTCACCATATGAAGCGCTGCCCACTCAAACAATCCAATTTCATCTAAAATCAATGAAATGATAATTATCGCAACAAAAGTCAATGTTGCATTCCATGTAATTCCTATTACTTCTTGTACATCTTGAAATCCCACCACTCCAACTACTAAAGCAATCAAAGCCCCGCCACACGCAGACCATCCAATGGATAAGTTCCTAGGCTGCCAAATAACTAAAGTGAGTGTCAAAAGAAAAATCAAAGATGCCAAAATCGCATCCGTCATTCAAAAAGCCCCCGTTTTGGTGCCATGCACCTATAATATATTTGTAACATTCGATGTTTCTCATCAAGCATATCTTAGAAGCTGCTTAAATGTTCATGGATTAGTTTCCATTCGCCATTATCTTCTTTTGTGAAGATGTTCGTGGCTCTTCCACTACCCTTCACAAATTCTCCATTATAATACCCTTCATATCGATACGTATAAATACATGTCGCAGATTTCTCTTCTTTCGTTATCCACTTAATATCTTCTGCTGAATAGACCTCTTCTTTTATAAGATTCCATGCATTTTCAAAATAACTTTGAATCTCACGACTAGTTGTACAAGTTTTGTTTGAAAACCAGTAAATTGCATCTTCGTGAAGAACGCTTCTCACATTATTGAAGTCATGCGTATTTGTCGCACTTATATATTGATCCAATGCTCTTTCGTAGCCCATTATCAATCCTCCTGTATTTTCATACTTCTTGTTCTTTTGTATTTGCACATAAAACGTTCAACTCTTGGATATTTTTCTCCTAGGCTAATAATAGTAAATCCCATTTTTTTATAAAAATTCACTGCATCTTGATCTGTTTCTGCAAAAATCTTGGAGAGTGAATAGTTTTCTATTATAAAATTTATCATTCTCTCCCCTATTCCCCGACCTCTCATATCGGGAAATACGCCAATTTGTTTAATAATACAAGTATTGTCCTCTGTAAATACAACTCCAATACAGCCAACAAATTGCTCAGCTTGCTTGTATCCATACAATTTTCTGTTTTCCTTTTCTTGATAAAGCTTATACTCCGCATCAATTTTGCTTTCAGATGTAACGTACGTTAATAATTTTCTTATAGATGTTGGTAGAACTTCCATGTTTATTTCTTCCACGTTTCATATCTCCTTAGTCACTTAGAATATAGCACTTTGTAAGTGATGAGATAGGTAATAAATCCAACAATAGGTAAAATTGCAATGGCAAATATAGCATAATTCAAAGGTGAGTGAATGGCATATGGAATCATGGAAAAACTAATTAACAAAGGAATAGTAAATACAACTATGACAGAAAATGCTGCTTTTGCAGACTTACCAGTTATTTCAGACTCTCTTTCATCCTCATGAGTCATCTCTGGAATAACTACTTCCCTCATTTTTATTCTTCCATTATTCCGTTTTTTGGATAGATGCTGTGTGTATGAAGAATTTATCATTCCAATAATTATAGCTATAAGACCATAAAACCCTGCATTGATCCTATTTTCTCTATAATAGTCGAAGCTAATTTCCTTATTTAAAAACATATCAGAAAGCTGATTATTCTTTAGATTAACAAATGCCAATACTGCGAATGAAATAATAAGAAGTATTCGTAAAATAACTGTTACAGTCAAAATTCTCATAATAGCCTCCCTCACCGAGCATGAAAGTATTTAAAGGTTACTAAATAAATGATCAAACCAAAAACTGGTATCGAAGCGGTCGTATATATCGGATACCAAGGATAATCAAGAAAATAATTTGGTATTAGCATATACGACCCTAAAAGAATGACCGTGTAAAATATAATAAAAACAAATGCATAACGAACAGCTTTGCCAGTGATTTCAACAGACCGCTCATCCGAAACATCATATTCAGATAAAATATATTCTTTTAATAGAGCATTTTTCTTTTTCTTTACTACGATAAGATCAACCACGTTAAAAATTATTAAAAGTATAGTAACAATGGTTAAAAAAGTTCCTCTCCAAGTACTAATATACACAGAGAATTCATCAATATAACCGCGTCCAAATAGCTCAAAATACTGATTAATTTTCACATAATCATACACACTTAGCGCTATGGCAACAAAAAGCAAACACCTCAAAATAACTGTCACATACATCCTCATTTCGCATCGTCCTCCTTATAAAAAATTTGTTCAATGGGTTCTCCAAACACTTCTGCTATATTCATGGCGAGCAGTAATGATGGAGTATAGCTACCTTTTTCTAATGAAACAATTGTCTGTCTTGTTACTCCAGTTTTTTCAGCAAGATCACCCTGCGTCAAGTTGAATCTAGCTCTTAATTCCTTTACTCGATTTTTTAGCAAACTGCTCCCTCCAAACATTCTCTTTTAATTGTATAGTTTATTTTTCTTTTTGTATAGTTCATTTTACTTTTTGAATACTTTACTTTACTTTTTATTCAATATAAAAGGAGGATATTCAGCTAACAATACTGATTACCTCCCATTTTTAAATTATTCAAGTGCAATTACTGGTTTGATTTAGACCTAGTCACGAATTTGTATCATGTAGACAGTCATTTACTCAGTATCCGCATCATATATCAGATTAGAAAAGAATCAGATACGCAAAAAGGAGTCGATGAATTGGATAATCCAGAACTAAATCGAGCTATCTACGATAATATCCCACAACCGATCCGAGATGACGGAGCAGGAGGATATGATACGGGACCAAGAGATGTAATGCGAGATATTGAAAATCCCGACTTGTTAGTTCCACCTAAAACAGATGCTGGCTTACTCCCAAATATGAAATTTTCGTTTTCAGACACGGCGATGAAATTAAATTTTGGAGGATGGTCACGAGAAATCACCGTTAGGGAACTTCCCATCGCTACTACGCTTGCTGGTGTCAATATGAGCTTGACCCCTGGTGGCGTACGAGAATTACATTGGCATCTTCAAGCAGAATGGGCCTATATGATAATAGGTAGAGCGCGAATCACGTCCATCGATAGTGAAGGACGAAATTTCATTGCTGACGTAGGTCCAGGAGATCTTTGGTACTTTCCCCCTGGACTTCCTCATTCGATTCAGGGGCTGGAACATTGCGAATTCCTTCTCGTCTTTGATGATGGTAAATTTTCAGATCTTAGCACCTTGTCTATCTCTGATTGGTTTGCACACACGCCAAAAGACGTGCTATCTGCTAATTTTGGAGTACCGATTAATGCCTTTGATCATATTCCATCAAAGCAAGTATATATTTATCAAGACAAGGTTCCAGGCCCGCTTGAAAGTGAAAAGGTTCAATCTCCCTACGGAACCATTCCCCAAAGTTTCACGCATCAGTTGCTAGCACAAAAACCTTTGAAAACCCCTGGCGGAAGCGTAAGAATCGTAGACTCTACTAATTTTCCTGTATCGAAAAATATCGCAGCAGCCCTTGTGGAAGTGGAACCTGGCGCGATGAGGGAACTGCATTGGCATCCGAATAATGATGAATGGCAGTATTATCTTTCAGGGCAGGGACGTATGACGGTGTTTTCCGGGAATGGCGCAGCTCGGACATTTGATTATAGAGCTGGTGATGTCGGATATGTTCCTTTTGCTAATGGCCACTATATTCAGAATACCGGCGACCAAACTTTATGGTTTTTGGAAATGTTTAAGAGCGATCGATTTGTTGATGTCTCCTTAAATCAATGGATGGCCCTTACGCCACGTGACCTAGTGAAAAGCAATTTGCATGTTGGATCACAATTATTGGATGCACTTAGTAAAGTGAAGCATCCTGTCGTAAAATATCCGGGATTCTCCTATTACTCTAAATAACAATTCTTATAGTTTTGTTTGTATCTAATACTTCTTATTGCGTAAAAAATTTTTCGATAGAAAAATACCCTTTAATTTAGAGTGATAAAATTTAATCAAAGCCACCCTTATAATATCCTGCCTAATAATTTAAGTACACTACAAGCATACTCCGACTCCCAGATGTTCATTCATTTCGCATTCTTACGCTATAATTCCATAGTGATTTAGGTATTCCTTTTATCTCGAGAAAGCCACTATATATTAAATGCCGAATCCTGTATTCCAAAAAGAAAATATCAACAAACCCATCCATTTGTACAAATAATTCTTCTAATACTTTCCCAGTTTTGATGAAATCATTGTTTCCTTGCTGTTTTTGGAGATCTTCTATCCTATGTAAGATGGTCGAATCAACATAATTTTCAGGCACGCCTTTTATTTCACCATTGTTCCAAATACGCAACACTTCTTTCGTTTGTGCTAATGCTTCCCACTCCAATTGTAAATGGCTCCGTTCTTTTTCAGATAATGGAGTGGCCTTATTATTTTTTTCAAACAATATCTTTATATCTTGGGATTCCATTTGGCTGGTATTGAAAATATGTAACTGTTGTTTTTGAGTTCTTAAATGTTTTTCATAAAGATCAGTGGAGTTTATTAGAAATAGCTCACTTGTTTTATCCTTTAATAAGTAGACTAGAAACCGCATACATATTTGTTCATTTGCATTGTTTCCATACCAAATATAGATAGGAACTTCACTAGGTATATCTTCTATTTCTCGGAGTGTATTTGAAAATTTAACGGGATATTCTACTTCCTGTTCAATGTTAATATTTTCAATTAACCAATCTTTTCGAGAAGTTTGACCTGTTTTTTTATCCAGTTCTCCCAAAGGCCCAATAGAAAGGAAATCGGGGAAGCCTACTACAGTCTTTGGTCTTTCAAGACCGACTCTAAGGAACCCGCTGCGGATTCAGAGGAAACGATATGAACCGGGCAAGCTGTTCGTAACTGACGATTTTTTTGGATCTGTTGATTAATGGATTCTACCAGCAAGACCATGTCATCCTGATTTGCAAAAAACGTTTTGCCTTGAATAGGATTACTTTTGTAAGGATCAAATGTTTCAAATTCATCTTCTTGTTCTAATTCAAATGTTCCCCAACCTTCCGTTCTACTTAAATCCAAAACAGTTATGTAATTTTGTGTTTCGTTTTTATAAACAAACACTATATTTGGATCCAACAAGAAATATATAAATGGATAGTTGACTTTAGTTTTTATGACCAATACCTCCTATGTAATAACATTTATTAAACACGAAAACCTGCTGAAGGTGACTTTTTCATAGGAGCTTTAAATGATTTTCCATTAAGTAAAGACTCTATAAAAAATATACATAATGAAATTTAACAGCATTAAAATTAACAACTGTACGGATACAGTGATAAAAATAAATAAAACATCCGTAAATAATACTACTTCACCAGGCGGAAGTTCCTGATGATCTAACACTACTAAGAGCAGAAATGAAGAAACAATAACCGAAACAAAGAAAGCGCCATAGACGAATAGCGCATGTTGATAAAATTTTAGTTTGAATGTGCTGAACCAAAGAATAGTATTTATTAATACAATGATTAAAGGAAAAACTAAAAATTGAAAAACTAATGTATCCATAATTTCGGCTAGGATTGTCCAATAAATAATTTGAGCCAAACAAAGAATAACGGTATTTGTAAAAGCCACCCAGAAGTTGGAACGTTTATTTTTATCCATCTTTCACTCCTTCTATTTTATACATATTCAACGTAAATTCTGTTATCTCCTTCTATAATAAGAAAATACCATAGCCAGCAAATGCTTTCAGTACAAATCTCTACTGCAAAGAATTCGATTTATCCAACTCTTGCTTCCACAATACAATACTTGTATATTGAAGATTAAATATATTCCAAAGAGTGATCTCATTGACTATAAAAAACGAATACATCAATTTACGTTACATTAAAATTAGGATAGCCTATGTAATTACAGTTGCCACTACCATTTTCTTGGGGCTAGCCTCTAGGAGATATAGCCATGAACTTCCGCCGTTTATAGCAGAAAACGCTGGGGATGTTATTTGGGCTATGATGGTCTATTACGCACTCCGTTTCCTTTTGGTGCGTAAAAGGTTAATCTTAGCTATTTGGATTAGTTTCCTTTTTTGCTTTAGCATTGAATTCAGCCAACTATATCAAGGAGAGTGGATAAAGCAAATTCGTGCTACTTCACTCGGAGCTTTAATATTCGGCAAAGGATTTCAGACAGTAGATTTATTTCGATATGTGGTTGGGATTCTGTTAGCTACCTTCTTCGATAAAGTGATACTTTTATCTATCCAGCGAATACACAATAACCCCCGCCGCAAAGGAGGCTTACTTCCTTATAACGGTGGGGGTTGTTACATAAAGGTAAAACCCTATTCATAAAAGGGTATATCAATTTCTACCTTACCGTCCAAATACGATGGATAGCTATTAATATGGAAGCGAATTGGATTCACTGCCTTTTCAAAATCAAATGTAGAGACTTCTGTGACATATGGTTCTTCTCTGCTCATATGCGTTTCAATTAGATTATTACTTAAATTTTTGCCTTCTTGATCCACCATTTGAGAAAACAGCAGCCAACCGCCAGATGGATAAGTGACTTCCAATGTATTATCCGATGGTACTTGAACAGTAATATCCAAATCACTTGGCATATAGAGGACTTTCTTTTGCTCAAAATCTATCTCGATATAGTCCGAACCTTTTGGAAGTGCTTGAATCCTATCTATTTCTAACGTTAATTTTTTCGGCTGTCGGAAGTAATTACTTTGTAAAAATAAGCTCACGTCACCGTCTTCAAAATTGCTGACTCCTCCCGATTCATTTCTTAGTTGCCCCCATTCTTCGCCATTCTCATCAATCAATCTCATTGATGTGAATTTTAGTAATTGCATTGTGTTTTGTTCGTCAGCAGCTAGACGAATCTCTGCACGTAATGGCGAAATTTTCAACTGTTTAATGTCTATTGTTTGTCCATCTACGACAACAGTTTGATTCACCTCATATACTTTTGGTTGTTCAATAGACTTAGTGAGAGTGAACGGTATGGCGAACTTTGTTTCTGCTACATCACTCAAACTTAAATTAAATTCAAATTTCTTGTTGTCATAAGATAAATCATCAGTAGACGTAATTTCAACTTTGTCTTCATGTACCTTCCTTTCACCAGAATGAGAGGTAATGTAGGAATTAATTACACCAAATGGGATGCCTTGTTGAGACACTTCTATAGAAGTTATACTCAAATCGGATAGATCAAAGGGAGATTCCAGCTTATAGAATATTGTCATCCCGGTATGGTCAGCCACAACACCTTGTAAAGTCAACGTATAATCGCCTTCCGTTACCTTAATTCCAAGTTCCTCATAGTAATTATTTTCAACAATATCACCAATTCCTTTATCAAAAGAAATCATGTGCACGATAGAATCAAATCCTGGAATCTTGGCCATCGTTTGTGCAAATACGGGAGATACACGAATGGATGCTACAAACAGTACCAGCATAATAGCAGCTACACTTGCAACTGAATACAGACGACGTTTTCTCTTCTTTGTTAATCGATGCTGTTGCACGGCTTTCATACGTGCTTGATGTAAGGCTTCTTTCGGGATTTCAATTGCTTCTAACTCCTTGATAAGCTTATGCAAGTCCTGCTCGTTCAAGTTAGTCATTTACAGTTCCTCCTTTTCAATAAGGACGCGTAATCTTTTTAATGTCGTGTGTAGCCTTGATTTCACAGTACCTTCGGGAATTTGCTTAAACTGTGCAATGTCTGTGTTCTTCATATCTTGGAAATATTTTAAGTAAATTAGTTCTTGTTGTTCTGGTGGTAAGCTTGCGATGATATCAGCCATTTCGAATGGTTGCTGATCCGTTGATGCGATTTCCACATCATGATTATATATAAATTTCTCTTGCTTCTTTTTCACGTCTAAACAAATATTAATAACAATTCGGACAAGCCATGTTGCTATGTATGCGGGTTCTTTTACGGTATGAATCTTTTTTAAAGCCCGATACGTCAGCTCTTGTACCGCTTCAACCGCATCATGCTCATTTTTCAGATATGCAAAGGCCGTCCGGTAAAGCGTTTCCTCATGTCGGGTTAATAACTCCAATAATGCTTGTTCATCACCCGCGATTGCTCGTTTTTCCAAATTCATGCTCCCACCCCCTCGTTATCTATTAGACAGTTTGAAATCGTAAATCGTTCATTTTATTTTGGTTAATAAAAATAGAGTTCCATTTCGAAGGTGGATATGCTATCCAAACCCTTGATCAAATTGTACTGCTTATTTAATTATTGGAGTAGATAAACTATTTCTTTTGACTCTGCAGTCAATTTTATAAACACTAGTTCAGTTTCCAATCGCACCTAATAAAAAGAAGGGCCACTCCCCTAAATTTTAATTAGGAGAAGCTGCCCTTTGTTTGTATGTTTTATTCTACAAAATAATCGCTCTTTATTCTTACTTACTTCGTTTCTTTTGATCTATTGATGTGCAAATTCCTTCTTTAGTAGCTCTTGTACCGATTTAAATGCATACCCAAGGTCTTCCGCCACCGCCTTGTACGTCACATGACCATCTAATATGTTGACACCTTTTGCTAGGGGCTCATTATCAAGACAAGCTTGAACGTATCCTTTGTTCGCAATTTGTAAAGCATATGGTACAGTCATATTTGTTAAAGCCATTGTGGATGTGTAAGGAACTGCACCTGGCATATTAGCAACCGCATAGTGAACGACACCATGCTTTTCGTATATCGGGTTGTCATGTGTTGTAATTCGGTCTGATGTTTCAAAAATGCCACCTTGATCAATCGCAATATCAACAAGTACGGAACCAGGACTCATGGACTTAATCATCTCTTCCGAAACGAGTTTCGGAGCTCGTGCACCCGGAATAAGAACTGCTCCAACAACCAGGTCAGAATCTTTCACCGATACAGCGATATTATAAGGGTTGGACGCGAGTGTCTGCACATCATTTCCGAAAAGCTCTTCCAATTGTCGGAGTCGATCTACACTTAAATCGATAACTGTTACTTGTGCTCCCATCCCAATTGCAACACGTGCCGCATTTGTTCCAGCAATTCCGCCTCCGATAATGGTCACCTTGCCGCGTGGTACACCAGGAACTCCTCCTAATAGAACCCCTTTTCCTCCGTGAATTTGTTCCAGATATTGTGCACCGATTTGTGTAGCCATACGACCAGCTACTTCACTCATCGGTGATAACAATGGCAATGTATTATTCGGCAATTGTACTGTCTCGTAAGCAATTGCAACGACTTTATTGTCTATTAAAGCTTTCGTTAGAGCCGGCTCTGCCGCCAGGTGTAAATAGGTGAAAAGGATTAACCCTTCTCGGAAATAACCGTATTCTTCTTCTAATGGTTCTTTTACTTTCATTACCATGTCAGCTAGCCATGCCTCTTTTGCTGTTGCAACAACAATGGCTCCTTCGCGGTTGTAGTCCTCATCGGTAAAACCTGATTTTAAACCAGCACCTGTTTCGATATAGACTTCATGACCAGCATTCTTTAATGTAACAACTCCACTTGGTGTCATTGCAACTCGATTTTCATTGTTTTTTATCTCTTTTGGAACACCGATTTTCATTTATACTCCTCCTCAATCTACATGTAGTATTCCTTGATATGGTTTAGCCTTTAAAAGACTCGTTTTCTTTAAATACTTTTTTTAGTACCGCAAGGATAAAATCGACATCTTCATCCGTACAAGAAAGCGGTGGGCTAAGTGCTAGAATATTGTTATAACCGGCAACCGTATCCCCATTTCTTCCAATAATGAGTCCGTTTGCCTTACACTCGCTAATAATTTTTGCAACACGTGCATTAGTCGCTGGCTGTCTTGTTTCCTTGTCATCAACAAGCTCAATCCCTATTAGGAAACCAAGACCGCGGATATCTCCGACAAATGGATGGTCTTTAAGAGTCTCTAACTCTTTTAACACACGTTCTCCAATTTCAGCAGAACGTTCAAATAGATTTTCTCTTTCCATGATGTCTAGGTTTTTTAATGCAACCGCACAAGCTGCTGGATTTCCACCAAACGTATTTACGTGACGGAAATGGCTGTTTTCTTCTCCAGTGTCGAATTTTTCATAAATATCTTTGCGAATTGCGGTTACAGATAGTGGCAAGTAAGCACTTGTCAGCCCCTTTGCCATCGTAATGATATCCGGCTTCAGATTGAAATGCTGATGACCAAACGCTTTTCCTGTGCGTCCGAAACCACAAATCACTTCGTCTACAATAAGCAATACACCGTGACGGTTACAAATCTCTTGGACTTTTTCTAAATAAACAGGATGTGGAATGAGAATACCGCCACCTGTGATAAGCGGTTCCATTATAATTCCCGCAATCGTCTCTTTTTGCTCCCAAATAATTTTTTCTTCAAACTCCTGAGCACGTTGAATATTATATTCTTCGATCGATTGTCCTGCTGGTCTACGGTAATTATCAGGTGGTGCTACATGTAAGAATCCAGGTGCAAGCGGCTCATATTTATATTTACGTAATGCTTGACCTGTCGCTGCTAGTGCCCCCATTGAACTTCCATGATAGGCACGATAACGGGAAATGAATTTATAACGAGAAGGTTCCCCGTTTTGCTGATGGTATTGACGCGCCAACTTAAACGCTACTTCATTAGCATCAGATCCGCTATTCGAATAAAAAATCTGATAATCGTCGCCAAGCATTTTATTTAACCTTTCTGCTAATTCAATTGCTGGTCCGTGACTTTGAGTCATCGGTACATACGCTAGTTTCTTCATTTGCTCGTATGCTGCTTGTGCAAGTTCTTCACGACCATAACCAACATTCACTGCCCACAGTCCAGACATCCCGTCAAGATAACGGTTGCCATCATGATCAGTAATCCATGCTCCCTCTCCGCTCTCTACAACCATCGGAGGATTCTTTTCGTTGTAAGCAGAAATGTGATGCCATACATTTTCACGGTCTTTTTGCACTAATGACTTTGTCGTCTCTTTTGCTGTTGTCATTTTCTCCACTCCCTTTTTAATTTATAAGCTTCAACCCATTTATCCTTTGTTGAACAAATACTTTACGATCAGTGACGAGCTGTTAACATTTTTTTCCGGGTGTAAAACTCAATTCCATCACGGCCATTGGCATGTAGATCGCCGTAGAATGATTTTTTGTAACCAGAGAATGGGAAGAATGCCATTGGTGCAGGTACTCCAAGGTTTACACCAAGCATTCCTGCATCAATCTCCTCTCTGAACTGACGGATTGCTTTTGCACTATCTGTAAATAGACATGCTCCATTTGCGAACTCTGATTTGTTCGCAAACTCAATTGCTTCCTCCAATGTCTCCACCCTCACGATAGATAATACTGGTGCAAAAATTTCTTCTTTCCAAATCTTCATTTCCTGTGTTACATGATCGAAAATGGTCGGTCCAACAAAATAACCACCTTCTGAAGAGGATTTATCGCTACGGCCATCACGTGACAGCTTCGCGCCATCTTCAATACCTGATTCGATATAGCTTAATGTTTTGTCTTTATGGGAATTTCGAATGACTGGACCAAGGAATACCCCTTCTTCTAAACCGTTACCAATTGTCATCTTATTCGACTCTTCCACTAATCTTTCAACCAACTGATCTGCTACATCGCCTACAGCAACGACGACTGCACAAGCCATACATCTTTCTCCAGCAGATCCAAATGCAGCATTAATGATGTTGGTTACAGTTAAGTCCATATCAGCATCAGGCATGACAATCGTATGATTCTTGGCACCTGCTAATGCTTGTACGCGCTTGCCATTCGATGTTCCTGTTTTGTATACATATTCTGCTACTGGCTGTGAGCCTACAAATGATACAGCCGGGATGTCCGGGTGGCTAAGGATGCCGTTCACGATATCATGTGCACCATGTACGATATTGAAAACTCCATCCGGAAGGCCTGCTTCATGCAGTAGCTCTGCAAGACGATTTGCCAAAAGTGGCGTGCGCTCTGATGGCTTTAGAATGAACGTATTACCACTCGCAATTGCTAGAGGGAACATCCAGCACGGCACCATCATAGGGAAGTTGAAAGGGGTAATTCCTCCAATTACTCCAAGTGGATAACGGTACATACCAGACTCAACATTTGTCGCAATATCCGGTAGTTGTGTACCCATCATGAGTGTCGGAGCACCAGCCGCAAACTCTACACATTCAATTCCGCGTAGCACTTCACCATATGCTTCGTTGTAATTTTTTCCGTTTTCCATCGTAATGAGCTTCGCCAGTTGATCCCAGTTTTCAGTTAATAACTGATGATATTTGAATAAAATTCGGGATCGTTGTGGAACAGCTGTCTTTTTCCATTTGGCAAACGCTTTTTTTGCAGCTCTTACTGCATTGTCCAAATCTTCCTTCGTAGAAATCGGAACTTCTGCAAGAATTTCCCCGGTTGCTGGATTCGGTACTTCTTCATATTTATCTGTCGTTGACTTTACCCATTGTCCATTGATGAAATTTGTTAGCGTTTTCTTTTCTACTGCTGTAGTCGTCATATTTTATTCCTCCTATTCTATTTCTCTTGCTAGTTCATGCTATTTTCGATAGACTTCATAGTATACTTTACAAATTATTTTGACTATTGTCACTTTACACTATGTTAAATCATGACCTTATTATTTTTACGTTATGGGGAGGTATCTTTTGGATGAATGAATTGAAATTGACTGTTAGGGATGTGCTTGCTCGTGATTCGTTCAAATGTGCAAGAGTTATTGCGGGAGAAAGTGGATTAGGGCGGCAAGTGAAATGGTCACATGTGTTAGAAGTAAATGACTTTGAATCATTGATCAACGGAGGGGAAATGATTCTTACAACAGGTGGTGGTCTGCAGCTCGACCTTCCTAAGCAACTAGCATATTTAAAAAAGTTAATAGAAAAAGATGTCGCATGTATTTGCATAGAGCTTGGAATTTACTTTAAGGAGATTCCTACAGAACTCATTGAACTTGCTAACAAGCACTCTTTTCCTATTGTTATATTTGAACATACTGTAAAGTTTGTTGACATCACCCAAGATCTTCATACATTTATCATCAATCAACACCATCAAATGCTTTCACAGCTTGATATGCTCTCACGGAAATTTAATGCTTTGTCTCTAACTCCCAATGGTATTTTAAAGATTCTATTAGAGTTGCATCAGTTTTTCCGTGAGGATGTTATCTTCATTACTGATAATGGAAAATCATATTATTACCCATCTGAAACTAAGGAATTAGAAAAAACTATTCGAACTTATCTCGAAGATTCCACTTTGCCCCAATCGGAACAAATACTTTTTACGATCAATGAGCAATCCTTCGCTCTCATGCTAGTAGAAGGACTGGGACAAACTTGGGGATATCTATGCATCCAATTAAAACAGACGATGCCAGACGAATTTACCTTTCTTATGCTGGATCGTGCTGCACTTGCTATTGCCCAGATATTATTGCGCAATCGTACGATTGAAGAGCGGAACCAACATAACGAAGATGAATTTGTCCGGAACTTATTGGATGGCAGAGATTTTGAACAAGGCGATTTACAAAAATATTTACCATCAGCAAGCCGTAACATGCATTTTCGAATTTTTATCATTCAGATGAATTTGCCAGTGACAAGTATAAGTGAAGAAGATTGGGAAGAAATTAAAGTCCAAAGATCTTTAATGATTCGATCTCTATTCAAAAGAGCAGGATTTTTTCCAACAGTTGCATCTTATAAAAATGAGATTGCCATTATTGCTTCCTTCATCGCAGCCGATCACCTTAAAAATGAAACCAACCGTTTTACCCAAGTGATTCAGTGTATTATGGAAATGAAATCCAATAATTTCATCGATGGGACTAGGTGCACTTTTGGTATAAGCATGGTTTATGAAGATCTGCGAGATGTAAAAAGAGGTTACGATGAAGCTAAAAAAGTGCTTACACTTCATGATGCTAAGATAGCAGAAACAAACTTCTTTGAAAAACTAGGTATTTATAGACTCCTTCTTCTTTTAAAAAATAGTGAGGAATTAGAGACGTATGTACTAGATTACTTATCAGCCGTATTAGATTACGATCAGAAGATGGAAAGCAATCTTTTTGAAACACTTCGCGTCTATCTTGCATGCAACGGTTCAAAAAAAGATACTGCAGATCGCTTGTTTATCGTTAGGCAAACTTTGTACCACCGGCTTGAGAAACTAGAATCTTTACTAGGAGAGGATTTTATGGCTCCTTCCAATCGACTTGCCCTTGAAGTGGCCATAATGGCTTACCAATTTATTAATGACAATAAAATGGATGTTGGTATAGTTTAATAAAAACAGCAAATTGTATCTCTTTTTTCTTCTATACTTCTAACGAACCGAGCTATCGCTCCATGCGGCAATTTAACAATCCGTATAATTTAGTAATCTATCTATTTACAAAATGTCCGCCAATTTTCTCTTTTTCTTGTGTATGATGTATGTAAAGACTTCAAAGAATATTCAATCAACTTCTGAAATCGCTTACATCAAAAGGAGGTTCTTTATGCACCCTATAAAAAACAAGTGACAGATCCATTCACGAACTTGATACCGTAATTAGTTGGGGCAAGACATTTTTTTGTCTGGGAAGTAACACTTTCACAAGGGGGAATGTAAATGACAAGTCAACAAGAGCAGTTAAAATCGGACTTAAAGATCCGACATATTAGTATGATCTCCATTGCAGGTGTAATTGGAGCAGGTTTATTTATCGGGAGTGGTGCAGTGATTAATGCTTCCGGTCCAGGGGCAATTCTATCCTATGCATTTGCAGGGGCAATTGTCGTATTGGTCATGAGAATGCTCGGAGAAATGGCGGCTGCCTACCCGACTAGCGGCTCCTTCTCAACATACGCAGGTGATGCGATTGGACCGTGGGCAGGATTTACAATTGGATGGTTGTATTGGTTTTTCTGGGTTGTCGTGATCGCGATTGAAGCGATTGCGGGAGCAGCTATTATGCAGTATTGGATACCTGATTTTCCACTTTGGCTAATGGCACTTATCTTAACTGTTTTATTGACGCTTACTAATCTTTTTTCTGTGAAGTCCTTTGGTGAATTCGAGTATTGGTTTTCACTTATAAAAGTCATTAGCATTGGTTTATTTCTTGTTCTCGGTCTTTGTGTCATTTTTGGATGGTACCCTGGTGTAAACGCACCTGGAACAGTGAATATCCTAGGCGCTGGTGGATTTATGCCAACTGGCATTGGTTCTGTGTTGCTAGGAATTACAGTAGTCATCTTTTCATTCATGGGTACGGAAATTGTCGCAATTGCAGCTGGAGAGTCCGAGCATCCGGGAAAAGCAGTTCGAGTTGCAACTAACAGTGTTATTTGGCGTATTCTCATTTTCTATATTGGCTCTATCGCGCTAGTCGTAACACTATTACCATGGAATTCCGCTAATATACTAGTAAGTCCGTTCGTTGCGGTTCTTGATTATATCGGTATCCCCGCAGCAGCGCAAATTATGAACTTTGTTGTTCTGACTGCAGTTCTTTCTTGTTTAAATTCTGCTTTATATGCAAATTCTCGGATGTTATTCGGGATGGCGAAGAAAGGCGACGCGCCAAAAGGATTTTTAAAACTAAGTAAGAAAGGTGTTCCTGTTCGAGCAATACTATTCAGTACAATATTTTCATATGTTGCGGTTATCTTTAGCTATACTTCTCCGGATAAAATATTTTTGTTTTTAATTAATTCATCAGGGGCTGTGGCTCTATTAGTCTATCTTGTTATCGCATTCTCTCATTTACAGATGCGAAAAAGGCTGGAAAAGGAGAATCCCGAAGCACTTCAGCTTAAGATGTGGCTTTTCCCTTACTTGACGTATGCAACTATTATCATTATTTCGGGAATATACGTCGCTATGCTTATCATTGAATCATTGCGTGTACAAGCCCTACTCACTTTGCTAATCGCTAGCTTGACCATTGCTTCTTATTTCATTTTTGTTCGAAAGAAAGATAAAGTCGGGGAGTTGAAGGAAGGTATTTTACAAGCTTCCTCCAGGACAATCCGCTAGGTAAAATAGAAAAGACGATATTCGCTTTGTGTAGCGATATCGTCTTTTTAATTCATTTGTTTTCCGGATACGCTGCAGCACCAAAATATCTGTCTCTTATAATATTGCAATGATGAAGCTCGTGACCTATTATAATTGCTATTAATGCACGAACAGTTACTTCTGAATTATTTGTAGTACCGCGGCGAAGTAAATCTTTTTCTGCTAAGCTTTTAATTAGGTGAATGGTTGATTGGCGCACAATGTTCAAATTTTGAAGAAGATCTTTTACTGACTGTTTATCAAATGATGCGTGTTGGGCATATTCTTTCTCCTCAAAACCAGGAAGAGAAGCAGTATCCCCACGCGCAATGGCTAATAGTCTATATGCCATTACTCGTTCTGTATCTGCCATATGGCCAATCACTTCTTTTACACTCCATTTTTCACGTGCATAACGAAAATGAGCTTGTTCATCCGAAATGTCGAGTAATAAGCCAATCGTTTTTTCCATTTGCTTTGTTAAAGTTTGTATAAAATCTTCATCCGGTACTAACTTTACATAGCTTGAATAATTTGGTGCGTATTCGTCTTCCTCTAATAATTTGTACATGTATATACCCCTTTATAGTTAATACTTTTACATATTCGGAGAACCATCTATTTATTCGTTTTCCTATTAAATCGAGTACCTTTAGATAAGTTGAAGATCTTCTTTTAAAATGGAGTACATATACAAATCTTCAAATTTACCATTTGCGAATTCATAATGTCTTAACAATCCTTCCCTTTGAAATCCTTGTTTTTCTACTAGTTTTTGTGATGGAATATTCGTTAGTTCGATTAATGCCTCAATTCTTTCTAACTGGAAATGCTCAAAACCATATTTGCTAACTGCCTTCAATGCCTCACTTGCTATTCCCTGGCCCCAGTAATCACTGCTTAATTCATATCCAATTTCCGTTCGATAATGTTTAGGATGTCTATTAAGAAAACCACAGCTTCCTATAACCTTATTAGAATCTTTTAGGGTGATGCCCCATCTAATCCCTGTCCCTTTTTCGTATATTGATTGATACCATTTTATTTCATCCCATACGTCTTCCACTGTTTCAAAAGGTTCTAACCCCATCGGCTTTACAACATCTTGATCCGATAAATATGTATACATATCTTTAGCATCGTCTATTGATACTTTTCTTAAGATTAATCTGTTCGTTTCTAATGTAGGAAAATCTTTTTCCATTGTATTTAACTCCTTTTAATTCCTTGATTATCTTTGTAATGTATCCCCAATTCTAGAGCTTCATTTAAGATTTGCAGCGATAGCTCATGGTCATTGATCACATAAGGTAGTTCTCCTGGTTCCACCCAGATCCTGGTCGTTGTTTCATACTCTCTTAAAAAAGGAAGACACTCTTCTATGTCCATTCGATAAAACATTTGATAGCCTATTAGAGGATATGGGCCATCTTGTACAAAGTGAGGGTTATCTTCATGGTTCACTTCCACTGCACCAACGTACTTTATCTTCCCCTTCACATAACCTTCTTCATATGCTTCCCTATGCATCGCTTCTTCAGGAGTTTCTCCAAACTCTATATGCCCTCCTGGAATGTTAAAGCCTCTTTTTTTTACTTCAACCAACAAAACTTTTTCTTGGCTAAAACAATAACTATGAACACTTGTCACGATATCACCTGGACCTATGCTTTTGTGAGGATGCCATTGAAGACTGATCTTATGTCCTCCCCAATCAACATATATTTGTTTATTCATGAAAAACCTTCTCCCTTTCTACCTCAAAGCTCTCTATTATATCCCAATTAAAGCTGGATATTTTAACAAACGACACTTAAAATTTGCAATTGGTCAAATAGATTGAAAATTAATGCTACTACACTATTATACCAATATTAGTTGAACGTTCTACTTCGAATTCTCCTTACTATTCCCTAAAAGTTATTGAACTGTGGACTTCCATCAAAAGGAAGGAATGTCTTCAGAAAGGGTTAAACCTTTGTCGGAACGGGTAAAAAGACAAATAGATGAATTGATACTCTGTAAAATCGCAGTCACTAATATGAGGGCTGACGCACATAGGAGGTGAAGTCTTACTTTAAAGTAAGACAGCTTATTGACTATATTAAATCTAGCGATATTCATTTTTTTATTGATATTAACCGGTTTTTTCGTGGCAACCGAGTTTGCCATCGTGAAAGTGCGAAATTCACGAGTTGACCAACTTGTTGCAGAAGGACGTAAAGGATCTCTTGCAGCAAAGCATGTAACCACACACTTGGATGAATACTTGTCAGCGTGTCAATTAGGTATTACTGTAACCGCACTAGGAATTGGGATGGTAGGCGAATCAACATTTGAATTCATCTTACATCCATTATTTGAAACTATTGGGATAGGCACGGATTATATCCACTTCTTTACGATAGGAGCTGCTTTTGCAATCGCCACTTTTTTACATGTAGTCGTTGGAGAACTCGCACCTAAAACGGTTGCCATTCAAAAGGCAGAATCAGTGACTCTTGCTTTTGCAAAGCCAATTATGATTTTCTATAAAATCTTATATCCATTCATTTGGCTTTTAAATGGTTCCGCTCGTGTGTTAGTTGGTTTAATAGGGATGAAACCGGCCTCAGAACATGAGCTTTCCCACACGGAAGAAGAACTTCGTCTATTGTTAGCAGAAAGCTTCAAAAGCGGCGAGATCAATCAGAATGAATTGAAATATGTTAACAATGTTTTTGAATTTGATGAGCGTACTGCTCGTGAAATTATGGTGCCCCGCACAGACATTGTTGGATTTGAAAAAAATGCAACGTTTAATGATATTGTAACGATTATTTCAGAAGAACGTTATACACGTTATCCTGTTTATGAAGAAGATCGAGATAATATTATCGGTTTTGTTAATATTAAAGACTTTTTGACGCAAGGTTTTAGCAATCGAATTACAGCAGAATCATTCGACTTAGCAAAGTTTACAAACCCTGTGATCAATACTATTGAAACAACACCAATCAATAATTTATTAGTAAAAATGCAAAAGGAACGTATTCATATAGCTATTCTATTGGATGAATATGGTGGTACATCCGGCCTTGTTACAGTTGAGGATATTTTAGAAGAAATCGTCGGTGAAATTCGTGATGAATTCGATAACGATGAAATAGCAGATATTCGAAAATTAAAAGATAACCATTATATAATCCATTCAAAAGTGTTATTAGAGGACGTATCCAAATTATTAAACATTGAAATAGAAAACCCAGATGTCAACACTATCGGCGGCTGGTATTTCACACAAGATACAGATCTAGCAGAAGATAACTATATTGAGCATGCTGGATATGAATTCTCGATTTATGAAAAAGAAGGGCATCAACTGCATTTTATTGAAGTAAAAAAATAGATACTTGCACTTTAGCAGCGAAACTCCTAGGAAATAAAGAACCTAGGAGTTTTTTGCGAACGAATAGATTAGGTAATTATCGTTTTGATTTTTCTAAGCATCGTTTGACAACTATCTGATTTTTACTATTATTTTCCCTTTCGCCCTTCCTGACTCTGCATATTCCATTGCTTTCTGAGCTTCTTCAAAAGGAAAAACTCTATCAATTATAGCTTTGATTTTACCAGTCTCAAAAAAGTTTCCGATTATACGCAATTGTTCTCCACTTGGCTTCATAAACAAAAATGTATATTGAACATTATGTTTTTTTTCAAGTTTAGTAAGTTTAGTACTTGCTATAGAGAACAAGAAAGTTTTCAAAAATCCAGAACCATATTCTTTACCGAAACGTGCATTCGGCAAACCCGAAACGGAAACAATTTTTCCTCCGCTTTTTACCACTCCGAATGATTTGTTGAGTATATCGCCTCCAAGTGTATCAAATACGGCATCATAATTTTTCAGTATCTCTTCAAATTTTTCTGTCTTGTAATTTATAATTTCATCTGCACCAAGAGATTTTACTAAATTTGCACCAGCTTCGCTTGCAGTCGTTGCAACAGTGGCACCCATTAATTTGGCCAGTTGAATAGCAAAGGTACCGACACCACCGGCCCCAGCTTGTATCAAAACTTTTTGTCCCTTTTGTACTTGTAAAATGTCTGTTAGGGCTTGATAGGAGGTTAATCCAACCAGCGGGATCGATGCAGCTTCTTCAAAGCTCAAATTTTTAGGTTTTAAGGCGATGTCCTCTTCGTGAATAGCAATATATTCAGCAAAAGTACCGATTTTACTCTTACGTGGTCGTCCATATATTTCGTCACCAATCCTAAAACGAGTCACTTTAGCTCCAACCTTTACAACGACACCAGAAAAGTCATTCCCTAAAATAAGAGGCATATTATATTTAACTAACATTTTCACTTTCCCATCACGTATTTTAAAATCAATAGGATTAATACTTGCCGCATGAATTTCTGCGAGTACCTCATAATCACCTATTTTCGGTGTGGGCATTTCTTCCAAACGCATTGGAACTTTTCCATATCTATCAATAACCATTGCTCTCATAGCCTATACCTCCAAATAAAGTTTTTTTACATTTCATCATTTCTATAAAAGTTCTGCATGAACTTATCAATATCCGACATAAGCGTTCTTAATAAGCCTAATTCTGTACGTACATTAATATAATAAAAGTTTTTTGTCCCTTCTTTACGCATTAAAATAACACCTGCATCTCGTAAAACCTTCAGATGATGGGATACAGCAGGTCGAGAAAGATGTGTTTGTTCAGTGATTTCGCCTACACGTAATCCTGTTTGACAATCAGTCCCCATTAGAACTAACAAGATCGATTGACGGGTCTCATCCCCTATTGCCAATAGTACTTTCTGACAATTAATAAAATCCTCTTTGATCATACTTAGTTGTTCCTGTTTATTCATTCAGTAAAATACCTCCAGTAATCCGTTCAATGGTTTAAGTTGATGAACCATTATGCTGAATACAACCATATACCATTGTTAGGTTATGTGCAATATTGAGAAAGAAAATCGAGACGAATACATCTTAGAGAGAAAGCATTATTAACTTTTAATGTTTAGCAACTTAAATCCGTAAAAAAAAACACTAGATAAGTAATCTAGTGTTTTTCTAAAAAGAAATATCCCCTGAATCGTATAGTAAATTCATTACGATTTAGGGGGTATTTTTTACTTTTTCTATTTATTCCTGACAGTATCCCTATTTGTATAAGCAGGTATTGGAATGGTAGGTAAAACGGTAGTGGCTAATTCCTCCAAATGAAATGGTTCCATAGTTATATAACTGGATTTTTCTTTTTTGTTAAATGATAAATGCTAAAAGGTATTTGACCAAATAAAATGTACAAACTTCACATTTTGATTATTCATCATAAATTCTTCATTACTCTTTGAAACCTGTATAAACCCGTTTTTCTCTAATACTTTTTGTGACGCAATATTATTGCTTGTTGTTTTTGCATAAACTTCTTTAATATTTTCTTTTAAAACTTCTATTAATAGTAGTTTTAAAGCTTTATTTGCAATACCTTTTCCAGTATGAATTTCTCCAATTCTATAACCAACTTGACCTCTACTCTCGATTCTATCAATATCAGTCAGATTCATTCTACCTACAATGGATTCGGTTTGATCTTTTATTAAATAATAATAAGATATCCCCTTCTCTTGTTCTTCCAACAAGTCTCTATGTCTTTTTTGAAAAGTTTCAAAATCATAATACTCTTCCCCTCGACTTGGTACGCTTTTTTCAAAATAGGTTCTATTATCACTTTCAAAATTATATAATTCTTCTGCATCCTGCTTCTTTAACTTTTCAATTGAAATGTCCATCGTAAGACCACCATCTCGTTCTCTTATTTGCTTTTTACAGCGAGCTTGACTGATACATTAATTTGTTCTTTATAAATTCCAGTATCATCAATCGCCAATATTTCTTCTTTTAACTGCTGTTCAAATGACCGAACATTTTCACCTAAAAATCGTTTAGTACCATAAGAAGTGGAATATATATTACCGATAATAGAATCCACTGTCCATACTTGTTCGTAAGTTGGCATATCGTGAATTTCTAAGTCAAATTTGGAATTTGAAATAATCGTTTGATGGCTAATGGTCGGATGCGCATATGTCGTGTTGCCTGCTCTTCTTTCATTTCCATACCAACGCTTCACTACCTCATCCACTTTCTTTTGCCATGGCAGCTGCTCCTTATTTGGAGAGTAATTATCAATAATCGCTACCCCACCGCCAGGAACAATCATTTCGTCTAAAGTTTCGAGTACCTTTACTCTATCCATCCAATGAAAAGCCTTTCCAATTGTCACCAATCGAAAAGTTTTATCCGTTTTTTCTTTATATGTATCGACATCGCCAGTAAACCATTCCAGATTTTCTGCTCTAAATTCTTTCCATAGGCGTATTGCTTCATCAATCATTTCAGGTTCCTTATCAATTCCAACTATCTCTTCAAACCAGTCAGTGAATCTGAACGATAATTGGCCAGTTCCACAACCTAAATCCAGCATTCGACCGCCACCATCCAAAGAAAATCTTTCAACTAAAAACCTAATTAATGAAGCTGGATACATTGGTCTATAACGTGAATAATAATGAGCCGTCCCTTTGAATAAATCTTCTCCATAAGCTGTCACTGTTAATACTTCCTCTCTTACTTGTATTAGGCTTTCAAAAATCCTAAGACGCTACTTACAAAATTTTCTGTTTCTTCTAATTCAGGAAAATGGGCACTATTATTAAATAAAATCCATTCACTGTTCGAAAGATTTCTATGTATTAGATTGGATATGGGAATTCCTGTACTCCTATCGTAAACACCAGTGATGATTAATGTCTTATGATGGATATTGTTAAGCCGTTCGTATAGCGGAGGAGTTACAGAGTTTTCCTGCAAAACTGTTAACATCCGTCCTGTATTATGTAAATTATGTAAATTACTTTCTATTACTAACTCTCGGTATTTTGAAGCAACCTCTGGATCTACAAAGAGTAGTCGGTCAATTGTTTCCTGATCAACAATTTCCCATACTTGTTTGTATTTATGTTCAATAGAGGTATTTTTCTTAAGTATTTCTTCTATCCTATTTACTAGAGTCATATCTGCAATCGACTGAAAACCAGCTATTTGAATCATATATTGCGTCTTTAGATTGATCATACTAGGACTTGATAAAATTATCTTGTTTATAAGGTATAGGAAGTTTGAAGCGAACTCAAGCGCTAACTCCCCTCTAAACGAGTAACCTAGTAAGTCTATTTTTTCACTACCTGTCCATTCAATAATTTTCCTAAAATCATCAACTAATTCATTCATGCTATAAGCATTATCGTCAGTTGGTTTACCACTTCTTCCACATCCCCGCTGCTCATAATATACAACTGTTCTATCTTCAGACAGATTAATTTACTTTCTAAACAGTTCTGTTCAATTTTATTTCAAATGTAGGATGAGTGACATAATCCATATATTTTATTTTCCCATCCAATTCCAAATAAGCTTTAAATCTAGTTCGAATAGCTGGAGCTGTTAAGAAATCAAGCACTTTCTCTTGCGCTATCCACTGACTATCTGATGTTTCCTCTGAAGTAGCCAGTTCTCCTCCTAATGGTTTGCATATAAAATCCATCATTAACTTCGTTGGAACATCTGTTACACCGTCGTAAAATTTATGAATTCCTGTATTGGAATAAACACCAATTAGTTTTGATACAGCTACATCTATCCCACTTTCTTCTTTTATTTCTCTGATTAAAGCATCCATTAGGTTTTCTCCCACTTCTACTTGGCCTCCAGGGAATACCCAACCACCATGATGTGTCTTTACCAAAAGAATATTTCCTTGTTCATCCTCTACGATACCGCCTACTGCTACAATATGCATTGGCATTACCATTGCTTCAACCTCCCTAGGTTTATTAATTTTACTTTTTATATGAAGCTAATTACATTCTATATATAAAATTCATCCTTTATCATTTGGGCTACTTCCATTGCTTTGAATTTTGTATTGTTAATTCGTAAATAGTTTTTGGTTTTAATTTCACCTTTTATGGAATTTAATCTTCTATTGTCTAATGTGCTAAGTAAATGCTGTTCGGATTCTTCAATATTTCGCTTGGTTGGCTTATGTTCCAGTCGATTAGTAGTTTTATTTCGAATAAGCCTTTCTTCTAAATCAGCTTCCAATTCTACAAAATATATTTCAACTCCTTGCGAACTAAAAATATTACACATGTATTCAATCTCATTCCAATCTTCTTCTTGATCAAAGTACCATATTTTAGTGAAGATTAATCCATATTGGTCGCTTTTTGAAAAGGATTGAAAGATTTCTCGACGAAACAAATGGGTCAGACGCCACATTTCCGGACTAAACCCATAGAGTGGTTCTAACAAATCAATGGTCATATGGTTATGGAAAAGTTTCAGTCCTGTTAAAGCTGACAGTTCCTGACCTACTGTCATTTTTCCAACTGCTTGTGGACCAAATATAAAAACAAATTTCTCCATTGTATTTCCTCCAAATGTTTAACGCTAAATTTATAATTTGATCAGACTTTCCCGTATAGTCCATGTACTAATTATTTTGAAGTTCATCCATTATTTCGTGCTATTTTTTGTTTTTTACTGCTTTGATCAATGAAAAAATGCGGGGTTTTTCATTAACTTTTCATATTTTTTCTGGTTCCTTCATCTGAAATTCCTTCGTTGGCTGCGGTTCTACTATTTTCACCAAAGAAAAATAACGGAGTGTTTCGCTTAGTATTTCTTGTAGCGGACGACGATAAAACGGGACATCGATAAGTTTTCCTTCTCTTTTCCATTGATCGACAATATATTCAGTGAAAAAGTAGTCGCCATTCTCGGATAATTTTATATCCATAAATGGATGATGTACGGAAAATAATAATGTCCCATTGGGTTTTAAAATTCGAAGAAACTCGCTAAAAGGATTGCTCCAATCTTTCATATAATGCAGAACTAACGAGCTCACAATGACATCAAAAGATTCATTTTCAAAAGGTAACTCTTTCTCTAAATCTAGACATAATACTTCTGCTTTTTCTACGATCCGCCTCTTTGTGGCCTCTACCATTTTAGGGCTAATATCAGTTGCTGTGACAACAGCACCTAAGTTAACTAATTTGGATGTATACCAGCCAGCTGCACATCCAGCATCTAAAACATGCTTATCTCTTACGTCTATTGGAAGTAATTTCATCATTGCAGGTCGCTCATATTCAGTGTTAAATAGACTTTTTGTATCTACATTATGTTCATAATCATTTGCCAATTGATTGTATGCTTCTTTTACTTTATCATTCACCATTTTACCTCCAAATTTTACTAGGATAAATCAAATATGTTAATAGCAAGAGGAATGAAGCTTAAACCTCCCCAATATATACGATTGTTTCGTTCGTCATAAGAAGCATACCGTCCACAGCATATTTATCAAACAAATTATTTAGCTCTGTTAGATAGAGTTCATATTGTGCATCGTTTTCTTTTAATGAATAGGATGCAGACAGATTTCTTTCGATAAACTTTGATTTATCAAATGGTAAATTATTTGGAAAACGATATACGGTAAAGTTGCCAAAGAAATTTTGAATGCTTTCATCCATATATCCAATGCCGCCGCTGAAACCTTTGAAATCTGGACAAAATCTCCGAAAAATTTGTTCGTTCTCTTTTACCATTGGACTTTCCATTATTCGGGAGTTCCATATTAATATAACCTTCCCGTTCTCTTTGATAATTCGCTTACATTCCAATTTGAATCGCTCTGTATTAAACCAATGAAATGCTTGCGCCACTGTGATAAAATCTACGCTTTTATCGGGCAATGTTGTATTTTCAGCCGCTCCATTCACAGGATGAAACGTCGTAAACTGTGCCAATTTCTTTTCAGATTCTTTCCGCATATCCTCATTTGGCTCCACTCCATATACATGGCATCCAAGATCAAGTAAAACGTTTGAAAAAATTCCTGTGCCAGAGCCAATATCGGCAACAAATGAATCTTTTCCGACACCACTATCCGACAACAGACCAACCAACTCAATTGCATATCCAGGTCTAGCTTTAGCATAAACAACAGCTTTTCCGTCAAATTTCTGTGTATTGTCCATTCCGTTCTCCTTTCTTATTTCCGTATCAATCTACCAATAAATGATACGCAATCAATTCATTTTATATATTCCTATTTAATATTCACTAGTTTCCATCTTTTTAATTAATTCTTCGAAAATTTATATACACCAACCAATAAACATAGCATGCTTAAAGCCCAAACAACGCCGGCAATCCCTATACGCAGTGAGATCTCTCCAGATGCCATTAGATGGTTAGTATCAAAGGAGATCGCCTCTAGTAAAAAGTAAACGGCTACTGAGAAAAGTAATAGATGCAATAATATCCAAGTGTATACATAACTTTTATGTTTATTTTTATACCAAATCAATAATGTTGTTATTATTACAATTCCCATAACAATTACAAAGCCACCTATTAACAAACCCATTACTTCTTGTTCTAATGGCATTAGAAAACTCCTTTTAATTTTACGCTATAAGAACGCATCGCTTTTGGAACGCCTTCTATTTCAAAAATCCCTTCTAAAATTAGCTGACGAACTCGGTATTCAAAAAATACATCACCAACGTATTGATCTGATTGCCCAAGTAGTTCCCCGATTAGCCGTGCCGATTTCATAAAAACGGGCTTCGTTTGTTTATTATGCAAATAACGCAATTGCTCGATAATAAATGTATCGAAGTAATTTTCTGGCACACTTTTAATTTGGTCATCCTTCCAAATACGCAGTACTTCAGTTGTTTTCGAAAGTTTTCCCCATTCTTCTGCAAGTTTGTTACGGAGTTGTTCTGTTAATGGCTGTTCATTTTTGTAGGTTTTATAGATCCTATTTAATTTATCATGTCCCAATTCTCCTGTATGAACTGGAATGATGTTTGGCCATAGATGTTGAAAAGCTGTACTAATGTTAAGGAGACGAATGTCATTTTTCTTTTCTTTCAGGTTTTGCAAAACAAATCGTGCGCCGATTTGTTCATGGGCATTGTTTGCTGTCCATATGTAAATTGGTATGTGCTCAGGTATTGCCTTTATTTCTGACAGCGTTTGTATAAACTCTTCTATATAGGTATGTGTGGTCTCTTCGTCCAAATTAATATGTAAGAACAACCACTTTTTTCTTTGTTTAAGTCCTTCTTTGGTGTGTAGTTGGTTCACGGGACCGATAGAAAACAAATCGGAAAATCGAATTACCTTCTCATCACTTGGTAGTGCTATTTTTAAGCTGCCTGCCGTCGAATCCCCAAACACGATATGTATTGTATGATAAGGCTGTTGTTTCTGTTTAGAGGAATACTGTAGCAATTTCTGATACTCTTTTTTCATGTTTTCAGCAAATTCACTTTCTGAATAGCTTTTTTTCTCTAGCAATTGAATTTGTAAAAAATGTTGGAGTAACAGCGATTTTGCTTCCTGCTCCGATAATTGCTCTACGATTTTTTTTAATTCCTGTATCATTTATTTATCACTCCTTTTGTTTGATTAAGAAATGTAACTTTGAATTGCATCCCACACGAAGATTAGTGAAGTGAGAGGAAGCAATATACAAAAGATAAGATTACTTCGAAAGATTGCCTTCCACATGCCCGTTCCATTTCTCATATACATAACCATTAAAGTCGTTGATATACTTACCATCGAAAAAAGTAAACATAGGAAATCTTTTTGTCTCTCAATCTGATATTCAATCGCTTCCACTTTCCATTCATATTCTTTCGACAATGATATTGTTTGAATACTTTTTTCAGTTCCAATTAAATTGAATGATTTAATTGTTATTTCATTGTTTGATGCTGAAACGATTTCATAACCATTTGGCGAATAGGAAGAGTTGTAGACAAGAAGATAGGATAAACAGACCAAAGTGAGCATAACAAAAAAATATGGTACAAATGCTTTTATTTTTTGAGTAAAAGTTTTCTTTACATGAACATCCTTATTTTTTTCCATTTGAAAATTTATTCCTCCCTTTCCAAACTCCCCACTCTCCGTATTAAATAAATAAGTTCCTTCTTTTGTGTAAATAATATAGTGTCCGATGGATTTTTGGGGTTCTATTGTTGGAATCATTTTTTCTCCCGTTATAGTTTCAACTTTAGTGACTGCTTCTTTATATGTATAAGTTGGTAAAGGTCAAATAGATAGAACAATTAGCAGGGTTAATTATGGAAGTAGTGATTACTCGTTGCTATTATATATTCCCATCCGATAAATAAGTGAAAATGACTCCACTGATTCCTAAAAGGAATGCTACTATGCCCCATTTTCCTGTATTATCAATAAAGACATAATTGCTTGCGGTAAAAACATCCCTATTGTCAGTAATATGCAAACTCCACTTATACAGGAAAAATACTTCTTTTCCATTCATTCCCTCCTCTTATAATTGTTCTACTTCTAGACTCGAAAGTCCTTCTAATAATAGGAAATAAAAAAGACCAAACGCATGCAAACGTTCAGCCTTACCTTATTTCTTATGTCCTCCAAGCAATCCAGCACGTTTTCTTGCAGTTCCCGCTTCCGTATAAGAAACAGCGCGCAATATCGCATTGGAGCCGTATTTCCCTCGGAGGTAATCCATTGTTTTTCCTAGTTCTCGAACCTTCCATTTGTCTTCTTCAAATAGGCTCAGCTGCATGGAATACTCGGGTTCTAGGTTAGTAATGGAGATCGCCAGCTTGCGAACAGGTCTGTGATCATAAAACTCATCAAAGATTTGTTCACATACTTTGTATATGGTCATGGTCGCATTTGTTGGTTCATCGATTGAACGGGAACGATTAAACCCTCCACCAAACGCGTTATGACTATAACTAATGGACAGATGAATTGTTCTTCCTGCCATTTCGGCTTCGCGGGCACGTCTTGCCACGTCTTCACACATTTCTAATACGACCGTCATGATCTCCTCTTTGGAATGATAATCACGAAACAGCACTTGCCCCTTTCCGTAACTAATTTGCCCTGCAGCTAACGGTGCACCTAGCTCTGACAAATCGATTCCCCGTGCATGGTGATATAATTGATTTCCCATAACGCCAAACTTAGCCTCTAATGTCTCAAGCGATGTGTTTGCTAGATGCCCAACACTTATAATTCCCATATTATTTAATGTTTTTTCCAAACGCGAGCCAATTCCCCACATTTTGCTTAATGGAGTAATCGGCCATAATTTTTGGGGCACATCTTTATATGTCCATTTTGCAAAGCCTGTTTTTTTCGCTTCTAGGTCAAGGGCAAGCTTCGCCATCAGCATATTTGGTCCCATTCCAACTGCGCATGGTAACTGAAACTGATTAAAAAGTCCGTCTTGTATTCGCTTGACCGTGTTTTCTACTGGTCCCCATAATTTTTCGGTTCCTCCCAAATCAGCAAAGCATTCATCGACGCTGTACACATGAATGCACTCACTTGGAACGAATTGATTTAAATACCGTGTGATTTCCATGGAAACCCTAACGAAAAACTCCATCTTCGGCTCGATTAAATGAATTGATGGATGGTCTGGAATTTCAAAGAGCCGTGTTCCTGTCTTCACTCCAAAATTCTTTTTCATCAGAGGAGATGCCGCAAGCACGATACTTCCTTTTTGTTCTAAATTTCCAATGACAGCGATCGGCGTATGCATAACATCAAGTCCAGCATCTGCAGCCGCACAGCTTGCGAAAAAGCTCCGTATATCAATGCATATAATTTTTCGATTTTCTAAACCTTCCTGCATTATATCTCTTCTCCTTCAACAAAGAACGTTTGTTCTCATTATATGCCGAACGTTCGTTTTTATTCAAGAAGATTTTATTGGTAATAGACCAAAATAATTGGAAAAAGAAAGAGCAAAATTTAGAGGTTAAGTCAAATCAGTTAAAAAACAATTTATACAAAACGTACCCAACTATTAAAACAACGATTAATATTCCTGTACCTTTCCATCCCATACCGCCTGTTAAATCCGTTAAATTCCCATTGCTTCCTCTATTTAAGGCATCGTTTAGAGAACCAGTCGGATTATTTTTTAGTTCCGCTTGTCTCAATCGCTCTCTTTTTTCTTCCGTTTTATCGTGATGATTCAAACTAAACACCTCCTAGAAATAGCTTCAGTTGTACCTCTATTTGTGGGAATTAAATAACATTTTTAAGCCAAGTCATCATTCGTATAACGTGAAAGGGTTCAAACCAAACAACTAAAAAGAGAATGAGAAAAAAAGAAACGAGTGTTATATATTTTGTGCCTCCTGCTTCCTTTTTAGATATGGCTATAAAACAAAATAGAGCCCCGATTAGTATGAAAATAAATCCAGCAAGGATAAGAGGCTCAAAATAATCCTCTATTATCCAGTTAACTGTAAAGAAAAGAAATCCTAAAAGCATGAAGAATATGGAGATTAAACTGAATCGTTTCATCTTACACCTCTAGTTCATTTTCTGAATATGACTCCATGATTCCATATAAAGTTCCACTTCCTGTTAAATGAACCTAACCTATTAGCCGTTCATCAACCTCATTAATTTATCCAATTTCTTTTCAATTTCCTTAAGTTGATTCTTTTGTGCTTGTTGATTCAACAGCAATCTTCTAATAAATAGTGTAAATGATATTACAAATAAAATGATAAGTCCCCACACGATAATCTGATAAATTATTTCTCCCATATTAAACATTAAAACACCACCTTATTTAAAAATGTTCAAGCATAACTGTAGGAATTTGTTTATTGTTCTTTAAACGTAAATATTCTAAAGTGATTTCTACTCGCTCTTGTACTGTAGAATCTCCTTCTATTCTCCATACCGGACGGTTAAATCGGCTATCCAACTTTCGTGCAATGTCTTACTCCTATCTTCCATCCCTGAATGGTCATATAAGGAAGCCCATTCCATGAACTACTCATACTCTGTCTGTTTAATACCACCAGGTAATATTTCATTGCCATATCTTTGAAACTCTCTTTGTTGCAACCTCTCCATTCTGATATCTTGCGAAATCCATAAAAAGATTACCAAATCAAAATAAGATTTAAAGCTGTCACCCCAACCACATAATGCTTCTGACAGTACTTTCCTTTCATACTTATATAATTCTTCTTTCAGTAATTTCTTTCTATTTTCTATGCCTCTTATGTCTATAAATTTATTTAATCAGAAATATTCATCTGTATCAAGATGAGTATAGAACAATTCGTTTGCTAATGATTCTCCTAGTGTGGACGTTCCTGAACCAGAAGCACCGAAAATATGTATTTTCTTCATTTTCCCCCTCTATTAAAGGTTCACTGTAAGAGATTAGAGGTCGTCCATCAACCTCTCTTCGTGCGATGGGTGACAGGAATCATTAAGTTCATGTCTAAAGCGCTGTCTTTCCTAGAACTGCTTGTCTTTCACGCTCTTACTTTACTTGCCGGAGTACTCGTATCTATCATCTTTACTGTGGTTTCACCTAAACCGAAGAAACCCGCATTCCTCTCTTTCGCTTCGATTTTCGTCATCTGTGTGGTCTATACCTTTGTTATATTTAGTTGGTATACAGTGTAGTCACGAGTGTAGAATTTGTAGGAAATTAATCAAGATTAAGAGTACCTGTTGCTTAGAGAAGCATACAAAAACGCCCATGCGGCTGCAAGGACGGATGTGTATGTATCGGGCTTGTGTGATGGCATGAGCTCATTTGATTCGCACGTCATTCTCATAGCGGTCGGAGAACTTAGTGATTAAAATACCGATTCCCCAGTAAATGAGTGCCACCATCATAAACGCCTCGACAAAGCGAAAGTTCTGCGCTGCCATGATTTTGGCTTGTGCAAAGATATCAATCACGGTGATTAAAAACCCAAGTGAAGTGGCTTTGATGGCCACTGTGAAAGAGTTTGCGAAATCAGGGATAGCATGGACAAAAGCTTGCGGGGCAACAATTCTCGTAAACGTTTGAGAAAAACTATAGCCCAAGGATTGTGCCGCCTCAATTTGCCCCGGATCTACCGCTAAAAATGAGCCTCGGATGATCTCAGATTGAAAAGCAGACAACGTGAGGCTAACTGTGACAATTAAAATAACCAGAGGCGACATATTGTTCATATTATAATCGATACCTAGAAGTGTAACGATGAACTGTCCAATGGCAGGTAGTGCATAATACATTAAGTATAAAAACACCACCATAGGCGTCCCTCGTAAAAACAGTTTAAATAACTTTGTAAGTTGAACCAGCACAGGGATTTTATATTGTTGTATCAGAGCCAACACCACTCCTAGAAGGGTGGATAGTACAAGTATAGTAATCGCTATGAGTAAGGTTTCAGGAAGTACACCCAATATCCCTAAAAACATTTCGTATGAAGCCGCTAAATCAAACATGTTAATCCCCCCTGCTTATTGTGGTTAAATCTTTTATCGAATGGCCACTCTCTTCTCCAGTTTTCTAACCAATCCGTCCGTTGTGAAGCACATAGCCGAAAACATCAAGGCAATGATAAAGTAAATTAGGATTTGATTAGTACCGTATGATCGAGCGATAGACAATTCTGCAGTTCCCATAATATCCACGATGCCAATGGCAAAGATCAGCGACGTATCATGAATCAAGTAAACCAAGGCATTTCCGTATCCTGGGAGAGCAACAGGGACCATTTGGGGCAAAATAATTCGGAAAAACTTTTGCATTGGTGTGTACCCCAAGCTATCTGCAGCTTCATGTTGACTTTTTTCAACGGCGAGATAAGCGGGTCGAAACACTTCAGAAATATAACCAGAATGATAAAATCCCATGGAAATAATAGCAGCATGCATCGGGCTTATATCATATGTGCCCAAACCGATGAGAGGTAACACTTTTGGAATTCCAAAGTAAGCTATAAATAGTAAAATCAGTCCAGGAACACTTCGCGCAAAAGATACATACAAATCGGCTAATTGACTAATGACGGGAATTCTCTTTAGTCGCACAAACGTTAATAGCACAGCAAAGAGTAACCCAAGTGCAGCCGACAAGATGATGATGATAATATTGATCGGAAGCGTTTTAAGAAACTCCATTAGTAATTCTTGCATACCCGTTTCCAACGTCATTTCTCCCTTCTCTAATGAATATCTCTTCTGTACATGACGGACTCATGTCAATGTTTTTCGTCTTAGTCTACATCCATATTCTCAAGTGATTCAACCAAACGAGAGAATATGGATGTGCTCTAGTCGCTCCGCAGATATTCCCTATGGCCTTATCTGAATCGAACCAAGACGTTCATGTAAAAGCCTCAATCGTATTGAAACACATCTTCTGCGTAGAATTCAGTAGACAGCTCAGAAAGCACGCCTGCTTCTGCCAACTCTTTTAGACCTTCATCGATGGCTTGTTTCAGTTCCTCATTTTCCTCTGATTTGTGGATCATAAAGAACGTAGGTATAATTTTGACTGGGTCCAATCCCACAACAGGTAGTTTTTGATCTTCAATGATTTCGATTTGTCCGTAACTCGATGGATAGAACAATGCATCATATTTGCCAGTAGCCACTTCTTTTAGTCGATCTGCGATTGGAATTCCCACATCAGCCAAATCATACTCTAGCTTAAATTCAGGATTTTCTTCTTCCCAATCCTTAACGGTTTTATATGTGGCACCCGCTGGGGATAGAGGAGAAATTTTCTTCCCTACCAAATCTTGAATGCCCTCAATTCCACTATCTTCTGCCACGTAAATCTTGATCAGGGCACGACCACTCGATTCTGAAGGAATGATATATTGCTCTGCACGTTCCTCCGTGAATCCTAAACCACCTGCCAACATGTCGTACTTTCCAGTAGCTACTCCTGTTTCACCCGCTGAATCTTCCACACCGAACAATTCAAATTCATAGTCTTCAAGCACTTTATCCAGTTCTTTTATCAGCTCAGGCTCATAACCCGTCACTTCGTCGTTCTCATCGACCCAGCTCAATGGTTTTGACGTGTGGCCAGTCGCCACTTTGATTGTTCTTACGCCTGAATCTCCAGTGCTCTCAGCTTGTGACTTGTTGTCAGTGGAATTGCATGCAGTAAGAAGAGATAAACCCAGTACAGAAGCTGCTACTAAAATTGACTTTTTCTTCATTCCCATCAACCACCCTTAATGTTTAATTTTTGTTGGTCTTGTTCTGCATAGATCTTTTTCAAAAACTGCCTTGTTCTCACATTCACTGATTTCTCGAAGATTTGTTCAGGTGTTCCCACTTCCACAATGTGACCATTTTCCATAAAGACCACTTTGTCGGAAATCCGCTTGGCGAAGTCCATTTCATGGGTGACAAGTAGCGTTGTCATGCCGGACTTTGCTACATCTTCTATTACTTTCAATACCTCCTCTACTAATTCGGGATCAAGAGCTGAAGTAGGTTCATCAAACAAAATCAACTCTGGTTCAAGCGCCAAGCCACGTGCAATGCCGACCCTTTGTAATTGTCCTCCCGATAAGCGAGAGGGATATTCATTTATTTTATCTTTAAGACCTACATTTTCTAATTGTTTCAAACTCATGGCATACGCTTCGTTTTTGGACTTTTTCTGAACGGCTATTTGAGCATCCATTACATTTTGGATGACCGTCTTATGTTTGAAAATGTTAAACATTTGGAACACCATGGCGGTTTTCCTGCGAAGCTTTAGGATGTCTTGCTTGGATAAACTTTGATAATTGAGATGCAGATCCCCGATTTGAATTTCGCCCTGTTGGGGTTTTTCTAAGTAATTGATGCATTTTAATAAGGTGGTTTTCCCTGTTCCACTCGGACCAATAAACGATACAACCTCGCCTTTTTCGACCGATAGGTTAATACCTTTCAACACTTCTTTTTGGTTGTATGAAATATGCAAGTTTTTAACGTGTAAGATAATCTCTACCTCCCCAAGTGCTTTATTTCAAATCCTATATGTGCTTTACCACGGACATCCGCCGTAGATTCTCCTCGGTCAACCCCTGAAAGCGAATCCCTACTTGCCTATAGTCGCTGTTCATAAGTAAAGATGCCGTGCTGATGATGGAGTCAGTATAAGGTGTTGCCACCCCTAAGATTTTCCCTAATTCTGAAATCGGAACAAGTCCAAAAGGAATGTCTTCTGTCAGATACCTATAATCGAGTGTCGAAGGACCTAATCCAGTAGGGAACAAGCCAGGCAAAGCTTCATATAACGTGGGATAATCGGAATCATAAAATTCATTCAAGATACTCAAAATACTTTTAAGATCGACATGTAGACGACTTGCTATTTCCAGTCGTTCTTTATCCATCTGTTCTACGTAGTTACAGGAATAGGGAGATGCTCCGTCAGGATAGAACTGAAATCTCTCGGATGCGTCAATCCTTGCCGCGTTAAACAGGGTGATCGGAGGATGAATCACCACATTGGAATTATTTAAGGAAGTCTCAAATACACTTTCTACCGGAATCAATTGCGGAAACCTTTCCATAAAAGATGGAGAAATCTGGTTCTCTTTACGCAACGTACTAATTAGTACGTTGTATTTAATTTTAGAGATCGCAACAGAACCGGCTTGATCGGCCAAACTAACAAAAGGCATGGCACTCGTTTCGGCCACTGTAATGTTCTTTTCTGTAATCAAATTAATACCCAGAATTCGTTCACATTCAAGTGCACCCCAGTATCCTGGAAAAAAGATAATGGTTTGATTGGGTTGCAAGAACGGTTTAATTTGATTGACAATCGTCTCATGCCCTGTTGCCGTCGTCGATACAATGATAAACTGGGCTTCTGCAATCACCTGATCTATGGTGGTCGATGCCTTTAAATCGACGTGCCCCGAATAGATCCCTTTCACTTCCAACCCTTGTGTAGAAATTCTTTCAGCTTTCTCTGGATCACGGGTATACAATTTCACGCTTTCTCCGTTCAATTTCAGATATCCTGCAATGGCCTGCCCTGTATTTCCACCGCCAATTACTGCATATGTCATGAACTCTTCCTCCTCTCATATGGTTCGCAATCTGTTTCAATCTGTATCTTTCTCTTGTTAGAATTGGGTATGTTCGTATTTTTCGACCGTCTTGATGGCTTGATTCAACGAACCTAAAATATGTTTCTTCATTTCTTCTACTGCATTGATTTTGTCTTTTTGGATGATGTAATGAAGGATCATCTTATGTTCTTTTACGGATTGTTTTGTATCGCCAATACTTTTGTGTGCCAATCGCCTGTACCGGTTGATCATGCTGTTGAGCTGATACAAGAACTTGACAGCCATCTTGTTGCCACTCACCGTGTAAATGTATTCATGGAATTGCTTACCAAATCGATCGATTGTCTCATAATCTTCCAGGCTTATCGCCATTTTGAGTAATTTAATGAGATGGGTTAAGTGGTCAATGTCCTTTTGCGTGATATTATCAATGGCATCTTCAACGACAATCCCTTCCAAGTTGCTACGGATAACAAATATTTCTTTTACTTCTTGGATCGAAATCGGCGCCACATTTATTCGGCCGTTTAAACTGCGATTGACCAATCCTTCTAGTTCTAAGATCTGAAGGGCTTCTCTAAGAGGGGTTCGACTGATCTGTAGCTCTTTGGCTAACTCTTCCTCCGCAATTGGTTGACCCGGTTCCAGTTCACCTTTGATGATCATTTCTCTCAACGCTTTATGTGCAATATCTTTCGTAGAGACTCGACTGGCTTTTGCTCTTTCATTCAACTAGTTCACCGCCTTTAAAATAACTGTATACAATTATAAAGTTATTCTAGCACACAATTTCTAAAAAGGAAATAGAATATTTAGTATTTTCTGATTTTTATTTTACGCACTAATGGAATAATTTCTCTACATTGGTAGCTACCACTTCATTCTTAGCATTTTTCCATTTGGGGTCTATCATCCGAACAATTAATCTATACATCCATTTTTACTCTGCATAAAGAAAGACCTCGCTGCGGCAAGAGCTAATGAATAAATATACGTAGTGAATAATTTCGACGGACCGCTAGTGTAGCTAGTTAGTTATATACGCAAAAATATGGATAATTTTACAACAAATTTTGACTGCTGAAATTAAAAAAGGACCCGAATCTCTATAGATGATTCGGTTCCCTTTTATTGTCATTCAACTTTGGACGATTTATAAAGAAATAGGCCAAACAAGTTCAAGAACGTTCTCCTCAATGAATGATTGTTTATTAAATTTCATTTATTGTCCCCGTTCTACAAAACAATGAAAAACTTCAAAAAACTAATCGGTGTGATCACTGATTAGTTTTTTGTTTTTTCAAGCTTCTAATGCAGGTTAAAATTATTAAGCACATTATGACTTGATTGCTTATATTTATCTTTCATCTCACATCGATATCAATAGTTAAGTCAAGGTATTAATCGATTGGGCGCACTTGAATTGGGATAAGTGAAATAACTAATTGCTCACGGTGTTGTTCGTATTGAATAGGTAACATTAGCTGAGTCCCCATTGATTCAATTGTTTCATCATGTGCAAATCCCGGTGGGTCTGTTGCAATTTCAAATAGTATTTCTCCTGACTCACGGAAGTACAGTGCATTAAAATAATTGCGATCTTTCACTTCGGTTACATGTTGACCATGTCTCATCGCATACTGCTGCCACTCTAGATGATCTACATCATCCTTGGCGCGCCATGCAATATGGTGAACAGTACCCACACCCATTGAGCCTCTTACACCTGTTACCATTTTTAAATCGATGATATTACCGATATCTGCTGGAGCTTTGAAACGTGAATAATCACCTTCCGTACCTACCAATTCAAGCCCCATTACCTCCGTTAAGGTTTTAGCAGTTTCCTCTGGTCTGGTAGAGTAAAGCGTTGCACCGCCAAATCCTTTAATCGCAACTTCCGGTGTTACTCCACCAAATGTCCAGTTGTTTTGTTCCCCTTCTGCACGTTCAACAAGCTCTAAATGTAAGCCATGTGGATCGTCAAATTGAATCACTTGCTCACCAAAACGCTCCGCCTTTTTAAATGGAATCGCAAATGTAGCGAGACGGTTGACCCAGAAACTTAATGATCCTGTTGGTACTGCATACGTTGTGACGCCTACTTGACCGTCTCCAATTTGTCCGTGATACGCATTTGCCCAAGGGAAAAACGTAATAATTGTACCTGGCTTTCCACCACCATCTCCAAAGTATAAATGGTATGTGCCAGGATCATCGAAGTTCACTGTTTGTTTGACTAAACGTAAACCTAATATTCCTGCATAAAAATCGATATTTTCCTGTGGATGCCCTACAATTGCTGTAATATGGTGGATGCCCGCAGTTTGTTTTTTCATCATTATTTCCTCCTTAGATAGTCGGTTAACTTCAATAAATTAAACGTTAGGCTTTCGGTAATCACCTAATATCACCTAATCGTCGATTATTTTCTCTAACAAATAAACTTATTACTCAATGGGTTCTAGTTTTGCCTCTATTTCTGCACGTTTGTCTTCAAGAAATGGCGGTAAATCTAGCTTTTTACCAAGGGATTCAATGGAAGAATCTACTGTGAATCCTGGTCCGTCTGTTGCCAACTCAAACAAAATTCCGTTTTTCTCTCTAAAATATAAGCTTTCGAAATAGTAACGGTCAGTAATTTTCATTACCTCAAAACCAAAGTCTTGAATACGCTGCTGCCACTGATGTAGCTCTTCACTATCTTTTACTCGGATAGCTAGATGATGTACACTGCCTTTGCCAGGTTTTTCTTTTGCGCCACCTTGCTCTATAATAACAATTTCACCAAAAGCCTGTCCTTTTATTGACTGATAGATAGCTTCGCTTTCATTTCGGGAAGCAAGCTCATACCCAAATAGGTTTTCCAATGTGCTTGCTAAACAATTATGTGATCGTACCGTCATTTCCACAGCACCCATTCCAAGAATACGATGCTCACTTAAAACAATTGAATCATCCCAAGACTGCCAATATTCCGGCACTGCGTCACCGTTATTATTTAGAAGGACCAGTCGAAGTCCCTCACAATCTTCAAAATGTAAGGCTTCACGCCCTGCATACATGGTCAACTCTCCATGTTGCACATCTAGTAATTCAAACCTTTTCTTCCAATATAGCAAGCTATCATAAGAAGGGACGAGCAAACCAATACGCGTAATAGCATTGGTTCCTCTTTTTGTCCTTCCTGCCATTGGCATTTCAAAAAAAGACAGCTCTGTTCCTGCACTTCCTGTTAAGTCACCATAGAATAGATGATACATACTTGGATCATCTTGATTGACCGTTTTTTTCACTCTCCGAAGTCCAAGTACATTTTGATAAAACTGATTGTTTTGTTGTCCTTTTTTGGTAATCATCGAAATATGGTGATGCCCTGCTATTTTATTCATCTTGACTCCTCCCCTTTCTTGAACCTGTTATCCTCATAAACTCTGAGCGAAACCTTCAATCTACTTGATAACATTTTGCTCAAAATTTATTCATATAAATCACAAAATGTACATGCACTCATGTACATTTTGTGATTTGTAAAGAATTACATACAATAAACTTATTTACGAACTGTATTTAGTGCATTTGTCCAAGGAATCACTTGGTCTAACATTTGGTTTACTGAATCTGCTTGAACTGCAGCTGGTTTGAAATCTGTACCGTTTTCGAAGTCTGTAAATAATGACAATGCAGGATGTACACGTACGTGTGCTACTAATAATTCACTTAAAATACCACGTAAATGTTCTGTTGCACGAGCTCCACCTACAGAACCGTAAGACACGATACCTGCTGCTTTGTTGTTCCACTCTTCACGTAAGTAATCTAGTGCATTTTTAAGTGCTCCTGTGATTGAGTGATTGTATTCTTGAACGATGAATACAAATCCGTCTTGTTTTGCGATAATTTCTGACCATGCTGCTGCACCAGATGCGTCGCCGCCTGCTTCACCTAAAAGTGGTAATTTGTAATCAGCAATATCAATAATTGTGTAGTTAGCGTCTCCGCGTTTATCTGCTAATTCTTTTACCCATGCTCCTACTTGTGGACTTACGCGTCCTTCACGTGTTGAACCTAAAATAATACCTATATTTGATTTTGTCATTGTTTTTTCCTCCTCAGGTTGTTGTTGTTGTGTTCCAAATAATTTACTTAAAAATCCCATTTCTTCTATTTCACCTCCTTACAAGTACTCTTTTTGGATATTTAGTGTGCTATGTACTGTATTAATCGGTCGTACGGATGCTTCAATTTGTTCGCGTTTTCCTTCAAGGAATGGTGGTAACGATAAAATTTCTCCCACTGTTTCGTAAGGTTCATCGCCCATAAATCCTGGACCATCTGTTGCCCATTCAAAAAGGATCCCGGGTGCCACACGTGCATATAAAGATTCAAAGAAGAAGCGATCCACATATCCCGAAGTACTAAAACCAGCTGCTTGCATATGGTCAATCCACTCATACAGTACTTTTGTATCTTCTACGCGGAAGGCTGCTTGATGTACTGTACCATAGCCTTGTCGTCCTGCAGGGAAAGTCGTATTATGTTCCACAATTACTTGGGCGCCATTTCCCCCTTCTCCGACCTCAAATAAATGCAGAGAACCTTCTTGTGCTATTTCACGCATCAACATTACTTTTTCCAAAACCTCTTTAAAATAATCAAATTGTGCAATACGAATATAAATCGGCCCTAAACCTGTAATCGCAAATTCAAGTGGTACTGGACCATTTTGCCAAGGCGTCCCAGATGCAATACCCTCGTTAAATTCATCTGAAACTAACATGTATTGCTGATCATCGAAATCGACAAATGAAATAGTTTTCTTACCGAATACTTCTTTAATACCGGAATTTTTTACTTCGTATTTATTAAAGCGTTTTACCCAGTAATCCAGTGCGGCATCTGTTGGAACGCGGAAAGCTGTTTTATATATTTCATTCGTACCATGTGTTCCTTTAGGAATACCTGGAAAATCGAAGAATGTCATATCTGTACCAGCTGATCCTTTATCGTCTGCAAAGAATAAGTGATACGTCTGAATGTCATCCTGATTGACTGTTTTCTTTACTAGACGCATTCCTAATACGTAAGTGAAAAATTCATAATTCTTTTCTGCGCTACTTGTAATCGCTGTGACGTGGTGAATTCCTTTTAAATGATTCATTCTATTTCCTCCTTTTATTTCAATTAATTAATTAATCTCGAATTCGAGATATACATTAATTTTTTTTCACTTCTACCTAACTTTTTGATGTATTTCAATCATTTGTTTCCTATCTAACACCTGTTTTGCTGAAGAAAGATAACAGGAACAGCATACGATTTACTGTGGCCATTTCCAAAAAACATACTCCTCAAAATGTCTTCAAATAATAATCTTTAAATAATTTATCTTTAATTCGAACTAAATATAACATGTAACCATTTTAGCTGTCAACACTTTCGTTTATTTTAATAGTATTTTAGTTAAAGCTGCCGTTTATCTTATATTATCCTGCTTCTTCCCAACCTCTTATTTGCTCAAAAAAAGACAGACTAGTAACAGTCTGCCTTTATCTATAACTTATTAAATTAGAATAAACGATTCAAATTGGCCATTTCAATAGCAGATACCGCAGCGTCATAGCCTTTGTTTCCAGCTTTAGTACCGGCACGTTCGATCGCCTGTTCAATCGTTTCCGTCGTAACAACACCAAACATCACTGGAACACCAGTTGATAATCCTACACTTGCTATGCCTTTCGCAGTTTCATTACACACGTAATCATAGTGAGTAGTAGAACCTCGAATAACAGAACCTAAGCCGATAATAGCATCGTATTTTTTCGTTTCAGCCATTTTTTTAGCGATAAAAGGTACTTCAAATGCACCTGGTACCCATGCAACATCGACATTTTCTTCCAATACACCGTGACGTTTCAAACCATCCATTGCACCATCTAATAATTTTCCATTGATAAATTCATTAAATCTTCCTACCACTATCCCAATTTTTAAATCCGTTCCGATTAACGTTGCTTCAAATACTTTACCCATTCTTCATCTCTCCTAAGTTAAATTATATTTTTTTCTTATTAAACCGTCGCCTTACTACTCGATTCCTGTTTAGAACGATAGTTCACTAACGCCTCTATCGTCACAAATTTCAAATCGTGCATCTCTGCAATAGTATGTAATTCTGGAACTCTTGCCATGGAACCATCTGCACTCATAATTTCACAAATAACTCCTGCGGCTTGTACACCACAAAGTTTTGCAAAGTCTACTGCTGCCTCGGTGTGACCTGGACGCTCCAGTACCCCGTTATCTTTTGCAATCAGTGGAAACACATGCCCCGGACGACGGAAATCGGAACTCACCGATTTAGTATTTAACAACTGTAAAATTGTTTCCGAACGCTCAAAGGCACTTATGCCAGTGTCAGTTGTTTTGTAATCGACACTAACAGTAAAAGCCGTTTGGTGATTATCTGTATTATTCTCTACCATCGGATTTAAATCTAGACGATCCGCTAACTGCTGAGTTATAGGTGTACAAATCAGCCCACGGCCATATGTTGCCATAAAGTTTATATTTTCTGGTGTCGCATAGTCTGCCAATACAAGGAAATCTCCTTCATTTTCACGACTTTCATCATCTACAACAATAATAATTTTCCCTTTTTTTAAATCTTCTATTGCTTCCTCAATTGAATGAAACATTTTCAAAACACCGCCTATCGCCTATTTTAAAATCCATTTTGCCTTAAGAAATCCATCGTTACCGACGAATTTACTTTCTTTTGCTCTAAATGATTGATCACATATTTGCCAAGTAAATCATTTTCAATATTGACGACATCCCGCTCTTTCTTTATACCTAAAATTGTTTCGCTAAATGTAAGAGGAATAAGCGATACAGTGAGCTGTCTCAGCTGAACATCGAAAATAGTCAAACTAATACCATCGATTGCAACTGAGCCTTTCAGCATGCAGTATTTACTCAATTCTTCACTTATGCCGATGTCCACATATACGGCATTCTCCACTTTTCTTTTGCGAAGGATAACACCCGTTCCGTCCACATGCCCTGAAACAAAGTGACCGCCAAATCGGCCATTTGCAGGCATTGCACGCTCCAGATTAACGACATGTCCAGTTTGCAAAGAACGAATGTTTGTAGACTTCACCGTTTCTGGCATGACATCGACTGTAAATAGATTGCCCGAAAATGAAATGACTGTTAAACATACACCATTTACTGCGATACTATCACCTAAGTGAATATCTTCTACCATCTTTTTAGATTCTAATGTTAGCTGCATACTATTAGGACCGCTTTTCATCGACTTAACCTTACCCAAGTCTTCTACAATTCCCGTGAACATAGATACACCTCTTTTCTACAAGAAATTTTGTGCAAAAAGAAAACCCCAAAGATCAGCTCTAAGGGGTTGGTTTTGGGAAATTATGTTTTACGCATCGACAAATAAACCTTTTAGGGGTGTTTTTTACCCCATAAGGAAAATAAGCTTGCTCGTACATCCTTCTCCCATCCAGACTATACTGTCGGCTTTGGACTCGCACCAAATCCTGCCTTAAAAAGGCTCACGGGCTTAGAATTGCTTCATCACCGTCGATTGGGAATTTCACCCGACCCCGAAGGAATACACTTGTATAAAATTTTGGGGATTTTATGATAAAAATAAAACCCCATAGATGTATCTCTACGGGGTGGTTTAGGAAATTCATGTTAAAAGCATCACTAAATAAACCTCTAAGAGTGTATTTCACTCCATAAGGAAATAAGCTTACTTGCACATCCTTCTCCCATCCAGACTATACTGTCGGCTTTGGATTCGCACCAAATCCTGCCTTAAAAAGGCTCACGGGCTTAGCAATTTCTGCATCACCGTCGATTGGGAATTTCACCCGACCCCGAAGGATTATTCATCTATTAAAACGTAGTATAACACTTGGAGATTAAAAATTCACCAAAAACAACTTACACCACATTAAATTTAATAATTATTAGTTAGCTGGCACTAGTTTCACCATGTATGACATAGCTTTATCTAAGTCCACATACGCATAATACTTCCAAGTCATGTAATCCATTGCACCGCCAGGTTTTATATCGAGTAGCGTAAGACCCGTATCTTCTAATAACATGTTTAAATCTTGAGGAGAATAACATCTTAGCGATTGAGTGACTTTTTCCTCTCCATCAAACCATGTATCTAACATACGACAATCCATAAAATCGAAATCATATTTTCGCAGCTTACTTCCGATCTTCATCTCTTGACCTGCCACATGTGCCCAATACCAAGGCGTATATATATCTATTAAGATACATCCATCTGGTTTTAGCCACTTGCTCATTCGTTTTAATAATTTTCGTTGATCTTGATCCTCACCAATTCCAAATCCATCTATATAGCAAATAACATCAAAGGATTTCGGAAGCTCAATCTCATAAAAGTCTCCTTCTATGATTTCAAAATTACCTATTAAATGATGTTCGCTTTTCAGCTTTCTCATGTAGTCAACGCGCGAGGATACCAACTCAACTGCAGTTACATCATATCCTTTTTTCGCAGCTGTTATGGCAAATTCTCCGCCTCCAGCCCCTAACTCCAAAATGGACTGGAAAGGTTTAGATGCCAAATTCTCTATTTTCGCCAATATTTCCTCATGCTCTTCGTTTGGACCTGTTAAGCCTTCTTTGTATAATCGAAATTGTTTATCGTAAAATTTTTTTACCCATTCCATCCTGAACACTCCTTATTCAACTTTTTTATTCAATAAGGCCTATCAGGGATGGATCAATTGTAAAGCAACATGTATTGTCCTCCAAAACTTGTAGTCTCATAGACTATAACACAGATTTTTCAGAAAAGTAACACCTTAGCTCTATGTATATGTAAGACAACTCTATTTCCTAACTATCTTCTCTTTTACTAGGTTTGTTAAGATTTTCTCCGCTATGAAAAATCCATATAATGATTCATTTTTATCAACGAGTGTATAAACCTTTTCTAAATTAGCCAAAGCATGCTCAAAGTCTTTCTCTAAATAAGCAATCATTGCTTGTCCCCTATAGTAAGATACTGGCTCGATAACGGAAAGATTTTTCTGCTGTTTAAGAATAGCTTGTGTATTACCATCTCGTTCTAGAAATAGTTCGATTTGATACATACTTATAATAAAGCTCATTGGGAACTTATTATCTTTTGTAATAGGTATCGATTTGTATGATTGCAATACTTTTACGGCATGATGAAAACCATTTTGTTGAACTTCGTAATAATATAGAAGCATAGCATATTGCAAATTTTCAACAGATGGCCTCTTTTGTCTTGCAGAATTTACTAACTCTACATCCCATTGTGTGGGTTGCTTACTACTAAGCAATTCCTTCGTTAATATAAGTTCATCTAATAACTTAGTCGTATCCTCATTATTCTTTAAAAGTGTTAACAATATATACCCATCTGTCTTCATGCTCGTTTTTAAAGGAATTGCTGTTGCAAAAAAAATAACTATATTCATAATGGCAAAATACAAAAAAAGAATAAAATCTGACAAATAATAGACAGCCAAGCTCAGTATGCCGATTAATATTGAAACAGTGGGTCCCCCTGCTACAAATACAGCTTCTTTTTTAGCTAATTTCTTGAATTCTAGTCGAGGGGGCGTCATCCATGCAACCCCTCCAAAATACAGCCAGTTTTTATTTTCCATCAAACGTATTCCATCTGCCGTTCTTAAACATTGAAATGGACCTGAAATAAAGAAAACAAATTCAAAGCCGCTAACTTTCCCTGCCAACACATGTCCTAACTCATGAACAGTTATCGCAATCCATAACGATAACACAATTCCGGAAAGTATAACCGTCATGTCGTATGTCCGATCAAAAGAGATACCTACTAAAATCATTAATAATGCACATAGGGAGAGCCATTTAGGAGTGAAAATCGAATTCATACCTCTATCCTCTGCTTCCATTTTTTATAGTAAATAGAGCAGACCATCATCAGTGAAGGAATTAAAAAAACGAAAGAAAAAATGACTATCCATTTACTTATTTGCTGAATGGGACCGTCCGTAATAGTCATCAGCGCCCACAAAATGATTGTCGTGACTAAAAAGAAAAATGTGACACAATATATTGGTCTTGCTAATCTAGACAATTTATCGATCGTTGAATTCGCATCACTATAAATCGGAATTGTACCAGGCATAGCTTTAAATATATGCATATCACCTTTTGAACAAACATGTGACCATCCAGAGCTTGCAAATACTTCGAAGTATTCATGCTTGTCATCTTCTAAAAGCTTACGGTAATCAATACTATATTGGACTTCTTCACACTCTCTTTTTTCTAGTCTATAGCCACCAAGTGCAAAATCTTTTAAATGCCAGCCTTCCGTACCTTTTAGTTGTAGCATTTGCATGTCCTTTTCTTCCGCAAAGGCAAGCCCATTTGATAATATATATTTCGACTTTTTCAATGTGAACTCTCTCCTCGAAGCCCTGTTTCCGCGAATGTAATCATAATCTTTCGTCGCTCTATATCTTCCGCGAGAACTTTTCTCCCCTTATCTGTTAATACATACACTTTGCGGCGTGAATCTGTTTCATCATGCAACATGATAAGTTGTTCATTTAACAACTTTTTAATAATTGTATAAAGTGTTGCCGGTCCAATAATAAAAGCTCCTTTAGTCATCTCTTCAATAAGACTCATGACTGCGTATCCATGTTTAGGCTGTGCGAGTGCAGCCATAATGTAAAACACAGAGTCAGTTAATTGCTCGAGTGATTTCAAAATAATCCTCCTTACTATATCACCTACTGATATAACTAAAATTAATATATCAATAAGTGATATAAAAAAGCAACCCCAAATCGGGATTGCTTTCCATCATATAGAACATGAGTCAGATTTAATAACGGCCAATAAGTTTTTTAATCCATCTTTTAACTCTTCCAAAGTGGCATATGCATAGGAAAGTCGAATATGATGTAAATCGCTCGGATCATATATATAACCAGGGTTAATAAGTATGTTTTGTTTTATGAGCTTCAAAAATAGCGCTTTATTTACAATTGGCTCGTTGAATTTTAACCAAATATAGAATCCTCCCTTTGATTTTTCCCATGTAGAAATCTGACTAAAATCTTTTTCGAGAATAGTCTCTACGAATAAAGCACGCTCTTTTAATTGATGGCGCAAGTTTGTAACATGTTCCTCATATAAACCAGAAGAAAGCCAATAGGCAACTATTTCTTGTGAAAAAGCACTCGATCCATAATCTGTTTGCATTTTAATATCCGCGAGTCGATTAATAACGGCTTCAGGGGCAACAACCCAACCAATTCTTAATCCAGGGCTTAATGTTTTGGACACGCTTCCTATATATAGTACTTGCCCTGTTTTATCCAAAGATTTCATGGCCGGCGGAGATTCTTCAAACAATAATTCATGATACACATCATCTTCAACAATTGGTATTTGTAATGCTGTACAAATATCCAATAATCTTTTGCGCTCCTCAATCGTTAAACTACTTCCTGTTGGATTATGCAAAGTCGGTATGGTATAGAAAAGTGATTGTTTTTTCCCTCGTGCAGCTTTTAATGTTTTAGCTAAGCGTTCATTCTGCTCGACGGATACCATTTGCATACCAGCTGATTGAAACGGATGAACTGAGTTTAAATAAGAAGGATGCTCTTGAAAAATGATTGATTGCTGTTCCAGTAAACCAACGGAGATCAATTGCAAAGCTTGCAATGCCCCTGAAACAATTAAGATACTTTCTGGAGCAATATGTATTCCTCGCCTTTTCAAATAGTTACTTAAAATTATTCGTAGTCTTTTGCTTCCCTTTGGTTCAGAATATCCGATATCTCGCGCATTTAATGAAATAGATTGAAGTGACTGTTCTAAAAGCTTAGTAGGCAGTAGTTCTGGGGAAAGCTCACCAGTACCAAGCCTAATCATAGAGGAATCTTGTTCATATTCATTAATGAGCTGGATTGTATGATAATTTGGTTTATGGATACTTGCTTCTATATGTTTGTGCCAATTTGGCTGTGATTTATTGAGTAACATATTCCAAGAGTTATTCGATACAAAAGTACCAGCTCCTCTTTTCATTTCAAGTAATCCATCCGCTTTTAATTCGTCCAGAACTTCAATGATTGTGCTACGATTCACGCCTAACAACTCGGCTAACTTGCGTTGAGGTGGGAGTTTCATGCCAACTGTCCATTCCCCGCGACTAATAAGTGTTGTCATCCAATCAACAATTTGGATATGTAGTGACAGATGTGAATGTCGATCCGGTTTCCAGCTCAAAAAATCGCTCCTTAAATTGGTTGGTTTAGAAACCATCCAATTGGTTGTTTTCTTCTAGTTGTAACATAGCTAAACTATTTATGGAAGGGAGTTTTTAATTTGGAAGCGATATTACACGGAATTTTATTAGCATTTGGACTTATATTGCCTTTGGGCGTACAAAATGTCTTTATCTTTTCACAAGGTGCTAGCCAACCAAGTTTGTTGAAGGCTTTTCCTGCAGCTATTACAGCCGCACTTTGTGACACCTTACTAATTGTACTTGCGGTATTTGGTTTGTCTGTTATCGTCTTGCAATTGGAGGGGTTGCGATTGGGACTAATGATTGTAGGGATTGTCTTTCTGTTGTATATGGGATACTCTATTTGGAAATCCAAGCCTGCTAGCCTAGAAACGGGGAAAAGTTTAAAACCAAAGAAACAAATTGTCTTTGCGATGTCCGTTTCCCTGTTAAACCCGCATGCTATTTTAGACACGATTGGTGTCATAGGGACTAGCGCTTTAAAATATGTAGGAACAGAGCAATTGTTATTTACAGCCGCCTGTATCATTGTATCCTGGTGTTGGTTTTTCGGGTTGACAGTTGCAGGTGCAACGATCAAAAAGCTTGATGGAACAGGTAAGCTAATGACTATTTTCAATAAATGCTCCGCTGTTTTTATTTGGTGTACTGCGGGTTATCTACTAATAAGCTTACTCTAAACAAAAATGTCCTAAAGCTAGCTACTGCTTTGGGACATTTTCAATTATAATTATCTAATAGTTCTGAATAGAAATACTTTATTTCTTCAACTACTCCTGTATAATATGTTAAAAATGAGGTGAATTCGGTGATTAATAAAGTCAAAGAGTTGCTGAGGTATAGATGCAAATACTTGTCTAATGCTGAATTTAAACAATTAGAACAGGCAATGGACTTTGCCGAGCGAGCGCATAATGGACAAAAAAGGGCAACGGGTGAACCCTATATCACCCATCCACTTGAAGTAAGCCTAATTTTAGCAGAATACAAAGCAGATATTACATCACTAATTTGTGCATTACTACACGATGTGGTGGAAGACACGAAAATTACCTTATCTGAGATCGAACAGCATTTTGGCAAACAAGTTGCTTTCATTGTAGATGGTTTAACAAAGTTTGAAAAAGGGTCAATCGCAAAGGAGGAATACGGCGCTGTTAACACAGAAAAGCTTCTTTCAACCGCTATCATAGACATCCGCGTAGCTGCCATAAAATTGGCGGATCGTCTCCATAACATGAGAACCCTTGCAATCAAAAGAATCGAAAAGAAAATACCATATGCCAATGAAACATTATTATTCTTTTCTCCACTAGCTGAAAAGATTGGATTATACAGACTGCAAGAGGAGTTAGAAGATTTAGCGTTTAGCTATTTAAATTCAACTCGGTATAAACAATTTAAACAAAGAGCGGAAGATTCTACGAAAGATTACATTCCTATTTTTCAAAAGTTCATTCAAAAAGCTCAAGTATGCGATTCAAATAACATCATTATTCATGTAGAGTTTCGTATGTCTCCTCTATTCAAGTCCTATAATCAGATAAGTGAAGGAAATGCTATTTCTGATCTTTTTAGAATTCATGTTACAACTAAAACTGCGCTAAATTGTTACACTGTGTTAGGAATTATCCATTCATTATTTGAACCTGTACCTAATCAGTTTATGGATGAAATAGCGATTGAAAAACATCCATTTTTAAAACAGCTAAAAACAAAGCTTAAAATCAATAATCAAACCGTCCATGTCTATATCCAAGATGAAAGAACGCATAGCTTCTATAAAAACGGAGTCTTTGACTATTTACAAGAAACCAATATGCGAAATCTTAGTGAGCAACTATTAGGAAACTCCATTCACACTATAAAATCAATTTCGAATAATTCCATTGCATTTTGTGAGTTATTATCTTTTGAGTTATTCCAAGAAGAAATAACTGTGTTTACTTCCACAATGGATGTGATTATACTACCAGCAAACTCGAATATCATCGATTTTGCATATGCATTCAATCCTTCACTTGCAAGCAAAATGTCCTTTGCCAAAGTGAATGGTGAAGTACAATCCCTTCAAACAATATTACAAGATATGGACATTGTTGAGATTCACACCAAAAGCAAAATAACGGCAAACGCTAAATGGCTTCATCATGTACAAACATCAAAGGCTATAAAGGAAATAATGGAAGTTGTTGACGAGTGTTAAAGAAAATTCATCCCGCATTAACGGGTCAATAAGACTCCCACTTTAAGATATAAGAAAAGCGAAAAGATAATAATTTATATTATTAACCAAAAGTGGGTGCCCATTATCTTACTTTCCACCTAAACTATCGCTCCTCAATCATTTTTGCTTTCTTAGTGTGACATTTTTTATCTTTCAAGTTCTAACTCTTCAAGCTCATCATAAAATAGAAGAATTCTAACTTTTAGAAATGATAAATTGCTGGAAAAGGGGACAAGAAGAATGTTTGCTGTTCATTTTTATGAAAATAAGACAAAAGTGTTAAATCAAGCGTTAAGAAGTATACCTTCAGTAGGAGAAGATATAAAAATAAAAGGGCGGAAAGGAAAAGTTGTAAATATAACAGAAATAGATGAAAACACCTATCATGTATATATAGAATTTGAAAAAATAGTAGAGAAAAATATTGCAAGCAAAGACCTTGGGAAGAAAAAAAGAAGATAAACAATACTGATAAATAGAAAAAAGCGAGGGTTATTTTTGCTCTCGCTTTTTATTGTATTTTCCTTAAAAACGATAGACTCCCTCTCTCTATTCCCCTATAATTACGAATATAACGGCTAAAATACGAACAATGAGGTGTAGTTTATGAATAAATATGCGCAAGTTTTTCAAGGAACTGCTTTTACTAGCAAGTCGCCAAAGGAAGTAGAAATCTTAGAAGACTATCTCTTTTGTATCAACGATAAAGGAATGATTGAGCAAGTTGTGGCACCAACAGATAACGACTATTCGGTTTTACTAAATGCTTATGAAGGTAAAGAAAACTTTCACCGCTTAGCTGAAGGTCAGTATTTCTTACCTGGTTTTATCGATTTACATGTGCACGCTCCGCAATGGGCACAATCTGGAACAGCTCTAGATATCCCTCTTTATGATTGGTTAAATACATATACATTCCCCATTGAATCTAAGTTCTCGAATTTAGAATTTGCTAAAACTGTTTATGAAGAGGTAGTAAATACGCTGCTAGCCAATGGAACGACTACTGCTCTTTATTTTGCAACTGTGCATAAAGAAGCGAGCTTCATGCTAGCGGAAATTTGTGCTAATAAAGGTCAACGTGGTCTAGTTGGAAAAGTTGTCATGGATAACCCAGATCAAAATCCCGACTTTTATCGAGATGCAAGTACCGAGACCGCATTAGAAGATACGGAAGCATTTATTTTAGCTGTAAAAGAACTTGCCAAAACTACTAAACAAGGGGTATATCCAGTAGTTACACCTCGTTTTATCCCAAGCTGTACGGATGATGCTTTAAAAGGTTTGGGAGAGCTTGCCGCTAAACACGATACACATATTCAATCACACTGCAGTGAAAGTGATTGGGAGCATGGCTATGTACAAGATCGATTCCAAAAGAACGATGCCTTTGCATTGAATGATTTTGGCCTATTAGGTGAGAAATCGGTAATGGCCCATTGCAACTTCTTAGATGATAACGATGCAGATCTGTTTGCTGAAACAGGAACGGCGGTTTGCCATTGTCCAATATCCAATGCTTACTTTGCCAACAGCGTCATTCCGATTGCTCATTTGCATGCTAAAGGAGTAGAGATTGGGTTAGGCTCCGATATTTCCGGTGGTTTTTCGCCTAGCCTTTTCGATAATGCTAGACAGGCTGTCATCTCATCCAGAATGTTAGAGGATGGTGTAGATACCACGCTTCCTGCTAGTGAGCGGGGCGTGCCAAGTTCGCGTATAACGATTAACGAGGCATTTTACTTGGCAACTGCGGGTGGAGGAGAAGGTTTAAGTTTACCAATTGGACGGTTAACAGAAAATTATGCATGGGACGTACAAATCATCGATACGAAACTAGCGACTGCAAAATTACCTATTTTCAACGAGGAGGAAGATTTGGATGATGTCTTCCAAAAAATAATGTATCTAGTTCGACCAGAAAATATTCGGGAGGTCTGGGTTCAAGGAGAAAAAGTCCACTCACGTATATAATCATATAGGAGGTGCTAATACAGCTAGCACCTCCTACATTTAATTGGAACTCATCGGGCATCTTGCTCGTTGAGTTCTTTTTCATTAGCAACTCTAGTTATTCTTTCTAACATTGTTGGATGGCCATATCGAAACCATTTTACAAGGAGTGGAGGGTTCACTTCATTTAATCCAGCCTTCGTTAATTGTTGGAAAGTGCTCACAGCTGCCTCGGGATCTGCCATTAACTCTATTGCATAGTGATCGGCTCTAGTTTCTTGATACCTAGAGACGTAATTTGATACTGGACTGGAAGCAACAGTAAAAAAGAAGACATGAGGAGAAATAATGGCAACGAATGGATGGCATTTAATCGATTAATTTTTAAGACACGTCCAAAACGAGCGATGATCCAGGGCATTATTTTCGCCATTAACCAAAGTCCAACAAACGTCGTTAAAAGATAACCAGCAATTCCGAAGTAGATATGCTTCTCCACATAATGCCCCATTTCATGTGCCATGATGAAGAGAATTTCACTTTCCGATAATCTGCTTAACGTCGTATCCCATAAAACAATTCTTGCATTACTTCCAATACCTGTAACGTAGGCATTTAGTGCATTTGTCTTTTCGGCCATATTCACTTCATATACATGCTCTGTCGGAATATTCGCTTGCTCTGCAACTTCCAAAATTTTCGTTTCCAACTCTTTATTCGTCAGTGGATAGAAATCATTATACAAAGGGTCAATTACGACAGGCTGGATAAACATCAAGAATATCGTAAAAGGAATCATTAATAACCAAGCATGCAACCACCATCTCTTTGTGCTTTTATTAATTAGCCAATAAAGAACGGTTACTAGGAGTACAGTCTCCCCCAGCGTAATCCAAAAATCAATTAGATTGTCCCTCATCCATGAAGAAAAAGCTTGCGTACTTATTCCGTAATACTTGCTTAAGTAATACCTGTAATAATCTAATGGAAACAATACGATAAAAAGGAAAAACGATAATAAAAATAAATAAACCGCATTTTTTACGATTGCCCATTTGTTTTTTAAAGGAAGCCATCTTTCAAACAATTGAGAAAGACCAGTAATCAAAATAAAAAAATAAATAAGCCATTCAAACGGAGTTAAAACAAAAAAGAGGAAATTTCTTATTTTTGAATACTCTCCACTTAAGTACAACTCACGCTCCGTCATAAACGTATCCGGGTCAGCAACTGTCCCTTTCAATGTTGCTGGAATACCACCACTTCCACTATGGAAAATATAAATATACATAACTAATGCATATACTCCAAATATCAATAAAGCAGTTATTCCCCATTTTTTCGTCAAATCCTCTTCCCCTCCTTACACTCTCTCCTACAGTAAGTGTAATCAAAAAGAGGAAAGATAGAACCACTTTCTTCAAGATAATGAGAAAAAACTCAGAAGGGAACTCTCAAGAGACTTTTTCAACTATTCAATCTGATATAATATTGCTGTTATATACGCGGTTGAATATTTCAAAAAACTTGTACATCTAAAGAGTACATTTTATCTTTAATCTCCTGCAAATTAGTCAATTCATTTGCAAATAATAGAAATGACTCCTTATCATGTGCATCTAGTGTTTCATTTACTTTAAAATTCAAATGTAAAATTTTCAGCTCAAAATCTAATACGGAACAAATACTACCGTTATTATATAGACTCTCTATATCTTCCACATGCATTAGAAATCTAAATTCACTGTTGACGATTACTAACAAATGCCATCCTAGAAGATCGACGTATTTCCGTTCATTTGTAATTGTCCAAACGTCTCCTTGTCGGAACTCAATAATATGTTGATGCTGTTGTCCCGGACAGCAACAGCTAACTTGTTGTTGAAAAGATTCTAGTATTACAAAACGATCATACATAGGTCTTCCTCCTTCATTCATCTTCGTTTTTCAACTAAAATTAATCTAAGCTCTCTTTTTAATAACAAGTAAGAGTAACTTTCTAAACTTCAAATGAAAATGATTATCAATTTCATTTATAATTGTATATGATAATGTTTATCAACGTCAATGTATATTATTTTAACTTCCATCTAATTGCTTGTTGCATGTAAAATACCTAAATATATTCCAAGTTTAAGCAATAAAAATAGCCCCTTATCTCAGGATTTCCCCTGGAATAATGGGCTCGTAATTATTTGCTTATGGAAAAAACCGCCTCTTAAAAGTATTTATTGTAAAAGATCTCCTACCGAAATTATATTCCTTATGTTTTTCTTTTCTATCACATTATGTATTTGCTTATGCTCACCAATTAGTTGTATTTTTTGCAATTGGGTTAGCTTACAACTTTTGATACATTTTCCTTAGCTTTAAATATTAGAAATAGGAAATGTTGGTTCTGGTATTCTCTTCAATACCTTTTATCCTCTTGTCAATTTTGATTATATTACTCAAATTTAGGTTTTATTTATATTATGTTTTTGAAGACTATTTAGTCCTCTATCTCCCTCAGTATCATATTTTTTCGTATTCGTAGCCTGTCTCGCCTCTTGGGTCTAAAAGATAATTTTACTAGTTATACTGAAAATTCATTGGTATTTAAATGCTTGATTGTTACCTACTCGATTAGTAAACAAAATCAGGGTTACAGTTCAGTTTGAGTAGTTCTGGATTCAGTATTTCAATACCACTTCGGGATGTTTTAATGATCCCCTGATCACGCAGTTTTTTTAGGGAACGCGCAACCTCTAACCTTGACTCCCCAATTATCTCTCCAATTTCCGTCTGAGTAAGGTTAATCCCTGCCTTATTCAAGGAGCGCGTGTATATGTAAACGATGTTGCAGGTCTTCACGAAAGCAGAATCATAGCTGAGAGTAATCGATTCGTGCATGAATAGATTGGAGTGCATAATGACATAATCCAACATGGTGATGCTTAAATTAGGATTCTCCATCAGTGCTTGATAGAAATCTTTCGGCCGAATGCGGATTGTCTGAATGTCAGTGATAGCGGTTATTGAAAAGAAGTCGACATCGATATGGAATTTGCCATCGATCGGTCTGCTTAAGGAGTAAGGACAAATAGAACCTCCACCGTGGAAACAAATTGTCTTGCTGACACCTTCTATATGATTGACCGATAATCTAAAGATACCTTCCTCTACATAGTACAAGTATAATGGCTCCACATTATTGGTTACGATGCTCCCTTTTTCCAGCAGATACCTCTCCCCTATTTCTAATAAAAGAGACTTAAAATCTATAAACTGATTTTCAAAAAATAGATTATTTTTTCGCAAACTGCTCATACCTCCTTCTCTAAAATAACAATAATTAAATTAAAATAGATGCTTTGTGGGTAAATACAGTTTCATTTATACATTATACTATACTAATCTTTCTCTTCTATATCTCTTTCAGATTCTTAATATTTAAAATAATTTAATCTCTGTGTATCAAATGATACTGAAAACGCTTTCCTAAGTTAGTAATATAAAATTAACAAAGCAGTTAAAGATAATAAATGAAGGATAATGGATTGCTTCATTGATGTCAGAAAACTAGCTAAATAAAAAGTATAGGAGGTATTGAATGGAAGTAATTTCTTTATTATCCCTCATCTTTGTAATCACATTGGGAGTTTTTACAAAAAAGAATATAGGAATTATCTCCCTTGCGGTCGCAATAGTATTAGGATTGATGAGCGGGATATCAAGCAAAGATGTTGTAGCTGGTTTTCCTACGAGTCTATTTCTAAATTTATTTGGAATGTTTTTCTTCTTTGCGATTGCGCAAAACAATGGATCTCTGGAACTACTTTCCAAGAAATTGTTTGCAATATTTGGCCGTTATGCTGCCTTGTATCCTCTTATGGTCTTTCTAGTAAGCGCTCTCATAACGGTTGTCGACCCTGGAGGTTTAACCGGTTATGTGGTGTTGCCTACGATTACCATGGGTGTTGGTTATCAGATGGGCTACAATCCTATCATGATAGGAGTTCTGACTATCTTTGGAGCAAACGCTACACTTATGACACAGGTGGGCGTTTTTGGGAATACGGCCAACTTAATTATCGCTAATGCCGGCCACCCTAATTACGCTACACAAATTCTCTTAAATGGTACAATCATGTTCTTTATTGCTGGAATTTTATCGTATATTGGTTTCCGCGGATGGAAGAGAAACCAACATGCTGATGGGGCGTTGTCATTGGAAAGTAACGCTGGGCCAATTGATCTTCCGATTTTCAATGGCAAGCAAAAACTGACCTTGTTGATGCTGGTATTGATGATTCTCGCTATCATGTTTTTAAAAACGCATGCGGGACTTACAGCGCTAGTTTTCAGTATAATCCTATTGCTTGGTAAGGCTGCTGATGAAAAAGATGCCTTTCTGGGAGTTCCCTGGGAGACAATATTCCTCTGTATTGGAATTGGTAACCTCCTAAGTGTTATTGATACATTAGGCGGTTTAACTCTTTTAGCTAGCTTATTGTCTTCCATTTCTACGCAGTGGACGTTGGCACCTTTACTTGGTATCACTTCGTCGATTATGTCCTTCTTCTCCCTAGCGATTGCGGGACCTATTCCGACTTTGATTCCAACAGTCGAATCATTGAATGAGTTGAACGGTAATCGTTTCATGAATATTGAATTGATTAGCACCGTCATCAATGGCGGATTCACAGCTGCCATTAGTCCTTTGTCGCTAGGTGGCGCAATGGTTCTGGCTGCCTATGGAACTTTATTTAAACCTTCTGCGGAAGAGAGAACGAAAGTCTTTAGTAAGCTGTTCCTAGTAGCAATTGTGATTTCCATTATCGCTGGAATTTTAGCAAATACTGGTATATATAGAATAGTTGCAGGTTTATAATACTGCTTACCCTATTTCAAACGGCTATCAAGCTTAATTACACAATAATTTTACTTACTATATCATTATTCGAAAAAAGTAGAACAATAAGGAGGAACTAAAATGGATAGAAGTATATTAAAAGGTATGTATGATGTGCATGTACACTGTGGGCCGTCTACAGCAAATAGAGCAGTAGATGCTGCTGAGATGCTGAAGCTTGCGGAAGAAGTCGGTTATGCAGGATTCGTCGTAAAGGATCACTATATCCCGGCACTATTAGGAACGAAAATGGTGGAGAAGCATTTAGGAAATGGTACTTGTAAGGTTTACGGATGTCTCGTTCTTAATAATGCAGTGGGTGGCTTTAATGTCAACGCAGTGGATAAAGCAAGACAAATGGGCACGGCAATGGTTTACTTTCCAACCGTCTCCTCTAAAACGCATATCGATGGGCACAAAGGCTCTGCGTTTGTTGGTGGAGCAGGTGCTTCGGATGTAGAGGAAGAGCCAATCGTTATAGCCGATGAAAATGGCAATCTTAATCCTAAAGCTGTGGAAGTAATTGAGTACTTGGCCAAGCACGATATGGTATTGGCTACCGGACATGGTAATGAGATTGAAGTGGATGCTACAGTCAAAAAAGCTTTGGAGCTGGGGATGAAACGTATCCTGGTAACCCACCCCCATTATCAAGTAGGAGCAACCATTCACGATATGAAGAGATGGGCAGAAATGGGTGCCTATATTGAGATTAATGCTTGTGTGTTTAAAGATAGCGGTTCAAAAGTGGAAGCAGTAGTAGATCTGTCCGTTGCCAAAGAGATGATAGATGCCTGTGGTGTGGATCGTATCATTATTGATACTGACTATGGTCAAGCTGCTAATGGTTCACCAATAGAAGGAATGTATAATTTCGTCAATGCCCTGGAAGAACATTTTGGAGTCACCGAAGAAGAAATTAATATTATGACTAAGAAGAATCCGAAAGAACTGTTCAATTTCCAATAACAACAGAAGTCACACAAAAATAATTATATGATACTGGAGGAAATAAAAATGACAAAAATTGATTACGGTAATCTGGACAACCTGCCATGGCAATTTGTGAGAGAAGGTATCACACGGAAAGTATTCGGTATGGGAGCCGAAAACATCAACGTCACAATCAATAAAGTGGAGAATGGTAACGAGAAGAACCCGCATACCCATGAACTAAATGAACAGATTGCACTTATCTTGGAAGGTGAATGTGACTATTATGTAGATGGTGTTCCCTACCGCATGACCAAGGGTTCTTGGATTACTGTCCCAGCTGGTGTGGAGCATTATATTGAAGTCTACGACAGTCCTGTACCAGTACTTAATATGGATATTTTTTATCCTTTGAGAGAAGAGTACAACGAATCCTATGGTAAATTCATTGAAAACTACCGAAAATAAATACGAACCACTGTTGATTAATCTATGTTTATAATTGTTGTCAGCAGTGGTTTAAAGAGGAGTAAGTATTATGAAGATGCGTAATTTGGTCAAAGAGAAGCTGGAGAAAAACGGGCATGTATTGGGTGCCTTCGTTGCTTCGGGCTCACCCACTAATGTAGAAATTTTAGGACTTAATGAATTTGATTTTGTCCTCATTGATAAGGAGCATGCCCAAACCGATATGGAAACGATGGTCAATATGATACGGGCTGCGGAACTATATGACATGGCGCCACTTGCTCGCGTTTATCATCCACATGACGGACCTATGATGTCGCGAATGCTGGATGTTGGCATTCATGGTTTGATGATTCCTATGGTGGAAACTAAAGAGCATGCACAATATATTATTGAACATATGAAGCTTGCTCCTTTAGGAAAAAGAGGTATAGGCGCTGGGCGCGGACCAAGATGGGGATGGTATGAGAATTATAATAAAGGCGAAGTGAACGATAATATCTATGTCATCATGCAGTGTGAGACTAAAAAAGGCGTGGAAAATATTGAGGAGATTTGCCAAACGCCAGGTCTTGACTGTATCTTTATTGGAACTGCTGATTTATCACAGGATATGGGCTGTTTTGGCGACAACAATAACGATGAGTTACAAGCTGCAATTGACAAAGTAATGAAAGCCTGTCAGAAACACAATATCGTAGCCGGCATCGTCACTGGAACGGCGGAAGAAGCGTCGAAACGTGTTCAACAAGGTTTCCAATTCGTTACTATAATGAATGACTTGGGATTCTTTAAAAGCCAGACTAAACACCAAATCGATACGGTTAGATATAGTCTGTCGAGATAACGATAAAGTGAAACTTCGATCAGTGGGGGTTTTCTTCATCCCCCACTGATTGTTAGTTGAACCAATCGGGCTTTTACGGGCAGTTGATCTCCCACTTATCTTTTCGCTTTTCTTAAATCTTGAAGTGGGAGTCTTACTGCCAGTTAATGCGGGATAAAAAGTGAATTTAAAATTTCTATAACTCTTGACTGCTTCTGCTGTATGGAAGGCAAATTAAAAATGAAGTACAATTAATTAGACAATAATCGAAAAAATTGAAGAAATGGTACTTAGAACTATGTATGTAAAAATACAAATAAGCACTTGTCAATTATAGTAGACAAGTGCTTTAGTTCATACATTTCTATGATTACTTACCCTTTGAACTTTTTTAAAGTTTATATGTTTATCAGTTACCGCCCCAATATAATTTCTAAAGCTTATGTCCGTAGAAATATTTCCTTCCCTTTTCCCAGCTTTTAGTCGAAAGTCCATTTATATAATCAATAAAACTTTTATAGTTGCCTCCACTGATAACAGTGTTATACTTCCCAGGTACTTTTTCACCTGTCCAAATTGATAATAAAGATGGAATTAATTCCATACTTAATGGCTCTTCATTATTTGCAGCAATCATAACTCTCTGCATTAATTTTTTTGCTAAGTCTCCAGGAAAAGCTAAATTTTGTTGATAGTAATAACTTTCCGTATCATTATCATCACAATATTTATAATAAAAATCCCCAATTTCATCCACAGTGGCCTCTTCTCCATATTGTTCTTCAAAATTAAGGAAGAAACTAATAGAATCTTTCATAATTAGAGCTGTATCACTAATATCTTCCCACTCTTCTAGCAATGCCAATAAGTAAGGAACTATATGAAGAGAGAGTGATGTAATGGCTGCTGAAACAAAAGTGTTTATCGTTTCTTCTGTGCCCTCACTTAGAAATCGAAGATTATTTGAATCCTTTAAGTCATCATGTGTTGCGACATTTAAAAATACTCTAATACAAAGATTCAAGACAGCTTCATCTTTGGTCTGATTCATTAATTGAATCAATAACGGCTTTTGAGTAAAATCCCCTTTTTTATATAATTCTATCAAGTTAAATAAAACTTCCATTTCTTTAGCAGCTTTTAAAATGTTTTCTTTGATTTCTGCTTGGGAAAGAGTCGATTTCTCTCCAAACCATATACTATTCATCAGATTTATTGTTCTATTCATACATACACCTGCTTTCAATCCTTGTATGTGTAAACGTTTTTCCCCTAAGATAGTTGGCATTACCACCTGCGTCTACGGAAACTGTGGACTGCTATGCTGCTTCTAATTTCTTCACTTGTATTTTTATATGTCTTGTAGCCCTATTACAATCCATTCATCTACAACATCCCAGAAATTCAAATTATATTCAGGCTGATCATTGCTAAACCATAATGTAGCTGCACCATCGATACAGTTGGTTATATCAATAGCAACATATCCTCCCATGCCATTTTGAAAAACCCCATATGTAGTATCCATATTAATTCCTAAAGGTTCATCTAAATCTTCAAGTATTCCCCATTCATAATCCTCAAAATGAGTAATGTGTTTCACTGGCACAAGCCCCATAGTTTTACTTGGCAGATTATAAAATCCATTATGTAACTTTTCATAGAACTTCTTAATAGATCCTGGTAGTTTTGACCAAGCTTTCCTCATTTCTGGAATAAAAAACGAGTTTGTTGGTATACCGCCTTCATAAAATAAAATTTCTTCATTTTCACTTTGTACGCTGTATAGTACTGCATATTGTCCATTATCTATTATCAATTCAAATTCTAATAGATTCTCTTGCAAGTACGATATAGTATTGCTCAATTCTTTTTCACACACACTATTCCATAAAGCTATTAATTTATCTTTCTTTTTGGTTTTATCTGTTTCTTTAAAAATTTCTTTCCATTCTTCTGGGATATATTGATTTTCAATATAGAGTAAGTCCTGGTTAGGAACAAACTCTATGTTTTTTCTATACTGTTTTAAAAAAGATAATTTATCCACTGGTAATCACCCCTGTTTATTTCCTATTAAACTTCTTTAAAAAGGCACATGGTGCTCTTTCTAGCTTTATAAGTACACATGAAAATCTTTATATACCAACATTTACCCTACTTCATATTCCACATATTTACGATGGTTGGCTTGAGGAAGGAGTTATTCTTCCAAATGGAGACCCCCCAATCATTTGCATCTAATATTATCGAATATTTACTCTAGGAAAATCCATTTTCGAATCAAGGCCTTAAATCAAATCAAAAATCTAATTCTTTCTCATTTCCTTCATAATCTACTAACATTGAACAACTTTAGCATCTTGATCATTATTCATATATAAATCAAAGCAGATAGAATCACTATAATTCAAATCTGCAATTATAAAATTGCTTTTAAAACTTCCTCTACAGAATTGCCGAACTTATGTGGATCTTCCTTTTTATATCCATTAATAAATTTATGATAATCCCCTTAGTCTTGATATCTACTTAGTTAGTTCATTAGCATATATGCTTCTCACTTGTTCATGATTTAAAATTCTGAAATGTAACACTTCCATCCATTCTCTTGCCCTATCAATAATACTTGGAACTGCTAATGCTATTAAATATACTCCTTCTTCAATACTCTCTTTATAAAGATGCTCTATGCCATGTACAAGACCGAACATAACCTCATATCGTTCAGTATCATCGTCAAATACCATGCATAATTCTGTAATAATAGACGTTTTTCCTAAATTAATAAGATTGTCTAATGCTTTTTCAAATTCTGATACTTCTGTTGGAGATTGTAAAAGTCTATTAGAATAAATTTTTTTTAACTCAGATCTCACATTCACACATTTACACCTCAATTACTTTTTTTATAGTTCAGGATATAAGTCGCTATGCTTTCTAATCGTAATTAGAAGTCCCTACATTGCTCTTAAGTAATAATTTCATCCTTTTCGTTAAACACTGCCACTCATCAAAAATTATTTTATCATCCGGTAGTTCTTTCCATGCTTGTTCTAAGAAAATGACACACTCCTCTAGATTTCCTTTGTCAAATTCTTCATTTCTCTTATCCATTAATTCTTTATTAATCACCTCTTAAATTTCACTTTTAATCACATCAAAATATTTCTCCTCTTCATTTTCAAAAATCGAGTAGCCTTCCAGACTATATGCTCTCAGTAAATAATCTTTCGCTTTATTAACGTCTCATAATTCATACTCGGTCTCACCAAGACGTAACATAATACAAGGATTTTCTATTCCATCAGGACAATTAATCGCATTAAATAAAAAATCGTTCGAAGCATTATAATCTTTATTCATATAACAGGTATCACCTAATGCTATGTAAATCCATGTGCTTGCTTCCCAATTATGTTTAGGTTCGGGAACTAAATCTAAAGCTTTCAAATACATTTGTATGGCATTATCCAAGTCAAAACTATTAACTAAGTCATCTCCTTGAGAGCATATAATTACTATTCTCTCATATAGTTCATCCTGTAATTCCAAATTCCTCCCAATTATCTGGTGATAAGCATTCCTAGAAAATTCTTTATAGAAATCTTGTGCAAGCCCCCTAAAAAAAGAGGAAAGATAAAATGTTTTCTTTTCAACCTTTTTATATAAAACTTAATAATAAAAGCTCTTTTAAGTACTTTTTATGTTTAACAGGATTATAGTTGACTTTCTAAAAGAATAAATAGAAAATTATGTATATAAATAAATATATTTAGTGTTTCTTCATTGAATTATTAGGAGGATATAAAAATGCAGGAAGATCTATATTCAGCAAGCATTACAGATGAATACATAGAAAAAACGAAAAGCTATAACCTTAGCAGTTTATTTATAGCAGCTTTCTTTGGTCAAATTATTGCAATTACAGCATTGGGATTGCAGAATGCGATTTGGCTAAAAGTAGAGAAGAAGATTTTATATAAGCTTATTACCGTCAGCACTTCTTTGTTTCTCTTTAAAATATATTTAACTTATGCAATTACTCATCAAATAATCAACTTAGACGAAAGTTATATTAAAATTATTGGTAGAGTAATAGGAATCGTTACTTTTATCATTTATTATAACTATTTAAATCGTACCTTTAAAGAACATATGTCTTTAAACGGTAAAACACAATCGCTAATTCTTCCAGGCATCATTTGGTGCACTATCGGAATTGCAATAGAATTTTTTATGATAAATTTAATTTCTAGTATATAGTTAGACTACCAATAAAAGGAGGATAGAAAATTGATCAAGGAAAAAGCTGTTTCGTTGGAACTAGTAGAGTATTATTTTCACATTAATAAATACGAGCAAGTGATAGAAATATTTAAAGACGGCATGGGAGAATACATCAACAACGGTCTAGCCTGGTATATTCTTGGATACAGTAATTATTCTCTAGAAAACTATGAATTAGCTGAAGAGCAGATGAAGGAAGCCCTCCGTTTTGGTATCCATGAAGAGCCGGTACTTCATGTATTAGGAATGATATATATTAATACGGAACGGTGGCAAGAGTCAGAGAGTGCCCTTCTCGAGGTGCTCCGAATAAATCCTGAAAGTGCAGATGCTCATGCAAGTTATGCATATTTGATGAAATTGGTGGGCCAAAGAAAAAAAGCATCCTTACTCATAAAGAAAGCACTAGAAATGAATCCAGAGGATGGTCGAACACTTCGGTTACATTATTTTATAGAAGAGTTAGGCAATGGGAAGAAAGAGCAAATTAATTCTATACAAAAGTATATGGACTCGAATGACTCTGAGTTTGAAAAAATGTTGCATTTAGGTCATGCGGCTCAAAACCAAAATGATCCCAAAAAAGCTATGGAACATTACGGGCAAGCATTTGCCTTAAACCCCGAAAATAAAAAGTTGTTGGCTACACTAGAGGAGCTTGAAATTGATGCACACCCCTTATTAGTTCCAAATAGACTGGCGGGTAGACTGGGTTGGGGGGTTATATGGATAATAGGAGTAGGACTCACAATTCTATTATTTTCATTGGATTTTAATATGATAGGTACTATTTGGCTTTATACATACATTGCATTTTGTATTTATACTTATTTATCAGTACCAATTGTTAAGTTCTTACTAAAGAGAAAAAGGTGATAAAATGGATAAAGTGAAATGGCTACAACAAATGGTAGAACGAAGTCCTCAAGATGCCCAAGCTCACTATTGGCTTGGAAAAGAACTAGCTGAAAATGGAAGTTTACTAGAGGCGGTTCAATCTTTCTCAACTGGTATAGCTTGCTGTCAGGATGAGGAGCTTCGCTTAGAAATAATACAAGAACTCACAGCTGTAAGCTCAAGACTCCAACAGCAAAAGATAAAAGAAACCGTGCCATCATCCGAGGAATTGTTGGAAGAAGGATATTCTGAACCAAACATGCTTGTAGAACAACAAACAAACTTACAGCAATTAAAACCGAAGCTTAAAGTTATTGAAGGAAATGGTTCTAATAAAGAGGTTAAGAGTGTTTCTAATACGATAACCTTTGAAGATGTTGCCGGCTTAGAAGATTTAAAAAAGACGATTACTCTTCGGATTATAAGTCCTTTTTTTAACAAAGGATTATTCGCTAAATTTAAGAAAAAATCAGGTGGAGGAGTACTTCTCTATGGTCCTCCTGGGTGCGGAAAAACATTTATTGCTCGAGCGACTGCTGGCGAATGTAAGGCAAATTTCTATCCAGTCCATATTACAGATATTTTAGATCCATATATTGGCGTAAGTGAGCAAAATCTCAAGGATATCTTTGATAAAGCCCGCTTTCAAAAGCCTAGTATTATGTTCTTCGATGAGGTTGACACTATAGGATATAGTCGTTCCAAGTCTTCCTCACATCTTAGAGGAGTAATTGATACCTTTCTTTCCGAGATGGAAGGTATTGATACGAGTACAGATGAAGTGCTTGTCATGGCTGCTACAAATACTCCGTGGGATATAGACAATGCATTAAAGCGTCCGGGCAGATTTGACCGATTGATATTTGTTGCTCCTCCGGATGAGAAAGCAAGAAGGCAAATCTTTCAATTAAAATTAATGGGTCGATATGCGGAAGAAATAGACGTGGCAGCACTTGCTAAAAAAACCGAGTTTTACTCAGGTGCAGATATAGAAAATGTAGTGGAAATGGCTTCAGAAAATGTTTTAGAGGAAATTCTGACCACGGGAAATGAACGACCACTTAACACAAATGATCTAATGCATGCACTTAGCAATCAGCAAGCATCCACTTTAGATTGGTTACGTACGGCAAAAAATTATGTAAAATATTCTAACCAAAGCGGGCTTTATAATGATATTGAAAAATATCTTCAAAAGCATAGCAGAAGCATTTAATGCAATTGAATGTATAACTTTGGTTTAAATTTAATGATCGTTTCTCATATGAGTATTAGATAAGCGTATAAAAAACCCTGTTGTATCAAGTTAAATTACGCTGATATCGACGGGGTTTTCCATTGACCAATTAGCGTAAGTCCGTTTTCCAGTTCGCCTTCTTGAAATTGTTCCAGTATGTAGCCTGCGGAATCGGGCTCGAACGAGTGAAATGCTGCTTCCATCTGACTGAGGATTTGCTGAATTCCTTGTTAGCTAGCTAATAATAAAAGAGACTCCAAATCTGGTATGGAGTCTCTTTAAAATTATTAATTTACGTAGAATTATCTAGTATAGAATACACTCATTCAAGTTTTAATAATAAATGAAGTTTCAAATAAACTAGCAATTTCGTTTTAGATTCCTCTAAAATGTACCATGTCATAAGGATAATAGGGAATAGTTTTTAATACGCTATCATCTAGTCCTAATATCTTTACAATGGCTCCACTTTCAAAACTCCAATAGCCAAAGTATAATTTTTCACGATGCTTATGGCAGTCATACCATCCCATATCCTTATGTCCAACATACCACTTTTCTAACAGATATTCCTTCATTAAGGGGATAGCATCACCTTCATTCTCCGCATGAATAACCTTTATCAGACTATTAAATGGTACTTCAAACAACAATGCACTATCCTGATAATTCACCTCATTTTTTCTTGAATGAATGATAAAATTATATAAAAAATCATCCAGGTGGCTGTTTTCTACTAACTTCACTAAAACATTAAAGGATTCATCATCAATCTCCAACATAACACCTATAGCTAGCATCCACAACATATCTTCATAACGTGCAGGATCCCAAAGTTCTTTCATGTCTTGCACTATTAAACGATAGTCATCAATGAGATTTTCTACCGGTTCGCCCATTGAATAATTAGCTATTAATATTTGAAATTTCAAATCATATACTTTTTTTTGACGTTTACGACTCTATCTTCTCTTACTTCATTACTACTTAATTTTAACTCAAATTTATTTATTCTATTTTTTTCTTCAGCAACATATTCGTTAAAATATTTTGTATCTTTAAGTGAATCTCTTACCATTTTTTCACACCCTCTTATTTTATTACATATCCATTATCATCTAATACTTTAGTTATAACAGATCCGTCTTCTTTAGTATTCACTAATATCCTATCATATCCTTCTAGCAAAATATCATCTGCATTATCTTTTCCTACTGCGCTTTCTAGTCTATTTCTTCCCTCTATCCATGTTTCACTCATTTGTCTTCCATCTTTGGTATTGCTTAGAGTAGAACTCCCATATTTAGCCTCACCGAGAATATACTTTGGAGGTGACCTAGGTCAAGGTATACCCCATCAATTCCTTTTACTATTTTATCATCTAGACTAGTTACTCTATCGTTACTAATTCTAGTAAAACCTTGACTTTCAAAATGGATATCCATTTTCATTTCACCATAGTTACCTTTTTGCTTGTTCGTTACTAAAGTTATATTCCCCGTTTCAACTTCCTCGACAACTTTTAATTGGTCTTGATTTAAGGTTGCACCCTTTGCTCCACCTTTGACATTATCCGTTGCTTTACTTGCACTTTGGGCATCTGCTATCGCCTCGCTGCCTTTTTTGGCGAATTTCCCACCTGTACTTGCCCAGCCTGCAATGGGAATCATCGCTCCAAAAGAAAGGGCCGCATTTAATGTATCTCCCCTAGCAGAATAGATAACACCGTTTAAACCATCTGCCGCTTCACCAATAACAGGGACAAGTCCGGCCACATCTAATACGGTCTGGAATATATCTAGTCCTTTATTTTCCTTTGGTTTCTCAACTTGAACGGTCTCTTGTTTATATTCTACTTTAGAAACAACTTCATAGAAAACCGTTTCTCCAACCAAATACTCTTTAATAAGCAACCCATTTTCATATTGATGATACTTGACATTTTCCTCTATGTTTTCTTCGACAGTGGCCACTTTTTTCCCTTCAAGACCTTGGAAAGTCGTAGCGGTAAGCATGGTGCCGATCAACTTTTCCTGTTTCTCCACCCACAAGTTACTAGGATCTAAGTATACTTTAGGGAACAGTTCTGTTCTAATGTCACTTCTTAAGGTAAGAACATCCCACTGGCTTTGCTCAAAGGTTATATCTTTTACCCCTGCTTTAAACAGTCCTTCCAAATCGGCCAGCCATGTGTCCATTGCTTGCAAACCTTGTTCAATGGGAGTAAGTGCGGTCGTCTGGGACACATCAAATTCGTGGAGCCCATCGACTGTGTCATCCCGTTTTTTCTTAGAATTGATGACTCCCATTTGTACCCCACTATCATCCAAGTGTGGTAGAGCAACAATATCACTGACCTGATCCATGATGCTATTGGTCTCATCCGTCAAGCTTTCGGTCAGTTGGCCAATTAGCGTAAGTCCGTCTTCCAATTCGCCTTCTAGAAATTGTTCCAGTATGTAGCCTGCGGAATCTGGCTCGAATGAGTGAAGGGCTGCTTCCATCTGGCCGAGGATTTGTTGAAAGTTATCGGAAAACAAGCGGAAAAATTGAAGAAATGGCAGATGACATTCTCGATAAAAGGAGCGAATGGCATTTCCGCCTGCTCCTTTCAATTGTTCTTCCATATCAACTAACCCTAAAACTGACTGATAGATGGAATCTACTTCGCTTCTTACCCTATAAAGCATCGCAATGTTGCGTTGTAAACCATCTTCAAATAGATCTACATCTAACACTTTCATAAGCAATGCCTCATCAAACTTTTAGAAACAATCACTTTTGAACGATACCCATTTTCTTCATTATACAATAATCCCCCGTACGTGAACATGCTTCTCCTCCTCTAGTAACCTATCAATAGTTATAATATTCCACTTTTATAATGGAAGGTAAAGAGAGAAGTTGCAATTTTCATAAAAACAATGCAAAGGAATTAAATAGAAGAATTTGGTTTGTAACTCTTCTACCACCACTCAAGGAAAATAGTGGTTATTTAGATAGCGCTTAATATAGGTCTTAGTAACCATAAATAATCGTAAGAAATTGACCTATCCCGATAGTTTTAATGTATTAGAAATAGGAATATCCACTCAAGAAAATGTAAGTAGTTTAATCATTTTCTCCCGACCAACCGCACTTATGAGTAAAGGTAATCTGGGTCCACTACTTTGACCTATAACTAATTGATAGACATTTTGAAATAATTCTTTCTGGCTTTCACGCATTCTTTTTTTATCGTCTTCTTCACAAATAGCATATATTTGGTTCATAAAAGAATCTCCTGATAAGGAAGTTTCATTTCTTAGCAACTCTGTTAGTTCATTTACTTTTCTTCGTTGCTCAGTAGTCAAACTATTATAGTACAGGATATTATTTACCTGGTTTATACTTACCAATCGATGGGGATTCCAATATTTTATCCAATGAGCCACCCTGTCACTAATCGGATTGATCTCTTCCATTGTATATTCTACTCCGGTTCGACTTAAGGAAGTTTGCAATAATTCATAGTTAAAACCTATACGCGAGAAAATACTTGCAACTTGGCTAAAACTCGGGTGCCTATTTATACTACCGCCACAAGCCAACTCCAATGTAATTCTAATATCTTCCTCTTTTATCAATCCCTTTGAATATGCGGATTGATATCGTTCGAACTCTGAGTAATTGCGCAGTACATCTTCATCTAGTCCTATATGAAAGGAAGCATTTGGTTTGTATTTGGCAAACATAAATAGAATAATTTCCGGTGTGTAGACTAATAGAAGATCATTTGGTGTTAGTCCGTTTCCGGATGAGCTAGACATTTTTTCATTTGTCCCTTTTAGTCCGATAAATTCATAGGCAGTATAATCAGGTGCTTCATAATCAAATATTTCTTTCGCAATCGCTTTAGAGACATTATAACTACCAGTTGCAGATGAATGATCTCGTCCCCCTGGTTCAAATACTACATCTTCCATCATCCAGCGCATTGCCCAATCGACTTTCCAATTTAGTTTTATCCTGTTTTTTCCCCCTAGTGATTGCACCCCTTCATTTCCACAAGTACAGGTGTATTCGATTTGTCCGAGTTCTTCGTTAAAAGCACATATAGCGGTCGTATCCTTGTTACAGCTGTCACAATATAAGGTGATGGGGAAAAATGCTTCACTTTGTTCGGAAGAAAAAGGGCTGGACTTAAAACGCATGAGTATCTCGTATATCTCTTTCCTTTTTTTCAATGCAATCCTAATGTAGTCCGAATATCGTCCACTTTGATACTCCACACTTTGGTATATAAACTCAGGTTGGATGCCAAAAGCTTGTAAAGATTGTTCAAACTCTTTTTCAAAATAATGAGCATAACTTCCCTCTCCAAAAGGGTTTGGGACATCCGAATAAGGCATACCAACAAAATTCTCAAAAGATAAGGGCACATTTTGAGGAACTTTTCTTAATCTATCAAAGTCATCCCACGAAAAAATAAACCTCGTCTTTTTACCTAAGCTTTCTAAAGCCTTTACTACAAAAAAAGTTGTTACGATCTCCCGGAAGTTCCCGATATGGACAGAACCAGAAGGGCTAATCCCTGATGCACAAGTAAAAACCTCTTTTGTTGGATGTTTTTCAATTAATCTTTTCGCTATTTCATATGCCCAGTGCATAAACTCCACCTCTTTTTTACTATTTTTCATTCCACACATTTTAAATAAAATAAAAAAACTCCCACCTCCCAAGATTTTCATCTTGAGGGCGAGAGTTTGAATTCGCGGTACCACCTCAGTTTGCTTATTGATCACTCAACAAGCCTTATCAGGTACGGCCATTTGGCGATACCTTATCCCTGTAACGGAGGAAACCGTCGTAGCATCCCTAAGACTCGCTTAGTTCCATACGAAGCTCGGAGTTTTTTTTCAATAAGAATTCCCATCCCTTTTTTCACCAACCAAGGGTCTCTGTAATGCTGCATCTTATCTAATCGTCTCGTCATCGCTAATAAGTTATTGTTACTGATAATAGCAAATACCATTAATCAATCAACTGTTTTTTTCAAAAAGTCTAATTATTTATTTTAGACAGTGGTTAATGAGGGCTATGTTACTTTACGCAGCAACATATCACCTACTATATAGTCCATGTTTTTTTATATAGTTATAGCATGAAGAAGGTAATAAATATTTCGGTTCTCCGCCCATAGCAAATTCTTCTCGAATATACGTCGAGCTAATCTCCATTGCCAACCCCTTATCAACTAAATGAAAGGTTGAGCCATCATCATTGTTTCTAAGTATTGCTGAGCGACTAATGGTTGATAGCATATCTACTCCTTCTCTTGCCATCACTATGAACTTGTTTTCAGAAACTAACTCTCTCCCTTTAACCCATTCACCTTTTGCTATATCGACTAACAAATCTGCTCCCATAATGAAGTACACTTCATCATTTGGATACTTCTTCTTAAAATGTACCATTGTGTCATACGTATATATATTCCATGCATCTTGCTTCATTTCATGATCATCTGCAATAAAACGACTGTCATCTTCAATAGCTAGTTGAAGCATATTCCAACGATGCTCATCTTCCGTTTTCATTCTTTTGTCTTTTCTTTTACTTGAGCAAGGCAAGAAGATCACCTGATCCAATTTACAACGGTGTGCAACAGTGCTTGCTGTCCATAAATGTACGTTTGTAATTGGGTCAAATGAAGACCCATAAATACCGATCTTAGCCATTAATTGTTTCCTCCAAATCCCTTGTTCGACTTTTTCAATATAATCACAACACTATCTTCGTACTTTTTCTTGAATTTCACGAATTCGCTCCATCTTGTTATCCCAACAAGCTTGACTCAAATCGACTGGGTATTCTTCTGGATTCATCGTACGTTTATATTCATTCCATAATAAATTTAAATTGTCGTTTGCATAGCGTTGTATTTCTTGAATTGTAGATAATTCATATTCAACAGAACCGTTCACTATTACATCTAAATGCAATTCCTTTGCAGTAAAATCAGTTACGAATTTACTAATGTAGGTGTGTACCGGATGAAACATTTTCAAACGCTCTTCTGTTTGTGGTTTTTCATGCGCTAAAGCAATATAGTCTCCTTCAGCATGACCGTTGACATTATTAATAATACGATAAATACGTTTCCTTCCCGGTGTTGTTACTTTCTCAGGATTAGCAGAAATTTTAATGGTATCTACCATTTCTCCAGCTTCATTTTCAATGGCAACCAGCTTATATACAGCGCCAAGAGCAGGCTGATCATAAGCAGTAATCAATTTTGTTCCAACACCCCAAGTATCTATTCGAGCTCCTTGTGCTTTTAAGTTCATAATCGTGTATTCATCTAGATCATTGGAAGCGGAAATTTTCGCTTCTGTTAAACCAGCTTCATCTAACATTTTCCTTGCTTCTTTTGAAAGGTAAGCCATATCCCCACTATCTAAACGAATCCCTATAAAATTAATCTTATCGCCAAATTCCTTGGCTACCCGAATAGCATTAGGTACACCAGAACGCAGCGTATCATATGTGTCTACTAAGAAAACGCAATCCTTATGTGCTTCTGCATATTTGGTGAAAGCTACATATTCATCCTGATAAGCTTGCACCATCGCATGTGCATGTGTTCCAGCTACAGGGATACCAAATAATTTTCCAGCTCGTACATTACTTGTTGCAGAAAACCCTCCGATATAAGCAGCCCGAGTACCCCAAATTGCCGCATCTAATTCCTGTGCACGTCTAGTACCGAACTCCATTGCTACCCCTTCACCAATTACTTGTTTAATCCGGGAAGCTTTTGTAGCGATCAATGTTTGGAAGTTCACTATATTTAGCAGTGCTGTTTCAATCAATTGTGCTTCAGCTAATGGAGCTTCTATTTGCAAGATAGGTTCATTAGCAAATACCAATTCTCCTTCTTTCATGGAACGAATCGTACCTGTGAATTGAAGATTACTCAAATAATCGAGATACAGCTCGGAATATTGCCCTTCCTCCCGTAGATAGGCGATATCGCTCTCCGAAAACCCGAAGTTTTCAATAAACTCAATTATACGCTGCAACCCTGCGAACAGGGAATAGCCATTCCCAAACGGAAGCTTACGGAAATACATTTCAAATACAGCTTTCTTATTGTGAATACCATCTTTCCAATAAGTTTCCACCATATTAATTTGATAAAGGTCTGTGTGTAACATGAAACTATCATCTGCGTATTTCATTTTATTTTCCTCCTTTAATTTTAAACGATCTTTGCTCCAAGTGAATTTTCAAAATGCCCTAGTGCCCATTCATGTCCTGCTTGATTAAAGGAAGCTACTGCATCTTTATGGATGATAATATGAAATCCTTTGTTATAAGCGTCTACTGCTGTATGAAGCACACAAATATCTGTACAAACGCCAACTAAGTGAATTTCTGAAATTCCTCGTTCCCGTAATTTAATTTCTAAATCTGTTCCTGCAAATGCTGAATATCTTTTTTTATCCATGAAGTAGACGTTTTCTCTTCCTTCATTTGTTTCGTATACATTTTTTAAAGAACCATATAAATTTCTACCTTCTGTATTTCTAATATTATGAGGGGGAAATAATTTCGTTTCGGGATGATATTTGTCCCCTATTTCATGGACATCCACAGCAAATACCGTAAAATCTCCATTTGCAATAAATTCCTCTGTCAGCTCGCTAATTTTTGTTTCCAATCTTTGCCCTGGCTCACCACAAGTTAAAGAACCGTTTGTCGCAACAAAGTCTTCCGTATAATCAATGTTAATCAATGCACGTTTTTGCATAATATCTTCTCCTCATGTTTAGTTTTTAATTAGTAATTGTCGAATTACAATTTACTTTTTGTAAAATGATTAGGAAAGAAAGTAACTTTCCTAATGGTAAATAGACTCAATAATCTCATAATCATTAAAAGTATATAATTGAGATGGTCTATATGAATTTCTATTCGTTTTTTTCGGCTTACCTTCATTATCTATAACCTTTTCGATAAAGGGAAGCTTTGGTGCTTTTGTAAAAAATACAGAATCATTTGAGATACGTGGATCCTCTCCCACAGTCAAAAGAACTCTTTGTAATTCAGATAAGGTGAATTCTTTCGGTAGAAAATTTCTGGCTATCGTTGATTGAATCATCTCTTTTTTGATGGACTTCAATGCATCGCTAATTATTTGGCGATGGTCAAAAGCTAAATCCAACTTGAAAACTTCTTCTATGTCGAATAATTCCACTTCTGCAGCATCGTCATTTGCTTGTCGCTGTCCTATATGATTATCAGGAACTATTGCGTAAAAGGCATTTGAAATCATCCATCCACGAGGATCCCGACCAAATTCGTCATAAACGCCAAAATGCTTAATATGCAAACCGTCTACATTTGTTTCTTCTTTCAATTCTCTCTTTGCCGCCATGTAAGCCGTTTCTTTTTTCGGAGCGTCTACAAAACCACCAGGAAGGGCCCATTTTCCTCCTTCAATATTAGGATTATTTTCGCTATCTTTTTCAGCTCGTTTGATCAACATAATATTCAATGTCATCTTTGGCGGAGCCTTCTCTAATACTTTTTCCGATACAATCGTAAAAATGGCAATATCCGCTGTGTATCCATCTGGTGTGCGGTATTTAGAAGAATCATATTTCTTTAGAAATTCTTCTTCTGTCTTATAGTTTGTCATGAAAATAAATCATCCTTTTTAGTAATTTGTAATTATTGAATTACTATTTGTTTATATGATATTCCTTTTTCGTTTATTTTGCAACCCTTTTGTTTAAAAAATTTTAAGAAAATTCTACTTAAGAAATCTGGTTATTTAATTGGATTTTAAGTCTGCTAGACTGTTTGGTTACGCGCAAAAAATAGCCCCAGTTTCCCGAGGCCATACGTTTTTTATTAAGTAAAATATTCTAACTTGGCTTTAGGAAAGTACTTTTCCATATAGCCGTATAGATGAGATTTTATTTCTTCCTCTTCGTCCTTTTGGTAAATATACTTACCGATTCCATACTTGCCCCATTTGTAGCGCCTTTTTTCTTCATCTAGCTCCAATTTTGTCTTTGGATAATTCTTTTCAATCACTTTTTTGGCGGGCTTTGTAAACCGGTGTTGAATAAATTCAAATGTAATATCCTCTCTTGCATCATGCGGCAATTCTTCGTCAAGCCGTTCAAACAAGTGGCGATAGCCTTCCTCCCAGCCCTCATGTAGATAGATTGGTGCAATGATAAATCCAAGAGGGTAGCCAGCTCTTGCCACTTTACCTGCAGCCTCGATTCTTTTATCAAGAGGAGAAGTGCCAGGTTCAAAGTTTTTAATAACATAATCAGCATTTACACTAAATCGGAATCGCGTCTTGCCATTATGCTTGGCATCCAACAAGTGGTCGACAAAATGGAATTTCGTTACAAAACGTAGCCTACCTAGTTCTGTTTGACCAATGTGTTCAATTGCTCTTTTCAATGAATGCGTTAAATGGTCAATTCCGACAATATCGGATGTACAAGCTGCTTCAAACCGAGTAATCTCTGGTGCGCGTTCTTCAATGTAGCGATCAGCTGCTTCCAAAATTTCCTCTACGTTTACGTAAGTTCGAATATAAGGTTTGCTGCCCATCGTCGTCTGCAAATAACAATAATGACAATGTCCCATACAGCCTGTCGCAAGCGGGATTGCATATTCGGCTGAAGGCTTGGACGTATCGAATTTCAATGTTTTTCGTATGCCTACGACTAAGGTAGATTTAGCAATACGATATTTTTGAGCGTCCGTCTCACCCGGTAAATCCCGAATTTGGTTATGTGAAGTCGTAAAGCGCGTTTCAATACCCATTTTCTCGAATTTTTCCTTCAATTCTCTACCAAGCGGATAATCAAGTGAATTTGGTTCAAAATATACAAGCTGTGGTTTGAAGGGTTTATTCATATTGCGTACAACCTAATTCATAATTATTATCCATTTAATCATCTTACTCCTTTTACTTAGCTTGTCTAAAAAGTGAGTAATTATGAAAAGGATTTAATTACGAGTGAGTGTCCACAAAACTATTCAGTCCTACAATATGGTTCCGCTAAAAACAGTGTGCCATATAATATTTTATTTAATATTATTTACTGGAATAACCATCCATAAATTTAAAGTAAGGAAGAAATATCCCCAATAACGAAACCGAACAAATAATAGTTCCGATTAAATAATAAAGTGGACATATTCCCCATTGTTCACTCAAAACTCCACCAACAAGTACACCAAGTAGCATTGCTCCCCTTATGCGGTTCGAAATCATAAATAGAATTATCCTCTTCTTTTTTATGAGGAAGAGCAACTCCCCCGTGTTTAATAATTAAGTTGTTTAACCTGTCTCTACTATGGGAAAATCGATTTTTCTTCATTTCTTCATAACCTAAACAGGAAACGATAACAGGTACCACTACTTCCTTTTGAAACCATTTTGCAAGTCCAATATGATCTTGGTGCGTATGTGTCAAAACGACTTTCTCTATGATGATTCCAGATGATAAAACTTCTTTCCATCCATCCTTCGCCTCTTTTGAATCAGTTCCTGTATCAATCACGGTATAGCCATTTTTTCCTTCTATTAAATAGCAGTTCACTGCTCCCATTCCAGTAGGAAATTTGATCACAAGTTTATGTATACCTTCTGCTAATTCTGTTAAAATATCACTTCCTCCTTTGGTTCATCAAAAGCAATCTCTCGGCAACCAACCAACCTCTCCATTTTCTTTTTTCACAAGCATATAACCGTCACATTCATTATCAACGATCCATACTTTCTCTCCTTGTTTAACAGACAGAAAAGTTGTGCTCACATCTGCCTTAGAAAGTGTCGCTTCATTCTCTAATTTTATATATTCATTTTTAATCCATTGTTCTATCCCGAGATTCGTATTTTCACATAAAGTGAAGTACTTCTCTTGTCGTATTATTTGTAAGTCGTAATTGGGATATGTCACCGTTCCTACTCTATTCATAGAATCGTTATATTTTTTTTGCACTATGATTTCGTTTGTTAATTCATCAACATATGTATGTGTATACATGCCATTTTGGATAATTAGCGCATTTAATTGTCCGTCTTTCTTAATCTGATTTCCCCCATCTAATGCTATGATGTTTTTATCGAGGTCAATGATCGGGTTATGGGAACTAACTTGATTTGCACGGTAATTAACAACGGGCCAATGACCAACAATAACTGTTTTTTTCACTTGATGGACTTTGTTATAAAATTCTTGCGTATACAAAGCTGTCTCTTCTGAAGTTTCTCTCCAATTTTCCTTGTTATCAAGACCTGCATGAATGACAATAAATTCATCTGTTTCATATGCAATTGGCAATGATTCTAACCAGTCTATTTCTTCTTGAAAATTTTGGCGATAATAACAGCTCAGCTCACCTAAATTTACAAAATCATCTAAGGTTTTACGATGCTTTGCTAGCATTTCATTTAGAATAGAATGCTTTTGTCTATTCATATAAGCAATGATCCCCTGACTTCCATGAAAGACATAGCGATGAACTACATCACAGTTTCCTTTTGTCACATAGACATTAGCAGATCGTTCAGATAATACTCTTACAAATTGCATTACTTCTAAACTATTTGGTCCTTTTTCACAAAGGTCACCATTAATGAATAAATAATCATTCTCTGTATAATCTACTTTATCTAACAGACGTTTAAATAGCTTTAAATTTGCATGTATATCTGAAATAACTATCGCACGTTTTGTTTTATCTAATTGCAGTTTTCTTACTTCAATCATGATCTCAACTCCGTAATATTATAATCTTACGAATATTATAGCAAAAAAGTAACCAGCCATTTACTATATGGCCGATTACTTTCTAATTGTTACGTTAAGTTAACACTGTAAAATGTGAATGCAACTCATTTAAGAATTAACCAATTCTTGCTCCCAAGCAGGTAGCATTTTGTTTAATTGTTTATCTTCTCGGTATCCTAATACATATTCAGCTTGCATTATTGTATGGATTTCACGCGTTCCTTCATAGATAACAGGCGCTTTCGAATTACGTAAGTAACGTTCCACTGGATATTCGTCCGAATAGCCATTTGCCCCGTGAATTTGCACTGCATCATCTGCTGCTTGGTTGGCAAAATCACATGCTTGCCACTTTGCAAGGGACGTTTCTCGCGTATTTCGTTTTCCTGCGTTTTTCAGTTCTCCTGCGCGATATACTAGCAAACTGCTCATTTGATATCCGGCTTCCATTTTAGCGATCATTTGTTGAACTAATTGGTGTCTACCAATTTCTTTTCCAAATGTTTCGCGTGTATGGCAGTAGTTTACGCTAGCTTCCATACAAGCCATAATTTGTCCAACTGCTCCTGCCGCTACAGTGAAACGCCCGTTATCAAGCGCTGCCATCGCAATTTTGAACCCTTCGCCTTCTTCCCCAAGTAAGTTCTCTTTCGGTACTTTCACATTTTCGAAAAATAGCTCACCTGTGTTGCCTGCACGAATTCCTAGTTTTCCTTTCGTTGCGATGGAAGAAAAACCTTCCCATGTACGCTCTACTATAAAGGCAGAAATGGCTTTATGTTTTTTCGATTTGTTTCCTGTATAGGCAAAAACTAAGAAGTGGTCTGCCACATCACATAGAGAAATCCATGCTTTTTGTCCATTTAAAATGTAGTAATCTCCATCTTTGACAGCAGTTGTTTCAAGCGCTGCCACATCAGACCCAGCTGCCGGCTCTGTTAAACCAAACGCACCGATTTTCTCTCCTTTTGCTTGAGGTACTAAATACTTCTGTTTTTGTTCTTTCGTTCCCCACTGCAAAAGCGTCAAGCTGTTCAATCCAATGTGCACAGAAACCGCTGTACGGAAAGCTGTATCGCCGCGCTCTAGCTCTTCACATACGATTGCGAGTGAATTGTAGTCCATTCCGCTTCCACCGTATTGTTCTGGAATGCAAACACCCATGAATCCAAGGCCTGCGAGTTTCTTATAAATAGCTGGATCAGATTTTCCTGCCCGATCCCATTCGCCAATATAAGGCATAATTTCTTTGTCGACAAACCCTCTTACCGTTTTACGTAACATGTTTTGTTCGGCTGAAAATGAAAAGTTCATACTATAATCTCTCCTTTTAATTAGTTGTTTGTGTCATTCCTAATCGATTCATAATTTCCTCATTATGCTCACCCGGGTTAGGTGGATGGTGCTTCATCTGAACCGGCGTTCGAGATAGCTTAAGTGGACTTCCTATCAGTTTAATACGACCCGCTGTTGGATGATCTTGCGTGATAAACATATTACGCGCTTGCAGCTGTTTATCCTGGACAACTTCTTTTAAATTTTGAATTGGTCCACTTGGAATGTTGTTTTTTCTACACTGCTCTTGCCAATAGGCGGTCTCTTTTGTTAATAAAACAGCTTGTAATAATGGAACTAGTTCATCTCTATTTTTCACGCGGTTAGGATTCGTTTGAAAAAGAATATTTTGTGCGTATTCAGGTTTTCCAAGCACATCACAAAATGCTTTAAATTGATGATCGTTTCCGACGGCAATGACCATTTCTCCATCTGCTGTTTGAAATGACTGATAAGGAACGATATTTGCATGGGTATTACCGAGCGCTTTCGGAACTTGTTCGGCCATTAAATAGTTGCTACCGATATTTACTAGTGCACTTACTGCAGAATCATAAAGGGAAATATCCAGCTTTTGTCCTTTGCCGGATTGTACTCGCTCTAACAAAGCGGCTTGAATTCCCACACATGCATATAAACCAGTCAAAACGTCTACGATGGCGACACCTGTCTTTTGAGGTCCTGATTCTTTCGTACCAGTTATGCTCATCAATCCGCTCATGGCTTGAATGATAAAGTCATATCCTGGCAAATGTCGATCTGGTCCCGTTTCTCCAAATCCTGTAATGGAGCAATATACGATTCTTGGATTAAGCTCCGACAACAAGTCATAACCAATACCAAAGCTCTCCATCGTGCCAGCTTTGAAGTTGTTGATAATTACATCACTTTCTTGCACTAACTTTTTAATCACTTCGACACCAGCTTCTGACTTTAAATCTAGAGTAATGGCCTTCTTGTTTCGATTCGCACTTAAATAGTAAGCACTTACTTCTTCTTTAAAGGGAGGACCCCATCTACGTGTTTCGTCACTCCCACCAGGTGCTTCTACCTTGATAACCTCCGCACCTAAGTCACCCATGATCATCGTGCAATATGGACCAGCGAGAACACGTGATAAATCCAAGATTTTAATATTAGCTAGTGCTCCGGTCATTTAAACAATCACACCTTTCCTAAGTCAATTCAAAAAGCCAATTCAAAAAGATTACAGACCCGCTGTAAATCAAATTGAACTGGCTTATTATCTGCGGTAAAAAATCCTGGCTAGAATTTTTAACAGATTAGGCAGTATTGGCTTTTATATTTTTCAAAGATAGTCATGGTTGTGAACGTTAAATCGTTTCGGCATGACTTATTGCTTCTTATTCTAGTACATAAATACGAGTTTGTAAACCATTTTGTCCAAACTTTCTAAAAATTTAAGTTTTATTTTTTCTCAGCTATATATAACTCATAATGCTTATATAAATCTTTCAGTGCGGACATTACCGCATTTCCCGCTTTACCTAAATAATGATTTTTTATACTAGTAAGCGGTTGATCAATGCCATCTTGCAAACTATGTCCTCTCAACAGTTGCTGTACAAACGCTCGTCCATGTTCTGTTGCTAACGTACAGCTCGCCGCAACAATCACTCCATATTTTTTATCTATTTCCACTGTAATTGTCAATGTTTCATATAAATTTTGTGCCGCCATTCCTGCTGGTAATCTTGCATGCCCTGCTATAAAAACTGTATTCATAACCGTATCCCCTTTTGTTTCAAAGCTTGATTTAATATAAGAATACAGGAAGCAAATAATATTTAATAGAGGTTAATGGGAATATTCAGTATAATACTTATGTGTTTATTTGTTAATAATAGCCAGTGTTTGATGGTCTTCCCACTTCCCATTTATTCGAACATTTTCTTTAGCGACACCTTCCTTATGGAACCCGGCATTTTCTAACACTTTAATAGATCCTAAATTATGAGGCATCACTCCAGCTTCAATACGATGCAGCTTTAACTCCTTAAATCCGAACTCTACTGCCTGTCTTACAGCTTCGGACATATATCCTTTTCCATTTAGTTGTTTATCTAAATAATAGCCTATCCAACAACTTTGTAGATCCCCTCGCACAACTTCAGATAAAGTCACATTTCCAATTAACTGTTCATTTTCAGTAAGGAAAATACCAAATGAATAGAAAGTATCTCGCTCAGCACGTGAAATACTCTTTTCAATCCGCTCTATTTGTCTCTCCACCGTATAAAATTCCTCATCTTTTAAAGGAGTATATAATTGGAAAAAATCTCTATTTTCTATTTCTAACTTTAATAAATCCTCTGCATCCGAAACTTGCAACAATCTAATAAATATCGCTCTTTTATTCACCATATAACTTCCTCCTCTAAAAAACAAAAAATCACGGGCAACACCCATGATTTAAATAGCAATTAACTTTATTTACTACAGGAAAGATTATTTCCACAATCACTCTAACTATTTTAATAGTAACAAAATTTCATCTATTTCACAATGTTACCTGTTTGCTTTCTTGGAAAATAATTCAAACCACAACGATTTACAAATAAATAGGAAAATTTTTTACAATTGTTTATTATATTTTATGACCTACCTATGTTTGTTTCTTTAAAAGGAACATTCAGTTCTATATAGTCATTTAACCCAGGATAGTCATCAAATTCGATACCATCTATTTAATGAAATTTTCTGATATTTCCTAGGCAATATTTTGATAGCTCTCGCAATTTCATTACTATTTTCACTTTCTATGATGCTATCTAAAGGAGTTTGCTGGTATATTAGCTTATCCAAGCAAACGATTTTTTTCTTGCCTATCTAGCTCTTCCCTTCCAATCTGTTTCAAATAATAAAAAACTTTTAAAGGAGAAGTAGCTACAAGTCATTCATACCTTAATCCATCTGAAAGCTCCTCTATCTTTTCCCACTCTATAACAATTATTTCTTTCTTTTTCTTCTCAATCACCTTTTTAAAAGCTAGTTTTTCAATAACTCGATTTAAATGTCTCGTCGTTGTTCCTATTAAAGAAGCTATTTCAGTACTATTTGTCGTTTGAATCTCTTTTCCAAAGCTTACACCATTCCGAACCGTACACAGATAGCTTGCAAATCTTGTTTCTACGGAAGCTAGTAAATTTATGCGAGATGCCGTGGTGCAAGTCTGTAGTTTGTATGTTGTATGGGCTAATAGTTGCTGTAAAAAAGTTATATCTTTCATTAATTCGTTATGTATATATGTTTTAGTGATAAAAATAAAATCCGTCTCTTCCACTGCTGTCACTTGAGATTGGATTGGCACCTTTTGGACTAATTCAATCTCTCCCATAAAGGAAATTGCTGAGCAAAACCTGAGCAACAGTGCTTTTCCCGTAATGACGCTTGTAGTAATTTTTGTTCGTCCGGAAACTTGTATATATAAACCATCGATATCTTCCCCTTCTACTAGAACTACTTCGTTGCGTCTATATCGTCTAATTTGAAAGGGATGTTCTTCGCTAGTAAAAACTTTTTTTAATGCTTTATGGTTCAAATAATAAGTGCAAAGTACTTTATCTTGGATTATTTGCATCTGAAAACTCCTTTTGGGACATCTGTCCTTTTCATTATATCGAAAATTTTCTACTATTAAGAGTGTGAAAGGACGGAGAGCGATGAAATTTGTTTTTGATCTAGATGGCACAATTTGTTTTAAGGGGCAACCTTTATGTAAAGAAATAATGGAGGCATTACAATATTGTCACCATGTAGGACATGAAGTTATCTTTGCCTCTGCAAGACCAATTCGGGACCTACTTCCTGTGCTTCCAAAAGAAATGCATACGTATCCAATGATTGGCGGAAATGGGGCATTTGTTGCAAACGGTGGAAAAGTCACACATCGAACTGCATTTGATAATAAAACAAAAAAACAGATAGAAAAAATTATAGAGGAATTTCAATTATCCTATTTAATCGATAGTGCATGGGATTATGCATATACCGGAAGTACAGAACATCCCATTTATCGAAATCTGGACCCTGATCAGTTAGCAAAAAACATTTCGATACATAAGATTAATGAAATGATTAAAGTTGTCATATTTCCAAACGAACATACAAGTGAAATATTATCTCGATTGAAATCGCTTCAAGTCAGAACATACATGCATGGACAACAAAATATTTTAGATATTAGTCCTCTTGGTGTTGATAAATGGTCGGGCTTACAAAAACTAAATGTGAAAAAGCAAGAATTCATCGCTTTTGGAAATGATGCAAATGATATTCCTATGTTCCAATTTGCAAAAGAATCTGTTTGCGTCGGTAAACATGAAGAATTGCAGAATGCAGCGACATTAAATGCTGAAAGTAATGCAGGGGCAGTCGCAGATAAGATTAGTGAGCTTAGTAAAGTTTATGCTGCTCATTTGGAAATGAACAGATGAAGATTCTTGTATTTCAGTTATAGCTAATCGCAGTTTGATACTTTTCCAACTAAACTCGAAATTTTTCCAACTACGACTTGTAGCGAGCGATACTAAATTTATTATCCCAATGACAAAAAACTGTAGACAGCTCCTCAAAAGAGTGTCTACAGTTTCCTTATACTAATCGCTTTTTTGCTTCTTCTATTTGAATAGCAACTTGGTCAAAGCCTGTTCCGCCTAAAGAATTTCTTCTTCTAACAGCAGCAAGTGGTGATAATACGTCATAAATATCCGACTCGATTAAGCTGCTTGCTTCTTGTAAATCTTCTAGTGGAAGATCTAATAAGAAATAGCCTCTTTGGATGCAAAGGAATACTAATTTACCAGTTACTTCATGTGCTTCACGGAATGGAAGTCCTTTAGCAGCAAGATAGTCCGCAAGTTCTGTTGCATTGGAGAAATCTTTGTGTACAGTATCGTGCAGACGTTCTTGGTGAACAGTCATCGTGCGTACCATACCTTCAAATATCTTCAATGATCCGACGATTGTATGTACTGTATCGAACATGCCTTCTTTGTCTTCCTGCATATCTTTATTGTAAGCTAATGGCAATCCTTTGATTACTGTTAGTAAGCCCATCAGGTTTCCATACACACGGCCTGTTTTCCCACGGATCAATTCAGCCATGTCAGGGTTCTTCTTCTGAGGCATAATACTGGAACCAGTAGAGAAAGAATCATCTAGTTCGATAAAGTTAAATTCGGAGCTTGACCACAAAATAATTTCTTCTGCGAATCTTGATAAGTGCGCCATTAACATGGAAGAGTTACTTAAAAATTCTACAATGAAATCGCGATCACTTACTGCATCCATACTGTTTGCATATACATTTGCGAAGCCTAAATACTCCGCTGAAAGTTTACGATCAATTGGAAAAGTAGTTCCTGCAAGCGCACCTGCTCCGAGCGGTGAAATATCGATACGTTTAATCGAATCTTTAAAACGATCCTTGTCTCGGTCCAGCATCCAGAAATATGCCATTAAGTGATGCGCAAAAGAGATTGGCTGCGCACGCTGTAAATGCGTATATCCCGGTGCAAGAGTTTCTATATGTGTCTCTGCTTGTGCGACTAGTGTTTGTTGGAAAATCTCGATTAACTCGATAATTTCTCCGACTCTATTTTTTAAATATAAATGCATATCCGTTGCTACTTGATCGTTTCGACTACGTCCAGTGTGCAGTTTTCCACCTACTGGGCCAATCAAATCAATAAGCATTTTTTCTAAGTTTAAATGAATATCTTCATTTGCAACAAGAAATTCCAATGCATTATCTGCTGCTAGTTTTTTTAATTGCTCCAAACCACTTAGAATTTGCTGCACGTCCTCCTGGGGCAAAATATTACATGCCCCAAGCATTTTAACGTGCGCAATACTACCATCTAAATCTTCTATTACTAGAGTTTGGTCAAATCCGATAGAAGCTCCAAATTCATCTACCCATTGTTCGGCAGATTTTTGGAATCTTCCTCCCCAAAGTTTGGTCATGCTTTCACCTTCTCTGCTCCCTTGTTCACCAAAGCGTGAACTTTTGTTGGAAGCCCCCATAGTTCGATAAATCCAACTGCTGAAGCATGGTTAAATTCATCTTCTGCTGTGTAAGTTGCAAGTTTTTCATTATATAAAGAGTTAGGTGATTTACGTCCTTCTACAATGGCATGCCCTTTAAATAGTTTCACACGAACTGTACCATTTACATACACTTGTGTTTCTTTTAAGAATGCTTCTAAAGCAGTTCTTAGTGGAGAGAACCAAAGTCCTTCATAAATAAGCTCTGTTAGTTTTTTCTCCATAACTGGTTTGAAATGCGCTAATTCTTTTACTAAAGTTATATCTTCTAATTCTTTATGTGCAAGTAATAATGTATGAGCACCTGGAATTTCATATACTTCACGTGATTTAATACCAACTAGACGGTTTTCTACATGATCGATACGGCCAATTCCATGCTTTCCAGCTAAATCATTTAATTTTAAAATTAATTCATAAAGTTTATATTCCACACCGTCAAGCGCGACAGGGACACCGTTTTTGAACTCGATTTCAATCACATCTGGAACATCAGGGGCATTTTCAAGTGAAACCGTTAAATCATATGCATCCTCTGGTGGTGCTGCCCACGGATCTTCTAGGATACCGCATTCATTTGCACGTCCCCAAAGGTTTTGGTCGATCGAGAACGGGCTATCTAGATTAATAGGAATCGGGATATTTTTTTCTTTTGCATATGCAATTTCTTCTTCACGACTCCAGCTCCACTCACGAACTGGTGCAATTACTTCTAATTCTGGGTTTAATGCTTTAATAGAAACTTCGAAACGAACTTGGTCATTACCTTTACCTGTACAGCCATGCGCTACTGCAGTTGCACCTGTTTGTTCCGCTATTTCCACAAGTTTTTTCGAAATTAACGGGCGTGATAGTGCAGATACAAGCGGATATTTATTTTCATACCATGTATGCGCTTGTAATGAAATTAATGCATATTCATTCGCAAATTCTTCTCTTGCATCGATCATATAACTTTCAATCGCCCCAACTTGCAGCGCTTTGTTTTTTACGAATTCTAGATCTTTTCCTTCGCCAACATCAAGACATACTGCCACTACATCATATCCTTGTTCTTTTAACCATGTAATTGCAACAGATGTATCTAATCCACCTGAATAAGCTAAAACGACTTTTTTATTCATTATATATTCCTCCAATGTATCTTTATACGTAATTTTAGTATTAATATACACAATGTATCATGAGTAATGTATAAATACAACTAATAATTTATGATTATAAGAAATATTTTTATTAGACAGACAGATTAATTGATTCCGGAAGAGGAAACAAAGATAATGGAAAAAAGGAGTGAGTTTGATGAGTCATTTATTTTCACCTATTACACTAAAAGGCCTCACATTAAAAAATCGTGTAGTAATGCCCCCTATGTGTCAATATTCAGTCGAGGCAAAAGATGGTACTCCAACAGACTGGCATTTTGTCCATTATGTTTCTAGAGCGGTGGGAGGCACTGGGCTTGTTATCGTAGAAATGACCGATGTAGAACCTGATGGCCGAATAACAGATTTCGATTTAGGATTATGGTCAGATGAACAAATACCGGCTTATGAAAGAATCGTAAAAGAAGTACATAAGCATGATGCAAAAATCGGAATTCAAATTGCCCACGCCGGAAGAAAAGCCACAGATGCTACCCCACCTGTTGGTGCTTCTAACATACCTGTCGCTGAAAATTGGAAAGAACCAAGAGCACTTTCTACACAAGAAGTGAAAGAGATGGTTAGCAAGTATAAAGATGCGGCAAAACGAGCGGTGGCTGCTGGGTTCGATACAATCGAACTCCACGGAGCCCACGGTTATTTAATCCATCAATTCCATTCACCAGCTATTAATAATCGAACGGATGAGTATGGTAAAGACTTATCCAAATTTGGAGTAGAAATTATTCAAGCAGTGCGCAGTGTAATGCCAGAAGAAATGCCGCTTCTTTTCCGTATATCAGCGATTGAATATATGGACGGTGGCTATGATTTAGAGCATTCATTAGAAATTGCTAAAAAGTATAAAGAAGCAGGCGTAGATGTTTTTCATGTTTCGAGTGGCGGTGAAGGCCCTGCTGGGAAATTAAAACCTGCGAACACTCCGGGATATCAGGTATCCTTTGCACGTGCATATAAAGAGGCATTAAATGTACCAGTAATTGCAGTTGGCATTTTAGATGATGCAAATTTGGCAGAGCAAACTGTTGCAAATGGTGATGCAGAGCTTGTGGCAGTTGGTCGTGGAATGCTGAAGGATCCATACTGGGCATTGCACGCAGAAGAAACGATTACAGGAAAAGTAACTCCACCAACACAATATGAAAGAGGTTTTTAGTTACACTTCACCTCCCATTATGTTATAATGGCAGGTGAAGATGAGTATATTAAAAAAGACTGCTCGGTGCGCCAACACCAAACAGTCTTGTAATAAAATAGTATCGCTTCAAAGGCGATCAGCAATTAGGACGAGTAAACCTTCCCATGCTTGCTAGGCTCAGGGGCGGTTTACTTTTTGTTTATATGCAAATCCTGCTTACTCTATGAAACAGATGATATGATTAAATCATTCTGTGGATGCTTGAAAAATTGTTTATGTTGTAATAAATAGGCACTAGGAAATCTAACCTATCTGAAACAAAAAAATAGAATGCAAACAACTCGTTTATTACGTGATTGTCTCCATTCTAAAAGTTTATATATTAAAGTCAATTAACCAATAAGCGTTTTAATTATTTCCTTTGTAATTGTTGGAATGACTTCGGTAGAAAATTCAATCTCCATACGCTCATAGCGTTTGTGAGCATCATAACCATAAGGTCCAATATTAATGGCAGGTACATTAATCTCTCTTATATCTTCATAATTCACATAATGCTTTGTACCCCAAGCAGGATTATTATTAATTACAGATTGGATAGATTTTTCATCATCTTTTAAAGCAACACAGCTCATGTCGCAAATATACGGGAAGTAATTTTTAGAAACGATTGGATATTTATATTGTGACTGGACCTTTTCTATTGCTTTATCTAAAGCCGAAATCAAATTTTCTTCTTGTTCATTTTTACCTGTAATGTCTAAACAAGGGGAATATAGGGATGAATATAGTAAAATAATTGCTGGCCTTTGATCTTTCATCCATTTCCATTCCTCTTCTATAACCCTAGCCGCAAACATTCTTGTATCTAATTTTTCATCTAATAGTAGATTCGCTTTAAACTTGTTCATATGCGCTACAAAAACTTCCCCATGCTCCTCTTTTAACGATTTCGTCATGTCTTCATACAAGATTACCCGAGATTTCCATGGTAATTGCTTAAAAGGTTGCTGACTTAGTTTACAAAAACTTTCATAACGTTCGTTCATTGTGTTGATAGCGTTTTCAAAAGCGATTACTGCTTGCTCCGTAAGCTTGGTTAGAACCTCTTGAGGAGACCATGAATGCACGAAGAGATTAAAGTATACATAAGCAGAAAGAGCAGTTTGAACAGTATAGTTAGGCTTTAAATCCATCTGTTTTAAAGAAATTGGAGGAGCAGGTGTTTCCCCTAAATGATGATCGCAAAGTTCTGGATTATAGCTAATTTGTCTTGTCAATTCAGCTGCAATATAATTGGGATCTAATCCTTCGAAAGCAGAACCAACATGTGTTTCCGCCCCCGTAATGAAAAAAGAAGGAAGTAATTTACCAACAGTTCCTTTGTAAACATAACGATTCACATCTCCGTCATATAAAGGAGCAACAAAATCCGAATTTATTAATCCTATATATTCGAAATCACGCTCTTCTTTCCATTTTTTTAAATCTTTAAGTCCTGATAAAACGCCTTTGGAACTTACTTCTTCGTCACATTCCGAAAAGAAAACAAGATTTCCGGCTAATTCTTCTGGGTGTTCGGAAAAATACTTTAGTAGTGACATATGGCTAGCTACACCACTTTTCATGTCTAATACACCTCTACCAAAATACCATTCTCCTGAATCGAGCTGCTCTTTTACTAATTCCGGAAGTTGTTCATCATGTAATTTTTTCATTAGTTCATCAGGATTACATGCAACCTCTTTTAAATTTGTATAATCATCGATGCCAACTGTATCCAGATGCCCCATTAAGATAATCGTTTTATTGTTACTTTTTTCTTTTATTCCTTTTACAAACGCCAGGACGTTATATCTTTCCAATTGGTCATCACTAGTTTTTGAAAGAATTACTTGGTCAGGTTTTTGGATAAAGTAAGGCATCTCAGAGATCATTTCATATATTTTCTTAGCCGCATCAATTTCACCTGGCGTTTCTACTATACTTTCAACTCGAACTAGTTCTTCTGTCAATTTCAGAACTTCATTTTTTGTAGTAATCATACTTCATACTCCTTTTCTATATGCTTTACACCTGTGACTTTTGTTTTTTTGAAGTCAAAGCTTACTTTTTAAATTTTTTGCTACTCCCCCGGTATCTAATCTATTCTCAACGTAATTGAGTAATAGCGTGAATATTAATACTAATGCTAAATAATAGAAACCTACAACTAGATATGTTTCAAATGGCATATAGTTTTCAGCTGAAGCAGTTAAGGCATGACTAAATAGCTCAGTAACTGCAATATAAGCAACAAGGGATGAATCTTTAAGACCGATGATAAACTGATTACCCAAAGCAGGAATCGCTCGTTTAAAAGCTTGAGGTAAAATAATCGTACTCATTGTTAAAGGAGCAGTCATTCCAAGCGATCGTGCCGCCTCGTTTTGACCTCTATCTACAGATTGGATTGCTCCTCTGAAAATTTCTGCTAAATATGCACCCGAATGAATCCCTAATGCAACCGCACCAGCGATAAAATCACTTAGTACAATAACACTGGAAATTCCATAGTAGAGAAACATGATTAATACTATTAATGGAAGACCACGAACTATAAAGATATAGAGATCTGCTAGTTTCACAAGTATCCAAATATTTGATACTTTAAAGAAGGCAAATACTAAACCTATTACAGTTGCAATTACTAGAGAAACAGCTGTTATAGATATCGTTATAGTAGTTGCTTCTAAAAAGGCAGTTCCATGTTTTTGGATAATGGACACAATACTTTCGATGAAATTCATTGTCAGTTATCTCCTTTACTAAGGGAACCTTATAGTTGTAGTTTAGTCCTCCATAATATTTACGCCAAACCATTTCATACTTATTTTTTCATATGTGCCATCTTCAATAATTTCTGCGATTGCTACATTAATCTTGTCTAGTAAAGCTTGATGATCTTTATTAATTGCTACAGCAATTTCTTCTCTATTTAGGACACCATCAACTGTTTTAATTTTCATTCCCTGTTCCTTAATCGCAGAGACTCCGACGATTTTATCAGTAATCACTGCATCAATACGTCCTGGTATTAAATCTTGTAAAGCAAATATTTCACTAGGGTATCCTTTCACATCGTTCGATAATGTCTCTGCTACTTCTTTATGAGTGCTAGCTTGCATTACACCAACTGATTTCTCACCTAAATCATCTTTTGATTGAATGGTGTCGTTGGTTTCTGCGACAAAAATTTGCGCACCGGAAATATAATATGGGTCAGAAAAGTCAACTTGTTTTAATCGTTCTTCTGTGGCAGTCATACTTCCTATGATTACATCGTATTTATTTCCTTTTAATCCCTGAAGTATTGTTTCCCAAGGATTTGTTACTGGATTCGGCTCCAGCCCAATACGTTTTGCAATTTCGGTTCCAATTTCAACATCAAAACCAACAAGTTTGCCATTATCCTTATAGTTTAAGGGTTTAAGTAAACCACTCATAGCAAAAGTAAGTTTTCCATCATGCACTAATTTCAAATCCTCTTCACTTTCTTGTACGATAGCACTAGCATTCGATGAATCTTCCTTGTTTCCGCATCCTGCTAATAACAAAATTAGAGTTGTGCATAAAATCATTACGGCGAACAATGAATTCTTTTTCATCACTTTTCCTCCATCTCTATATTTACAAACTATCTATTATTTTTTATAAAATTTTCGATAGGAATGCCTTTGTACGCTCATGTTGAGGTTTACTAAATAATTGGGTTGGGCTAGCTTCTTCGATGATATATCCTTCATCCATAAAAATTACACGATCCCCTACTTCACGTGCAAACCCCATTTCATGCGTAACAACAACCATCGTCATTCCTTCTTTTGCTAGTTCTTTCATCACATTTAGAACTTCTCCAACCATTTCAGGGTCTAGTGCTGAAGTTGGTTCATCAAAAAGCATTACTTTTGGCTCCATAGCAAGCGCCCTTGCTATTGCAATCCTTTGTTTTTGCCCCCCAGAAAGCGAGTCGGGATATGTTTCTGCTTTCTCAACTAAACCCAACTTTTCGAGTAGATTATATGCCATTCTTTCCGCTTCTTGTCTGCTTTTTTTTCGTATTTTCATAGGGGCAATAATAATATTTTCTAAAACTGTCTTATGAGGAAATAGGTTGAACTGCTGAAAAATCATTCCTATATCTTGTCGCACTTTATTGATATTGATCTTTTTATCTGTAAGGTTAATATTATCTAATAGAATTGTTCCGGAAGTTGTCTCTTCTAATTTGTTTAAACAACGTAAGAATGTTGATTTTCCTGATCCAGAAGGACCAATGACAACTACTACTTCTTTTTGGTTTATTACCACATTAATATCTTTTAGAACTTCTAAATCCCCAAAAGATTTTTTCAAATTTGATACTTTTATCAAGCGATACACCACCTTACTTTTAATATCAATGACTCCCCATAAACAAGTGATTTTGATATGTTAATGGGGAGAAAATCTTATGATCTTATTTTTTCTATTTCTTTACTCTTTTTTAAGTAAGACCTCCATGTAATTGCCCATTTCTCAGGGTTCTCAAAGAAATCTTGCTCATCTACTCGGTGAATAGTGCTATTATAAGGGGCATTTTTTACTTTTTCAGGATTTTCATATGCTTCGTTTGCAATATATGTTAACGAAGCAATATACTCGTCTAAATCTGATTTCGAAGCTGACTCAGTTGGCTCTAACGTAAAAGGTTCAGGAACAACATATGGATGATGACTAGTCCAATATTGATGCGCAAAATCGGCCATTCTTCTTGATATATCATCGGTTGTAACTCCCGTCTCTCGAGTTAACTGCTCCCAACTATATCTCACTTGCTCCAATCGTTGACCTTTAATATATGGAGCACTTGCACCACGAATTTTCAAAATATGGTGATATAAGTAATTGTTGTTCAAGACTGCGATTTCAGCAACATCTTTTAATCCTTCTGCACCAATCGCTAGAATCCATGCATATGCGCGGACTATCATCTGAGGCACCCCTTGAAACGAACGAACTTTTCCAATGCTATGCTTCATATCACTTTTTAAAGTATATTGATCACCTTGCTTTTCAACTATTGGACCAGGCAAAAACTCTTTTAGTTTTGCAACTACTCCTAGCGCCCCAGTTGCTGGACCTCCGCATGCATGTGGTGTAGAAAAAGTTTTATGAAGATTAAAGAAGCACATATCAAATCCTGCTTCTTTAGCCCTAGTAATTCCAAGCAAACCATTCGCATTTGCCTGATCGTAATAGCAAATCCCACCGGCATCATGAACTACCTTTGTAAATTCTTTTATACGTGTATTGTATATACCAGTATCTTCTGGATTTGCTACTACAAATCCAGCTGTACGGTCAGATACTACTTCTTTTAACTTTTCAAGATCAGGAAAACCGTCTTTATCAGGATACAATGTAATAATTTTATATCCTTTTACAGCTGCAGTTGCTGCTTGAGATGGATGCGAGAAGATAGTTGTAATAATTTCATCTCGCTGATCACCTTCCCCATTGCTTTCATGAAAAGCTCGAACGATGGAAGCCATTGTAAACAACGACTGTGTTCCACTGCCCGGCTGGAAAGAAAAGTAATCCATACCGGAAATTTCTTTCAAACAAAGATCTAATTTATGTGTTATTTCTAAAATACCTTGCACGGTACTTTCATCTTGTAGAGGATGAAGCTCTGTCATTTTTGGAGATGAAGCAATTTCTTCATTAATCTTAGGAGAATATTTAATTGTACAAGTACCTTGACCTATTTCAACGTTAAGAGCGCCTCCCAACATCTCTTGTGAAAGTCTTAAATAGTGACGAAGCACTCTGTTTTGTGAAATTTCAGGTAATTTAGGTGCTGATTTTCTAATTAAAGATGCAGGTAAAGCTGATAGCCCATCTCCTACACAATCTACAATTTCACTTTCTACGTGAGGGAGTAAAACACCTCTTTCACCACTATTATGAAGTTCAAAAATAATCGGTTCATCCCATTTAGCTTGCTGAAAATTCCGTACCTTGTGTTCGCGGTTAATTTTTTTCATAGCAATTCATCCTTTTCAATTTATTTCATTTTGAGTTTATGCACTGCTTAATAACGGAAACAAGCTGGTCGATATCTTCTTTTGTATGAATTTCTGTTACACAGAATAAAGCACTTTGTTTTAATTCTGGAAAATCTTCAGAGAGGTCTTTACCTCCAAAAATTCTATTGTCTAAAAGATACTTATTAATCTCTTTTACTGATTTTCCAGTATAGGAGAAGTCCACAACGAACTCTTTAAAACTAGTTGATTCAAATCGTGATGCTACTACATTTGGAATACTTCCTATCTGTTGCATTGCATATTGTGATTTTTGCATAATAGATTTCCCAAGCTCATACATTCCTTCAGGTCCCATCAAAGATAAATAAACTCCAGCAGTAATTCCCCATAATGCCGTCTGTGTACCTACGGATTCTTTTCCTTTTTCTCTTTGTGCAAAGGAAGTTCGATCATAATACACATCACCAAACCCATACTCACCTTCTACAACTGTAGGTGCAATTCCAAATAATCTGGATGGGTATTCTTGCACAAATTTGATATCATCGTGTGTTGCAATAAACCCTGATTGACCACCACCGTAATTCATATGCATGCCTAAAGGTTGAAGATCTCCACAAACAATTTCAGCACCATAGTGACTAGGTGGCTCGACAATACCTAGAGAACTAGGATCTACTCCCACAATCGTAATTGCTCCATGTTTTTTTGCTAGTTTACTAATTTGTTGACCTTGTGTTTCTAAAAACCCTAAATAGGATGGATTTTCAAAATAGACAGCTGCTGTATTAGAAGAGATTTTATTTTCCAAATCTTCTAAATCAATTAGTCCAGTATCTTCTTTATAGTCAATCAAACTTACATTTATATATGGAGAGCAATAGTTTTTAATAACTTTTAGCCGATCAGGTGAGATTGTTTTGGGTAATAATACATCTGTACGATTTGTTATTCGGGTTGCCATACGAATAGACGTTGCCGCTGCTTGTGCCCAATCAAATGTCGGTACGTTGACAACATCCATATCGACTAACTCTGCCATTAAACTCTGGTACTCAAAAAGAGCTTGGAAGCGACCGTGATCTTCGTATGGATCCCCTGCATACCCAGTTACAAACTCTGCACGAGAATTGATTTCATCACAAATAGCTGGGATAAAATGATTCCAACAACCAGCACCTAAAAAGTTCAGATATTCAGTTGTACTCGTATTTTTAGATAATAATCCCTCCAAATATCTACGTAGTTCATATTCCGAAAGCGCTTTCGGAATGTGCAATGTTTTACGGTAATGCAGCTCTTCTGGAATCCCGGAAAATAACTCCTCAATCGTCTTTACTCCAATTTCTTTTAACATTTGCTCTTTGATTTCAGGTACTGTATTTGGGATATAAGGATGTGCAACTTTTTTCATTTCTTTCATAACAATTTCCTCCTCATTTATTATGCTAGGCCTCCGCCATCAACCGTCAGAACAGTTCCTGTGACCCAAGAAGCCATATCACTAGCCAAGAACAATACACCTTTACCTATATCTAGAGGGGTACCAATTCGATTTAGTGGTCTATCAACCGCAGAAGATGCTAAAAAAGTATCCTCATCATGTTTTAGTTGTTTTGCTTCATCCCTTAGGAGAGGAGTGTCTGTATCTCCAGGACAAATACAATTCACTCGAATATTTTGTGGTCCATGATCAATCGCCATTGCTTTTGTTAAATTCACAACACCAGCTTTCGCTGCACAATATGAAGCTGCTAAATCGCCACCTTTCAATCCCCATCCAGATCCAGTGTTAACAATGCTTCCCCCACCATTTTTATCCATGATAGGAATAATATATTTAGACAATAGAAATGCTCCTTTTAGAGAAACATCTAGTACTAAATCCCAATCCTCCTCAGAATGATCAACAACTGTTTTTCGCCGGATGACTCCTGCATTATTAAAAAGTACATCAATTTTACCGAAGTCATCTTCAATTCTTTTAGCAGTTACTCTGCAATCCTCAGAAGATGTCACATTGCATTTGTAAAATTTTGCATTTATGTCTTTATTAATCATGTTCATAGCAACTTTTTTTCCTTGGTCTTCATTGATATCTAATAATGCTACTGAGGCACCTAGTTCCCCAAATAAATTTGCAGTAGCTAAACCTATTCCTGACGCAGCACCTGTTATCGCAACCACTTTATTTTTAACTCCTAGTAAGTCTTCGTAATTCAATTACATCTCTCCCCCTTCTACGTAAATTAATATTGCAATTTTTGTGCCAACTTTTTTAAAGTAAAGAAGCACATATAAAACAAAGGAAATTGCTAACGATTAGAAATCAATTCAGTTAATATCTAGTGTCATAGATGACAAAGGTTTGCCTGTTTTGTCATCTACGTCACTCGGTAAAAACTAGTGAAGTTAAGCTAGCTCTCCGCCGTCTATTGGAATATGTTGTCCAGTAATATACTTCGCTTCTGAAGATGCTAAGAAAGCAAATAATGCTGCAACTTCTTCAGGTTGAGCATGTCGTTTTAATGGAATTTTTTCATTTACTTGAACCAATGCTTCTGGGCTATATTCCGCAATTTGCATAGGAGTAAGTACATAACCTGGACAAACTGTATTTACCCGAATTGTAGGTGCTAATTCCAATGCCATCGTTCGGGCTAAAAGATTCACACCAGCCTTTGAGGCATTGTAATCCGCATAATTCGGATGTCCCACTAAACCGTTAGTGGAAGCTGTCATTAAGATTACTCCATTTTCCTGTTTAATCATTCTTTTTGCCGCTTCTTGTGAAGCATAGAATATACCATTGAGATTAACTCCGATTACTTTATCCCACTGTTCCGGAGTAATATCTAGAAAACTAGATCTAACGCTTATGCCGGCATTTGCAATAAGGATATCAATACCACCAGCCAAGTCATCCATTTCTAGAAAGGCATTTTGTACACTTTCATAATTGCTTACATCCGCGAAGATACCGTGTTTTAAAGTCGGATATTCTCTCAATACTCTATCTAATGACTCTTTATTATTATCAATAATAGTGACAATAGCTTTTTCATCTGCAAATCGAAGAGCAGTAGCCAGACCAATGCCACTTGCACCTCCAGTGATAACAACACGTTTATCCATTAGACTATCTTGATAATTACTCATAATTGTATCCACCTTTCCAATTTCAAAATTTTATTTTGTTTTGATATTCTATTTGTTTAAATTTTTTTCATTTACTTCCTCCCTGATAATTCAGTGTACTAATATCTTTTGCACTGAATTTTTTAAAATCTGTATTTACATATAACTCTTGCAATTTCTATGCCAACTTTAGTAGATGGATTAAGAGTATGACGGTGACAAGGAAATTAGTAAAATTGGAAAGAGAAAACAGTAAAATGCTTCTGACACTTTTGACATAAGACATGACATATCAAACTTTTGTATATTGACTATTCCGAATTTTATAAATACAATGTGTTTTAAGTTGAATATTTTTTTAAAGAGGTGATTAGGTGATTTTATTAAGTTCTATTTCAAAAGTGATACAAGCGTTTTCAGGGCTTTTGCAAGTCGATATTGCTTGTTTTGATAAAGAAGGACGTTTAATAGCCGCAACTGAGGATTATATTACCCAAAAAGGAATGAAGGTACATGTTCCTTTTTTGATAAAATATACGGAAACCACATCACTCTACTTCATCAGCCAGGAGATATGAAAATGTGTGAAGGATGCCATTTTTTTAATAATTGTCCATCGAAAGCAGAACTTATTCAAGATATGATGTTAAATGGGGAAAAGTTTGGCTATCTTTCATTGGTTAGTCTATCCCCTCAAAATAAAAGTATTTTAATCGAACAAAAAGATTTATACACAGAATGGTTAACTCGGTTAAAAGATATTATCATATCAATTTTAAGGGATTCTAATGAATTTAAAAGCAATCTTTCTCCCATTTATTCTTCAGGCAATTACATTTTTGGAAACAGTCAAGCATTCAAACATATTACAGAATTAGTGAAGAAGATACGAAATAGTACTTCTACAGTACTCATTACAGGAGAGACCGGGACTGGGAAAAGTATGCTGGCAAAGTATATTCATGAAAATAGCACAGTGAGTAACGGGCCCCTAGTAGAAATAAACTGTGCGAGTATACCAGAGAGTTTATTTGAGAGTGAATTATTTGGTTACGAAAGCGGTGCATTTACCAACGCTAGGAAAGGGGGAAAAAAAGGTTATTTTGAATCTGCGGATAACGGAACATTATTCTTAGATGAAATTGCGGAGCTTCCCATTCACTTGCAATCGAAACTTTTAAAAGTTTTACAAGATGGGATAATCCAACGGGTTGGCGGAACTAGTGTGAAAAAGGTAAATGCAAGGATAATTGCCGCTACAAATCAACCTCTAGAAGAATCCATTAAAGAGAAAAAGTTTAGATCAGACCTTTTCTATCGTTTAAACGTAATTCCAATTACAATACCCCCTTTGAGAGAGAGGCTGCTCGATTTACCCTTACTAGTAGAAGAAATGAAAGAAAACTTGAAACATAGATCTGGTAAGTATTTCAACTCTTGTACCAATGGTTTTATGGAAGTGCTATCTACTTATCATTGGCCTGGTAATTTAAGAGAACTTGAAAACGTTATCGAATATAGCATGAATTTTGAAACAGAAAATGCTTTAAGTGAACGATCACTTCCTCCATATCTTTTAGCAAGTTGCAAAGATGTTCAGCAACCACAAAAGAATGCAGAATTAGTAGATGTAGAGAGAGATATAATAACTCAAAAACTTAATATCTATGGGTACAATTACAATGGCAAGCAAATGGTTGCAAAGGATTTAGGGATGAGTATTCGAACTCTTTATCGAAAGTTAGAAAAGCTTCAAATACTGTCTTGATTAGCTATATTTCATGACATAAACCTATATCCATCTTTCAATATCCATACAATAGTAATGTTATTCAAGAAGAGATTTTAGAGTATGAGAATCAGATGACCATAAAAAAATACATTGATCCTTCCACAGGCGAAGAGAACACAGAAAGTTAAAAATAGCAGAAACACTTTAGCGGTCGTGGAAAGCGGAGCACGATTGCGGGACCTTTCAGTCTTAAGATATGGGAGAGTATCCTAGCGTTTCTCGTGCAGAACAAACCACCAGTTATACTGGTGGTGCTGATTTAATATATCGTATACCTGCGCTTGATTAGATTCACTGATCCAAAACACTAAATTCAAGCTAGCCAATCAGCAAAAGTTTGTAAGACTTTTATAAGTCAGATAACCATTTAAGCTTTTTCCAAGAGTACTGCAACTGCCATATCATATAAAGAAAATAATAATCCCCAAACTCCAAAACATGGTGAAACGACAAGAAAATAACAAAATATTGCAGAGATTGAATTAACAAACAGAGTAATCATAGATGGTCAAAATAATTACTGCATGGAAAACCTTTGATCTATAATTATATTCTTAGTCTCATTAAATTACTGCCATTCACATCCTTTGAAAATCCGAACTTCTCGTAATATCCAACTAATCTGTCAGGACAGTATAACTCTATCCGTTCAACCTCTCGAATAAACGGATGCTCCAATAAATAATTCATCAAGATGTTACCAATACCACTATTCCTATAGGTTTCTTTCGTCATCACGTCAAAAATGAATGCTCTATATACAGCATCCGTTATCACTCTAGCGAATCCTATTAATTCTTTTGTTTCATTATGAATTAACCCGATCACTAAGCTGCTGTTGTCTACCATCTTTCTAATTTCCACAAGCTCGCGATGCTGGGTCCACCATTCATTTTTAAATAAACTATGTAATTCTATTAATTGATTTTCGCTTAATTTCTCTACAATACTATAATTTAACATAGATGGGCTCCTTTAAGTGTTTCTACAATTTAATTCTTTTTGATATTTATGATGACCATCTTTTATCCCGATAAGTTCAAAATTGTTTCTCTTATAAAAGGCATTTAACTTTGGGTTATCTGAAACGCAATCTAGTTTAATATAGTCTTGGTGGCCGTTCATATTATTTTGGATCCAGCTTAATATACTGCTACCTAATTCTTTTTTCATATAAGAGGGAATGACTGCGAGACGGTGCAAATAAAGAGAACTTGAGTTTAATTCTTCTCCCCAAATATGCTTATCCCACTCACTCTGTGTACTTAAAAGCGTAAATGTAGCAACTAATTGATCATCTTTTAAGACGATATATGTTTCTTGGTTGTTAATTGCTTGTTCAATTTCTTCATCATCACCTCCCTCTAATAGAAACCGCCACTGGTTTATTTCATTGTCCTTCATCCATACAGCTAGTTGTTTTAACATTTCGATTATTCTAGAGATGTCTCTACCGGTAGCAACCTTAAATTCAAGACCTTCTATGTTATTCGGACACATTAGTTAACCCCTTTCTATTTTTTTCATTAAGAAACTTTGATTCTTAAGTATAGATTGGTAAATATATTTCCACTTCTTCCTCACTATTTTCAATTGGATGATAGGTCTCAATAATATAAGATTCCATATTTCTTTTATAACCTTGTTGTTCTCCCCATATAGATAATTTGGAATGAAGATCTGTTATTTCTGAGATTTTCCCCCGAATAGTCATATAATCGTGTGTAATCTCGATCAATTCCATGCCGGACGGAATTTCATTTAAAGCACCATCAACGATTAATCCAACATAATAATTGCCTTCTTTTTGGTCAGCGGTTCTTTTAGGTTCGTAAAGAGCAATTTCTGTTTCTGTATGGTTTTTTATCTCATCCGCTCTTTTTAAAAATTCATGTGCAAAGACAGGTACTTCTTTTCCAAAGTTTGCAAAGAGTCCTCTATTTTTCATGCCCACTAAATTAAATTCTCTTTTTACCTTTTTGAATTCCATCTTAATCCCCCAATTCCATTTTCTGTGCAAAACCCATTCTACACATAGACCAATTCAATGTTGTCATTTGAATTTCTGCATGTAGATCCCATAAGTTGTCGACCAATCGCAATTCAATATTCCTTTTAAAGAGAGCAGTGAATAAATTATCTATTTTGATTTTATTATTTGGTATTTGCTTTTTATCACTGATGAAATAACCCGCATTTTCATCCAAAAGGGCAAACTCACTAGTGTTAAATTCATATAAGTACAAGGTCGTATTTTGCATCACTTCGAACCATGTATGCTCTATCGCTACTACATAGGAGCAAGACTTGGAAGAAAAATAGGTTCGTTTATCTGCCTCCGAAGTATTTGGCCCTACATGGTAGCAAACACGCGGGCAATTCCTTGGAGTCAAAAAGTTTGGCAAACATTCTTCATTTATAGCCCATACGAGCCCCTTCGTCTGATCTAAATCTGTTCGAGTTGGTATCCTTGGTTCAAAAAATTCTATATTACTTTCTTCACTTACATGAAAGAGTCGCATATGAAAACATCCTTATACAGGTTTTTATTTTCTTCTAAGAAGGGAAATACTCCATAGGTTCTTTACAACGAACGTAACCATTTCTTTTATAGTACTCAACGCTATCATCACTTGGCCAAACGATGATAAATTCATAGTTATTCTCACTCACCCACTCATTAATGGTAGTGATCAATTTACTTCCAATTCCTTGTTTTCTATATTCTTTTTCTGTATAGACATTTGTCATATAGGCAAATGGATAAGTAATCCTGCCGGGACGAGGCACTTTTTCTATTAATTGTATGTAAATATGAGATATAATTTTCGCATCTTGTTCTGCAACCCAAATAAACCAAGTCTCACTCTTCAAAGCACTCTCTAAAAAAGTATGGCATTCTGCTTTAAATGACTCAAAATCACTCTTTGTAAATATTTTCATATCGTTATCTTCAATCGTGAAATCCCATCTCATTTGGATTAACTGGTCTATATCTTTTCTTTCGGCTAGCCTAAATTTCATTTTTTGATTCTCCTTTTACTAATATTTCTTAATTCGATTCCTAAGTGCAAAAAATCTTTAGCAATTAATCATGTGGAATTTATAAGAATCTTTCCTACTAAGGTTTATTCTTCAAACAATTAATAAAACCCTTTATCCAGCTTCTGAATCCCAAAAAAACATCTCCATAAAGGAGATGCTTCAATTAAAACTATTCAATGGAAGTGGCAATTTCCAACGCGATCATTGGATCTTTTACTTCGTCTATCTTATAAACTACATTTTCGTTTTGCCAAGCAATTCGGTTATCTGATTGGTACACATCAATATGTGCGAATCCATTCGTTTTAGGAATAGGCAATGTATGGGTTTCTAGAAATTTGGTAGCTTCTTTAGCAAGCTCTTCTCCTTTTTCCCCATCTGTGGTACGCGTATGAGCGGCGATCGCCCAACGACCTTCATTCCAGCTTGTCCACATGGAACCTGCGCCAGCGTCCTGGTAACCGGTGATTCCGTAGCCAAGGTCGATTGGTTGTCCTCCCAACTCACTAAAGTTTTCAAAAGCTATTTGTTCGTCTGCTTTCTCCTTACTCTCATATTTTTGAGCATGAAGACGAGCAATAATTCGGCCTTCTGCACTTGTTTCATGATTTATGGCAGTCGGCTCTTTGCTTTCGTAAAAAACAACTTCATAAATGCTCTCATCTGATGTAATTGTTGCGGTTAAATACTTATCATTTTGTAATGGCAGTTCGCTTGGAAGCAATTTAGTTAAATTGGTTTTTAAGTCTGTTCTGATAGACTCTATTACTTCCGCTTGAGTCATTGCTGGATTAGTTTGATTAGATTCAGGGGAAGTTGGTTCTTGAGTAGAGTCTGCTTCAACCTCTGCAGTCGGCTCTTTACTATCATTGGTAGCTTGTTCTGCCTCGCTATTGGGAGAACAGGCACTAAGCAAAATTACCGTAAACGTTGATATAAACATTCGCATTAAAGGTTTCACTTGAATCTTCCTTTCTGTATATCTTTAATTTTTCCCTATGCCCAAAAAAAGTAAACCCCTTTTACGTAACTTAGGAGTTTACTATCTTGATAAATTAGATATATTTTCTACTGTTCTTTGAAACAGTTTTTAATCATACTCCATGTAATATCAGCAAAAACCATCGAACAAGGAATCATTAAGACAATTACTATAGATGCGATGAGCTCTGATGTAGGATTAAACGGGATAAAAGAGACAAAGATAAAATTCATTATTTTCCACAAAACCACAAACATTAGAAGTGACAATAAAAGAAGAATTATTTTGTTGGTGATACTGTAAATTTTCTTCTCTCCTTTAGCAAATTTACGCTTCTAGGTGGCTTGTGCAATTATACAGTGTACATTCCCAACTATTTTCTATGTTTTCAAAAATAGTTAGAGACGCATTTTCCATGTTTGTATTAGGAAATCTCTGTGGCAACAAATGCCGTAACGTGAGACCAATCAATGCACCATGACTTACTACCAGTATACGTTTATTTTATAGGACATGACAGCTTCTTCTAAAAATTCACAGCCTCTTTTAGACACATCCTCAAATTTCTCCATGGCTAAGTCCAGTTTGCGCCAATTTCCCCCCCATAATTGCAACCTTTCTTCTGTCGTTCCCTCTATTAAACCTCAATTTATTTCTCTTATTCTCTTATCAAAAATAGCGATAGGCAAATTTTATTTTTCCAATATGATATGTGCAGTTTCTTTTGCTCGGGATAAAGTGATACATCAATCAGTGTGGGTTTTCTACATCCCCCACTGATTGTTAGTTGAACCAATCGGGCTTTTACGGGCAGTTGATCTTCCAATTATCTTCTCGCTTTTTCTTAAATCTTGAAGTGGGAGTCTTACTGCCCGTTAATGCGGGATAAATCACTTGCTGCAATTATGTCCCATTCTTCTCCCAGGGAAAGTCTATCTGCTAGTGCATGTGCTTGTATTAATCCTGTTATATTTAGAGGAATGTCAGAAATTCCTTGTGCTTTGCCTAATTCATTCCACTCGGTCACCCTATGTCTTATTAATCCGAACCTAGTCATTTTTTCGCCTTCTGTTCAAATCGTTCTTATCACAATCTCCAGTTCCTATTTCTGTAACTATTTTGTTAGGAGTGATTTAGACATATAGTAAGCGCTCACCGTAAATAACTGGTTGATCTCTCCTGTTACAAGCATGGTTTCCATATCATTCAAATCTACCAAATGGACATCTATAAACTCTGTCGGGTCCAGCTCTTGATCAAAAGCCTTATACGCATCTACAATCAAAAAAGAAACTACTTTATTCGTTTGAGTTGCTGGATTGACATAGAATTCACCTAATAATATAGGTGGCTGTTCGCTAATAAATCCTGTCTCCTCCCTTACCTCTCTTAATATGGCATTTTCATATACTTCATTTCCCTCTGGCTTACCAGCTGGGATTTCTAAAAAGAAATCTTGTGCAGCATATCGATATTGTTTAACTAGTACTATCTGTTTCTCTTTTGTAAGAACAATAGCGTTAACCCAGTCGACATATTCATTCACATAATAATCCTCAATAATTTGTCCATCAGGTAGTTCACAAGTATCTTTACGTAAATTTCCAAAGGCTGTTTTATAGACATAATTTACATTTAATGTTTTCCAATTGCTCATTATCTTCTTCCTTTCCAGTCATAACACACATTATTTCTCGTAATCCATTAGGATAAAGAATCTTCATTTCATTAATAATGTCTTCCAATGAAACCCACTTAGCATATGTAATTTTATTTCCTTCAACGACTTTAAATATTTTTTGATCATATAGGCTTTTATCCTCCAGCTCTACTATGTAAATTTGAATTATTTCATGACCAATTTGTTCGTCGATGGAAAATATATTCTCTAGACACGTAACATAGCATTGGATTGTGATCTTTACGGCTAGTTCTTCTTCATATTCTCTTATCACTGTTTCCTCGGATCTCTCTCCAATTACAATTGTTCCACCAATTGGTCTATAAAATAATCCAGTCCCTTTAGAATGTTTGCCTTCTTGTTCTTCGAGAAGTATTTTATTGTTTTTAAAAAGCAAGCCTAATGATTTAGCTTTTGGAATCATCTGTGTTCCTCCATATGGTTATAGATTTAAATAATCAGACACCTCTTTCCATTATTGCACAAAAAGTTGGGCCACTACATATGATGCAAAGAATGTGCCCAAAACACATAACAATTGGAAAAGGCAGGTTAAGCTATGGATTCACCAATTGACTCTACTTCCCCATCCACCCAGTTCACTTTTGACGTCAATAAAAATTCTTTCTTTAGAAAAGATAATTATAACTTTATGAATATTCTTGGTATCGAACAGTTAAATACATTAGATCATTTATCATTGATTGATATTTTTCTAAGTAGAGGTAACAATATTGAACCACATTACCATCGAAATCTTCCGAGTTGGTATATTGCATTTCTGGTGCTATGGCAGTTTCCATACTAAATCCATTTACGAAGCAATATCAACATTACACAATAACACCTGGCCAAGTAGCAAATATTCCGCAAGGCTGGTGGCATTACCAAATGGCAACAGAGGATCGCACACATGCGCTTGCTATTTTCAATACATCCACACCAGAAGTAATACTTGGTTCGGATATTTTAAGATTAACACCATCGAACATTATGGCTCATACTTATTGTATGGACGAAAATCAATGGAAAAAAGCGATTGAACCTATTAAAGGTTCTACCTATATAGGACCACCAAAAAATTGTTATCGGAACCCTGGAAGTAACGCGCAGACTTTTCCAAATTATATATATCCTTATGGAAATCAAGGATATCCAATGCCACCATATACGCATTATAATCATCCGACTTGTTAACCTGTATCTTGCCAGCCTGATATGCCCTCTAATAGTGCTGGCATTCCATGATATAAAGTTCCTTTATTCAATGTGATTTTTATTCACATGTTAGCAATATTCTCCATTTACGATGTATAGTCCTTTAAAAAACGGTAATCCATGTGAATGAAAAAAGACTGTCTGATGACAAACATCCAAACAGTCTAATAAGTTTCCTATTTCGTTTCTTCTATTAGTTGCTCCAAATCAGTTTTCGTAAATAAATAATACTCATTACAGAAATGGCATTGGGCCTCTGCTTTCCCATCTTCCACAATCATGTCTTGAATTTCTTGCTGTCCTAAACTAATAATTGCTCTTGCAATTCGGTCTCTCGAGCATTGACACTGAAATTGAATCGGCATTGTTTCCAGTATACTTACATTTTCTGCGCCTAATACCTCTTCTAATATTTTTTCTGGCGCGAGACCTTCTTTAACCATTGTAGAGATAGACGGAATCTGTAGTAAACGGTTTTCGATATATCGAATCGTGTCCTCCGAAGTTCCAGGTAATAATTGAATAATGAAACCACCAGCTGCTTGGATTGTATTATCTTCATTTACAAGCACACCTACACCAACAGAGGACGGGGTTTGCTCTGAATTCATAATATACGAGGTAAAATCATCTCCGATTTCTCCTGTTTCAATAGCAACTTGACCAACAAATGGTTGATTAAGCCCTACATCCTTTGAAACGGAAAGAGTTCCGTTAGTCCCAACAGCACGTTTCACATCTAAATTACCTGACTCTGTCACTTCAAAATGGGTTCGTGGATAGGATACATAGCCACGCACCTCTCCTTTTGCATTTGCATCGACAAGAATCGTGCCTATTGGCCCTCCTCCGTCAATTTTTATCGTTAATTTTTCATCGCCTTTCATCATGGCACCCAGTATAGCACCTGCTGTCATGGAACGTCCAAGTGCCACAGATGAAGTGGGAAGCGTATCATGGCGTCGCTGTGCCTCACTAACTGTATCAGTTGACCGAATGGCATACGCTCGGACTTGATCTTGAAGTGCAATTGCTTTTACTATATAATCATTCATATTTTTGTCTCCTTTTATAGTTGTCGAAAAGACGAACTATTAACATGCTAACAGCTTAAAGTAAATCTCTTATTATGCAAAGAAATTCATTTCCCATAAAAAAGTCAATATATTTTATATTACTTATTATAGACATAACGATTCATTTTTGCTTGTTTTTTAAAATATACATATAATTTGTGACTAATTTATGAACATTTAATTTTTTCCACCATGCGACAATATTTGCATTTTCCCTGTTATACAATATAAAAGTTGGTTTAGACACCACACAAAAACGGATATCAATTCGATAACTAAAATATTATTTGGAGGAAATACCGTGTTGAACTTATTGGATGAAAAAGCTTTATTGTTTCAAATTGCAATAAAAAGAAAAATCATGTACAAAAAAGCAAAAAACTATGGATTTACACATCCTTCAGTTGTAGAGTGTAGCCAAGAATTAGATGTATTACTAAATAAATACCAAAAAATTGCTTCTTAGACTAACATACAAAACCGATTTACTTTCCTGAGTTCAGGAAAGTAATCGGTTTATTTTACGGATAAGTTAAAAATAAAAGGGGAATTTAAAGAATGAGGTGATAATTTGGCAAAAATTATTAAGGCATTGTTAATCTTCTATTTAATATTCCCCATGAATACTCAAGCAGAAATGAGTATATCAGATGTAAAAGTTGCTTTTGAAAAGGACGGCTATTTATGGATAAAAGTCAACAACAAAGAAGAGAAGATAACGGAAGAAAAAGCTAAGTACAATTACCCTCTCAGGTGGTCATTCGACGGTAAAATGCTTCTCTATCAAAAGGAAGTTGCCGGTAATATGACTGATTCCAGAGAAATTACCAACGAGTTATGGATTTATATGATCCAAACTAAAACGCATAAAAAAATCTTTTATGACGGTTACAATCCCAAATGGTCACCTACTGAAAATATTGTAGCTTTTATGAGCGGAAGCGTTTTAAATATATCCGACTTAAAAAGCTTTACTAACATAGCGTTAGGTGTCGATAGTTATGAATGGCAGCCGGACGGGAAAGGATTTATCACTTCCTCTAGTGCTGATCTTCGGCCGGATGGATGGACAAATCCAGTTCTTTATACAGTTGCATTAGAAAAGGATTATATGAATAATAAAGATTTGACGAAAAATGTAAAGAAACTGTTTGTTATTCCAAGAGAAATAGGCATAGATAAGGCCAAAATCATTTCTATAAACGCTGATTCCTTTAATTATTCTCCAAACGGAAAATGGGTATCCTTTAGAGTCTCACCGACTGCTTCTTGGGCAATGGATAGTGATATGCTATGCGTTCTTTCTGAAGATGGAAAACAGTTTAAGGTGATTGATGAGATGGCTTTTGGATTCGACTCAAAATGGGCATTTAAGCAAAACTTCCTTGGCTATATTGCTGGCGGTGGAAGAATAGTATATGGCTATAAGAACAAAAACTTAAAAGTAACTGAACTTCCCTCTTTTCTAACATTAACTCTTACTCCTGAAAAATACGCAGATCTAGGCTTTACATGGGTAAATGACGATTCGTTCGTTGTTTCTAGAGTAACGGAAGCAGAATGGTCCAATGACTCCAAAAAACGTCCAAATTCTTCTTTATATTTTGTTCCACTATCAGGTGATAAACAGGTGAAAATAACCTCTCCCCCAAAAGGAAAAGAAGATAACAATCCACTATTCCTACCTGCAATAAACAAACTTACATGGTTGCGGCAAACAGAATTGACAGAAAGCACCTCTGACTTATGGATTGCTGACCCAAATGGTGAAAACGCAAAAATTTGGGTAAACAACATTGGGGTATACAGCTTTTTTCCGGAAAGATAAAGTGAAACTTCAATCAGTGGGAGTTTTTCGACGCACAGGACGTGCTAGTGGGGACGTTGCGACATGGACGTCGCGCTTTTAGTCCCCGTCATCCCCCACAGATTGTTAATTGCGTCCCACACGATGTGGGTCACACAGACGTTGCAAACGCTCTTTTATTTTGCGACGAGCTTTGCGCAGGAGCAACACGATGTTGCGTACTTAGTCTGGGATCAGGATCATTTCATCGGGCGCATGCCAGCAATTGATCTCCCACTTATCTTTTCGTTTTTCTTCTATCTTGAAGTGGGAGTCTTACTGCCCGTTAATGCAAATAACGCACCCTATACAAAAGGCTAATTTAATTTAGCCTATTTTGTATAGAGGTGCGTTAAATTTTTTAAACTACGACAACAAAATTCGAAGCAAACGATTGCTCTTTTTCTACTTGAATCTCTTGTAGCTTTTCTACTTCCCTTTTTCTTGCATTCGCACATTCCAAATAATTAAGCTGGGATATATAATTTTTATCAATAAGCGATGCTAGAAAATCAGCATCTTTCAGAGCACTATTTAGACCAAAAGCTCCGGTTGGAGTCATGGTATGAACTGCATCCCCAATTAATGCAACACCGTTTTTTCCCCAACTCTCACTTGTAGAGCTATATACATCAAGTAATACGAAATCTTTCCACGATTGAATATGATGATGAACCGTTCCTTCCAACTGTGGAAATGCTTCGATTAGTTGGTCGATAAAAGGGGTAAACGGCTGCTTTCTTAACTGAGGAAAGGATCCCTCTTCAATATTCCAACCAATCTGAATAAAGCCTTGTGCTTGGGTGAAAAGTGATAATTGTTTTCCTTCAATAAGTGCCATTCTAATCGATGGCTCCCAATCGTCAGGAGCTGGAATTCTCGCCCAAAGCAAGTCAAATCCATGTTTACGAATCGTCACACCAATTTCTGCTTTTTTTCGGACAGTAGAATAACGGCCATCTGCTCCAATGATCAGCTCAGTTTCAATTAAGACTTCCTCCCCGTCTTTTACAGCACGGACTCCATTGTAAAAGCCGGCTTCATCCTTTAATAACTCAACTACTCTGGTATTCATCATTGCCTGAAAAGCGGGATATGCTTCCCCGGCTTCCAACAATATGGATAATAAATGCTTCTGTGGAACATGTATGCCTAAATGTCCTACTTGTGGATTTGGTAGTATTGTTTTAAAAGGTTCGCCTTTATGCCAATACTCTAGTTTTCCATACGAAGTAGACCTAGTTGTTCGATTTTTTCAAAAAGTCCATGCTCCTTTAAAATTGCTTCTCCTTCTTCGTTTAAATGTTCCCCACGAAAAGCTTTCCCAACAGCCGCATGTTGCTCTAAGAGAAGAACCGATACATTTTTCTTTGCGAGTAAATAAGCAAGCAATGCTCCTCCTGGCCCTGCTCCTACAACACATACATCTACTTTATAATTCACTTCTTATCCTCCTACTGTGGATAATCGATAACTTTACAAGTTTGACTAACCCAAATTTCTTTAATAACTCGTCATTACTTACATAACGTAAGTTAGTATATTATTACAATCAATTATAGTCAAATAAAGTAATATGGTTTCTAGAAAAGCAGTTAAAATTAGAAGGTTTTATACAAGTATAGAGTAGTTTAATAACGAGGATTATAATTTATTAAGTCTTCCTCTTTGATTTCCATTTGTTGCCCTTCCTCCGTGATCTTGTAATTAAATTGAAAAATATCGTTGTCATGTGCAAAATAGACATACTCCACATATGTTTCATTTTGGAAGGTTACAATTACATAATAAGTTGGAAGCTTGATTCCCCATTTGCCCTCAATAGATTCTATATTCTCTTTTTCATAGCCCTTCTCTTCTATTAGATAATTAGCTACTCTTTTTTTGTAGGTATGTTTATTTGCTTGTATTGTTACTATAGGTACGATAACTATTCCTATAATGGCTATAACTAGTAGAACCCAAAAAATCTTCTTAGCCCTTGTCATTTTAATAACCTTACTTCAAATCCTTTTTTAAATAATGATGCATGTGCTCTCTTCCTACGTTGTTAATGGAGCCATATACCTCATAACCATGTTTTTGGTAAAAATCTAAAGCCTGAAAACTAAGTGTGTCGAGCTTAATGAAATCACACTGATTATCTCGCGCAACTTGCTCTGCTTCTAATAATAGTTTCGTACCAAGCCCCGATTTTCTTAAATCCTCGTTCACCATTAATATTTGGATTTCTAACCAGTTCCAACAGATCTCGCCTATTAATCCTCCACAAACATGGTCATTTTCATCTCGTACAAAAAGATTTATTTCCTTATATCTGCCTCTTAAATCTTCGGGGAAATGTTTTAAATTATATTGATATAACTCGTTATTAATATATTTAACTGATTCCTTATCGGTCTCTTTTGTAATATGAAACTGCATCTTATCTCATCCTTTTCTAATAGGCTTGTTTTGGTATTAGTATAATCATCCACTATTTTTTCGTAAAAAAACGTTTCCCAACTGTTTCTACCACTTTAGGGAAAACTGCATATAATTTGCTTGTGATACTCATATAGGACGGGAGATCTACCTCACGTACGGGATGCTGGATTACTTTTTCGATAGAGGATACAACCGCTTCAGGTGTGAGGAGATGTTTGCTTAGTCTTTCACGATAATTCCCAGTTTGATCTGCTAAGTCGAGAAATGGTGTATCGATTGGTCCAGGATTAATAGTCGAAACACTTATTCCAAATTCCTTTAGTTCCATGCGAACTGCATTGGCGAATCCAATAATAGCATGCTTAGAAGCAGCGTAAACAGAAGCTTTTGGAGTTGCAACTTTTCCTGCCTGTGAAGCGACAAAAATGATATGGCCATTCTGTTTATTTTTCATTTTTGTAGCAAAGTATTTTGTAAGCTTCATCGGTGCGAGTACGTTAAGATACAGCATTTGATCCATTTGGACTTCGTCTAAATCTGTTAAATAAGCAAATGTGCCGACTCCAGCACAATGCACGACTACATCCGGTGTTCCCATCTCTTTGAATAGTTTTTCAAAAGATTGTTCTGCTGTTAAATCCGCTTGTATTGTATGTATGCCTAACAGATTTAGTTCACCCAAAGCTGCAATATTTCTGCCTGTAGCCCAAACTTCATAACCATCCGCTTGCAATTTCTTTGCAAGCAAAAGTCCGACGCCACTTGTAGCGCCGGTAATGCATACTTTTTTATGCTTGCCCATACATTAAAATCCCTTCTTCTGTTCGTCTTTCTGTTATATATTCATTATCCATTAAATAATCGACTTGCCCTATTGTTTCGGAAAGCGTTAATCCAAGTTCTTTTTCATACACTTTTGGAAAGAGCTCCTGCGTTAGTCCAAAAATTGTTTTCTCTCCATCTTTCATCATGTCTAAAACCTTCATTGCTCGTTCCCTTTGTTTTTCAAGTCTTACTGTAAGAAGCTCATACACATTATAAACTTCCTCTCCATGCCCACTATATACCATTTCTACTGGCAACGATTGGATTCTTTGCAATGACGCATTGTATTGCAGCATGGATTTTGACCGTTTTTCTTTGTTTAATGGTGGTTCAATTAATGGATTGGATGAAATTTTGTCTATTATTAAGTCTCCACCGATTAGCACGTTCTCTTTCTCTGACCAAAAAGAGAGATGACTTTGCGCGTGGCCTAATGTTTCTAACACTGTATACTCTGGATGACCAGGTAGTATATCCCCATCTTGTAGAATTTTTTCCAATGGACGGTTTCCAATAAAATGAAGTGGTCTTTTCATTTTTTCCACCCAGCGTAAATAATTTTCTGGTACCCCTTCTTCTATTAAACTTTGCAGATAAAACTTGTCATGAAACTGAAAGAAATCCTTATCTTTCGTTAACCAAGGTTGATTATAAGCATGACCTAATATGGTGGCTTGTTCAAATGCATCCACCCAACCGGCATGATCTGGATGATGGTGTGTTAATAACACTTGTTCAATATCTGTTAGTGCATAGCCGGCTTCTTTTATCCCCTTTTTGAGTGATGCAAGAGCTTCTTCAGTTTTTGGTCCCACGTCCACTAACGTTAATGCATCCCCTTTTAATAAATACGTATTAACATCTCCTACTGCAAAAGGTGTTGGCACACTAATTTTATGTATCATCTACTCAGTTCCCCTTTGTTATGAATGCTTATTCATTCCATTGTACAGCTTTTTCCATAAGACGTCACTAAAAGGACGTTGACTTTTTATTGGAACACACATATAATTTCATTAATTCAGAAATTAAAAGCCAAGATGAAGAATAGTACATATATGATGGAGTACTAGAGAGTGAAATGACCCGCTGCAAGTTTCACCTCCCGCTCATATGTCGAACCTACTTCGGAGCTACTATGCAAACATAGTCGTGCCTCCCGCGATAAGGAGGATTAAGTTGTGTCGATTTTTTATCGACAAATTTAGGTGGTACCGCGGAGACAAGCGTTTTCGTCCTTATTTATAGGGACGGAAGCGCTTTTTTATATGACTAAAAGGAGTGGATTGTACATGTCGAAGATCGTATTTGTTGGAGCAGGAGCAATGGCTGAGGCAATTATTAATGGCTTGACGAAAGAGGAGAAAGTTTCACCTACACATATTCATGTGATGAATAAATCAGATATGGAACAGCTAGAACATTTGAAACGTTCGTATAACGTCCGGATTGTTTGTGAAGAGAAAAAAGCATTAACGGAAGCAGATATTGTCGTTTTGGCAATGAAACCAAAAGACGCAATAGAAGCATGCAATGGAATCGCTCCTTATATAAACAAAGAAGCGGTGATTATCTCTGTTATTGCAGGTGTGTCTATTCAAACTATCACATCTCATTTAGGAGAACGACCAATAGCACGTGTAATGCCAAATACATCTGCGGCAGTTGGATTAAGTGCTTCTGCAGTATGTTGGAATGCACTCGTATCACAAGATTCGAAGCTTGAAATTATCCATATTCTAGAAGCAATTGGCTCAGTTAAAGTAGTAGAAGAGGAAGATTTACATGTTGTGACGGCACTTGCTGGAAGCGGTCCTGCTTACTTATATTATTTTGCAGAGCAGTTTGAAGCAGCAGCTGTGCAACATGGTTTGACTTCAGCAGATGCCCGTCAACTGTTTATCCAAACGATGGAGGGAGCAGCACAAATGTTGAAAAAAGGCGATGTCGAGCCTTCCGAACTTCGAAGAAAAGTTACAAGTCCAGGGGGCACAACAGAAGCTGGCGTTGAACAGCTAGTTCAGCATAAAGTAAATGAAGCAATATTTGCTTGTATTGACGCTGCACAAAACAAATCGCGTGTTCTTGGCAAACAGTATGAGTAAACATGTAAAAACTGTTTAAGGGAGACCAAGTGGCATTCAATAGCAACCAAACAACTAGAAAGGTGTGTATGATTGTATGGATAATTCATACTTTGTCGGTTGGGGTACCCTTGCCCTTATTAATGCAGGCATAGCACAAGGAAAAAACAGAAGCGGATTAAATTGGTTTCTTTTATCCCTTATTATCGGACCAGTTGCTACGTTAAGTTTAGTTATCTTAGAAAAAAAATAAAAGATCCCGAGTGGTACTACTCCCTCGGAATCTTCTTTAATAACCCATTTGACCAATCATATTCAGCAAAGTCCTCCGCTACGTAAATGGGAAACTCATAATGTGCTACCTGGGCAATCATGTTTTTTATGTCGGATGGCATAAATCTTGCACTTATATGATTGACAATCAAGTGCTTGGCCTCAGCTTCTTTACACACATTTGCTGCATCTATTATAGTAGAATGTCCGTATAAACCTGCTAGTTCAGCCGTTTCTTGGTCAAACGTTCCTTCATGTACGACAATATCTGATCTCTTACTCAGTAAAATTGAGCTCTCGCAAAATTTTGTATCGCCTAATATAGTTACTTGGAATCCATCTTTTGGTTCCCCTGTTACTTCGGAACTCTTAACGATTCGACCATCTGCTAACTCTACGTCATAACCTTCTTTTAATTGTCTTAGCAAAGGACCTCTTGGAACATCAAGTGCATCCGTTTTTTCAATCAATAATTCTGGAGGCAGTGCTTTTTGTGTCACTTTGTACCCAAAGCAAGGAATAACATGTTCAAGAAATTTTGCTTCTACAATGAATTGATCATCTTCAAAAATAATACCTTCTTCGATTTCCTCAATATTCAGTGCATATTTAATATGTGTTTTCGATGTAGCAAGTGTTACTTCAATCCAAGCTTTAATACCAGCTGGTCCATAAATCGTCAGGGGTTCATCCCCACCTAAAAAAGAACGAGAACCAAGCAAACCAGGCAGTCCGTATATATGGTCTCCATGTAAATGTGTGATAAACAATTTCTCTAATTTACGCGGTTTTAAAGTAGTATGTAATATTTGATGTTGTGTTGCCTCTCCACAGTCAAACATCCAAAATGTTCCCCGCTCATCGAGTAATTTTAATACAGTGGCAGTAGTATTTCGTTGCTTGGAAGGCATTCCTGCACCTGTCCCTAAAAATAATAATTGCATCTGTTCACCTGCTTTCGTCATCAACCAAAAAGCCAACTTTGAATTCTAGGCTTTCTTTTTACTTTAATTCATTTAATACTACCTTTTCGGAACATGTCTTGCAACAGATTACCGTATGAAAAATAGGTAGTAATAACAAATTCTTTTAAAATATAAGTTCACTTTTAATTTGTCGTTAAAAATTATTTAAGGCTACTGTCAAAGTCACTTTAGATTGACAATAGCCTCAATTAAATTACTCTTTTCCTATTATAAACTCATCTCACGACATACTTCCGCACATTTACGGCATGCCTCCGCACAATTTTGACAATGTTCATGGTCATGCTTAGAACATTCTTCTGCACAGCGATCACAGATTTCCGCGCAAAGTTGGCAAATTTCCTTAACAAATGGATTATTTGAAGTCATAGCTTGTATTGCAAAGGCACAAATATCCACACATGCACGATCTAATCGGATGCATTCTGCCATCATTTTTACATCACCTTCCTGTAAACATGCATCAAAACATGTATTACAAGACTTTAGACACTCTAAGCAAGCTTTAATACATTCTTCATATTTTAGGTTCATCAAAACTCCTCCTGCTATTTTAATTATTGATTTAATATTTATTTATTTTCCCTATAAGTATTGGTTTAAACTAAAATAAAGAAGTCAATAACATGTATTGATGTGAGTCTTATAAAAAAAGTGCTGTCCATAGAAGACAGCACCTTAGGCCACTCACAAATCCGAAAACACACTTATTTAGATGACAGTTCACTTTCAGTAACCCATTTATGATTGGTCACCTTTTCTCCATCAGTTGTTGATGTGTAATCAACCATATAAACCGTTGTTTTTTCTGCTGAGTCTAATTCAGCAGTTGCACCTTGCATCCCTTCCATATGGTTAGCTTCTATCGTTACTTTTGATCCTGGTTTTAAGGCTTCATCACCAGCATCCTTGATCTCTTCATGAATAACCCATTTATGATTAGTAACTTTTTCTCCACCTGTAGTCGGGGTATAGGAAACTGTATAGACAGTTGTATCATACGCACCTACAATTGTTGCTTCTGCCCCTTTCATTCCGTGCATATGGTCCGTTTCGATAATGGCTTGACTTCCTACTGGGTAAGTTGGATTTTCTGCGACTTTCAAACCTTCTGGAACTTCCCCTGAACTAGAATGATCCATCATCGAGTGATCCGTGTTCTCGCTTTCTTCTTTGCTTGTACTACTATTCATATTTTCGTTGGAATCCGTTTCGCTTTTATCATCTGCACAAGCTGTCAGTGTAAATATTGCAGCCAAACATACAACTCCTAGCATAATTTGTTTTTTCATCTTTATCACTCGCCCTTCAACTTTGATATATTCACTAACTTACATTGCGTTAGCTTGTTACATGTATACACTAGAATGAGGAAAAACTTGTCCGCCCAAGATACTAAGCTTGCAAATTTCTTTGTCATACGGGATAGGGGTATATATTGTTGTAAGAAAGAGAGTGCTAATACAGCACTCTTACTGAATTAATCTACATCATATCCTTGATCGTCTATCGTCTCTTTAATCTTAGCTACTGTTACTTTTTCGTTATCAAATGAAACATCAACTTTACCTGCATCTAAATGAACTTTTACTAGCTCCACTCCATCTAGTTTACCTACGTTACTTTCTACAGCATTGACACAATGACCACAAGACATTCCTTGTACATTTAATGTTACGTTTTCCATCTATATCGTTACTCCTTTTATTTTCTCATTAGTTTTTGTATTGTTACTAATAATTCATCCAGCACTTCGTCGTCACCTTCAGCGAATCTATCTACTACACAGCCTTTTAAATGTCCTTGTAACAGGACTTTTGCGACGCTATTTAAAGCGGATTGAGTTGCGGAAAGCTGAGTTATAATATCGTCACAATAGACGTCTTTATCAACCATCCCTTTAATGCCACGAATTTGACCCTCTATCCGATTTAATCGATTTGTTAAATCTTTTTTTACCTGTTCAGGGTGATGACTTTTCCGACACGATGCATTGGATTCGATAGTATGTTCTTCTTTTACATTATCCAAGGATTCAACCTCCTATCCCTATTTCTATCATATAGTACCCTTATGGGGTATGTAAAGTGATAACTGTATGTTTTGTTATTGAAAGATTTAGTATTAATGATCGTCGAGAAAATCTTTACTAAAGCTCGTTTTAGATTCCAACGAGGCTTTCTTTTTTACTTTTATTCCCCGTTTAATCGTATCTTTTCCGAACTTAGTTTGTAACTGTTCGACAAGTTTCAAAATGGGCTCTTCTTTTGCATGCTGTTCAAAGTTAAAAATGGATAGCTGCTCCACCGATTCTCCTTTGTCGTATACATTGTTAACCGTAACACCAAGTAATCTGATTGGCTCCTCTTTCCAGGTAGTATGGAACAAGGTTGTCGCAAGCTCGTATATTTCTTTTTCTTCATAAAGTCGATTCGTCACTGTTTTACTTCTCGTTTTATTTTTCCAATTGGCATCTCGAATATGAATCGTAATAGAACGTCCCGCCAGGTTTTTTGAATCTAATCGAGATGCTACTTTTTTAGAAAGTAATCTTAAAACCTTTTCAATTTCTTCCACGTCCGTTACATCATAAGGAAGGGTTGTAGAATTTCCAACACTTTTTGTATCGAAAACTGCTTCTGGATCCACCACTCGATTGTCTATTCCATTTGCTCGCTCAGAAAGTCGAATCCCTATTTTGCCAAGCTTTTCTTTTAAAAGACTAGGAGTCGCATTCGCCAAGTCTCCAATTGTGTGGATACCAACTTCAGCAAACTTTTTAGAAGTGCTCTCTCCGACACCATGCATTTCGATTACAGGTAGCGGCCAAAGCTTTTCCGCAACCTCTCGTTTACGCAAGATCGTAATACCCATTGGCTTTTTCATATTCGATGCAGTTTTTGCCAAAAATTTATTGGGCGCAATTCCAATAGAACTTGGTAAATCCAGCTCCCGAACGATTCGCTGTTGAATGGATTCTGCAAAAGCAATCGCATCTTGTCCCATCTCTATATCGCTCACGTCCATATACCCTTCGTCAATCGACACCGGTTCCACAAGTGGCGTATATGAACGTAATATATCAAACATTGCTTTAGATGCAGCTCGGTAGCGTTCAAAATTTGGTGGTAATAAAATTAATTCCGGACATTTTCGTTTCGCTTCCCAAACAGACATTGTCGTATACACGCCTTTAGCACGGGCCTCGTATGAACAAGTGACTAAAATTCCACGTCTTTGTTTCGGATCGCCCGCAACTGCAATTGCTTTCCCTTTCAGAGAAGGATCGTGTGCCTGCTCGACAGAAGCATAAAAACTATTCATATCTAGATGAAAAATAATTCTCGCCTTACGCGACACGTGTCTCACCTCCACTTTACATTATTTTATTATAGCAATAATAACGATATTTGAGCCATCGAGAGATGAGTTGCTCCATTTGCCCTTGGCTGTTTTTTGCGGAAAGTAAAACATGACGCTCCTTCTGCTACAAGAAAAAAGTTAATCACATATTTAAAATTCCATAATTCCCCAAACAAATAAAAATAGATAGCTTTTATAAGCTACCTATTTCTTCCTTCTTCATATTTTCTAAATACGATTGGATATCCTTAATTCCTTCTAAAGAACGTACTAAAATAGACGGATCGACGATTGTAATCATTCGGTTTTCTAAATTCGCGACCGCAGTAAAATATTGGGTCTTGGTGTAATTTACTAAACCAATTTGCTTTAAGTCTTCTGTTGCAATATCGAGAATCTCTTTTGCTTCTTTTACTAAAATTCCGAGGGACATATCTTGTGTATGCATCGTCACCACACGAGCATTTTCAAAGTTTACTCCACTCCGATGATATAAGATTTCCTCAAAGTCGATAATCGGCATGAGTTCACCGCGAATTTTCATTAAACCAATTAAATAATTCGGCAAATGTGGGATTGGGTTTACTTGTTCAAGCTTTTCAATAGATACGACGTGTTCAATTGGAACCGCATATTCTTCATTTCCACATTGAAAAACAACTACTTTTTCACTAGACAATAGTCTGCGCCTCCTGTATACGTTATTCTGCTGCTACTTTTACAATCTCTACAAGTAAATCAGCTAATTTTTCGAGCTCTTCTACCGGCATGCGTTCATTTGTCGTATGAATTTCCTCATAGCCAACGGATAAGATAACCGTTGGAATTCCAAATCCGGCAATAACATTTGCATCACTGCCTCCGCCGCTTCTTTTTATATCGGCAGTACGGCCAATTTTTTCAACCGCTTTTTTCGCTACTTGTACTACTTCATGATCTTCTTCAAAATGAAAACCAGGATACATTAATTCAGTTTCTGTTTTAGCCATGCCGCCTAGTTTTTCAGCTGTTTCTGCGAAGGTAGCAACCATATGAGCTACTTGAGCATCTAATTTTTCTTTATTGATTGAACGCGCTTCCGATAAAATATGCACTTCATCGCATACAATATTTGTAGCTTGTCCACCTTCAAACCGTCCGATATTTGCGGTCGTTTCTCCGTCAATTCGTCCTAGCTTCATCGCAGAAATTGCTTTAGAAGCTAATGTAATAGCAGAAATTCCTTTTTCAGGTGCTACTCCTGCATGCGCCGTTTTTCCAGTAATCGTCGTCCATAGTTTAGATTGAAATGGAGCTGCCGTCACAATCCCACCAACTGTTCCGTCACTGTCAATTGCATAGCCATATTTTGCTGTTAATAATGTAGAATCTAATTCTTTTGCTCCAACTAAGCCACTTTCTTCACCGGCTGTAATCACGACCTGAATATCCCCATGAGATACCTCTTGTTCGTCTAAACGACGAATAGCTTCAAATAACGCGGCAATACCCGCTTTATCATCTGCTCCTAAAATAGTCGTTCCATCCGAATAAATATAACCGTCTTCTTTTAAAATAGGTTGTATTCCTTTACCAGGTACAACCGTATCCATATGAACGGTGAAATAAATCGCATCTGCATCTGCCTTATTTCCTTTTAAAGTGGCGATTAGATTACCTGCACCATGTCCAGTTCGTTTTGCAGAATCGTCTTGGATAACAGAAAAGCCTATTTGCTCTAATTTACGCATTAAAATAGGCGCGATTACTTCCTCATGCTTTGTTTCCGAATCTATTTTTACTAACTCAAAAAATTCTTCTATTAAACGGTTCACTTTATGAAGACTCCTTTTATAATGGAATATTTCCATGTTTTTTGTTTGGTCTTGTTTCTTTTTTGTTGCGCATCATCTCTAATGCTTGTATTAACTTAATACGTGTTTCACGAGGATCGATTACATCGTCTACCATCCCCATAGAAGCTGCTACATAAGGGTTTGCAAATTTTTCACGGTATTCTTCGATTTTTTCTGCCCGAACTTTTTCAGGTTCTTCGCTATTTGCGATTTCTCTCGCAAAAATAATGTTTGCAGCCCCTTGTGGTCCCATTACTGCAATTTCCGCATTTGGCCATGCATACACTACATCCGCCCCTATTGATTTGGAGTTTAGCGCTACATAAGCCCCGCCGTATGCTTTACGCAAAATAACAGTCATTTTAGGAACAGTTGCTTCCGAATAGGCAAATAAAATCTTTGCCCCATGACGAATAATGCCTCCGTGCTCTTGCTTAATACCTGGGAAGAATCCGGTCACATCTTCAAATGTAATGATTGGAATATTAAAGGAATCACAAAAACGAATGAAGCGAGCGGCTTTATCACTTGAATCGATATCCAGTCCACCTGCCATTACTTTAGGCTGGTTACAAACGAGACCAACAACTTCACCTTTAATGCGGGCTAAACCGATGACAATATTTTTAGCAAATTCCTTTTGTACCTCTAAAAAAGATTCTCTATCCACTACTTGCTCAATCACTTTTCGAATATCATACGGACGAACAGCTTCAAATGGCACAATGTCTGCTAAATCTGGTCGATCATCATTTTCTGGTGCCACATCTGAAATGGTAGGTTTTTCTTCAAAGCTTTGCGGTAGATAGCTCAGTAGTAAACGTACACTCTCTAATACTTCTTCTTCTGTTTTACCACGGAAATGAGCATTTCCACTAATCGAGTTATGTACTTTTGATCCACCTAAATCTTCTGCAGAAATTTTTTCTCCGGTTACTGTTTCAATCACTTTTGGTCCAGTTATGAACATTTGACTTGTTTCATCTGTCATAAAAACAAAATCTGTAATAGCAGGTGAATATACCGCACCACCAGCACACGGTCCTAAAATAACGGAAATCTGTGGGATAACACCAGAGTAAATCGCATTTCGATAAAAAATTTGTCCGTATCCATCTAGAGACACAACCCCTTCTTGAATACGAGCACCACCAGAATCATTTAGCCCGATAAATGGTGCACCATTTTTAGCGGCCAAATCCATTACATTCGCTATTTTTTGCGCATGCATTTCTCCAAGGGCTCCTCCAAATACCGTGAAATCCTGGGAAAATAGATAAATTGGCCGACCATTTACTTTCCCATATCCAGTGACCACCCCGTCACCAGGTCCTTCTTGCTTGTCCATCCCAAAGTCAACCGTACGATGCTGGATAAACGGATTTAACTCTACAAATGAATCTTTATCAACTAGTAATGCTATTCGTTCACGAGCAGTCAGCTTCCCTTTTTCGTGTTGCTTCTCGATACGTTTGTCTCCGCCACCTAATTCGATTTTACGCTTACGGTCATATAAATCATTGATTTTCTCATAAATATCCATTAGTTTACTTCACTCCCCCTGTTTTATCACAAAGCTCATATAAAACCCCGCCAGATGCTTTAGGATGAATGAATGCAACTTGTGCTCCACCCGCCCCAATTTTTGGAGTTTCTTGAATGAGTCTTACCCCTTTTTCTTTCAGATCGTCTAAACGTTCTTGAATATTTGATACACCAAAGGCAACATGATGTATACCTTCACCTTTTTTTTCAATGAAAGAATGAACAGCACTCGATTCATCGATTGGCTGAAGTAATTCGAGTTTTACATTGCCACTATCAATAAAAGCAACTCTCACTTTTTCAGAAGGAACTTCTTCAATATGTATTAGTTTCAATCCTAATGTTTCTGTGTAATATGGAAGCGAATCTTCTATACTTTTTACTGCAATTCCAATATGATCGACCTTTTCCATCCCTTTGCCCCCTTACTGTTTGACTATTCTCTATTCTATTGTACATATTTCCAAAAAAATTCGCTACCTCTTGTGATTTTTTTCGTTTTTGTTAAAATGGTAGTACATACTAAAGGAGAGAATTTCATGAGCAATCAAAAATTCCGTAAAATTGTTGTATATCTAATGATTTTTGTAATGATAATGTCTTCACTCTTATTTGGATTAAGCTTCGTCTTACAATAAGAAACAAAAAACAGCGGAAGCTTATATGCTTCTGCTGTTTTTTGTCGTCCCAATTAATTCTTTTTCTTTAATCAAACAAATAACCTTCACATTCCTTCAATACTCTATCTTTCCTATAATCCAATACTGCTAATTAAAAAATCTTCCAGTATTTAATTTTATTCTATTTTCTCGTACTCACGCTCACTGATACTAATTCTTCTATTTTAAAATGTAATATAGATATAAATACCAAATTTCAGAGCACAGAGCTCTATCACAATTTAGTGATTGTAATGTAAAAAATATTACAACAGGCTCTTGTTCTAATATTTTTCATTTGATAGGTTTCTTATTTTATATACGTATTAATAGGCAGGGTACCCAAAAACAAACAGGGAGAGGTTGAAGTGAAGATAACGGATGAAAACGTTGTACAACAAATAATCTTAAAAAATGAACAGACTATTCCTTATCTTATTCAGAATTATGGTGGTCTGCTAAATAGTATTATTCGAAAATACTTAAAAGGCAATCAACAAGATACAGAAGAATGCTTGGCAGATGTAATCACTTCAATATGGTTCCATATTGATTCATTTGATTCTAGAAAAAATGAGTTCAAGCAATGGATTGCTGCAATTGCCAAATACCGAGCTATTGACTATATACGTAAAACGGAAAAAACAAAGCGACAAGTCAGTAAGTTTGAGTTTGATGAACATGTCTATCATCAATCAACGCTCAAACCGAGTGGAATCGATTTATCCGCTATTTTAAGTGAATTGAGCGATACGGAACGAGCGATCTTTGAAAAATATTATGTGGAAGGTGTTCCATCCAATGAAATTGCTGAGGAATACAACGTAAAGCAATCGTGGGTGCATAATAAACTATCTCGAGGCAGAAAAAAGTTGAAAACTCTTTTATTGAAGGATGGGGTGTGAAAATTGTCTATTTTTAAAGAGTTAAATAATGTAAAGTTAAACGTAAGTGAATCTGAAGAAAAGCCACTTTCCGCACTAGAACAAAAACGCATTCAAAAGAAAATATTTAATAAAATATTAACAAAGAAAAAAAAGAAAAATTATTTCTTATTAGCTGCAGCCTCCTTTATCGTCATTACTAGTTTAACAATTAGTCTTACATTTCCAGCATTGGCCGCAAAGCTACCAATTATTAGTAACATATTTGAATTATTGAGTAACAATGAATACTATGTTTTTGAGGAATATGACGAGTATTCAACCGATATAGGGATAACAGAAGAAAGTAATGGAATTAGTATTACAGCAAATAATGCAGTATATGATGGAGAAAATATAACAATTGCTTATACGATAACGAGTGAAGAGGATTTGGGCGAGAGACCTGTTTTAGAAGGGAACATGGTTGTAGATGAATTTGGAGATCAGTATGAATATAATGGGTTTGGCCATAACTTTATAGTAGAAAAAATAAGTGACCATGAATACGCTGTAGTATATATCTATCAATTACTCAAAGGAACTAAACCAGATGCTATTAAAGTTACATGGGCAGGTGATTCTGTACGTAATTTAAATAATGTTGAACAAGAAACGTTCGGAGACTGGACTTTTCAATTTTCATTAAACAAGTTAGATAATAAAACAAAAAAATATGCTGCTAATGAATTTTCCACCGAAGATGAAGGAATTGAAGTTGAATTAACGAAATTAACGCAAACTCCCATTTCTTCTACCGTCTATCTGTCGGAACTAGTGAACGAACGACTAGTTTCACAAGAGGAGGAAGAAATGAGAGGCGTCCAAATCGAATACTTGATATCCGATAATTTAGGAAAAGAATATAACTATGTTCATTACCGTGATACTGGTCACAGTACTGATTTTGATGTTAACCACAAAAGTTATCCAAGGATTACGACAACTGTTTTCGACGAGGCAGCAACCACTCTTACGATAACACCAATCGTGCATGTGATGAAAGTAGATAATCCTAATTCAAAAGGGGAAGGTCCCCTCGTACCAGTTATGGAACCTTATACCATTGAATCCATTCAAGTTCCAATAAATAAAAACTAAAATTTTCTCATAAGGGTCTACCATGCAAAGAAACTAGGTAGACCTTTATAAGATATAAGAAATTATTCATATCTACATCTTCTCATTAATAAAGTAGCAAAAATGGCCCTTACTTCTAGTATATGATTGTCATCTTCTTAAATTTAATAAAAAAAACCATTCATTTTTTAAATTTACTTGCCATCTTCTGAACTATCTTCAATACGTTCTTCAATTTCTTTCTTTTCTTCGTGCCACCATAACGCTTCTTCTGGTTCTTCTAAAATCTCTTTTATTTCAGCTTTCTCTTCAACCGCTGGCGGTGAACCTCGAAGAGCTTTTCCTGAAGTATCTTTTAGAAAGATGGTTACCACAACAAGACCGACCATAGATGCAAGTATCGCATAGTAGGCAGGTACCATTTCATTCGCCGTCTTGCTAATTAACCAAGATACAAGTAAAGGTGTTGTACCTCCGAATAACGATGCAGAAATATTAAAGGTAATCGCCAATGCCCCATTTCGAACATTCGTAAAAAATAGAGAAGGTAATAACGCTGGCATCGTCCCCTGGAAAGAAGCAGAAAATATTCCAAGAATCATCAATCCTAAAAATACAAGGACAGTATTTCCACTACCGATTAAATTAAACGCAGGTATACTCAAAAGAATCAACCCGATTAAACCGCCTTGAATTACCTTCTTTGCTCCAATACGATCACTAAAATAGCCCATTAATAGAACAATCGGAATCATAATAACCATTACAATAACAATTAATAAAAGTCCTTCTGCTTCTCCATAACCAAGAACAGCAGTTAAATGAGATGGCATATAGGATAAAACAATATAGTTTACAACTATATAAAAGAAAACAACAAACATACCGATAAGTATTGCTCTCCAATGGAACTGTAAAATATGCTTTACGGATTTATTATCATCATCTTCCGTTTTACTTTCCTTCATTGCCTCAAATGCAGGTGTTTCTTCTAAATTATTTCGCAAATAAAATCCAATTAAACCGATAGGGGCCGATAAGAAAAAAGGAATACGCCAACCCCATTCTAACATTGTTTCCTCTCCTAAAATATAGGTAAGTGCCGTAACAAGACCTGCTCCTGCGATATAGCCGACTAAGGTACCAACCTCAAGACCACTTGACATAAAACCTCTTTTTTTATCAGGTGTGGATTCAGCAATAAACGTCATAGCACCCGAATATTCTCCACCCGCTGAAAAACCTTGAATGAGACGAGCAATAAGTAAAAGCACGGTGGCAGTATAACCTATAGATGCATGACCTGGGATTAAGCCAATACTTAACGTGGCCAGGGCCATCATGATCAAGGTAATGGCTAAGACTTTTTTACGGCCTAAACGGTCTCCAAGCATCCCAAAGAAAATTCCACCTATAGGTCGAGCAATAAAGGCAACTGCAAATGTTGCAAAAGCAAATACTAATTGCATGGGTCCACTTACTTCGGGAAAAAATACTTGTCCAATTGTTACAGCTAGATACGAGTAAATTCCAAAATCAAACCATTCCATCCCATTCCCAACAGCAGTTGCAAAGACAGCTTTGCGTGCGGTATTTGTGTCAACAATGGTAATTTCTTCTTTTTTCAACTTTGGTTTCGATTTTCTTTTTAATTTTGGCCTCTTATGATTGTTATTATCATCCAATCGAAAAGCCTCCTTGTTGATTAATTGATCTTAGTCTTAAACTATCCAAATGTAATTTATTTATGTCTTCTTATTAATTTTTTTAACAAACTTAGTCAATTTATATCCTAAATTCTCCTCTTATCTTCTTCATCATTCCTCCACCTCCGTTGTATATAAAATTTTTGAATTCTTGAAGGCTAAACGTGTAATAAAGAAAAAAGAGAAATTGAGTGGCCTCAATTTCTCTTTTTTCTATATCTGAAGCTAGTTATGCTCTAGCCTGTTCCTATTTATTTATGAGATGGCTAACAGTAAAACTCCCGATTTTACAACTAACTCTACTGCTTCCGCCTTAAAGCTCATTATTGGAAGGGAAAACAGATGGATCAATTGGATATTTTATCCTTTTACAACTAAACCAACAGTTTTTACAACTAAATCCTTCGAAATTACAACTAAAACTCCCTTTTTTACAACTATCTCTACAGTTTCCACTTAAAAGCTCATTATTGGAAGGGAAAACAGATAGATTTATTGGATATTTTATCCTTTTACAACTAAACCAACAGTTTTTACAACTAAATCCTTCGAAATTACAACTAAATTTCCTGATTTTACAACTAACTCTACTGCTTCCGCCTCAAAGCTTAAAATGAATCGTTCATTTTTACTTTATTAAATACGCTTCTACCCTCAAATTGTTTGATATTCCTTTTGTTTGTATTGCATTGGAGTAAGCTCTTTTGGAATTAGGGCTGTATAAGTTTCTCCATCCAATCTTTCTGCTAGCTCTTTCTTAGCATTTTCAAGTAAGTCTGGTTTTTGGAGGGCCGTAATAGCCGTACACGCTATTGCTTTTCCAGCTAATAACATGGCATCATGGGCATATTCTGTTTTACCTTGTGCCACAGCCTGCCAAGTATGAAACGGGGTTCCAAATGCCCATGTAGAAGTTACACATTGCGCGGTAGGAACATTCCAGCTAACATCGGCTACATCGGTTGAACCTCCCATAAATGTTTCTTTCTCTGAAAAAGGAACAACAAAGTCAGCAATTGGTCGTTCCGCTAATTGGACAGCCATCTTTTTACCACTCTGCAATGCTGCAGTATGCTTTTCCTCCTCAGTCAATGTTTCATAAATAGCTTGTGTAAACTTTATATCGTTTTCACTCACAGCGGGAAAACCTAATTGTTGCATATGCTCGTGCATTACTTTCTCAAGCGTCAAGTTGGGAATTAAGTTATGACACGAACCTTGAATTTCAAAATCTAATTTTGTTTGTGTCATAAGTGCTGCACCACGGGCACAATCTGCTACTCGATCGTACAGGTCCCTTACTTGATCTGGTTTAGGCGCACGGATTAAATAGGTCACTTCAGCATCTGCTTGAACTACGTTTGGAGCCATTCCGCCTGTGTTTGTTACCGCATAATGAACACGTGCCTCATCCACGATATGCTCTCTCATATAATTCACTCCAACATTCATTAGCTCGACAGCATCTAAAGCACTTCTACCCAAATGGGGAGCTGCTGCAGCATGTGCACTTCTTCCTTTAAATTTGAAGTGTGCGTGGATGACGGCATTAGCAGTGGAGTGCATCACAGCATTCATTGTCGAAGGATGCCATGAGAAGGCAGCATCAACGTCTTTAAAATAGCCATCTCTTGCCATAAATGCTTTCCCGTATCCACTTTCTTCTGCGGGACAGCCGAAAAATTGTACAGTTCCAGCAAGCTTATGTTCCTTCATGTACTCCTTAACTGCAACTGCCGCTGCTAATGAACCTACCCCTAGCAAATTATGCCCGCAGCCATGACCATTTCCATTTTTAACAATAGGTTCAAACTTATCACTATGCGCTTGTTGGCTTAGACCAGCCAAGGCATCATATTCACCGAGAATAGCAATAATCGGATGACCCGATCCATATGAAGCGATAAAGCCTGTTTCAAGACCTGCTACTCCCCTTTTCACAGCAAACCCTTCCTTTTCCAATGCTTCGCAAAGCAGATCAGCTGAACGGAATTCCTCAAATCTGGTTTCTGCAAACTCCCATATTTGATCACTTAGCTGTGTAAATAAAGTACGCTTCTTGTCTATTAAATTTGAAATTTCTTCTGATAGATTAGTCACTTATTACATCTCCTAACTTACAAGATTTTCGAAAGAAGGAACCTCTTTCTTAGGGCGAATTAAAAATAATGATCCAGCACACAATAATGCAAACATAATGAGCATAATAAAAGCTACTGTATAAGAACCGTCGAAAGCTTCTACTAAAAATCCTATTAACATCGGAGTAAGGACACCAGCAAATTGGGCACCGGTATTAATGAACCCATTTGCAGTTCCTACAACCTCTTCTGATAACATTTTTAATGGTGCAGAAATAATTAAAATTATATTAAATGACATGAATACGGTAACAAGACTTTGATAAACAGCAAACATCATTATGTTTGGCGCATATGCCATTAAATATAGAAAAACAGCAATTAATACTGCAAATATGGCTGCAATCACCTTGTCTTTCCCTTTAGGTAATTTATCTAAAACATAGCCGCTTGCAAGCATTGCAATAATTCCTGCAATCGCTGGAATAGCTGAAATATACCCAACAGATGTTAAGTCAAGATGGCGCACCTCAACTAAATAGGTCGGCATCCATGCCATTAGCCCCCATTGGACTGCGTAAATGGCGAAATAGGCAATAAACAAATTCCATATAATCGGAGTTTTTAAAACGTCTTTCAAAGATACTTTACTTTTGGAAGGGTTTTCATTGCTTGTTATAGCCAAACCTTTCCCCTCTTTTAAGAAAAAGAAGTACAACAAGGTAAATATAATCCCGATGGCACCGGCAATATAGAAAATCGTTCTCCAACCGATATCTTGCATGGACTGGGTACCAATTATTGGTGTTATTACCCCCATAATAGTTCCTGAAGTAAGCATAAATGAAATGGCACGACTTCGTTCGTTTTGCGGAAACCAACTAGCTATACCTTTTGAAGCTGCTGGAAAAAAGCTACCTTCTCCAAGTCCAAAAAGAAATCGAATAAGGATTAAGGACATGAAGGACCATGCCATTCCCGACAAAATTGTGAAAACGGACCAAGCAAATACGGCTATAATAATAATCTTTCGGAAACCAAAACGATCGGCCAGCCACCCGCCTGGAATCTGCATTATGGCATAGCCGGCAAAAAACTGCTTAACACAATCCCTGTCTGGGAAGTGCTCAATTGGAGATCCTTTGAAATATCCAAAATCGCATAGTTCATAAAAAAGCGATCAAAGTTTCCAATTGACCATCCTAAAAAAAGTAAGATGATAATGACATACTTCCAGTTCTTTAATAACTTGGACTCCATTTCGTCCCTCCTTACGAAATTTATTGAATTCTATTTGAGTATAAAAAATTTGTACTATTCAAACAATGTTTGTTCCTATATAATAATCACATAATTTATGTTGAGTTCTACATAGTCCTTGTGGAGGTTGAAAAAAAGTGGAAACCTTGCTGAAAATTAAACGATTTTTAATCGATGACTGTTGCCTTACCCATTTTCAATTGTGGCAAGGTATAAAAGGATTGGATTTTTCTCTTGTTCTCTCTAATCATTTTGACAAAGAGACTCCTACACCAAGGAGATTTTCCGATGAAAAAATACATACCTATGAAAATTACACTGATATTTACTATGATTATCCCAATCATACAAGTATTGTCTTCAGACTTAGCGAGTCTTCGGTATTAAAGAAGGAGAGCATGCGAGAGCTTAAAATGATCATAGATTTACATTACTTGCAAGTAATGCTAGATAGAGAAAAATATATTAGGAATAAAGTGATGGAAAGCATTCGTGATATATCCATACTGGAAGATTTAGATGATTTATTAAAAAAATATTAGAAAACGCTTTGTCTGTTATTACTGCAGCGGATATGGGAGTACTTTGGATGTATGAACCAAACCTAGATGCCCTATTTCCTAAAGCATGGACAGGTGGACCTAGTGAAGAAATCAAAAAAATGCGGATGAAGGTGGGAGAAGGGATTATTGGTAAAACCTTTAAGGATAACAAGTCCTTTATTCTTACAAATATAGAGGACGTCCTTTCGGAATCATCTAATATTTCACCAGATAACCTTTTTTATCTGTATAATTCTATCCAATTTAAAGATTTACAGACTATTATTTCAGTTCCTATAATGGTGGAGAATCATACTTTGTGTGTTTTAATTGTCTATCAGAGTGGTCCTTCTCCTCTTTTAACTAAAGATGATCAACAATTGTTGGAAAGTTTTTCTGATCAGGTTTCTATCGCATTAAGAAACTCGAGGCTCTATCAAACTCTAAAAAAACATAATGATCTTTTACTTCAACGAGATATAATACACAATAGCCTAATAAAAATGTCTCTTCAAAGTAAAGGATTAAAGAAAATCGCACATGAAATTGGAAAGATGATCAACCGTCCATTAATGATAATAGACTTAACTGATAATCAACTATATTCAAATCCGACAACCTGGGAATTGGAAACTCCTATTGAGTCGATAAAAATAAATACAAAACTACAATCAGAACCTTCTTTTACTAAAATGGAGTCTTTAAACGACAAATCATTATATATTTATCCTATTATTGCTATTGATGTTCCTATTGGAATAATGATAGTAGAAATGGAGCAAGATGATCTTTTTCCTTTAAATAAGATGATTATTGAACAGGCAAGTTCCGTGATTGCATTGGAAATTATTAGAAGACAATCTCTAGTAGATTCATATTATCAAAAAACAAATGATTTATTTAATGATTTTATTCAGTGCCGAGAATATAATCTGATACGTAGTAAGGCCAATGAGCTTGGAATTGCGTCTCATTCTTATTACATGTCCATAATTATTCATTTACATCCTCATTCAGATTTTCATTTTTTGAATATGCAAATGCACAGTCTAATTACACAAATAACAAAACATTTAGGAATATACGTTTCAATCGTTTTTGGTTATGGAAATAAAGTAACGATAGTTAGCCAATTCAATAATATTGCAGATGAAGACTATGTAAAAAACAAACTAAAACTAATTCATTCCAACTGGTTTCAAGTGCATGATGAATTACTTAAAATAGGAGTCGGTTCTTGCTATCCAAGTATGGATAATATAGCAAAAGGTTACTCGGAAGCGGAGAAAGCACTTTCCTTTCTTATTTCAAGGCAACTTAAAACCATTATAAATTATCGAGATATTGGTATTAATCGTTTATTTATTCAACAACCGATCGATGACTTGAACTCTTTTATTAATGAAGTATTTAATCCTCTTCAAACTGATAGGGATAATACTTTGGATTTGGAACAAACCTTGGTTACCTATATAGAAAACAATCGCCAAGCTACACAAACAGCCAAACTTTTGCATATCCATGTTAATACTTTATATCAAAGACTAAAAAGGATCGAAGAAAAGCTTCAAATTTCATTCTCAAATACTGAAGACATTTTAAAACTTCAGCTTGCATGTTATTTAAGATTTTCGATATCACGTTGAGTTAATGCTCTAAAATAGAGCCTTTCTATTAGAGAACAGAAACCAACAGATTTCAACTAACGAAGCGAGTAAGTAAACAATAGTTCGTTTACTTACTCGAAGTGAAATCTTTTTTTGATTTTTCTTTGCACATAACTATTAGAACGACTTTCTTTTGGACGTAGCCATACTCTTCAGCCTTCACTATCCGAAAACTACGACCAACCTGCCCCACCGATACTAACTTCATTAACTAATGGGGTAACGTCATTTTAGTAAAGGACAACTTTTATCCGAACGTTCATCCATTCTTCTGTAAGCCAAGAAAAACGCTAAATACAAATGCTATTTTACTGCTTCCATATGTCATTAACGATTCCAATCACTGGCAAGCTGCTTCGATGATTTCATCTTACCTTCAGATTTTAATGAATAAATACCCTCTATATCTTTAAAATTCAGATCACAAAACCTTTTTTTTATAAGTTACTTAATTCATGTAGAAAATCAAAGTTATCTTCTTTAAAATCAAAATCCCCGAAACCGAATACACCATCGTTTTTACAATACTCTTTTTATAGTATAACCTCTTCGATATTTTATACTAAACTGCCGCTTTGGTTTGATTGTATCATTTCACAAAGGATTTCCGAGATCTACTTGATATTTCGGAAATAAAATAGAACATCAAATGATGGTCTGATTAGCTAAGGCACCCGTTAGTTAAAGAATAAAACTACTAATTATTAATAACTACTTTTTCACTAAATATTTGTTATTAACATCATTCCTTCTTCAATTAGTTCTGACAGCCGTAATTTTGCAAGTTGAAATTGCAAATCGAGCGATTGTATCAGGACCCATACCTAGAGGTAGAGTACCTACCACAATACCAAGACCTGTTTGTTCCACGCTAAAATCTGGTGAAATAGAACCATTAATTGCTAAAAGATTCACTGTAGAACCGATAAATGTATCTAGCACTTGTCTTATTGGTCGTTCACGACAATCACAATCACATCCGGAATTAACAGGAGCTAACAAATTAATAGTAGGTCCTGTTGGCAAAAATCCTACTCCTGTCACATCTGAAATATTTACCACAAAAGTTCCTTCTACACCTGTAATAGTAACTAAAAAATCATTTACTTCAACAATTTCGTATTGGAAAAAGAGAGGAATTCCCACGGCGTCTGCAATCGTGCCAAGGATTACAGTTTCCCCAACAAGTTGTTGTAAGACGGACTGAAGTGGAGAGACACAACAGTCACAAAGACTCAAACAAGGGGCCTCTGGAGGCAAAGGAGGAAAACATTTAGTTTTACTAACCGACGGACAACCTCTATTTATTTTCACTCTAACTATCTTCCCTTTTTTGACATTTATTCATCCTATCATTTTTTTAATATATGATTATAAAGAAATATGAGATGGGATTAATACCGAAGCAGGTTCTTATTGAACTAACCTGCACCGTTAATTCAATAAGAAAAAAGTTGCCTAAGCAACCTTATGATCTTCGCTATAACACCCGTTAGTTTAAGTACATTGCTTCACAATCTCGATTAAACCCCTTCTTTTGTATATTCAGTAAAGGTGATGAAATCTCCACAATCCAAAATACTGTCATTGTATGTCTATTAACCCATTGCAAATGCCCCGATAAACATTAACCATAGACTTACACAGACTAATAACATCATTACTAATAGGTTGGATGTTTGAAAAAAAGCTATTATTATAAACGTAAAAAGAAGAGCTATTATAAAACTACTCTTAATAAATCCCTTTTTACTTATCTCCGCTTGAATCATTATGAACAGTATTGCGATTATAATAGGAAGTAGAAACAAAAAATGACCTCTTGGTTCAACTTTTATCAAATACGATATTCCATCTCCGCTTCTCTTATTTAACTACCCTGCCTATTTTGTTTAAGTACACTTTTTCACAAACTATTAGTTTTCTAATAAAACATCGAATTCTTTAACATAAACTGCATTTCCAGTAATCTCTATATCATATTTATCTTCATTCTTAGAAACTTGTACCATTACCCGACCATCTTTTTCAATTTCGTGACCTTGGTCAACTACTATATTTAACCGTTATTTAAAATTGTTATTTATGTATTTAGCATAAAATGCACCCATTACCCCAGAAGCTGTACCAGTAACTGCGTCTTCAATGGTACTTGAGTATGGTGAGGAGAAGTGTCTAGCATGCATATCTGCATTAGAATCATAGGTTTCCAAACAAAAAGGATGTACTGATGATTTAGGCATTTCCTTTAAAATTTCAGGAAACTGTTTATTATTTGGTTCCATTTTTTTAAAAGTATCAAGTTGTTTTATCGGTATTAGAAGTGTCCAAATACCTGTACTTCCAAAGAGTATCGGTAAATCAGCATGAAGGTCTGATTCTTTTAGTCCTATTGAGTTGGCTAAATCTTCTTTAGAACCTGTAAATTCCTTGAATTGAGGTGATGCCTGTTTCATTGTTATAAATATTTCACTATCAACGGGAGTGTTAATTATAATCGGTAGAATTCCAGCGTTTGTTTCAATTGTTAACTTTGTTTTTCTCCTAATAACCCTTTACTTTTTAAAGCATAAACTGATGCCATTGTTGCATGACCACATAAATTCATTTCATGCCCGGGTGTAAAAAATCGTATTCTAAGGTCCGCTACATTCGATTTAACTGGAAAAGCAGTCTCATTAAAGCCTACTCTGAAAGCAATTTCTTGCATTTCTGCATCAGTCAATTCATCACCATTTAACAATACTCCGGCAGGATTTCCCTGGTTAGGTACTTTACTAAACGCATCATAATGATAAACCTTTATCGACTTTACAAATCATTCCTCCAATTGGTCAATTTAGAATTCCTTAACATTTTACCATTCATTATTAATTTCTTGTGCAACTAAACTGCCCCTTAGTTAAAGTGTATCATTCATAATGTATATCTGAGATCTACTTAATGTTTTGGACATAAAAATAGACCATCGAAATGATGGCCATATTTTTCTAAAGCACCCGTTAGTTAAAGAAGTGCATCCAATTTATGAAGTAACTTCCACCTATATTATATAACTTTCCAACTCATCTTTTTGACGCAAGTGATGACGAAAATGCATTTCAACTAAATTATACCATTCCCTAGCATTCAGCCAGCCGAAACCCCCATGTTTAATTTTATTATTTGGGTTAATATAATCTACTTTCGATTCCCATTGGCTTAATCTTTGAATTAACAGATCCATCCTGCTAATTAGGTCTTCCTTGCTGTCTGAATTATTTGGTGGAGAATTTAGTTCATTTGGTAATCGTATTTTAATAGGTGGAAACCCTCCGTTCCTAAATAATTGCTCGCCAAACTGAGTCTTCCCAAGTGGTTGTTCCACATTCAATGTAGCACATGTTTCCATATTATCAAGATACTCATGAGCAACAAGAATTAAATGGTCATACATCTGTCCAATAGACCAAACCCCTTCTTCCGAGATATATCTTAATTGCTGCAATGAATAATTGTAAAGATCACTCTTGAAAGTAATAAGCAGTTTATTAACACTCACCAAAATACTCCTTTGTTATCGTTAAATTAAATCTAAAATATTCGTTTTAAACACAAACCTGTGTCTTTAGTTCAATAAGAAAAAATGCTTTACTCATTTTTAAAGTAAAGCACTCGTTATTTCAATAAGAAAACTATAATTTTTTTTCAAAAAAGGTTAAGGATAGTTGTTCATTTACAATGACCTCTTTCATATTTCGAAATCCATTCTTTTTATAAAAACTAAACTGCTGGAATATTTTTATGAACCTGTCGCTACTTTTATTGTTTCAACCTGGAACTTAGTTTCAATGAAATTTAAAAGCAACTGTGCAATTCCTTTTCTAAAATGGTTTGGATGTACGATTAACCTATGTATATCAACAACATCCTCTACTTTTATAGATATTGCTCCGCATAATTCTTCATTTTCATAATAAGCAAAGAAAGTTTCTCCGCAATGTTGCAAAGTATAAACTGTATCCTTTAATGGTGGTATTTCATATGAACCGATTATTTCTGCCTCTACCTTATATGATGGTATTTGAATGTTTAAAACATCTTCAGCGTTTTTACGATTACTTATATCAATTATTTTTATCAATGGACCCACCTCATTTTACTATTTCTTCTTCCAAAACTGCATCTTTTAGTTTTTTTTTCCAAACATCTCATACCACAATAATCATCATCTTCGCATACCCACACTTTTTTCTTAACTTCTTTCCAACAGTCACTAATAAAACCCTTTTATACTCAATCTCTTCTTCGTTCGTGTTTCCGAATATAAAACATTCTGTCATTCCATTCATGCCATTATTCTATTTGTTTAGATTTAGTGTTTAGTTAATAATACTTTATTAATCTTTTTTGAGAAACATTGAATAATAGCATTTATCTTCTTCCACTATACTGCTGCTTTAGTTGAACAAGCACTTACACCTAAGTTAATAAAGTTATCTAAGATGATTTCACAAAGTAAGATAAAATAGGGAACAAAATAAGTAATATCACTATACTTTGAATCAAAGTTAACAAAGTATCTTTTTTCCAAGTGTTATTTTGTGGATAGCGGTTGTTCAATCTTTGGAAAATAAGTAGGAAACCCCACCAAATCGATAAACTTATAAAGAACTGACTAATGTAATCATAACGCAACAAAACCCCTCCAAACAATCCTGGCGATTATACTTTTATACGTTCGTAAGACGAATAAGTTCCAGTTTTACGTACATTTTCCTACGTACTTGCCCAACTAATCTGCCACGTTAATCCAGTAAAAAAGAGTTGCATAAGCAACCCCGATGATCTTTAATAAAGCACCCGTTAGCTTAAGAATAAAGGAATTACAGCAGCAATCAATCCCTTTATCTCCAATCAAAATATTTTATTTTCTACTTCAAGTTAAAAATTCCCTTACCAGTTTCCATATTTATAGGCAATGACGAATGCTCATGAGCTATGACCCAAGATTCATTCACATTTTTTAAACCATATGTGAACCGATTTGTCATTTGACGAAGTTCTTCTCCAGAATCTTCTTGATGAGCAGCAAATGTCACAGCACAATGTACAAATGCGAGAAATGAATTTTCTTCAACTACTAGGTCATTAAAGTAAACTTTAAGTAAAACACCATCCTCGTTCAATCCATTAAACCACTCTACTACACTTTCCTTCCACGAAGAAATTCCTATAATATCCCACCTCCCCCAACAATCATAAATATGCAATTCAGGAGCATACATGGATAAGAATTTTTCAACATCTTTTTCATAAACCGCAGTTTTGTAATTTTCAAATACGTCTTGAACTTTGAAAAAAACCTCCGTCATAAGTGCATCCCCTTTACTATTTTCAGAAATGTAAGAATGTTACTATAGATGAATTCTATACTCAAACTTTTTTTCCTTCTTCAATAAACCTCCTTTGTTAGTTTAATAAGAAAAAACTATACCACTTATTGAAGTAAAGCACCCGTTAGTTTAAGTTCAGACAGACTTTCACAATCTTATTTTTTAACTTAAGAGAGCCTAGTAGTTAGTAATAGTTTTAATTCGGAAAGCATAAATTCCATCACCTTGATCCCAACTTGCGTGAATGACAAAAATGAATTCGCCTTCTTCCTCTGGTATTGTAAATTCATGGTTATTAGATCTTTTAAAATCCACGCCATTGTTTTCCCAAATACCAATTTCGATTGAAGAAGCTTTGTATTCAAAGTTAATTGAAATTGTTTTCCCTCTTGGAACTTCATGCACCTTCACCTTTTCTACAAGTTCAGCAGGGGATGCCGAGTCAGCATTAACTACTTCTCCATTTTCCGACCAAGAATATGTCCCCATTACATAAGAAATTTCTTGATTATTAACTGTTATAGTCGGATGGGGTGGTTTCAAATCTTTATTTTCTTTTGATTGGCATCCAGTTATAAAAAATATAAAAATTAATATCCATAGGCATCTTTTCATTCTAATCCTCCCACTGCTTTAAAATATAGGATTGTTATTTGTTCTAATACCTTGATGAACTAACCTGCGACGTTAGTTCAATAATAAAAAAGAGTTGCCTAAGAACCCATGATCTTTAACTAAAGCCTCGTTAGTTGTAGTCCTTTTTGTACTACATGGTTTTTATTCTTTTCCTAATTAATATCATAGGAATTCTTACAAATTGGATAATTGGTACAACCTTAAAACTCTCCATATGGTCCTTTTCTTTTTACCATATATCCACCACAAGAAGAACATTTAATAGGATTAACTAGTATACTAATATCTTTTAACGTACTAGAACATCTCCGAAAATTTGAACAGACTAAGAAGCACTTTCTGTCGGTATTGTTTTCTCTAATAACTAACTTCCCAGACATAAAATAGATGTCTTTCCTCGGCGTATCTATATTGGTCAACATTTATTAAGTCAAGAGATAGTAGGGATCATCAGAGATTTTATTTTAAAGAGTCGTCATCTCCAATCGTACTGCTGAGTTTCAGACCGCCCCCCATACCACACGTATCGTTCCTTCTACTTTAGAAGGTCAACGCAAGGGTTTTCATATGATATCCATTTTAGTGAGTCAATATATATTCAATCCTGTCATCAGGTATTACAACAATTTCAATAATACCTTGGATGTTTCCTTTTTACACCGAAAATCTTTTGCATCAATTGTGTTAGAAATAACTCAATCTCATATTCTAATTAACATTTTCTTCAATTAAAACAAGTGCCCGCTAAATAGAGGGCACTTGTTCCTTAATTAACAATCCGGCAATAATCTTGATGAACAAATTCGTTGAATTCGTTCAATCCAGTTAAACCTAGACTCATTCCTAAACCAATATCAAAAGTTCTTTCGGCAACTTTCCTATTACATAGGAAAGCAGCTATCCTGCGTTTTTTCTCTATACATTTATACTATTTGATATAGCAAACTTTTTTAGAGACTCAGAACTAAGTGTATAATACGCAACTTTCTTCTTCCACTGCTTAATCACATCAAATTGATCTTCGTCACTATAAATAAAGAAATTCATTTCTTTGTTTTTACTTTTTACGTTGATGACAAACGGTATCACATCCGTCTCTGGATTTAGGAAGTTTTCTTCATTACCTGGAAATATCTGTTTTCTTTCGAGAAATAGAGCTTCATTAAAATAGTCAGTAAATATATTTTTTTCTATCTCTTCTAATTCCTTTCCGTTAAATGTTACAGTAACATCTTTTGAATCAAGCTTTGGATGAAGTTCAAATTTACTTACAACCCATCCTACAACCGCACTCGGCGGACTCATTAACATCTTTAAAATTGTACTAATTACTATAATTAAAATAGTCATCGATGTCATATATATATCAACTCCTTGGAGAATTTCTGTTTACACTTTTTTGGAGTTTTAGTAGAAAAGAATATAGCAAAATCTTTTCTTTTAAAACTATATTGTCCTCTGTGGAATCACACAAACCCCTCATATACATTACCTATTCCAATAGTACCTATTTATAAGTATATAATTGAAAAACCTTATTCATTAGCCTATATGGTTGTTTGATTATTCACTTCTCCATCATAAAGTCTTTCAATATTTTTGTGACCATCCAATCCAACTAATTATTGACCATCCATTTACCATAAAAAAAGAATCATGAGGATCATGATTCTTAAGAAGATTCCAAGATAAACATAGTTATTTAAAGAAAATGAAGTGCTTCTGCAAATCGTTTAATTCCTTTGTCGATTGATTCTTCATCTTCTCTAGCAAAAGTAAATCGGACAAACCCTTTTTTAGATCCCATTGTTGAACCAGGAACATAAATTACACCCCTTTTAATAGATTCCTCTAGTAATTGCACTTCATTATAGTCTTTTTTAATCTTGCACCATATATGAATGCCGCCCAGTGGAATAGAAAACTCCACCTGATCCTTTAAATAAAAATTAAGACTTGCAACAATTTGATTTCTCCGTTTTACTAATTCCTTTATCAATTTTTTAGTATGATACTGGAAATTTTCAGATTCCATAAAATCATTAGCAATCCATTGTGTAAAGCTTGAATGGCCGAAGTCTATTTGTTGTTTTGCATCAGATAATCTTTCTATCACGGATTTTGGTCCTATAATCCAGCCAATTCTTAACCCTGAAGCAACAATTTTTGACAAAGAGCTAATATATAATACATTCCCGTGAGCATCCATTGATTTCAGTGTAGGGATTTTATCTCCAGTAAAAGATGTTAAGCTATAAGGATCGTCTTCTACTACAGGAATTCCAAGTTCTGACGATATATTTAAAATAGCTTTACGTTGTTTTTCATTTAAGAAAGAACCTGTAGGATTTTGATAAGTAGGATTTAAAAATATCATTCTAATTCGATGCTTTTTATATAATGACAGTAAATTATCGGGATTGATGCCATCTTTATCGACAGGCAAATAATATACCTTTAAGCATGCTGACCGAAAAATTTGAAGATTATAATTATAAGAAGGGTCTTCTATCGCAACTGCATCTCCAGGCTTTAACAAACACTGAACGACTAAGTGTAAGGCTTGTTGTGCCCCAGATGTAATCAGGATTGAAGAAGGATTGGTTTCAATTTCTCGATACTTATTTACATGTTTTGTCAGGGTATTTCTTAAGATAGCGCTACCCTGCGGGTGATCATATCCTAAGCTTCCAATGAAGGAACGAGTCGAAGTAATTTCTCTTAAAAAATTCATGGGAAATAGGTCTTCCGACAATTCTCCGCTAGCTAAATTAATTAATTTATGATCTACCGTTTCATTTCTTATTCTTTGCGTAACAGGTAGATTAGGCAAAAAAGATCCTGCTTCGATATACCTATTCCAGCTCGGAATACGTTTCTTTGCAATACCCCATATATCTTTACTAATGGTAGTCCCACTTCCTCTAGTTCTTTCAATGAGTCCATTAGACTCCAACTCGTCATAAGCAGCAACTATGGTGCTTCTGTTTAAGTCCAGTTCCTTCGCTAAATGCCTTTCAGATGGTAGTTGTTTATCTGGTGGAAATGTACCGTCTGCTATTCTATTTTCAATATACTCAGCAAGTTGTTTATATATAGCCTTTTTTGCTTTTCGATCTGGTTTCCAATCCATATGTAACAGTCCTTTTAAATTTTATTAGTAGCTCATCCTAAACAATCAAATTCTAGTGTAATTACTTTTACAAGTAACCATCCAATAATTCGTTATTTTAGCCATCCACTTATACATTTAAACTTCTTTTCGTAATCTTTTCAAACTTGAAACCCTTTTTATCATCAATGCTTATTCCTAAATTAAACCTTTTCGAAGTAGAAGAATTTTTGAACATATTTTGTATTTTATTGTTCTTCAAAATTACAGCAACTAATATTAAATAAATTCTGGTTTTACTCCAGAGATGAACAAATTCATGGGCTTTGAAACGGAAATACGCAGAAGCAGGTGCCAGAGTCATCGCTAGTGAATAGGAGTAACTGATGAAAAGGATGCGATGAGAAGAGTAGAAGAACAAGGAGCATATCGGATACGCCCAACAAATGGAAGTTTTAACCAATCACCAGACAAACATCAGCTAATGCAAGCAAAGAGATACAATATAGAAGTGACCAATCAAACCAAAAAAGAATTACAAGAAATAATAAAAGAATATGAAAGTAAATAATCTCCCATAATAGTATCCATACAGATTAACAAATCACGTATCATTACTACAATTGCGATCTCTAATGTATACCATTGAGAAAGAAAAAAGCAGGTGATAGTTGTGTGTGGAAGATATACACTTTTTACAGATTTTGAATCATTGCTTGAACGATTCGATGTTGAATATTCGATGGAAGAGGACTTATTCATACCCAGCTATAATATAGCACCCTCACAACAAGTAGTCTCTATTATTAATGACGGTAAAAAGAATCGGTTAGTAAAATTAAGGTGGGGGTTAATACCCGGATGGGCAAAGGATGAAAAAGTCTCCTACAAAATGATTAATGCACGTTCGGAAACAGTGGAACAAAAGCCAAGTTTCCGCAATGCTTTTACAAAAAGAAGGTGCTTAATACCAATGGATTCCTTCTTCGAATGGAAAAAACATGATTCTAGTAAGATACCCATGCGAATAAAGTTGAAGTCAGATGAAGTTTTTGCGGTTGCAGGTTTATGGGAGTCATGGAAATCTCCAGAGGGAAAAACCATTCATTCCTGTACAATACTGACAACGGAAGCAAACTCCTTAGTATCCGATATACATGACCGAATGCCTGTGATACTAAGACCTGAAGATGAAAAGGTTTGGTTAAGTACGGAGCTACAAGAACAAGAAAGGTTGAAAAGGTTATTAGTCCCGTATGATGCATCCGTTATGGAGACTTATGCTGTTTCTAGCGAAGTAAATTCACCGAAGAACAATCACGAAGGATTATTAAACAGCCTATAAATTAGGCTGTTTAATAATTAATGATTGATTTGGTATAGAAAAATAAACTTGGAGAATCATTTTCCGAGTTTATTTTTTCCTTACTTTTTTATTAATTGCTCAAACCATTGCTGGTCTACTTAAGTTGCTTGTTAAATGAACAGCTCTTCAACTTCCCTGAAAAAAGTATAATTATTTTCATCGCCCCCCTTTAATAAAGTGGGTTGCCTTTATGTAGCCCGAATTTATGCTTAAAATATAATTGGCTATAATAATAGCCAACATTTTACCAAGGATATTTAATTAAGAAAAAAACAGCCATATTAGATGTAACATAACATCTAATCCGGCTATCTTATTATTTCATTTTATTAGATATTTATATTCTACAATTATATTTCAACCTCTGTTTCAGACAAATTCAATGCTTTTCCGCCCACCTTTACCTCAATAATTTCTTTCCCTTGAGTCGTTAAGGCTATAATTATTTCAGAAGGTTTTTTCATAGAGTAACCTTGCTCAACAGATATATTAATATCATGTTCAGGTTTGATTTTACCATATTTATATAGATAACAAGAAAGGGCACCATTGGATGTACCAGTTGCAGATTCTTCTGGAATTCCATATAAAGGTGCCAAATTTCTACAGTGAGCATTTGAACCCTTTAGTGTTTCAAGTGTAAAAATATGATAACCAATGGTATTATATTTACTGCTGATATTTGTTACTTTTTCAAAATCTGGCTTTATTGAATTTAATATATCTAAGTTTCTAATCGGTACAAGTATATCCCTAAGGCCAGTAGATACAATTTGCACTGGTAGATCCTCCAACATTTCATCTATAGTAATATTTAAGGAATCTGCAATTTCCTCCTTGTCTATTATTTCATAATAGCTTGGAGCATTTTGATCCATCATAATTGATAGGTCTTCCATTACTTCCACATATAAAATTCCAGCCTTTGTCTCTTGAGAATATTTTCCTGGTTTAATATATCCTTGGCTTGAAAGTGTATAGAACGCTGCTATCGTTGCATGTCCACAAAGATCAACCTCTTCATTAGGTGTAAAGAATCTAACCTTGAAGTCAGCAAGTTCTGACTTCATGACAAAAGCAGTCTCACTAAAACCGATGATACCTGCTATTTTTTTCATATCCTCATCTGTTAGATAATCAGCACTAAGTACCACTCCGGCAGGGTTCCCTCCCTCAATGGATTTTGCAAATGAATTTAATGTATAAACTTTTAACTTCATAATATGATTCCTCCAAATTGTATATCGATTTTATATTTGCCCTTATGGCACTTTGTGTTTCACCGACTGTTGATGCTTGTGTAAAAACATCTACATATACAGAAGCTACCTCAAAGATATTTTCATCTATTTCCTTTTCAGCTATGTCTGCCCCCACATTAGCTGTAAAAGAAACTCAGAACTGGCGGTAAGAATAACTGACTAATTGAAGTGAAAATAAGTATTTGAGAAACTAATTTCGGTAGTATTTCTATACCTTTTCCTTTATTCCATCCGCTAAATTGCAATTTATTTCTATATAGTACAAAAATCAGAATAGGAAAAGCGATATAAGTCATCCAACTATATCTGTCTATATCAGTTCCAATTTTTACATATACTTCTCCAAAATAACCCAAAATGCCAACCACAATAGCCATTATGATTAAAACTCGTATTAACTCTAAGATTATAACAACAGAAGTCATCAAGGCAGTACGAATAATGTTTTCACCATCAAGATCATTTTTCACTAATTCTACCACCTTTAATTGTTACTTCTTTATAATTGTTAGAAGGTCCTTCTTTCACGAACCTGCTCCGTTTGCCTAAGAAGCGATTGCTCTAATTGACCAATCACCTCTTAGGCTTACGTGTATGTATTGAAGAAATTAAACGCCATAATGAATCAACCATCTATCTTCTTTTATTGCTTCAGCTATTTTTTTCAGCAATTCTTCAAGTTCTTCTAATTTGTACTCGTCGTTTGCTTCACTAACCATATTTAAAAATTGTTTATGAGAACTCGGTGGTATCAATGTTATTCCAAAATAGGCGAGGCTTTTATAAGGTCTATTTGTGTTATGTGCGAATGTTTCTAAGAGATGCATTTTTTTACCAAAATCCTTAGACATAAGTTCATCAAAAAGGTCACCATCTATACCTATGCAATTATATTTTTCAGGTTCATAACCTACATACTCTTTTTCTTTTTCAATACATCCAACTATTCCAAACTCGTGAATATAAGGCAAATTAACATATCTCCTAAGTCTTAGCTATTTATTAAACAACTTCCTTTATGAGCCTTTATTATACATAACGTTCCTCACATTATTTTACAATACTTGCTTGTTCATTCTTCAACTAATCTACTGCGTTAGTTCAATAAGAAAAAAGCTTTACTCTTTCTTGAAGTAAAGCACCTGTTAGTGAAATAAGAAAACTAGAGTATTTTTTTAGTCGAGAACATATCAAGAATTATTTTTTGAAGCCCTAAACATAGCCCCCATGAAATAACTCCCACAAAAAGTGCCACAAGAAAAGGAAAAGAATTTTTCAACATGATATATACTGCTAGTAACATAACAATTGTTGCTGGTAATCCGATAATCACACCTATAGTAAAAGTTTGAATTTGGTTAACTGTTTCTCCTTGAACAGTTAACCAAAAAATACTAAGGAGACTTATTAACGGTAGTGCAGCTATAATTCCACCGTATAAAGGAAATCTTCTGGCTAGTTCCGTAACAAATGCAATGATTAAAGCAGACGTAAAGAGTTTAATCCAAACCATCATTTTGCTGCCTCACTCAGTAAACGAAAAGCTTTTAAGACTGTAATCTTTTCCTTGTCACTTAGCTTATTCAAAGCTGCATGTAATTTTAATTCATCTAATTCTGTGTTTTGTCTTGCAACTTCTAATCCTTCTGCTGTTAACTTCAAAAAAACTTTTCGTTGATCTTCTTCAGTACGTTGCTTAACGATCCATCCATTGTTCGCAAGCTTCTTAACATGCTCTGATGCTGTATTATGGGAGATTTTTAATGCTTCTGACAAGAAACTTACAGTCACCGTTTCTTCTTTCTGAACGATTTGTAGAATTCGTATACTTTGATGCGAGATTGTCAGTTCATGTGTTGGATGTAGATAATAATATATATCTGTAAAGTATTTATTAAGTTCCATATTACACCTCTTTTATATCGTTATCACAGATTATATCGTATTTTACGATATAAAAGCAATGGGATTGAAATTTTGCAATTACAGGAACTACGATGGTGAAGATACAAACAGACTTCTTATTGAACTAACCTGCTGCTTTACTTCAATAAGAAAAAGGCTTTACTCCTTCTTGAAGTAGCAACCGCTAGCTTAAAAACCCTTTTGATTTTAAATCTATAATATCTACTAACTCATCTATTGTTCCATAACACTTTTCGATTTCAGGTAATGATAAAACGTACTGGTTGTTTCAATGTTATCAACCTCATTGTTCGGTGAGTAAAGATAAATTTTTTTGTCATTTCCCATAGCAATACCTAATTCAATATGGCTTCCTTTTCCTGCTGGTAATAAAACAACAACAAAATCCGCTTCTATTACAGCATTTTTCTCCTTTCGACCTATCACCTTCAGTTCTTCCAATGTTGTTACATTATCATTTATAGTCCAGTCATATGTATGAATAAATCCTTTATTTTTTAACCTTTTACTAACATATCTAACCTGTTCTATATTTTTTAAGCTAGATGCAATATAAAATTTCATAATATTTCTCTCCTTTTTATTATCATATATCTTCCTAACCCATATTCAACTAAACTACTTTATAAGTTCAATAAGAAAAAAAGCTTACTCCTTCTTGAAGTAAAAAACCCGTTAGTTCAAAAACTGCGTGAAACTATGTACATAGCTATTTTTCATTTACAAATCCCTTTTTTACCCAGTTGAAATCCTCCAATAAAAGTTCTTCATATACGTTTTTAGTTTCCGTTAGACTGATAAAAATAAGGTTACCAATCATTATCCGATTGGTAACCTTATTCTTTGTGATATTTATTGTTTTTCCGTAAATCCAAACTCAGACCTTACAAGAAAACTTCCAATTACTGTATAAGTTCATTTCCCTTAACGTTATACGCTTTTATTGCGTATGTTGATAGTTTAGTAGAAAATAATTCTTCGATCGGAACAACAAATAGTTTTCCATCTTGATAAAATATGTTTTGGATGTCCCCGCTCATGGCATAACGCTTTTCTCTCTCCATAGATTTGTAATTGTAAACATCAATATTACTACCATTACTTGTATAGAAAAATCCTTCCTTCATATTAAAGGTGATTTTTCAAAATTAGAATATAGCTTTGTGTAATACGTCATATTCATTGGTTTAGCATCAGCAGCAATATTAAGAATCTTCTAAAAACTATCTTATGCATTCTAGTAGATTGGGGTAAGGATGTATATTGGTAAAAAGTTCTAGTCTGAAACCAGAATATCTTTCTATATGTTGATATAAATTAAATAATCATAGTCAATTGTTATGTAAAGGTTTAGTATTCTAATTTAGCTTGTCGAGGCATCGTTCTTTATTTCGTTTGGTTAGATATCATAACCTGTTGCTCACATTCCACTATAATAGCTCGAACATATAATGCACCTGCGTCAAGACCGGTCATTCACAAATATTCATTTATATTAAACTTAAAAAACAGCAATAAATGAAAGAGTATTATTAATAAAAATATAGGCTGACTAAGACAGCCTTGTTCTGCTAAAGCACACGTTAGTTCTATAAGATACCCTGTATAAAAACAAAGAAAAACTGCGGCTTTAGTTTATGTGTAACATTTCACAATGCATATCTGAGAACAACTTAATCTCGAAAGACTCAAGTCGATATCTCCAATTCCAGCAACACTAGTGTTAGAACGCGGGTACCTCGCACTTAATTTTCGATATTTCTAATCAAAAAGATCTCTAGTGCGTACTCACACGCGCTAGAGATCTTTTCTTAGTTTTGAATAGGTAATTGACTACTATCTATATAAAAATGAATATCTAAACGAACTAAGTGCAGGAGCCTTAACAGGGGTAGCCAAGTTCATCAGACCAGCAGTGAAGCTGCTTGGCTTATGGTGAGGGGCTTCCCTAGCGACGTAGCGATTTCAATGGGGTTCTTTATCCCACATTAACTGGCAGTAATACCCCCACTGATTTAAGGTTCACTTTATGTCAACTTATCGTTACCAATTCTGAAGGTTATTTTGAATTTACGCGTGTAAAATAACTCAAGACTCTTTTCAAAAAAGATTGTTGGATTTTCTTTTTTCCAGATAGGTAGTTATGTCCTAATTTATAATTGATTAATATCCCTTATTAAACTAAACCCCTTCTTTTGTATATTCAGTAAAGGTGATGAAATCTCCACAATCCAAAATACTGTCATTGTATATTTATTAACCTATTGCAAATGCCCCGATAAACATTAACCATAGACTTACACAGACTAATGACATCATTACTAATAGGTTGGATGTTTGAAAAAAGCTATTATTATAAACGTAAAAAGAAGAGCTATTATAAAACTACTCTTAATAAATCCCTTTTTACTTATCTTCGCTTAAATCATTATGAACAGTATTACGATTATAATAGGAACTAGAAACAAAAAATCACCTCTTGGTTCAACTTTTTTTCAAATACGAAATTCCTATCTCGGCTTCTCTTATTCAACTAAACTGCCCCTTAGTTGAATAAGGAAAGAGGCTTTACTCCTTCTTGAAGTAAGTACCACGTTAGAAGAAAATTAGAAGTAATGCTCCTACTATGAAACAATAATATGTAAAATAAACCAGCTTCCCATTTTTCATAATTCCCATAAACCACTTCATTGCAAAATAGGTCATTAATAGTGTTGCAATAAATGCAGCTAAATATGGAATTGCCAAGTCTGCTTTATTCGGTTCATTTAGAAAATCAGAAAGACCTAGTATAACTCCTCCGAGGCTCACGGGAATATACAACATAAATGAAAATCGAAGTGCCGTATCTTGTTTCATTCCAACAGCAACTGCTGAAATAATTGTTGCACCTGACCGACTAATCCCTGGTGTTAATGCGACAGCCTGCCCTAATCCCACGAGGAAAGCATCCTTAATTGTAATATCACTCTCGTCTTTATTACCTTTAAGATTACGAATTAACCACAAGGCAATCCCTGTTACAAAGAGCATCAGCGCAATCGTTTTCATGCTAACGCTTTCCGCTAAATAATCACTCAATAATATCCCAAGAACCCCTGCTGGAATAGTACCAATGATGATAAAGAAAACAAAACGAAAGTCACTCTTATAACGAAGATTTTTCGTTTTCAAATAAAGAATTGAATTCACTGCAAGTCTTGCGATATCTTTTCTATATATAAAAAGTATCGCAAATAGTGAAGCTGTATTTGTTAGTATAGCAAAAGTAAATCCTTGTTCACCTAACCCCAAGATTTCACTTGCAATCATTACGTGCCCACTAGATGACACAGGAATTGGTTCTGTAAATCCTTGGACTAGCCCAATTATTATCATTTTTACTATTAAAGCAATCTCTATTTCTCCCATTTTTACCTCCCTATAAATCCTTATTCTTAGATCAACACCTACCGGATGTAATATTTCTAATACTTTAAATATATTAAACTGAAACCAGAAAAACCATCGATTAATCTAACAATATGATGGACTTATGTTACATTTTAGTCACTTAAGTCTTTAGGAGGAATGAAAACCATTCTATTTCTTCTTCAACTAAACTTTCGCGTTAGTATAAGTGTGGCATTTCACAATGGATTTCTGAGATCTACGTAATGTTATAGAAAAAAAAGACCATCGAGATGAAGGCCTTGTTTAATTAAAGCACCCGTTAGGTGAAGAAAAAGAGTTACGCTTCCAAAGTAATAAGTTGCTTTACATATTTCGGAAAATAATTGATATCACTAGTTATTACAAATAATTTCCATCACCTTCTATAGGATTACTTTCAAATTAAGCCTTTATATCTGGGGTGTAGTGAAAAACTACTTTTTTTTGCTTACTGATAATATCATAATTGAATATAACCCCATTAATTATCATCGTCATTTTATGTGACAACCCCTACTTCCAAAACCATTAAAGAAAATTATAACTTTTTCTATATGGGTACCGTAAATATTCACAAAATTATGTAAATTAAGTAAAGTATAAACAACAAATCCACCTCTATTAACTAGAAGTGGATTTGTTGGTAAATCGATTTTATATGTTTACAGACCTTTTCTTTTCATTTGAAAAATCCTTATAGACTAAAACTGCAACAAAAATAAAACTTAGACTAATAACCCTGAAGATCATCTCTAAACTAATCCATTCAGCTAAGATCCCTAAAATAAATGCGCTAACTCCAACACCAACGTCAAAACTAGAAAGAAAGGTTGCGTTGGCAGCACCACTTTTTTCTTCACTTACCTTTTGAACCGTCCATGTTTGTAAACATGGCATAACAGTTCCATATCCTGCGCCAAATAAAATCGCTGCAATTATAAGATAAAGATTGTTTGTCGTATAAGACAGCAACACAAGTGACAAAAAACCTAGAATTGCTGACACAATGATGATAGACCAAGGTCCTTTTTTGTCATACCATTTTCCTGTAAACGGACGTAGTAAAGTAGAGACAGTCGCATTGATAAGGAAAAACAGAAAAATATGATCCAATCCCTTTTGCTTTCCAAAAAGAACTAAAAAGGTAATAATCGCTCCAAAACCTAGTGTTGTAATAACCGTCAGTAACGCTGGGAACCATGCGTCTTTTTCAAAAATCGCTCCAATATATTTAAATGGTTGCCTCTCCTGTTTATCAGGAGTAGGTGAATATACAAAACTAAGTACAATTACTGCTAATAGACTAAGCACTACTGATGACCAAATTAAAATATTGAAAGAAAAAGAGTCATAGATAAGGATACCTATACTCGGGGCAATGATTGCCCCGACCGTTGTTGAAATAGAAAAATACCCTATACCTTCTCCTAGCCGTGACTTAGGAATTAAATCGACTACAATTGTACTATTAGCTGTAGTTGAGACTCCCCATGCTACCCCATGGAAAAGTCGTAACAATAGCAAAAGCCAAATAATATTAAGAATCGGATAGAGCAATGTAATAATCATTAAAGCTATACTTGCAACAATGGCAAGACTTTTCCGTTGGTTATCAATTAAATAGTATCCTACAAAAGGTCTGATTAGAACAGCACCTAGTGTAAATAATGTTGTCATTAGACCAACTTGAACGGGAGATGCATCGATACTTAACAAATAGGCTGGTAAAATAGGCAGCAACATTTCAAACCCTATAAATACTAAAAAGTTACTTATAAATAAAAATAGAAAAGATTCATTAAAGATTTTTTGTTTTTTCATATTATTATTCCTCGCTTCTAATTATTTTTCTAAATTAGAAGCGTATTGAACACTGAAACCTTTCTATATTGTCTAAGTTTTTTAACCAATTGTCTCACCCTTTCTAAACTTCTGGTACCACTCAAATTATTGCAACAGTTTTTTCGTTATTTGGTAGTTCCTTATCTGTTCTTTTTCCACTATTTCATGAATTCATCCCGCAACAGGCTGAATACACACATACAACACAATTCTTCTCTTTTATACGCAAAAAAGACACCATCTAAAAACCGGCGTCTAGTTACTGCTTAATATTTAATCGAAATGCACAAACAAGGTTTCTACAGTTCTAAAATAAATAGACAAAAAGCTTCCGGTAGCTGGTTTCTATATGAAGTTTGCTTAAAAAAGGACAGACTGGTCCCGTTAAAAGTATATCTTCTATATGTAAATATGACTTTACTTCTGTTGCAATTCTTCTGAAAACAGTTTCCATGACTTTTTGCCCCCTTTCTTAATATTAGAAAATAGTTTTATAAATTTTAATATATATTGATAAAAAAGCAAATCCATTAATTACAACTAATCCTTCTTCAACTAATCTGCCCCTTTAGTTCAATAAGAAAAAAGCTTTACTCCTTCTTGAAGTAAAGCATCCGTTAACTCAATAAGGAAAGTATTAAATTTCTTTTTCCATCAATACATTTGTTGTCTGGTAACCTAATTTTTCATATAATCCTCTTACTACTTTGTTATGATCAAAAACATGCAGACCTATTTTATTCATTCCAAGTTCTTTCCCGACTATTTCAATTTGCTTCATTGCTTCCTTTGCATATCCAAATCCTTGATATTGTTCTAATATACTTATATCGTATATAAATCCTTCTCTTTCCACTATCCTGCTCCGTTAGTTTAAGAAGAAAAAATGCTTTACTCCTTCTCGAAGTAAAGCACCTGTTAGTTTAAAGAAGATACTACTATTTTTCAATTGCCTTATTAACTGATTCAATAGCATGAATTACTGTTGTATCAAATATTGGAACTTCGGAATCCTCTTCTTTTATTAATAATCCAATCTCTGTACATCCTAATATAATCCCTTCGGCACCCTTATCAATTAAATTCTTGATAACTTTTTTAAAATATTCTTTTGACGCATGATTGATTTTCCCTAAACATAATTCTTCATAGATCACTTCATTTATAAGTTCTATGTCCTCAGTAACAGGAATTAATACCTTTATATCATTAGCTTCAATTCTTGATTTGTAAAAGTCTTGTACCATCGTATATTTAGTCCCAAGTAACCCAACTGAAGTTACTTTTGTTTTCTTTATTTCATTTGCTGTTGCATCAGCAATATGTAGAATTGGAATATTTATTTTTTCTTCAATATAATTTATTACCTTATGCATTGTGTTTGTACAAATAACAATAAAATCTGCTCCTGCCTTTTCTAAAGAGAGAGCCACATCCCCCAGAGCGTGTCCAGCACTTTTCCAATCACCATTAGCTTGATAACGTTCAATTTCGTCAAAGTCAACGCTATATAAAATGCATCTGGCTGAATGTAATCCCCCCAATTTCTTCTTTATTTCTTCATTTATTAAACGGTAATATTCATTTGATGATTCCCAACTCATCCCACCAATTAAGCCTATTGTTTTCAATGCATTAATTCCTCCTTATAGATTGTATGTGTAGGATAGGATATTATAATATCCACTATAAGATCCTAAATTCTTTAATTTCGACAATTTAAGAATATTTTCCTCCTTCAACTAACCTGCCCTTTTAGTTCAGTAAAAAAAAGGCTTTACCCTTCTTGAATTAAAGCACCTGTTAGTTGAATAAGAAATAACGGCTTAGAGATTAATTAACACTTTTTTATATCTCCAAAAGTAATTTTCATGCTTGGTGCGTATATTAAAGAGGAATCCATGTTAAATACTTGTGAAAACAGTAGTTCAGCTTCAAATTGTTCCTGTGCTTCCTTAAGTGTAACCCCTCGGTTTGTCAAACTTTCAATAAAATAATCTTTGTTTATAATTTCTCCACCTACTCCATCTTCTTTAAGCGAATAAAACAATTTTTTCTTATCTTGTTGATTCTTATCTGAATAGAGGAAGTTAACTTTATCACTTACTCTGCACTCAATGTTCTTCACGCCCAATTCAGATAGATATTTAGGTACTTTTGCTCCAATATTTCCATCAGTTTTACTTTCTTCGAATAATTTCTGCAGAATACCAAGTGGAACAATTTGTGATTGTTCATACCCACCAAGTTCGTAAGATGACATACCTGAAATCCAATGTGGTTCAAAACAAATTATTTTTCCATCGTTAACAATAGAATTCACCATTATTTGAAGCATTTTTTGGGGTTCGGAAATGTGTAATAAAAAAGCATGGCAAACAGCAATGTCGTACTTATCCTCTATTTCAATCTCTTCGGTATCTGCTACAAAGAATTTGGATTCATACGGAAGACTATGAAAATATTCTATCGCCTTATTAATCAGTTGTTGTCCTTTATCTATCCCTGTATATTTGGAACCCTTCGGTAATAGAGGTAATAATTTGAGTCCTAAATACCCATATCCACAACCAAAATCAATAATATGTACGGGTTTAGAAATCTTCCAAACACTATTTACTAAAAACTCTAAATAGTCATCGTTATAATATAAATCTCTCGTTCTTTTGAGGTACTCCAGTTGAGTATCCCAATAATATTTCTCCATTTAAGTCCCCCCTATCTTTCTATTAAAGAAAATATTCTATATAAATCCTACAATTCCTTCTTCAACTAACCTGCTTCGTTAGTTTAAACATTTGATTGCAATCTACTTGTTATTTTGGATGTGAAAATAGACCATCGAAGATGGCTTTTCTCAAGTTATATGCGACTGTTGAGAAGATTGAGTTGGAGAGGTAAGTGGCAGATTAAATTTTATTATAATCAAAATTTTCCGTTGATTCTAACAAATGGTTGTGTCACACTATAGAAGTGAAATTATATTTCAACTTTTTCCTGCGAAAGGGGATGTTTTTAATGACTACTTATATGGTATTGGTGGTTTTAACTTAACCAAATTTTAGGTATAGTAAATTCCAATCTTTTATAATCGCTTGGAATGGGAGCAACCGGGAATACCACCCGTGTTTTTTTGCTATGCCGTAAACAGTAACCTTTCATGAATACTGCTGTTAGCGGGATACGATGAAGTTCGTATCCCTTTTGATTATAAGCCCACTTTTGGTTTATCACCGCGGAACAGCAGCTTCTTAGGAGGCTGCTTGTTCGCGGTATTTTTATGCCTAATACAACTTGAATTTTTGAGGAAAGGAACGGTTCAATGATTGATTTGAAACAATACGGCTATATCGAAACCGAAACGCCGCCGGCGGGTTTAATACCGGGCAGGGTTACGGAACTACAGAGAGAGCAATGTACGGTCATCACTGAACAAGGAGAAGTGTCGGCTGTACTTAAGGGCACTTTCTACCACACTGCAGTGACTCGGAATGACTTTCCGTGCGTTGGCGATTTTGTATTTCTTCAATATAACGAAAACGGTGCTTCGCACATTGCCAAATTGCTACCACGATGTACGAAATTTTCCCGCGCTGACTATTCAGGACACGCGGCAAGGTATGTCAAAACCATACTGGAGCAAGTCGTAGCAACAAATTTTGATTACGTATTTATCGTGTCGTCCCTAAACCGGGATTTCAAGGTCAGCCGCATCATGCGCTACTTGACACAGACACGGCAGAGCGGGGGCCAGCCTGTCGTAATCTTATCAAAAACTGACTTGATCCCGGATTTCAACGCACCGTTAGCTGAGGTTCAACAAGCAGCACCAGATGTGCCAGTACACGCAGTCTCCAGTCACGCCGGGAGTGGTTTAGACGGGTTGAATGAATATCTGCAGCCAGGTAAAACCGTGGTATTCCTCGGCATGTCAGGTGTGGGTAAATCCTCATTGCTAAACGCCTTAATGAATCAGGAAGTGATGACTGTCAAGGTGATCCGCGAGACCGACAGTAGAGGCCGGCACACAACAACGCATCGCCAACTTTTCATGCTCCCTTCCGGTGCGATGGTTATTGATACGCCTGGTATGCGTGAACTCGGGCTGTTCGGTGCGGACGACGGGATCAGTGCGGGATTTAACGATCTAGAGAAATTATTCACCCATTGTCGATTCAATGACTGTCGCCATCTGTCGGAGCCTGGCTGCGCTGTTCTTGCAGCCCTTGCCGATGGATCATTGGTATCGGAGCGTTGGGAGCGTTACCTTGTACAGAAGTGGGAAAACAAGTTTGTGGATGATAGATCTGGGTATCTCTTGAACAAACAGGCGAAGCGAAAGTCGATTGCCATGCGGCATAAGGGTAAAAAGGGAGGAAAGAAGAAATGAACAATCACGATGAAAAGTATGTAAAGGAAATGCTGTCGCTTGTTTTGAATAAAATGCTAGACAAGACGATAATTCACTTAGATTATCAACTAAAAGAGTTGCAAGGTGGGACAGTGGGAGTTGTTCGACTTGTAACAGGCACACTTGAAACTTCTGATGGTGAAAATCTGCCGTATAAAGTGGTTTGGAAAACACAGAAAAAATTTGAGCGTTATGGTGATCCGAATTCATGGCGTAGAGAATACGACCTCTATGCATCCGATTTCAAAAAGGTTTTCTTAGATTCGTTCCGTTGGCCGGAGTGTTATCACGCCGAAATAAATGGCGATGAGATTCAACTGTGGATGGAATATATTGATGGTGTGTCAGGCTTAAATCTAACCAAGGAAATGTATGAACACATAGCCGAGGAATTGGGACGATTTCAAGGGAAATTGTACACTGAACGACCAAGTGTATTGCAGAATTTGCCCAATTTAAGCAAGGTTGAGTTTACGAAAAACAACTATCTGCGTTATCGGTCATGGAATGTTTTGTATGATTACATTCGCTCCGATGACTGCGAAATTCCTAAGCACCTATGTAAAATGCTCATAGACATAGATAATAATGTGGACGAAATATTCAGTCGAATTGAAAAGCTACCAATAGTACTTTGTCACAGAGATTTTTGGGTGGCAAACATATTCTATTCGGACAGTAAAATAGTACTTATCGATTGGGATACCGCCGGATGGGGGCACATGGGCGAGGATATTGCGAGTTTAATAACGGATGAAGCGGACGTCTGTCAAATGATTGAATACTACCAAAAATGCATTCCGGCATATTACAGGGGTTTTTCGGAATATGCGGATGTGTCCCATATTTCCAATCATTGTATATACGAACTAATCCTTGCCATGTTCGGATACAGGCTTGTGGAGTGGTATAAATTCGCTAAGTCGCCCGAAGATAAATCAATGCACCTTAATACCTTGCAAAAAATCCATGAGATGAAAGAGATGTAGATAAATATAACTAGGGTCATTAGACGTAAACAACTGGATGAAAGTCTATGAATTGTCTACTTTAGATTTGATTTAATTTACGTGCGCGATAATTGAACATTACAAGATAATGCATTTAAAAAAGTTAAACTGATACTTACATTAAATACATGTAAATGATGTGAGAACCCTTGGTATCCCAATTGTTCTCACATCGAAGTTCTCGCACCTTATAACATCATTAACTCAGTCTGATTTGACCTGAACGAACTCATTTTAGGTAGTCTGAAATCTCCAAATTGCTTGTTCCAACTTATATTTGAAATCTACTTGTGCTTAACCATTTTACCTTTACAACTTTCCCTTGGTTCCAAAAGAAAAAACGATTACCAGGTATAGTAATCACCTTCATTCTCCTTCAACGATCTTTGCAAAGTCATCAAGAGTAGTTGAATACTTAATATAGATCCTTGGTAAAAGATAGAATTCGTCCTTGATGCCCTTCTCAGAAAATAGTTCAGGAGTTGTCGTAATTCCAAACAAATAGTATTTCTTCGTTTCTGCTACGACATTGTTACTGAAAATTCCGTATGGATACGCTAGAGCATTAACTGGTTTGCCTGTTATTTTTTGAATTTTATCTTTGGACCCTTTCAGTTCATATTCGAAATTTTCTATTTTCGTCAAATCAGGATGTGTAGCAGTATGAGACTGAATGGAGATAATCCCCGAATCAGCCATCATTTTTAGATCCGATGTCGATAATCGGTTGGAGCGACCGATAAAGTCAGAAATAACAAAAATGGTACCAGTTGGTTTAAAATGTTCGTTTTTCAGTTTTTGAAAGATATCAAATGCATTCAGATTGTTTTTGTACCCATCATCAAAGGTAATGAAAATGGGTTTGTTTACTTTATTAATGTCTTGCCATCGATCAAAAGTTAATAATGTGTAGCCATGGTCCCTTAGATAAATCATTTGTTTCTCGAAATTCTTCGGTGTTACATATAACTCCTTAGAACCATGCCCTTCAAATTCGTCAATCGAATGATATATTAAAATAGGTACTTTACGTTGAGCAAAAACTTGTGATGGAAGAATTAATATAAGAAGACATAGGAAAATCATTGCAACCTTTTTCATAAAACTCCTCGCTTTATTACATTTTTTTATTACTTCTAAATTTATTGTTCCTCAAAAGAATATTACTATTATGATTTCTCCAATATTGATTCCATCTACCTGTTTTCTTCAAACTTTTAGTACTTTTAACACTAGTGAATATGGGAATAAACTTTTTCTCACCTACCTCTTTTCTTTACAAAAACTGAGCATTTCCCTTTTTAAAGGAACATTCGTTCGCGAAGGGAAGTTAGTTGTTATGATGATGTCTAGGTAATAATAAATAAGATTTCATTGCCTACAAAAAAGCAAGGCCCGATTGGCCCTGCTTGTTATTGAACTGTTACTTTTCCAATCATACCTTCCTGGAAATGGTACCTACATATCAGATCATATGTACCACTATTTAACGGGTTCACGGTAATGGTTTTTTCTGTTCCCGGCTGGACTTCGGTGTCAATTCCGAGCTTTTCCACAGTGAAGGTGTGCTTTTTCGTACCTTTGTTTTTCAATATCAGCATTGTCGTTCTTCCATTAGGAATAGTGATAACTTTCGGATTAAAGTAATTGTCATTCAACTCGACCTCAATCGCTTTCTCTGACTCAATTGGCTGTGTTACGACGCCGGACTCGGCAAATACACTGAGTGGGCCCGGAATTGTTACAACTACTATCATCGCAAGCAAAACGACCAAGCCAGTTAACCACTTTTTCATAGACATACGCAGTTCCTCCTTTCTTAAGACTAGCTTTTCCAATTCATAAAATATTATCACTTTAAATTAGGTTCAAACGTGCTTCAAATAGTAACTATTTACTATTTTATTGAAAATTGTGACAAAGAAAAAAGATCGACTCTTATGACGATCTTCTGGAATCCATTCTTATTCAATTAACCTGCCCTGTTAGCTCAGTAAGTAAAAAAGAACTGCCTAAGCAACCACTAATTTTTACTAAAGTACCCGTTAGTTGAAGTAAAAATTACTTAAAGGAAAAATCATACCCTATATAGTTAAATACATTTTTGAATCCTATATTTTCTGCAACTGCAATAGACGGCTTGTTTGATTCCATACAATCCCAATACGGAACAATATTATTATTTAGACAATCGGTTACGAAAGATTTAGCTATTTTTTGTGCTAACTTTTTACCTCGATGTCCTTCTATAGTTTCAATGGATACAGCGTGTATATTTCCAACGACAAAACCGGAAAAACAAATACTTACAATCTCATCTTTATAAATCATACAATATCCTATACCTACACAAAAGAACGTTTCAAAAGAAGACCAAAACTCTAAAATTTGGGAGTGTAAAAATTCAATGTTTTTTATTGAGAAATCATTATTTTCAAAGAGGGTTTCACAAATTTTCACTACCTTATATCCTTGATCAATGGCAAGTTCAGAGTTGCATTTATAATCATCCTTTTGTAACGTATATACCCTCTGATTCCAACTTCCTAATTTACGGCTTTTAAGCACTTTTTCAATTGTTGTATTCCATTTTCTATGATTACCAATACCTTCAAACCAAGTTAATCCAACTTTTATTGCTTCCGGTATGATTATATTATCAATAAAATTGTTTAATTCATTATTGAACCCTTCATTTTTTTCATCCCCAATAAAGATAAAGCCATCATTGTTACCTAACCAAATAAGTCCAGAAATAGGATGATTAATATCATCTACAAATACACGACCTGGATTTACTCCTTCAATTACTGCTTTTGCTTCCAATTGACCTTGCTCATATAACAAATCTTTACACTTAAAGAATTCAAACTTTTTTAACTCTGAAATCATACGCATCACTCCCCAACCAACACTTATTTGATACCATTACAAAAAACCTTTATATTCAACTAAACTCCCCATTAGTAAAAACACAACTTATGTCTATAATTTTATTAAGTTGGAAATAATCCTTTTAGTATTACTATTTTAAGGGATAATGAAATTGCTACTGTCAAAAGCATGGGCTTCGTTTGTAGCGGATAAGCGAATAGAGGGCTTTTCGCCACAAACCTTGAAAGCCTACCAGTTACAGTCTTCGTTAATAATTGATTATTTTAATGATGTAGAGATGACATTGATGGATACATATCAACTAAAGGAATATCTTGCTATAACCTGTAAGCATTTAAAACCAGCCAGTCTTGCACTTCGTATTATGAAATCATTTTTTCGTTGGTCTCATGAGAAGGCTCTCTTAGTAAGAATCCAACTTCCAAAATTAAGGAAGCGGATACCCAAGTATTTAACCGAACGAGAAATTGAACATCTTCGTGAATCCTGTCAATCCCCAATTGAAAAAGCGATTTTTGAATTCATGTTTTCTACCGGTTGTCGAATTGGAGAAATAGTAGCTTTGGATAAGAACCATATTAATTGGTCCAATCAATCTGCTACCATCTATAGCACTTTTAGTTATCTTCCACCACTAACATTTATAATTTCTCCAAGTATGTAATTTGAAGCATCTGAGGAAAGGAAAACAATTACCTCTGCTATTTCCATTGGTGTTGCTGCCCGTTTAATTGGTACAGATGAAGCCATACGCTCAAGACGATTATCGTTTGGAGCAAATTTCTCGTGAAAAGGTGTTTCTACCATTCCTGGTGCCACTCCATTCACGACAATTCCATATTCAATTAGCTCTCTAGACATTCCAATGGTCATTGTATTTACTGCTCCTTTAGTAGATGCATAGTGAATACTTTCTCCTGCTCCTCCAATTCGAGCTGCCGCTGAAGATACATTGATGATTTTGCCATTCCTTTTCGGAATCATATGTTTTAATACGGCTTGAGAACATAAAAGAACACTATTTACATTTAATCTAAACGTTTCTTCCCACAATTCTTCACTCATATCCATAAAGCTGCTTTGACGGATCCCACCACCAGCATTATTAACCAAAACATCAATTGTCCCAAATGAATCAAGAGCTTGTTCAACCATTGAGTTCACTTCTTCTTTTTTCATAACATCAGCTTGAATAGCAATAGCGTCTCCGTCTTTTTCTCGGATAAGTTGGACAGCCTTCATAGCCCCTATCTCATTTGAATGAAAATTAATTATAACCTTTGCCCCTCTAGATGCCACTAAAAGGGCTGTGGCAAGCCCAATTCCTGAACTTGCTCCAGTAATAAGAATCACTTTACCTAATAAACTCCGCACAGCTTTCCTCCTAATAAATTTGGTTGAAATAGTAATTCGACAATTTAAGTCTTACTCCTCTTGATGAAGAATTTTTAATATTAGAATGACTTTCTAATTAGTTTATTAACTAGCTTAATCAGTATTCCTTGTTGAACAAAACTGCCCCTTTAGCTGAACAAGTTAATTCTTTAATTGTAAGCATTGTTAAAAAGATATACTATAGATTTATAAAAATTTTCTAAATTTAATCTAATAAATGAATCGGTTAGTGCCAGAAAGTTTAGATACACATGGCTGAACTTGTATTTGATATTGAACATACGGAGAAAACCACCTACGAAATGATAAGGCACCATTTCCATAGATGGTTTATATTGTCTTTATTATTTAATGGAGCTAGGTCCTTAAGCCATTATTTTTGGTTTTCTTTGTTCTAAAAACGGTTCTTTACTTTCTATTTCTTCACCCGTTTCAATATCAATAAATGTACTTGTTTCATTAAACCATTGGTCTGGTGCTTTATGTCCCCAGAACGTTTGACGAAGGGGATCATTTAAATCCCAACGTTTCGGCTTTAAATCTGGGTCACTAGTTAAATAATCACCTGTATAAAGCTCTATACGATGACCATCTGGATCTCTCAAATACAAGAAGAAAGCATTAGATAAACCATGTCGACCAGGTCCTCGTTCAATCGAATTAGCATACCCCATACTCGCTAATACATCACAGCAATCAAGCACGCTTAATCGATCTGTTAGAGTGTATGCGAAGTGGTGTAATTTTGGTCCAGGACCACTCATAAATGCTTGGTCATGAACAGTAGGTTTTCGATATAGCCAGGCAGCCCACAAATTCCCGTCTTCTGTATCCGTATACTCAGAGCATAAAAAACCTAATTCCTTCACATAGAAATCATAGGCAGTTTGAACATGGGGTACTGCACAATTTACATGATCTATTCGCTGAATTTTTGCCCCATGATAAAGGTCATAACGTTGCAGCATTCGGTCAACGGTAGTCATTTCGGCAAAAAATTCTAGGGGGATACCTGATATATCGTGGACTCGAAGGGTTCTACCCATTGCATGTTGTTTCCCCTTCTCCATCCATTTTGTTTTCAAGCCCTTAGAAATAAAAAGCTTTTCAATTTCATCCAGATCCTTTTCTTTTTCAACCTTATAACTGAGTACTTCTACTACGGCTTTATCCGCTTTTTTCAAGAGTAAACTATGATGTGAGTGCTCTTCTAAACCTCTTAAGTATATATGATTTTCATCGCTTTCTGTTTCAATCATGCCTAATCCATCCACATAGAACTTTCTTGATACTTCCAAGTCCACTACATGAAGAACAGTTCTCGCTATACGAATGATTGAAAAATCCATCGTTTTCACCATTCCTTCCTCTATTTTTTCCCGAATTGCTGTATATGATGATCAGCAATGGAAATATGAATGATTTTCTGTTCCGTATAAAAACCGAAACCGTAATGTCCACCTTCACGTCCTATTCCAGAGGATTTGGAACCTCCAAAAGGTGTTCTTAAATCACGAACGTTCTGTGCATTCACCCAAAGCATTCCAGCTTCGACCCTATGCGCAACACGATGTCCTCGCTTAATATCATTCGTCCATACATAGCCCGCAAGGCCATATTCGACTTCGTTTGCTAACTTAATAGCTTCTTCCTCATCTTTAAATGTCAATACAGTTAGTACCGGCCCAAAAATTTCTTCTTGAGAAACACGCATGTTGTTTTTAGCATTTAGTATAATCGTCGGTGCCACAAAGTTCCCTCTAGCAAACTCCATTGGGATGTCACCAGTTACAACTTCAGTGCCTTCTTCTTTTGCAATTTCCAAGTAGCTTTTCACTTTACTAAAATGCACTCTATCAATCAGTGGACCTACTTCCGTATTTTCATCTAACGGGTCACCAACTCTAATATTAGAAACACGTGTTTTTAACGCATCAATGAATTTGTCTTTAATACCTTCTTGTAAAAATAATCGTGAGTTCGCAGTACATCTTTCACCGTTAAAAGAATAGATACCCCACACACAAGCATCTAAAGCACGATCGAAATCGGCATCTTCAAATACGATGATTGGCGATTTACCACCAAGTTCCATTGAGCAACTTTTAAGTGTATCGGCACTATTTTTAATGATAGTAGAACCAGTTTTTGTTTCTCCAGTGAATGAAATAAGCTGAACATCAGGATGTTTAACAAGCGCATCACCTGCTATTTCGCCAAATCCATGTACAACATTGAAAACACCTTTTGGAAGATCAGCCTTGTGAATCACTTCAGCTAATAGATTTGCTGAAAGTGGAGAAAGTTCTGCTGGCTTTAACACAACAGTATTACCAGTTGCTAATGCCGGCGCCACTTTCCATGTTTCTAACATGAAAGGAGCGTTCCAAGGTGTGATCAATCCTGCAACTCCTACAGGTACATTAATTGTGTAGTTGATAAATTCATCATCTACTTGATAGGCATCTCCAACTAAGCGATTTTCCACCATACGCGCATAAAATCTAAAGTTTTCTGATGCGCGGCTCACCATTTTTTTAGTTTGACTAATGGGAAGACCCGTATCAAGTGCTTCTAAATAAGCAATTCTTTCTATTTCTTCATCAATCAAATCTGCAATACGGTAAATGTACGATAGTCTTTTACTTAATTTCATTGTTTTCCAAGGCCCGTGATCAAAGGCTTCGCGCGCAGCTGCAACTGCTTTATTGATGTCATCCGTTTGACCTTCAGCAACTTCATTAATTTGTTCATTAGTAAATGGATTCATATTTTTAAATGTACTTCCTCTTAATGCGGAAGTGAATTCTCCATTTATATATAGAGATATATCCTTTTGTGTTTCGTGTTTCATAGAAATTAACTCATGGGAGGATACCATACTATCATCACCTATTTTCTTAAGATAATTTTGTAGTAATTTATTTTACAGCTGCTTCCTTCGGCAAAATATCAAGTTCTATAAGTGTTTTACGTACTTCCTCTTGTATTTCAGTTGAAGGTAATCCCAAAGGTAATCGAAGTTTCGGCGTGATTTTCCCCATCATACCTAGTGCCACTTTAGCTGGAGCTGGATTAGTGTCTTTGAAAAGTACGTCATTTAATGGCATTAATTCGAAATGAAGATCTTGTGCTTTTTTAACGTCTCCTGTTTCCCATGCGTTGTATAGTTCTGCTACTTTTACTGGCTCTACATTTGCTGTGGCACTAATAAATCCAGCACCGCCAATTGCTAGCATAGGGTAGCAAAGTAGTTCAATTCCAGAGAACAGTAGGAAGTCTCTACCACAGTTTAGGAGTACCCGGTTTACGTGTTCGAAGTCTTTATTTGCTTCTTTTACTCCAATAATATTTGGACAATCATCTACTAAACGTTTCATCGTACTAACTTCCATATTTACCGCTGATCGACCTGGTATATTATAGATAATAATAGGGATTTTAACGGAATCAGCTACGGTTTTAAAATGCTGATAAAGTGCTTCTTGGTTAGGCCTATTGTAGTAAGGGACGATAACCATAGCAGCATCAGAACCTAATTCTTCTGCATACTTTGTTAACTCCATTGTTTCATCATGATTAGTAGAGCCAGTGCCAGGTGCAAAAAATACCCTACCACCAATCGTTTCTTTCGCTAGAGCCATTACTCTTTTTCTTTCTTCGATTGTTAATGAACTTGGTTCACCACTTGTTCCCGTTACAGAAATTCCATGACTTCCACTTTCTATTTGCCAATCAATTAGATCAATGAATGCCTTTTCGTCAATCTCGCCACTTTCTGTAAACGGTGTAACGACAGGACAAATGGACCCTCTTAACTTCTTTTTAGCTTCCTCGTATGCCAATAGAATCTTCTCCTTTTAAGTAAACTTCATTCATCTATTTAGTCTAGGTACCAACCATTGTTATATCTGTAATTCCTTTAGTTCCCTATACTTCCCTTGACTAAATAATAGTGGATCTTTTTGTTCAATCTTAGCGCCAGTAACCTGACCTATAAAAATCGTATGGTCTCCTACTACATATTCGCTATGCAGTTCGCATGTAACAACAGCTAATGTATCTTCTAAAATCGGCAATCCATTGTAGTTAACGAATGTTATTTCAGTTTCTGATTGAAGCTGACCCGAAAATTGTTTCGATTCTTTTAGTTGATTTGATGATAAAATGTTAATAGCAAATTTCTTCGAATATTTTATATGATGGTGCATCTTTGCATTTGCTCCAATACTGACTGCGATAAGCTTAGGATTTAAGGAAACAGACATAAATGCATTTGCAGTCATGCCATGCACAACATCAGCAACTTTTGTAGTAATAACTGTTACACCTGTTGCGAAACTGCCCATCACATTCCGGTACAGACGATCATCTATTTCATTGTTTATTTGGTGCATAATTCCATCTCCTTTCAACTAATATATAGCGCATGAAAAGCTTAAAATATGCCGGCTTCTTTTTTCGTTTTATTTAAAAAGTTAGTTACCATGTCTTTATAAGGTTGCTTATCAAAACCATCATAATAAGCATTTGACATTCTCACTGGATCTCCAAAGAAATAGTATTCGTAGAGTGCTTGACGATTACCGAACGCACTTATGGAAATATCCCAAGCTAAGCGGAATAGTTGTACTCTTTCTTCACCATTTATATTTGCACCTTGAGTGTAACGATGTACTAATGGACCAACATCTGTATTGCTGAAATCGGATTCAGTTGGAAGCGCCATTAATCCTGATGCACCTAGAATTTTTATGATTTCATGCATACGCTGATACATTTTTGGGAACCAGTTTCGTGCTGCATTTAATGGTTCAAAGTCTGGCGTCATATTGCCATATTGATCAATTTTTGCATTGTGTTCAGATTTATATAGGTGAGAGCGTAACACTTCTAAAATAACCATGATTTCACTTGCTTTTTCTTTTACATGCAAGAATTTATCTATACCAATTGCATCCATCATACTGATGACTACACCTAAAATGAACTCTGTTTTTACGACATTTTTAGAAATAACTTGATGCGTCATATGGATAACTGCATTCGTCTCGGCATACGTACGATTACAAATATCAGTACTCTCACACACAAAAATTCTTTCCCACGGGACAAGTACATCTTCAAATGAAATGATTGCATCACTCTCATCAAACCGAGCGCCTAGTGGATGGTCCCATTTGCTTTTACCATAGTCAAAGGATTCACGGGAAAGAAATTTTAAACCAGGAGTATTATTTGGGATTGCAAATGCTAATGCAAATGGATCGTCTATAGTTCCAGGTGTTCTATTTATAGTAGAAGGGAATACAACGATCTCATCCGTAATCCCGCCTAATGTTGCCAAAAGTCGACAGCCATTTACGATTATTCCGTCGGGAGTTTTTTTCGTGATACGCGCGGAAAGATAAGGATCTTTTTGTTCAGACTGCGTTAACATAGACCGATTCACTTGTGGGTGAATTAATGTATGAGTTAAACTAATGTCGTTTTCACGAGCATATTCATAGTAGTCTGATGCATTTTTAGCAAATTGGTCACTTCCTCCACCTTCTTGTGCAAAAAATTGGTTAGCAGTACCGAATGCCATAATACTTGTATTTAAATAATCTGGAGAACGTCCCATCATACCACCAGAAAAAGTTGCCCATTCGGTATGCATTTCACGTCTTTTGAACAGATCTTCTTTCGTTTTAGGAGTTATGAATGAAAGCCCAACTTTTTTTCCGGATGTAGGTGAGGTATATAGCATTTTTTCTTGTTTCTCATGTTGCAAATCGTAAAGACCTGCTACGCTTTCTACAACATTTTTAAACGCTGGGTGTGTTGTTACATCGTCTACTTTCTCTCCGTGAATCCATACTTCCGTTTTCCGATTTTTTATGCCTTCTATATATTCTTTTCCAGTTCGTGCACCCATCCTATTCCCTCCTATTTTTGGATAAATACTTCCAGTTTATCTTAGTTTTTATACTAGTTACTTCACTCTATTGAACTAGACGATTACTACTTATTTATAAATCTAGCGTGAATATTATTATGTTTATAAGTACCGGCTTCACTAAATTCGATCAGTTCCATGGACAAGGCTAGATACCTATTTTCCATTAATGGGGAGAAATGTGCCTTCATTATTTCAAATATTGTAGAACACACTTCTTTTTTTACTTCCTCTGAACGTCCGGCACCAATTTTTAAGACTGCATGAACAAAAGCATCGTCTTCCGTACCATCAGCCACTCTGTACTCATTTAATTCAATTGCTCTTGAACGGATTCCACCAATTGGAAAAACATTATTTTGTGTAATGAGCACTTTATGAATTTCCTCAAACAACTTTCCAAGATTCGTCTCACCTTTAATATTATCCGTATACTCGACAATAAAATGTGGCATCTAGACCCTCCTTTTCGCACTATCGATTTGTAAAGGCCTCATCCCCGATAATCGTATTTACTAAGCGACCAATTCCTTCTATTTCAGTGACAACAACATCTCCTACTACTGTATTAACCGATCCTTTAGGAGTACCTGTTAGAATGACATCATTTTCACTCAACGTCATAAAGCTACTTAAATACTCAATAATCGATGGAATATCAAAAATCATATCTGCTGTTGTTCCTTCTTGAACTAATTCGCTATTAACGTGTGTTGTTATTCTTAGATACATCGGATCGGCAATATCCTTTACGTCGACTAACCAGGGTCCTAATGGCGTACATGTATCTCGATTTTTCACCCGCAAGTTGGGGCGGTAGTAGTTTTCTAAATAATCTCTTATCGCATAATCATTGGCGACACTGTATCCTTTTACATATTTATAGGCATCTTCTTTTTGGACATTTCTAGCTGTTTCACCGATTATTACAGCTAATTCACACTCATAATGCATGTAAGTGACATCTGCTGGGCGACGTGTATATGCTTGGTGACCTATCAACGTATTTGGTCCTTTCAAAAAGACAAGGGGGTCTGATGGTGCATCAAATGAAAGCTCTGCTGCATGATCCGCATAGTTAAGCCCTAATGCAAACACTGTTCGAGGCTCTATTGGCGTAAGCCACATTATTTCCTCTTCTTTGACTACTCGACCATCCGCTAATTTGAGTTGATTTCCCCATTCAATTGCTTCATGGATGGCACCCCCATATGCTACTCGTGCTCTTCTCATATCGGTTTCCTCCATTTTGACTCGCTTTCATCAACAATTACGTTTTCTAAGCTACCAATACCGTCAATTTCAATTCGAATTTTATCTCCTACCTTTGCTTGCGGTGCGTCTTCAGGGACACCTACGAGTAACAAATCTCCTGGATTTAATGTCATAAACTCGGTCACATCCGCAAGTAACCGTGAGACTGAACGAACTAAATTGGATGTTGAATTTTCTTGTTGGAGTTTATCATTAATGTATATGCGGATTGATATGTTATCTGGGTTATCTACTACATGACGGTCGATAATCCATGGCCCAATTGGACAGAAACCGTCTCTTGCTTGAAAATGAATCGCTGGCCGAAATAAACTATCATGCGGTATTCGAACATCGTTTACGATCGTGTACCCTGCCACATAAGATAATGCAGTAGATTCATCCACAAATACTGCTTGCTTTCCTATAACTATTCCGAGAGACGCTCCCATTTCTAATTTCGATATACCTACTGGCATCGGTATTGAACCACCATAACAATTGAACGTATTCATAGGTTTTATATAAAGGACAGGTGCGATAGGAGGCGAAAAATATGGTTCGTTATTTACATCATCACCTAATCTTTCAAGTTCACCTTTAAAATTCAGCATTGTCCCATAAACAGTTCCTGTAATCGGGTTGTCAAACTGAATTTCATGAGGTATTAACTCGTTGTCCTCCATCACAACAGTATTCATATGTGTATTTACTTCAGCTTTTATTAATCCGGGTTCCCCCAACACTTTAAAACTAGCTCGGCTCATATGCTTCACTCCTTTTTCCATCTTGCTAACAATTTATTTCCTAAGAAATACTTTATGAAAGACGTAAGCTTCTACGTCTATTAAAGCTTCGCCTTGGAGTCTTGACAGATAGAAATTAAAAAAGGCGCTTTTCTTGTAAGATGAAGTCCTGAAACCGCAAAGTAGTGGTAAAGCGCCTTAAGCTTCGAAACACAACAACAGATTGTTAAACAGATAACAATGCTTTATCACTAGTTAATTTCTCGCCACGAATGCGTTGAAATTCGTCCATTAGCTTAGCAATGGTTAGTTTTTTCTTTTCCTCTGCTTCAATTTCTAGAATGATTTGTCCTTTATCCATCATAATAAGCCTGTTCCCGAGGTCTAACGCTTGTTGCATATTATGTGTGATCATTAGTGTAGTTAGCCGATCCTTTTCAACGAGCTGCTTTGTTAAATTAGTAATAAGTTCCGCTCGTGATGGGTCTAGTGCAGCAGTATGTTCATCCAGAAGTAAAATAGATGGTTGCGTAAATGTAGCCATCAAAAGAGAAAGCGCTTGCCTCTCCCCTCCAGAAAGCATTCCTACTTTTGCATTCAACCGATTTTCCAGGTTTAAATGAAGTGTTTCAAGTGATGTCCGGAACAACTCTCGTCGCTTCTTGTCAACTCCATTTTTTAATCTACGTTTTTTGTTTCGCGAATAAGCCATTGCCAAGTTTTCCTCGATGGTCATCGTAGGGGCAGTTCCAGCCATTGGGTCTTGAAATACCCTTCCTATCATTTGTGAACGTTTATATTCCGGCATTTTTGTAACGTTTTTATTTGCTATTTCAATTTCACCAAAATCAGGAGTAAGGGCGCCTGAAATCATGTTCAGCATCGTCGATTTTCCAGCACCATTGCTACCAATCACAGTCATAAAATCTCCAGGGTTTAACGTTAGATTAATTTGATCTAAAGCAATTTTTTCATCTGGTGTTGCCTCATTAAATAACTTATTAATCTGACTGAGCTTTAGCAATGGCATTTCCCTCCCTCAAGAGCAAGTGTTCATGTTCCATTTGCCGTTCCGCAAGGCGTTTAGCTTTTCTATTTTTTTCCCGCCTCTTTTCAAAGTATTGTGGTAAAATCAACGCGCAAATTACAATAACAGCAGTAATTAATTTCATATCTCCTGTATCAAGTAAATCCACTCTAAGTGCGAGACCTAGTACAATTCTATAAATAATAGCTCCCGCAATTACTGCAAAGGTTGTTCGCAATATTGTCTTCGTACCAAATACAGCCTCACCAATAATGACTGAAGCAAGTCCGATAATAATCATTCCGATTCCCATTCCGATGTCAGCAAACTTTGCATATTGAGCAATAAGAGCGCCTGAAAAAGCAACTAATGCATTTGAAAATCCAAGACCAACAATTACAAGTGTGTCAGTATTAGCAGATAAACTTCGAATCATTTTCTTGTTATCACCAGTAGCTCTAATTGCAAGACCCACTTCAGTTTTAAAACCAGTCAACGATAAACTTAATGAGTAAAACGATAATGATCATGATGAACAATGTACCCCAAGTAGAAGGCAAGTATTGAACTCCCATCATGCTGAAAAAATGATTAATGTTACTATCGATACCTAAAGAACTCCAAAAAGTTTGGAATTGAATAAATATCGTTTCGGCATTTAATAATGGTATATTCGGACGACCAATGGAATTTTCAGAAGTCAGTCCCATAATGCGTAGATTAATAGAATACAAAGCTATCATCATCAATATTCCAGATAATAGTGCATTTATTTTTCCTTTAGTATGTAGGAAGCCGGTTACACATCCAGCAAGAAATCCGATAACTATAGCAACTGCCGTAGCAGCTGCCGGATGATATCCTAGGACAATCATCGTGGCAGCAACTCCGGCTCCTGTTACAAAACTCCCGTCAACTGTTAAATCTGGAAAATCTAAAACTCGGAATGATAAATACACACCAAGTGCCATTATTGCATAGATGATTCCTTGCTCCACTGAGCCAAACATCGCTGAAAACATTTAGAATCAACTCCTATTTATTCACTAAACTCGGCTTTCCATTCGTCTTTTACGATAATTCCTATGGTAGATGCTGTGTCTTTATTCATTATCAATTTAAGCTTTTGCGGAATTTGAACAGGTAAGTCAGCTGGTTTACTTTCCTCTTTTAAGATTTTGACAGCCATTTGTCCTGCTTCGTATCCAATGTCAAAATATTCAAAGCCGTATGCTGCTAGACCTCCTCGTTTAACGGAGTCAAATTCGCCTACCATCATTGGAATTTTATTTTCATTTGCTACTGAAATTACAGATTCAAGTGCGGAAACTACTGTGTTATCTGTAATGATATACATCGAGTCTACTTTACCGATTAATGATTCTGTTGCTTGTTTCACGTCTGCAGATGTTGCAACTGAAGCTTCCACTACAGACATATTCATTTCTTTCAACATTTCTTTTACTGCATCTACTTGAGCGCGAGAATTTTGCTCTCCAGAGTTAAACACCATTCCAACATTTTTTGCTCCCAATTCATCTTTAAGAAACTTCATAGTATTATTAATTGCATCAGGATGAGCATCAATCGTGCCAGTTACATTTCCTCCTGGTTTTTCCATTGAGTCTACAAGCTCAGCTCCAACAGCATCTGTTACTGAAGTGAAAACGATAGGGATTTCTGATGTAGCACTAGCTACTGCTTGAGCACTCGGTGTTGAATTTGCAAAAATTAGATCTACATTTGCACTAACAAGATTCGTTGCAATTGTCGTATTAGAACTATTATCACCTTGAGCGTTTTGAACCTCATATTCCGCATTGATTCCTGCATCTTCTATGGCCTTTTTAAAGCCATCGAAAGCCGCATTTAGGGAAGGGTGTTCAACAATCTGAGTAACGCCTATTTTATATTTCTCCGAAGATGCCTCTTTTTCCCCTCCATCACTACATGCCGCAAGTATTAGTGTAGAACTGAAAAAAACAGCCAACATTTTTTTCAAACCGTTCTTCAATACAATTCCCCCTCTTCTACTCCATTTTATTTTGTATTTATTTGGATCTAATGTAAAAAAACGTTACTAACTCAATATCATATAAAAATTAAAATATTCAGTCTTTTATCTTCGTAAAACGGTTTTAGCTTTTATAAAATCTTCGTTAAGTCTTTCTTTTTCATTGGTGAAGTATGAATTGCTTGTCCTACTAACCCCTCTACTACTTCAAGTAGTCCTTCATTGTATCCTGGATGCGCATAGTGTGGAAAAATAATATCTTCTTCTTTCGCTGCCATTTCAAGCAACTGGACAAAGGAGCCAGACATTTCAACCGCCCCTTCTCCTATCATATGAATGCCTTGTATCATTTCAGTTGTTGAATCTGAAATAACTTTAATAAATCCAGCCTTTTTCCCAGTAATTGTTGCATAACCATTACCACCAAGAGCAAATTGGCTAACACGAATATCTATCCCTATATCATGTGCATTTTTTTCCGTTAGCCCCACTGAAACGACTGGTGGAATGGTATGCACAACAACTGGCATAAATGTAAGATCAACTTCTGTTTGTATTCCAGCAATGGATGCAGCTGCAGCTTTTCCTTGTTTAATTGCTTTTCCAGCGAGCATTGGGCCACCGGTTATGTCACCGATTGCATATATAGAAGGGATGGATGATCGCATATCATTGTCAACCTTAACAAATCCTTCTGCAGTCAATTCGATTCCGAAGCGGATTATTCCAAGCTCCTCCAAATTAGGCTTCCTGTTTTCAGAAACAAATAGATGAGATCCACTGATTGTCTCCACTACATTTCTATCTGATAAAAAGGTTATTGTAATATCTTCTTCCGTCTCATGTTTTGAAATGAAATCCACTTCTTTTAACATTTTTATTTTCCGCTTTTTAAACAAACGGGTTAATTCTTTATTTATACAGTCATCGAAAGGAAGACCTAGTTTGGCATCAATTACAACACTGACATGAGCACCAAATGCCGCAAAGCTAGAAGCAATTTCAAGTGCAATGTAATCTTGCCCCCGTACAATGAGGTGTTCTGGAATTTTATCCATCTTATATATTTCATTCGTCAATAATACTCTTGAATCTTTTACTTTCTTAACCTCTGGTGTGATAGGCTTACTACCAGTTGCGATAATGAGTTGCTCAAATGTATAAATATCGAATTGATGTCCATTTTCTACTCCGATTTTATTAACAGATAGGAGTGTGGCTTTCCCACGTATTATTTCAATTTTATTTTCCTTACATAAACTTTCTACACCTGACCTAAGCTGATTTATAATATTCGTTTTATAAGAGCTTAGCTTTTTGAAATCGAAGAGCATATCTGAACTTCCAATTCCAAGGCTGTTTAGATGAGCGGTTTCTGATAGTTTTGCGGCTGCATGTGTAAAAACTTTAGAGGGTATACAACCATTATTCAAACAGACACCCCCCATATCAGCCTGTTCAATTAACGTGACTGTAAGACCAAGCTGTGCAGCCCGTATGGCGGCACTGTAACCACCTGGCCCTCCCCCAATAATTATAAGATTCCGCTCTTGACTGATTTCCCCAACAACCATTTTATATCAACTCCAACATCAGTTTATGTGGCTGTTCAATCATACCTGCAAAGCGGTTCGTAAATTCAACTGCCGTAGCCCCATCCGCTACACGGTGGTCAAACGCCATAGAAAATGTCATAATATGGCCAATTACGATTTCATCCTGAGAATTGACAATTGGTTGTTTTTTCGTTTTGTGAAAAGCAATCAGAGCGGTTTCAGGATAGTTGATAATCGGCGTCGCTCCTGTACTTCCTAAAGGTCCAACATTACTTACCGTAAAAGTACTATTTTGCATTTCAAATGGTTGTAGTTTACCTGCAATCGCTCTTTCTGTTAACCCTTTGACCTCACTATTAATCTGTTTAATTGATTTCTTATCGACATGATGAATAACCGGGACCATTAAACCACTTTCTGTGTTTGTCGCGATACCAATATGATAGTTTTTCTTTAGTAGTATCCTGCTATTTTCTTCATCGAGTTCCGCATTGAATATAGGGAATTCCTTTAATGAAATAACAAGTGCTTTAATAAGAAATGCTGGGATACTGATTGATTCTCCAGATGCTTTCATTTGCTCTTTCAATTCAAGTAAGTTTGTCATATTGACTTCGTCAAAATGAGTGACATGGGGAATTGTAAAGAGTGATTTCGTCATCTTTTCTGCAATCTTTTTCCGAATCCCTTTAAAAGGAATATCATCTAGTATTTCTTGAGATAATACTGTTTGCTTTTCATCCTTTACAGATTCCTCAGTTGATTGTATTCCTTTCAAGAATCGATAAACATCTTCCTCAGTGACTCTTCCAGATGGATCTGTAGCACGGATGTCTTCAATATTAATGTTATTGTCGCGTGCAATTTTGCGTGTGTATGGAGTAGCAAGCACTCGTTTATAAGTAATCGGAAGAGCTTTTTCTTCATTGTTATTCGTAGACTTCCCTATCGTTTCTGAAACTGGATTCATTTCTACATGTAATTTTTGTTCCGTCCGTACAGATTCATCGGATTCAATGTAGAGTAAGCTTGTTCCGACCTGTACAACTTCACCTTCTTCAATACGAATTTCTTTAACGATGCCTGAGCAAGGAGAAGTAAGTTCAGCAACCATTTTGTCTGTTTGTACTTCTACAAGTGGTTGATCAGTTATAACCGAATCTCCTACCTTCACTAAGTAATGAAGTACTTCTCCTTCGGTCATTCCTTCCCCGACATCATGCAGCTTTACTTCGAGCATTCCATATCCTCCTTAAAAATGAACCACTTTTTCAATTCCCTCAACGACTCTTGCCGGTGTTGGTAGATAATGTTCTTCTAATGCAAAGAATGGAACCGGTACGTCAAATCCCGTAACTCGTTCAATTGGAGCTCGTAAATAAAGGAAGGCTGTATCGTTAATAATCGACACGATATCATTACCTAATCCTCCAGTATTTTGAGCTTCATGAATAATAACTGCTCTTGTTGTCTTTTTCACAGAGTTAGCTATGATGTCACGATCAATTGGATACAATGTTCGTAGATCAATAATTTCACAACTAATTCCCTTTTGGGCAGCCAATTCAGATGCTTTCTCTGCTATCGATATCATCGCTCCCCAAGCAATTAGTGTTACATCTGTACCTTCACGTACAATTTTTCCTTTACCAATTTCCACCGTATATTTCTCAACAGGTACTTCATCTCTCTTCGAACGATAGTTTTTCATAGGCTCCAAAACCAATACAGGATCAGGATCTTCCATGGCAGCAATTAACAATCCTTTTGCATCGTAAGGATTTGAAGGGCAAACGACTTTAATGCCAGGCATATGTGTGAATAAGGTTTCAGTACTATCAGAATGTATCTCCGGTGCGCGTATTCCAGCCCCATATGGTGCTCGAATAACCATTGGCACTGTAAAACGGGACATCGAACGCATTCGAATTCGTGAGACATGTGTCATGATTTGCTCGTAAGCAGGATAAATAAAACCGAGAAATTGAATTTCAGCAATCGGTCTAAAACCGTTAACAGCAAGCCCAATCGACGTTCCGATAATCCCTGCTTCTGACAGTGGAGTGTCTACTACTCTATCATCACCAAATGTTTCTTGTAGTCCTTCAGTCGCTCGGAATACCCCACCGTTCTTACCGATATCTTCACCAAGAATAATGGTTCGTTCATCCTCTTCTAAAAGGAGTCGCATACCATCATTAATAGCTTGAATTAAAGTCAACTGCTTTGTCGTTTCATTTTTTGTGACTGACTCTTTTATTTGTGCCATTCATTACCGCCTCCCTAGATGTGCAAGGTACGATTCTTTTTGTTCAACAAGTTGGGCTGGCATTTCAGCATATACATGATGAAAAACGTCTTCTAAGTTCGGCGGAGGAAACTTTTCCATTTCTTCAACTGCCGCTTCAACTTCACTGCTCGTTTTATCTTTTATTTCTTGGATCCATTCATCATTCCAATAGCCGTAATTTTTCATAAACAGTTCTAATCTTGTTAATGGATCAACAAAATCCTCCCCTTGTTTTTCAGGACGGTATTTTGACGGATCATCAGCAGTTGTGTGTGCACCTTTTCGCCACGTAATTGCTTCTATCAATGTTGGTCCATTTCCAGCTCGTGCATTGTCAAAGGCTTTTTTCGTTTCAAAATATACTGCGAAACAATCATTTCCATCGATTCGTACCCCTGGAATACCATAGGCAACTGATTTTTGAGCTATCGTCTCAGAATTCATTTGTTTTTCAATCGGGACTGAAATCGCATATCCATTATTTTGGTTAAAAAAGACAACCGGTACTTTGAATACACTCGCAAAATTCAAACCTTCATGAAAATCACCTTCCGAAGTTGCACCGTCCCCGAAATAAGCAATTGCTGCATTTTGTGTTCCTCTTCTCTTCTCAGCCCAAGCAGCACCTGCCGCATGGGGTAGTTGAGTAGCAATAGGAACAGCGGGTGGGAATATATTTCTATCTTGCGGTGCCACACAGCCCTCTACTCTCCCATTCCAGTACAAAAACGTTCTAGCCATACTTTTTCCGAATGTAATTGTCGCACCATGATCTCGATAAGTTGGGAAAACCCAGTCTCCAGCTTTTAATGCGAGTGCGCTACCAACTTGAGCAGCTTCCTGTCCTTCAAAAGGGGCATAAGTACCCAAACGTCCTTGTCGTTGCAAGTTAATCGCTTTTCTATCAAAAGTACGAATTCGTAACATGTGATAGTAAAGGTCTTGAACCAATTGCTCATCTATTTGATTTTCAAATCCCGTATCAACAAGAGATCCTTGATCGTCTATGATTCTTTTTATAGGGTAGTTATCTTCCACTTAACTCGCCTCCCATTAGGATAGTTTGCTAAACGACCATTTTGGTTTCGCTGGTGCTGAGTAAAAGCTATTCCGTTTGCTTCGATCTGCTATTCTTTTTTCACACATTGCATTCGCTGATTCATCTGTTGTTTTTCCGCTGCTCTCAGCATCTTTATATACTTCCAATATTACATCGTAAATATGTTTTGTTTTTGCAAGTACACGTTCATGATTTATGCCATACAATTCATCTGCAACTTGTATAAGACCACCAGAATTTACAATGTAATCCGGAGCGTACAAAATCCCATTATCTCTCAATAAACTTCCATGTCTATCTTCTAATAATTGATTGTTAGCTGAACCTACAATTGCTTTCACTTTAAAATGAGGAATTGTAGTGTCGTTAATAATTCCTCCAAATGCACATGGAACGAATATATCTGCTTCTTGGGAATAAATATCATCATTTTCAACAATCTGAACTTTGCCAGTTGTTTTTGCAGCTACTTCTTCGATTGATCGAAGGCTGTCTTTATTAATATCTGTTACGAAAATGCGAGCACCAGCTTCCAGAAGTCCTTTTGCAACTTTAAACCCGACCTTACCTAATCCCTGAATCGCATAACTATGTTGACCTAAGTCATCATTTCCATTCAACAATTGATTGGTTGCTTTGATGCCGTACAAAACACCAGCGGCAGTTGGTATAGAAGAATCACCACCTCCACCATATTCTTCTGGAAGTCCGTTAATGAAATTCGTTTCTTTCAGCGCGTGAATGAAATCATCCATTGTCGTCCCCATATCGGTACCTGTAAAAAAACGTCCACCCAGAGAGTTTATAAATTGTCCGAATGCGCGGAATAATTCCGGTGATTTATCTGTTTTAGGATCACCAATAATTACTGCTTTCCCGCCTCCGAAATCGACATCAGCAGCTGCGCATTTATAAGTCATTCCTTTGGAAAGACGAAGAGCATCTTCTAGCGCTTCATCCACACTACTGTATGGTTGCATACGACATCCACCAAGTGCTGGGCCAAGCGTTGTATTATGGATTGCAATAATTGCACGCAATCCAGTAGATGGATCGTTACAAAAAACCACTTGTTCATGTTTCGCCATCTTCTCGAAAAGATCAAATTCTTTTGTTATTGCCATTTTTTCAGCCATTATCACCCTTTATACCCCCTAAGGAATTACTTTCTAGTCTAAAATAGATTCATCTTTCTCTGGAAATATGGAAGCAATTTTTAGTTTTTCAGCTATTGTTTTTTTAGGTAAAATAACTTGTTTCACTTCACCTTTACCAATAATACCTAATTGGTTGGATGCCACAATTTTTGTTAGTACTACATTGTCCTGTACATCAACTAAAGTGGCAGTTAGCGTAACTACCGTACCGAGTGGGGAAGGCGCTATATGACTTAGCTTTACGGATGCTCCCATTCCTTCTTCGTGGTCTTCTAAAAATGGAAGAATAATTCTTCTGGAAACCCATTCCATATGATATGTCATTGTTACCGTTGAATAGACAGGATGAACTATTTTCCCTTCAAAAGATGCAAACATATCCTCTGTTACTGATATTTGTATATTCTCTTCTCTGCCTATTTCCATTCCGCTTCTCATTACAACACCTCTACTTACAATATGCTCGAATCTTCTTAATACTAAATGGTGTTTGGCTATTTCTATTCACCATTACACAAAATGATGTAAACGCTTTCATATTACATTATATTTCACACGACATAACACTATTACAACGTAATAGTAACAATTTGTAATACCATAGTCAATATAGTAATTATAAAAATCTATCAATTCTAAATTAACTGATTCATACAAAAAAGTAGTGAGTAAGATCCCCACTACTTTTTACAACTCTAGTATTCTCTTTAATTCTTTTGCAGATTTAATCATACGATTTTCTGCTTCTTCCATCATTTCGTCAATTAGTTCTTTTACTGTTGGAATATCTTCAATAAGCCCTGCAATTTGTCCACTATTCATAAAACCATCTTCGATATCGCCATCTAATGCACCTTTAAGATGTTGTTTTTCCGAGGTCAGTTCACTATATTGATCCAGTGTCATCCCTGTTTTATCCAATTCATAGAGCTTCACAGCATAAGGTGTCTTTAAGATTCTTCTCAGTCTTCCTACACTTCGACCGACGATCAATGTTTCCGTGTCACTGGCCTTCAATAAATTTTCCTTATAAACATCGTGAAAAGGGGCTTCCTTTGTTGCGATTAAACGCGTACCGATTTGGACACCGCTTGCACCAAGCATAAGAGCAGCCGCCAATCCTTTGCCATCTCCAATTCCTCCAGCTGCGAGTACGGGAATTTTTACGTGTTTCACAATTTGCGGAATGAGTGTGAAAGTAGTTAGTTCTAAGTTTGAGTTTATACCAGCAGCTTCAAACCCTTCTGCAACGAGTATGTCTGCCCCAGCAGCTTCCGCTTTCTGTGCATGTTTTACAGAAGCTACTAGGGCTATTACAATTACTCCTTGTTCATGTAGTAGAGGAATATATGGCGCTGGGTTTCCCGCTGATAACGAAACAATTGGTACTTTATGTTTGATAACAAGATCAATTAGTTCCTCTGTAAATGGTGTGACACTAAGTGCAATGTTTATAGCGAAGCTCTTAATTGTTAACGCTTTTGTTTCTAATATTATATTCTCTACTTCCTTAGGAGACATTGTACCGCACCCGATTGTGCCAAGGCCCCCCGCTTCTGAGACAGCTGCAGCGAGCTGTGCGTTACTAATATTCCCCATTCCACCTTGAATAATTGGATAAGTTATTTGCAACTTTCCACAAATATATAACATATTTTTATCCACCCCTATAAAAATATGTTATAGTAAAATTAATAGAATGACAATTGAAATTATTTAAAAAATGGAGGTAAATTTATGATTATCACTTTTAAAGGGAAAAAACCTGAGTTAGATCCTACTGTTTTTGTTGCTCCAGGTGCAAAAGTTATCGGAGAGGTTCAAGTTGGAGAAGAATCTACTATTTGGTTCAATACAGTACTGCGTGGAGATGAAGGATCAATTTCAATTGGAAAAAGATGCAGTATCCAAGATAATTCAACCATTCATTTATATGAAGATGCGCCAGTTGTAATAGAAGACGAAGTTACTGTTGGACATAATGTTATCCTTCATGGATGTAAGGTTGGAAAACGCTCTATTATTGGAATGGGATCAACAATTCTAGATCATGCTGAAATTGGAGAAGAGTGCATTATCGGTGCTAATACGTTAATTCCGCCTGGAAAGAAAATCCCTCCTCGCTCACTAGTCATCGGTTCACCTGGAAAGGTAGTTCGAGAATTAAACGAAAAAGATTTCGATATTATTCAGCTTTCCATTGATACTTATGTACAAAAAGGAATCGATTATCGAGAAATTTTCGAAAAAGAAGAATAGGATGGAATGAAAGAAAAAGAAAAAAATGATGGCAATCATTCTACTACTTCAGATAAAAAAGTAACTACTCTAAAAAATTTAATGTAATTAAATAAAATGGTCGTCTATTCGCAAGTGAATTCATGACCATTTTTTCTATGAGTTAGAGACCTTTATTATCTAACAATAGAGTTACCATTAAAAGCTATAAGGCGCTCCCTTTACTTTTTTGAATATTCACTTGTATATCAAATAAAAGCACCTTTCATTAGAACGAAGAATAATTTATGTAGCAAAAACGTACTAAAAGAATTGCCGCCATAATCTTATATATAGATTAAGACAAGTTGAGTACAGCAAAGCCACTACTTTCCGCGGACGAATCTCCTACTCTTTGGGCACTGAAAAGCTTTCGATTATATAAATATAAACACTTCATATATAACAGCTCGTTAGAAAATGCGACACTCCTGCGGGAATAGCGTTAGTCGAAGACCCCACAGCGAAGCGAGGAGGTTGAGGCAACGCCCGCAGAAAGGGAGCTCAACGATTTTCTTTTGTATTGGAATATTGGACAACCCTATGTGGTAAATCCGAATTATAGGGACTTTTTCAGTGCCCTCTTTACGCTCGTGCGGGGTTTTGGAAGCTCCGTTTTCCGTAGAAGTCTGACGGCTTTTTCCAATACCTATTGATGTTTACAAACATATAAAAAATCACAAGGTTTAGGAAATGTCCAACATTCCCAAAACCTTGTGATTTACTTTCCGATATGTGTTTACAAACAAAGTATTTTTCTGATCACCAAAAACGTTAGTCCATAAGAAGTGGATGATCATCTGCATCATATGCTTTGTCCTTACGACGCATATCATTATCTTCTTGGAATACTTCTTCGAAAAAATGATTTGCTGGCTGTGCAAGCAATTTATAATATTGCTCAAATAAAAGAGCTGCATGGTTACCACTCCATATTTCTGGTAACAGTTCTTTTGGAAGACCAGGATCAGAAAATAGAAACTTACGATATTCATGTACAAGATTTGTTCGTTCAACAAAACATTCTGCATCCGACATTCTTCCGTCATTCATCATGCTCTGATGGATTATATATTGTTTGCTGTAGGTAGAGATAAAATCTTGATATTTTCCTTCAATTTCTTGAAGCGGCCAACTTTTTTCAACAAGAGCTCTGTTTGCTTGTGGCCCTTTGTAGTCTGCTACGAAGAAATCTACATAATTTTGTATACCATATTTTTCTATAAGAAATTCTACTTCTTTTTCAAGATTGTTCGGTGATATCCAGCATCCACTAGAAAAACTGCCGAATCCACTCCATAAAAGCTCTTTTCGTAGTTCATCTCGAACTTGTCTTTTTTCTTCTGGAATCGTATACATTAGCATACGCCATTTTCCATCCCAGTCGTTTGGCATTAATTTAAAAATCCGTATGGCAGCTTCTTCCATCCGAGTTTCACCACGTGTCGTCAAAAAGTAATAACTTTTATTCCCTTCCTTCTCGGACTCGAGCCAACCTTGTTTCATCATTCTTGAAACCGCTACTCGTACCGACTGTTCATTATGTCCAAACTCTTTAAGCAGTCGGATTAAGCTTCCGATCCATATTTTATTTCCGTAATGACGGATATAATCACCGTAAATTGTAAATATCATTGATTGTGTATTCGACATGTAAACTCACTCTTTCTTTTTCCCTGATTTCCAATATAACACGTTTCTCCCCTTCTTTCATTATTTTGTTATTAGAGTTTACTATTTATTTCCCTAAAAAGACAGGATTCCTTTTCTCACTGAATGCAAGTAACGCTTCAATGCGATCCTCAGTTGGAATCGTTAATTCGTATGCCTTAGACTCAATTGCAAGCCCCGTTTGTAAGTCCGTATTCATCCCTTGTGTAATTGCATACTTCGCTTGTTTAATAGCAACAGGACCATTTTTCATTATTTCATTTGCTAGTTGTTCACAAGAATTCAGAAGGTTTTCTATTTGGACTACTTTTAATACCACTCCAAGCTGTACCCCTTCTTCTGCCGTGAATTTTCTTGCAGTGAAAATCAGCTCTTTCGCTCTCATTTCTCCTACTAGTCTTGGTAGTCTTTGCGTCCCACCTGCTCCTGGTATGATTGCCCAACTTGTTTCAGTTAGACCCATTTTCACTCCTTCAACTGCAATGGAAAAATCACACGCAATCATGAGTTCGAAGCCACCGCCAAATGCATACCCATTTACTGCAGCTATAGTTGGCTGTGGTAGATTTGCAATACTGTTGAACACATCTCGTATCGCTTTCACATTTCTCCTAACATCTGATTCTTTTAATGTTTTCCGCTCTTTCAAATCGGCACCAGCACTAAATGATCTATCCCCTGCTCCTGTAATTATAATCACTTTCACTTCCGGATCAATTGAGATAGCATCTACTACTTGTTGAAGCTGATGCAATGTATCGTAATTAAAACAGTTCAGCGCTTCTTCGCGATTAATGGTGATATATGCAATGTTGTTTTCTTTTCTTAATAAAATATTCGTCATGATGACATCTCCTATTCGAACAACTATATTGAATTACTCCTGTCGCTTTGTTTTCGTTGCAAGAACAATCTATGGTATTGGTTATAAAAATGCCCTTCTCTCGTCGTTACTCTTCTTTTAAAGAGCTTTGACGCTTGAAGGACAGCTAAATGGTAGTACCTACTCTGATACATTCTCAAATATAGTTGCAATCCCTTGACCGACGCCGATACACATTGTCGCCATTCCGAATTGAACATTTCTTTTCTTCATTTCATATATAAGTGTCGTTACTATTCGAGCACCACTCGCACCTAGAGGGTGTCCAAAAGCTATTGCTCCTCCATTGACATTCACTTTCTCACTTTCTATTTCTAGTTGGCGAATGCACTCCAGAGATTGTGAAGCAAAAGCTTCATTCAATTCTACAAGACCAAGGTCAGTTGTTTTCAACCCTGCACGTTGTAGTGCTTTTTTGGAAGCGAAAATAGGACCAAGCCCCATAACAGCTGGTTCAAGTCCCGCTGTTGCACCTGTAACATATCTTGCTAATGGCTTCACATTCAATTCTTTTGCTTTTTCCGCACTCATAAGAAGTAAGGCAGATGCACCGTCATTGACTCCCGAAGCATTACCTGGTGTAATCGTACCACCTTCAAATAATGGTTTTAATTTCCGAAGCTGATGTAACGTTGTATTTGGTCTTGGATGCTCATCTTGGTCGACAATGATTTCATTCCCTTTCCGGTCCATATACATAACCGGAACGATTTCTTCCGAAAATCGATTTTCTGCCAAAGCTTTTTTAGCACGTTGCTGGCTCCGGAATGCAAATAAATCCTGATCCTCACGCGTTATATGAAATCGCTTTGCAACATTTTCGGCAGTTTCTGGCATCGTATCTACACCGTACTTCTCTTTCAGTTTTTTATTTGTAAAACGCCACCCGATTGTTGTATCCTGCAGTTCCATATTTCCACGTGGGAACTCTCTATCTGGCTTTGCCATGACAAACGGTGATCGCGTCATGCTTTCAGTGCCACCAGCGATGTAAATATCGCCATCGCCAACTGATATTGCTCTTGCAGCGTACATAATAGCGTCAAGTCCAGAACCACACAGACGGTTTATAGTTGTACCTGCTACTTCGACAGGTAGGCCAGCTAACAATGTCGACATTCTTGCAACGTTGCGGTTATCTTCACCTGCTTGGTTTGCATTTCCGAAAACAACTTCTTCAATTTCCTTTACGGGAAGGTTCGGATTACGTTCAACAAGTGCTTTAATAACAATAGCTCCTAAATCATCTGGTCGAACTTCTCTTAGTGATCCGTTATATCTTCCAATTGGCGTACGGACAGCATCTACTATGACTACTTCTCTCATTTCGAAACCAACTCTTCGTCAATAGAATAGTCGTATACACCTTTTCCACTCTTTCGTCCTAGACGCCCTGCTTTGACATATTGTTCTAAAAGTGGTGCAGGACGATACTTTTCCCCAAGCTTTTCATGTAAATATTTCAAATTATTTAATCTTGTATCAAGTCCTACTAAATCTACTAATTCGAATGGTCCCATTGGGTAATTTAATCCTAGCTTAATCGCTTTATCAATTTCTTCTGGTGTACCTAACCCTTCTTGAAGCATGTAAAATGCTTCGTTACCAACAAGTGCGCTAATTCGGCTCGTTACAAACCCTGGAAATTCATTAATGACAACAGTTTCTTTTCCCATTTTTATTGCTACTTCTTTAATTCTTTCAGCCGTTTCATCACTTGTTTCCAACCCTCGCACAATTTCGACTAAAGGCATTTTATGTACAGGATTAAAAAAATGCATCGCAATTGTTTTATCTGGGCGTTTTCCATAAGAAGCGATTTCTGTTGGGCTCATCGTCGAAGTATTTGTAGCAAAATAGCAATGAGAAGGAGCATGTTCTTCTATCGTTTCAAACACTTCTTTTTTAATAGTTGTTATTTCAGGTACAGCTTCAATAATTAAATCAGCAGTACTTACTGCTTTTGAAAGATCGCTTTCAAAGCTTAAATTAAGTCTTGCTTGTTCAACTTGTACCGATGTAATCTTACCGTGCACAAGTCCTTTTTCAAACATGCTATCTATATCTTTCTTCGCGTTTAGTAATGCAGAATTATGATTGTCGACAAGTGTCACTGCATAGCCACCAACTGCTCCTACATAAGCAATCCCTCTTCCCATAATACCTGCACCTATGATAACAATACGGTTGATCATTATTCTACTCCCCTTATCTTAATGAAAGAATACGGACAGGGTTTGAATTTTTCCCTGTCCGTATTTTCAGTTTATTTTACAGTCCAGACTCCAGCGCCTTGCCCCTCGGGGTCAAATGTGAAAAAGCTGTGGTGGATTAGGAGCTGCCTCCTCGCTTTTCCCCATTTGCCTGTCGGGGCAGACATAATAGCTTCCGCTTTTCTAATTACAATCCGAATGGATTCAGTGGTCGACTGCCGTAGTAAGATAAAATGCTTTTCGTTTCCGTATAGAGGTCTAGCGTTTCAATACATAGCTCACGTCCGAACCCTGATTGCTTATAACCGCCAAATGGTGTCCCGGGAAATGCTGAGAATGGACAGTTTACCATCACAATGCCGGCTTGGATCTGATTCGCAACACGCGTCGCACGTGCACCATCTTTTGACCAAATAGCTGAGCCTAACCCGAACTCTGTATCGTTTGCAAGTCGGATTGCTTCTTTTTCATCTTTAAATTTCATTAATACAACAACTGGACCAAAAATCTCTTCTTTTACAACTGTCATATCGTGATTTACATTTGCAATAATCGTTGGCTCATACCAGAATCCGTTTTCGTATCCATTTGGTTTCGAAACATTTCCACCAACAAGAATTTCTGCTCCTTCTTTCCGAGCTGATCGTACATAACTATCGATTGTATCAAGTTGAACTTGATCAATAATTGCACCAACATGTGTTCCTTTATCAAACGGGTTGCCTAGCTGTAATTTTTTCGTTTTTTCAACAAACTTATTCAAAAATTCATCGTAGATATCCTCATGTACATACAAACGAGATCGAGCTTCACATGATTGACCTGAATTATAGAAAATACCAAACAGTGAACCATCTACTGCAGCGTCAATATCCGCATCTTCAAATACAAGATTAGGAGATTTTCCACCAAGCTCCAGTGTTACACGTTTTAGCGATTGAGATGCTTTCCCCATAATGTCTTTACCGATAGGCGTTGAACCAGTGAAAGCTACTTTATCCACTTGAGGATGCTCCACTAAAAAGTTACCAATATCAGATCCAGAACCTGGAAGGATGTTCACCACACCCGCAGGAACACCTGCTTCAAGACAAATTTCTCCCAAGATTATTGCTGTTAATGGTGTGAGGGAAGCTGGCTTTACAATTACCGAGCAACCTACTGCAATAGCCGGTGCCACTTTCCAAGCAGCCATCATAAGTGGATAGTTCCACGGAATGATTTGTGCACAAACTCCTACTGGCTCTTTCTCTGTATAGTTATGGAATTGGCCAGGAACATTGTTAACGACTCCTCGGTGACCAACGATTGCTCCTGCATAAAACTCAAAATCTTCAATCGCTTGAGAAACTTGACCTTGGGCTGCATGAACCGTTTTACCTGTATCGAGAATCTCCAATTCAACTAGCTCATTAAAACGAGAACGCATTATTGCAGCGATTTTGTTCAATACTTGCGCTCGGCGACCAACAGGATACATTTTCCATTTACCATTATCAAATGCATCTCGTGCACTAGCAATGGCTTTTTCAACATCTTCTTTGGACGCTTTTGCAACTTCAGCAACTAACTCTCCCGTTGCTGGATTGTAAGTTTTAATCGTTTCACCTGTACTACTTTTTATTTTTTCTCCATTTACAATCAAATGATAAAACGATCGTTTCATTGCCTCTTGTTCAATATCATTATCCCGAATTGTTGTCATGTGCTCAGCTCTCCCTATTGTCCTGAAAAAACAGGTTTTCTTTTTTCCATAAATGCATGAATACCTTCGCGATGATCAATTGTTAAACCAGCAATACGTTGCCCTTGTGCTTCTTGTTCAAGATAGTCTTCAAAAGTAAGCTCTGTAGCGAATTTCAATGATCGTTTAATCAAACCAATTGCCTTTGTTGGTAAAGTAGAAAGATTTGCTGCAAATGCCGACACCTCTTCATCCCATAAATCTAACGGAATGAGTTTATTCGCAAGACCTGATGCGACTGCATCAGTAGCCGACACTTTTTCTCCAAGAATGGATAATTCCAATGCCTTAGCATGACCGACTAACTTGGTTAAATAATACAGATTACCCGAGTCAGGAATGAGGCCAACATGAATGAAAGCATTCAAAAAACTGGCGCGTTCTGATACAATTCTAAAGTCACAAGCAAGTGCTAAGCTGAACCCTGCACCAGCCGCAACTCCATTTACAGCTGCGACAATCGGTTTTTCACATTGTCTAATTTGCTTTATCATCGGTCCATAGTAATCTCTTAAAACTTGGCCATGATCCATTTTCTCATCAACTTCTGCCAAATCTTGTCCAGAACAAAAAGCCCTTCCTTCACCTGAAATGACTATGCAGCGAACTTGTTCATCAAATGTAGCAGCTTTTATCGCATCTTTCACTTCTCTGTTCATTTGTGCGATAAATGCATTTAATTTGTCTGGCCTATTTAAATAGAGCCATGCAATTCCATTTTTGACATCATAGCGTATCGTTTCGAACATGCAACGGCCTCCTTACTTCCCTTGGTAATTCGGTTTTCTTTTTTCAACAAATGCAGTCATACCTTCTTTTTGATCTTGTGAAGCGAAAAGTAGATAGAAGTTTTTTCTCTCATATTGCATTCCTTCGTATAAAGGATAATCTACAGCTTTATTAACGGAGTCTTTTATAAGCCGTAATGATAGAAGAGGCTGATTAACAAGACGGTCTGCCAATTTCATTGTCTCTTCCATTAGTAGTTCAGATGCAACGATTTTGTTAATAACTCCATGTTTTAGAGCAGTTTCCGCAGAAATACGCTCCCCCGTCCAAAGCCATTCGAGGGCTTTCGTACGACCCACTAGTTTTGTTAACCTTTGTGTTCCTCCTGCACCTGGCATTACGCCTAGTCCTACTTCTGGAAATGAAAATTCAGTACCGATACTAGCGATTAATAAATCACAGCAAAGCGCAAGCTCAAATCCACCACCGAAGACAAACCCTTTTACCGCACCGAGTATAGGCTTTTTAATGAGTGCAAAACGATCCCAATCAGCAAATTGATTTAGTTGTTCTAAGCTTACTGGATTATCATCCATCATTTCGTCAATGTCGGCACCTGCTGAAAAAGACCGTCCTTTACCTGTAAGAACTATTACACGAACGTTTTCATCTCGGTCAAATTCCTCCATCGCTCCGACAATTTCATTTACCATTTTTCGATTCAATGAGTTTAACTGTCGAGGTCGATTCAGCTCAATAACTGCTATGTTTCTTTTTAAAGATGTTTCAATGAATTCGAAACGATTCATTTTGCTTCCTCACCAATCATTAATGTGACAAGATCACCTGCAAATCCCATTAAGTCTTTGCCAGAAGCTCTTCCTTCAGGTGAACGTAGGCCCTCCTTCAATGCATCTAAACTATCATAATGCATTTCACATGTGAGATAGTATTTTCCATCTCCTCCCATTGGAGATCCTGTTACTTTGGTTACTTTCATCTCACGAAGCCCTGGAATTTTCGCTGTAAGTGGTGCATGGACGTTAAAATAATGTGCATCAAAAGCCTCTTTGTTTTCAGGGTGTTTATACAATGCGATTAACTTTGCCATTTTTCTTCTCCTCACTTTACATTAATGTAGATACAGGTTTCATAGCCTCAAAGACGTTTTTACAGCTCTTACAGTACAAAATACTTCTGCATGCAGTAGGACCAAAAATATTATCCATCGTTACATACGCAGATCCGCAGTAAGCGCAATCTATATGCCACGTGCCGTCCGCTTCCATACGTCTTGGTGGTGGTGCAATTCCGAACTTCCTAAGATTCACATGTCCTTGTTCCGTAATTCGATCTGATGTCCACGGGGGATGTAAGACGAACTCCACTTGAACATCTTTTACTTCAGGTAATTCTTTTACAGCATTGATTGTATTCATTTTAATAATATCGAGTGCTGGACATCCTAAAAAGTAGGGAGCAAAACAATCTTTACGTTATTCTCTTCTGTAGTAACTTCGCTCACCATGCCTAGATCTATAATGCTAATGGAGTCAATTTCCGGATCTTGTACTCCTTCAAGTACTTCATATACGTGCCGAGGGGAAATTTCTAAGAATGCTTCCATTTAAGTCACCTCTTTCGATTTTCGAATTACCAAGTTGCTATTGGATCGAATTTGTAAACCTCCGAAAGTGTTCGTATTGCTTCTTCCAAATCATGTGTATGTTCACCGTTTCGTCCGTTTTTAGTTGGCTTATCTGATATCTTTGGCACTTCCATTTGAAGCGCTGTAAATACTTGTTCAATACTTGCTTTCCACTTATCTCTCAAAATCTCTTCGCTACTTATTAATCTACTTTTTTCAATTAATAATTTTTCGTTTCCATAAGAGAATACATCATAAAAATCATCCATTACCTTTTTAATAGCTTCGTCCATTTTCTTTTTCGCAACATCTGTAGAACTAAGTAATTGCTTAAACCACGTTTCCCAGTGAAGTCTATGATAATAAAGCTCCATTTTCACTTTTACAGCAGTATCTGCAAGGGGACTATACGAGCTTTCACATAGCGAATCGATTTTTATCTTTTTCGCTTGTGTGTAAAAATAACTTCTGACAACTTGATAAGCCCAATCATATAAAGGGATTTCCATATAATAGCCTTCTCCGTTAACTCTCTCCATCAAGACGCTGTTTTTTCTGTCTAGTGCAGGGCGTGAATGGGCAAGTTCATCTGCATTTCCTATTCCTAAATCTTCGAGTAATTTATAGAACATCGCTGCATGCCCCATGCTGTCTTGACTAATGGAAGAAGAAGCGACGTCTTCTTCTATATGGGGAGCGAGCCCTAGCCATTCAGATCCACGATAAGCGTACAAGAAATCATCATCGGCAAGTTGGAATAATAGGCTTGTTATTGCATCTTTATACTCTTGGCTCATGACTGTTTCATTTTCATTCATTTACGCTCTCCTCCCCATGATAGAATCTCTTTTTCATCCAATATTTGCTGCTCGTACTGGCGCCACTTTTTCTTTAAGTAACCATAGCCCTTTGTTGTCCGGTAATCTTTATTGTCAAGTCTACTAAGCGTCATCTTCTCTTCAACATCCATCTTTCGAATACTCTTTCGATTCACAATCCAAATGTCAGCAACCGGTTCACGTCTCATGAAGTTTTCCTGTGCCAAAATAAATGCCATATCTTCATTTGGTGCTAATAAGCTAAACTGATGCTGGAATGCAGAGCTTGTCGTTCGCTTACTAAAGACTTCATACTCTTGATAAAATGTTTTCTCTTCGGTCATTTATTCTGCCTCCTTTCGCTAAGTGACTTTCACACTTAGTGCATCACGCACCCATGCATTATTTTCGTAAGATGACCTTCGTAAGTTCAGACGTGCATGTGAACGTGGTCCTCCGTTTTTTATAATTTTCTTAAATTCATTCCAATCCGGTTGTTTATAGGACCATAGCTTACTTTCTTCATCAAAACGGATTGTCGGATCCGGAATTCTCAGACCAAGTGATAAAATACGCGGAACGTATTTATCAAAAAATAGCTGTCTAAATTCTTCGTTTGTTTTGGAACGAATTTTATATTTAATCGTCAAGTCTTGTTTAGAAGATCCTGTCGTCTCTTTGCTCGCCGGTCCGAAGAACATGAGTAGAGCTTCCCACCAGCGATCGAGAGATTCCTGAATCATTGCCTTCTGTTCTTCTGTACCTTCAGCGAGCGACATAATGATCGATTCTCCATGTTGAGCATGGAATACCTCTTCTGCACAAATTCGCTGCAGTGCTCTTGCATAAGGCCCGTACGAAGCATTTAGCATATTTGTTTGTGTAATAATAGCCGCTCCATCAACGAGCCAACCTATAATTCCGGCATCCGCCCATGTTTTCGTTTCCATATGGAAAACATTATGGAATTTTAAATTTCCATTAAATAAGTCTTGCATTATATCTCCTCTGTTTTTTCCATAAGGTAAAAGTAAGTCTTCAGTTACTCGCAAAAGCAACTGGCCGTGACCCATTTCATCTTGCACTTTTGCCATAATGCCTAGCTTTCTATTTAACGAAGGAGCTTTAGGCACCCATTCTTTCTCAGGGAGTGCCCCCATTATTTCACTAATGCCATGCATAGAAATCAATCTAATTAATGTCAGTCTGTATTCTTCTGGCATCCAATCATCTGCTTCAATCTTGTCGCCACGTTCAATTCGCTGCATGAAATGAGCCAATTGTTCTTCTTCTGCCGCATTATGCAAATTGGTCATATCTAACCCCCCTTAATAAAGTTATGCCTTTATATGATTGTATATAACGATTTAATGACGTTATAACTATATAATGTTATATCACTTAAAAATTATGCTAGTTTATAAAATTTAGCTCACTTTAAACCATCTCTATTATTATTGGGCTGGTAGCGATTTTTATAGAATCTGTAGGGCATCCATCAAACGCATCTTCTAAATATTCTTGCAACTCTAGAGGTACTTCAGCTGTCCCTTTATTTTCATCAAGAATTACATACGCAAGTCCTTCCACATCATAATTGAAGAGGTCTAGTGCATTTGCTCCACAAGATCCACATGCAATACATGTTTCTTGATCAACAATTGTATACATTGGCATATTCTCTTCATTCTTATGTTTATCAGACTTTTTCAGCCTGTCTCTTGGGTTTATCCATAACACTTGTGCTGTGAAGAGGCTGAACTTTAGACGTTGGATCGATAAACACTTTTGCATTGCTAATTGCAGTCGGTGCTTCACCAAATCCACTCGCGATTAACTTCACTTTTCCCTCATATGTGCAAATATCACCAGCTGCATAAATTCCCGGAATATTTGTTTCCATTTTTGAATTTACGACAATGCTGTTTTTTTCCAAATTAAACCCCCAATTTTTAATAGGACCAAGAGATGAGACGAAACCATAATTGACAATGACATCATCAACATCGATTATCTTTGTTTCATTGCCTTTCACATCTATTAACTCGACTTGTTTAATTCGTTTTTCTCCTATAAATGCAGATGGAACAAATGGAGTTAATACATCTACAGTTGAATTCTTCAACTTCTCCACTGAATGTTCATGTGCTCGGAACTTCTCACGACGATGAGCCAATGTAACCTTTTCTGCTATTGGTTCTAACATAAGAGCCCAGTCTACTGCAGAATCACCACCACCAAACAACTGCACTTTTTTCCCCTCAAATTTTTGCAAATCATGAATAAAATAATGGAGATTAGTCTCTTCAAATTTTGAAGAGTTTTCAAGATCCATTTTTTTCGGACGGAAAGCACCGTTTCCTGCAGTAATAATGATTGTTTTAGTAAAATGTATCCCTTTGTTAGACGATAGTTTAAAAGAATTGTCGGGCTGTCTTTCTATCTCTTCCACTGCTTCATTCAAACAAACTGTTTGCTCAAATTGCTCCATTTGCTTCTTTAATCTATCGATGAGATCTTGCGCGGTTATTTTATAGAAACCCGCAACATCGTAAATATACTTTTCAGGATATAAAGCAGATAATTGTCCACCTAGCTGCGGAAGGCTTTCAATTATTTTACAAGACATATTTCGAAGACCAGCATAAAATGCAGTGAATAAGCCTACTGGTCCTCCCCCAATTATGGTTACATCAATAATTTCCTCGTTGTGAGACAAACATACTTCCTCCTTCTGAGTATGAATTACACACCTATTACATTTTTATCTCGAGAATCTATAACTCGAATCGCTTTTCCTTCAGATCTTGGTATCGTTTTAGGACTATTAAAAACAATATCCATAGACACTAAACAGCTCGATTTCAATGAACTTTGAATTTCTAATTTCAGTTGAGTTACTTGAGAATCGCTTAAATCACCATTGATTTTTTCATAGAGATTATTATCTATTTCTACATGTAGTTCGGCGATGTCCATCGCGTCTTTTCTAATTAAATGAATTTGATAATGAGGTACAAGATTTTCCACTTGTAAAAGAACCCGTTCTACTTCCGTTGGAAAGACATTCACTCCACGTATTATCAACATATCATCCGTACGACCTTTCACCCTCGACATTCTTGTCAAAGTCCTGCCGCATGTACACTTCACGCGTGTTATGGACGAAATGTCACCAGTGCGATATCGAATGATTGGAAGCGCTCTCTTCGTTAAACTTGTAAAAACTAACTCTCCTTCTTCCCCTTCAGCAACTGGTTCAAGTGTTTTAGGATTAATTACCTCGATGTAAAATGATCTTCTTGTACATGTAGACCATTTTGAGCTTCATAACATTCAACGGAGACACCTGGTCCAATAATCTCGCTCAATCCGTAAATATCAACTGCTTTCAAATGGAAAGTTTGCTCTAGCCTTTTTCTCATTTCTTCCGACCATGGCTCCGCTCCGAAAATTCCATATTCCATCGATGATTGCCTCGGATCTATACCCTTCTCTTTCATTTTCTCCGCTATGTTCAACATGTATGAAGGCGTCCCGCAAATGCCTCTAGGTTTAAAATCTTCTATTAATGTAATCTGTCTTTCCGTGTTTCCGCCTGACATTGGCACAACGGTTGCTCCGAGAACTTCCGCACCATAATGGAGCCCTATTCCCCCTGTAAATAAACCATAGCCATATGCGTTATGGAAAATATCTTCCTTTTTACCACCTGCCGCCACAATAGAACGTGCTACAACTTCAGCCCACATTTCTATATCCTCTGCTGTGTATCCAACAATTGTTGGTTTCCCACTCGTTCCGGAAGATCCATGAATCCGAACAACCTCTTCTTGTGATACTGCAAATAATCCAAAAGGATAATGATCTCGCAAATTTTTTTTTATTGTAAATGGCAGCTTCGTTAAATCTTCTAAACTTTGAATATCTTCTGGCTTAATCCCAAGCTCCTCAAATTTCTTTCGATAAAATGGAACATTCTCATAAACGTTCTTAACTGTACTACGGAGTCGATCTAGCTGTAGGCTTTCCATTTCTTTACGCTGCATCGTTTCAATTAATGGATTATACAAATATCATTCCCCCTAGTTTTCTTTCTTTATGGAATGGAGTTATCAATATCTGTTTAATATAACAAATAAAAAACGGATATGTTATATACAGTAATATGATATTAGATTAATAGTTCGAACTGTATAAGTCAACACAAAATTCAGAATTTTTCATTATCGTAATACAAAAAAGCGAACTCTCGACTGTGGTTGAGACAACGTCTAGTGGAGGGGGAATGGGAGAAATACAATCGAGGAAAAAGAAAGGAACAGTTCAATGTCATAGGAAGAATCAAGAAAACGCTAATCCTAAGTGAAAAGGACAGCGTTTAAAATCGTTTGTATAAAATTATGTAAGTGAATAAATTGATATTGCTACAAAAAGTTATTCCTCTTTAAAAAACAAATTGTCCATTCCTCTATTTCTTCTGCCGTCCTATTGCTTTCAACCAGTATATTTGTATTAAATAATACCGCCTATGCCCTTTGGTCTGGAATAGGTAACGTTGCTATAACCATTATTTCCGTATTAATTTGGAAAGAGAAAATCAATGTTGCCAGTATTACAGGAATCGCATTAATTCTTATAGATGTTTTAATTTTGAATCTATTTGGTCCAGAACAAGGCGAAGCAAGTAATAATGAAAAAGCAAGTGAATCCACAATCGTTGCAAGTAAATTTGCTCCGATGTTTCCTCATACTCTTCTATTACCGAAATCATAATTCACTTTCCGAAAGAACTTCCTTTTGAAGTTCTAAAACCGCATCTGCAACATTTATATTTCCTTTTCTAAGGGATACTTCGGTATTTCTATTTTCCATTTTTATGCATCCTTATATTTGCCTATCTTGATAATAATTCTACAATTTAAAGCAAACTCCTACTTACAAAACTGCTTTGTTAGTTTAAGTGTAACAATTTCACAATGCATATCTTAGATCTACTTAATGTTGTGGACATAAAAATAGACCATCGAAATGATGGCCATATTTTGCTAAAGCACCAGTTAGTTTAAGTACATTCCTTCACAATCTTTATAGTAATCGTAACATAAATTTCCAATATAAAATCTAGCTTTTTTACAAAACTACACTTTATTCAAGTTCAACTCGATCGAAAACAACCGATTTTCAGTCGTTTTGCGTTAATTCAAATTTAGTGTAATCACTCCTGTATCTTTTTTTACATCCACTCATCATACATCTGTTCCATCTTAATAAAGTTGTTTAAAAGGGTGAACCCTAAATTATAAGGGCTATATAGTCCAATTTTAAACAACTTTATTAATATCTATTTTGAGGATTATCTTCTTACGATCGAAACTAAAGAACTTCCATGTATTCAACGTTTGCTTCTTTAGCAGTCATGCTGTAACAACTACTATGAATGTTTTTTTTCTCTTCTTCACTCTACCTTCCTTATTGTCCAAGCAATTGTATTCGATACGAATAACTTATATATAAGAAAGGAGGTGAAAATAAAATGGCATCATTTGAAATTGGGGCGAGAGGTATTTTCAATTTTCGAAACGAACGCTTTTTCCTATTAGTTGAAGATGAAATTACAATTCCAGAAAAAGGCGTGGAGATTGATCCAGTTAATATCTATGAGATTGACCAACAAACTTTCAATTTTATCAGAGATGAAGGAGATACACCTGTAGTTGTACCACGTTTTAATCTTCCTACTGTACCACCTGGATTTGAATTAGAACGAAAATGTATTTTTACAGTCGATAATTCATACTTTGTAATCTATGAATTAGAAAATGGCACTGATAACTTTGTTCTTTTAAGAATCAGTGCAGCTTTATTTAACTCATTGAGAAATTCTGGTGTTCGTGAATGTATTCCTCAAAATTTCATTAACTAAATGTTATCTCCCTTTTAAATGTAAGGGTACAAAAAACAAGCGAACAATTTTATTGGGAGCTTGTTTTTTTATTTAGAAGGTATTTATGCATGTTTAACACTTCAAAATTAAACGACTTTATTTTTTCTTAGCATAATATCTTGGATGGTTAGAAGTCCTATTGAAACACTTATTCTGTATATCTCTGCACTTAATTTTATATCCATCAGTAAACCCCTATTAATTTTCTTTCCCTAATTATATTTTACTATTTCGGATAATTCCGTCTTAAACTAAACTGCCCCGTTAGTTTAAGTGTAACATTTCACAATGGATTTCTGATGTCTACTCAATATTTTGGATAAAAAAATAGAACATCGAAATGATGCTCTTGTTTAACTAAAGCACCAGTTAGTTTAAGTGAAAATCTTCACAATGTTATAATTTAATTTGAGTTAGCAGTCACCTTGTGCTTGAAATTTATTAAGAACGCGAAGACTGCAACAGCTATACTAATAAGTCCATTTACTAAAGTAATCCAGAAAAAAATCCTTCCGCCTATTGTTGCAGAATTAAAATAATACCGCTATTCGCCTAGATTTCTTACGAGACATATCATAATATTGATTTACAGCTACTCTAAAAAGCCAAGCTTTGGTATTATTAAACTGGACTGGGTCTATGTATTGTAAAAATATATAAGCAGTATCTTGAATAATATCTTCTGCATCTTCCTATGATGCACCCATCTTTATTAGGTAAGAGTAAACAAATTTTAGTATCTTATTTAGTTTTTTTACATCATGGAATCGTTCATTTCAAACCTCCACCCTTAAAACGTTTCAATAATAAAAAGGTTAACAAAAAAATTACAAATTTAGATTACTTATTTTTCTTTAACGTAAATTTTTATAGTTGAGAAATAAAAAAAGAACTTGGCAAGAAAGTTTTCGCTTCTCGCTAAATTCATTAGAAGATATTACTTAGAAAATAAATTGATTAAATTTAATTAATCTTCGACAGCCACAGGTTGTGCACTTTGTTCGTTTGTTTTACCACTATTTGTACGTTCACTCCAATTAATCTTAAACAACACTCTTCAACTAAACTGCTAACGTTAGTTTATTATTTCACAAAAAAACAATCTCACGAAAAATCAACCCTAGCCTTTAACATAGCTATTTTAAAAAGAAAATATCAGGTTTGGATGAATTTAATTATAAGTGAGAATAATTATTTTAGAAAGTAGGAGATAATATGAAAAAAGGTTTACTGGTTATACCCATGGTTTTACTAATTGCTGCAGGTTGTAGTGACGAAACGGTAGAAGTGGTAGAACAAAGCAATAAAAAAGAGGACGCAGTGGTGGTAGAAAAAGAAACTCCAAAAGAAACAACACCTGTTGAATCTGGTGCGACGAAGGAAGTAGCAAAAGATGAACCAAAAGAAGTGACGCCAGCTACAGGTAGCGTAGAAGATGGTGAACCGATGGATGACATTTCAGAAGAGGACTACCTTAAATCTTATTATGATTCAGCAGAAAAAGTGGGGTACGTTACCAACATCGAAAAAACGAATGCTGGAAACCAATTAACAGTGGACTTTGCTGAATTTGTTATGGATAACTCACATGATGTTGGTTTTTATGTTGCTAATAAAGAAGTAGGGAAAGATAAAGTCATTGTGGATGATAATGTTCAGTTGTATGTGTTGAACGGAACTGAGCTATCAGTTGCTTCAATTGAAAATATAGCAAATAAAAAAGGAACGCTTTTTGCGTTTCTTTATGACGATGCTAATAAACTGTTTATGATAGAAGAAAAATATTTACCTTAAGTACTAAAAAAGACCTTATGGTCTTTTTTCTATAAACAACAACTTATATAAGAACGAGAAATATTTTTCTGGAATTCTATTAATAAAAAGCTATGTTAAAGGTAAAGGATAATTTTAAATACACATAATAAATGAGCTAGGATATTTTCTCCTGGCTCATTTTACTTTGATATTGTTTTTTACTAAAGCACCCGTTAGTTTAAGTGCAATCCTTCACAATGTAGTTTGTTAAGGATAAAGGAGTATCTTTCATAAAATCAAATAAACTTCATTTTAAATACATCAATTTTTTCGTATTTATCATCAGAAACAGTTTCAACATAAGTCCATCCTCTATTTCTATAATAATCAGACGTATCTTCTGTTCTTAAATAAAGTTCATTAAACCCCAATTCTTTGACTACATCTATTGTTTTGGCTACTAACTCTTGCCCAATACCTCTACTGCGGTACTCAGGCTTCGTGTATAGAGATGCTAGCCAAGGTTTATACATATCTCTTATCTTTAAATCGTTTTCAAATATTGATACAGTTCCTAAACATTCCCCGTATTCTAAAGCTACGAGTGTAATTGGAAATGTATTGTCCCTCGTATTTGAAAAGTGTTTAACAACATCTTCAAAACTCATACCACTTCCCGTTTTTACTACAAATTCCTTATAAATCATTTCAGAAACTTCTTTTATCTTATCAGGATGGTTTAATAAAAAATCAATATCCATTCTAATCCCCCTACCTTTATGTTATATTTCTTTATTATATTGAATTGACCTTGTTCAACTAACCTGCTGCTTTAGTTCAATAAGAAAAAATGCATGCTCTACTCCTTCTGGAAGTTCAGCACCCGTTATTTGATAAGCAACTTCTCTTTTATTACACATAATAATCGAACTATGTCTTCTTAATCTTTCACTATTCTTTTCTATTTGGACTAGTTTTAACAATAATTTCATCCTACCTATCCGCACGTAAACTGAAATTTACTCCTCTTTTAAAGACCTAATGTATCTTTACCATAACCATTTTCTAAGCTGTGAACCAGTAACTCTACACAATTAATCGCATCTACCATATCTTCAAATACTGTTTGTACTACTGTTTCTTCTATTCCTTCTCCACGGTAGCATATAACAAACATACCCAGTTTATAATCTCTTTTGTAATCGCTTTTTATGATAAATTGCATACCTTCCTTTTCAGAGTTTAGAAAGAAACTTGCATGAGAATCACCTAGCAAAATATTACCTTCCGCCTCCTCTAATCCCAATATCCTAATAGTATTTAATTTACCCTCATTGAAGATGGTCGAGAATTCTTCATATTCTTTAATTACTTGCTTCGATAAGGGGTGAGTATGTTCTTCAACTTTAAGAGGAAGTATTCCTTTATTCCTTTGTTCTTGAAGATACTCAGAAAATCCTTTATCTAATGCTTTAGCAAATCTCTCAAAATCAAATTTATAATTGTAAAAAATGGGTTGCCCATTTTTAAAAGTAAGACGATCAATACATAGATTTTTCTCCTCTACAGTTAAATAATATCTCACCGCAAAACCGAACCCGTCTATTTCAGTTTTGTTCGTTTTTCCATTCCATAGCTGTAAAAGTACAGAGAAAAACGAAGGTATTGAAACGAATGCAATCATAAATTTAAAATAGATATCTTGACCATTTCCATTTAATTTAATTTCAGCATCTCCGTTTCTATAATCTATATCAAAACGACATGTATATTGGTTTTCCAAAAAAAACACCCCTTTTGTTATCTTATTCAACTAACCTGCCCCTTTAGTTGAATAAGAATAAATGCTGTATGCTGCCAGCCTTGTTCTGCTAAAGCACCCGTTAGTTTAAGTATCTAAAGAAGTTTTTAATTGCATCCATGCGTATTTTGGAATTGCAGTCTTCACAATGAAAGACCTTATTCGTTCTTCTTTGTATAGTTTAATTTTAGTGAACCTTCATATACTCTGAATTTTTATCTACAACTACAACAAACTATTTCATAGTAAAACATAGTTTTCCTCCTACTAACACATTACTTTTTGGTTGTTTTCGCCAACTATAATTTGTCCGTACAGGAGAACTGGACTATCCATTAAAAGTAAACCAATAAATCTAAAAATACTATTGATCATCTATTTTTCACTCCCATTTTCTTCTTCAACTAACATACAAGAAATTTTTTACATCTTGAAGAAGTGTATAGGTTGCATTCCATTCTTCTATGGTTAAGTCAAATGCAGTTTCCCTATGTTTTTTTAAGTTTAAGATGGCTTTTGTTTTCCAAAATCAGCAATTTTTTTCAAAACAAAAATCCCACAAAAAAGCACTATTATTCCTACTATTTTAACCATTACGTTTTTATCAGGTTCATTCAAAATGGTGGTACTTAAAAACAATAAACCAACAAAAATTATGAGAAAACCAAGTAAAGTACCTATTAATTTCATTTTACAACTCCCATGAGATAACGAATTAGTTGAATATCCTTGTAATTTAATAATTCGTTATTAGTTTTAAAATTCCTCTTATTCAACTAAACTGCATCTTTAGTTGAAGTATAACATTTCACAACGCATATCTGAGATCAGTTTAATGTTTTGAACATAAAAAATTGACCATCAAAATGATGGCCATATTTTGCTAAAGAACCCTTTAGTTGAAGAAGAATTTACCAATTTATTTTCATCTAGCGGGTCCTAAATCCTATATCAATTATTTCTATCTACATAGACTATAAGAGCTAATTTGGTTCTTATATCTATGTCTGTTAGTCATACTCATATAACAGTATTACACTCGCCTTCTGAGCGGTACTCACAAGCGCTTATCTTTTTGACTTAACATCAAATTGATTACATGAGTTTTTAAAAATAGAAAACAGAGATAGTAATAAGTGTTATAAACCAATCAAATTTTAGTTTCTAGTTATATGTCTATTTATTTATTTTCTAGTGAATAAACTAATAATAGAAGAGAGGTGATAAAAATGAGTAGTGTATGGAGAAAAAATAGATGTTGTTCAAATAGAAATAACCACTCAAAATCTCACTGTCGTACTAATTCTAATAATGACATAGAAAACGACAAAAAATTACGAAATAACAATGATACAGATGTAGACACTGACTTAAGAAATGAAGATAAGAATATAAACGTAGCAAAAGTTATTAATAGTGGAAATGCTAAAATATGGGTAGATATTAATGTAAATTCTGATTCCCGTTCAAAAGTTAGAGCAGAATCCGATGCTGATTATGACCAAGAAAAAAGCTAGGCGTAGACTAAAATCTTTGGATTGGTGGGATAGTAGACTTAATAGCTATCCCACTCATTGTTAAGAAGAGAGGAGTAACAAATTAATGGACTACTATCCAAGGAAAATATTATCTAGATCAAAATTATCTAAAACTAATTCCTTCATTTCTGATATAGATACAAACAAATCCTCAATTGGTCAAAGTGGTAATTCTGACGTTGATGTAAATGTAAATGTGAATATTGACACAACTTCAATAGCATATGCATACTTATGTTCAATGTTAGCTACTAAAAAGATGACAAATGACGAGTTTGAAACTGCAATTCGAAAAATGGAAGAATTAACTAATCGAAATTCAAAAAGATTAGAAAAAAATAATGTATATAATGTAAAAATATTAGATGAATATAAGCAAAACAAGCAAAACAAGCAAAATATTAGATATAATAATAACTGGGGAATTTAACTTTTAGATTCCCCTATACATAATTATAACTTGTAACTCAGACCATTTGGAGAAACATTACTGAGTACTAATTGATGTTTCGGATAAAAAAATAGACCATCGAGGTAGTGACCCCTTAAAGTTAGAGTTTTATTTATGCAGCCAATTGGCTGGCGTGAGTTCGGTATTTTACGGGGCTTATGCCGGCCAATTTTTGTTTGATTCGATCGTTATTATAGTAATCGATATACTTCTCTATTTTTTCCCTTAATGCTTTATAGGGAACGAATACTTCTCCATAATACATTTCTTGTTTGAGTAAGCCAAAGAAGTTCTCCATTGCCGCATTGTCTGCACAGGTTGCTTTGCGAGGGATTTATAGCGAGATTTACGTACGAATTTTACACACTTTAAATTCAATTCATTCATGATTCGCTGTACTTTTTTATGATTGATTTTATATCCTTGTACTTTTAATTCCGCATGAATTCGACGATAGCCATATGACCTTCATGTTGCTCAAATGTCTCTAAAATCTACTTTTTCCAAGCTTGATCTGGATCCACCTGCTTCATTTGCTTGATATGATAATGATAAGTTGCTTCCGGAATATCAACTTGTTTAAAAATATCTTTTAATCGGAATTCTTCTTCTTTAAGTTCAAAGGCGATCTCTGCTTGTGCTTTTCGAGGAAGGCATCCGGGTTCTCTCGAAAAGCCTTCTACTTTTTTAAATACGCAACCTCCAGACAAAGCAGTTCATTTTCACGTTCTAACTGTTCCTCACGAGACATTGTTTTTTCTACTTTAATCGCTGTATCTTTTGTTTTTTTAGACATAGATGGCCCTCCCTTCGCATGTTTCAGGCCCTTTACTCCTTCTTTTAAAAACTTATTGTTCCAAGTGGCGATTAAACTAGGATGATTCATGTTAAATCGAATCGCTGTTATAGGTAAGAAGCACCTGTTTGTTTCATAAAGTTTAATGCATCTAATTTGAATTGAACAGGATATTCTTCATTCTTTGTTTTCCGGCGTAACCCTTCTTCTCCGAAAGCTTTATAAGCCCTGACCCAATGTTTGATTGGCGTTGAAGATGGAATACCATATTTTTGTGCTAATAATAAGTATCCCAGGTGCCCTTTTAAATACTCTTGAACAATCTTTAATTTAAAACCTTGGCTATATTTCGCCATATAAAAACACCCCAAAAGTTAGATTTATTACTCTACTTTTGGGGTGCAGCACCATGATAGTCTTTTTCTAACTAAAGCAACCGTTAGCTTAATAAGAAACTGTCTAACTTCTCTTGATAGAATGAAATCAAAATAGGTTTATACTTTATCTCAAAGTCACTATCCCAACAAACATGATATTAAAATAATGCTAAATAAATTAGCAATAAAATGCGAAGTAGCACTTATCCACGCATTGTTTGTTTTATAAAATATCACTCCATATAAAACACTATTTATAAAGATAAAAAAAATATCATAAGCGACTACAATAAGACTCCCCTCCACAATGTGACCAAATGCAAATATTATGGATGTAACAATTAAGGTAGGTATTATTGGCAGTGCTTTACTCAATTGCTTTTGAAAAAAAGCCCTCCACGCAATTTCTTCACCCAATGCTAAAATAGCAAGTTGAAGAAAGAGAAACATTATTTTATCTAACGAAACAACAAACTCTGTTCTTCCATAAAGATGTTCTATGTATTCGGGCAAAATTAATTTTGCCAACACAATACAAACAACATTCAAAATCAGTGGTAAAACAATCCAAAAATAAATTGTTTTGGTTTTCAGACTCGTTCCAATTGCTTTTGCATTTAGTCCATTATCAGCAGAGATATTTTTTTCCAATTTACTATTAATAAAAAAAAATGCAATACCAATAATAATAGTTATCCCAGCAATATTAAATCCTAAAAGATTTGTAAATGAAACAGCAGTCATAACTAACATTGCTAATAAACATACTTTTTTTATATTAGTCAGCTTTAACTCTCCTGTCCTATAAAATAATCTCTATATCGTAGAAAATTTATTAACTCCCCCCCTTTAGTTGAATAAAATATATAGAAACTACTTTTATATACTCTTTCAGAATTCAGGTTTGTATCTAGTATATAATTCTATATGGTTTCAGAAATATCCTTCTTAAACTAAAATGCCCCGTTAGTTCAATAAGCAAAAATGCTTTACTCTTCTTGAAGTAAAGCACCCGCTAGTTGAAGAACAAATATTGTAGTTGGATAGTTATATATCTGATTTTGGGTTATTACTTATTGATTTTATAGGCCTAACAATTGGCCTATAACATGAAAAAAATAGGTCATTCTTGCTGCTGAAATGCTCTAAATTAGGGAACATCAAATTTTGTTGAAGATAGCTCTTGCTTAAAGGTAATAAGTGGAGTTTCGTCGAATATAATAAATAACCTATCCAGATGTTACATAAAGGTTAATGTAACGATTGTTGTGTTTGGTGGAGAAATACTCTTATGGATAAAAGAAAGAACTGGAAATGAATACTAGATGTCACACCCCCTCGTCCAAAAGTCTAAAACTTTCATCGATCTCCTAAAGGGTGGAAATTTTATGTTTCTAGGATGCCGTTTAACGAAAGCCTGTTAAATTTCTTAGGACTGTACTCGTGGTTTATTGCGGTTTGAAGCTAACATATGCCTTGTCTAGAATTCTCTGGTTGCTGTTTATAAAATTCCAAGATTAGATGAAAAGAGGGAAAAAATGAAAACTAAATGGCTTTTGAGTAGTAGTGCCGTGATGATGGGTTTGTTGGGGTTGGCAGGAACCTTTATTCCCGAAGAAATTTCAAAGATATTAGGGATTGACCCTTCACCTGTTATTCTGATTCTTCTGCAAATCATCGGAGGACTATATTTAGGGTTCGCGATGTTGAACTGGTTTACACGTTCTGCCCTGTTCGGCGGCATCTATAACAAACCTGTCGTATTGGGAAATCTAATACATTGCATCGTTGTCTTTTTTGCCCTATTCCGGCAGTTGGCGGAGCAGTTTCATTTCATATTCGTTATTTTAACAGTAGTTTATCTTGGATTTGCCGTCTGGTTTACATTGGTTCTGCGTTCGAATCCTTTAAGCAATCAATCAAAAATGTCTGTCTAACGCATAGTAAACGGGAATTTATATTGGGGGTCTCTCTTTTTAAGTTCACTATGCTGAACTAGTCTTTTGAGCAACCCTAAGTATATTAAAACGACAAAAATTCCTACTTTTATATTGAAAGAAGGAATTTTTCTTTTTATTCCATTAGGAGAATTTAAGTTAAAGATTGCACGGTATCTAACGGTATAATTTTTTAAATAATGATAAATATTTTCAAGCTTTTCCCTTTGTTTTAAAGAGATGGGATCGAGGTTATTCAGAAATCATTAGCATCGTTTTTCTAACAGAAACTCCTATATGGGGGATTACAATGTTATTATTGTCTCTATCCACCTTTATTGCCTCATGGAAGTGTTATTATTATAGCTATTCTTTTTCTCCACGTAGTAATAATGACCTTTTTATTTCATTTCAAAATTTCGATTGGAGATATGTATTCCCTTTAGATTCACCAATAGAATCATAAACAAATAAAACAATAAAGGGATTAAAACAAAAGTCCCTGTCCACTTTCCTATTCCTGAATAAATTCTGACAATATCTTTTTTCGGAAAAAAGCTTAACCATTTCATATATAATAAAATCAATCCAAAATGTATGATAATACCTAATAAGATAGGAAGCCAGTGACCTTGATCTGTACTTGCAATAATATCACCTGGATAAAGGAAGAACACGAGTCCCAAATGGGTTAAAATATATATTAGGATTACATACAAACTATTATTCAGTATTAATCATTCCTCTTATGTTTTCAAACGTGTTTATACTTGCAAAATAAGCACAGTTAAAAATAATCCCAGATACAATTCCCAGAATTCCAAACATCCCTGCCAGTATGACAATCAAATATTTATGTAGCTACTAGAATAATGATTAGTAATTAGCTTCTACCACAGCTTGGCCAAGCAAAAAAGCGGTGCCTTTATTCAAGCATCGCCCTTGCATATTAATCATAAAAAAAATTTTTTCGCTATCTGTAAAGTTAAATACTCTACCTGAAGGTATAGTTATTTTCTTTCACTTAATTGTTCTCATGTTCGTTGGCCTAGTTTGTACTTTTTACAAAAAAAGAAACAACAAAGATAAAATTTACTGCTGTTTTATTGCTTTGTTTGTACATATACTTCTTGATTTTAGCTCTTGGTTTGCCCATTATGATTTCAAAATAGGACAACAATTATTTAAGTTATTGACTTACATACATATCAATCTTTCGGTTAGGCTCTTTTCGTAAATAATGTTGCTTTATTGCGTGAAAATTTCATTCTAAATTGATTTTATAAATTTATAAATTTTATTAAGCATAATTGTAACGAAGGGAGATGATTCCAAGTTGAGTAAAGAGAATATCAGCACAACAGTTTCAGGAGATTTAATTGTTACCCGTCTGATTGGTAAGATTAAAATAGATGATGTTAACGAATGGTTTAATGGCTTTGAGCAGGTTTGTCAGCAATTCATTTCCGAAGGTAGGCACTATAAATTGTTGGTGGATAGAAAAGGGTACACCCCAGATCACTTTTTAGTTCAAAAAGCATGGAAAGATAAGTTTTTCAATAAAACCATTTTGAATCATAGTATGGCAATTGCGTTTCTCCTTGAGGAAGGAGAGATAATAAATTATTTACAGCAGTCTAATACAAAAGAATCCGTAAAATTTTTCGATAATTATGAACAAGCATTAATTTGGTTGAATGAAAATCCAATATAAAGCCTTTATTGAACCAGTTGCTCTAAATCGACTGGTTTTTTATGTCGCAATTTTGCTGTTGTCCTAAAATTCACTCGCTTGCAAGCTTCCAACAACTTTGTTTTTCTCCGCAGTTTCTTGTCCAATTGCTTGTGCAATTCTAAGAAAAAAGGAAACAAGTACTTGAAATCGGCATTAATTGAAGTAGCTAGCTCTGTAAAAAAATCCAAAACCTATTTGGGAGCCCAGGCATACTGCATCAAGAAAGGTTTAAAAGCGTGCAGGGCTATCAATCACACATGCCATTTTAAGAATCACCTATTACCTCCTAACACGCAAGAAATGTATGTGAATTTTTTTATAAAAATTAGCCGAGTCTGATTTCGTATTGTCTTTTATTCTAAATTAAAGATTTTAATTTTCATGGGAGTTTAAGAAGCACCTTCTCTTTTAATACACATTATGTGTCGGCACCCGGTAGCCATTCATGCAGCACCGAATGAAAATGGATAGAGGATTTGAGCTTTCAAATATTTTATTAAAAATCATCAGAGAAGTTGAAAAACTGTACTTTAGTTATGAGGCATTCAAAATAGGACCTCTAGAAAGGGTCCTTTTTCATTGGATAATATAAAAGAATGAATTATTCTATTATTGATTAACTGTAATGATATAAATATGTTTTCAATGTTTAAGCTAAGCCTCTTGATTCCTTTATATTTTCTAATAGTAAGCATCTTTAATTTCAATTTAATTCCCTACCATTCTAATATTCTCTAAACGGGTACCTTTTCGACACATTAAGTCTTAATCCTTTATTTATATCCTTCCGATTAAAGCAGCACCTTCGATTTATTACGGAATCAATATAGAAACATATGATATTTATATAAGTAATAGTTGCTTATAAATTTATTAACCTATATACTAAAAACTATAACGTTACGGTTAGGAGCGATTTAGTTGGGAAAGAGAAATTAAAAATTGGTGAGTTAGCTGAAATAACCGGCATTACAAAACGTACAATTGACTATTATACAAATCTTGGATTACTAAAAGCCGAACGTTCTACTTCAAATTATCGTTACTATCCTCAGGAAGCTATTGTCCGATTGCAAAAAATTGAAGAGAAAAAAGAACAAGGCATGTCTTTAGAAAAAATTAAACACGAGTTAGAAAAAGAAAATGTAGAAGAGATTGATATCCAAGAAATTCGATTACACATGCAATATTTAGAAAAGAAGTATCTACCTTGCTTGAACAAATTAATAACAAAGAGGAAACTACCCAGCATACTATAAAGCAAAATATTTCTTCAGATAGTGTTGCCTTAATGCAATCATTACTATTACTCATCACTTAGGAGGTGAAGTCTTACTAATATAGTAAGACAACTTATTGACCGCATTGAACTTAACCATATTCGTCATTTTATTAGCACTAACAGCTTTCTTCGTAGCAACAGAATTTGCGATTGTAAAAGTACGACAATCAAGAATTGACCAAATTGTCGCGGAAGGTCGAAAGGGATCACTTGCCGCAAAACATGTAACCACACATTTAGATGAATATTTATCGGCTTGTCAGTTAGGGATTACGGTAACAGCTCTTGGTATCGGTATGGTAGGTGAATCAACATTCGAGTTTATTTTACATCCTTTATTTGAAACCATTGGTATTAGTACAGATTATATTCACTACTTTACAATTGGCGGAGCATTTGCAATTGCAACTTTTCTTCACGTAGTTGTCGGAGAATTGGCTCCTAAAACGGTGGCGATTCAAAAGGCCGAAGCAGTGACACTCGTATTTGCAAAGCCTATTATGATATTCTACAAAATTTTGTATCCATTTATTTGGTTCCTAAATGGATCCGCACGGGTATTAGTTGGTCTATTTGGTATGAAACCAGCTTCGGAACATGAGTTATCGCATACTGAGGAAGAGCTTCGTCTCTTGCTAGCAGACAGTTATAGAAGTGGCGAAATAAATCAGAACGAACTAAAATATGTTAACAATGTCTTTGAATTCGATGATCGTATAGCTCGTGAAATAATGGTGCCACGTACTAAAATCATTGGATTTGAAATAAAAGCCACTTTCAATGATATTTTAACAACTATTTCAGAAGAACGCTATACACGCTATCCTGTCTATAAAGAGGATCGCGACAATATAGTTGGTTTTATAAATATTAAAGACTTTTTAACGCAAGGTATTAACAATCGAATTACTGCAGAATCCTTTGACATTGAAAAATTTATGAATCCTGTAATTAACATAATTGAGTCAACTCCAATTAATGAGTTATTATTGAAGATGCAAAAAGAACGCACACACATAGCTATTCTTTTAGATGAGTATGGTGGTACCTCAGGACTTGTCACAGTAGAGGATATTTTAGAAGAAATTGTTGGAGAAATTCGTGACGAATACGATTATGATGAGATCGCAGACATTCGTAAATTAAAGGAAGACCATTATCTTATCCATACAAATGTATTGCTTAACGATGTAGCAAAATTGTTAAGGATTGACCTAGAGAATTCTGATGTAGATACAATTGGCGGCTGGTATTACTCGCAAGATATTGAATTAGCAGTAGATAACCATATTGAAAAAGATGGCTATCTATTTTCGATTTATGAAAAAGAAGATAATCAATTAAGTTTTATTGAAGTGAAAAAAACTACTACTTTTGCATGAATTGAAGTAAAGTAAACCTCCTAGGAGCCTTAAGTTAGGCTCTTTACAGTGAAATAATTATCATTTTAGTATTTTTCTACACTATTCTCACCGGTGCAACACCATTCATTTGGACGGTGTTGAAATTGGGATAAAATAATAACCTCGTATTTTGAACAAAGTTTGTTCAAAATACGAGGTTTTACCTGTTTGTTGCTATTATTAAAGATTAATTATTTCGGAAGTCGAAAATTCAACTAAAGCACCTCGTTAGTTGAAGAACAAAAGCGAAGTTTATTTGGTATTTTTAAGACGATGGAATGATTTTGTTTGAGCGAATTTTTCAAAACCAATCGATTTGTAAAGCTCAAATGCATCTGGGGAAGTACAAACAACAACTGCCGTTTTTGCTCCCTTTTCACTCAACGCATTAAGAGCAAGCTTACAGACTGAACTGGCTAACCCCATTCTCCTAAATCTCGCATCCGTTCCAACAGGTTCCAGTAACCCCACCTTGTTAACTTCATCAAACCAAATTAAACAAGATGCTACGAACTCACCGTTTGGGGATTCTATTATCCAATCAAGAGAAGAATCATAAGGATAGGTATTCATAACGTTCAAGTAACTTTCTTCTGTGACTCTGGATTTATGAAATGCAGCCTTATGTACTGCCACACGATTTGTTATATCCTCAAAACCTTTGATATGTCGGCCTTTAAACTTATCTGGCAATTTAACAGGGAATGAACAACTATCCAATGAAATTTTTGTGAGGATTTCTGGATTTTCTGCTAATGGGTTGAATAAAAAATCTTCTAAGGCTGAAATAAGATGCGACTCCGTTTCTAGGACATTCACTTTTTGCTCATTGGTTTTAGTTATTTTATCAAACCAGTCAATGACATCCTTGGCCACCACAGGAAAGTCGGGATTAACTTGACATATTAACTCACCAGGTTTTTGAATCCATCCCCAAGCAACGGGATTCCCATCCATTTCCCAAATTGCAGTATCCCAATCATCCTCGCGTCCAGCGTGTCGGTAGCGTTGCCAAGCTAGATCGCCAATATGGTAATTAGGTTCCAGTGACCATATAGCTTGTGTGAGTTTCTGCATCCGTTTTAAATCATTTGAATCTTTATAAGTTCGAATTATGGGTATACTCATTTAATTAATCTCCTCGATTCTTCCAGATATTTTGTAACTTTCCTTTTTGATATTCTTCCCACCTCCCCTGAAAAAGATTATGTTTAATCATCATTAGCTAACCGCTATAACTGTCCCTAAAAAATTAAACTCTGCCTTTTTTCAACAAACATTCAATTATCACCCTTCCTTATATTGAATCCTCCTATGCATATTCAATAATGATTTAATTATTCCTTCTTCAAGCAAACTGCCGCTTTAGTTAAATTAGAAATAGGCTTTACTCCTTCTTGAAGTAAAGCACCCGCTAGTTGAATAATAAACTTCCCTTTCATTGCATATTCTGTATTCTTTAGCAGTTAAACATAATAAATCACTGATATTAAAACTATTAAATTTAATATATAGTAAAAAAATGTAATTGGAAAGGCGATGATTAATATGATGTTTTCTCCATTATTTGAACATGATGTACCAACAATTCTTCTTTCTTAACGGTATAAGAACTTTCTACGTTAAGGACATAGATAACTATGAAAAACGGAGGAAAAACAATGGATTTCTGAGATCTACTTGATGTTATGGTAATAAAAATAGACCATCAAAATGATGGCCATGTTTTGCTAAAGCACCCGTTAGTTGAAGAATAAGTTAACAATTTTTTCTTTTGGATTTATTATTCCATTGTTGTGATAGCCACCACATTTAAAAAATATTAAAATCCCATTCTTTAGATATTTGCTGTAAAAGCATAACTCCTGCAACACTATTTCCAAATTCGTCAATGGCAGGACCATAAATCCCTATTCCAAAGCCATCCATAAATGGGGAAACATTAGATCTACCTCGCGGAGGAATTGCTGCCAATATACCTCCCGATACTCCACTTTTTGCAGGAATACCTACAGATGCAGCAAATTTACCAGAAGCATTGTACATACCACATGTTACCATCAACGCTTTTGTTAATCTAGCCACTTCCTTAGAGAAGATTTGCTCCTTACGGATAGGGTGATATCCGTCATTTGCAAGGACTAGGCCAATCATTGCTACATCTTCTGTAGTTACTTCAATTGAACATTGCTTTAGGTATACCTCTATAGCTTCTTCTACAGAACAATCTAAGAATCCCATCTCTTTTAGATAGTAAGCTAAAGCTCGATTTCGATGAGCCGTTTGCCACTCAGAATGAAACACTTCCTCATTAATAGTTGGACGTCTCCCTACGATTCTTTCTATTAATAGGCATATAGATTCGACTTTTTCAACAGGATTTCGTCCACCTAGTAATGATGCAACAGTGATTGCTCCAGCATTTATCATCGGATTGAAAGGTCTTCCAGGTTTATGAACTTCTAGACGAATAATCGAGTTAAAAGCATCCCCGGTTGGTTCGACGTCCACCCTTTCTAACACATAAGATATACCATAATCTATACATGCAGCTATAAAGCCAATTACCTTCGATATACTTTGTAAGGTAAAAGCGGCATCAAAATCACCTGTCTTTACCATCGAACCATTTGAACCAATGATACAAATACCTAGCTGTGAAGGATTTGCTCTTTCTAAAGCTGGTATATAGTTTGCACATTTCCCTAAGTTCGCATAAGGTCTGCTATCTTGTACCCATGCTTGTATTTTGTGGAAATGTTCATGATTATCAAATCTAATTTTTGTACTTTGCTGTCCAACTTCCATATCTTTTCTTCCTTTCGGTATCTAGTGCATAATAGTGGCTGGCTTAAATGGAATAGTAACTACATACATATATACCACAAAAAAACCAAGAAATCTAAATACATTTACTCTTATAAAGGGAAGGTATAAATTCTATTTATAGAAATAGTAGTCGAAGACAATAGAACGCTTCTTTTTCATATTATAAGGATCTCTTTACTATTTAAAGCTAATATCAATCAGTTTAAGAATAAATGCATTAGAATCTAAGTTATATTCCAAAATAGTTCTCGATAGTTAAACAAGGAAATCATTTTAAAAGATATTATTCTAATAAATGTGTTTCAATTAAATCTATTCTCCTACCGCCAATTAAACTCTATTATTTATTCTTTATTTCTATTCTGTAGTAAAAATAATGCTAGACCGATTAAGATGAGTACGATACCCATACCTTGTTGTAAAGAGATGACTTCATCCAAAATCAAATACGCTAGTATACATGTTCCAATTGTCTCTCCTAATATACTCATTGAAATAATGGAAGTACTTAGCCATTTCAACAACCAATTGAAAATTGTTTGCCCTAAAATTGTTGCAATAACAGCTAATCCAATAAAGGACCACCATGTTTGTACAGAATAATTAAAGAAGGGTGTTTGCTGATAGAGAGCAAACAAACCTAAAAGTAATGTACTACTCCCGTAACTAATAACTGAATATGGGATAAGAGATAGCCTTTTACGAACATGCTGCCCAATGAAGAAGTAAGCTGTTATGATACCTGCAGCAATAAGAGCAAGTATATCGCCAAATAATGCTAGTCCACTAATTTGAAAATCTTGCCATCCAATGACAATACTTCCGGCAATCGCTACAAGAAAGCCCATTATAGCTCCTTTACTGAAACGCTCCTTGAAAGTATTTTTTCGCTATGTTTAGTATGTCAGCACAAAATGAGTTAAACATACATTATTGTAGAAAGAGGTTTTACTAACATAGATATTCAATTTTCTTTAAAGGATTTTACATAATTTCTTCTTCAACTAAATTGCACCCTAGTTTAAGTGTAACCTTTCACAAGGTATATAAAACAAACCATCATTTTTTTAATGCTTTTGTTTAACTAAAGCACCTGTTAGTTGAAGAAGAAGAATTTTCTCCTTAAATGATAAAATACTCAGTTGCGTTCTTAATTGTTTTCGTCCTGCACTATTTATTATTCAACTCTTCAATGATTTGAACGGCTTCCCCGACATCATGAACCCCAATTAATTGGATTTCAAGACTCAGCACCTTTTTGACATCCTTGGCCTCAGAAAGGTTTCCAAGTGGAAGGATAATATATGGCAAGTCATTTTCATTAGCAATCCATACTTTTTCCTTTACCAAGCCAATTTCCTTTACTTCCCCAGACATCCTATGTCTATAATTCTATTAAGTTGGCCATAATCCTTTTAGTATTACTAATTTAAAGGGGAATGAAATTGCTACTGTCAAAAACATGGGCTTCGTTTGAAGCGGATAAACGAATAGAAGGCTTTTCGCCGCAAACGTTGATGGCCTATCAGTTACAGTCTTTACTACTAATTGGTTATTTTTAGGATGTAGAGATAGAATTGCTGGATTCAAATCAACTAAAGAAGTATCTTGCAAAATCCTGCAAGCATTTAAAAGCAGCAAGTCTTGCACATCATATTCGCTTTTTGAGATCATTTTTTTGTTGGTCACATGAAGAAGGATACCTGAGTAAGAATCCAACTTACAAAATGGATATTTTCGATGCTACTTCTAATAATAAAAGCATTTATTATATGTGAAGATTTCGGCAAAAGTACATTAAATGTATCAGTGGGTATTTCTGTATTCGCAAAAATGAAGTCTTCTTCTTGGCTAAGCTTTCCATTAACCGCATAAGTGAATATTCTTATCTATTCTTCAAGATTATTTATAACTAATTGTTGAGTTCCAAACATTTCTTTACTCCTTCCAATTAAATACAGCGGTCGCTTTTTTTTATAGGAGCAATTTTACATTTCTCTTCAACTAATCTGCTGCGTTAGTTTTAAGTGTAATAATTCTCAATGGATTTCTGAGTTCTACTTGATGTTTCAAATAAAAAAAGACCATCGGAATGATGATCTCGTTTTACGAAAGTATCCTATATTGAAGAAAAAAGATATTACTATTGGGTTTTATAAATCATTTGCAATTGATTTTGTGAATTCATTAACTTCTTTGCTCATTTCCTTATAAAGAGTCCAATGAAGATAATGATGTCCTTGTAAAGTAACAATTTTACTAGCATGAGAATTAGTTACCTGCGTTTCATAAAAAGTTACATTGTTTTTACCACCTTCTGTTACCTTATCTTCTACCGTAGTGAATAACAAGACTGGCATATTAGAGGAGAATTCCATATTAATTGTTTTGTCGATATTACTATTTATTTCGTTTGCTTCATCAACCACATTTTTGTTGTTGCCTTTCCAAGCAGTGATAACTTTAGTCATCTTTAGATTTTCTTCTGTATAAACACCTTCCTCAGCTATAGGAAGGAAATTATCTGGAATCAAATACATTGCCAATCTTGCAATTCCAATTGGTGCCACATAACTCAAATAATTAGGCATAATAGGAGCTGTTTCATCAAAATATTCCAACGCTTTTGGTAAAGTAGGGTCTATTCCTATGATGGCTTTAACTTCCTCTGGGTACGTATTGGCATAATACATACTATAGATTCCAGAAATTGAATGTGGCATTAATATGTATGGACCTTTTATGTTTAATTTTTTGAGAGCAGTTCTTATTTCCTCTACTATGTTTTCCACTGTTCGTTCCTTATTGGTTGTTTCGCTCCATCCATATCCAAACGGCTCTACCACTACTACTTTATAATTCTTTGCCATTTCATTTATCAAAGGTTCAAAATCTAGTGCTGGTGCTGCAGTTCCAAGACCACTTAATAAAACGATAGTATTATCCCCATCCCCCTTTGTATAGATGTGCATATTGTTACCATCTACTTCTACTAATTTCCCTATTGCTGGATACTTTTTTTGTTCATATGTAGTCATAACGTTATTGAAAATGAACCAAATAACGAGTGCTGCGACTATGGCTAATAAAATATTCCTTAAAACAATCCAAAATCTAAACCTCTTTTTTATTTTCATTATTTTCACCCCTCCTATAACCTTTATACTTCTTGATTCCATCTTAGTGCGTAGAGGAATTCCTAGTAATGAACCTAAGAATTATATTGAGCTAGGTCTTGAGGCGTATTAAACTAAATTTAACTTAAAAAGATCGATTTTTCCTATAAAAATCGACCTTTCTTATTTATTTTTCTTACACTAAAGCAGCCGAATAAGGATATTGCTATCCCTAACCAAAGATTTGTGCAGTTATAGCAAACAACTCTTTATTCCTATTTGGTATATTATTAGCGTTTTTTATCATTACTGGAGGATTACTAACGTTTACAAATCCACTTTCCTCCAAGAACAACATTAACTCATCATTACTGGATGGCACATCAATCCTTAGTTTTCCTTGATGATTAAGAACTAACTCATTAATTATTAAAAAAGCTGTTTGTGCATCTGGTGCTATAATAGGTCCTATCAATAAATTTACTGGACCTAATATGGATAATCCAAATCCAATAATCTTCCCCTTTAAATTTCTAACAACTAAGCATTTTTTAGATTGATTTATTCTGTTAATTAGTAATTTTCTTCTCTTATTACCAAATGCAGCCGAATCTAATTCAATAATTTCATTAATATCATTCTCACGGTATGTCTCTATGGTAATTGCTAGTTGATTATTAAACATTTTAGATGGAATATAGTTATCAGTTAAATACTTATGTACAGAGTCGACTGTAATAAAGCCCAATTTTTCATATAAGGGTTTTCCATCCTCAGTTGAAATTAACATTATAGTGGTATTTTGAGAAACACTGTCTATACATTTCTGGGTAGCTTTTTTTCCTAAACCTAAACCTCTATATTCGTCATTAACAATTACCATACCAATTGAAGCTAAATCAGTATCATAAGGTATTATTGCAGCACTTGAAATAATTTTCCCCACAGCATTTTTATGTCCGAATATTTTACCAGATGACATAACAGTTCTGATTTCATATTCATCATAGTCCCAGCCAACTGAGCTGGAAAGTTCCGCCAAACCCAAAAGATCATATTTACCAAACTCCATTAATTCTAATGCTATTTCATTATCTATATGCAATAGAAATCCCCCCAGTTTTCTTTCTATTCTCAGCATAATTTCCTAACTGACCTTATTCAACTAACCTGCCGCATTAGTTCAAGTAGAATAAGAAAAACGCCCCTACTTATTGTAGGAACGTATTATAAACATTTACTTTTCTGCTGAAATTATTAAGAACATAGGTCTACGTAGTTCATCTTTCATTTCAGGAATACTGTTTAACATTTCCTCAGAGGGAATTGGTTCCTTGACTGTTCTTATATTAAAACCTTCAGTAATTAAGTCATTGATATAAGTTGAAAATGTACGATGATATTTTATTACATATTCAGTTAGGAATGATGTTTCACGTAATCCTTCCGATTGGTAATTGTCAACTGCCCAATGCAGTCGATTCCCTTTATCATCATAATACCAATCTTGTTCGTTCCGAGAAGTGAAAATTGGATGTTCAACCGAAAATACAAAAGAGCCACCAGGCTTTAAACAATCATAGACCTTTTTACAGAATGCTTCAAAAGATTTAATATAATGAATTGCCAATGAACTGATGACAACATCAAATTGAGAGTCTGAAAAATCAATGTCCTCAATTGGCATATTAATGTATGAAATTAAGGAATCATTTGTCATTTCACGAGCTTGTTGAAGCATTTTTTCAGATATATCTACTCCAATAACAGACCTCGCTTGCTGATCACTAGCATAACGACAATGCCAGCCGAAACCGCATCCCAAATCAAGTACGCTTTTATTTTGGAGGTCGGGTAAAAGTTCTTTTAATACGTGCCATTCTCCTGCACCTTCAAGTCCTTTGACTGACCGTGCCATTTTTTTATATGCATTAAAGAAATTAACATCATCATATTTATTTTGCTTCATCATTTATACAACTCCTAAATATTAAGATTGCCTCCAAAATTAAAACAAAATCTAATTCAGGAGGCTACCTATCTCCTTCTAATCATTTCTTTCACCTCATTAAAATTAAGTATACATACTATAACACAGTACTTATCGAACTAAACTGCGGCGTAAGTTTAATAAGGTAAAAGACTTTACTCCTTCTTGAAGTAAAGCGCCATTTAGTTGAAGAATAAATTTTTTTAAACAAAAAACGGATTATCTAATTCATTATTATTAATGACTACATCTGCAATAAGGTGCGGGGAGTGTTGGGCTAAATAGAGTTTCGAAGCAACATGATACCTCTTAAGGAACATTTCTTCTGCTTTTTCAAAACTTCCAAATGCCAGTTCTTCTCGTTTTGCCCCTCTTTTCCTGGCTAACTCAAAGTCCGTTTCAACAAATATTTTAAAATCGAATAGGTCACATAAGTCCTTTTTAAATAAGAAAGTTCCATCAATAATGAAAATCGTATCTATATTTTCTATTTTTAATTCTGGGTTCACATACACGTCCTTTGTTAAATCGAATGAATTTGTCTGATATTGGAGGTTTCCCTCAGGACCTAAAGGTATTAAAAGTTTATGCTTAAAAGAATTATAATCATGAGCATCTTCATAATAACCAATAGCTGATTCCTTACCTTGTCTGTATCGAATAACTCTTGGATTATGAAAATTGTCTATGCTAGTCCTGATTACATCCATCTTTCTACTTCGAAGTTCTTCCATAAGCTCATTAGCAAACGTTGTCTTGCCAGATGAAGTTATTCCACTAACCCCTACTCTAATTGGATGTAGTCTTTTTAGACATATTATTCTATATGCTATATCTGAAATAAGTTCACTCCTTAACATCTAGCTTCCCACTTTCCATTCATATTTTTTCCTACTTGAACTAAAGCAACAATAGTTAAATAAGGAATTGCTGTCTCTATCCAAATATTAGAGCAACAATAGTAAATAAATTCTTTTTACTGTATGGCATATCTACAGAGTTTTTTATCATAACAGGTGGCAAAACGGAAAGGAAAGGTATTGCAACATTCCATTTCGGATTTAAGATACAACTTTTAACAACAAACAAATTTCCTCAGCAATTCTTTTTATCCCAATTCGAATCTTACATTCTTCAATCTGAGAAATGCTAAGTCTAATGATATTTTCTTTACGATATTGAGGAAGGAACATTTCTGTAGCATTTTGTACAAGAATATTCTTTTTCTTTAGATTATTAACTAGGTACTCTGCCTTTACATGGGCTGGCAATATAATAGTCGAGTAAAAACCAGATTCGGCACCTGAGAAAGTCACTTCGGACGGCAAGTAATCTAGAAAAGCCTGCTTTAGAGTTCTTGCTTTTTCATTATACTTTTTCCTTAATCTCTCAATATGCGCATTATACATCCCGCTTTGTAAGTAAATCTCCAATGCTCCTTGTGTCAGCACAGGTGTATGTACATCTGCAGCAAATTTCACCTTTGTAAAAGAACGAACCAACTCACTAGGTAATACCACTAACCCTAACCTTAAACCGGGTAACAACACTTTAGAAAAACTTTTCGTATAGATTATTCTTCCAGATGGATCAAAAGAAAACATAGGATCTGCTTTTTTCTTTGAATCTAAATCACCCATATAATCATCCTCGACAATAAAAACATCATACTTTTGAGCTAATTCTACAATTTTTTTCTTCTCCTTATTGGAATAGCTATAGCCCGTCGGATTCTGGAATCTTGATACTGTATAAAAAAACTTAATGGGTTTATCCCGAAAGATCTTTTCAAGATATTTTAAATCGATTCCATCCCTTGTCATTTCTATTCCAATTGCATTAATTTCCCTTGTTGTTAAGGAATCTATAAAACTGAAATGAGTGGGTTGGTCAACACAGATTTCTGTTTTTCCATTGGGAAAAGGAAGAGATACTAAGAGATCCAATGCCTGTTGAGACCCCGAAACGACCCCTATCCTATCAGGTGGTGCGAAAACTTGCAAATTTTGAAGTTGTTTCGAAAGCTGAGTGCGTAGCGTTGGTAACCCCATTGGATCTGAATATTGGAACATATCTTCTTTATAATACTCGATTGCTTGGTTGATACAGTGTTGGAAATCCCTATACGGCATATTATGTATATCTGGTCCTGCTGTTACAAAGTCTATCACATCATTATTTTTCGTCATTTCAGCGGGACGATTTTCTAGAAGAAAATATCCACTCTTAGGGACTGAGTACACCTTATGTTCCTTTTCCAACTCACTATAGGCGCGTACTACAGTATTAATACTACAAGAGAACTCTTTGGAAAAAGCTCGGATGGAGGGAAGTTTCCCTCCCGGTCGTAATCGACCTTCGGCTATCCTTCGCTGAATTTCTTTGATAATTTCTTCGTATTTAGTATCCATTTTCTCTCCACTCCATCACTCTGTATGGGTACACAAGGGATTTTTATGTACTTCTATTATTTCATGTATCCCGTATAGTAAAAATAACAAATTTTCTAAAAACATTAAAGGAAAAAGGAGGAATAAAAATGACGATTTACAAGAATATGTTAATTACCTTACTTTCTATGGTTCTATTGATAGGATGGTTTTCTCCAATGTCAGCAGCTGAAGCCCCTGTAAAAGACTTAGAAATTGCTCATTTATTTGATGGGAAAGAAGGAACAATGGTATTGAAGAACATGAGAAATGAGCAAACATACGTATTTAATAAAGCAAGAAGTTTAGAAAGAATGACACCAGAATCTACATTCAAAGTACTTAATGCGTTGATTGGTTTGGAAGCTGAAGCTGTCCGGGATGAATATGAAGTCAAAAGATGGGATGGTACAGTTAGGCAGTTTGAGACTTGGAACAGAGACCATACTTTAGGTTCAGCTATGAGAGAATCAGCTATTTGGTTTTATCAGGATATGGTAAGAGAAATTGGCTTTTCGAGGATGCAAGAGAAATTTTCTAAATTAAACTATGGCAATAAAGACTTGAGTGGAGGAATTGATCAATTTTGGCTCGACAGCAGCTTAAAAATATCTGCAATTGAACAAGTAGATTTTATGGAACAGCTTGTAAAAGAAGACCTTCCATTCAAAGAAAATCTTCAAAAAACTGTTAAAAGAATGATGATACTAGACGAACAAGATGATTATGTCCTTCATGGGAAAACAGGCACGAGGCTTTCAGATATGGGACTTGGATGGTTTGTGGGTTTTGTTAAAACGGAAAAAAATGTGTGGCTATTTGCAGTAAACTTAAAAGGAAGTGGCAGTGAAGCTAAAAATATTGCGATTGAAGCTTTAAAAGAAAAAGAGATTATCAAGTAAATGATCTATTTTCATTAAACAAAGAGATGTTATATTAAGATATTAATCGTATTTTGTCCACCCATATGACATACTTCATGAAATTAGTGATAAATTATTTTCCTTTTTTAATAAAACTTAAGAGGATTTCTTAATTGAGCATAGAAAAAATATATGTGCAAACAAAAAATAGGAGGCTACTATGACTAATTTAATTTCACATATCGCTACACTGGAAATACCAGTTACTAATTTAGAAGAATCTTTAAGGTTTTATATCGATATCCTTGGGGCCGAAGTCCACTTTCAAAAAAAAATGCAATGCTTACTATGAAATCAAAAGGAGTTCCAACGATTTTCTTGGTTGAGACTGAAGAGATAAATGGATTATCATTCAGAAATACAAATACTGATATCGTTCATAGCATTATTGACTTTTATACTCCTTCCCTAAAAGAATTATATGACTGGCTTGAAGGAAAACAAGTTAAAGTAGGTCCTTTAAATTTACAAGGAGAATTTGGTGGTTTTGGATTTAAAGATCCTTCTGGAAATTGGTTAAGTGCCTGCAATATCCTTCACCCAGAACAATAAAAACATTTTTTACTATTTAAGATACAGGCGTAATTTTTTCGCCTTTTATTCCATTACACATAATGAGTATAATGCGACATAAAAACTCCCGCTTTCTTCTTCAACTAACCTGCTGCATAGCTCAATAAGAAACAGAGCTGTTTGAACAGCTCAACGATATTCACTAAAGTACTCCGTTAGTGAAAATATAAATGCCACAATATCTCAACTGCTATTGACAGACACCAAATAAAATATGTTATGATTCAATAGTCTAATTATTTTCATTATTTTAGACAATCTTTATTTTGGAGGTAGATATTATGACAAACAATAGAAATGTTAGCTTTAAAATTTTAAGGGGATTCCTACTAACTATTTAAATAGTTTAGTGGTTCCCCACATTTTGAAAGGGGAAAATTATTTGAATCAAACATTATTAGTCATTGATGCTCAACAAGAATTAATTGATGGGAATCAAGAAGAAAGTGCAGTTTTTAATAAAGCTCAACTAATCACCAATATTAATTTACTCATCGAAAAAGCAAGGGGAACAAATGTTCCAGTTGTATTTGTAAGGGATTTAGATGTTGCTGAAGGGATAGGAAAAGGGTTTCAAATTCACGATGAAATTAAAGTGCCTACTGATATAAAACTATTTGATAAAAAGGCAACCAATTCCTTTCATGGAACAGGACTTCTAAACCATCTAAGAACACAAGAAATTGAACATATCGTTATTGCGGGTTGCAAAACACAACATTGTATAGATAGTGCAGTCAGAACAGCTACTATTAGTGGGTTTGATGTAACATTAGTCGGTGATGCCCATTCAACAACAGCTAGTGATTTTTTAAGTGCAGAACAAATAATAAAGCACCATAATGAAACTCTTCACGGTCATTACAATGTTGAAAACTTTTCAATTGTCAGGAATTCAGAGGAAGACTTGTTTCGTCCAACTCATGACTCATACAGGTAATAATAAAAGTAGGACAATTGGAAGTTGCATTAGATGACATTAGATGTGAGAGATAAATGTGAACGTTGTAATTCTCTTTTAAGTGAGAATGCAATTGCTTTTATTTGTGTTCATGAATGTACATTTTGCAAACCATGTACAGAGGATATGAAAGAAGTATGCCCCAACTGTGGCGGCGAACTTGTTAGAAGACCAAGAAAACAATTAAATACATGAACTTTAGTTTCAGAATAAGCAGGGTAAATTCCCTGCTTTTTTATTTTAATTCATATCCAAATAAATTAATTAGAGTTTAAAATCTGAACTATATTGAGCTAACCAGCCCCGTTAATTTAAGTGTTACATTTCACAACAATATTTTAGATTTCCTATTTCCTCATTTTCTTTCTCTTACTTTCCGATGTTAGAGAAATTCTTATTACTAAATCAGCTTAACCACCATCACCAACAGCAATGGTTAATTGAGCTAGACCTATTATGGAATGACCTGTCCTAGTCACCATGCTATAAATAAGGACAAAACGAGTCCAATAACTTGTTGATGTTTAGATCTATCAAAAGATCTAAATTACTAGGATACAAAGTTAGTCTACAATTTTTTTAGCAAGCGAATCCTTTTTTAGCCTAAAATCATATTTGTTTGCATTTTGGTATTTTGGATCTAAATAACTGGATTTCTCATCACTTTTTGAAGCTTTCTTAAAATTATTAAAAGATGTATATTCTTCCTCTTTCCATATCCAAATACCCATTTCTCCTCTTTCTTTATGAAATACATTCTTTTGTAGTTTATTTTCTTGATTGGTTGAAAAATAGTTGGAGATAAAAATTCGCGATGGTCCAGCGGTTAAGATATTTCCTTCTATCACATTGTTTTTTGTATCATGTTGTAATAATAGCTGTCCCCCATCTAGACCCTTCGTGTCATTTCGATAAAGAATATTTTGAGCGATAGTAGAATTGATCGTACCTCCCCTATCCCCATCATACCCACCAATCGATATTCCTGTGTAATAGTTGTCATAAATTATATTGTTTATTATCTTAATGTTATCAGCGTATTTATTAGCATGCTCAGAGGTTGCTTCAATTCCAATATCACTTTTATAAATGGTATTCTTTTCAATGGTTATATTCTTTCCACCATCTATATAAATTCCGCCAGCAGAATAATCTTCTCCATAAGCCGGGTTTGCATAAGAGGAAATTTCATAAACTTGATTATTTTTTACTATACCATTTCGTACATAATCCACTTTTTTATCATTGGAGGTGCCTTCATAACCAATCAAATCAATTCCGATATTATCATTTCGACGAACTATATTATTTTCCACTTTAAAACCGTCAATATTTCCATTTAGAGCTAGAGATTCACTTGAACCGAGTTTTAAATCTTCCAACGTATTATTTAAAATATTTATATCTTTCATTGTGCCAGTACCGTATATAGCAATCCCATGGCCATTCCCCTCAACTGCATGGGTTTCAATCCGCCGCACATTATTATTTTCTAATGTAATGTGGTTGCTAGAGCCTGTTATATAAATCCCCATTACAGTTTCATCTGCTAGATCAGTAGACAAATCCTGTATAATTAGCCCACTAATTGTCACGTAGTTTTTATTATTTATCGTAACTAAGGAGGTATCCCCTTCAGCCTCATTTAGGCCCTTTCCACTAAGAACTACCATCTCCTTGTTGTAAGCTTTAAAAGTTATTGGTTTTGATTTTGTGCCGCTATGTTTAATGACAAGCTTTTCATTATAAGTTCCTTTTCGTATGAGGACGGTAGTACCAGCATTTGCCTCTGACGCCGCTTTTTTTAGTGTGCGAAATGGTTTTGCTTTTGTACCAGCATTTTGATCATTTCCATTTATAGCTACGTAAATAGCTTGATCCTGCTTATTATATATATTGTTTAATATAAAAATAATCATGATAGCAGTTGCAGCTAAGAGGATAAAACAGATTTTTTTCATTAAATCATTCCTTGTTGAATATTTTCATAATAATCTTAAGATAAATTAAGTATAACGAAGAAATGAAAAGTATGGAACTGGGCGGCAATAGGTTTATAGTTCGTTAAACACATTGTCAACACACGAGCTTATCATCTCAAACTTTCAATCATTCGTTACAACTAACAATGTGTATGTGCCAAGAAGGTTATGCTGAGATGGGATTTAGTTACTGAAAGAGCAAAATCATACTTAAAGTATTTTTGAACTTATATGCCTCTTTCGATTCGTTCTTTTCATAGATCCAACTTTGAAACTATTCTTTGACAACGGTCTCTGCAAAAATGTAATTCTTTACTAAAAGATATTCATTCCACCCTTCCCATCTTAAATCTAACAAAAAAACCTTTAGGAATGTGCCGTCTTTAGCTATGATGTAATAAAAGCGAACAAGTCGAATTCAACGTTTCCTTTTTAATTTTATCTATTTTTAGCGATTGGCAGTCTCACCTTACCTTTTGCTTCAGGATCAGACTATAATCTATACTGTAGAGAAGGAATATCGTTACGGGGGTAGAAAAATGGCTAGTGAGCAGTGGATTTTAATCATTGACGATGAGGAAGACTTAGCACGTCTCCTAGAGAAAGTTTTACATAAAGAAGGTATTACCAATGTTGTAACAGCTGGGACTGTGGCAGATGGTTGGACAAAATTTCAGTATTATAATCCCTCACTTCTATTGTTAGATATTATGCTGCCAGATGGAGAAGGCTATGATTTATGCAAAAAAATTCGCGAGGTTTCGAAAGTTCCGATATTATTCCTATCGGCTAAAGATGAGGAGATTGATAAGCTTTTGGGGCTAGCAATAGGCGGAGATGATTATATCACCAAACCATTTAGCCCGAAAGAAGTGGCTTACCGAGTAAAGGCACAGTTAAGACGGGCAGGTTTTGCAGAGGAAAAAGAGGCTCCAAAAATTTTACAGGTCGGGCCTTTTGAGCTTAGTCCGAATGAAACAGAATTGAAGAAGGATGGAAAAATGCTTGAACTCACAGCGAAAGAAATCGGACTTATGAGCTGTTTTATGCATCATCCGGATCAGATTCTAAGCAAAGAAACATTGTTTGAACATGTATGGGGTGATGACTTTTTTGGCTCTGATAATACAGTGATGGTACATATCCGTCGATTACGTGAAAAGATTGAGGCCGAGCCTTCCAACCCTTCGTTTATATTAACTGTTAAAGGACTTGGGTATAAACTACATTCCAAAGGGTGAGGAACATGAAGTGGAAATTGACACTGCGCTTCTTAGGATCTGTTGTGATTATTGTGGTAATTGTAGGAATTGTAAATACGGTTCTACTGTTATCCTTGCTCGTCTATCGATCAATTAATAATATCGAAACAGAAGAAGTATCAGCAGAAACCTTTAGCCGAACTTTTTCACAATATATAGAACTACAAAATGACAAACCAGTGGTCAATGAAGTTGGATTAGAAAAATTAAGAGAAATGAATGCGTGGATACAATTATTAGATAATAAGGGGAAACAAATAGCAGTTTTTTATACACCTGAAAATCTCCAAAAAGAGTATTCTCCTATTGAAATTGTTCAAACGTATAAATATCAAGAAGTAGAGGCCGGGACGACCGTTTTTGTTGGAGAGGCACATAACTTTAGTTATTTAATTGGGGTGAAGAATAAGCAAATAGGACGTTATGTATTAACTTATGATTATGAAAAAATGTTTAAAACCATTAATATCTTGCTTTTACTAATTTTAATCGTCGATATTATCATCGCATTAATAGTGGGTTCTATATTTGGAAAAAGATTAACAGGTCCCCTTCACATTTTAATAAATGGAATCCAACAACTACGCGAAAGACGATTTATAAAGATGTCGATACCACACGGTGTTTACGAAGATGTATTTCGCAATATGAATGTACTTTCGTTAAAGCTAGATCAATATGAGAAACAACGTAATCAACTTGACCAACTCCGTGAGGAATGGATTAGCAATGTTTCGCATGATATGAAGACACCACTCGCTTCTATTCATGGATACGCAGAATTAATGAAAGATAGTGCCAAAGATTTATCAGAAGAAGAGTTGTATGAATATATTTCTATTATCAATAGACAATCCAAGTACATGAGTGATCTATTAGATGATTTAAATTTAACGATGCGTTTGCGTAATCAAAAACTTCCTATGCACTTAGAAGACGTGAATATTACCGCATTTATACGTGAAATGACGATTGAACTATTAAATGATCAACAATTTTGCGATAGAGATATTGAATTTGTGGCTAATGTCGACAAAGCGGTTCATAAAGTCGATAAAAGATTATGGAAACGGGCAATTGTTAACTTTATCTACAATGCACTTGTGCATAACGATAAACAAGTTGCTGTAAAAATACAAATTGATAGTGTTAATCAACATTTTATACAACTAAAAAAATCAAACAATATATCCTCCATTACAGGATATCATACAAAAATTACAATTTCCGACAATGGTCGTGGCATTCCTTCAAAAGATTTAGATCAAGTTTTCGAACGTTACTATCGAGGTACAAATACTACTAGTGCACATGGGACAGGCTTAGGAATGGCGATTGCACGAGATATTATTATAGCCCATAACGGAACAGTAGACTTGACGAGCTCTGAAAACAAAGGAACAACCATCACAATACTTCTTTAGAAAATAAGGCTGTACTCCCTATATTGGAGACAGCCTTTCTACTATTTTAATTGTTTTTGTGCTTTATTTGGTATGTCTTCTAGTTCTACTTCATCATATGACGATACTTGATCGTCCTTTTTTACGTACATTTTCAAGTAAGCGTCTTTACGAAGATTTTTTTGTGCTGTGAATTTAAGTGGAATTGTTTTACCATCCGCATTTGTAGCATCTAGTTGATAAGAATAGGTAGTCATTACAGAACCATCATCCAGTTTATAGTCATGTGGTATGCCATCCTCTGTGATTTGCAAATAATAATTGTCCGCATTCATGCGGTTAAAGTCTATTTTGGTGATTGCAAAGACCCCTACCACTCCTAGTGCAAACAAAATACCCACTACTATTAGAAATTTCTTCATTTCTCTCATCCTTCTGTTCTATTATTTTGTGTGATAATTCGACCGTAAGAAAATACTGTTAAGATATAATACAGTCCGTAGATAACTGTATAAGCAATCATCCAGATTAAGACTGGTTTTACTAAATCCATCATTAGTAAACTAGAGAAAGCTTTTAAAGCGATTGCACTGTGTAATAATCCTACTGCTAGTGGCACAAAGAAGATGACAAAAACTTGAGATGCAATGGTTTTACGCATTTCTTTTGCACTAACACCCATTTTATGAAGCATATTATATTGGTACTTATCTTCCTCTACTTCTGTTAAAACTTTAAAGTATATGATACTGCCAGTTGCCGCTAAAAACACTAAGCCAAGGAAACCCCCAATAAACAGCAGAGATCCTACACTTTCGATACCTGTTTGCAAGTCTTGTGGAGCGCTTGAAAATTGAACTTTTTCCGGTAAATATTTTGCAACTTTTTCGGACAATTCCGCAGAAGCTTTATCTACACCAATGACCCGGTAGTTCAATACCTCCCCATCTTCTTTGAGCACTTTATAATATTCATTTGAAACTACTACTGTAATACCTGCTGTGCCAGTATTTAATACACTTTGAGTTTGAAAGCTTTGGAATGTGAGTATAGTATTATCCTCAGTTAAGATAGTTTTACCTTTGTATTTCGGTGAAAACCTTTCGTCATACCCAATATCTAAAATCACAGCATTTGCGTTATTAACATCTATTTTTTCCTTTTTTTGAATTGTTGCTAATTGATTATATGTTTTTTCATCAATAATCGTATAAATTCTTTTATCAGAGTTATTGAATGCTGAGTTTAATTGTTCCGTATGAAAGGTGACAGACAATGCTTCGATATTTTCATCGTACTTTACATTCGGCAACACACTGCTGACTTGTTGATCGAATTTTGAATCGGTTTGCTCGTACATGAAAGTATTCGGATCAGCTGTTATGACCTGATCCTTGATGTTGTAATAAAGACCATACACTGCTCCTCCTGCTGTTACGGTTGTAGCACTTAATATTGCAATGACGGTCAATGTACGTGCATTCCCTCGGATACGATATACCAGTTGGGAAATTGTCATTAAATGAAGACCTCTCCACAGCCATTTTTCATTTCTCTTCATCACAACTAAAACAAAACCAGTAACACTATGGAACAATAAAAACGTACCTACAATAACTGTGGTTAAAATAATCAATGCTATTATTAAAAAACCGACTGCTAACCACACTTTTGAAGTAAAAATATCTTGAAGTGCCAACCAATAACCAATCGATATTAGTAACACTCCAAGAATAGCTACCACCATAGAAGGCTTTGGAACCACTTCCCCTTTTTTCGAAGCATGGAATAAATCAATTAGTTTAAACTGATAAATTAAGCGATATCCCTGGAATGATGTCACTAAGAAAATCGCTAAAAACACAATTGCAGTATTTAAGGCTGCCGAACTTGAAAATGTAAATGGCGCGATGATATCATAGCCCATCAAATGGATCAAAATCGTCATAAATCCTTTTGAACAAAGAAATCCAAGAATAACCCCAATTACTAGTGAAAACAATCCTAATAATAAATTTTCAAAGAAGAGCATGAGACCAATTTGTCGGTTACGTACACCTAGTAATGCATATAACGCAACTTCTTTTTTTCGTTTCTTCATAAAGAACGAGTTTGAATAAGCAATAAATATGGCAACAAAAAGTAGTAGAATGACAGCAGCACCACTCATTAGAGAATCTAATTTTTGAGAGGAAGACGTTTTTTTTGCAATCGTATCGCTATATTTTAATGTCACAAATGTAAAATAGATAACGATACTAAAAACCATCGATGCGATGTATAAAAAGTATTTGGAAAAGTTTCGTGCTATGTTTTTTCTCGCTAGACTAAATAACGTCATCTACCTCACCTCCAATTGTTGCAAGGACTTCCAAAATCTCTTGAAAGAAAGCTTTACGTGTCTTATCTCCTCGATAAATTTCTGTAGAAAGTGTACCATCCTTGATGAAAATAATACGACGACAGAAGCTGGCTGCATATGCATCATGTGTCACCATCAGTATGGTTGAATTATTGTTTTCATTTAAATTACTTAAGCTTACCAGTAAATCTGTCGCTGACTTGGAATCAAGTGCACCCGTAGGCTCGTCTGCCAGAATCATCATAGGCTCCGTCACAAGTGCTCTAGCTGCCGCTGTCCTTTGCTTTTGACCTCCCGATAATTGATATGGATATTTACCTAGTAAATCTCCGATACCAAATACGCTAGCAATTTGAGTCACCAAGTTATTAATTTGTTTAGCTGGTGTTTTCGCTATTGCTAGGGGCAATAGTATATTTTCTTTCACAGTGAGTGAATCCAACAAATTATAGTCTTGGAAGATGAAACCGAGATTTTCACGTCTGAAATCCGCTAATGCGTCTTCTTTCATATCGTGGATACTCGTATTGTTCATATATATTTTCCCTTCAGTCGGTGAGTCAATTGTTGCTAACAAATTAAGTAAAGTAGACTTACCTGCTCCAGAAGGCCCCATAATCCCTACAAACTCTCCTTTCTGAATATCGAATGATATATTTTCTAATGCCGTGTATGCTGCATTGGATTTGCCATATGTTTTTCTTATATTTTCTACTCTTAGTAACGGTTCCATTGGTTCCACCCCTTCAATTTTGTCGATATGAATACTATAAATGCTCATCCTTACAACAGTTTTATGCCAACCTTACAGTAAGCTTAAATCGAAAAAACCGATTTCCATTAAGGAAATCGGGGTTTTATTAGTTTTTTCTAGTTGTATATAAATCAGATGCTTCATCGAAATAAAAACGACGTTTTCCTTTACTAAATAGGACTAACAAAATGTGAAAGAGTAGGACCGTTGTTAAAATAAAATAAATAACCCATGCTCCAAGCGACAAAAATACAGATGCTTTATAATAAGGAAAGTCCATGGGAACTGCTAAATTATTCAGGATTCTTGCAGTACCTGTTATAAAGTAGGTAACGTAAATTGCACCAAAACGTTTAAACAATCGTTTGTTTGTTTCCGCTTTAGAAAATTTACTTTCATAGCGAAACCGCATAACCTTCGTACCAAAAGTATTTCCCCTCCAAAACAATGGTACGACAAAAAATAACACAAACAATACTACTGTATTTACAACAAAGTCACTAATTTCATTATTATAAGACAAGCCAATAATTATCGTGCTGATTATTTTAGTAATGAATAAATCAATAATAAATGCCAATAACACAGACATCGTTTTTACCTCATCATGGGCTAATAGTCCATCTGCTTTTTCATTAACCTTCTGCTTAGACGGAAATAATGATAACACAGCAGGAGCAATAAAGAATCCGAGTAATCCTCCTGTCGTATTTAACAGTAAATCATCTACATCAAAAATTCGATAAGCACAATTATAAATCCCATATATGCCAGTTACCTGAGTGACTTCGTAAAATAGCGTTAGAAGAAAGGTAAAGACCAAAGCTTTCTTCCAATACTTTTTTTCTTGAAAGAAATAACGCAGGTAAACTCCAAATGGTAACAATAGTAAGAAATTGAAAAGTGCTTGAAAAAATGAAGGCTGTTTAAATAACTGCATATAAGTACTTGGTTGTGACAAGACAATACCACTATTGTTAAAAGTATTCACCACAAATTGAAATGGTATTAGAGAAAAATGCTGTGTATCAGGTTTTTGTATTGAACAAGTATCACGTACTTCTGGCAGTGGCAGTAATACTAGAAAAAGCGCTGCTAGAAAATAAAAAATAAACGAAAATGTAATTACTGTAATTGAAAGCGGTAAGTAATTATATTTTCTATATGTATAAACGAGCCATGGAACAAATAATAACAACGCTAATATTACAAATAAGATCGCTGCCACATAAATCGGCTGTGAATAAGCTGACAATTTCTCTCCCTCTCTTTTTGAAAAATTTATGCCATCCATTATAACATGTGCTTTTCTATGAAATATAATTCCCGACCTAAAAGTTGGACTTAAGGTTGCTGTAAGGTTGCTATTAATATAATGTAGGCTTCTGAAATGATACTTACCTTCAAATGTAATATAAAACTAAAAAGGAGAATTATTATGAATCAGTCTATCTCACAAATATAGATAGAATTAATTCATTAGAATTTATTCGCGTGCTTGCTCTTTCGGTTTACTCTACATAATGTCGCATATAAAAGTGCTATAGAAGGACAAATACAACCAGATTATAGTTGAACTAATGGAGTTATCAGCACATTAATAGCATAAACTACACCTCTAAATGTAAATATATTATTATCCTAAACTGCCCCGTTAAATTAAGTGTACCACCCTCAATAGATAGCTGTAATCTACCTAATATTTGGACGCAAAAATAGACCATCGAAATGATGGTCTGATTTAACTAAAGCATTCCGTTATTTTACTTTTCATCGGATAATTCTATATCCCATCGTTCTTCGATTAGTCTTTCACCACACCAGACGCTGTTTTCTTTTTCCTCTTTCAACGTAAATCCGTATTTTGCATATAAATGACGTGCCGCATTTAACATACTAATTGTCCACAGATAAATGTGTTTATAATTTTGTTCTTTACAAAAGTTGAAGGCTGTTTCAAATAATTTTGTTCCAATGCCAAGACCTTGATAGTGATTATCTAGGATAAACCAACGTATCTGTGCAGCATTTGCGTCATCTTGTACGATTGCAATAGAACCTGCTCGCTCACCATTTACTTCAGCAATCCATAACTCCCCACCAGAAGAATCATACACAAATTCCGTTAGACCCTTCATTACGTAATACTCAAAAATTTGAAAAAATCCATGATGATTCCCATAAAATTCACCATGAAGTTGAGCAACATACCCAACATCACCTAATTGAAATGGTCGAATTATTACTGTGGGTTTTTCTTTTTCGTTTTTTGTATAAATGGACTCAACTCTTTCCATTGATGATACAAGAGCAGCCATTTCGGGTTCAGATAAATGCTGAAATATTTTTGTTAACTCGCTATTAGCATCTATCTCCATTTTGCGAAACGTTTCTTCACCAATAGTTGTTAAATACAGATTAAATTGTCTTTTATCTTCTGCCGATTGTTTTTTAGTAATAATTTGTTCTTCTTCGAACCTTTGAAGAATGCGACTTAGAAACCCTCGATCAACACCAAGTACTTCAATTATTTCTTTAGATGTACAACCACTATTGTAATAAAGTTCTGCGATAATACGAGCTTCTGTTAATGGGTACGGTTTATTATAGATATCTTGGTCAATTTTTCCTAAGATATTTGCGTAATACCGATTAAATTTCCGTATTTTTTCTATATATAGAGTCTTTTTCATCTATTTCTCCCTTATATCCAGAATATTCAATAACAACAATACATTACGACATTTAGTTGACTTAGTCAATTAATTAAAATAATTTAGTCTATAGCGGGCAGTATTTTACGTAGAGTGACCTCCTTTGAGCCGTCATTCATTAAGAAACAGACTTTGGAGCTTCTTTCTTACTAACGGACGTATTCGCTATTATCAAAGCCATTAAACAATAAATTGGATGAAAAAAGGCTGGAATCACACGAGCAAGCAGCAAAACTTGATGCAAACATGGAGATAATGAGTTTAATGTAACACTTTAAATGGTATATAAAAAAAGACCATCATTTTGATGGTCTTGTTTAACTAATTCATTTGTTAGTTTAAGTATAATTTCCCACTAAAAAGGGATTGCTAATTAAAACGGAAAAATAGGTGGTTGTTGTTCAATATCATTCTCTCTAATTACATTATACCATTACTTACAGGTTATTTATAGACTACACTTTCTACAATTTTCTTACTATACTGTTATTGTTATACGCAATTCTAAAAATATAAGGAGTGTATCAGTATGAATGACAAAACAGATGTCCTAGATAATGGTCCTTTTTTCATGGTACTAAAGCAGAACTAAAAATTGGAGATTTATTAGAAGCCCAACACTTATCAAATTACCAAGATAAAAAATCTAACTATATATATTTTACTGCAACATTAGATGCTGCTAAATGGGGTGCTGAATTAGCAAAATCTAAATCAAAAGAAAGAATTTATGTTGTAGAACCATTAGGTACTTTTGAAAATGATCCTAACTTAACTGACAAGAGATTTCCTGGAAACCCAACACGTTCTTATCGGTCTAAATCTCCTTTGAAAATAATAGCTGAATTAAGTTCTTGGGAAAGACATTCAGACGATGAAGTAAATCATATGCTTACATCTTTAAAAAAGTTAAGTGAACAAGGAAAAATATAATATACGATTGATTCATACTATCTATAAGGTAATGATTTATAAAATTAAAAATCAATTTACTTTTGCACGCTTTCCGAACCCGTCAATTTTTTAAAAAACTGGACAATTAATATCGAAATCCCCCCCTCAATCCTTAAGGGGGCACTTTTTTTAGTTTAACATAAGCAGCAAAATTAATAGAGAAAATTTCGACGTCTAATGTAAAACCCTTTCTTATACTCAATAAGCAAACAAGCTTTACTCCTTCTTGAAGTATAGCACCTGTTAGTTGAGTAGCAGATTTCACTAATGTTTAGTTTATTTTTTGAATTAGAGCAATCGCTTATTACAATTTCGTATTGGTGCTTTGAATTCCTCTATTTTTTGCATTAAACTTTAATAAATTTTTCAAAGGTAACTAATTGTTATGTCGTTTGTTAACTTCAATCGTAATGAACTCCGGTAAATAGCTGGGTGTACATCCTTTTGCTACTATTTCATCTTTGTAAAGACCCGTTTTCTCACCAAGATTAATACAACGTGCACGATTCTTTTCATCATAAACGCCTATCCAGCCTGCGGTGAAATTCATAGCCCATTGAACTTCGGGTTCTTCCTGCGTAATATTAGCTTCTAATTTAGATAGTAAGACTGCGGTGTTATCAAGCGGTGTTTGTCCAGTCCATCTCAAACGCCCTTGATAATACCAGAAGGCTCGCCTTTGAAGAGCAGAAGGGCTATTTTCCCATGACTCCATCAATGCAATACTCTTCTTGTCTTTGGTGAGCTGATTAGCCATCAACCAATCCATTAAGTTATTTCGCTCATCAAAAGTGTGAGTTTGCATATCCTTATCAAGCTTATTTAGCATTTCTTGTGAAAGAAGTTTTTTATCCATAATTAAGATTGCTAATAGTCTGGGCAAAAACACTTTGGTTGACCAAAGTTCCATAGCTAGTTCGTGATCTTTTTTAATGTCCTTCGCGATTTTTCGTAAGTCGCCTAGCTTAGTTTTACTATCGATCTGAGGTAGAATGTTTTCAGCTTTTGAAGAGCGTTTTATTTCTGAACCTTTATTTTCATTCATTTGATACAACTCCTTTATTAAAGCACTGATTCATAATATGTCCTTGATGGGATATATCAAGAACTTAATATCGATAAAGCCTTATTGCAGTGGTGGGCCTCCAAAGTTCACCTTTTTAATATTGTAATATATCGTATTAAAGCCTTCTCCACCATAATAGAAGAACAACCATCTTTAATATAATATTAACATTTACTTCCTTTTAATTGGATTCGAAAAAAGCATTCCTTTTTAGAAAAACGCCCCTGTTATATAAATTATGAATTGAATCATCCCGTTCATATAGTCTAACAATTTCTTTAATCATAAAACTTATTCCCCTAGATTCATTTACATTCCTATCATATGATTTTTCTCCCATCGGCAAAAATTCCTTCTTCCACTAAACTGCACTGTAAGTTCAATAAGAAAAAGCTACCCTTATAGGCAGCCACTTGTTTTGCTAAAGCACTCGTTAGCTTAATAAGCATAAATGACGACAAAAAATGCAAATGCTACTGCAAGGAAAGAAATTATCGCCCTTGTTTTCCGTTTTGCTTTTAGCTCCAAAACCCCCGTAACGAAAACAGACACACATAAGAACAAAAGCATATATGGCATAAATTCAAAGTTCTTAGTAATAAGGCTATATCCTGCTAATGCGAAAGTAATAAATGATGAGATAATTCTTAATATTTTCAGCATTTTTTCTCCCTCCATTCAATCACAGTACAAGTTCTTGTTAAATCACATCATTTTGAACTCTATTTATTATGGTGAAAATCAAATTCTTTCTTCCACTATATTGTTGCTTTACTTTAATACGTTAGAAACAAATAGAAGTTCCAGTTAATTAAATTTTCCATTAGAGATAAGCATAAATACATTTTTCTTCAACTAGACTGCCCTTTAGTTCAAAATTCTCGTTGCGTACCTTAGTGAATACGTCCATTTATATGATACTGTAGTATGAAGATTTGTTAATTCATTTACAACAGGGAGATAAACCCTATCTACAAGAGTAACAAAAATTAAGTAAGTTATTAGGGCTTGAATAATATGAAACTCTCCTAATGTACGTTTCGTCAATCCACCTCCAAGCCACTATTCATTTATACTATTTATCATAAGAACAGAAGGATATTTCACATAATACTAACCTGTCCCGTCAGCGCAATGAGAAAAAGAGCTGCCTTAGCAACTCAATGAACTCAAACTAAAGGACCTGCTAGTTGAATAAGCAACTTTCACTCTGTTCCACCTAATCTTCATAACGTACAAAAAAAGCCAACACCTTGTGCTAGCTTCCTCCATCGTTTTATTGTGGGTTACTTATATTTAGGAAAAATTATTTTATTGCACTTTCATCCATGTAAAAAAGCTCCCAAAGATGACCGTCAATATCTTCAAAACTCCACCCATACATAAAACCATGATCTTGTGGTTCCTTAGAAGGTTTTCCGCCTGCGTCTAAAGCTTTGTTTACAATATCAATGACTTTTTCTTTACTTTCAACAGATAGTGCCAAGATTGCTTCATTACTTTTTGTAGAATCGGTGATTTCTTTTTTTGTAAAAGTCTTAAAATGTTCTTCAACTAACAACATAGCAAATATATTATCATTAATAATCATGCTTGCTGCAAATTCATTGGTAAACTGATCATTGAATTCAAACCCCAATTTAGAGAAAAATGCCTTAGTGTTATTTAAATCTTTAACTGCTAAATTTACGAATATCTTATCAGCCTGAAACCCCATGTTACTCACCTCTACTTTAGTATTGTCATTCACACTATAGTTCTCTATTGTATAAATGAATTCCTTCAAAAAATGAATTTTTTTTACAAAATCCATTATCCAACATAAGAGAACGGCTTTCCTAATTGAACTAAACTGCCGCTTTAGTTCAAGAAGAAAAAAGACTTTACTCCTTCTCGAAGTAAAGCACCCGCTAGTTTAAGTCAAACCTTCCACAAACCTTATAATATTGACTGGACTTCAACTTACCCTTCTTTCACTAACTCAAATCTTTAATTTAATTAACAAATGAGCAATTCTTACCTCTTGAGGATTGCTTTTAGTGAATCATATCTTAAATGTTTGAATTAAACACTGCTCATCATCAATTAACTCTTGTCTTTCATTAATCTCAATATTTAATTCCTGATATAACTTTTTCCAAAAAGAAACAGCACGTTTGTTTTCAATAACCTGCATTACAAAATAAAGCCCTTGTTTCTCTTCAAACAATTTTACCGCAGCTTTAGCGGCCAATCCTTTACCTTTGTACTTATTAAGTATAAAAAATCATTTATTCCTAAATCATTTTCCTTTGTCAAAAACGGACGCTCCAATAGTAATATAAAACCTATAATACTACCATCCAATATAATAAAATATGGGGAAAGTCCATCTATGTCCCAAAACTTATCCAGGCTCTCGTATTCAAAAGAACCGTCTACCCCAATGTCAATCATTGAAGTGAACTTTGAAAGGTCATGAAGATACAAAGAGTAAAGGTTTCTTAAAATAGTTTTTTCAATTTCTAAAACTTCCTTTAGAATAACAGACATCATGTATAACACCTTTCCAACTATCAATTCTATACCTGTAATTGTAATAAAAGGCAGTCCAATAAATATATATAATAAACGACTATAAACTATCTTTTACAAAAAAAAGATAAAATCCAATGTGACATATAAAATCTATTTTTTTGAGTAAACAATTTTTTTAATACTATCACGGGAAAGGTAAAATTGATCAGAAAGTTGGTCTATAGTCATACCTTCGGAAAATTGTTGACGGATTTCACGGTTCCTATTGTTCAAATAATTTTTACCCCCTGAGCTTTCCCCCCATTTCTTGTGTGATTCCTTAGAAATAGGAATGTAAACCATTTCTCCATTTACATACTTCTGTATTTCCTTTAATAATTCTACTGGGAAGATGCTTTTTGCATTTACATATTTCATGTTAGCTACGCTCCTTAAAATAGATTAAATTTTTAAGGCAGCAAAGTCATTCCTACAAACAATGGTTACTATTCGGCGGAAACCAATTTCTAGCTCTATACAAACAACCGCCGTTGTTCATAGTGAAAACTTTGCATAGAGCTAATCTTTAAACTTCTCCTAATTTTTGTCATAGTGATTTCCTTCCTGTTCGTAATACAACTCCAATTAAATATCCCCTCAATGTTTTGAACGTAGAAATAGACCATCGAAATGATGGTCATATTTAACTTCAATCAACACGGTATTCTTTCTATAAGCTTCTCTCATAAACTCAATAACTTTTTCAACTTTTAAGGCGCTTAAGATAAACTGAAAAAACGGTTTTTTCTTCGTCACTTACCACATGTATTTCGCCATTATGTATTTCAACAATGCTCTTAGCAATAGCAAGCCCCAATCCAGAACTTTCAGAATACATGCTACGTGATTTATCTACCTGATAAAATCTTTCGAATATATGAGGTAAATCCGTAGCTGGGATCGTATTCCCGTAACTTATAACTTCTACTAAAATGCACTTATTGTCTAAAGTAGCGAAAATATCAATTTGTTTTTTCTTTATTCCGTATTTTAAAGCATTCGATAACAGGTTCTCAAAAACACGAATAAGTAGATTCCCATCTCCTTCAGCAATAAGTGGTTCAGAACTATATGTCTCATTACAAACGAACTGCCTCTGCACTAACTCGATACGATAGTGTTCAACAAGCTGCCCAAGCATTTCCTTTATATTAAGCGGTTCCTTTTTTACTTTTAGCTGATGATTTTGTACTCTCGTATATTCAAATAAATCCTGAATTAACCTATGCAGTAGGGTTGATTTCTCATAAGCAATATCAATGTAATGCCTAAGTTCTACTTCGTCTCTATATTTGTCTTCCGTAATAAGAGACAAGTAACCAAGTATAGAAGTCAGTGGAGTTCGAAGGTCATGGGAGATATTCGTAATTAGCTCGTTTTTTGTTCTCTGGGCATTTCGTTCTTCCTCTATCAGGGTATCCATTTTACTAATGATCATATTAATACTTTCTGTTAATTGCAACAAATACTTGTTTTGATAAACAGGTTCAAACACTATCTCTGGATTGCTAACATATTTTTTAGTATCAGCAATCAGCTGATTGAGGGATTTTAAAAATTGTCTTCTTTTTTCATGTTGGTAAAATAAGAAAAAATAAAACATGAAGACTATAAAAAAACTTAACTGTTTAAGAAGGAAAGGCCAAGGAGAATACAGGATATTATAAACTCTCCTCTTACCGAATAAAGTAATAAATTCAGTAACCATTCCACTACCAACTACTGAAGTATTAACAAAGCCTACCACCGCATTTTTAATAAAGAATAAAGAGACTGCTGATAAAATAGCGGACAGGATTATTCCAGTGACAAGACGCCACTTTGAGAAAAGTCCAATTTCTATTAGTAAGGATCTAATAACCAATTTTATAACCAACTCCCCAAACAGTCTCAATCATTTTATCACCATTTAATGCGCGGTCAAGTTTTGCTCTTAAATTACTTATATGAACCATAACCGTTTTGCTTGAATAGATTTCCTGCTCATTCCATACCAATTGAAAGATATCTTCCGAACTAAATACACGACCAGGCTTACTGCAAAGCAGGCATAAAATATCAAATTCAATTGCGGTCAATTTCAATGGGATATCACCAATAAGCACAGTATGATTCTGTTTATTTATTTCTAAAGGACCACAGATTAAACCTTCCTTAGAGGATTCTGTATTTCTTTGTAAATACCCAGATCGTCTTAACAATGCTTTTACTCGTGCTACAAGCTCTAATGGATTAAAGGGTTTAATAAGGTAATCATCCGCCCCCGTCGTAAGTCCATATATTTTATCCATATCTTCTGCTTTTGCGCTTAACATTAAAATCGGTACAGTTTGATTATCTTGTCGAATTTCACGACAAACAAGAATACCATCTTTTTTAGGCATCATCACATCTAGAATAATTAAGTCGGTTGATTGCATTGCTAACATTTTTAAGCCTTCTTCCCCATCATGGGCTAAATGAACCTCGTAGTGTTCCGCCTCTAAATAAATCCGTAATAAATTCGTAATATCATTATCGTCATCTATTATTAAAATAGCTGCTTTCATCAGACATCTCCACCTATTTTTCTAAATTCTTCTTATATTATAAACATAGATACTTTCGAAAAACTATCTACACCGAAATCTTAAGAAATTCTTTAACTTTTCTTTCCTTTCTTTTAATATTCGCTAACTACAATAAGGATATGTTAATAAGGATTTAGGAGAAAAAGAGACGGAGGAAAGAAGATGAATCGCAGGAAGCTAAAAAGAAAAAGTCAATTACTAATTATTCTCATCATTTTGATAGGGTGCTATACAGGAGCATACAATTTCAGCCAAAGTCATCAGGTTCAAGGTTTTATAAACGAGATAATTGAGGTATCTGGACCCTCAACAACCTACATAGATTCCTCTTTAGAGGCTACCATAAAAGGTCACTCAGCAATTTTATTGAATGCATCTACAGAAGAAATATTAATGGAACAAGATGCAGATATTCCTTTTCCAGTCGCAAGCATGTCCAAAATGATGACAGAGTATTTAGTACTGGAGGAAATTGAAAATGGAAATATAGAATGGGATGACCCGGTTGTAATGTCTCACAGTGCAAACAATATGGATCCTCGAGCAGTTAAAATTTATGTTAAAGACGATGATGTTTTAACAGTTCGGGACTTATATAGTGCGATGGTCATTTATTCTGCTAATAACGCTACGATAGCTTTAGCAGAGCACATAGCAGGATCAGAGAAAAAATTTGCTAAGCTAATGAATGATAAAGCTAAAAAATGGGCCTTTCTTCCAAAACAAACTTTGTAAACTCAACTGGATTATATAATACCGATGGTTCAGAAAATATTATGACAGCAAAAGACGTTGCATTACTCGCCAACCAATTATTACGTGATTTCCCTGATGTAATCGAAACAACCAAACTTCTTGAATACAAATTAGCATACGATGGGACAACCTTAAAGAATTCAAATGCTATGCTAGACCCCGATAATCAGGATTTATATTTTAATCCTGTAGATGGATTAAAAACAGGTTTTACGGAAACTGCAGGTATTGTTTTACAGGAACTGCACAAAAGGGGGATAAACGACTTATTTCGGTTGTGATGGGTACAAAAAGTGATGACGCTCGTTTCTTTGAGACTCGTAAGCTACTCTCATTTGGATTTGAGCATTTTTGAAATTGATAAGATACAGAAAACTAAAAGATTCTGTTGGAGTAAACTGTTTACTTCCAACTGCCTATTAATATTTTATTGATTATAAAGTTGTCAAACAATTTCCTCGTTGTGCTTTATGGAAGTCAGATCGTATATTATTTAATTGATAACATCCTTCTTCAACAAACCTGTTTCGTTAGTTGAAGAAAAAAGGCTTTACTTTTTTAAAAGTAAAGCACCCGTAGTTTAAGTGAAATGATTCTCAACTATTGTCTAAAAAGACTCTATTATCAATTAAAAATGAAAAAATAAGGAAATTACGATTGTGAGAGATAATGTTCAGTTGTGTTTGATATACAAGGAGATGTTTTAGTGTTTAATGTGGGAGACATGATTTATCAGGTTATAGTATCGGGGCTTTTCGTTTTATTTGTAGTATCTCTCACCTGTTTATAAGAAGATTACACTTGAATCAACAGGCAAAAGAGCATCAACTTAATGAACTTGAAAAGAAATTGGATAAAATAATAGAGTTTATGGATAAGGGTGAAAATCACTTTAAGAAAAACTCAATACATTCTATTGTCTTCCACAATCAGTTCAATTTTTCCTTTATGAAAAATCGATAGGTTAGATTTTTTTTCTATAATCAATGAAGAAAAGGATAATTGAACACTAGTAGCAATTTTCCAAATCGTTGTGATACAACTTTCCTTGTAGAAGGACTCAACTTTTCTGAAAGACACTGAAATCGGACGCTATTCTGTCACCTCGAATTTACCTACAAAGTAAAAAAACTGACTTCGGAATGAGATAAATCGGGAGACGGATCTTTTTTGCTGCCTAAAGACGAATTAAGGCTTTTGTTCCATAAGGTACGCATCAAATGCATCAATAATATGAAGGAAGTGATCCGCCTCACGGAAAACGTGATCAGCAAGAAGAGCCGGTATATTGCTCTTAATTTTGCATGCTTCAATTAAGTCTCTTGCTGTTTTCTTGAAGTCGCGTAACGACACGACAGAAACACGATTTTGGTCAAGAAATTGTTCTAAAAGTGGTTGAGTTTCTGATTCTGGTCTCATATGATCTAAATCTTGCGCTTGAAAAAGAAGTTGATCGAAATCATGACTGAACTCCCGCGCTTGATCAACGAGTTTTCGTTCTGAAGGGTCTAACAAATGGCCAATAAATTTTGAGTGGTCTGCCATTATTTTTAAGAAAAACACGTTCTCTTTAATAATTGCTTCTGGTAATGGTATTAGTTTACCTTCATTTAGTTCCTTTAATCGTTTTGCGAAATAATATGCTTCACGACTCGTATGATCAACTAATAATGGAATGTTATTCTGAACAATTTTACAACTCAAAATCAATCCCAGTACTTTCCGTTTAAAAGCATAAATAGAAGCAACCGCTTGATACACTTGTATGTTAAATTGTTGAATGACCCCAGGATCTGTATGTTCATTGTAGAGGTTTGCTTGTTCTTGAATTTGTTCAAATATTGGAATAAAATGCCTTGCTTCTTGAACAAGTTCTGTTTGATCAGCTGTAAACCCGATACTTAAAAAGAAAGCATGTTCTTTCATTATCCGTGACCAAAATCGAATCTCCTCTAACGATTGCGTTACAAATGTCGGAATCGGATATTCACTCCCTACGTAATAGTTAACATCCCCATTGTATTCAAGGAAGAGCATTTTAATGACAGCCTTGCAAAAGCGATCAATGCAAAACAGCCCACATAAACTAGATTGTAAGGGTTTATGTAGGTAACTTTTTGAATATGGTCATTTGCTATTCTTCGGACACTCACTTTTCTACCCGGTATGCACTGTTCTGGGTGTTATTACTAGACTGACATAAACTTACTTTAGCCGACCCGCAATTAGAGTCGGATGTACACCTACGTGTTGTGCTGGAGCAATGCATCGTAGCTTGTTTTAACTGTTCGGTATTAAGTTTCCGCTGGGCAGGATTAGTGCCTGGGCATGTGGTCTCCACACTGGACTAACTCTTTTATTCTTCCTCTTTTATGAGGATAATTCACCGATTCGTACACCTATGGCATTATTTCAACTACAACTCTACAATACTGCATCACTCCTTCTTCCATGCAATGCTGTGGCTGAATAAGCCTCCAGCGCTTTTGTACCTCGCAGCCCTACTGTCAATCCTGATTAGACTAAACTGCTTCGTTAGTTTAAGTGTAACATTTCACGATGGATAGCTGAAATTTACCTAATTATTAAAACGTAAAAATAGACCATCTAAATGATGGTCTTTTAGTTGAAGATGCTATTAACATAAATGAGTTTAAAGTAAAGGTTCTAAATAGAGTCATTTCTTTTAAAGTATTCTCGGGAACCTACTCTTATTTCTTTTGGAAGCACTTGTTCGAGTTCTTTATCTAACCATGAAATAGTCTTACTACTTAGAAACGCATACATTTGCTGTTCTGCCTCTAGCATTACTAAATTAATGGTGCAAGCAGAATTACCTGAAGTGCAAGAAGAGCACTTTTCTTTGTCTACATACATAAGACTATTCTTTAAAATATTCTGGCACTGAAAAATAGGCTTAATTCCTTCTACTGCTCGTATTACATCCCAAAAAGATATCTCTTCAGGGGCTCTTGCCAATTTATACCCCCCATTTACCCCAGGTATAGAACTTACGATACCAGCCTTAGATAATTTACCGAAAACTTTAGATAGATATGTCTCTGAGAGTCCCTGAAATTCTGAAAGATCTTTTATACCTATGCTTTCATCTGAAGGAACATCAATTAAATAAACAAGACTATGCAAAGCATATTCAACCATTACACTATATTTCATTTAGTTCACCTGCTTTATTATTCTAGATAGTAAGTGTATTTGTATATTAACACAAACTAGAAGGTACATATATTTTTTAATTTGACACAAACTACTATTCGATGTATATTAATAAAGCTCCAATTACAGACAGCGTTAATCGACGATTTATATAGTCATCAATTATACTGACAATTCATCTAGGAGGAATACATCTATGAGTAAAATTCTTGTAATAAACGCACATCCAATAGTTGATTCAACTTCTTCAGTAAGTTTAAATGTTCTGGAACACTTTATGAAAAGCTACAAAGAGCTACATTCTAATGATGAAATCATTGAACAGATTAACTTGTACAGTGAAGTAGTACCGATGATAGATGAAAGTGTTCTAACCGCATGGGGAAAATTAAGAAATGGACAAGAGCTTACTAACCAAGAGCAAGAAGTAACAGAGCGTATGAATGAGATATTAAAACAATTCAAAAGCGCAAATAAGTATGTTATTGCTTACCCATTGCATAACTTTAATGTTTCATCAAAGTTAAAAGACTATATGGACAATATTTTGATTGCAAGGGAAACATTTAAATATACTGACACAGGATCAGTTGGGTTACTCAAAGACGGAAGAAGTATTGTTGTGATACAAGGAAGCGGCGCAATCTATACCAATAACGACTGGTATACCGAAGTTGAATACTCACACAAATACTTAAAATCAATGTTCAACTTTATGGGCCTTGAAGATTACGACATTATTCGAGTGCAGGGAACTGATTTACTAGGTGCTGATAGAGATAAGATTTTACAAAAAGCATATGGAGAAGCTAAAAAGGTTGCTTCTGAATTAGCGAAGAAATAAAAGCATCAAATTAAATTACACTATAATTAAAAACATCCTTTATAGGATGTTTTTTTTTCACTTAATTTGTTATTCCTTCTTCCACAATCTGACCCGATTGTGGAAGAAGCTAAAAACTTTCTTATTCAGCTAAACTGCCGCGTTAGTTTAAGTGTAACCCTTCACAATCTATAGCTATTTTAACATAGGCATCCAACAAAAAATCACCTCTCATTTAAACTAGAGAGGTGATTTTAACACTCTTTTATAAATTACAGTAACCTACTTTAATGTAACTGTACAAAATTTTGTGAAATGACAATAAAGATGTATACTACAGTTGCCCATAACACGCATTATTACGCTTAAGTCAATTATGGAATTACTATAAAGTTGGACACTAAAACATAAAGAATATAATTAAATGTAACAATAAATTTGTATACTCATTCCGTCCTTTTCTAATTCTTTTACAAATAGTTGAATCTAATGAAAGCCTTTAGCTATCTCAATTTATTCTCATTAATAATTAGGATAATCAATTTCTTCAAGTGCGAGGTACATAATCGACTCCTCATCTTCTATTTGGTAATTTTGAAAGCCAAGCAAACTATAAAAGCCTATTAGTCATCGAATCATTGCTTTCCTATTCCGAGATCCTAGTTTCCCTTCAATAGGTGCTGGTTTTAAGACAATATAATCCTTCTAATACTATGCATAATTTAATCAAGTCGGTCATTGCCGAACGACCATACCCTTGGCCACGGTACTTTCTTTGAACCTTAATTGTATCAAAGATAAAATCTTTTTGTTTTTTAAACTTAATTTATTTTTTTCCGAGCATTCTAGAAATTTCTCTATGATATATACTTCGTCACCTGAAATTGAGTCTGCTACATCATATAAATATTCAGCACTTGATAAAAGATTTGTATTGAATATTTTATAAGTGATATATCCGGTCTTCTTGTTCGAAATTTCATTATCAATTCGAATGATGGATTCTCCATTAAGATACTCTCGCTAATATGATATGCAGGACGTTAGTTCAATAACTGCAACAAAATGGGCATTAATCTCTTGTTGAATCAATGCAACGCGTTTGTTGAAGAAGAACCTATAGTAATTATGTTTAATAGTCAATTATGCTTCAAAACCTCGGCAAGTTTATACAAGGAATCGTAATGTATAATTTGATAGTTACGCCCTTCCTTTTGCAAGTAATTTTTATCGCAAAATTGCTTAAGTACATGCAATAAGTGGCGATAGGATACACCTAAATAATCACAAACAGTTATGTGTTTCTCCTTATATATCCCTTCATCTGCAGTTTGCAATATAAAATCCGCAAGCCGATTTTCAAGCGGGAAAGCAAGGCTTTGCGAATACTTTGCTGCCCTAAGTGTAGCTTTTACACTTAAAAATTTGGTTAATTCACGTAAAAATTTTGCATCTTCCATTAATTGTGTGCGATATCGATAAAATGGAAGTGCAAAACAAATGGTCTTCGTTGATGCTTGAATCCCCTTTGTATAATACACATCATTTAATAATTCCATTTCCCCAATGTAATCATTGGCACTGATAAAATTAATTAAGGATACTTTCCCATTTTGATGTGTTATATATATTTTAGCTGCTCCTTCCATTACATAAAATAAAAAATCCGGTCTCATTCCCTCTTGAATAATCCATTCACCTCGTTGATATTCATGTACCTCTATAAATTCATCAACTTGAAAACCAAATAAATATGCTATTGAGTTATTTTCCAAATATATTCTTTTTTTTTCATCTTTGTAAACTTCCATATTCCACCTCGAAAATATGAGATATCTCATATTATTCATATTTCTTTACATGATACCATGTATTCAACGAGGGGGAATAAAAATGAACGCACAACGCTGGATGAGTATACGTTTTTTTAGTTTTTTTCTGACATGGGGCATTTTTCTACCTTTTTGGTCAGGGTGGATGATTTATACAAAAGGAATTACCGTGTCACAAGCTAGCTTGATTATGAGTTTCGGTTTAATTGCAAGAGGCATGTCCACATTATTTGCATTTCCTTATTTATCGGGGAGATTTAGCAGTAAAATCTTATTAATAATGGCTGGAATCGGCACACTGGTTGCACTTCTTTGTTATATTCCGACAAGCTCCTTTGCTGGTCTACTAATAGTAACCATCTTTTTACACTTATTTTATCCAGCTCTGATGCCTACTTTAGAAAGTGCTGCCAGTGTCCTTTTGCAAAGTAAACAACTAAGACACTATGGAAGAAGTCGTCAATGGGGATCTATTGGTTTTGTCTCAGTCGGCTTGATTTTAACCATTTTTACGGGGATGTTTGGGGATGGAGTTATTTTTTGGGCACTATTTCTTGGGATAATTGGTTTTGTGTATCTTGGTTTTATGAGTGCACCTGGTATTTTATCTGAAAAACCGCAAGTAGACCAAACACAAGAAGTCGGCATGTTACATTTATTCCGTATCAAACATTTTGGTTTAGTACTCATGATTGTCGTTTTACTGCAAGCAGCACATGCCACTTATTACAATTATGGCTATATTTTTCTACAAGATATTCACGCACCAATATACCTAATTGGTCTCATTATTAACATTGCTGTGATTTCAGAAATTGTATTCTTCTCAATAGCAGATAAACGATTTAGCAAATTTTCAGTTGGCACTTTATTAACATTAGCAGCTATTGGTTCTTCCATTCGCTGGATATTAGTGTTTGCCTTTCCAAATGTAATTGTTTTCAGTGTCGCACAAATTTTGCATGCATTCTCGTTTGCTATGGCGCATTATGCCTTTATGAGATACATTATCAACAACATCTCACAAGCACAAGTTTCGAAAGCCCAAGGCATATATTCAACGCTTGCACTTAGCTGGAGTACAGCACTGTTTACCATTTTAGGAGGCTATTTATACGAAGTTGAGCCAAGATATGCCTTTATCGGCATGATAGTTTGTACCCTGCCAGCAATGTTAATTGCGCTTGTATATCGAAAACTAGAACGTAAAGGTTAATTTAAAAAGCATATAAAAAATGAGCGAGGAAATGTTTCTCCAAGCTCCATGTATTTTGATGCTTTTCTCTTACTAAACTAGCTAATAGGATGTCAGTCTTTTTATTTAAAATTATAATTAATTCTATGTTACATAAATCCAATGAAGCAGTTTGTTAATGCAGGCTACTATCGCCACTTTTGCAGGCTTTCTTTCTGATTTCTTTTTATCATAGAATTCTTTCAGTTTCTTGTTTCATGTACTTCTGATACCGAACCATACGGCAAGATACAAAGCATGGCGTAATCTATTTGAACCTCTTTTTAGTAAATACGTTTGCTTGTTGCAGTAAACTTTCCGGATGACACTAGGATCCACTCTCTGACAAAAGCAACTAGCTTTTTCGGATGACTAAACCGATCGATTTCACCAATCTCAGAGATGATCGTGGCAGCGATTTTTTCTCCGATTCCTGGAATCGAATGGACAATCTTGTAATCTTCTAATTCAATTTTATGTGGAAACCCCTAATGACTTAGTTAGGCAGTTTAATGATCTTCTTCCTGATCATTCCCCTCATTCAAATTCATCTCAAGATATAATTGAGTTACTTATCATACGCGAATATGTGAATAGTGAAATAAGACTAACTAGACCTTGAAAAAGGTCTTTTTTGATAACGTCGCTTTTTCGATGGCGGTACATTAATTATTGTTTACAGCCACCCGAATACGAATACTTTTCTTACTTTCACGCATAATAGTTTTGTTTAAGAAAATATTATTGATGATAAGGAGTTCAATTATGGGAATTTTAAATGGTAATCCAAAGGACAATCCGTTACATTACGGCGAAGTATTTGCATTATGGACTAATCTAGCTACAAACAACGGGTTAATAGCTGCATATCAAACCTTCGCTAATCACACTGGAGATAAAGATCTAGAAAAGATTATTGAAGAATCGATTCAATGTATGAAAGACGAAAATAAACAGATTGAAGGGATATTAAAAACTGATGGTATAGGACTACCACCCTCACCTCCAGAACGTCCACTTGCAAATCTAGAAGACATACCTGTTGGCGCACGATTTAACGATCCTGAAATCAGTGCTGCTCTCTCGATTGATAGCGCGGCTGGTTTAGTCGCATGTAGTCAGGCAATGGGACAATGCATCAGAGAAGATATTGCTTTGATGTACGGTCAATTCCATTTGAACAAAGCACAATTAGGTGCAAAACTATTGCGACTAAACAAGGAGAAGGGTTGGCTTGTTCCACCACCACTACATTTAAATTCACCAAATAAAGAGTAATAATTCACTGGGCATTCTATATTTGAATGCCCTTTTTAATTTTCTTATTACACTTTATATGTTTCTGTTGTACTCCATCCACTTTTAATTTAACAGCGGCTTTCAAATTTTCGTTTTGCATTCTTCATAAAACTACTTCACATAAGGTACAGCCCGTTTCATCGTCGCACTACATCGTTTCAAACTTTCTGAGCTACCACTAAATTTCCATTTAGCACCGATATTATCGCGGTAATGATAATCCTTCACATCGCTAACCGTTTCTATATCATCACGTTTTACAAGCTCATAACCTCTCGCTTCTAAATCAGCAATTGCTATCTCTAACTCAGCAATCGTCATTCGATTAATATGGACTAGGTTGTTTGCTGATTTACCGTATGGTTTTGTTGTCATGTGAACACTCCTCATATTCCAAAAGCCTCTGACTTCTATACTGATTAGCTTGATAATAAAAGTGTGGAAGTATCCAATTTATTTTTTGTCTAGATATACAATTTCAAAATTGCAGTTCGCCATCCGTTTGTGTTAGTTGTTTTTTATAACTATCGAGTATTTTTCTAGCCTTTTAGGCAACACTAATATGGTCAAGGAGGTGAACAGTAATGGTGCATAACAACAACAACCGCAATAACGATAAAAATCGAAATAATAACAACAACCAAAATAATTCAGCTGAATTCGGTGAGGATTTCAACTTTGACAATTTAAACGAACAAATCAATAATGAGCAAAATCTCAACAAAAATAATAATGAGCGAAACAATAAACGCAACAACAACAACAATAATAATAACTAGTAATACTTAATGGGTTGATACAGTCATTCCTAATTATTACTTTAGGGATGACTGTTCCCTTTACATTATTAAGGTGTTGTATATTTTAAAAACTATCAGTTCATAATAAGCTTTGTAAGATATCTCTATTCCGAAGTAGCTCAGTGGTAGAGCAACCGGCTGTTAACCGGTTGGTCGTAGGTTCAAGTCCTACCTCCGGAGTTATTAACAAAAAAGAATGGTTGATCGTGAAATATTCACGATCAACCATTCTTTTTATTAATCGGCAATTATATATCCAAACATTTTCTAGCTCTTTTGTACAATAATTTGCATATATTAACTTTTACAACAAAATCGCCAAAAAACCTTCTTATTCAACTAAACTGCTGCTTTAGTTTAAGTGTAACATTTCACAAGGCATATCTGTGATCAACTTAATGTTTTCGATATAAAAATAGACCATCAAGATGATGGCCATGTTTTGCTCAAGCACCCGTTAGTTGAAGAAGGACCACTCATTTTTCTGCTTCTAATTCATTTATTAACTTGCAAAGATAGCCAACGATATATTCTCTTTGTCGTTTCTTCTATGTCATTATTTTCTACAAGGTCTTTAATTCCTTTATGAATAATGTCCCATAAAGGTGTTCCTTCAAATATTTCATACGGATGTGCCATAAAACTTATAACCTCCTTGTTTACTTGCTGATAGTATTTCGTTAATAGATAATATCTTCTTCACTAACCTGCCCCTTTATGGCTTTACCCCTTCTTGAAGAAATCACCCGTTAGTTGAAGAAGACTATCTATTAGTTCTCCTTTTAAGTTTTAATTCTTCATATTCTCCCCATACGATATAAAGAATACCTGTAGGATATAATTTAAACATTTTTAGTGTTCTGTCTCTACTTGTAAATCAGAGATCAACTTAATGTTTTGAACAAAAAAATAGACCATCGAAATGATGGCCATGTTTTGCTAAAGCACCCGTTAGTTGAATAAAAAATACTAGAATAAAGTGCAGTTAGGATTATCTCATTGCGCTGGTAAGAAGGTTCTTTATGAAAGAAATCCTAGCTCAAGCCATTTAAGTCATCTGAGTTGGAAAAGCCATATAAAGGAGCTATTTAATTAAGTGATTGTCTAGCGTATGAATTTAACCAAATAATATTATAGTCTGTATCTGCAATAATAATATTTTCATCAATACTATTTTGAGCATTTGCGTCTATTTAATCATATGAAGGGTATTTGGGATATAAAGTTAATTTGAAGTTATAGAAGGAAACGGCAGACTTCAATCAAACTTAACAAAATTATTATAATTCAAAGAGAGGCTCGCCTGTTAAATGAGCTTTTTTATTTATGTTTAAAGAAGATTTATAATGGGAATAAAGAATCGTTGAGGATATAAATAATTCAAGGGGGAAATATTTTGGACAAGGTATTTTTAGATGAGGATTTTCAACATTATTTTAAGAGTCATAAACAAGATTTTGAAAATCATTTATTAAATCAAGCTGTGAATGTTAGAGATAAAATAGATGATATCCTAAGGGTTGGAGAAATTGACCTCATTAATAATGCACACAAACTCATTAATTTCATAATTGATGGTGATAAACAGACAGAACTTCGTTTATTTGCTAAACAAGAAGGAATAGCGTGGGCTACACATTCTTTAACTTTATCCTTTAAACTGGAATGGGTACAAGCGATTCGCAGGACCCTTTGGAACTTCTTGCAGAAATTTAACAACCAAACACAAAAGTTTAATTTAGAAGCGATATTCTTATTGGAAAAACACGTAAATAATAAAATTGATGACTTTTTAAATTCGTTCTTTATAAACTATTCTACCTTTAAGGATTCTTTGATTCTAGCTCAAAGAGAAGTGGTTGAAAAGTTATCAGTTCCAATTATCCCTATAACTCCAACCATATGTATACTGCCCTTAATTGGAACAATGGACTCATTTAGAACAACTGTTTTAGAGGAAAAGGTTTTAACAGAGATTAATAGACTTCATATTCAAACATTAATTATTGATTTATCGGGTATAGCCGAAATGGAAAACAAAGTAATTGAACACCTAATGAAAACTATTTACGGTACTTCAATGATGGGATGTCGCACAATTATTACAGGCTTGCGGCCCGATGTTGTTAGACAAACGATTAATTTAGGTATTAAATTCGATAAAGAAACAAAAACTTTTGGTACTTTACAACAAGCTTTAAATGAATTTTTAATAGATAATAAAATTAACTATTGAAGAAGCTTATCTAATTAGGATAAACAATAGATTTATTGGAATTTTGTTTATTGGAATTTTTTACAATATATTGTAAAAACTTTATTCCACAATCGTGCCCTTTTATGGTATAACTAAATTTCTTCTCAATAAAACCAATTATTTCATAAACTTACCGGTACTTCGAGATTAAGAAAAAGGCGACAACTATTATTTAGCTGTCGCCCTTTTTTTATCATCATTCAGATTTTTGACTTTAAATGTTTATATCATCTGCTATCGTGGATTCTACAATATCCTTTCTTCGATAAACATTTAAAATGAACCCTAAAACAGCAGCGTAAAAGAGGATTGCACTGCCTCCATAACTAATAAACGGCAGGGAAACTTCCATGATGGGCACGATTCCAAAGACCATCAATATATTCCAAGTTGTAGGAACGGCAAATAATACAGCACCACCGATTACGATTAATCTCCCATAAAGATTTTTTGTTTTAAATGCATTTTTGAGATTCTTGAAATAAATATCAGCAGTACCAAACAAAGACCGATCCCGAATGTCCAACCAAGAGAATAGACGAGGAAGGGGAAAGCAAAATCTGTATGTGATTCTGGCAACAATTGAAATTTCAAATCATTATTAAGTCCGTTACCGAACCATCCGGCCTCTGCAAGGATATTCCTAACGACCATATACATATATCCGGCTCCATTTGGATCGGCATCTGGGTTTAAAAAAGTAGATAATCTTGAAAGAAAATAACTTTGGTGTGAGGTCGTAGTAATAATCATAATGATGAAGACGATACCAGCCACTAGATTCGATACGACTAGGTTGATTGCTAATTTCTTATGGACTCGGGCAAATGTAAACATTCCTAGTATACAAAAAAAGTAACTGACCCCAACGATAAAGTTTGGCACCATCGTGTAGAGCAAGATGGGAATCCAAAATAAAACAAGAAGAAAACCTTGTTTTTTCCAACTATGAAACTCATTTATTTTGTTGAAAATACCGGCCCAAGCCAGGAAAAAGAAGAATAAGCTTAATATAGTGCCATCGACCGTTAGGCCTGGAAGTGAAATCCATCTTTTAGCACCGCTGACCGTATATCCAAATAAATAGAGATATAAGTGAATGAACAAGCCGATAGCATAAAAGTACATCCACCAATTCTTTGATTTTTGATAATTAAAGAAAAGAAACCCAATAATTACAGGTGCAGCTAAGGAGTACCAGATAGCCTGTCGCCCCATAATTTGGGTGATTGATGATGAAATCTCAGGAATTCCACCAACTAGCGGGAGAAAACTGATACTAGCAAAGATAACAAATAAAACAATAAGCATCCAATCCATTTTTGGTTTATGAAGTTGATTTAATTTCTCTCCAATGATAAATGGATTTCCCATTTCTTGAATGGCCTTTTCAGCTGAATCTTCTTCAGAACATCCTCTTTTTTTATAAGATTGACTTAACTCTCGCAGATGATGAGTAAGCTCTTTTTTTATCCTGTTGTGGGCTTCCGTAGATTTGACTTTGGAAGTGACTTTACTTAAAAATTCTTCAAATTTGATTGAGCTCATAAGGACGCCTCCGTTATGAAGGGATTAAGGGATAACCCCTGTTTATCGGTATCTTTTTTATAAGTAGCTAAGTATTTTTTTCCTTTAGAGTTTAGGGAATAATATTTCTTGTTATTTAACCAATTTGAAGTAAGTATTTCTTTATTTTCTAATAGATGCAGCAGTGTATAAAGCTGCCCTTCATTTTTTTGGAAAGTACGTTCATCTTTTTGAAAAAGTTGAACGGAAATATTGTAGCCATCCTTTGATTCATACTGAACAGATTCTAATATAGCTATTATGGTCTCTATATGAAATTGTGCTTGCTGATTCGTACGAATGGTTTCTCGCACTGCATTTTTTCTTTCATTAGAAAAAGAAAAATCCTTGAAAATTGATTTTTCCATCGAACTCTTCAGGTTCTTTAACGGATCATTCATCTTCTATACCTCCTCTATCATCTTGTCTTTTAATAATTCCTTCGCACGCTTTAATCTCGTTTTTAATGTATTTATATTTACTGAAGTAATTTTGCTTATCTCTTTTAAAGACAGTTCTTCATAATAATGGAGAAATACGACTTCTCTGTACTTTATAGGCAAATTCATGACGGCATTCGTTAAGCTATTTTCTTCACTATGCTTGATAACCTCCTCTTCCACCTGTTTCAACTTAGAAGGGATATGGTCAAATATTTTATTGTTAAGCATTATTTTGCGATAATGCCAGCTTTTTAAATAGTCCTTGCAATGATTGCTCGCAATGCGATATAGCCAAGTTTTTATTGTTGACTGCTGATTAAATTGATTTAATTTTTCAAAACACTTTATAAATATCTCTTGTGCTAAATCTTCTGCAATAGTTCGGTTTTTTACATATGTATATACAAGATGCAGGATATCATCGCTATATTCACGCATTAATTGATCAATGATCTGCTCACGCTCATCCAGCATCATTTCATCTGTCACCGCCAATTGGTTTAGTTCATTCATCTCGTTGTGTCACCCCCTCATATATCTTAGACGAGGCTATCCTTCATTCGGTTTGAAAAAAATATATTTTTTTATGACCGTCTGTATTCTAGAGTATACGTAGAAAAAGGAACAATCTCTTATCAGATTGTTCCAAAAAATTTTGTAGGTAGGTCAGGTCGCTTTTAAGACTACTTATTCGACTAATGATCCCTAATTTCTCAGAAGGAAATGTAATTACAACAGTTCTAACCAAAATTGCATATTGTTGTAAATCTGCATTTACCGTTACCAAATAGTTAAGGTGTAAACCTCCACAATACTTACTTTGTATAATAATTGTTATTAAACAATATGGCCCTATTGTTTAACACAAGTTAAACAACACTCTTCAACTAACCTGCACCTTTAGTTTAAGTGTAACATTTCACAATACATATCTGCGATCAACTTAATGTTTTGAACATAAAAATAGACCATCGAATTGATGGCCAGATTTTGCTAAAGCACCCGTTAGCTTGACAAGTAACATTAATTTTTAACTATTTTGTTCTCTGTTCCATTTACAATTCTCTTTATATTTTGTCGATGTAGAATGATTATGGATACACTTATTAGGAGAGAAAGTGCTTCGATAACTTTATCTTCAAATATAAGACTGTATATGAATAATGCTATACTAGCCAACATTGAACTTAGTGATA
>NZ_JAPNOZ010000011.1 GCF_029955155.1 Psychrobacillus sp. NEAU-3TGS | reverse complement strand
AATCACTAAGTTCAATGTTGGCTAATATAGCATTATTCATATACAGTCTTAAATTTGAAGATAAAGTTATCGAAGCACTTTCTCTCCTAATAAGTGTATCCATATTCATTCTACATCGACAAAATATAAAGAGAATTGTAAATGGAACAGAGAACAAAATAGTTGAAAATTAGTATTTGCTTGTTAAGCTACGGGTGCTCTACTTCAAAAAGAGGTAAAGCCTTTTTTATTGAACTAAAGGGGCAGTTTAGTTTTAGAGTGTTGTTTAACTTGTGTTCAGCAATCGGGCGCAATTCTCGAACTATGAATTGCGCTATTTCAACCAGAGATGAAGAAATATTCGACTAAAGGATATCCTTCTCATTAGAATTTCGATGTCAGTTCTTTGTTGGGTAAAGAAAATAGATTGGCATATTATTACCACCAGTTCTAAGTTTCTTACTGAACTAACGGGTGTTTTACTTCAAGGAGGCGTAAAGTCTTTTTTCTTATTGAACTAAAGGGGCAGTTTAGTTTAAGAAGGAATCCAATAAAGAACTACTTGATGGAGGTTTAACGAAATGATTATAGTGCCGAAAGAACATTTTAATATCATTAAAGAGAAAATTAAAGAAGCACCAACATTTGTATTTAGCGTTTTAGATTACATTATTAAAGGAACTGTACTTGCAGATTCCACTAATTATGAAGCATTGCTTATTAAAACAGATTCAGGGTTGTATTACGTTACAGGGCAATCATCCGAAGAGCTATTACTTAAGAACATAGTTAGAGTACATGAGGAATCAGTAAATCAAGGGAAAAGATTTACATTATTTTCTACTAACACTACTTGGAATCAAGCAATTGAGAAATGCCTCGATAATAAAGTAAGAAAAATACAACGTTATGGTTTCTCTTTTGATTTAGTGGCATATAAAAATAGAAAAAGAAGCGATATTAGTGAGTATGTTGTAACAAAAATTAATCAATATTTGATTGAACATTATTGGAATTTGATAAAAAATATTATGAGGAATATTGGGATACCACGGAGAATTTTCTTCAAAATGGGATTGGTTTTTGTGTGAAGGATGGAGAAAGGATTATCAGCGAAGGAGTTTCCATTTTTAAATCAAGTAATTATGCGGAAGTAGATATAATAACCGACTCAAATTACAGAGGAAAAGGGTTAGCAAGTATTGTAGGTGAACAATTTATAGATTATTGTCTTTCCCATAATATTCAACCTCGTTGGGATTGTGATGCTGATAATGTTGCTTCAATCAATTTAGGTAGTAAATTAGGGTTTAATAATCCAAAAGAATATACTGTCTATATTAAAATATAGTTCATTATGGTGGATATTAGTTAAGTAAATATTAAGAATTTTTACTCAACTAACGGGTGCTTTACTTCAATAAGAAGGCATTGCATTAGAGAGGGAATTGGAAGTTGGTGGATAGGGAAAAGAACCATTACTTTTATATTATACAGTGCGCCGTCTGCGTCGATAATGCGATTGACTGCGTCAGAATCAGCTGTGTTTCCCGTAGATGGAATCATCTTTTCTGGAAGACACTATCGGGCGAAACGACGATAATTCAGACATATAACTTGATTCCACAGGAATCTTTTGAGATTGCCGTCCAATTTGCGGCGTTATTAGGCAACTTGATATAGGTACCATCAATGTTTTAAGGAGACCAACGTTGGCATTCATTCAACCCTTTAGCGTCCCTTTTTAAACGTCAATAATGTGCCGCCAAACGACCGAGTAAATATCTTAAATGGGACGTATTCAGCTCTGATAATCGTCGGCCAATTGTCGAATGACTGATCGACTTTAATCCGATTTCTTCTAAAACTTTGGTGTAGAACAAAGTAATAATAATCGACGTACTAACATATCATTCAAAGGATTTATAAGTTTTTTCCATTGCGGAAGCTACTTAGCTTTGGACGAAGATATCCTAAGGTAATACATAATATTCAGAAAGATGTTGACATTCAGAAATAAGTAATGATATCCTATAGTAGAAAGATATTTAAATTAGAAATGGAGGTACGGAAAATGACTACAGTTAGAACTTCAAAAAATAATCGTATAGTGATTTCGTGCCCAACCGCTAATTATTTTTTTGTAAATAATTAATACGGACGGCATGTTTGCCGTTCTTTTTCTATGAGCACACGCTTATGTAAAAAAGCGTGTGCTCTTTTGTGTGCATTTTTAAAAACTTTGGTGTTTTCACGCAGTGCGTGTTGCATATATAAACAAAATAACAAGAAAAGGAGTGCTGGTGATGATGATCATAAAACAGCGAAGAAAGTTATTGAAAAAGGAATCTCTCGAAAGTGGATAGCACAGGTTGGGGAAGAAAAACCCCAGTTGACTAAAATGATGCTATTGGTTTAATCGGAAAAATAATAAATGAAGGAGGAACAAAAATGATGATACCAAAAAAGAGTGGTAAGCAAATTAATAAATTTGTAGGTAAAAATAAATTGGAGTCGCCAACACACTATTTAGGTGAAAAGTGGCTAACAGGAATGGTGCTAGCCACACCTTAACAATATAATTGGACTTCTCCTTAAGGAGAAAAATAATGTTTACGATGAACGATATAGAATATGTAAAGCAACGGATGGCTGATTTGGAAAAGGAAGCAAGACGATCTAAATTAGGACATAACTACCTATCTAGAAAAAAGAAAATCCAAAAATCTTTATTGAAAAGAGTCTTGAGTTTTTTTACACGCGAAAATTCAAAATAACTTTCAGAATTGGTAACGATAAGTTGACATAAAGTGAACCTTTAATCAGTGGTGCCAGTTAATACGGGATAAAGAATCCCATTGAATTCGCTATGGTGCTAGGGACGCCTCTCGCCATAAGCCGCTGGTCTGATGACTAGGCTTATCCCTGTTAAGGTTTCTGCACTTAGTTCGTTAGAAAGTCATTAGGTCGATTCATAGATAGTAGTCAATTACCTATTCATAACTAAGAATAGATCTCTAGCGCGTTTGAGTACGCACTAGAGATTTTTTTGATTAGAAATATCGATAATTAAGTGAGAGGTTCCCGCGTTTTAACACGATTTTTGCAGGAATTGGAGATATCCCCTTGAGTCTTTGGAGCTTAAGTTGTTCTCAGATATGCATTGTGAAATGTTACACTTCAACTAAAGTTGTAGTTTAGTTGAACAAGAAATTGGTGATTAACGGTAAAATGTTAAGGAGTTCTAAATTGACCTAATGGAGGAATGTTGTGAAGTCGATAAAGGTTTATCATTATGATGCGTTTAGTAAAGAACCTAATCGAGGAAATCCTGAGGGAGTAGTGTTAAATGGTGATGAATTGACTGATACTGAAATGCAAGAAATTGCTTTCAGAGTAGGCTTTAATGAGACTGCTTTTCCAGTTAAATCGGATGTAGCGGACCTTAGAATACGATTTTTTACACCCGGGCATGAAATGAATTTATGTGGTCATGCAACAATGGCATGTGTTTATGCTTTAAAAAGTAAAGGGTTATTGGGAGATAAAACAAAGTTAACAATTGAAACAAACGCTGGTATTCTAACGATTAAAATTAACACTCCTGTTGATAGTGAAATAGTTATAACAATGAAACAGGCTTCACCTCAATTCAAGGAATTTACAGGTTCAATTAAAATAACGGTTCAACTTAACTCGAATAACACACATTATAGAGATACTGCGCGGGTGAATAAAGTGTCCTCAGGATCTCCGCTGTAGGCCGGGCGCTTTCCGCCGGCTTGGCTTCAGCCGCTTCCTTCGCAACGCTCAGTCCAGGGTCTTCAGCTCAAGCTATTCCGGTTGGAGTCGCCACCCTTTCGCTACAATCCAGTAGAGTTTGCTAATTACTAAGACATGATGCACTTAATTCTATTGATTGAAGTGCAAGGAGACGACTCCTGTGGGATTAGCGAGACAGGTGAGACCCCGCACGTAGCGTTAGCGGAGAAGGAGGCTCACCGCTCGCCCCACGGAAAGCGTCCGCCTGGAGCGGAAATCATGGCGGACATCTTAGTATCTCTATAGGTCTAAAAGAATCAGACCTTCATGCTAATTTACCGATACTCTATGGAAGTACAGGTATTTGGACACTTCTAGTACCGATAAAACAACTTGATACTTTTAAAAAAATGAAACCAAATAATAAGCAGTTTCCTGAAATTTTAAAGGAAATGCCTAAATCATCAGTTCATCCTTTTTGTTTGGAAGCCTATGATTCTGATGCTGATATGCATGCTGGACACTTCTCGTCACCATACTCAGTTACTATTGAAGACGCAGTTACTGGTACAGCTTCAGGGGTAATGGATGCATTTTATGCTAAATACATAAATAACAATTTTAAAGAACAGTTAAATCTAATAGTTGAGCAAGGTCACGAAATTGAAAAAGATGGTCGGGTAATGGTACAAGTTTCTAACAATGAAGATAAATATGATATAGAGATTACTGGGAATGCAGTTTATGTTAAAGAATTCGATGTTTTATTAGAAAACTAATAGTTTGGTTAAAAGTGTTAAACTAACAGGGGCTTTACTTTAAGAAGGAGTAAAGCTTTTTTCTTATTGAACAAATGCAACAGGTTTGCTAAAAAAGAAAATGGGAGTTTTTATGTCACATTTGACATAAATAAAAGCTTAATTGAAATTCAGAAGGAAAACCACCTAAGCGAAGGAACTATATATACATTGGAATTAGCGTATCAATGCTAGTTTTAAAAAATTTATCACCTGAGAAGTCTATAAAAAACATTAGAAGTGTTTAGTACACAATACGTAGATTATTTGTATCAACTGAAGTTCAAGATTTCTTCTTACGATATGTCTTAATAAAAACAAGATAAATAAAGGCAATGTATGGAAGACTAATAACGGCGATTATTAGCATTGTATGCATGGGCTTCACCTCTTCTGAAAAAACAACAGAACCTAGATTCGCAAAATCCACAGAGCTTCCTAAGAATTGCTTTCGGTTCTGTGTATTGGCATTATGAACATTTGAATTGATATTCATACACAATTTTTCGACTGTTAAGAGACACTTTAATTATAATTGTTGATATAAGAAGCCTTAAAATAAGAGGCTTATGATTAAAAGTCTATCTTAATAAAAGAATTGCTTCCGCAGCATATAATAACGACAATAGTGGTTATTAGTTGTTGTGTACTAAAAGGTGTTTGAATATTACCAGTTGATTGCACTAGGCCAAGCATTTTATACTCTCCTAAATATCATCAAATACACCACTGATTTGTGAATGAACAAATACAAATGATCCTCTTACTGGTTTACAGAAAGTAAAAGGATTGAAAGGGTTGACATCATCGGTAAGTTTAAACGATAATATATTCACGTTGAATATAGGAGCGACAAAATGATTAAGTTATTGGTGCTTGAGTTGTTAAGTCGACGCCCCATGTCAGGCTATGAGATGAAACAAATACTGGAAAATACTGATGCCAAACGGTGGAGCGGCGTATTACCAGGTTCTATTTATAATGCAATAAAAAAATTAGATAAGGAAGGATATATCATCATTTCAAGCGTTGAAATGACAGGTAATCGGCAACGTTCTGAATACAAAATTACTCAAAAGGGACAAGATTATAAATTATTACTTATAAAAGATGCCCTATCCTCACCTATTCAATACAATGGTGATTTATATTCAGGGATTGGTTTTGCGTATCAATTAGATAATCGGTCTGCAATTTCAATACTTCAGGACAATATGAGCACTTTGAATACAGAAAAAAAAGTAATTATTGCAGGAAAGAAACAGAAAGAAATTGCGACTAATGGCGAATTATCTGAACTATCCTCAATTGTGATCAATCACATGATAAAAACAATTGAGTTGCAAAGTCAGTTGATTGAAAGTGTTATTGGTGTAATAAATAAAGGAAATAATTCCGATTAGATCGGTTTTATTTTTAATAACATATTCAACGTTGACTATGTAAGGAGGACTATATGGTACAAATGTCTAAAATAAATCCATTTTCTATCGACCACATTGTAGTGAATGTCGATCAGAAATATCAAGAAGATGTTCAATTTATTGAGGAAGTTAATCAGGTAGGGGTGCCTTATACACCCTCCAAAGGTAAAAAAAATAAAGGGTTTAAAGCCTCGAACTTATGGATAGGAGATGAATATTTCGAGTTTATCCATATTAAATCGAAAGACGGTGGTGGCTGGATCAAAGACTGGGTTGATAAGTATAATTCTGGTCACAGAGGTGTCATTGGACTATTTCTCAAAACAAATAATATTGAAGAAACTACTGAATTATTGAGTAGCCTTGGAATATCTGGTCCTGAAAGAATTAGTTTTCGCTTTTTTTATAATCTAATTAACTTTTCTGCTAAGTGGCAAAATGCATATCTCCCCTATTTTGATACAGTACCATTTCAATTAGGGTTTCAGCAGGTCGATACTCCAAAGATTGAAAAGAAAATGCGCCAGCGAATGGTACCAAACAGTAATACAAAGGGTATCGATGGAATAAAGTCAGTTGAATTTTTCGGACCATTTACAAATCGAGACTTCGAATGGTTAAAAAAAGTATTCCACTGCATTAGTAAAGATTCCAATCAAATTGATATTCCACTTAAAAATGGTCAATCAATCCATTTTTATAATAGTGATATTATTGAAACACGCGTGCTACTTGATTCTAAGGGCAAAATACTACCCCCGTTACTAATAGAAAACCTAAGAATATTGAATTTTTAGGGATTTATATGACTTTCCTATAAAGGAGACCATTTCCATGTCTGACCAGAGAAAAATAATACAACTGCATTTTGATCAAATGTCTTAACGGACAATTGAATCTTCCCTTGTCATACTAGGTGCACGATTATCGAGATTATTAAGCGTTCAAAAGCTTAAGGAATTAATGAGTTAACAGATGAAATGGAAAATGAGTGGTTATTTGAGCCTGTGTATCCTGAAAGACAAATCTTTGAACGAGGTTATTGCCCGATAAACTGGAATTATCTCCATAAAGAACTAATGAAAAAGAATGTTACCCTTCAGCTCTGCCATCGTGAGTAAGTAGAAAAATCTCGACAATCAAATATGTTTCCATACTCATACATTAGCTTTTGTCGGCGGTATAAAGAGTATACTCGTAAATATGAACTGATGATACCTATTAAACGTAAACCTGGAGGATTGTAGAACTAGATCGGGCTGGATCTTTCTTATATGTTCAGTATCGAGAAATAGGTGAACCAGAAAAAGCGCACATTTTTGAGGCAATCTTGGATATATAAAGCGACTTAAACAAAGTAACTAAAGATACAACGAAATTGCAAACATGGCAGTTTAGTTCAGGAGGTTATTTTTTCATTTCTATAGAATATGTATAAAATGAACAATCCAAAACTAACATGAGGTGGATTAAAATTGGATAAAAGAGTTCAATTCGACTTTGAAATTGATTTTACTAATGGTGGAGGAATACAAGGGCAGGAATTTCGTCTTGATATTGATGGAGTTGACATTTCTGACGAAGAGTTAGCTAAGTATATTGTAGAGGATATGAGGTTGCTAATGGTTGGTGAAGTCAGGATACTTAACAAAAAAATAATTAATGAAAAACATAAACGAAGACCTGCTGATGAGAATTCTGAGCAATAACCTCAAGCAAAATGTAAGAGACCCAAGGATCCTTTTGAACGGGAAAGATAAATTTTAGAAAAGGGTTGATGATTGAGTTCCATATAAGGTGGCTTTTCTTGTTCAATTAATGGGTGCTTAGAGGAACGAGGTTGTATTGGTAGTTAAGTTAAAGAAGAAAATGGGAGTTTTTATGTCGCATTTGACTCAAACGAGAAAAAAGAACTGTGCCAAAAGGACAGTTCAATCAATAAGTATCATTGTGCATTCTTTAGAGGAGAAATGACTTTGTTATAAAATAATCTTTCCCATTTGGCTAACAAACCTTTCCCATTTTCACCACGTTGTATTTCTATTTCGTGGTTTTTATGAAATACTGCTCTTCGTTTATGATGATTTCTATGCCATTGATGGAGAGCTGGTTGTTTCATTTTAATTCCTCCTCCGATTATTTCTATAATTATATCTCTAGTATGGATAATTACAAAGTTCTTTTTATCAACAAGTTTTGATGAAAATTTAACGAGTGCTTTACTTCAAGAAGGAGTAAAGCCTTTTTGTTTATTTAACTAAAAAAGCAGGTAATTTGAACAAGTAAATATATTATTGGTAATTATAAATGAGATGTTTACTTAAAAGAGGAACTTCAAATCGTTTCAAACGTATGAAAGAAACGGGGCAAGATGAATAATTATAAACAGGAATATAGGAGGTATGAAATTTGAAAATCCAAAGAATAGATCATGTAGGTGTAATCGTAAATGATCTCTCTTCCGCTAAAGAGTTTTTTCTCGATTTTGGACTTGAGGTGAAGGGGGAATGGGAGATGGAAGGGGACTTGATGGGATATGCTGTTGGGCTTACCGACGCTAAAGTAGCGTGTGTTGGATTGGGAATGCCAGACGGTCAGACATGGATAGAACTAATCCAATTTTATGCACCGTCAGATGAAAAAGGTATTCAGCAAACCTTTGCAAATACGCTGGGTATCAGACATATTGCATTTACTGTTGAAGATATGGAAGCTGTTCTTGCCAAATTAGAAAAAAAGGGTACGGAAATCTTTAGTGGCATACAGCGATATGAGGAAAGTTATAAATTATGCTACGTTCATGGCCCTGAGGGAATTATTTTGGAGTTGTCTGAGGAAATAAAATAAGTAATGTCAATTAAAATGATAGTAGGACTCTTTGTTACTTTCTAATTTTTTGTTTGAGGTGATCAATATTAAAATCCTGTTTATATGCAGTAAAAACAAATGGCGAAGTCCAACAGCGGAAAAGGTATTTCATCAATTTAATGGCTATGATGTGAGATCAGCAGGAACAGAGGCTGCAGCTCGGATTAAGGTTACGAACGGACACATTGGATGGGCTGACATTATATTTGTGATGGAAAAAAAGCATTTAAGACGATTAAAAGACAGGTTCGGTTCTCTGCTTCATAATAAAAAGATTTGGAACTTAGACATCCCAGACGATTATGAATATATGGACGAAGAGTTAATTGAAATTTTGAAAGCTAGAGTGGGAGAATATATTATTGTTCCGGAGTAGCATTCATGAATATTGAATTTAGGAGTTAGGGTCGTTTTGTAACTATTTTTATTCAGCTAAAGCATCAGGTTAGTTGGATAAGAAAAGAGAGAAAAAAGGGGATTATATACTATGAAAAAATGGATAAGGATTCTACCGTTACTTGTTATAATCATTGTGCTTTTTATCTTTAGTGGATACAGGTTTACTGCATTAAGTGCTGCAAAAGGTAATTCCTTTCTATTAAAAGATGCGGAGTTAGTGGAAGAATATGATACAGGTAAATCTACTTTATTTTTATTTAAGAATGATAATGAAGAGGTATTTCAAACAGTCTTATCTGAAAAACATGGATTATTACATAGAAGCCGGGTATCTACCAACGTACCAATCAGTGCAGATGAAATTCAAACTGTAAGCATTTTTAGCTTCACAGGAGAAGATGAAGCAGCCACATTGTTAAGTGTCATCTCTAATGAGAGGGAAGTTGCATATATAGTGGCGGGTGTAGAACCTGATATAGAAAGAAAAGCAATTCAAAAAGGAGAGCGTATCTCGTTCTTATTTTCATTTAGCGAACAAGTGGAATCGTTAAATGCAACTGCATTTAATGAAGAGGGGAAAGCTGTTTTTTATTATGGTCTTCCCAAAAACGTTAGTCAGGTACATATTCCCGAGGATTTAAAGTGGCATAAAATTGATGATGATGAATGATTGGTTAGAAAATCCATTTAAATGGAATAGGTGAGGTGAAAATTATAGCTAGTCTTTTAGAGCGTCTTTATTTCTAGCAGTTTTATTTAGTTTGATTGTATTTTTGATGATTTTATTTGGGCTTGTTATTTTAAAGTTTTTTTTAACTTTTTGTGCTATCATACTTTGGGTTTTATTTGCTTGGGCACTTATAAAAAAGAAGTAATTCGTTCAATGGAACGGTTTTGAAAATGATAACAGTTTGGAGGAATTATGAGAGTCTTATTAGAGTTAATACGAATTATCGTCTTATTTGCTATTGTTGGTACAATATTAGGTGGTCTTTTGTCAAATATATATTTAGAAATAGGCATTAATACAGAAAAATTTGGTTGGATGGGTTTCACCGCTGTTTTTATTCTCATATTTGTACTGTACAGAAATAAATGGCAATTTAGCGGATGGTATAAAGGGAAAGGCAGAGAAAAACTACCGAAAAGATTTTCTCAAGTACTGATTTTCAGTTCGATTAGCCTCTTATTATTACCACCAGTTCTTAGTTTCATATTTTAACTAAGTAAAATGACCATTATGTCGAAGGACTTATGTAAAAGAATTATTCTAATAGAAAAAGGGGCATTGGACATGACGATAACGAAAGAAAAGAGTGAATTATTGGAATGGGTGAAAGCAATAGGGATTGCTATCTTATTTGTCTGGGGAGTTCGATTTTTTATATTAACACCTATTGTGGTTGATGGTGCTTCTATGATGCCGACGTTTGAAGATGGTGACAAGGTAGTAGTGAACAAAATTAGGCCAAGATTGACGGAGTATAAGCGATTCGATGTGATTGTATTTGAAGCAAAGGAAGATACAAATTATATTAAACGTATTATTGGTATTCCTGGTGACCGCATCGCTTACGAAAACGATGAACTTTCTATTAATGGTAAGAAGTATGAGGAACCTTACTTAGAAGAATATAAAAACGCTTTGATAGACAGTGGTACCCTTACGGAAGACTTTACTTTAGAAGAAAATCTAGGTGAATTAACCGTGCCGGCTGGATACTTTTTTGTACTAGGAGATAATCGCCGTTATAGTACAGATAGCAGAGACACTCGAGTTGGATTTGTATCGATGGAAAAAGTTTTAGGGACTGCAAATATGGTTTACTTTCCTTTAGATAATTTTAAGTTAATAAAATGACCAAGTAAATCCGTAAACCGACAATCATGAATTGAAAATGTAAAAACTCTAGTATAGTCAGTTGGTAGAAATTATCAATTGGCTTCTTTTTGGAGTTAACTTCAAAGGAATAACCAATCTCATTTATACACTATGGATTTGCTAAAGTTAGGTCTAATAATTAAAGTGTGGGGATGATTTCGTGTTTAAATACAATGTATGTTTTTTAAAGAGTAATGAGCGAATCTTAATGTTGAATCGTGAAAAGCCCCCAATAATGGGCGTGTGGAACGGCGTTGGGGGTAAATATGAAGCGGGAGAATGTGCTGATGAAGGTGCAAAACGGGAAGTATTCGAAGAAACAGGCATTAAAGTAAACGAATATTATTCAAAGTGTGTAATCACATGGAGTAAAAGTGATGAGGAAAAAGAGGGATTACATGTGTACTTATTCGAAGTAAATGAGACGTTAGGAAATGAACCTATACAAAAAACAAGAGAAGGAATTCTCGATTGGAAAGAAATTGAATGGATCATGCACCCGAATAACCTAGGGATTGCTGAAATGGTAACTCAGTATTTACCTGTTCTATTAGCAAAAGAAGGCGATTACCAATTTGAGTACATAGATGGGATAGTAAAACTCATGAAGACTTCAACAATAGCACGGAGGTAAGTATGAAATATTTCATAAAAGAAGAAAACCCTAACAATCCATATCAAATTTTTAAGTATAAGAAATATGAAATATCACTAAAGGAAATATTGCTCTTTAAGCAGCACAAAACAGAATCGGTAACCTATGCCTTATATACTGAGGAAGGGATCGTCTATTTACTAACAAGTGTTTCAGTTATGAATAATTGCATCTGTGGTTATGGTACCTATGGAAAACCATATTGCAAAATGGAAGAGATTAATAGTTACTCTTTAGATAAATTAGATCAGGATGCATACAACTGGTATATGACGCAAGCGAGATAATGCATGAAGATGAAGCTTGTAATAGATGGCCTTATTCTATTTCGAATCAGTTAATAATATAAAGCAAAATTGGAGGATGGATAATGGATAACAGCGGATTGTTCAAAGATTTTAATTTTAAATTAGTAGTAATTGAGGCTTTACTAGAGAAAGAGCCACTATTTTTAGGGGAATTAACGGACTTACAAAATAAGTATACAAACAGCTTTGAATGGTATTGTGGAGAAGGACCCATAGTTGAAATCAAGGAATATCTAGAAGAGTTGACTTTGGAAACAAGTGACTTGGACAAGATTGAGTACCTCTGCTTCGATGGGGGTAATGAAATTTATCATATCCTAAAACCAGATTGGGATGGTGAGGATAGTTTATTTGATGTAACATCCATTGAAGGATTTCAACATCTAATAAATTTGAATACTGTGGATTATATCTCGATGTGTTATCCAGAAGTGTTAGAGCCATTCAAGCAAGCAGGGATTGAAATTATGTATTAATGAGGGTAGAGCTATTGTAGCAGGGAGAGAAAAAAATGAAAAAAACACTGAAGTACTCATTAATCGCTATTGTTTCTTTTTTCTGATTTTGTTCGGATTCTACATATTATTGAGATGGGTTAAGCAAGGAGAATTTTTAAAGTACGAAAATGGAGTGACGATCGAAGTTTATAATTCAAGTGAACAACCAATAACGGATTTAAACTTCTATTTTGCGTTTGATCGCAATCTTGTACATTAGGATGTAGGGACGATTAATGTATTAGAGCCTGGAGAATCCACGAGTCTTTATAATTACCAAATAAACGACACGGGTAATGATAGAAGTTTATACTTACATTATCCCATCAACAAAACCAAAGCGAATGTTGAGAGTCTTGCTTATTTAGCATCTTATAAAACAAGTAAAGTGGTAGTTATTTTGGAGATAAAAGGAATTGATAACACGGGGAGACTTTTATTTAGGGTAAGCGGATATGAAGATGTTTTTGGAAAATATGAATTGATTTGACTTCCACAAGAGAGTGATTGTTTACACGGTACTATGGAGTGCTGAAGATGATTCACCAGATGAATATAAAAAATATGATAAAGGAATTACAAAAATCCTTTCTGATCTTACATTTTCATTTAGTATGAGACGCTGGTTCTTTCAGATTAATAAAATCCAAAGGGGGCAGCTTTTTTTATTCTAAATTATTTCACAAAAGAGAATTAACTTAATTAAAAGACAATAGTGCACATAAGGTTGTGCAGGGTTAACAAATCAGAATTTTCTGTTGTTTGTCATTAACAATATGGCTACTCTTTATTGGCTAAATGGTCTAGCGACACAAGCGTGATAACCTAGTATAATAAGCATTTAATGCAGGCTGATGGTTTGATTAGCAAACAATCTAGTCATATGTCTGTAAAAAATTAACTTATTGGAGGTTACAAATGGAAAAGGAAACAAATATCAAAAAGAAGAAGTTTCAGCTTCCGCATATTTATGTCATTCTATTTATTTTCAGTGCGCTTGCAGCCATTTCGACTTACTTTATTCCAGCAGGTGAGTTTGAGCGTGTGCCAGGTCCTGAAGGAAGAACAGCGATTGATCCGAACTCATTTTCCTATGTGGAATCTGCACCAATTGGTATAGCTGATTTCCTTACTGTTATTCCACGTGGACTGATTGATGCGGGGGAAATTGTATTTTTCACGTTTATTATCGGTGGTATGTTTATGGTACTGAAGACAACTGGAATCATTGAAGTAGTTGTAGACAGGCTGGCCAACCGTTTTGCCCAAAATAGTATTTTACTTATTCCGATTTTAACCATCGTATTTGCGATTGGAGCAACTTTAATCGGAACACCTGAACTTTCGTTAGTATACATACCTGTTATTATGCCATTAATTATTGCGTTAGGATACGATTCCATTGTGGCTGCTGCGATTGCTCTAGTCGGTACGGTAGTCGGATTTACTACTGGGATTTTAAACCCGATCAACGTTGGGTTATCGCAAAAAATTGTAGGTATTCCGGTTTTTTCAGGAATAGAAATGCGTCTCATTCTTTTTGTTGTCTGTATATCAGTCGGCATCTATTTCATCATGCGCTATGCAAAAATGTACAGAAGAATCCTTTAAACAGCTATGTGTATGAGGATGACCAAGAAAAAAGAAAACTGTACAAGCAGAAAGAAAAAATTGAAGCGAAAAGTATGAACACAAGACAAAAATACGCTTCGGTTGTTGCTCTTCTTTTCCTTGGGATGTTAGTGTTTGGTGTGCTTAAGCTCGGCTGGTTCATGGTAGAGATGGCAGGTCTGTTTATCTTTATGGGAATTGTAGTCGGCCTGATTGCTGGACTTAACGCAACTCAGATTTCTAATGCCTTTACGGAAGGATTCCGTGATGTGCTTATGGGAGCCATTATTATTGGCCTTGCCCGGTCTGTCGCTGTTGTGCTTGAAGACGGTCAAATTATGGATACGATCGTTTACAACCTGGGATCCCTAGTCGGTGAAATGCCATCTGTGCTCGGTGCAGTAGGAATGTATTTAGTCCAGTTGACTATTAACTTTATCATCCCTTCTGGAAGTGGACAGGCCTTAGTAACGATGCCGATTATGGGGCCACTTGCAGACATTATCGGTGTGACTAGACAGACAGCTGTTCTTGCATTCCAGCTCGGAGACGGCTTTGCCCATATTCTATTCCCTACATCTGGTTACTTTATGGCTGCACTCGTTATCGCCGGCGTTTCCTGGCAGAAATGGATTCGTTTCTATATGCCACTATTCCTTGTATTTTCAGGAATTGGCGTTGTCACTTTAGTTATCGCTCAAATGATTCAATATACAGGCTGAGAGCATTAGATTTGAATAAGAAAAAAGCTTATATCCATTTCTTTTCCATCTTATAATTTCTGTCAAAGCATAGTTATCGGATTAACCCCTTTTCCATTCGTGGAAGAGGGGGTTTTTTATTCTTCAAGTACAAAGTGACAAGGAGAGTTAAATAGATAAACCTCCCCATATTAACCTATCAGAAATGCAAGATCACAACACAATAAGCAGTATTTTTTTGCACTGCTTTTTTATATGATAGAAATATAACCAAACGTAAATATGATAAGTCTTGTTATCCCCCAGCAATTCTTATCGTACTGCGTACATAAAGGAGCCAAGTATTATGCATAATAGTCCAATTTAACCTTTCCATTTTTTCAAAGACAATTTTGAAAAATGGGGGATTAAATTGAAATTAAATCGTAATTTTCATTATTTACTTGTAGGGCTATCACTAGCAAATATAGGTGATGTTATATATATCGTCGGTGTTATTAGCATGATTTACAGTTTAACTGAATCAGCTACCTCATCTGCTTTCGTTCCTTTTACTATTACTTTTTCTATGTTCATTTCAAGTGTTCTAACACCACTGCTAATAGGTAAGTTTAATTTGAAACACTTAATAGAAGATAAATTTTAAGTCATTACGAATTTAATATTTAGGTAAAATTATTAGACATTTTAAAAAATGAAGGAATTGGAAATTATAGATTATCGCGAAGAGGTCGAAGAAGGTTTTACGTTGTAGAGTGTTAGCTTATTTACATCCATCTATGTATAAGGATGTTCAAACGAAGTAGCCTATTTTTGAAAGGCGTCATCTAGAAGTGATAAAAAAATTGAATAAGAACGTTTTTATCGAGCAATAGGTTATTATAAACAGTTATAAGGGGAAATGAATATGAACGATTTATTTAAAATAGACTGCGGTGAAATAATCTTAAGAGAATTTAGAATAGAAGATGCAGATGCAATTTATGAACTGACTTCACAACCTGAAGTTTATGAGTTTTTGCCAGATTGGCGTTCGACTAGAGAACAAAGGTTTGACTGGGTTTCGAACTATGAGATACCAGACAATAAAAAGTTTTTAGCAAATGTTCCTAACATAGGTGAAGGATGGCTGAAGTTGGGAATTGTTTTAAAAGCAACGGAGGAATTTATAGGTTTCTGTAATACGGGTATTAAAGAGCAGCTAAGTGGCTCAAATCGAGAAATTGCTTATTCTATTTCTAAGCATTATAGAAATAAGGGGTACGCAACACAAGCGGTAAAAGGTTTAGTAAATTATCTCTTAGAAAACACGGATGTGGAACAATTAAATGCTGTGGTTCTTCCAAGGAATATAGCATCCAATAAAGTAATAGAAAAATGTGGTTTTCAACTAAACGGAAATGTTGAGATTGATGAACAACTGCATTATCATTACACGCTAACTAAAAAATAATGGATGAATTAAAATTATACAAACGAGTGCTTTAACAAAATAGGGAGGAACAACCTTTGTTATGTTTTAACTAAAGGCGTAATTTTGTTGAAGTTTATGGTTTCACTTAGTTCAATGTTCTAGGCAGATAAGATGTTGATTGGGCAAGTTACATATAACTATATTAGATTATTTGGTTTATCTGAAGGGAGTTTTGCCATTTCGCTCACTCTTTCAGTCAAATCGTTCAGTTTTTTGTCTATACGGTCAAACCCCTTGTCCATTCCTTCAAGATCTTCATCGAGTTTGCTATCCGTCTTACCAAGAGTTGTATCCATCTGGCGCAATAATTCTAAAATCTTTTCACTGTTAATCTTCTCTTTTTCCATTTATCATCACCTCATATTCAATATAATAGAATACACAAGGAGAACTAAGCAAAGATATCATATAATGTTACCAATAGCTTAGGAAATAATTTTTTCTTCTCTTACAAATGACTTCCCTCTACTAATTGTCTCTAAACGCAGTATTTCTGATATGTGTTATTAATTTGGCTGCTACAAAATGTTTCCAGTGTCAATAGGTAAGTAATAATAGAATAGAAGTCAAAAATTTATTTGCTAGAAACAAGAAGTAAAGGGAGATTCTTTTTTGGCGAGGTACAATTATATACGACGACAGTATTATTAGCCTTTTAATCTTTTGTCCAGATTAGGATGTATCCAAACACTTTCCACTTCGTTTCTGCTTAACTGATCCGTATCATCTGATTCGTATATTTCTCCATTTGTTAATCCCTTAATAAAACTTTCAAAATCTTTAGCGAGAAAAGTAATTTTATAATCGTTTTCTTGATCCACATGTACTACGCATGGTTCTCCTGTTGGCCCACATTTTCGATAATCAAGAAAAATCATATCATGACCAGCAGAAGGGCAATCACAGATAGCAATTCCTATGTCTGGATACTCCCATTCATCAATCCAAAACTTGCTACCAAACTCTCCACCTAGTGAGCAATTTTTTTCATATCCTATCCCATAAATGCCGGATATAGAGATGTGGTCCTCTGCCCAGCTTGTTGGAGTCCTGGTGGAATGACAGTCTTTCGTAGGAATACCGCCATTCCGTTGTTTCATTAACCAGATATAGGACGCCGGCAATTTATAGCCTAATTCGGTTTCAATCCGCTGGATAAGCCTTGCTGTAGGAGGATTAGAAGTGTATTCATTTCTTGCGTATTCCCTCTCATCCCAAAAATTCTCGAAACTAAACCCCTCAAAATAATTCATTTTCATCCTTCTCCTTTCTCTTTAACTAGGCTGCGTATTAATAATAATTTTGCCGTCAATTTGTGTATATCCTATCAAACTATTAATGCTAATATTAACATAAGTATTCGAAATATTATGTAACTAAAGAAATCGATAAGATTCTGAAAGTGTTTGAAAGGATGTCAAATTAGTTAATGAGAAAAGTAGGTGAGGGTCTTAATGAAAAGAGTAATCCTTTTGTTTTTTCTATTAATATTTACGACAACATCCGTACATGCACTAACCTGGGCATATTCTTTTGTAGTTTGGAATGGAAATGTTTATGAGGTCACTAAGGAAAAGATATCAGAGAATGAAATTGGTCAGCAATTGGGTGAAGTAAAAACAAGACCGAATGATGCGACTGGAAGCTATTATGGGGACGCCTCCAATGCCTATCCAAAAGGAACGAAATACTTCGAGGTAAATGGAGTATCAACTGAAACGTCAATTGCTGTTGAAGTTGCAGACAACCAATGGGTAAAAGCAGTCTATGTCCACGAAGCACCTTTTCATTGGAGGAGTTTCCTTACAAAAGCTCTTCCCGTTCTAGTTCTTTTCGTAGTGGGCATTGCTTTTTTGCAGCATTGGAAAAAATGGAGAACTTAGTTTCATTAACGGGGCTCTACTTCAATAAGGAGCAAGATACACTATGAAAAGCTTCTTTAATAATAGAATCAGGGGGACTAAATAATAATGAAAATGAAAGTAAATCGCAATGAATTGCAAACGAACGTAGACATTTGGAATGCTGTTTTATTAGCCTATGGAGAATTTGTTTTTCCGACAGATAACGTGAGAACGAACGATTTCATCCTATTGTTTAATTATTATTGTGAGCTTGAAAGTGGTGGGCATGAAAGCTTATTCAATTGGTTTTCAGAGCATATGAAGGAGATGGGTATTCAAACGTACTTAAATAAATTGACGAAAATGCTAGAAAAAGTTGGCGCTCATAAATACGCAGAATTAGAAAAGAAGTATTTGGAGGAATTATGGAGATTATTTTTAGTGGTAGAAAATAGTAGAAGTGAAGAACCTCATTATGAAAGTTTGGAAGAGGAATTTTACATTCTTATTGAAAAAGCAGATAGGGAGTATAGAAGTCTTGGTGAGGAATTAAGTGAGCGATTAGGTGAATATGCCACTGAAATGTATACGGAGATAATTGAGATAGTGGAATAATAGGTGTGCTTGGCCGACTAATGGGACAGGTTAGTCAAGAAAAAAGAGGGGAAATAGTGAGAGATTATTATGTTAGAAGTAAGACCATTAGAAAATATTGATTATGAATTGATTAAGGAATCGGAAAAAGTTATTGAAAAAAATTATAGATACGGACGACATCATATTGGTTCAGCAGTAAGGACGAAAACGGGAAATATTTACTCAGCGGTCCACGTTGAAGCAAATGTAGGAAGAATTACAGTATGTGGCGAAGCGATGGCTATCGGTAAGTCTGTATCGGAGGGAGATTATTGAAAAATGTTGGGTTGTTGCACCATGTGGTATGTGTCGTGAGTTTATAAGTGATTATAGAAAAATAATGATGTAATCATTTCTTATAAAGGTGAGTTAGTAAAGTGCAATGTAATGCAACTACTACCAGAAAAATACAAGTGATACGGAATGACCTTATTCAAATAACGGGTGCTATAACAGAACAGGGATGTTAGTAGATAGTCCTTATTGATTTTCGACTAACGCAGCAATTTACCTGAAGAAGACTACTGCCAAAATATCAGTATTTGAGATGATTGTGATTGTACACAAGAATGGGGGGAGTTATGATTTTAAATTTATTTGGTTTCTTGATATCTTTCATTACCGTTATATTATTTTTGATTTTATGTGCAAAGATCATAAATTCATTTATTAAAAAGAAACCTTTTCCTAAAAAGTTACTGTTTGGATCGTTGTCGGGAGTTGTTCTGGTATCTTCAATCTATATATATGAAATGTACTTTTTTACATTTAGTGAAATTGACAGGGAATTTACCCAAAAGGGTCCTGGACCCATAATTTCCCCCAATGAAGTATACACCGCTAGTGCTTATTATGAACCATATGGTGGTGCAGCAGGCGGTGTTAACGTTTGGGTTGAAATCACAAACAATAAGGAGAACTATAAGGTTCAAACTGTTTATTATAGTGATGCAAAAAGCGATTTTTCTATGGAATGGATCGATGAAAATACGTTGAACATTTTAAACGACGAACCTGATTATCCATTTTCAAATAGAAGTATCGAATTAGAAATCGGTAAAGAGATTTATCACGAAAATGGTTTGGCTTGTATAAGTTTGTTAATGAAAGACGAATATGAAACTTGCTACCAAAACTAATACTAATTGCACTAACAGATGCTTTACTTCAAGAAGGAGTAAAGCTTTTTTATATTAGAGCAGCAGGTTTGTTGAATAATCTAGCATTGATGGTAGGCTCTATGAATAGTTTAAATAACATTGAAATATTCTGAAACTTTTAGAAGGTTTAATCGTAGATTTAGTTACTAATTTTTTTGAGAAGTGATGAAGGAAAGAGATACATTTATTCCAGTTTAATTTGCATACTATAGAAGTTTTTATGGGGAAATAGGTGGATGTACAAACAAGAACCAGTAATATCAAATTGTTCAATTCATTGTATAAAGGAGCGGTGTTTGACATTAAGCTGGAAAAAAGCTTTTTCTTCTTACACTAGTACGGTACTTTAGTTCAATAACAAGACAAAGACAACAAGTAAATTATTAGAAGGAGTGCTGTGATTGAGAGTTTTTTCTAAACTTTTTACAAGTACAAATATTAGTAGCAAGAATATGTTTCTTGGTTTTTTGATTTTGTATACGATTATTTCAGATATAGCCCCTAAAATATTCGTTATTGCAATTACTACAATACTTTTTTGGTTAGCTAATTCATTGCAAGTTACCAAAGAAAACTGGAAGTAATACACCGCTATACTTACAAGATTTTAATCTAGTTATATTTGTAGATAGTATTGGAACAACTATTACTGCCGTACTTACTTCTTTAATGGCTGTGCATAAGAAAATTATGAAACAAAGAAGGTGATCCGATGCGAAAAATTCCGAATAAACGTGCACAAAGTGTGAAGGTGAAACAACGTTCAACAATTACATTTCGTATGAACATATTGTTTTTCTCGATATTTATACTTTTTACAGTGCTAATTCTAAGATTAGGCTATTTACAAATCGTTAAAGGAGAAGAGTATACAAGTAAATTGGCCCAAGGTGAAGAATTCCCGGTAAATACTAGTGTACCCCGTGGTCGAATTTTCGATAGTGAAGGACGGATTATGGTTGATAATCTTCCATTACGAGCTATAACGTATACAAAGATGCAAACAACGAAGTCCAAAGAAATGTATAAGATTGCGGAAAAATTAAGCATTTTAATAGAAAAGAAACCAAACAATATTACCAAGAGTGATTTACAAGATTTTTGGTTGAAAAAATATCCAGAAGAAGCACTTGAGTTGGTCACGGATAAAGAGCGTAATGCAATAGAAGCAGATGAAGAATTAGATAAAACAGAGAGGAATAGAGCAATCGACCGTTTGACTCGAAGTCGAATTACGGAAGAACAGTTAAATTCTTTTAATCCAGAAGAATTAGAAGTAATTGCTATATTTAGAGAAATGGCCTCTGGATATGCACTATCTCCTCAGCTTATTAAAGGAGATGACGTAAAAGAAGAGGTTACTGTGGAAGAATTTGCACGAGTCTCAGAAAGGCTGGGTGAATTAGAGGGAGTTAATACGACAACGGATTGGAGAAGAGTAAAAACTTCTTCCCTAGCTATATTAGGCTCCACTACATTGCCAAAAGCAGGTATTCCAAAAGATCGATTAGATTATTTTCTATCTAGAGGCTATTCTCGAAATGACCGTGTAGGTACAAGTTATATTGAACAACAATATGAGGAAGTGCTTCAAGGTCAAAAAAGTGTGATCAAAAATATTACGGATGGAAAAGGAAGAGTTAAAGATATTCAGACAGTTTACGAAGGTAAACCTGGAAGAGATTTAGTATTAACAATGGACAGTGAAGTTCAATTTGCGCATGAAGGAATACTAGCAGAAGAACTTCTTAAATTTAGTAAAAACAGCGGTGGTCAATATTTGCAAAATGCTTATTTTATCATGATAGATCCTTATACTGGGGAAGTACTTTCTCTAGTAGGCAAACGAATTGGAAAAAACGAAGAAACAGGTGCAAAAGAAATAAATGACTACGCATTTGGCGCATTTACTAACGCATATGAAGTAGGATCCACTGTGAAGCCAGGTACTATACTTACAGGTTATCGTGAGGGTGTATATCCAATCGGAGGCTCATTGGTTGATGAACCGATCCGAATAAAGGATTCGCAACCAAAAAGTTCCGTATTTAACCGTTCCGGAAGTGTACGAATGAATGACTTACAAGCGCTCGAGCGTTCTTCCAATGTATATATGTTTAAAACAGCATATGGAGTGGCAGGTAGAACCTATAAACCGAATCAGCCTATTAATTTTGGGACAGATGCATTCCTTAAAATGAGAAGTGGTTATGCACAACTTGGACTGGGAGCATTAACAGGTATAGATTTGCCTGGAGAAGTGAGCGGAAGTACAGGTGGATTTGAAGATGGTAAGCTGTTGGATTTAAGCATTGGACAGTTTGATACGTACACTACATTGCAATTAGCCCAATATGTCTCTACGCTTGCTAATGGTGGGAATAGAATTCAACCACATGTAGTCAAGGAAATTAGAGAGCCTTCTGAGGATGGCATCCAGCTTGGTAACGTAGTAAAAGAAATTACGCCAACTATATTAAATACAGTAGATAACTCACGTGAGGAAATTGAACGTGTTCGTCAGGGTATGAGACTTGTATATTTTAGTCGAGGGGGAACGGCGAATAAAGCCTTTGGAAGTGCTCCATTTACTGGGGGAGGAAAGACAGGCACAGCTCAAGCTAGTTACTTTGATGCAGAATTATGGCGATCATTTAGTACTGTAAACTTAACCCATGTCGGTTTTGCACCATATGATAATCCGGAAATAGCATACGCACTCGTTATCCCACACGCTTCGTTGGAATCATCATATAAAACAAATTTTTCTACACCTATAGCACGAAGACTTGTCGATAAATATTTTGAGATTAAGCAAAAAAAACAATGCGACGTCTGTAAATAATTCCACTTCAGCTTCACTGATAAAACCAGCATTTACAAGTGCGAAGATAGATGAAGAAGAAATAGAGGAATAACTATCCAAAACAAGCTAGTGTTAGATACAATTGTCTCAAAAATTGTGTTAAAAGAATATGATACGGCAATAAAATGGTGGATTAATAAAAAATGATTGATCGTGAAATATACACGATCAACCATTTTTAGTTAACAACTCCGGAGGTAGGACTCGAACCTACGACCAACCGGTTAACAGCCGGTTGCTCTACCACTGAGCTACTTCGGAATAGTAGATATCTTACAAAGCTTATTATGAACTAAGTGTTTATAAAATATACAACCTTACACGAAAAGATAGTCAAAAAAACAACTAATATAAACCGACCATAATGCGAACTGCAAATTATAAATTGTATATCATAACAAAAGATAAAATGCATACTTACCCACTATATTGTTCTAAGAAAGTTGAAATATGTTGTTATACTTGTGTTCAAAATCAACGAATGGCAGAGGAATTCAATGGATGCTTTGATGTTAGATGGATGGACTCCTATATTGCTTTGCGGAAATGTGTTTGCAATTGGGATGTTTGTTACGTCCCGTAAGGTTTCAAGAAAGTCTTTATTTTCTACCTCTACTGTATTAAGTCTGATTTGTATAGGTGTGATTATTTATAGCGTATTCGGAGTTGGTGGTTGGGAAGGTATGGGACTGGGTTTATTTATGATTACTATTTTAGTAGGCATCTGGATAGGTACTGTTATTGGTGCTCTCTTAAGCAGTTCAAGTTTATAAGAATTACATCTTATTTAAAAAATAATACAAGTAAGGAAGCACCTACTATCTGGGAGCTTCCTTATTTTTATCGATCATACTTTTTGTTCATAAAACTCATTTAATCTGTTCTATTTTTGGAAAATCTGGATTTTCTAAGAGATTCTTACCACCTTGCATAAGATATAAGTAGAGACTTCCGTTAGGTATGATCGTTGCTTTCAATAGCTGACCAGTCTCCTTAGAATAGAAATAATGATCATTATTAGTTGTTGGTGTAAGAAATTTAAAACCATTGTAATCATTAAATAACTTGTCAAAGTAACCTTCATCTACGTTCAAGAATATTATTGAATCTAATTTTTCTTGATAAAAATAAAATCTCGCAATACCATCATAATCCAATATGAAGTCTGCCCCACTGCCATCCTCATGATCATCTACAGTATAATTATCACCTAAACGTTCTATTACTGTTGATTGAGAGTCACCTAGTGTTACTCCATTAAGATATAGAAACCCTTGTTCTTCGGAAAATGTGGGTTTGGTTAGATCTAATTGTAGATCGGTAGCTGATTGTTGTTCTTTTTCTAACCATATTTCGTTGAAGACAAACAGCATTGCGCTCATGGTTAAAACAGCCGTGATTACTACATAACGCCATTTGAGTTTTGATTTCCTTGAAGTATTTTCTAATTCATTCACTACATTTCGCATGACACGCTTTTTACTGGTTGTTAAATCCTTCACTTCTTCAGGGATATAGTTATTCATTTAAAAGTACCTCCCATTCTATTCCTTTCAGTTGATTTCTTAATAGTTCTTTCCCGCGCCTCAATCTGGTTTTAACTGTACTTTCTGGAATAGATAAAAGATGAGCCACCTCTGTAATCGTCATTTCGTTAAAATAGAAATAAATGAGAACTTCTCGCTGTTTTATGGGTAATGCTAAAATCGCTTCGCCAATTATTGCTTGCTCGTCTTTTCTAACCAGTTCGTCTGCATTTCTTTTCCCTACTGTTAAAAAAAATTTGTTCTGTAGTTGGATTTTTCTATAGGCCCAGCTTTTTAAATAATCCTTGCTTTTATTGACAGTCATTTTTGTTAAATAAGCCTTTAACTCTCCGCGTTCTTCATAAGAATTCTGCATATGATAAAACTTTATGAATACTTCTTGTACAATGTCCTCTGCCGCCTGTATATCCTTCACGTAGTAATAAGCCAAGCGTATTAAGGATTCTGTATATTGAAGCATTAACTCTTTTAAGTCATGAATAGTTAGCAAAATCATAACTCCTTTCGTCGTTATATATTAAACGATTAACAAATTAATAAGGTTTGGATTTTTAAAATTATTTTAGAAATTTGAAAAGGTGTATCGTCTATTAGAAGAAAGGTTAGGGGAGTGTGAGTTGAATCGTATATTGGAAGAGCAACAATTTCAACAAGCTATGAAAGAATTGCTTATTTGTATATAAAGGATTGGTTGGCTACTGAGGATATGGTAGAGGATGTGTTTTTAAGCTATTATCAGAAATGTGAATCGTATTTTAGCCGTCCGTAATGTCGGGAGACTATTTTATTTATTTCTATCGTTTACAAGGTGAAGTCCATATGTTGCTTTTGCGGTAAATATTAATAAAGATGGTAAAAAAATGAAGTGGATTCGAATGTTAGGTTTTGTTGTCTTAACAGCTTTGTTAAGTATAGGTTGCACGTATTTTATTATGGAAAAGAACTATGAAAAAGAAACTTCTAAAGTTATTGAAAATGAATTAGGAAGCAGTTCAAAACAAGATGAAAAAGAAGAGTTTGTATCAACAGTGGATTCTCTTTATGGTTGGGAAAATACTACTCATTCTAAGATGATTGATGAATGGAAAAGTGGAAATTAAGCTTAGTTATTCAACTAACGTGTGCTTTACTTCAAGAAGGAGTAAAGCCTTTTTCTTATTGAACTAAAGAAGCAGGTATTTTAATAAGGATACAATGAATAGTGAAGTTTTCAAACGTTTGAAAAATACATACATAAGGAGAATTGGTTGATGAAATTTAATGATGCGATACTTCTAGGTGATTTTGTAAAAGCCAAAGAATTAGCTTCCCAGATGGATATGGATTCTTTGAGAGAAACCCTTTTCTTATTAGCCTATGAAAATCATAACATTGCTACGTATGGATTTATAAGCTATCTATTACTTGAAGAAGAAACTTCCGAATTTCACTATATTGCCTCGTACCTTTTTAGTATGGCATTAAATCATTTAGAAGGTGCTTATCAAACAGCATTCTACCATGCAAAAAAAGCAACGGATTTATCACCTAATGATATGAGTTATAAAGAATACATGCTTTTCTTAAATACGATTCCAGATAAATTATTGGAGGACGAAGAAGCATCAGAAATTGCTAATGTAATTCTTAATAATGAACCTAATAACAAGGTCGCAGTATCAGTTATTAGTGAAACAACAAATTGATATCCTTATTCAACTAACGGGTGCTTTAGTAGAACGAGGCTATCAGTAGACAGTCTCTATTCTTCTTCAACTAAAGAAGCAGGTTAATTGAAAATGGTTATATAGGAAAGAGAAATGTAAGGGGTGTTTTTATTGAAAAGGCATACCAAGACTGGAAAGATCTTATTTTCTTTAGGAGTATGGATAATGGCAGCAGGATTTGCTTTTAACCAGACATTTGGGATTGTGGATACTTCTGAACCATATGCAACATTTTCTATACCCTTAATTGTTATCGGAATTATATTAGGGGTGGTATCAAACTTTTATAAGAAAAGTAAAGAAAGTAATTAGTGATTTCGAAGGCTATTATTATTTTCAACGGGTGCTTTACTTCAAGAAGGAGTAAAGCCTTTTTTCTTATTGAACTAAAGCAGCAGGTTAGTTGCAGAACGTTTTCGCGTATTCATGTAGAATTATGATTGAGATTGTGAAGGATTGAAGCTTTCGAACAAGAAGTTTATGTACAAACAAAGCAATAGAACTGTACAGTAATATACTTACATATTTTTTATCTTTGTTGTTTCTTTTTTCTTTTATTATATAAGGTACGAACTGGACCAACAACCATGAGAACAATTAAGAGAAAGAAAATAACTATTTCTGATACTTCCATTACTAAAAAAGGTCTAATAGCATTATTAACGGAGGTGTTTAGGTCAAATCCTAAAAGAATGTCCATGCATAGAGAAAAAACAGTTAAAAAGACGAACATCAGAATAGAAATACCGATTATTTTCATTTTTTATCACGCTCCACTAAACGATACTTCCTTTTTGGAAATAAATTTTTGCTTTGCTTACGTTTCTTTTTTTTGTTCTTAATAAATGCAATCAGAAGTAACAAACTTGGAATAATTACTTGAAGCGGGAGATGCAAATAAAGGGTGATAACATGAAGCCCTTCTTTAATATGTTCAGAATAATTACTGGCGATTGTTATGGATAGAATCAGGATGGCTAGTCCTAATGGGAAAGCTAATCGTGCGGATTCTTTGACTTTAAATAAATTGGCTGTTCCTACTACAGATGCATAGAAAAACAAACACATTTTAAAAAACACACCTATAACCGTTATTAGTATAAAATAAACATCTAATCGCTCTAAAAATCCAGCTACCTCAATTGTTTGTATAGTAGAAAGAAGGGGGAAGGGGGACCGGGTAATGTTATTTACATCAAGTACACTAACATTTATGGCCATGACTGACGCTAATATTAGTCCGCTGAATCCAATTGCTAATAAACCAATTTGTTTCACTTTTGCCGGTCGATTTAAATAGGGGAGGATCATAGCGAATATAATCACCTCTCCAAATGGAAAGTATAGGGTTTGAGTAAATGTTGTTTTTAAAACAGGCTTGATGCCTTCTTCAAGCACTGGTTTTAAGTTAGAAATTTGTATTATCCCGGAAACAACTATTAAAAAAAGAACGCTAATCCCAAGTAAAAAGATTAGAACAAATAGTAATTCACTTGTTCGCGCCAATACCTCAATACCCTTACGAACTGTATATATTACTAGAAGAGCCATCAATGTATTCAAAATAAACAAAGGAGTATCCCAATAAAAGGATGTAATTAGCATTTCTCCAAAATCCCTCAACACTCTTGCAGAAAGATATATAAAATATAGTACGTAAATGAATGCCAATATTTTCCCCAAAAAACTTCCCATAATTTTTTGTAAATATTCAGTAGGAGGTATATCTGGATAATATGAGTAGAGACCATGATAGACTAAATATAAGCAAAAACCACCAACCATACCAATCAAAATAGCAAGCCATGCATCCTGTTTTGCTTCAATTGCAATAGGTACCAACAAGGCACTACCAAGTTCAAACAAGACAATTAGAATGAATAGCTGATATGCGCTGATTTTTGCCTTTTCCAATGTTTTTCACTCCATTTCTTGACACCTATTGTTCCATATCTGAGAGATATGAATTGGTTCTATTACCAGAACGTCGTATAAATGCTTCTACCTTTACATTAACTTTTAAGTTTGGAAAATATGTATCATTCCAATCGTTCTTCATATTTTTCCATTTTTGGGGATCAGAACGACGAACCACTTCCCCAAATCCAAAAATATCTGATTTATTTTGCTGTGTTCGTATAACAGTGTTTTCTAATTGCTTCTTTATTTCTTTTTCTAATTCCTTTTCTATATCCAAAATCTCATACGGATCGGTTAGATCAATTTGTGACCTTACTTCGCGAATATCACCTTCTGCTCGTACTCTAACTGTAAGGACAGGGAGGTCGTTTGTTGTATCAGCTGAGACTCTTGTTTTTTGGCGAAGTATCGTATAAGTTAAGATGTTTTCCTGTCCTTCCCTGTCTAATATCACATCTGTCTGATGGATTTTATCCAAGATCCATACTACTCCTCTAGACATTTCACCTTGATACCAGTCAACCAACTTTCCTTCTTTAAAGATGGCCAGTCCGTCAGATTCAATAGTGGTATCCAGTTCAGACTGTTGAATATTCTCTATCTTTTTTCCTTGTTGGATATCTCCTTTTAAGCTAAATCCGCTAATAACTGTTTCTTTCCCTGCAGAGGTGAGAGTAGTAACAACATCTTGAAGATTAACTTCCATACTTTCACCTCGTGCTTTTTCGGTAGTCTGTATAGTTCCGTTCACTTTTTCGGCTGGAATCTTATCAATGGCAGTCAAAGATTTAAGGAGATCACCTGCTTTTGTATGATGGGCTATTACCACCCTTGACGTCATTCGAATTTCTGGATCTCGTTCAAAGGCGTCTAAAATATCTATAATACCTTCTTCTGTTGCTAATTCCTCACTAATAACAATTAGATTTGCATGTCCGTGATATAGCCTTCTTGAGACTTTAGATGTCGCATGGAAATGTGCTTCCAGAACACTGTCGCCCATTGCAGTGTAAACGGTTACGGTTGGACTCTGGCCACTTCCTCCACCTTGAAGTCCTCCAGCAACGTTTACAGGATTGACTAGTTGAATGGTCTTGACATACTTACCATCTTCATTTTTGTCAATCGCCATCGCAGATATAATCGCTAGTTCATTTAACTCTTTTTGATTCCAACACCCTGAGATGAAAACTGTGCTTGTCATAATCAGGAAAAGAAGAATCCATTTATGATTCATTTGGTTCACCTTTTTCCACGTTAGTAGTATTTTTCATAATACGAGTACGAGGAGGCTGTGGTTTCTGATCCTCTCCTTGACTAACCCTATTTTGGCCACTAATCAATCGTGGTCTTTTCTTGTAAGCCCAAATTGGTCTTCGGAAAATGGTATCACCTGCTTCCTCACGGATAAATGGTGCAAGTGGTGACATATATGGGACACCGAACGAACGTAGGCTGCATAGGTGAACTATCAGCATAATAAACACTAGAATAATTCCATAAAAACCGAATGTAGCTGCACTTACCATAAAAATAAATCTAACCAAACGTGCTGATATTGCAACTGCATAGGATGGTGTCGCAAAACTGGCGATTGCTGTCAAAGAGACTACTATTACCATTGCAGGTGACACAATGCCGGCCTGAATTGCAGCCTGTCCAATGACAAGTGCTCCTACTATAGAGATAGTGGAACCCATTGCTTTAGGCATGCGAATACCGGCTTCTCTTAAAATTTCAAAAGTTATTTCCATTATGAGCGCTTCAATAAATGCAGGAAACGGAACAGATTCCCTTTGTGCGGCAATAATAATAGCCAATTCTGTAGGAATCATCTCCTGATGAAAGGTGGTAGCTGCGATGTATATCGCAGGGCCGACAAGGGATATAAAGAAGATTACAGTACGTAAAAAGCGAATAGCTGTAGCGATATCAAAACGTTCATAATAATCTTCAGCTGATTGAAAAAAATCTATAAATAGAGCAGGGACCAGCAATACAAAAGGAGTTCCATTAACAAAAATAGCAATTTTTCCTTCTAACAGATTGCCCGCCACAGTATCTGGCCTCTCTGTATGATATATCGTAGGAAAAGTAGTAGTTGTTTGATCTTCTATTAGCTGTTCAATATATCCAGATTCTAAGATGCCATCAATGTTTATTCCTTTTAAACGTTTACGTACTTCTTCTATAATTTCATTCTTTGCGATGCCATTTATATACATAATTGAAACTTCAGTTTTTGTCATTTTGCCAATATTAAAGGACTCCACCCATAAATCAGTATTGTTAATTATTCTACGAACCATGGCTATACTTGTCTCGATTGACTCGTTAAACGCTTCTTTAGAGCCTCGAATAGAAACATCTGTAGTAGATTCCTGAACAGACCGTCTCTGTCCACCTTGTGTGCTCGCACAAACCCCTTTGCTTATTCCATCGATGAGCGTAATAGTTTCACCCGACATTAATGCAGTAAATAGTTTTTCCCAGTCACTAACTACTTTGATTCCGCCTACAGCAACTACATCTTCGATGAGAACTTCTAACACGTCTTGTGGTATGAGCTTTTCACTTAAATTTTGGTTATTCATAATTGATTCGATTACAGAATCGTTAACCGATTGATTGTCAACCATTCCTTTTACATATAAAATGGCTATTTTTATCTGAGAATTATGACCAATTTTTAACGGGCGAATTATGATATCTGAACTGTTTCCTGTTTTTTGTTTAATGACTTCAAGATTCTTGGACAAAGAGCTTTCAATGAGGTTCGGTGGTCTGTTGTTAGATTGATTTTGATTGTTTATCTCTTGGATCTTTCTATCATTTTTTGATTCTTTCGTTTTAAAAATGAAAACATAGCTCAAATACCTTTCTTTTTCAACCCATTTTGTTCATGATAGAACCTTTTTAAACAAATTGGAAAAAAATTAGTCCTGAATAAAAGTCAAATGGGAGATTTCTCATGAAGATTAAAAAAAATTTTTCAACATACACAATTAAAGGACCTCAATTATTATGAATATAAACTTCATTTTTGGGGCAATCTTCAATGGATGAAAAGATTCGGAGGTGCAGGAATGTTTGAAAAGAAATTAGCAATTCATGAAACTTTGGAATTTCATGAAGTAATAAATTTTAAGACGATATGTTTACTTAAATCTAAAATGATGCAAGGTATCGTTTTTGACCAAGATCTAAAAGCGCTAATGGAGAAGGACGTAAAACAATCTATACCAGCTTTAACTGCAATGATAAAACTATATTCAAATGCTGAGTTAAAATAATCGGAGGTCGGTTCGTATGAATGACTATTTAGATCCTATAAATTCTGTTGGAATGCCCGAACTTACTGATTCAGGCATAGCCCTTGAATTTTTGTTATCAACAAAAACTGGGGTTAGAAATCTTTCAATTGCATTGACAGAAACAGCAACACCTACAATTAGAAAGTTATTACAGGAACAACTTGATGTAACCATTGCCTTATATTTCGAAATTGCAGATCTCATGATGAAAAAACAATGGTTAAACCCATATGATTTGGAACTTCAAAAACAATTGGATATTAAATCCGCTCAAAATGCAGTAGATATAGCTAATTTAAATCTCTTTCCAGGTGTTACAAATCGGAAAGGAATGTTTCCAAGCCCACCGAAGAAATAATGAATAGAGAAGGAGATTTAAATAATGAAAGCTGTTACTTTTCAAGGTGTAAAAAATGTTCAAGTAAAAAACGTGAAAGACCCAAGCATCCAAAAAGCGGATGATATTATAGTTAAACTGACTACTACTGCCATTTGCGGATCAGACTTACACTTAATTCATGGGATGATCCCAAACCTTGGAGAGGATTATGTTATTGGACATGAACCTATGGGAATTGTAGAAGAAGTAGGTAAGGATGTAACGAAAGTTAAAAAAGGGGATCGCGTTATAATCCCATTTAACATAGCATGTGGTCAATGTTGGTACTGTAATCATGAATTAGAAAGTCAATGCGACAATGCGAATGAAAATGGAGAAATGGGCGCTTATTTTGGCTACTCAGATACTACGGGAGGATTCCCAGGTGGTCAAGCGGAATTTATGCGTGTTCCATATGCTAATTTTACACCTTTCAAGATTCCAGAAAACAGTGAAGTAGCGGATGAGAGTTTAGTGTTACTTGCAGATGCTGCATCTACAGCATTTTGGAGTGTAGACAATGCGGGAGTGAAAGCAGGTGATACGGTCGTAATATTAGGATGCGGTCCGGTTGGTCTGTTAGCCCAAAAATTCGCGTGGTTAAAAGGTGCAAAGAGAGTTATTGCAGTTGATTACGTTGGTTATCGTTTAAAACATGCAAAACGTACGAATAAAGTGGAAATTGTTAACTTTGAAGATCATGAAAATTGTGGTGAATATTTAAAAGAAATAACCCAGGGGGGAGCAGATGTAGTCATTGACTGCGTAGGAATGAGTGGAAAAATGACTCCACTGGAATTTCTTGCATCTGGTCTGAAATTACAAGGAGGAGCTATGGGAGCTCTAGTAATTGCAAGTCAAGCTGTTCGCAAAGGTGGAACAATTCAAATTACAGGAGTTTACGGGGCACGTTATAATGCATTCCCATTAGGTGACATCTTCCAACGAAATGTTAATATTAGGACAGGTCAAGCTCCAGTTATTCACTACATGCCGCATTTATATAATTTAATTGCCCAAGGTAAGGTTGATCCAAGTGATATTATCACTCATGTACTTCCTTTAGATCAAGCTAAGCATGGCTATGAAGTATTTGACACCAAAATGGAAGACTGTATAAAAGTTGTATTAAAACCGTAAATATGGCGGGTTAGTTTTCGAGCATCTCTTTTGAGGTGCTTTTTTAGATTTTGGAGAGAATAATAATTGTATTCCTTAACATGCATATAATGAAATATTATTTAATCAGTGCAATCGATTCATTTGTAATTTTTTGTATACATGGATTGTCCCATCCAATCACGATAGAAAAAATTATCAAGAACCAGGCATTAAAAGAAAATCTCAACATATATAGGTATATTCGATCGAATTTGATGAGGAGGATATCATGCAACCTATATTACCTATGGAAAAATATTTTGGGCAGTTTGAACTGGTGCATGCTTTTTATGGGGCTATGCCTACAGGTGTCAGCGTTTCCGAAACTGGTCGTATTTTTGTTTGCTTTCCGAAATGGGGAGACAACGTTCAATTTACTGTGGCGGAAATTGTTGAGGGTGAATTGCAGCCTTATCCCAGTTTAGAAGTTAATTTGGTTAAGACTAGAAATATTTCGATGTCTTTCGTTAGTGTCCAAAGTATCGTTGCTGATGGAAGAGGAACACTTTGGGTACTAGACACAGGGGCACCAAATTTTTCTGAACCTGTTCAGGGGGGAGCAAAATTAGTTACTGTTGATTTAAGCACGAATACAATAAGGAGAGTATATACCTTTACAGAAGATGTTGTCTTGCCAACAACTTATTTGAATGATGTCCGTTTGGATTTTCGGGTTGGAAGAGCAGGCTATGCATATATAACGGATTCTTCTTCCAGAGGACCAGGGGGCATTATCGTCGTAGATTTAGAAAATGGGAACGCGTTTAGACGGTTAAATGGGGCAACATCAACTTCACCAGATCCCTATTTTTTACCGAAAGTAGAAGGTGAAATTTTGATGAATCGAAACCCTGACGGCTCGACTTCCCCATTTAGATTGGCTTCCGATAGTTTAGCAATTTCTCCTGATGGAAACGTTTTATTTTATGCTCCGCTAACCAGCCGTCAGCTGTTCTCGATCTCAACAGAAGCCCTAAGAGACAGAAGGATACAGGACATTAATTTATCCCAATATGTGCAGTATTGGGGGGAAAAAGGCGCGTCTGATGGAATGATCACCTGCGCAAAAGGCAACATTTATGCGGGAGACTATGAAAACAACAGTATCCGGAAGATATTGCCGAATGGCGTGATGGAAACCATCGCACATGACCCGAGAATTTTATGGCCGGATACTTTTTCTATTGGCCCCGATCAATACTTATATGTCATAGTGAATCAATTACATCGACAGGCGAGATTTCATTATGGAAGAGACCTGCGGGAAAAACCATACAGTTTACTTCGTATGAGAATTGATGAATTCCCTGCTCCTACCTTTTCATAATAATCTTAAACGAAGGTAGCTATCCCTCATGAGGTGCTTTGGGGTGTTTAAAATTCATAGCATAGTTATGTTTATTTTCCTATGTGACCAATCAGCGTTAAGCAAGTGGCTGCCTGTAAGGGTAGCTTTTTCTCATTGAATTAACGGGTTAGGGGAAATTAAACTTATATACTTATATTAGAACGGATGTGGGTTAATTATGTCTGATTACATTATTGATTTAGATAACGATTTTGATAAAGAAGAAGCTTTTGAAATAAAAGGAGACAACATTGCATTAGTATCCGTTATGGATAGTGGCGGAAATGATATAACGCCGAATTGTAGAGTACAAATTACTCTAAGTAAAAATGCTTTGCTCGGATTAGGTACTGAGTTAATTCGTTTAGCACACGATTATGGTAATGGAAAGCACTTCCATATAGAACCGATAAACAAAGAATATGTAGTCCAATCTAAAGGGATTATGCTTCACCCAGAGAGTTGTGAACTTATATTGGGTTGTGGAGATTTCGATTCATTTACTGAATATACAAAAGAAGAAGTTTAAGTGAGATTATGAGACAATGTATTTAAACTAAAGGGTGCTTTAGCAAAATATGGCTATCATTTTGATGGTCAATTTTTTATGTTCAAAACTTTAGGTTGATCTCAGATATGCATTGTGAAATGTTACACTTAAACTAAAGTAGCAGGTTAGTTTAATAAGGACGATTCCAAGTTTGTATAGAACTAAGATGTTTAAGGTGATAGATTATGAAAATCAACTGGAAAGTGCGTTAAAACACAAGCTGTAAAGATAAAGACCAAGATGGCTTAATTTTTATCTTGGTCCTATACTGAAATAACAATACGGTCGCAAAACGTATAATAAAAAAGTCTCTAGTTTGTCTTACTAGCAGGAAAGACATATATCACCATTTAGTGTGTAGAGGATTAGGCCCCTCATGCGATGGGAAGAGCGGTAGTACTTCCTCTGCCAACTCTTTAATCACATCAGCAGGTGGTCGGCTCGAAAACTGAATTCCGAGTGCAGCGTGGTTGACACCAACTGCCTGCCATTCTTTCAAAAGTTCAATCAAACCCTTTCGACCTGTCCGTAAAATATATCCGCCACGGATCGGTGTTCTTGGATAATCGGGATCTTCCACAAGATCAATCCATTCGTTAGTCATGTGCGGCTTGAATAATCCGTCTGGTATTTTTTTACGCCAGGAGTCTATTTTTTCTGAGAGCCTCTGGGGACCAGATGCATCTGCTGTTGCTCCCGGATAAAGTTAGCCAACCATCGCTATTTTCCGCTATCCAGCCATCCGATTGTTGGCTTGATCTTGTAACAATAAGTGGAATATCACCAGTTGCAGGTTTAGGAAGCATTTCCACCCCCTTTACTTGCCCAAGGGACGATTGAATTGATGGTCGCGGATGTTGAATGAAGTTGCGGAAAAATTCAACTGTCTCACGGAACCGCACATCACGGTGATTGGCATCGATTCCATAAGCCGGAAATTCTATGGCTCGGTCACCTGAAGCAATTCCAAGAATAAGACGCCCACCAGACAGCACATCGATAGATGATGCTGATTTTGCCAAGTCCATGGGATGGCGTAGTGTGAAAATTGCACTTCCTGTTGCTAAGGATACATTCTTTGTCCTCGCAGCAAGATATGCTAAATAGACAAATGGATCGAAGACCTGTCCAGCATCCCCAAAATTAGGATCAAATAAGGGTACATCCCGTACCCAAATCGATGCAAAATTACGTTGATCAATCATTTCCACGATATCAGCTTGGTCTTTTAAATCATCCATCTGGCCTGTATAGAAATTAATCGGCAGGAAAACCGATTGTGAGTTTATTTGGGGCGAACATCCGGCGATAGCCTGGGTGTTCGTTGAACTTTCCTGATGTTGAAGTTAATTGCTGTCTCTCATGATGAGATTTTTTATTCTTTGATTTTGTTTCCAATTCATTCTCTTCCTAAACAATGGGTTAACTAATCATCAGTTACAGGCACGCTGTTCCTTTACAATACGAGAGTAACTAAAGTCGTATATTTCATTGGTAATGATATAATTTTAAAATTAACTGGCTCCGTGAGTAGTGACAAATCTAAATGTTATTATGGGGTCAGTTTAGGGAGTAAGGAGGCTAGTATGATCGAAATTACGTTATTACTAAAGGAAAAATCTGAAGAGCCGTTATATTTCCAAATATATCAGCACATCAAAAAAGATATTATAAGAGGCAAACTGAAGGCTAAGACACGATTGCCTTCTATCCGTGCGCTTTCATCACATCTACATATTAGCCGAAATACGGTTGAATCGGCATATCACAGATTGATAGACGAAGGATATGTTCAAAGTAGGCCAAGGAGTGGTTATATGTAGTCGAATTGGAGTTGAACAAGTTACCAACGCTGTATTCAATTAAAAGAAAGCTTGTTGAATTAATCGAGCCGGACACTGCTCCGATTCAATATGATTTTCGATATGGTGGTGTGGATAAAGCTCACTTTCCGCTTGCTACTTGGCGCAAATTATCTAATCTAAGCTTACAACCCGAAAAAGTGGAGTTGTTCTCTTATGGGAATCCTCAAGGGGAACATGGTCTTCGTTTAGAAATTGCTAAATATCTGTATGATTCTAGGGGGGTAAACTGCTCACCTGATCAAATTATTATAGGAGCAGGCATTCAGTATCTGTTTAACATGTTATCTAGTTTAATTGGAAGTACTAACAACAACATTGCGATTGAAGAACCAGGCTACGATGGAGTTCGTACGATTTTTCGTAATAATAGATTCAGTATCCATCCTATACGTTTAGATAAGGACGGCATTAACATCTCCAAGTTATATGAGAGCAAATCTAGGGTTGTCTACATTACCCCATCTCACCAGTTTCCATACGGAATGGTCATGCCAATCGCCAAAAGAATACAATTACTTAAATGGGCGAAAGACCTAGATGGCATTATCATTGAAGATGATTATGACAGCGAGTTTAAATATGTCGGAAAACCAATTCCTTCTCTCCAAAGTCTAGATGCAAATCAACGTACTGTCTATCTTGGAACCTTCTCCAAATGTCTTCTGCCCTCTCTGCGCATCGCTTATATGATACTGCCTCCAGACTTAATGGCACTATATAATAAGCAAGATTATAGATTGTATGATCAAACAGTATCATGGTTTCATCAGAAGACACTAGAACTGTTTATGAGTAAAGGCATTTGGGAAGCTCACATTCGTAAAATGCGGAATTGTATATCATAAAAAACAATCCACTCTGATTGAGACGGTTCGGAAGTTAATGGGTGAAAAGGTTACGGTAATAGGAGAGAGTGCTGGGCTGCATATTTTATTGCGTGTATAATGGTATGGGTGAAGAGGAGTTAATTAGAGCGGCAGCTCAAAAAGGAGTCAAGGTTTACGCAGTATCTCTTTATTGGGAGAATCAAACCCAGGCTGAGGCGTCAATGGTACAAATCGGTTTTGGCGGATTAAGCAATGAAGATATCGTTTTGGGGATTCATTCTCTTTTCCGAGCTTGGTTTTAACCAGTCAATACTAGCCATCTTGATAGGTAAAAAAACAAAAAAAGTATGCGAAGAAGATTAAATCGTACTTCGGCCAAAATGTGCAATAGAAAAAAAGGCACTTATTCAACTAACGGGTGCTTTACTCCAAGAAAGAGTAAAGCTTATTTCTAATTGAACTAAAGAAGCAGTTTAGTTGAAGAGTGTTGTTCAGCAATCGGGCCAGATTGTTGAATAACTGCTATAAGGAATACCAATTTCGGAACTTTGTAAGCTAAGCAGAATTCAACTTAAAAAAGTCTATTCCTTCTGCACATTAAGGAATCGACTTTTTTTATTTTTCTTGTATAATAGCTAAAGCTTTGATTATAAATAAGATAGATTGAATCAAAGATGTCTTATTGACTTTAATGATAGGATTTAAACGAGAGTGGATTGTATTTCTTTTTTTCACACATATCGATTATAAAAGTAGCTAATTGTTGAATACCGAAATGGATTTTATTTTCATTTACTTGTGAAATGCTTAGTCTAATTGCCTTCTGTTTATTTTCGGCTAAGTACATTCTTGAAGCGTTGTCTAGGTATATATGTTTTTCATGTAATAGGTAAATCAATTTCTCGACATCTATATGGGAAGGCAAAAAGATGGTGAGATAAAAACCACTTATTGGCTTTGTAAATTGCACATAGTTCGGTAAATACAATGAACAAGCTTCTAATAATGTTTTCATTTTTTTGATGTACAATTCTTTTACGCTTTCTAAATGATATTGAAACATACCACTCTTTAAATAGATTTCTAATGCTCCTTGTGAAAGTGGAGATGTATTAAAATCGGTGCTAAATTTATAGCGTACGAATGAGGAAATCATTTTTTCAGGAAGTACAACAGTAGCAATCCGTAGTCCTGGCAGAAATACTTTCGAGAAACTCTTTACATAAATAACTCTTCCGTTAGGTTCGTAAGCAAACAAAGGGTCTGCTTTTGTATTCGGATCTAATTCTGCTAAATAATCATCCTCTACGATATACACATCGTATTTTTCTGCAAGAGCAACGATTTTTTTCTTTTCATCATTTGTATAATGATGTCCTAGTGGATTATGACATCTTGGAATGATGTAAAAGAATTTAATATCATTAGCTCGAAATAAGTTCTCAAGTCTTTCAAAGTCAATGCCCTCCATTGATAATTCAATTTCTAAAGTAGGTATATGATTTAACTTTAATATATCAACCATGCCAAAATAAGTAGGTTGTTCAATCAATATATTCTTTTTCCCATTTGGAAAGGGCATATTGGACAGAACATGAAGTGCTTGTTGTGACCCAGAAGTAATAACAAGTCGTTCAGGTTTCGTGAATACTTGTAATTGTCTTAAATACCTTACAAGCTCCACTCGTAAAGAGAAAAGTCCCTGATGCTCGCTATAGGTAAATAATTGCTCTTTATAATGGTCAATGGCTTGATTAATACAATGCTGAAAGTCCTCATACGGCATGATTCGTTGATCTGGACCAGCCGATAAAAAATCAATACCATTTTCATGTGTACTAGGTGTTTGATAATCATCAACAACGTAATAGCCACTTTTAGGTTTGGCATACACAATATGCTGTTTTTCCAATTCAAATAATGCCTTAACTACCGTATTTTTACTACATTGAAATTGTTCAGCGAGCAGACGAATCGATGGTAATTTGTCTCCTGCCTTTAACTTCTCTTCCTCAATTTGTTGTTTCACCCATTCTAAAATTCCTCTAAATTTTGTTGTCATTTATACTCTCCTTGGTTATCTGTACCATGACAGATGTGGAATTCCCTTATATTAAAAAGAGTTGATATTCAGTACAATCATGTTTAATTAGCTTATCCTTTTAACTATGATTATGGGATATATTTTTATGAATGTGAAGGGGGATTTGTATGGAGAACAACATAAAAAGGGGAATGGTATTAGGGTTTATAGGGATAGTTTGTTTTAGTCTTACATTACCAGCTACAAGTATTGCTGTCCCTTATTTTGGTGAGATAATCGTTGGTTTAGGTAGGACAGTTATTGCAGCAATCATCGTAGGGACTATTTTTATTATAAAAAAGCAATCATTACCGAATAAAAGACAATTCATGAGCTTAGTTATTGTCGCTATAGGGGCTGTACTTGCCTTTCCATTATTAACAACATTTGCAATGAAATCATTGCCTGTATCTCATGGTGCAATAGAAATTGCTTTACTACCACTTGCAACGGCTGGTTTTGCTATGTGGCGTGGAGGTGAGCGACCTTCGAAACGCTATTGGATTGCGAGTATAATGGGTGCTATTACAGTGCTTATGTATGCCGTATATTTAGGTTTAGGGCAACTACAAAAAGGAGATTTTGCACTAATTGCGGCTGTCATATTACTCGGGTTAAGTTATGCAGAAGGTGGAAAACTCTCAAAAGAGCTTGGTAGTTGGCAAGTGATTGCTTGGGCTATATTAATTGGCGCCCCGTTTTTTATTGTTCCTGTTGCCTTCAGCATCTCAGTTAATATGTTACAAGCGCCTATCGAAGCTTGGATCAGTTTGTTCTATTTAGGTGTTGTAAGTCAATTTTTAGCGTATGTTGCATGGTACGGTGGGATGTCTTTAGGAGGCATTGCTAGAGTAGGGCAGATTCAATACTTACAACCCTTTTTAATGATCGGATTTTCTGTATTATTCTTAGGAGAATCGATTAATTGGCTAACGATTGTTTTAGCTTTTATAGTTGTGATTTGCGTAATAATGGGGAAGAATGCATCCGTGGTAAAGAGGGAGTCACATTATGAAAATAACGTTTCCTCATCATAGAAGTATTTGTATCTTTGTAGATGTCAAATTGCATTGCAGACTATCTCATATCGAAGCTTTTTTTTTGAATTTTCTACATTACCCCAATTATTAGGGCAAATTCAGGAGGCGTTAAAGAGTGTATATCCCCAAACAATTCCAAGTGAATGATGAAGAAATAATTTATGATTTTATCGAAAAATACAGCTTTGCTACTTTATTTTCTCAGCACAATGGATAACCCTACGCTACCCATCTGCCACTCACACTAATTAAATCTGAACATGTTTTATATGGTCATTTCGCCCGTCAGAACGAACAATGGAAGGATATAGAGGACCAACAGGTTCTTGTAGTTTTTCAAGGTCCACACTGTTATATCTCACCGTCTTGGTACGAAACAACAAAAGCAGTACCAACTTGGAATTATGTGTCTATCCATTTATACGGAGAGATGGAGATTGTAGAGAATCCAAACGTAATATTCAATTCTTTAAATGACATGGTAAACAAATATGAAATAGCAGATAGCTCGTATAAGTTAAAAGATGTGGATTCAAAATTTATCGAAGGAATGAATAATGGGATTGTAGCATTCAAAATAAACATAACAAAAATGGAAGTAAAAGCTAAGTTAAGTCAAAATCATCCTGTGGAACGTCAAGAATTAATTATTAAGCGTCTAGAAAACACTTCTAATCAAAATAATCTACAAATTGCATCCCTTATAAAGAAAAACATACAATAGCGCAAATAAAAATAAATGGGAGCTTTACTTTATAATAATCTTCAACAATCGGGCGCGATTGTTTAATAAGAGCCCCTTTTATTATTCAACTAACGGGTGCTTTAGCAAAATATGGCCATCATTTCGATGGTCTATTTTTATGTCCAAAACATTAAGTTGATCAGATATGCATTATGAATTGTTACACTTAAACTAAAGAGGCAGGTTAGTGCAACAAGGACTACCATCAGATTTACAACGCTAAGTAAAGAAATTTTACCAAACGACGCTTTGGGGACTTTTTTCAACGAAGAAGTTTAATACAAGACGGGACTTTGGAGTAAATAAACAAATGTGCCTTAAGCTTTCTGAAAATTATGGGAGGATATAAAAACTGTGAACAATGTATTATTATTATTGAATTGCTCCTATAATAAAAAGAGCGCGCGCTCTATGTAATGGGAAGGGGCAAAGAAATGATTGCAAATCAACAATTAGTTATAAATAATCTAGAAGAAAAATTAAGAATATTCACTTATGCAGTTAATGGAAATCTTGTCGAAGAAGAAGATTTCGTTTTGGCAAATACAGAAATACCCACTGATACATTCAATATACTTTTGCCGAAGTCTGCACATATAAAAAATGCATCTAATATTAGAAGCAGCATCGAAAATATGTCTCTTAAAGAATATCCCTTTAGTACGTGGATTGACTCTCGGTATTTGAACGCTCGCTGGCAAGACCTGATGCAAGAATACGACCTAAAAGAAACAGAACGTAATGTGATGATGAAACTTGAAAATACGCTTAATGTCGGTCAAAGAAGATCTCAACAGCTTATGATTACTCCTGTGGGAAATTTTGAAGAACTTAATGAATATAAAGAGGTTTTTTTAAGCCTATTTGAAGGTACAACGGAAAAAGATGCGTTAGAAAAATATTTTAATAAATTTTCTGAAGTAAATTTAGGTTCTGAAATTCAAATGTTTATTGGACGTGTTGGTGAAATAGCTGTATCTACTGGTTTATTAATAGATAGCAAAGAAAGTTATGGTATTTATGATGTTATGACAAAAGAAACATTTAGAGGTAAAGGACATGGCAGTGAAATGTTTCAATACCTTCTTACACAAACAAAAGATAAACAAAAACCCGTTGTCTTACAAGCATCAGATGATGGAAAAAATATCTATAAGCGCTTTGGATTTATAGATGTAGGAGAAATGGTTGTATTTGAATAAGAATTTATAAAGCATACAAAATTAAACTAATAACGTTCCCAAATACAAGTTTGGACATACACTAAAAGGCGACAAACACTGTTAGTTCAGTGTTTGTCTCTTTTTTTGTCCCATTCTTTATACAGCTTTTTATGCAAGTTCTTTGAAAGTCAGTTACAACGACGGTTTGGAAGCATTTTGAACAATGCTGTACAATCTCAGTTATTGCATACGACTTTGCATATTACTTATCGTTGTAAATCCACAAAAATCTGGTGAGAACCCAAAAAGATTTCGTAATTTTGCATTGATAACGCATTTAAGGAATTAAGTTTATAAAGTTGTATAAAAGATTGTGAAGTATTTTACTTAAACTAACGGGTGCTTTACTTCAAGAAGGGGTAAAGCCATTTTTCTTATTGAACTAAAGGGACAGTTTAGTGCAATAAGAATACTTTTGCCTAATTTGAATATAATGGCAGTAAAAAGATATTGGAGGGTATTTTATGAAGCTAGTAGGGGAAGAAATATATCTTCGACTTTACAAAACTTCTGACGTCAGAGAGTTAACTAACTTGCATATTAGAAATCGCGAATTTTTTCAACGAGTTAGCCCATTACTTACAGAAGCCTTTTATACAGAAGAACATCAAAAAATACGCATTGAACAGGCATTAAAAAAGACAGATGAAGGGCAATTATATGCTTTTGGAATCTTTTTAAAAACAACTGATAAACTTATCGGAGACATTTCATTAAATCAAATTGTTAGGGGAGACCTCCAGAGCTGTTATACCGGCTTTACTTTAGATAAGGAGTATAATGGAAAGGGCTATACAACAGAAGCTCTTCAGCTTGTTGTGGATTTTGCTTTTAGAGAATTAAAACTACATAGAATTGAAGCAGGAGCTATGCCTGACAATACAGCATCTATTCGTGTATTAGAAAAAGGAGGGTTTAAAAAAGAAGGTATAGCTAAAGAAAATCTAAAGATTAATGGCAAATGGACAGATCATCAAATACTAGCTGTCATCAACAGTTTGGATGTGTAAGCTCATTTCACTTCCGATATAATATATGTAAACGAAACGAGTCACTCACAAGACTGACTTGTATAATTTTAAAACTTCACCACCACTACTTCAAGAAGAGTACGTGGTGGTGAAGTTTTAAATTGTATAATGTACGAGGATTTTGTACTTATCTATGGAGTTGCTTGGCAACTCTCTTTTTTATCGAAGTTTGTGAAGTGCTTTACTTATACTAACGGGTGCTTTAGCAAAATGTGGCCATCATTTCGATGGTCTATTTTTATGTCCAAAACATCAATTAGATTTCGGCGATCCATTGTGAAATGTTACACTTAAACTAATGGGGCAGGATAGTTGAATAATTAATTAAGTTTCTTCCTCTTAATTGAGTTCATTCTGAATTATTTTAGTTCTTAAGTATAGTATTAAAAATCATGGGGGACTTTATGGTGTAGGTGGCGGAAGCTTTGTTTAAAAGAACAGCTCAAAAGTAAAGTATGAAACGCCATCTAAATGGAAATTGTCCTTGTTACAAAGCCAAACAAAGTCATTAGATAAACCCTTTCCAGATGGTTGGGTAGCACCAGTACTAAAATCAAAGTGGAGTCCTAATCTTATTAAAAACTATCAAATATTACATAATGAACTGGGTTTTAAAGACGGTACTTATTCAATACCTTCTTACCCGAAAGCTATCCATTTTATTGGAGAAGGCCCATGGTCAGATGAAGAAGTATCTCTTATGTTTCTCTTTTGGACAGATCCAGTCCTAGAGGAATCCTATCGAATTCCCGTCATAACAAGAGAATTATTTAAATTGTATTTTGAAGAAGATGCGGAACGTGTATGGAATTACTTTAATAATAATGACATTCCTGAGAAATTTACTGCCAATGGTAGAACCGTAACTGCTACTTATAGTTCGGCAAATGGTGCAGTATCTTTGCATATTGGAAGAAAAAGATAATGCTATTGGGAACAAAGTATAAACAATCGCCTTAACGAAGCTTTCAATTTTATAAATCTTTATTATTTTTAAAAGAACTTTATTAATTCTCGACACTAACGTGTGCTTTAGCTAAACAAGACCATCATTTCGATGGTCTGTTTTTATGTGCAAAAGAACATATAGATTTTGGCGATACATTGTGGAATGTTACACTTCAACTAACACAGCAGGTTAGTTGAAGTAATTTTTTCTTAACCTCCAAAATTTAAGATATAGAATGCTATATAATAAGAGCCGTCATGAGACGCTCTTTTTTTAATGTTGACAGAACCGTGTTTTTTCCTTGAAAAATAAAAAGTTGAAACTTTTTTATAATAATCTAGCTCTAATAAGCGGAAAGGAGGTCAAATAGATGAATGACCTTAAACTAATTAAAAAGGCGATAAAGGGAAACAAGGAATGTCTAGAGGAACTTCTTGTTATATACGGCGATCAATTGTACCGTACTGCTTACTTGTATGTTCGGAATCGGGAAGATGCCTTAGATGTTGTTCAAGAGACATCCTACAAAGCTTTTTTTATCAATTGGTCAATTGAAAAATGAAGAGTTCTTTTTAACTTGGCTAACAAAAATACTTATAAACTGCTCTTATGATATTTTAAAAAAGAGCAAGAAAGAATTACCTTTGAATAATATGATCGAGCTTACTGCGGATAAAAGGGAAAAAAGAGAGGACATTCTAGACGTAATAGAGGCTATTAATAGACTAGATAAAAAGCAAAAGAATGCTATCATTCTTTTTTATTTTCATGATCTCCCTATAAGTGAAGTGGCAAAAGTGATGAAGATACCGGAAAATACAGTAAAAACTTATTTGAGTAGAGGGAAAGAACGATTAAAAAAATTGTTAGGAGGAATGAACTATAATGGAGAAAAAATCATTTCGAGAAGTATATGAGAAAATTGAAGTACCTAAAGACGGTGTTTTAAATGCAATTAGGGCCGGAAAGGAACGTGCTGGTCATAATGAACCTAAAAATACAAAAAGTCCAAATAAAGTTGTATGGTTTTCAGTTGCTGCAGCAACAATATTTATTTCTTCAAGTTTCATTTCTCCTTCCATATCTCACGTTATGGCGGAAGTACCGTTGCTCGGAAATGTATATACTGCTTTTAATGATGCCGTAGGCCGAGACTTACAGTCTCAAGATTTGATAACAGAATTGAATCAAACCTCTAATTATAAAGGTGTAGATGTATTTATTACAAATGCTTATTATGATGGAGCTGTAGTAGGAGTTACTTTTACTGTTAAGGGAAATGTAAGGACAGAAGAAGATGGAAGTGTTCAAGGATTTTATGAAATATTTGATGGTAAGGGTGGCATTTCTGATAGCAAAGAACTAGTATATATGGAGCCATCAGTGAACGGGTATATTGGGCATATACAATTAAGCTATCCAAAAACAGAATTACCTTCAGAAACTTCTTTCCCACTTGAATTCAAAAGGATAGGAGGAAAGGAAGGAAGTTGGCGTTTCGACGTTCCGATAAACCAAATTCCTTATGAGACAGTAAATGTTGACAAAGGAACTAACGATGAAAATGCAGAAGTAAATGTTCATTTCGATTCAATTATTCAAGGTAAAGCATCAACAGCTATTAATTATACAGCTACTTTTCCAATTGAAGGGAAGCATGATCAAGTTCGACTAGAGACTTATGATGACCAAGGTAAAGAAATCGCTATATCCATAGACGGAATAGATCTAGAAACAGTCAAAGAGAACAATAGAATTATTGTTAAAGGCAGAAGTATTATTCCACAGTCGGTAAAGGGAGAAACTAGTTATATAGAGGTGCTTCCTAAAGTGGCATTAAGTGAACCGTATCATTATATTAAATTAGATGAAGCAACTCCTGTCGAAGTTAATGCTGAAAGGCAAGATTTAGCTGTTGGAATAGAAAATATTATCAAAACAGATAAGAGTGTTACTTTTGATTTCCAAATAAATAATGGTAATTACATAAATCAAGTCTTCTCGTTTTTCAGTAATTTTGCCCACAATGATATCACTTTGGTTAAAGAATCTGAAAAAGATATTTATGAGAAGCCGATTAAACACTCAGTCGAAGTAATTAACAAAGATAAATTACGCTTTACAAGCAAATTTGATATTAGTGAAATTGATGATTTTAACCTAAATGACTATGTAATAAGAGTTAATATGGGATCATTGAGCGCTAATATTCCTGTTGAGTTAGAGAAAATAAAAATTGATATTAATTAAATGGAAATCTTTAAATAGCCAACTTTTTTGTAACGAGGGTTGGCTATTCAATAAACAAAATTTCAATTTAAGCTTTCTTCAATTTAAGAATACAATGGCTAAAGAGCAAGATTTTGATAATTGGAAACTTATATCAAAGTTGTATCAACATTAGTCAGCTAAAGGAAGGTTTAGTGAGTTTGTGAATAATTACACTTAAACTAACGGGGCACGTTAGTTCAATAATGATTCTTTTTACTCGTCTAATTCGTATGCAATATCAAAATTCACACCTTTTTGTATTATATAACAATTATAGAATCATAATTTCGTTTCCTACTTTATAACAACTCCAATCGATAAACTATTTATTAAATTATTCAAAGGGGTTTATGCTGATGCCGACGATACCAGAATCAATACAGCCATCAATCATTTATGTTACATTGGCGTATCAAATTTGTTTACTTCTATTTGTTTTTTTTAGAATTGTCATTTTTAATTTCGCTCTAAAAAAGATTAAACGCCCACTAAGTATCGCTTACGATATTTCTCTTTTTGTCATCACAACATTTTGGTTACTTTATCTAGAACTACAAGACTTTATTGATTTACAACGCTTTATTAGCCACCCTTATGATTCCCCTATATTCTTGTTTGCTGGTTCAGCCTATTTCGTATCAATATTCGATTTTATATACAATTATTTTTCTTATAAAAAAATAAAATCCACGAATTTGTAAACTCATGGAGGTGTATTATTATCGATTGTAAGGTACTTACCCAATAGCAGTCCACTGACAATCAGTGTAAATATTTGTACTTCAACTAACGGGTGCTTTAGCCAGAACAAGACCATCATCTTTCGATGGTCTCTATATTTCTACAAAACATAAAGTAAATCTCAGAACTCCATTGTGAAATGTTAAACTTAAACTAAAGCAGTTTAGTGAAAGAAGGAAATGTAGTTTTTTCATAGAATTATACTAGTTTAAGATTATTGAATTGTTTCAAAATTTGATAATAGGGGTGAGGGTGTGAGTAAAACACTAGTAAAGCAGATTCCTTTGATAAGTAATTGTAAAGAAGTTATTGAAGTTAAAAAGGGTTTTTCCACTGATGAAAAATATGTAATACATATGCACGATGGTAACAAAAAGCTATTACTTCGGATGTTTAATTTAGAAGAGTTGGAATTAAAGAAGACAGAATACTCTATTATGGAGAGGATGCAGGATTATAACGTCACATGTTCACAACCGATTTCAATTGGTGAGGTAGCAAATCGGGGGTATATGATTACATCCTACATAGAAGGTAATGATGCTGAGGATGAAATCTCAAAATACTCGGACCAAGAACAATATAATATTGGTATTGATGCAGGAAAAGAACTAAGAAAAATGCATCAATTATCTGCTCCAGACTATATTTCTTCTTGGTATTCAAGGAAAGTTGAAAAGCATAAGAAATATATTGATGCTTACTTAGCATGTGAGGTAAAGGTTAAAAATGACCATAAAATAATAAATTTTATTAATGAGAATATCCATCTAATGAAACTACGCCCGAACTTATTTCAACATGACGATTTTCACCTAGGAAACATCATTGTGAATAATAAAGAATTCGCTGGAGTTATAGACTTTAACAGGTATGATTGGGGAGATCCAATTCATGAATTTCTAAAGATAGGAATTTTTAGCCGGGAAGTAAGCATTCCTTTTTCAATAGGGCAAATCAGAGGATATTATAATAATAAAGAACCTGATGAAGATTTTTGGAGGTTGTATTCACTTTACCTAGCAATGTGTGTTTTTTCTACTATTATATGGACTTTAAAAACTATTCCAAACAACATAAATGAGATGTTAGATAAAGTTTATACGTATTTAGAAGATCATGATTACTTTAGCAGATTAAAACCTAAGTGGTATCAATAGAATGTAAAAAAGTCATCAAAAAACTAATTGATAAGGGAGCCGAAGGGATTATATTAGGATGTACAGAGATTGGATTATTAATAAAACAAGAGGATTCCGAAGTTCCAATATTTGATACAACAGTAATTCATGCTTTTGAATCAGTTAAAAAGGCAATTGAAAAATAAGAATGTCTTCTTTAACTAAAGGGGGCTATAGTCAACAAGACCAGCTGTCGATGCTCTATTTTTATGTTAAAAACATCATGTAGATTTCGGCGAACCATTGTGAAATGTTACACTTCAACTAACGCGACAGTTTAGTTGAAGAAGGAACAAGAAGATTAAATGCAGAATATGTAGTTAGTAAATAATTGGAGGTCGAGATTTTTGGAACTTAGACAAATGGCGGTTGCTTTCCTTTTAAGTGAGGAACAAGAAGTTTTGTTTCTTCAAAAAAAAGCCAAAAGACACATTTCTCGCAGGTCTATTAGTACCAATAGGTGGACACATGGAAGGTTATGAAATCAATGAACCTTTAAAAGCATGTTTTAGAGAGATAGAAGAAGAAACGGGTTTAAAGAGTGATTACATAGATAATCTAACACTTCGGTACATTTTAATTAGACTGAAAGATAATCAAGAAGTACGAATACAATATGTTTTCTTTGGGAGAGTATCTAAAAGTTCTACTCTAATTGAGAGTGATGAAGGTTCATTAGTATGGGTGGATTATAAGGATATTGCTAACAAAAATGTTTCTGCCACTACCAACGAAATAGTTAATCATTACAGCAATACAGGAGAATCATCTGAAAAAGTATATGTGGGATCAATGAAATCTTCAAAAGGAAATCCTGAAATTACATGGGGACTTTTAGAGGATTGGGAACTACCGATTTTTATTTAGTTAAACAAGGTCTAATAGGAGGAATTATAGGGATAGTTGGTATAGCAATAATAAAGATTTTTAAGAAGTTATTGAAAAAACGGGGATTTTAGCCGAACAGAACTATTAGGAGTTATTCGTTAGTTTTATTCCACTAACGGGTGCTCTCCTTCAAGAAGGGGTTAAGCATTTTCGAGTAAAAAAAATCTTTTTATTTAAAATGTCTTTTCTATTAAAGTTTCATGTAGCAGATTATCTATAGAGGAGCGAATTAGATAATGAAAAAATACAATGAACTCTCTTATAAAGAAAAGAATTTTAGAACCATAATAGTAGCAATATTACTTTCATTTACTATATTTATACCAAACTACCCTTTTCGGTTTTATATTCCAATCATGAGTATTATGGTTTTTAGTATTATTTATAACTATTTAAAACATAGAAGTAGTTAATGAAATGGGTATATTTGGTAATTAAAAATACGGATGGCATGGATATAAGTTATTATATTTCTAATCAAAAGACTGAAAGAACAGAATTAGTACATATGTCATTGGGGAATGACATGAAATTAAAATATATATTTGTAGGAGATACCTAAATAAAGACTCTGAGTTCTTTAAATAGCTAGTTTTATATTATCATTCATTTCTTGAGAACGGGCACCGCTATTCCGAAAAGACTGAATGTTGAAACTTATGTAGATTGGAAAACGTATTATTATGTATCACCGGTTACAACAATAAAAGAGAAGAGATGGTGACAAGGAAACTTAAGAATACGACGTGCATTGGTTATATGGGGTTTTAGGACTCCTATAGAAAGGGGGGAAGTGGTTGATTAAAAGGAAAGCACTGACTTTTTTCTTTGCCACAATTTTGTCGATTACTTTCATTTTGATTTTTGTTTTTGGCGAATGGGAAAGACCATTTGAATTGATACCTATGATTGGGATGTATAGCTTACTATTTTCACCTTTTATATTAGCTTATGGTGTTCCGGTAACCTTTTTGTCTGATTATTTAACCAAAGGATTCAAAGGATTTACAAGAGTATGTGTAGCACTGTTCATTCATATATTTTTTGGGATGCTTTACACATTTATCTATGGCTTTATATTTTTATCAAGTGACCTATTTTCTAACTTTGAGAACTATTGGCTGGGTGAAGGGAAAATAAATTTCATTGCTGGAATTATGACTTCGTTCTTCTTTTGGGCAGTGGATGAAGTTCTAAGACATAATCGACTCAAACAAAAACGTCTCCTAAATAAATCTAGTAAAGGAAATGCTAGTGTAAAAAAATACTTTTTTAATCGGGTTCGCTGTATTACTAACTGCGAGTTCATCAGATAACGCTTCAAACGAAGTGGAAGCGATTACAGGCACAAATACTAAACTAGAAGTTGAAGTGGTAGAACCTGATGAAAAGTCATTTTTATTGGAATGGTGTTCGGATGCTATGGACAGAGGAAGTCATAATTATAATACCTTGGCTCATAGTGAATTGGTCGTGAACCTTGCTTATTCAGATATAGATCGCGGAGATGTGATTTTCTACAAAACACATGCTGCTTGTCTATGAGCGTACCCTGAATCGCCTAAAGACTATAATATGAATCCCGTAGAGGTGAGAGAAAATAAGATTTTTGTTTTAGTGGATCAATGGTGGAGAGGGACGGATAGTAGAGATTTTGGAGTTTTGCCAATGGAAGAAGGTGAAGGTAAAGTTGTAGGTTATAAAAAATAGTGCAAACCGAACAAACAAGCTCAAATTTTGGAGGTATCCATGTAAGTATGCTTGACCGAAAACTATTTGCAGCATTTTTCACTTCCATAATTGGATATTTCATTGTGCCAGTATTTTTCCGTGATGCTTCTAATTCATATTTTATAATAGGATTGGCAGTGAGCATTGTGACAGTTCCTGTTCTTTTTATTGTTGGAGTTCTTTCTTCAATAGCAATTGAATCCTTTAGCTCAAGTAAGAATATCGGTTTGTCTTATTTAAAGCATTTAGGATGTGCCTTAGTTTGTGCCTTCATTTTCTCTTTAACAGTTTTTGATCTTTTAGTCACCGCATTACTTATTTCATTTGCTTATGCAACAATCTTCTTCATAATAGATAGACTACTCATTAGGTTTTGGGAAGAGAGTAAGCAGCAATAAGCTCTTCTTTCTAGCTAGCAAGGTTTTTTTATTGGCAAGACGGACTGGTTTTGAATGTTTGCCGGATTCAGCAATTTATCCTTTTAGCATAAGGAGGTAGGAAAGTGAAATATCTATTTTATTTAATATTGGGTTCTTTGGTGGGCTGGTTTATATGGGGGATTTTTACGAAGGATTTTTCTGCAGATGGATATAGCTTGCTTTTAACAGGACTTATTTTAGGATTTTTAATCGGCAGACGCAACCCAAAAGAAGAAACAGAATAAATTCATGACCTCTACAAGTAACGGTGTGTTTTATAGAATAAGAACAATGAATGCTAATGCAGTAGACAAAAATAATTGTTTATGAGGTATTTAAATGAGTCAATCATCAGCCCAATATCATGCTTTTATAAGGGAAGTATTAGAGTATCAAAAAGTATGGACAATAAAAGATGACCAAGGGTTTCCTTCTTTCACAAATAATAATGGCGAAACGGCAATGCCGTTCTGGTCATTAAAAACAAGAGCCGAAAAAATCTAAAAAATATACCTGAATATCGTAATTTTCAAGTACATGAAATCACATTAAATCATTTTCTTAACAAATGGTTAATTGGTCTCGAAGCAGATAGATTATATGCAGGAGTTAATTGGAGTGGAAAAACAGCAACAGGTTACGATATTACACCAAAAGACGTGAGGAAATGTATTATATCTGAAGGAGAAAAAGACGAAGCTTATTAAGCTAAAGGATACTTTACTTAAAGAAGGAGTATAGTCTTTTTTCTTGTTGAAATAAAAAAAAGGTGAAAGCGAGTGATCTTCATGCATGTAGAGTTAGATACAAAAGTGAAAAATTGGCTTCAGTCAAAAGGTGAGCATATTACAGTAAAATCTATTCAAGTTAATGGTTGCTGTGCTCCTCCTATCCAAGAATTAATGACTCATCTAGGAAAGCCAAAAGATTCGCATAAATATCATGAAATTAAGGTGGACAATTTATCTGTTTTTGTGGAAAAACATCTTTCAACAAATGAAAAAATGACGTTGAAACTTACGGGAATCGGCATATTTAAAACGATTACCGCCAAGGTTTAATCGATCTTCAGCTAACGAATGCTTTACTTTCAAAAGTCTTCCCACCAATGGTAGCTGAATTAAAAATAAAACCACTAATTAAGAACATCTTAAAACCTATCAATCCCCAAAACACACTAGCCCATTTGAAATCAATAATATCATATTTATTCATATAAAAAGGATTATCAACTATCGGTAAAGAAAAGACAGTAATAGCTACTATAATCCAAAAGGTTATTCGATAACTCTTCTTCTGTTGTTCACTAAAGGAATCTTCCTTTAAAGCTCTAACAAGCGCATTAATATTCCAAATATACATAAATTGACCCCTTTTATGAATTTCACTATAAGTATAGAGATAAAATATTTTCAAAGCTATTGTTATTTTTTGGAGGATTAAATTTTACTTATTAGAAAAGGTTAGTTTAAGAAAATATCTAATTTGCTATTTGAAACTAAAAGGATCATATAAACGTATCCAATTAAGTGTTATTAAAAAGGAGGATAGTAATAATGGGTCAAGAAAAGTTTATTACTGAACAACACAGGAAAACACGTTCATTCTTCCGTTTTCTGGGACCTTTACTTTTAATTGTAGGGGGAGCTATGATGCTTGTGGCTTTCATAGACTTTTTTACATTGCAAGGTTTTGAGGAACCTAAATATTTTTGGTTATTTTTTGTAGCTATCCCGCTTCTATTTCTTGGATTTATACTATCGGGTTTAGGCTTTGGTGGTTTTATTGCGAAGTATCAAAGCAGAGAATATGCTCCAGTGGCAAAGGATACATTTAACTATTTAGCCAAAGAAACTACTTCCGGAGTGAAAGAAATCTCTAATGCGTTACAGTTGGAAAGTGCCTCGACAGATAATTTTGCATGTCCGCACTGTAAACAGCAAAACACTGTTAACGCAAAATTTTGTAATGAATGTGGAGAAAAAATAGGACGGATTTGTAGTAGTTGCAAACAATTAAGTTCAAATGATGCAAATTTTTGTGATGAATGTGTCACTTCATTAACCTAGTATTTTGCACATACTAATTGTTTTGGAATCAATTCTCTATTACAAAAAAGGCAGATGAATTACGAAGGACAGACAAATAGTAAAGTAATTACAAAAGGGTGTGAGTGGGTTTTGGGTTCAAGGATAATGCACTTAGTTATAGCTAATAGAATTGCAGAGAGTCTAACAATAGAAGATCGTCCAACTTTTTTACTTGGCGGCATTGCAGCAGATGCTGTTACCACGAAAGACATATCCCATTTCTTTAAAGGTGAGGTACAGGATTATTCAAGAAGCGTGGATTATAAAGGATTTATGCATAAATATAGTTCCCATGTAGAAAATCCCTATATTTTAGGATATTTTTCGCATTTAATTGCTGATGATATATGGCTGAAAGGTTTCTATCTACCTTGGTTGAAAAACAGGATGGAAGAAAATAAAGAAATACTAAATCTTTACCATAATGATTTCCGATTACTGAACGGTAAATTGTTAGAATATTACGGTTTCAAGAATGATTTGAAAGTAGCAATAACTAATTTACCTGCAATCTTGGATTTGGAAGAGGTTAAGTCGGAAGATGTTGAAAAGTTTATCCCTTATGTATTAGGCGATATGGAATATGACAAGGAAGTAGTGAATGAAAAACTTGATGTTTTTACTTTAGATCAGATAATTGGTTACGTAGAGACATCTGTTGATCTGGGGTTATTACATATTAAACTTTTACTGACTTAATACCTTTTAAAAGTGTTTTTAAGATTAACTGGTGGCTGGTTTGATTGTAAAATACTTGTGTATGACTGGTGTTTTTATTAACGAAAATGGAGTGCTGGTCAGCTTTTTAGACTAAAATTTAAAGACAGACAGGAGTTTAAAACGATGATAAAAGGTTTCGGAGGAGTATTCTGGAGAACTAAGAATCTGGACGCTGTGAAAAAATGGTACAGTGAAGTGTTGCAAATTGAAATAGATAATTGGAATGGGACGATTATTAAACCTGAACTAGGAAACGAAACAATCTTTTCTTTTTTTACCGAAGATGATACTTATTTTCCAGCAGAACAACAAGTGATGTTGAATTTTGAAGTACAAAATATAGACGAGGCCATTGAGCATCTAGGATCTATTGGTGTAACACTTGCTAAGGAAAAAGAGGTTAGCGAATATGGTAAGTTTGTTTGGATCAAGGATCCTGAAGGACGATTGATTGAACTTTGGGAGAGATAACGGACTGTAAACAAAGGAAAATGCTCAGAGAAAAATTCTGAGCATTTTTATCCTATTTTTAATTCGACAATAGTGTAATTCCTCTGATGATTATCCTCCAAAATTATATCCTCATGTTACTTCCTATGCAATATCTCTGATAAAAATTAGCATTTATAAATGAAATGTAAAGTTCGGTTTATATTTGATTACTCAGTTTCACTTGGTGGGGTTTCAAAAAAGTATATAAAGTTGTTAGCTTTAACTGTTTATCTGAATATTGGAACTTATAACAAATTAAAACGTATTAGAGTTATATAAGGTGTTTGGTATTTATTAATGAGGTGCTATATATGAGTGAACGATTTGATTTAAGTTTTAAAAATAAGGAAGTAAGAGTCTATCTTTATTTGGCTATTCCAACAATTATCCTAGTAAGTATCTTAATATTTTATAGTGAAAAAAACTATCAATTTATCCCTTTATTAGTGTTTTGGACGATTTTTTATATATGGCGTTTTTTTCACCGGAGGAAACAGAAAAAAGAAAGAAAAAACTCCTCATAAGCTGAAGAAGGGCTTCGTGGTTACAAAATTGCAATAAATTATTTCATATAAAAAAGGTGGAAACAATGAATAAAATTTATATTATCTCCGGACCTGCAGGGGTTGGGAAGTCAACAACTGCAAAGGGTCTTGCTGAACAGTTTGATCAAAGTGCCTATATTGAAGGGGATTCAATTAATCATATGGTTGTGGGTGGATATCTTCCACCTTGGAAAAGTGAAGAATCCCTTGCGTTAGTGTGGGAAAATATAGCTGATCTTAGTATCAATTTTGTAAAGGCGAATAAGAATGTAATCATTGATTACGTTGCTTTTCCAGAGGAAGTAGAAAAACTATCTCAAAGGATTTTTGCTGAGGTTCAAAATGTAGAAATTCGATATGTTATTTTATGGGTTGATAAAGATGAACTGTTAAGAAGAGATGCTTTAAGGATAAAAGAACATCAGATGGGTGAGAGATGTTTGGAATTAGTGCATGAATTTGAAAGTAAAAGAATAGATAAGTGCTTTTTCTATGATACAAACTCCTTACATCCAGTGGATTTAGGGGAAATCCTTCTTCATATAAAAGAAAACCCTTCATTCAAATATTGATCAATTATTAAACAAAGGTTCGACGTATATTTGCACAAAACTTTAAGAGGTTTTAGGGGTTTCAGTGAGGAGGAAGGAACACAATCTACCTTAAGTTAGAGAGGTTCTCTTCTTCTCAACTAGTTAAACAAGCCTAATATTTCGTTATTCTTATTTTTATGAGACATCCAGTAGCTCAGAAATCCATTCTGAGATGATACACTAACTCATGTTTAAGCCTGCTTATCTTTAAATTGCTTGTAAAATTAGGCCGATTGCAGAGTAAATAATTACCGTAAAGTAAATAACCATCATATGCACTAAGGAGAATATAAACATTTTATTGGACCAGTCTTTCATATCCATTTTCCGCGTGCCGAATAAGCTTAAGCCCAACCAAAATAGACCCAAAACGAGCGAAACCAAAGTGAGACCTAAACTTAACGGCAAAAATAAAAAGCTAGATAGCACTAATAAAATTAAATAGAAATTAGTTTGGATATAGGTCCGTTTTCGATCTTTTACAACAGGGAGCATCGGAATTTTTGCTGCAGCATAATCATCCTTCTTACGAATAGCAATCGCATAAAAGTGAGGCATTTGCCAAATGACCATTATTAAAAATAATGCCCAGCACGCAGGATGCCAAATATCTGGAGCAACTGCTGCCCAACCGATTAAAGGAGGCATAGCACCGGAGATACTTCCAACTTCCGTATTCCAAATGGTATAGCGTTTTGTCCACATGGTATAAGGGACTACGTAGAAAAATACCCCTAAAAATCCAAGGAAAGAAGCTAACGGAGAAGCTAGATACAATAATATTAAACCAACTACTAATAACAAGATTGCGACTATTAAAACTTTCTTAATCGATATGGCACCTGTAACGGTCGGGCGAACTTTTGTACGGGCCATTATGGCATCAATATCCCGATCGTAAATGTTATTGAACGAACCAGCTGCTGCAATAACCGCTGCAGTCCCTAAAAATGCAAAAATTATATTCCAAATATTATCTACAAAACTGTATTGATACGTAAACAAAGCAAGCATTAATCCTGCGACCATCGGAATTAGATTTGACTTAATGATCCCTGTTTTAACTACTTGCGCCCATAAGGTCTTTTGTGATTGCTTATTCATTTTATTTTATAGCTCCTTATTTATACACTTAACCAATATAACCTAATTGATTATCGAAATTCCATTATATCATTCTTATATCGCTATCACTTTGAACAATTTAGGTCTATTTCTATAGTTCCTGGAAATAAATTATAAATATTCAATACCGGAAGCGATCCCCCAGTCATTTTTTCTGCGTATTTATAGATTTCAGAAATGAAGTGTTGTATACCCGTAATCAGGAAGTAAATTCAGACTTCTGCTACTTCAAAATATGTTAAGATAAGAATGTACGTTCTGTTTATTGTTATAGGGGGAAGAGGATGGAGAAAATGGGGTATCAAAAAAATTGGAATTTGGATGAGATTTTTCAGGGAGAAAGCAAATCCGATGAATTTTTTATTCATTTAAAGCGATTAGAAATACTTCTACAAGATTTACAACGATGTGTTAACTCATTCACTACACCATTAGCAACAAATGAAGTAGCTAACTTGTTAAAAATAGTAGAAGATATTGGAGAAGTTCGTATTCACTTGTCACAGGCAAATTCATTTATCACTTGTCTTCTTGCACAAAACACAAAGGATCAAGAAGCTGTATCACTACGAGGTAAAGTAGCTCAATTAGTTTCTTATTTTGAGAAAGAAGTATCTAAAGTGAAAAAGGTACTAGCAAATACAAAGCAGGATATATGGGAAGTTTTGATAGAAGCCAGAGAATTAGAGGATTATAGATTTATATTAAATGAATGGCGTGAAAATACAGATATGCATTTATCAGATGAAGAGCAAAATCTAATAGCTGATTTAATGGCTGATGGATATCATGCTTGGGGTCATTTTTACACTGCATTAGTGGGTAGTATTAACGTAAAAGTTCAAGTGGAAGGAGAAGAAAAAAATCTGTCAGTAGGACAAGCAATTAACTTACGTTCTCATCCTATTGAAGAAGTACGAAAGGAATCTCATCATGCTTTAGAATCTATATGGAAAGAAAAAGAAGAGCTATTTGCGAAAATATTAAATCATATTGCTGGCTTCCGTTTACAAGTATATAAAAAGTCTGGAGTAAAAAGCGTTTTAGAAATGCCTTTAAAAGATAACAGATTGAAGGAAGAAACAATGAATGCTATGTGGTCAGTAGTTAGTAAATACAAAAGACCCTTCTCCAATTACTTGAATCGAAAAGCAGAAATGATGGGTGATTCGAGCATGAAAGCTTATAACTTTTGGGCTCCCATTAATAATAGTGTTCAAAAGATAGGATATGACGAAGCGGCTGAACTAATTATAAACCATATTAGTCAGTTTGGAACTGAATTAGAAGCTTTCGTTAAGCAGGCTTTTCATGAAGCTTGGATCGAAGCTGAAGACCGCGCTAATAAATCCGCAGTTCCGTTTTGTGCTGGTTTTCCACTTACAGGAGAATCAAGAGTTTTTATGACATTTGGGGGTACTTTTTTAAATGTGTTAACGCTTGTTCATGAATTGGGTCATGCTTTCCATAACTATGCGATGAAGTCTGTTAATGGGTTGAATAAAAGCTATCCCATGAGTATTGCTGAAACTGCTTCAACTTTTGCGGAAATGATAATTTTTGATGCTGCTCTGAAAAAGGCAAAATCGAAAGAAGAGAAATTGATTATATTAGATGAAAAATTAAAACGTAGTGTCATGAACTTTATGAACATTCATTCGAGATTTTTATTCGAGCAGAGGTTTTATGAAGAACGTAATGAAGGCATTGTCTCATCAAGTCGTCTAAATCAGTTAATGGAAGACGCAATATATGAATCATATGATGGATCGCTAGAGCAACCTTCCAAATACTCTTGGGTATGGACCCCTCATTATTATATTACGAAATCTCCTTTTTATAATTTTCCATATACTTTTGGGTACTTATTTGCTTTAAGTATCTTTGCGAAGGCAAAGGAGAAAGGAAAAGAGTTTGAAAAAGATTATCTGAACTTACTTCGAGACTCAGGGAGCATGACTGCAGAGGATTTAGTGATAAAACATTTAGGGGAAGATATTACTTCAGAGGAATTCTGGAAAAAAGGTATGGCATTATGTGTGAAAGATGTGGAGGAATATATAAAATTGACTTCTTCCAATGATACTAAATAAGATAGGGGTGCTTTACTTCAAGAAGGGGTAAAGCTTTTTATCTTTTTGGAATTAAGCAGCAAGCTAATGCATTAAACAAACTATGTGAAAAAGTCTGTTGCATATATAAGGGGATTTCATGTTGATTTATCGCGTAAGAAAGGAGAGGTAAAGGGATGAAAAAAAGAAGGAGTTCTTTAAAGTGGATTACGTTTATTGGCATAGGAATAGTACTTCTCGTTGTGGCAGAGTTTTGTATATGGGATTCGAATGAAAGGTCTAAGGAAATTCAGCAAATCGAGTTGAAATTAGGTTTTGAGGTTAAAGTACTGGATAGACAATCACATGGCACATTGAAGGCGCCAACAAGAACGTATCTCGTGAAACGGTTAGATGATAAGCAAAGCGATTTACAATACCGATTATACTTGAATGAAGAGGACAAGATTGAACAATGGGCTAAGGTTAAAAACGGCAAGACAATTAGAATATATAGAGATGAAGAGGAATAATAAATTAAGAAATTGTTAAGCAGGGCTATCGTGCCGTCTTAGTAAAACAGAATAGCTTGGTGACAACTTTTCTAAACTAATGCGGCAAGTAGTTTAATAAAGTACTTTATTATATTAAAAGTAGTTAGAAAATACCTTTTGAAAACCTGCAATGGATATGAATTGTAGCAATCATTTTTCATTCAATGAACTACTGATCTGTGGATTGAGGATATAACTTACTGTGATTTTATTTCTAGGACAAAAAAGTGTGACGTTAGTGTCACTCTACTGTGGCATGTTCATCGTATTTACAGCTTGGTTTGTTGCTACATCAACCTTTACTCGTCCGTCGTTTTGATTAGCAGGACCTCTATTTGCCTCAGTGAAGCTTTTGCGAACCAAATAATCGTATACAACACCGAAAACGGTTACTAATATTGATATTCCGAGAATAATGAGAACGAACAAAACATCCACCGCCTTTTAGATTGTTTCCTGCTTTAATTGTATACTACTTTGCTGAATATTCAAATATTAGAAACAAATATCTTTTTTTTCCTAAATAGAATAAGAGAAATCAATTTCCCCCAAATCACGATATAATTCCTAGAACAACTTTCACACTCAAGGAAGATTGAATTAAGAGCAGCTCTATTTTTCTAATGGTTTTTTGCTGAATATTGGAACTTCTTTTCTCTTGGGAACGTATTAAAGTAAAGAAAAAGTTTAGGTGTATAAGGAAGTTTTTTAATAGGGATTGAAAGGTAGGAGGAGTAAATATGGAATTTGCTGATTTTGTTTTCAATTTTTTGCAGTTATTTACACTCTTAGCAGTATTAATATTGTTATTTGCATTCTTATTTAAAGATAAAAAGATACTAGTTTACTTAGTTTTTAATTTGATTTTACTAATAATGACAAACTATTTTGGAATTACTCAGAAAGATTATATGTTCGAGCATTTCCCTAAACAGGCATATGGCATGCTACTACTGCTTTTACTTATGTACATCAACTTTTTTAGAAGTGTGTATTCATTAATAAAAATAAAGAAATCCGAAAGACCTATGGCAGGTAAATGAGATGAACTGGTATGAAATTTGAAACGGAGTAATTTTTGAGTAAACTCGCAAGAGAACAATTGCAACAACAGAATTACCTGATTCTAAAACGTCATCTGAATTTTACTCAACAAATGGTGGAGCAGCTACTTCTATTAGTATAGTTGGAAAAGTAATTGGTCCACATTTGTTTCATATGACTTTCTACTTTGATGAACCTATGCACAAGGCAGAAGTGGTTTGAGTAAACAAACACATTGTTACAATCAACAAGCACACTTTGAACTTAGATAAAGGGGAGACTTTTTCGAATTAAAAACTCTTTTTACTAAGGGGGCTGTGGCGGACGAACTACCCACCGAGAAAGTATTCGACATTGACATGCATTTGCTCTACTAGGGTTAAAAATAACATGAAAGTGGGGTAATTAGTTGTTAACTTTATATATTACTAGACATGGTGAGACTGTATGGAATACGCAAAAAAGAATGCAAGGATGGTGCGATTCGCAACTGACTGAGAATGGGATAAGTAATGCTTTATCTTTAGGAAATAGGCTTAAAGAAATACACTTTGATGCCATTTATACAAGTCCAAGTAGAAGAACTGTATCAACGGCTTACTTGATTAAAGGAGAAAGAGAGATTCCTATCATACCCGAAGAAAATTTAAGAGAAATTAATATGGGGGAGTGGGAGGGTCAAACTCTTTCTGCCCTAGAGGATAAGTACCCCGAAAAATTTTACTCCTTTTGGCATACTCCCCATCTATATAAATCAGTAAATGGTGAAAATTTTGATGAGCTTAAAAAGAGAGTATTGCAAGCTATTAGTTCTATTCAAGAGAAAAATAGGGAAGGAAATGTTCTCATCGTTACTCATTCTATTGTTATCAAAACATTATTGGCTTTCTTCAAAGACTATCCTTTAGAAAAGCTATGGGAACCACCTTATATCAAAGATACAAGTCTAACGATCGTCGAGTTAAGCGGTAAAGAAAATAACATCGTCCTAGAGGGTGATTTATCCCATCGACAAATAGGAGAGTGATAGAAATGCTCAGAAGGGCTGTCGGTGCAGTTGTTTTTCAAGGAAATAAATTTTTAATTGTACATAAGACGAATATAAATACTTTAGAGGGAAAACGGAATATCAAAGGTGAGTGGGACTTCATAAAAGGTGGAGTAGAAGAAACAGATAAGGGACTATACCATGCACTGTTGCGGGAATTGCAAGAAGAGACGGGATCAACAGATTATAAAATCATAAAAGAATTTCCTGAAAAAATTCGTTTTGAATTTCCGGATGAACTTAAAGTCAAACTCGGATACGCTAAACAGGAAACAACTATGTTTCTAGTTGAATTTTTAGGAGATATAGACTCTCTTAATCCAAAGGATAATGAAATTAGTAGCATAGAATTTATGGAAAAAGACGATGTGTTAGATATACTTACTCACCAGGATACGAAGGATTTTTTAGGCGCTTGTTTGTTTAATACAGCTGGGAAGGAGAGGAGATCATGAGGAAATGTTCTTTAATAGTTGAGATTGTGAACTATAAATGTTCGGGGAGGAGATTTAATGAATAACCATTATTATAATATTTTCGTGCATGTCGTCAATTTGATCCTATTGGGTGCTATTGGTATTTTAGCGTTTTTCTCTGTGGTAAATATTAGCCCTCCAGTCCATGACCCCATCTCTGACATATTTAAATTAGGTCTTTTTGGTTTTCTGCTCGTCATGTGGGCAGTTAATTACTGGTTCCAATACAAGAAGCAAAAATGGATTCTACCAATAGGTGGAACCATCCTTTACATCGCCATCGCTTTGTTTGTCATGGGGGTTGTTATGCCATTCCTACGCGAATTTGTTTAGTAAATAAACTCGAAGCCATTCTGAATAACAATTAAACAGATTTATCAAGCTTGGTAAGCTGACTTATAGAAGCTCAGTTCTTATTGTATTAACGAGGGTGTTACTTAATCCTACTTCATTTTAATTTTAGGTAAAACTTGATGGTTTTAAGAGGGGAGTTACTTTTATATGATGTCAGGGAAATTCAAATTATGTTTTCCATTTTTGTTATTAGTTGTAAATATTATCTTATTTTCTTTTACAGTTGTGGATGTTTCAAGGCCTAACTATAGAGGACCATTTAAGTAACATACGGGTTCTTTACTTCGAGGGGTAAAGCTTTTTTAATAAAATAAAGGAGCAGGCTAGTTGAAGATTAATGGTAAAAGTATGGAAGTCAAAGGAGGCATAAAATAATGTTAGGTGAAAAATTCTATGAAGAGGTACAAAAGAAACCACTATTCTTTTTGATTTATAGTATTCTAGCAATTGTATTTTTTTCTGGTATCACATTTACTTTTGTAATCCCTGGGTTACAAGGTTTCAAATGGTATTTCTTCCTTTCGGCACTTTTGATCTATTTTGGAGTTGTCAATATATTTGTAGGGCTATTTAAACAACGACGGCCATTGGTTTTTATACTCTCTTTGATATTTAGTGTTTTAGGAATGGGATGGGGGTTATGGCTTGAATGGGGGGAGTTTAGTTTAGTCGAACATATGAATCCAGTGGTGCTCATTGGCTATCCTTGTATAATCGCATTTATAATATTATTAATGTTTCATTTCTCTTCTAAATTTAAGACAAAAATTAGTAATTATCGATAAATACAAGTCATTTTTTCTAATCGAACTAACGCAGCAATTTAGTGAAATAAAAGGTGGTTTTAAACAATGATAAAAAACATTTTATTAAATATTACAGGTTCACTAGTATGTTTTATCCTGTTTTGTATAGGTATGTTGTATGCGGAACAAGAGCCTTTATTAATTTTAGTAGGAAATGTAGGTCTAAGTGGCTTTTCTTACTTTGTTTCTCGAATTGTAACTAGTATACATAAGTAATATTCTTAATAGAGTAACGAGGGCTTGCACTGGGTGCTTTCCTTCAAAATGAATAAAGCTTTACTCTTAATGAACTTAAGCAGCAAACAAGAGTATTCGTTATTATGCTGTATTTTAGAGGGAGTGAGGGGGAATAAAAAATGGAGTTTATTATAACAGTGGGTGTTATTGTAATAGCAATAACTTGCTTATCTATTGAAGTGAAGATAAGAAAAACAAGTGAACAAAACAAACAAATAATTGAATTGTTAAAAAGATTGAACGAAAAGTAAAATACTACTTATTCCTTGTAAAACTAAGGGGTGCTTTACGTAGGGCTGCCAAGACAGTTAGTTTTTCTTATTTCATTAACGAAGTTGGTTAGTATAAAGAGGAAGGGGATTTAATTGGTATTTGGAATATCGGTGATGATTATAGGGTTTAGCCTCCTAATGGAAAGTGAATTTTTTTGTCTCAAAAAACAAGAGTTCTTTTAGGCGAGATAAAGTTTCAATCTTATCAGAAAGATTTAGTTTTTCCTTATTTGTTTTAGGAACGTTAATAATTTTTATGAGTATAGTTGAGAACATGAAAATTCTCCAAACATCGATATTCATAACTATATATATTATTTTAGGAATTATTCCTTTTATCCTCTTGATTGCAAATAATAAAAAAACACTGGTCGATATTGGTTTTGGGTAAACGAATTTAAGTAAAGTAGTTATGTACTAGGTCCTTTAGTAATTTAGACGATCATTTCCGATGGTCTATTTTTTGTCCAAAATATCGAGTAGATCTATCATAGAAATTCATTGCGAAATGTTACAGGTTAGCTGTACAAGTTATAAAATTTAATGCTTTAAAGTTATCGAGTATTTCTTTAAATGAGGAATACTTTTTATTTTGCTTAAAACAAAAATATACAATAAAAATATTATATAAATGAATAAAAAGATATTGTAAAACGATAAAATTTATATTAAAATCAAATCAGAAAAAAATAAGTGAGGTGCTTTTTATGGAAAAGGTAACAACGTTGTTTTTAAAAATAGCTGTTATTCTTTTAGGACTCCCAGTTCTTGCTCTGTGCATCTTTTTGGTGCCTGAGATGGCGAATCTTGCAGCAAAATTGCTTCCAGAGTTTGCTTATATAAAATATTTCGTTTTCATCGTTTTTGATACGTCTGCTATTCCTTTTTACATTGCTTTGTATCAGGCCTTTAAACTCTTACGCTATATTGACCAAAATAAAGCTTTCTCCGATTTATCTGTAAATGCTTTAAAGAAAATCAAATACTGTGCCATCACAATTAGTATTTTGCATGTGCTAGTTTGGCCGCTCTTCTATATCTTTGCGGAAGTAGACGATGCACCAGGAGTTGTCTTTGTCGGATTGGTTGTTCCTTTTGCATCGATGGTTATCGCAGTATTTGCGGCTGTTCTCCAAAAACTTTTACTAGAAGCAATCAATATGAAATCAGAAAATGATTTAACGGTCTGAGGTGACTAACAATGGCAATTATAATCAATATTGATGTAATGATAGCAAAAAGGAAAATGAGCGTAACTGAACTTTCGGAGAAGGTTGGAATAACAATGGCGAACCTTTCTATATTGAAAAACGGAAAGGCAAAAGCGATTCGATTATCTACTTTAGAGGCAATTTGTAAGGCTTTAGAATGCCAGCCAGGAGATATTTTAGAATACAAAAATGACGAAGACAGTTAAAAAGGGGAGGTATAACTATGGACATTAACAATTTGATAATTGAAAATATCGCTAATCCTCAGGAGCTGGAGAGAATGTATAGAAAAGATCCAAAAACTTTTAAAAAGTCATTCTCACAGGCATGGGAACTAAATCCTGATTCCCAGGTTCTTGGTGTTTGGTATGAAAGATTGCATTTCAAGGAGATGGTAAATAACGAAAAATCCTCCATGCTTCAAAAAGGATTCTTATTCATGGGCATTTTAGCCATTCTCGCTGGGATTAGCACTCGGATCATTTTCCATTTTGTAGAACAGGAAGCAATTGCTCCAATTAACCTGGCTTTTGGTATAATTCCCTTTATCGCTGCCTACTTTGTTTACAATAATACTCCGAAAAAAAGTGTTATTTATTCCCTTGTAGCCTTGTTCCTAATTTCCGGGATTTATCTTAATATGTTGCCATTGAATTATAAAGACAGTGTTATCCTTGCTTATTTGCACCTTCCCATATTCTTATGGGGATTGGTAGGGCTTGCATTTACAGGAAATGAATATGCAAAAGGCAGTGCAAGATTAGCCTATATTAAATTTAATTTGGAATATGGTATTCTCTATGCCAGCATGGCAGTTAGCGGAATGGTACTAGCAGCATTAACCATGCAGTTATTTAGCTTTGTTGGGTTGGATATTGAAGACTTCTATTTTAGCAACGTCGTTTTATTTGGTGCTGCCGCTCTCGCAATTGTGGCTGCATACCTAGTATCCATGAATCTTAAACTTGCTAAGAATATTACACCATATATAGCTAAAATTTTTAGTCCTCTTGTCCTGGTCACATTGTTGGTCTATCTTATAACGGTTGTATGGGTCGGAAAAAATCCATTCTTGGACCGTAATTTCCTGATAGCCTTCAACGGAATACTCCTTGGTGTATTGGCCGTTACTATATTTTCCATCATCGAGAAGGACTCAGACAAGAAAAAGAGCATTTCCGATTATATAAATGTAGCCTTAATTGTTCTTGCGCTTATCATTGACAGTGTGGCTTTGTCAGCCATCGTGTTCAGACTATCTTCTTATGGGATTACGCCTAATAGAATTGCTGTTTTAGGAGTAAACATGCTAATATGGGCAAATCTAATCTGGATTATGTTCTCCTATATCCGTTTTCTTCAAAACAAATCTGGACCTTCCACTATCCAAAACGCTGTCACTAAGTATTTGCCGATCTACGGACTTTGGGCAGCTTTCGTAATATTTACTTTTCCTATCATTTTTTAATTGGATAGGCTTTATTAAAGTAACAAAGGCCGATATTATGCAACTTTTTATACAGAGTTGCATAATATCGGTTTTTCATACGCGATTGTTGAATAAGCTTCACGTTTCTTCTTCAACTAAAGGGTGCTTTACTTCAAGAAGAAGTAAAGTCTTTTTTATTGAAGTAAGGGGTAGTTTAGCTTAATGGGGAAAATATTTATAAAGTGCAAACTTTCTGATAAATGAACTTTTTTCCGAGAAAAACGTTAATGTATTAAGCAGAATAAGATAAGGTTTAGAGGTATTCTGATAAGTACTTAAACCAACTGATTAATAAAAAGAGAGGGAAAGGACTTAATGACAAAAGAGATATTTGTTCAGATAAGTGATTGTAAACTATACGCTAAATTGGTTGGAGAAAATAAGGGAAGACCAACTATTGTACTGGATGCTGGTTATGGAAATACTTCTAAGGTTTGGGATTCAGTAGTTGATGATATATCCCTGCTGTCCGATGTTTTCATTTATGATAGGGCAGGGCTTGGAAAGAGTGAATCAAGTTCTAATTCCAGGACGAGTCGTGAGATGGTAAGAGAATTGCACGAACTTCTTAAAGGAGCAAAAATAAAACCCCCATACATATTAGTTGGCCATTCATTTGGTGGAGTTAATGCACGTTTGTATGCAACTAAATATCCAAAAGAGGTTTGTGGTCTTGTACTGGTCGATTCTACCCCAGAGGATTATAGGGAGATTTTTCTACCGACGATGCCACATGAATTTCAACAAGCATATAATAAGCAATTTGTATACGAAGGTAATTATGATGAATTTATGGAAAGTTTAAAACAGTTGAAGGTATCAATAAGAAAGTTAAATATTCCATTAGTTGTTCTTTCAGCGGGCAAGAAAGCTCATTATTCGGAGGATTCACAAGCGTTATGGAATGAGATGCAAAAAGAGATTCTTAAAATTTCCTCGATAGGCGAATTTGTGATTGCTGAAAATAGTGCCCATTATATACAGAATGATGAACCAGAACTAGTAATTAGTGCAATAAAAAGGGTTATTGACAACATTTGAGATACATTGGAGAGAATGGCACTTAAACTAACGAAGTGCTTTTGGTTAAACAAGACTATCATTTCAATAATTAATAAAAGTAAGCAACAAGTTAGGTAACAATTCTTGGAGGTAATTAAGCTTTCATTTAAGAATGATATATTCCTGGGGGGAAGAGTCGTATGAGTGAAGCAATTCTTAGATTATATGAACAAAGTGACTCAATTCATAATTTATATGTATCAGTTTCAAACAAAGAAATATTTAATACTCAGCAAAAGAATGTTTCTAAATTAATAAACATTCGTTCAATGACAAAAAGCATAGTTTCACTTTTGATTGGGATTGCTTTTAAAGAAAAACATATAAAGTCTTTGGAAACTCCAATTAATTACTATTTATCTGATGCTCCTGGTCATATAGTAATACGAGACTTGCTTACAATGAGCTCAGGATTCGATATTGATGATAAAAACTTATACGGATTAATTCTAAGTAGTAGAGATTGGGTGACGAGTATATTGGATCTTCCCTTATCTGGGTATGGGAATTTTAGATACAAAGGCGTTGATTATCACCTTTTATCTGCAATTATTAGTAAGTCAACGGGTTTAAAGATGTCCAGTTATGCTCAGGCTAATCTCTTTTCAGAGCTAGGAATAAATGATGTCGAATGGGAAAGTGACCCGCAAGGTGGTAACTGTTGGGAGTACAGGCTTAAAGATATCATTTGAAAGTTTAATAAAAATATCAAAGCTACTTAACAATAATGGTTTTGTTAATAACAATGAAATTATTTCGAATGATTGGATAAAAACTTCTGTTGAAAATCGCATTTCAACAAATCTTAGTTATGGTGATTATGGATATGGTTGGTGGCTAAAAAGTTATAGAGGTAATGAGATTTATCGAGCTTTAGGTACAGGTGGTCAACAAATTCTTATATATCCTATGGAAAAAATTTCGGTTATTATAACTGCGGATACTAAAACGTTTAGCCACTTAGAAAGTGAAGATCTATCAAATAAGATTCTCGATATAATTACTTCTTAAATAATTTTTAGGGTTAGTCATTTTGAAAAGGATAATTTCATCTTGAACTAAACGGCAGGTTTGTTAAATAAGAAATCAAAAAGTAAGAGCATATACTGTAAAGTAAGATTATACGTATTAATGTCTAATAAAAAAGTAATGCAAAAAATTGAGTTGATGCACATTAGTATTATACAACATAAATTAAATTATATGGAGGTATAGTTATGTGGATAATATTTGGGGTTATCGCAATAATAGCAACTATTATAAATCTCTATATGTATAAAGCAGGAAAAGATTATAAGCTTGCTATGGCGATAGGTTTATCATTTACAGCATTAACACTTTGTTCAGAATATAGTCTTATATCTGGGTGGGTAAAAGTGGAAGATTGGTCAGCTTTAATGGATGTAGTACCTGGTATGGAAAGGGCATTATGGTTTTTGACAATTGTTTCTATCTTACTAAATATAGCACCTATACTTTTAGAGCTTAAAGGTAAGAGATAAATAATTATTGTCACATCATTTATATAATATGCAATTATTCTATAAGTCTTTAATTCTAACTAATGAGCAGGTAAATGGAGGAGTAATAGGACCAGATTGTTGTATTCACAAATGAGAAAGAATAAACAAAAAGGATGATTATTTATGCTTTGGATTGCAACACAAGATGATAAAAGTTTGATAAACGCTAAAGAGATTACAGTAAATGGAAAGAAAATAGAAGGAGTAATTGGTAGTGCTGCAATTCACTGGAGTAAAATTTTAGGTAAGTACGAATCAAATGAGAGAGCATTAGAAATTCTTCGTGAAATTTTTACAAAGATTGAAGAAAGCAATGGTTTTTCTGTGACATACACTATGCCCAAAAAGTAAGTACGAACCTGTACAATAATCGATTGCGATTGTGGAGTAAACGTCGCTTTTTCTTTTAAACTGACAGGCACTTCACTTCAAGAAGGGGTAAAGCTTTTTAAAATTGTGCTAACGTGGCAGGTTAGTTCATTTTTAAACGAAGGGGAGATAACTTAATGAGACAAGTATATGCTTTTGAAAACAAAGAGGAATATGAGAAGTATCAAGATATTATACATAGATTTGGTAAGAAGCTGAATGCGTACCAAAAAATACTTGAGGATCATTATTCTTTGACAGAACTACCAAAAGGTATTTTATGGACTTCAGAAGAATTAGCAACTAAGGTTTTTTCCGATATACCAATACCAGCTTACACTAATAAAGATTTAATTTATATGTCACCAGATCTAGAAACTTGGCGGAAAATTCTTGTAAGACAATTGGACGGAAAAGCACTTCCTAATGTACAAAAATTTTATGAAAGCTACTCTGAAAATCAGGTATTTATAATATTAGCACACGAACTTACTCACCATTCTGATTTATTTTTAGATGAATTTGATGATGAAAGAGAAGATAGTATATGGTTCGAGGAAGGAATGTGTTTTTATCTACCTCGAAAGATATTATTAAGTGAGAAGGAATTCAATGAAATAACAAATGCAGAAGCCGAGTTGTTTGAAGCTTTCAAGAACAAATATGGAAATCATTCTTTAGATAACTTTGGCAGCAGTTCATACCTGGGTAGCTTATCAAGTATTATGTTTGATTATTGGCGAAGTTATCTTTCTATAAAGTATTTAGTAGAAGTTCGGGCGAATAATAATGTGAAGGAGGTTTTTGATACCTATCATAGATGGCATAAAGAAGGTAGAAAAGTGCCATTAACGGAGTACTTTAAATTGGAACCCTTATTAAACTAATGGGCGTTTTAGATGAAGAGAAACGAAAATTTAGTATTGTATAAAGGAGGTAGCGACAAGTTGAAACTAATTTGTAAAGCATGTAATTTAGAGATTTCTGAACCATTATCGGAATTGAAGGACCTGAATTTGATTAATGAAAGGATGGTCAAGATTATATTCCGAGAGGATTTTATCTAATTCAGGAGGAAACAGCTTACAATCTATTAAAAGGTTCGATCATTGTAAACATAAAAGATTTAATCAATTCAAATCGCCATTCAGATAGCAGTAGATTAAATGGTTGTTGTGGTCTTGACGGCTGTGATGGAATGAACAGGGTCTGCCTCCATGATCACGAAATTGGTACAGAATACTCTGATTGTTGGACGTTTCATATGGTTATATTAAATCCTGAATTAGTAAGCCTTGTTTAAGTTTTAGATTTTTTTCGTTGTTCTTCAATAGATTCTTATAGTGCATTTTTTAATAGAAAAAATATTATTAATGCTTTTTACCGAAGATCAATCCTGTATAATGAGAGATGTAAGCTTACGCTTACTAATTATTTCATAGAAATGTATAATTACAATTTTGGCGTAGTGAAAGTGGGGATCATCATGGCAACAGGAACACATACAGTTGAAATTCCAGTAGATGTACAAGCAGTTTGGGATTATGTCAGTGATCTTGAAAAATGGGCAACAACAGTACCAGCCTATAAAGAACATGAAATTATTAATGATAAGCAATCTATTTGGACATTTGAAGGTAACGTGAAAGGTATTAAGAAAACCATACAGGCACAGGTAGACATCACTGAATGGAATGAACCTTCCAATATTATGTTTGAACTAAAAGGATTAACAGACAACTTTAAAGGAAGCGGTCACTTTACTGCTACTGATCTTAACGGAAAAACTGAAATGACTTGTACAGTGGAAGTTCATGCAGGAGGATTATCTGGCGCAATGTTAACGCCAATTATTAAATGGGCTGTTCCTAAAGTAGCATCTCGTTTAACTGAATCAATCGCACGGAAAATTGCAGTATTCTCCTAAGTTAAGGAGAGTGGTTGTTTTATTTTGGAGACACCGCCGAAGGCACCAATGTAATATTCAAGAGATTATCTAGAAGGTTAATAATTAACGGAAAAAGAGGCTGTTTTAAGTGAACAGTCTCTTTTTCGTATTTTCATTCCGCTTTTATTGGTGTATGTTATGGAGTGGATTCAATAGTACCAAGGTGTTTCTAGATGCTTAGTTTTACAAGAATCCTTTCATTCTTAGTCAGAACACACTAAAAAAAGCTGCCCAAACACTTCTTGGACAGCTTAACTTCTATTTAATTAGAAGGCATTCCCATAATCGCTTTTGGCTCCATAAATTCTTCGATTCCATAGTTACCCCATTCACGACCGATCCCAGATTGCTTAAAGCCGCCAAAGGGAGCGGATAGATCTGATTTGCTATTATTGATTCTTATTTGACCCGCTCGAATGCTGGAAGCAACTTTTTTCAGTTCTTCTTTATCATTTCCAACTATATATCCGGCAAGGCCGTATACGGTATCGTTGGCAATTTCAATTGCTTCGTCCAGAACTTTATATGTGATGACCGACATGACAGGTCCAAAGATTTCCTCCTGTGCAATCGTCATATCATTTTGCACATTCGTGAAAACGGTTATTTTGGAAAAGAATCCTTTATCGATTCCATCTGGTCTACCAGGACCGCCGATAGCAAGGGTGGCTCCTTCTTCTTCTCCTTTTTTGATATAGGATTGAACGGTTTTCCACTGTTCTTCGGATACTTGAGGACCGGTAAATGTATTTTTGTCCTGTGGATCTCCAACAGGGAACTCTGTCACTAATTCTTTCATTGCTTGGATGAAATCTTTATGCATTTCTTCCGGTACAATTACTCGTGTAGCAGCTGCGCAAACTTGACCCGTATTTGTTGCGATTTGAGTTAAAGCTGTTCTTGCTGCTTCTTTCACATCTGCATCCTTTAAAATAACTAAAGGAGATTTTCCTCCAAGTTCTAGTGAAACGTTTTTAATATCCTCTGCAGCATTTTTCATTATACTGCTTCCAACTGCTCCTGAACCAGTAAAGGATACAAAATCGATATCTGGATGAGAGCTAATGGCCTCTCCAACGACGGAACCTGAACCATTGACAAGATTAAAGACACCTTTAGGGACGCCAACCTTGTCAAAAATCTCCGCGATGATAATAGCTGCAAATGGTGTTTGAGATGCAGGTTTCACCACTAAGGTGCTACCAGCTGCCAATGCGCTCGCTAGCTTCGTAGAAATCTGATTGGTAGGGAAATTCCATGGCGTGATCAGTCCAGAGACGCCAATTGGTTCCTTTATAATATAAGAGTTATCCCTTTCCTCTGTGAACTGGAAAGTTTTTAATTCCTCTGCAGCCTGCTTAAAGTGGGCAAGTCCCATTTGATAATGAATTTGCTCCGATTTTGTTATTGGGGATCCTAGCTCTTCAGTCATTATCTTGACCAAATCATCTTTGCGATTTTCATATTCTTTCGCAATATTCTCTAGAAGTTTTACCCGATCGTCCACTGGCATTTGAGAAAAGGAAGGAAAAGCCTCTTTTGCTGCTTGAACCGCCTGATTGACATCTTCTTCCGTTCCACTGCTAATCTTTCCAATCACTTCTTCAGTTGCTGGGTTTATCACTTCTATTGTGTCCGAACCAGTAGAATCCACCCACTCACCATTAATATAGTGTTTTGTATGATTAAGCATATTCAAACTCCTTTTCATTTGACTTATATGAAAATATTCCCTTTTAGAATATGGCTAAACATATGGATAACAAGAATTTTTAAGGCTTATGATATTTAGATTGATGGACACAATCTGAATTAGTTATTAAAATTGAACTAACGAGAGGATTTCTATATATGGAGTCGAAATACCAAGGAGGAAACGAATATGTCAAACGGAAACAAAGAGTTATCACTAGAACAACTTGAAGAACTTCTCAGTACATTAAAACTACGTTTTGAGAAAAACATGCACCGTCATCAAGATCTAGAATGGAATGATGTACAAGCTAAGCTCGAAGCTAATCCTGAAAAATTATGGTCCCTTCATGAAATGGAAGTGACTTGCGGTGAACCGGATGTCGTTGGCTATGATGAAAAGACGGGCTAATACCTTTTTTATGATTGTTCTGCGGAGAGTCCAAAAGGTCGCAGAAGTGTTTGCTATGACCGAGAGGCGCTGGAGTCAAGAAAGAAACACAAACCAGAAAACAGCGCTATTGATATGGCGACTGAAATGGGTATCGAAATTTTATCGGAAGAGCAATACCGAGAGCTACAGGAACTGGAAAGCTTTGATAAGAAAACGTCGAGTTGGGTGCAAACACCTGCTAATATTAGAAAACTCGGCGGGGCCATTTTTTGTGATTGGCGCTACGATACTGTTTTTGTTTATCATAATGGAGCAGATTCCTACTATGCTGCAAGGGGTTTCCGCGGCTCGCTGAGGGTTTAAAAAAATAAGCCTAGTCCATGCCAAAATGTTGTGTAATCAATGTTTTGGCATGGATTTTTTTAAAGAAAAATCCATGCCCGATACATAAGATTAATTTGCTCCGCAATATATGCAGAATCCAGATGTAAGCCATCTTTTAACCACCACATAATGATGCCGATAATAGAAGCAGTCTTAATGTCTGGATCTACAATAGCTTTTCTTCCTACATTCTTTGATTGACTTCTTCTGGTTACTATTAAATCCTTCATCAACATTAGTAAATGTTTTTCGACCTCTTCAAACTGGACTAAAGCAAGTAGGTGATTTCTTTGTTCCAGGAGATAATCCAATAGCTGTATCAAGTGCTCTTATCTATTCCTATCAAAAATGGAAGTTAAATTTTCTATTTTGTCTGTTAGCCCTTGTAAGATGTCATGAGTTAAATGTTCCTTTAACTCATTAATATTTTGATAGTGTAAATAGAAGGTGGTACGGTTCAATTTAGCCCTTTGCGTTAATTTATGAATAGAAATTTGATGTAGCGAGTTACCCTCTTGCAATAGTGTTAGTAAAGCTTCTTTAAGCATTTCCTGTGTGCGAATGGCGCGAGGATCTTCTTTAATAGTCATGAAAATCATCCCTTTATCGTATGAATTTGTCTCTTAATCGACAGAAATGACCCGATTGTAGATGGTTGTTTTTATACTTCTGCTATTATATTTTCTAGACAGTATGTCGACAATCTATATTATAGGGGAAGGAATTTTATATGCAAAATGAAATAGCGAGTAGTACCAAAAAGTTGCTGCTCATCATCATGATAACGGGAACCTTTTTTTCTACATTAAATCAAACATTGTTAAACGTGGCATTTAGTGATTTAATGATAGTTTTTCATGTAAATACGGCAACGATTCAATGGTTAGCTACAGGCTTTATGCTTGTAAATGGTGTGTTAGTACCTATTACTGCTTTCTTAATGAAACGTTTTTCAACAAGGCAGTTATTTATCAGCTCTATGTTATTTTTACTAATCGGTTCTTTAATTGCCGCGTGTGCAAATAATTTCGGCGTACTATTAACAGGTAGAATGATTCAAGCAGTAGGTGCTGGAATCATCATTCCGTTAATGATGACTGTAATTGTTTATCTATATCCTGCGGAAAAACGCGGCGCGATTATGGGGAACATTGGCTTTGCTATTATATTTGCACCAGCCATTGCACCAACATTAGCAGGATTTATATTAGAGTATTTATCCTGGCGATGGTTATTTATCATCATGATCCCATTCATCGCAGCAATTATCATGCTAGCAAGTAAATATCTAGTTAATGCCTCGGAAACGTCCAAAGTAAAGCTCGATATAGTCAGTGTGATCTATTCTACAGTTGGCTTTGGATTTCTTCTTTTTGGCTTTAGTAGTGCGGGCAGCCGAGGGTGGGATGATTTAATTGTCCTTACATCCATTGTTGTCGGTTTGCTTGTAACCATCATGTTCTGTCATCGACAAATGAAGTCTACTGAACCTTTATTGAATTTAAATGTTTTCAAATTTAACACATTTACAATGACCACAGTAGTTAATATCGCTATTACCATTCTAATGTATGCCGACTTAATATTACTGCCGATTTATTTGCAGGATGGAAGAGGGTTTACAGCGCTAGAAGCGGGATTGTTATTATTACCAGGTGCTATTTTCAATGCCATGCTGTCCCCGGTAACTGGTAAGCTTTTCGATAAATTTGGTGCAAAACCTTTATTCATACTAGGAACAAGTTTAATCGCGATATCGATGCTTGCAGTAATTGACTTATCACCAGAAACAACAACAGTATATATTTTAGTTCGTACAATTTTATTGCGTATAGGCTTGGCATTTATAACAATGCCATTAAACACAGCTGCTTTAAATGCACTACCAAGGGAATTAGCCTCTCATGGCTCGTCTATTAACAACACAATTCGCCAATTAGCTGGCGCAATTGGTACAGCAGTTATCATGACGATATATACGATCCAATTATCGAATGTTTCTTTAGAGTCTAAGATAGGTTATATTAGTGGCGCGAGTAACACGTATATCTATATGTTTGTTATCTCTGCAATAGCATTCATCATTACATGGTTTACGCCAAAAAAGACCAGTTAGAGTAAGTACGATAGTAGACTTAAATCCTTTTATAATTGGATTTAAGTCTTTTTATTTATTTAAAGCTCTGCTATCAGTCTCCTTTGAAAAATTATACTTTAACCTTTGGTAAAGGGAAATTTTCGTATTTAAATCTTTTTTACAAATGAGTTCTTTAGCTAAACATCAAAAAGGATTTGGAGGAGCAAAGGGAAATGTTACACTTAAACAAATGCAGAATCTCAGTTCAACAAAATGATATTTGAAGCTAAGGAGGAATATATTCTAAAAAGAGAGCGTGGGAGGTGTGTCTATGCTTAAAAAAAGTTTAGTGTTAATCTTCGCAGTAATTATTTCTTTAGTGAGTACGGCTTGTAAGAACGATGAGCCAAATGAAAAAAGAGTAGAATCTATTCAACATGATTGGAAGGAAAGCCCTCTTTTTAAATCAGGAAATTACACGATGATTGGTGAGGAAGGACGTTTGGGTTTTATTTACGATGATGGAGAGGTGTCTAGATTTTATCCAAATAAAACACAAAAGTATATGTGGCACTTTTGGGGAAATGAAGATGAGCTAATTGGAGACTTTGAAGTTTTAGGAATGCACGAAAACAGTAATGAGGAAATAATAATTGTACCTAAAATAGAAAATACTTTTCTGAGTCCTAATAATGGTGCAGATCAGCACTCACCAACAAATATGATGCTCTCTAAAAGTGGAATGTGGAAATTAGATGCTTATATTGGAGACAGACTATTTGGAAGCGTTTATGTAAAAGTTCATAAGAATTAAATGGCTTTATGAAAAAATGAGTGAATTAGCTATGCAGCAACATACTTCAATGATCCATAATGATGTCCAAAACTTTAAGAGGTGAAAAATGGAGAAAACAAATAGTTATACTTATTTTTCAATAGGGGGTAAAGGGGAAATAGGACCAGGGGGCTTATTTGCCGATAAAAGAGCTATTTTTAATCCAGACGATATAACGGGACTACTTGGAATAAAACCATTTAGCAGTTGGAACTATGGTGATGTAAGAAAGAATGGTTCAAAGTATTTGTTTTCTAATTGGTCTGCTGAAAAATCAAATGTAGGAAGGTTAGATGTTGCGGCACAATGCATGGATACTATTAAAAATCTTAAAAATAAAATATCACTGCTGAAAGAAATTGAGGAACAATATGATGTGCATTTTGTAATTATGATTGTACCTAGTATTTATGGGGAAGAACAACCATTTATTAACTTTAATGAAGAGGTGATTGAATTTTGCTATTTAACAGGTACAACTATCGACGTTGATATGTATATCTACTCAGAAGAAATTGAAAGCATATAGATACTAGGCTAGCTATGCCTTTAGCAGAACAGAGCTGTCAGGAGACTGCTCTTATTGTTATTTACGTAAATAGTGGAAGGTATCGTATTACAAATTGATCGAGGTGTTTTATTTGATAAACGAACGAAAGCCCTTTGTGAGGATAGATGTATCAAATATTAAATCTTCCGCAGATTTACATTCTCTATTAAAAGAAAAACTTGGTTTTCCTAATTTTTACGGAGAAAATTGGGATGCTTTGTGGGATTCAATTACTGGACTTGTTGAACTACCTTTGCAAATACATTTCGTAGGATGGACATGCTTAGAAAAAAACTTACCAGCTGATGCAAAAGTTTTGAAAGAATTCTTTGCTGATTATAATGAAGAGGTTTATCTGGCAAAATGTGAATTTTTGTTTAACTAAGTGGCAGCTATGTACTGCAAAGAGTTATATTAAATTTATTAGAAAAGAGCTGATTTCATGAAATATACATGTCCTTGCTGTGGTTATAAAACTTTAGACGAAGAACCAACTGATACATATGAAATTTGTAAGATTTGTTTTTGGGAAGATGATGGGGTTCAATTTCGGGACCCGGATTATGAAGGAGGGGCAAATGTTGTTTCGTTAAGGCAAGCGCAAAAAATTACATCATGTTTGGCGCATGCCAAGAAGATTGTGTGGAATTTGTAAGAAAGCCTTCCAAAACAGATTTAAAAGATCCGTATTGGATACGTTTGTTCTAATAAAGCAAATAAGTAAAAGAAATCATAGTTATTACTAACTGGAAGATTTCTCTATAAACTGGAACCTCCATTCCTCTCGAACGTTATAAAGTTAAGGAGCAGGTAATATAGAAAATAAAAGGGAGGCTTTAAATTGAGGAAGAATAGAAAAATATTAATAGTAATGTTTACTTTAATATCAGCACTATTAGCAGGTTGTGGTAACGCTTCTGATGTATTAAGTGACGAATCGACCGAGAACTCTACTCAGGGTACAAAAGATGACGCAACAAATAAGGATTTAACGGATAAAACAGAAAGCTCTTCTGAGGGAGCTGGCAACACTGAACTAAATGATCAAGAAGATACAGCTGAAGATACCTCTAGAAAGTCAGATGATGGACAGCCTTTGAAATCCAGTAATAGTGACGACGAAATGCAAATAAGTAATAAAGATGAGTATCTTAAAAAGCTTAATGAGATGGAAGAAGCGGATAGATTTTCAGAGGTTGGAACCACGACGTTAGAGTTGGAAGAACAAGAGGCGGAGAGATATAAAAAATGGGATGCGGAATTGAACAAAATTTACGGGGTGTTGAAAGAACAGCTTAGTGCTGAACAGATGGATCAATTAAGAGAAGAACAACGGAATTGGATAAAATACAGAGATGAAGCTGCTAAAGAAGCATCATTAAAGTATAAAGGTGGTACTATGGAAGCATTAGAGTATGTGGCTACGCAAGCAGGTCTTACAAGAGAAAGATGTTATCTGTTAGTTGCTAAATATATGAAGTAATAATCCAGCGTGAAGCGAAACTGCTTCTGCGGTTCCACAATTGTATGGCGTTTCTGTATAGACATAGGCTCATGTTCCATGGGTTCATATGGAGTTTCCTTGGCAAAAGTTTAGTCGTAGATACATATATATAAAGAATACTTTCATATTTTTTTACAATGACAACAATAGATACTTTTTATCATACTATATTGTTGAGGTGAATAAATGCCAAGAGTAAAATACAAAAACTCAGACGTGGATTTAGTGGCAAGGATGATGAGAGCGGAAGCCGAAGGGGAAGGGCAACAAGGCATGTTATATGTTGGAAATGTAATTGTTAATCGCGTTTTAGCCGAGTGTACAGACTTTAGAGATTTAAGATCCATTGAAGATGTTATTTATCAAGTGCAGGGTGGAAATTATTCTTTTGAAGCTGTCCAGAAAGGTAATTTGTTTTATGAAAGAGCTAGAGGTGTCGAGAAAAAATTAGCCAAACAGGTTTTAGATTATTGGAGAGATCACCCAGCCAAATATGCACTTTGGTATTTTAATCCCTATGGTCCTTGCCCTCCAACATGGTACGATCAGCCTTTAACTGGTCAATTTAAGCAACATTGTTTTTATGAACCAGCACCTGGAACTTGTGATAGTGTTTATAGGGGTTAGGGAGCTTAACAATGTGATGATTTCAGGATTTTTGCGGTGGAACTTTTATTGTTACGAAGAAATTAAAAAAAGGAACTCCCTGGTTTAACGGGTGTTCCCTTTTTGTCATTCCACCATTTAAGATAAATAGTAAGGCTGTATACTGAAACTATTCGAAAATCCAAACGTAAATTAATTACTGATTTTCGAGGAGATGCTGATAATGGCGGATATACTTATGGGTTTTATTTTAATGATTCCCATTTATGGGGTGTTGATCTGGAGTTATTTTCGTCCGAAAGAAAGTATGCTATGGGGAAAACGGTGGATGTATAAAGAAGAGCCAGAAATTTCGACAAGTGCTATTCGATATGTAAAATTTGCTTCATTAGCCAGCATTATTATTATGACATTTATTTTTATAATATTATTACTTACCTAAACATAACCGGTTGTGCCAAATGAGTAAAAAACCAACAAATAGAAAGGTGGCAGATTCTCCTTTACGAAAGAATCTGCCACCTAATATATTTGTTTGAAATAGATTGATAATATGAAAAAAACATGATAAAGTTATAAAGAAACACATTTTTAGTTCGTTATCTTATATTTTCCCTACTATAAGTATACCGCAAGATTTTTTTCTCGTCAACCCCCATTTTTTATTTTTATAAAGGAGTGCTTGATATGAATACTGAACTTGTCCAGGAACAAGATCGATTAGACAGCGTAATGGAGGTCATTGCGGAACAAATGGAGAAGCTGCAAGAAGAAACTGACACGCACCGTAAAGAAGTGGTTAGTTTTCGCAAGCACTTTTGGGATGACGTCAAGGTTAATGTGGATACGTTCGATGATTATTTGGAGACGATTATTAGCTTAAGACAGCAGGCTCAGAACCTTTCCGTCAGCCAAAGCACACATAGGCAAGCGTCCAATAAACTGTCCGCACTTCAGCGTATACAGAAGATACCTTATTTTGGCCGTATCGATTTCACAGAGGATGGAACTTCCGAAGCAGAAAGAATTTATATAGGCACTGCTACACTGATGGATTCAAGTGGAGAGGACTTCTTGATCTATGACTGGCGAGCGCCAATTTCGAGTATTTATTACAATTACTCACCGGGTCCAGCTGAATACACTACGCCCGTAGGAGTCATCGGCGGCATGTTGGAGCAAAAATGGCAATATATTATCCGTGGTGGTGTTGTGGAATCCATGTTCGATACGAGTCTTACAATCGGGGACGAGATTTTACAGCAGGTACTTGGTAAAAGTACAGATAAACATATGCATAGTATAGTCTCTACTATTCAACAGGAGCAAAACCGGATCATCCGGCATGATCATGGGCGACTGCTCATCGTTCAAGGCTCGGCAGGAAGTGGCAAGACATCAGCTGCTCTTCAGCGGATTGCTTATTTACTTTATAAATATCGAGATAAATTGAAAGCGGACCAAATCATTTTATTTTCACCTAATTCGATGTTTAACAGCTATGTCTCCAATGTATTGCCGGAACTTGGGGAAGAGAATATGCAGCAGGTCACATTCCAAGAATACTTGAATCACCGGTTAAGCGATGAATTTATAGTAGAGGGTCCTTTTAAACAATTAGAATACGTGTTGACTGCAACCGATCAGCCTTTATACCAAGTTAGAACAGCGAGCATCCGTTTCAAAGCTTCCGTTCGTTTTTTTGAGGCAATCAAAACATACCGAGAATCACTTGAGGCAGCTGGATTGCTATTCAAAGGGATTACATTTAGAGGGGAATCGATTGTAACTGCCAAGCAAATCAATGAACGGTTTTACAGAAAGGACACCTCTCTTCGTTTTCATAACAGAATCGAAAAGTTAACGGAATGGCTAAATAGACAGGTCGAAGAAGCGATGAGGCGCGAGCGAAGTAAGGCTTGGGTACAGGAAGAAATTGAGCTGCTCAGTGAAGATGACTACCAAAAGGCTTATAACTACTTACGGAAGAAGCGTGGTTTTAGAGGAGAATCCGCTGACGATTACGAGATGGAACCGGAAGCCCTAGCACAATTGATCGTTCGCCAGAAATTTAAGTCGATACGAAAAGGGATTCAGATGCTCCACTTCATAGACATCAAGGGAATATACAAACAGCTGTTCACCAACTTGACGTGGATGAAGGGAGAAACACAGGAAGAATGGGAGGGTATTTGCCAGCTGACTTTGAATATGCTAGATGAGGGTAAGCTGTTCTACGAGGATGCTACTCCATTTTTACTTTTAAAAGAGTTGATACAAGGCTTTCAAACGAACACCTCCATTAAACATGTGCTTATAGACGAAGCGCAAGATTATTCTCCGTTTCAATTTGAATTTTTGAAACGATTGTTTCCTTCCGCAAAAATGACGGTACTTGGCGACTTTAACCAGGCGATATTCGCTCATGCAAGCGAAACGGTGGATTTTGATACACTTACGAACTTATATGGCCCAAATGAAACGAATACGATTAATCTGACACGTAGTTACAGATCCACACGACCAATCGTTGAATTAACACGACGACTTGTGCCTAACGGGAAACAGATTGTCGCTTTCGACCGCGAAGGCGAAGTACCTGTATTGACTCAATTGACTAATAGGGAAGAGCTACATCGACAAATCGTTTCTAAAGTACCCAGTTTGCAAAAGCAAGAGTTTAGTACAATCGCTATTATATGTAAATCCGCTGAGGAAAGCGCCGCTGCATACAAAGCTTTAGGTGATATCGATGAAATAAAACTTGTGAAGAGTAACTCCTTGGAGTATGAACAAGGAGTTGTGGTGATACCTGCCTATTTAGCCAAAGGTATTGAGTTCGATGCTGTTATCATCTATGACGCTTCAGCTGAAGTGTACGATAATGAGAGCTTACGCAGATTGTTTTACACAGCCTGCACTCGGGCGATGCATTACTTGCAGCTATACAGTGTGGGAGAGCCAAGTCCGTTACTGCTAGGTATTGATTCGGAGTATTTGGTCCGAAGCTAGGGACGGCTAGTTGCTCTTTAGTGATGCTTAGAAAAGAAGATCTTTAGCGATTTTCTTTTCTAAGTATATTTTTTATAGTGGGATAAGCACGAAAAATGGAGGTACGGAATGATATGGAATTTATATATTTATTAGCAGTACCATTTTTTTCGGTATTATGGTTTCTGAATTTAGCCCAGCTTTTAGAAAAACTAAAACAGGGAAAAGATATACATAACCAAAAAGTGCTAGGATGTGTATGGAGCGTTGGATTAACTTTTTCGATGATCGTTGCAATAATCTCTTTTATATAGGCGTTTCTTACGTTACTAGTTAACTTTTAGTGAAAATCGTAAAATTACTAGAGGGTGTCCTAAATGAAAAAGAGTAAAAAGAATCCTAAAGTAGATGAATTCATAGGTAAATCAAATAAGTGGAAGAAAGAATATGGACAGTTAAGAAGTATTGTCCTAGACTGTGGGCTGACAGAGGAATTTAAGTGGATGCATCCTTGTTACACATTGGAGAATAAAAATATCCTGTTAATACACGGGTTTAAAGAATATTGTGCAGTCCTGTTTCATAAAGGGGCATTATTAAAAGACAGCCAAGGAATTTTAATTCAGCAAACGGAGAATGTACAAGCGGCCAGTCAGATTCGATTTACGAATATGGAAGGAATAATTGAAATGGATGCCATCTTGAAAGAATATATTAAAGAAGCTATTGAAGTGGAACAAGCTGGTTTGGAAGTGAACTTAAAGAAGCATACAGAATTTATCATTCCAGATGAGCTTCAAGATAAATTCGAGGAAATTGCAGGCTTAAAATCAGCTTTCGAAGCTTTGACACCAGGTCGGCAAAGAGCCTACATTCTTTATTTTTCAGAAGCGAAACAATCTAAAACTCGAACTGCAAGGGTTGAAAAATACACAAAGAAAATTCTAGATGGAAAAGGTTTAAAGGATTAGTCCATTTTAAATTAGGCTTAATAGAAAGGGGAGGGGTTAATTTATTTTCCTTAACCCTTTCCCTTCTTTAATTACTTTGATTCCTTCTTCACAAACTCCATATGAACGCCAGGAACATGTTTCGCATACAAGCTGTATGTCGGCGGGAACGATGTAGTTGCGAATATGTGATTCAATATCCTCCCATCTCAGAACTTGTCCTATTGTAAGCCCTATTATTTCTAAAATAGCAGTATCTCTTTTGTAAATATCATCGTTTTGGCAGTGGTAATCCGCTGATTTTGGGTATTTTTCACACAAGTAATCGGGACCATTTATAATATTGATCATTGTTTTCGGATTGTCTCTCAATGTTTGATGAAGAGCTGTCATATTTTCTGTATATTCTTCGGAATACCCCATTCCACGATAACCCAAAAGGCAAAAAAGATGATGACCTCTTAGTGTATACATAACTTCCCCCCTAATCATATAGATACAATCAATGAAATATCTATGTTAACCACGGTAGCATATTAAGTTAACTTATATTACTCATCATATCATATTACTTCTGATCAATTAGATTTTTTTATTTTGAAACTTTCCAACTATAATTTCGTAGTAATCGTTAAGAAGGTTTTTGTGGATTTCTTAGGAGGTTATTCAAATGTATGGTAGTTTAGCCGATCCCGAAGATTTTCGAACTATATTTCTTAACGAAGACTATGAGAATATTTATTATTGCACTTCAATTGATTTTCAAAAGCTAATTTCTTTAGAACAATTTGTTGAACTAGCCGCTACTTTTAATGGAGGAGTTAATTATTATCAAATTGAATTTAATCTCCCTTTCCAAGATATGACCCATTACATTTGGGTAGATGATCAAAAAGAAAAGGCGATATCTGTATTTTTTGATGAGAAAAAGAGGATTCAACGCTTATATTTAAAACCATTTGTTACATATGAACAGAGTGATAATCGATTTACAGTCAACTTGTACACAATGCCGGTTAAAGGCGAATGGTTTGTGTTTTGGGGTGGGCAAATGAATTCATTAATTGTCATTATCCATACGAAAGTCAGCGTTATGCTTATGACCTCGTCAAAGTGCAGGATGGTTTGTCTTACAGAAATACACAAACTGGGAATAATAACTTCTATGCGTTTGGGGAAGATATAGTAGCCCCGGGAGATGGGAAAATTGTAAAAGTAGTAGATGGACTAAAAGATAATATCCCCGGTGAAATGGATACGAATAATCTAGCAGGTAACTATGTGGTGATAGAGCACGCCAATAAAGAATTTAGTATGATTGCCCATTTCAAACAGAATTCTATTTTAGTGAAAGTGGGAGAGGTCGTGACAGAGGGGCAGCTGATTGGGAAATGTGGTAACTCAGGTAATTCATCTGAACCTCATATTCATTTTCAAGTAATGGATTCACCTGATTTTGAAATGGTAACTCGATTCGTATCCGGTTTAAAGATGGAAATGAGCCAATCCAAGGGGATACAGTAGTAAATCCACTAGATTATAAAGATCCCTTTGATGAGAAATTTGATAAAATGGATAAATCATTGACGATGATAGATTTCATTCTTTTGATTCCGAGAGCGATCGCACAGTTTTTTAAGAATTAAGGGCTAACATTAATAATTAGCTGGAGGTGAAAAATTGATTAAGAAAGATTGGGCACTAGGTATATTAGCCATCAGTGGTTTTGTGTATATATCGGTTTTTTTCGGTCTTGCTTTATTCATCACTTTCTTTTATTCCACCTATAGCTTATTAAGTCTTTCGGCAGTTCTATTGCCATTAATTTTACTTCTAGTAGTATTATTTGTTCTTTGGAAACGTAGTTATTTGTCGAATGAGCGAAAAGGCAATTTTCTTTTACTGGTTACTGCAATTCTGTGTTTTATTCCAGCTCTTATTTTAGTAGGTTTGTTAGGAAAAAATGAAGAAAAGTTAAACTTTACGATAGAAAAATGGGTGAATCAACCGGATGATCGAGTGTATTTTGTCTATGATTTTTTGGATGAATATGAAATGGTGGGTAAGTCAAAAGAAGACATTCACAAACTCTTAGGAGCACCAGATGAAAATCATTCTTACGCTACAACTGAAAATGTTATTTCTTATTTCCTTGGTGCTGAGCTGGGGTGGATTAGGATGGATGGCACGTACTTAGTTATTTGGTTTAATGACGATGACGAAGCAATAAATTATGAGGTAGAAACATATTGATTTCTTTAAGTTTCATTCTAGTCTTTATAAGAGATAGCTAGATAATAGTTTTACAAAAAGAAAGGGGAGAAGAAATCATTATTAATAGAAGCGATATAGCTTACGTTTTGACTGGTTTGTTTTCATTTCTTTATTACGGTCTATTATTAATCCTGTATCTCCAAGATTTAATCGGTGGAGTTACATTTCTCTTTTTCCTATTGCTGAGCTTACTTATCTTATTAATCACTCGCATTGTGCTTCGGAAAAAAAGTTATAAACGGAAAATTACTGTTGCTGCTTGCATGATTCTTTTGTTGTTTTGTTTTGAATTTCTGCTTATTTTTTATGAGGGTTATACGCATCGGGTTTCCTTTTATGTCGAGCCGGAAACTGTTTACGTAAATTCAGGAATATATTTGATAGGTGTAAATAAGATAGATTTTGAGAATATGGAGAGTAAAAAATCAGTAGAGGAACTTTTAAATAAACAAAATGCGGAATATTTGGATATTCACGAAATTACGAATCGAGAACTATACGGAAGTAAAAATCGAAAATTATTAGAGTTGCTACATCTCAGAAAGAATAGTGGAGAACGATTACGGGAATTTGTATATCAATACTTAGGACATGAAGATCCAAATTTAAACAAGTTTATCAATCGGGATCATACAGATTCGAATAGTGCAGAGTTAGGTCTAGCGCTAACTGGACTCTTTATCGAAGGGGACTTTCAAAATAATTTAGAATTTGCGGTTACTGGGTCAATTAACAAAACAGGAGATGTACTAAAGGTAAAGGGCATCAAAGAAAAAATACACATCGCTGAAGTTTCTGGTTTTTCCTATATGATCATACCGAGCGAAAATGCGGAGGAAGCAGCAAAAATTCAACAGGAGCATCACAAGGAAATTCAAATTTTTGATGTTTATCATATAGATGAAGCAATTCAACTGATTAATGAGTTGAACGATAAAGCGAAACTTCAATCAGTGGGGGTTTTTCGACGCACAGGACGTGCTAGTGGGGACGTTGCGACATGGACGTCGCGCTTTTAGTCGCCGTCATCCCGCGCTGATTGTTAGTTGTGACCCACACGATGTGGGTCACACAGACGTTGCAAACGCTCTTTTATTTTGCGATGAGCTTTGCGCAGGATCAACACGATGTTGCGTATTTAGTCTGGGATCATTTTATCGGGCGAATGCCAGCAGTTGATCTCCCACTTATCTTTTCGCTTTTCTTAAATCTTGAAGTGGTAGTCTTACTGCCCGTTAATGCGGGATAAATATATTCAATAACAACATTACTTTTATTTTGGAAAGAGGGATAGCAATGGGTGAGAATTTATTAAGAGTAGGAACTATTTATATTCCAATAACTAATGTTAAAAGTGCATCAGAATGGTATGTGAACAAATTAGGAGCAGAGTTGAGCTATAAAGACGAGGACAAAGCCATTCTGAACTTAGCCAACCAAAGTTTTTTTCTAGTGAAGTCAAATGAAAATCAAAGCTCTAATTTTGTTGATATGAACGGAGAGGAACGATTCTCCATGACGTTTGAAGTGAATGGATTGAGCGCATTAGAGAATATACACAAAGACTTTATAGATAAACAGATTCAAGTTGGAGAAATAGAAAACAGAGGACATGCAGGTAGGAATTTTGTTTTCTATGATTTAGCTGGAAACAAATTTGATGTGTGGAGTGAACTAAGCCCTATATTCAAAGAAAAATATCTTACTTGAAGAAACAAGCAAACCTATTCCTGTCATAAATCCCTCACAACTTCTGATGGATTGGCACTTGTATGTGGTGCACCGTTTCTTCTATGATGGAGGGAGACAGCAGGAGGGATTTTGACATGCTCAATGAAGCGAAAAATTTTATCCAAACGTATTATGAGGAAATGGGTCGATCGGAGCAGGAATTGGCGACTCGTTTAATAGAAGTAGAACAACAAATTTTAACACAAGGTACCTATGAACAAACACTAGATGAGCTCTCATACGGAGCAAAAATGGCTTGGCGCAACAGCAATAAATGCATTGGTCGACTCTTTTGGCAAAGCTTGCATGTGCTAGATAAAAGAGATTTACATACAGAGGAGTCCATTTTTGAAGCGCTTCTTGCGCATATAGAATACGCAACGAACAATGGCAGAATTCGTCCAACTATTACGGTATTTTCTGCTCAGGATATTCGTATATGGAATCATCAATTGATCCGTTATGCAGGTTACGAAACAGAGAATGGCATAATTGGAGATCCGGATTCCGTAAAGTTTACAAGAGTTTGTGAGAATCTCGGGTGGAAAGGAAATAATGGACCATTTGATGTGCTACCTCTCGTTATTCAAGTAAAAGACAATCCACCAAAACTATTTGAGATACCAACAACATCTGTACTAGAAGTTCCTATTCGACATCCAGAATTCGACTGGTTTGCGGATTTGGGGCTGAAATGGTATGCCGTTCCGATGATTTCAAGTATGAAGCTGGAAGTGGGCGGAACTACTTACGTGGCCGCTCCCTTTAACGGTTGGTATATGGGAACTGAAATCGGCGCACGTAATCTTGCGGATGACAATCGCTATAATATGCTGCCGACCATTGCGGAATATATGGGATTGAATACGAGATCCAATGCATCTTTATGGAAAGACCGTGCATTAGTAGAATTGAATGCTGCCGTTTTATATTCGTATAAAGAAGATGGGGTGAGTATCGTTGATCACCATACTGCAGCACAGCAATTTAAGCGCTTTGAGGCAAATGAAATCGAAGCGGGACGGGATGTAACAGGTAACTGGAGCTGGCTAATTCCTCCGTTATCTCCCGCTACGACTCATATTTTTCATAAACCTTATCCAAATGAAAAGAAAATGCCCAATTACTTTTACCAAAAAGACCCCTATTAAAAAAGAGGAATCAGCTAACGCACATGCTGATTCCTTTTTTTATTCAACACTTGAAACAAATCCTTCTTTACCAGCATGCATCCCAGAAACGAATAATAGTATCGTCGCTACCATAAACAAAATAATAGGCACCGACCAACTTGCCGTCACATCGTGTAAATAACCGAATAGTACGGGACCAATTGCTGCGAGCAAATAGCCAAACGATTGCGCAGTTCCTGATAGTTCTGCTGATTCCATCGGGGTATGTGTGCGAAGGGAGAACAACATCATCGCCAAACTAAAGGAGGAGCCTCCAGCTAAACCAAGGAATATCATCCATAAGACGGTAAAATAAGCATTTCCATATAGAAGCCCTCCAAAACCGATCAAATAGAGCACTGTAAATAATGCCACTAATAATCGTTGATCTTTCATACGTCCCGCAAGAATTGGTGTGATAAACGTTAGCGGTAATTGTGCAAATTGCATGAGCGATAACATCCAACCGGCCTTATCCGCCCTTATTCCTTGTGATTGTAGGATTTCAGGAATCCAGGCTGCAGTCGTATAAAAAATAAGTGATTGCAGTCCCATACAAAGCGTAACCGTCCAAGTTATTGGATTGTATAAAATAGATTTTGACCTAGAAGAGGCAAGGGACTCCGTTTTCTCCGCTATTCTTTTGGAATTTTTTATTTGTGGCAACCAAATGAGCGCTGCGATAGCGGATAATATTGCCCAACAGCCTAGTGCCCCTTGCCAACCAAGTGTTGTATTCTCAGCTATTGGGTAACTAATACCTGCTCCAATGCTTGCAGAGAAGTTCATCGATAATGTAAAAGCCGCTGTCATTAAACCCACTTGTAATGGAAACTTTAGCTTGATCAGACTCGGTAATAATACATTGCCAAATGCAATGGAAGTGCCTATTAAAGCTGTACCGATTAGCAGTAAAGATGTGTTTCCTAAAGACCGGACGATAATTCCGAAAGCTAATAAAAGGATGGAGAGGAATAATGTTAACTCAATCCCGAAACGTCTTGCTATCTTAGGTGCAACCGGTGAAATAATCGCAAACGCAATCAGTGGGATTGTTGTGATAAAACCTGCTAATACATTGGAAATAGCTAGCCCATCTTTAATATAAGCAATAATAGGTCCTACGGAAGTAAGCGGAGACCGAAGCGTTGTTGCGATGAAAATAATGCCTAATATAAGCAATAGAGTGGTTGTTTTATTTGTTTCATTCCTCGTTTGCAAATGTATTAGCTCCTTTTTTCGTATTTTTCTATAGCCTATCACTTTCAGAAAGCAAGATTCAATAACCGGAAGAATAGAATTTTAGTAGTTTGAATATTCTTTTCCTTTATCTAATATTTTAATAGTATAATTAACAGTATATAGGAAAATGGTAAGTATATAACGAATGAAATGATGGGAGTTTTTGGATGAATAAAGAAAAGGTTTTATCCTTAAGTGATGTAACCATGCGTTTTGGTGCTAAACAAGTATTAAACGGAATCAATCTAGAAGTGTATCAAGGTCAAATCATCGGATATATTGGACCAAATGGTGCTGGAAAAAGCACCACCGTTAAAATTATGCTTGGATTACTAGAGGGTTACCATGGGAAAATTGAAATCTTCGGGGAAGATATTGGGAAAGGAGACGTTGCATATAAACGGAAAATCGGCTACGTTCCAGAAACTGCGGAGCTTTATGATAATCTTTCAGCAAGCGAGTATTTAACCTTTACGGGGGAACTATATGGTTTAACTACAAAACAAGCGGAAAGCAAAGCCTATCAACTGATGGGAGAATTTGGTTTAGAGCATGTATTTCATCAGCGACTGTCTTCTTTTTCAAAAGGGATGAGACAAAAAGTTCTGATCATTTCTAGCTTATTGCATGATCCAGATCTATTATTTTTTGATGAACCGCTGAGTGGCTTGGATGCAAATAGTGTCATGATTATTAAAGAAATTCTCGATCAGCTAGCAGCGCGTGGAAAGACGATTTTTTATTCCTCTCATATTATGGACGTCGTCGAGAAAATAAGTAACCGAATTATTTTGCTTGTAGAAGGAAGAGTAGTGGCAGATGGTACATTTGAGGAATTACAAGCACAAAGCAAAGAAGGAACATTAGAAGCGATTTTCAACCAAATCACAGGATTCTCAGAGCATAAAGAGATTGCAGAAAATTTTGTGGAAATTGTAAGTGGAGCAAATGGGCATGGGTGATTTTACCTCGCTTCGTGTTTTGGATCGCTTTAAATGGCTATTTCAAAAATTGCATATAGACTATGCAGTAATGCGTAAAATTTTGCAGTTAAAGCTAACGATGGATGGCAGACGTATGCCTACTGTTTTTAACGGTTCTCGGGTGAAAAAGGAAGGAAATCAGTTCAAAAAATCTTTGTGGATGTACGGTTTTTATGGCTTATTATTATTGACTCCATTTTTATTTTTCGGTGATCAATTTATTTTCTTTATGAGTATTTTGTTTAGTGTTTTGATGTTTATTGTGATGACGTCCATGGTATCTGACTTTTCGGCTGTCCTGCTTGATATACGAGATAAAAGCATTCTTCACTCGAAACCGATCAGCCCTCGGACATTGAATGCTGCAAAAGTGGTACATATCCTCATCTACATGTTTATGTTAACGGGTTCGTTTGTCGTGATTCCACTCATCGTGAGTATTTTTAAGCATGGAATTGTATTTGCCATTATATTTCTCTTGGATATTATACTGATTAGTTGTTTAATAGTTGTGTTGACTGCATTTGTTTATTTATTCATCTTACGTTTTTTTAGTGGAGAAAAGCTAAAGGACATGATTAATTATGTCCAAATTATTTTGTCTATAGCAATCATGGTTAGCTATCAGCTGGTTGCTCGTGTGTTTGAAATCGTCAATTTTGATATTGCCTACACTTTTGCCTGGTGGCATTTTTTCTTACCGCCATTATGGTATAGTGCGACATTTGAATTAATTTTAAATAGCAATTTTTCGAATCCTATCATTATTTTTTCTGGGTTGGCTATATTAGGACCAATTGTATCCATCCTGTTATATATTCGCCTAATGCCCGCTTTTGAACGAAATTTAGCCAAATTATTAAGTGATTCTAAAAGAAATAGGAAGAAATGGCTTGGGCTCCATCGGTTTTGGGCAAGAGTATTATGTAGGTCCAAAGAGGAGCGTACGTTTTACTTGTTTGCTTCTTTAATGATGAAGCAAGAACGTGAGCTTAAGCTGAAAGTCTATCCACAGATTGGTTTTGCGCTCATTATTCCGTTTGTATTTATCTATAATAACCTTCGTAGTAGTTCCTTTGAGGAAATGAGTAATGGAAATATGTTTTTGGTCATTTATTTTGCATTATCGATGCTTCCAACCATCGTTCCTATGCTCAAATTTTCAGGGACATATAAAGCGCAGTGGATTTACGAGGTTGCGCCTATCCATAATAAGTTTTCCATTTATAGTGGAACGTTGAAAGCTTGTCTGATCCAGTATTTTATACCAGTCTATTTATTGCTAAGTGTCTTGTTTATATGGATTTTCTCCATTCGAATTATAGATGATTTAATCGTAGTACTACTTACAGCGATTGCGGTGACCCTTATTTCCTATCGACTATTTGATGCAGAAGATTATCCGTTTTCTCAATCGCATGAATTTATGCAGGAAATGAGCACTTTTAAAGTGCTGGCTGGCGTATTAGTCGTTGGAGTGTTTGTGCTTGTGCATCTAATTTTTACGAAAATTCCGTTTGGTTTACTTATCTATATAGTACTGTTAGCCATTGGTATTTTAATAGGCTGGAAGAAAGTATTCCCAAGGAGAACGAAAGTAGGGTCTAGTAGTTGAATATTCCAAATGAAGAAGAGTTGATTAGAATAATTGAAGAAGACGAGTGGATGATCTCCTTATTAAGAGCTGCGAGAGTATTAAACCTACCGGATTGGTGGATTTGTGCAGGCTTTGTAAGATCTAAAATATGGGATGTATTGCATGGTTTTGAAGAACGGACTCCGCTAACAGATATAGATGTTATCTATTTTGATCCAACCAATATAAAAGAGGATGAAGAAAAAAAGCTAGAAGAACATTTAAGAGATCTGGTGCCAAGTATCCCTTGGTCTGTAAAAAATCAAGCAAGGATGCATGTGATAAATGGATTTCCACCCTATACATCTGCGACAGAAGGTATAGCCAATTTTCCGGAGACGGCAACGGCTTTAGGGGTGAAATTAGACGATCAAGATAAAGTGATCTTAACCGCTCCGCACGGGATAACGGACGTTGTTCATCAACAAGTAAAACCTACGCCTCATTTTTTGACTACTGAAGAGTTAAATGCTGTATATAAAGGACGCGTGCAGAAAAAGGATTGGAAGAAGACTTGGTCTAAGTTGGAAATTTTTCATAGTTAGGGGAGACGATATGAAGAAAGTGTTGTTAGGTTTTATTGTTTTATTTTTACTATTTCTAGGAGCCTGTACCAATAAAACAACATTAAACAATGCTTTAACGGAGGTTCAGCTAACAGATAGAGAAAAATTTTTGCTTTCCTCAACCAGTGAACAGTCATTTGTATTCGATTTTCAGGCAGACAAAAAATATAAACAAATATCCGTATGGGTGGATCAGTATGCGTTCGGAAAATTAGTAGGGGAAAAAATCAATCGGTTAACGATGGATATCGAAGAAAAGGGGACACTTATTTTTACTGCTGCGCAAAATGTGGGAGAAGAAAAGGTGAAATTCAATATAGGTGTTCAGTCAAAGAGTGCTAGTGGAAGTAATAGCATAACCCTGCTAGAGAAAATGACTAGCCAAAGCACATGGGGTAGAAACCCATCAGAAGAAATACAGATTGATGGGATTATAGTTTTAGCATCTATTAGTAGCTCGAATGGGCATAGCATGAGCTCGCTTTCTCCAGCGTTTTATACGGATTTCGATAATCGCTTAAGTGAGATTGCGAATGTTGATATGGTGTATGTATTGAAAAGTGAATTTCTAGAGTAGTAGAATTAAATAAAAAAGGACTTCCCGCTGAAATAGGAAGTCCTTTCGTTTATTTAATATCCGTAATAATCGTCACATGCGGATGTTTCTTCAAAATTGTGATTGGCCATTCTTCCGTAATGGTATCCCCAAGTAAAGCTTCGATCGCAGACCGTTTCTTTTCTCCAAATGCCAATAAAATGATTTTTTTCGCCTTCATAATAGAAGCAATCCCCATCGTAAAAGCAGTATTTGGAATTTCCTCTTCATCTCCAAAGTATTGACTGTTTACGCCAAGCGTTGAATCTGTCAAATTCGCAACATGCGTTATTGAATCAAAAGAAGTACCTGGTTCATTAAATGCAATATGTCCATTTTCTCCAACACCTAAAAACTGAATATCTAATGGGTGCTCATTTAATTGGTTTTCATAACGGGCGCATTCTGCCTCTAAATCAAGCGCTTTTCCGTTTGGAATATTCGTTTCTTTAAATGGTTTGTGCCCAAATAAATGCTCTTGCATAAAATAAGCATAGCTATTGATATTTGTTGGCTCTAAACCTATATATTCATCTAAATTAAATGCAGTAACTTCGGAAAAGTCCAAAGATGATTCTGCTAATCTCTTATAAATAGGAATCATTGTACTTCCAGTTGCTAAGCCTAATACGTGCAAAGTGTTCGCTTTTAAATCTTTTTCAAGCTTTTCTTGCACGATTATAGCAGCCTCTTGTTGATCGGCTACATGAATTACTTCAAAAAACGCCATTGTATAACCTCACTCTTCCTTTATTATCCTATAATTGTATGCTGATTCTATTAAAAGGTCAATGAATTATCAAAAGCGAATGAACCGATTGGGCATAATGCGCATATGATGTTATGACTTGAATACAAGGAGGAAAAACATGAAACACATGCGACAAATTGTAACGAAAGCGGTAGTAGCTAAAGGGAAAAAAAGAACGGAATCTCGTGAAATCCTTTGTCCGCCAAATACTCCATCTAGCATATTAGGATGCTGGGTAATCAATCATTCTTGCCAATCCAAAAAGCACGGTAGATACGTAGAAGTAACGGGGAAATTTGACATAAACGTATGGTATGCACATCATGATCATTCGAAAACGTCTGTTTTTACAGAAACAATTCAATATAAAGACCGCATTAAATTACATTACCGTGACAGAGATTCAACTGGAGAAGAAGTGCATCTACGTGTTCTTCAACAACCAAATTGTACAGAAGCTATCATTATTGAAAAAGGTACGAAATTCCAAGTGACAGTAGAACGCGAGTTACTTGCAGAAGTAGTGGGAGAAACGACCATTTATATCCAAGTGCAAGAAGATGAGGTAGAAGAAGAATGGGTATTCGGTGAAGAAAGCTCTTCTGTTGCAGCAGTCCCTGCTAACTTGCCTAATGATTCCGAAGATTCTTCATCACTTTAACAAGCCGGTAAGAAATTCCGGCTTTTTTTTATTTGAGGAAACAATCAGTAGCCGATTCTTTTTGGGATAAAAATGTTATTATGTATACTCCAAATCAGGCATTTAGGGGATGCTGCTTTCGGCGGAATTTGGTTGCTCTCATTGATCATTCTGTTGCTAATCGCGATTTACTGGGTATGCCTACTGCTTGATCTATTTATTTGCCAAGCGCTCCTAATTGCCCATATGTCCTGGCTAACCGAAAACCGTTGTCTACGAGCATTTGTCGTCACTAATTGGAGATTTGGTCAATATTCATTAGGAGAAGCGTTCAGTCCTTTGATTTGTTATAATAAAATAGAAAGTTTTTTGTAGAGAGAAGGGCAATTGATGACAACAGTTACACCAATGATGCAACAATATATAAAAATAAAAGATGAATATATAGATGCGTTTTTATTTTTTCGTTTAGGAGACTTTTACGAGCTGTTTAATGATGATGCGATTAAAGCAGCAGCTATTTTGGAAATTACCCTGACTAGCCGAAAAGATGGCATCCCAATGTGTGGCGTGCCTCATCATTCTGCACAGGGCTATATTGAAACGCTTATTAGCAAAGGGCATAAGGTAGCTATTTGTGAGCAAGTTGAAGATCCGAAACAGGCAAAGGGCGTAGTAAAAAGAGAAGTAGTTCAATTAATCACGCCTGGTACGATTATTGAAGGGAAAGGCATGCAACACAAGACGAACTATTTTATCGCCTCAGCGGATGTGGTTTCTCCGAACGAAGTGTCTTTTTCGTATTTAGATGTTTCCACAGGGGACGGATTTACAACAATCCTTCATGGGGATGAAAAAGAAGTCGTACAAGAAATTCTAGCTATTCAAGCAAAAGAATTGATCGTGAGTGAACAAATGTATGTACTCATCAATGATTTATCTGCGATTCACGACTTTACTTTATCTATTGAAAAAGACGAATCGAATGAACAATCGATTGAGAAGTATGTACCAAATCATCCACCGGAAACACATCGCACAGTCAAACGATTACTACAGTACATTCAAAAAACGCAAATGCGCTCCCTTTTACATATTCAACCCTTTACCTTTTTGCGTAGAGATTCCTTTTTAGCAATTGACTATCATTCCAAACGAAATTTAGAGCTTATATCTTCTATTCGAAATGCAGATCAAAAAGGGACTTTGCTATGGTTGCTGGACGAAACCGTCACGGCAATGGGGGGACGAAAGCTAAAGCAATGGATTCACCAGCCGCTTGCCGATAAATATGCAATTGAAAACCGTTTGGCGATAGTCACAAGCTTTCTAGAAGACTTTATGTTACGAGAAGAAATAAAAGAAGCGTTTAAAGAAGTATATGATTTAGAACGATTAGTGGGAAGAATCGGGTTTGGAAGTGCAGGAGGGAGAGACCTTGCACAGCTTAGACAGTCCTTATCTAAAATTCCTTCTATTAAAGAGCAATTAGTGCAAGCAGACAAAAAAGCATTAAACAATCTTGGACAGGCGATAGAGGATTGTCAGGATATTTGGAGTAAATTAGAAGAGGCGATCCATGAAAATCCGCCGATTTCCGTAAAAGACGGCGGCGTCCTAAAAGATGGCTATAACAAACGATTAGATCAGCTTAGAGATGCTTCTGTGAATGGGAAAAGATGGATTGCAGAATTAGAACAAAAAGAGCGAGAACTAACTGGTGCAAAAAACTTGAAAATAGGGTATAACCGCATATTTGGCTATTATATTGAGTTGACGAAATCGAATATTCAGTTTGCAGATGAAGCACGATATGTACGCAAACAAACACTGGCAAATGCGGAACGCTATATTACAGATGAGTTAAAAGAAAAAGAATCACTCATTCTTTCAGCAGAAGAAGAAAGTTTAGTACTAGAATATGATTTATTTACCCAATTAAGAGAAGAGATTAAAGCATATATTCCTCGAGTACAGAAGCTGGCTAAACAAATTAGTGAGTTAGACGTGTATATTTCCTTTGCACAAGTAGCTGAAAAATATCGGTTAACGAAACCGACATTCCACGATACGAATGCGATGATTATTAAAGAAGGAAGACATCCGGTCGTGGAGAAAATGATGAACAATCAATTATATGTGCCGAATGACTGTCTCTTAACGGAAGAGGAGAATATGCTACTAATTACGGGGCCTAATATGTCCGGTAAAAGTACGTTTATGCGACAAATTGCCATTACCGTTATTATGGCTCAAATTGGCTGTTACGTGCCGGCGGAATCAGCAGAATTACCGATCGTTGATAAAATCTTCACGCGAATCGGAGCGGCAGATGATTTAGCTGGTGGACAAAGTACGTTTATGATTGAGATGATGGAATCTCAGCATGCGATTATGAATGCAACAAGTAAAAGTTTACTTCTTTTTGATGAAATCGGGCGCGGAACATCTACTTATGATGGAATGAGCCTAGCGCAGGCAATGATGGAATATATTCATGATCATATTGGGGCGAATACGTTATTTTCCACCCATTATCATGAGTTAACCGATTTAGAAAAAACGTTAGCAAAACTGCGTAATGTGCATGTAGCAGCAACCGAAAAAGATGGGAAAGTCGTGTTTCTGCACAAATTAAAAAATGGCCCAGCTGATAAAAGCTATGGAATCCATGTAGCAGAACTGGCACAATTACCGGAAGAAATTATTGAGCGTGCGAGAGAAATATTGGATACCTTCGAGCAGCAAGAGAAAAAAGAATCAACCGATGCTCCTGCAGTTCAAGAACAACAATTATCGTTCTTTGATGAACAACCGGTAAAGCAAACGAAACTACAAGTAGTAAATAGTTCATCAGAAAAAGTAATGAAAAAGCTGAAAAAGATCAATATTTCCGGAACAACGCCACTTGCTGCATTGCAAATACTATACGAGCTGCAAAGTGAGTTAGACTAAAAAAAGCGCAAGCGCCTATGTCTGCCCCGACAGGCAAATGGGAAAGTGGTAGGTCTGCAAAGTACGCCACATCCTGTGGCAAAGCAGACATAACCCGCATCGTGCGGGCCAAGGAGGCAGCTCCTCAGTCACCACAAGCGATTTTGTTTGCGACGAGCTGTGCGCAGGAGCAGCTTTTTCCCATTTGACCCCGAGGGGCAACGTTCTTCTGCGACGAGCTTTGCGCAGGAGCTAGATCGATACTGAGTATAAGGTATATACTTTCTAATCTTTAAAAAAAGTAGGTGAAGAAAATGGGACAAATCATCGTAATGGAAGAGCTACTTTCCAATAAAATAGCAGCAGGGGAAGTAGTAGAACGTCCCGCTTCTGTTGTAAAAGAATTAGTGGAAAATGCAATCGACGCAGAAAGCACCTCGATTGAAATCATATTAGAAGAAGCAGGGCTTGCGAAAATTCAAGTAACGGATAACGGAAAAGGAATGGACGAAGCGGATGCTGTTCAATCCTTTTCCAGACATGCGACGTCTAAAATTACGACGGAGCATGATTTGTTTCGCATTAGATCATTAGGTTTTCGCGGGGAAGCACTTGCCAGTATTGCATCTGTGTCCAAAATAAGTTTATGGACATCTGACGGAGTAAATGTTGGAACGAAAGTGGAACTAGAAGGTGGGCGAATCATTTCTTGTACACCCGCCCCTATTCGACGTGGAACTGATATCGCAGTTACGCAATTATTTTTTAATACACCAGCACGATTGAAATATTTGAAAACGATTCAAACGGAACTTGGTCATTCGATCGATTTGATCAACCGATTAGCACTTAGTTATCCGAACATAGCTTTTAAGCTTATCCATAATGCCCAAACAATTATCCAAACAAGCGGAAGAGGAGACTTAAGACAAGTGCTCGCTTCTATATATGGTGTGACGAATGTAAAGAAAATGGTTCCATTTGAAAAGGAATCATCCGATTTTCAAATTTCAGGATTTGCGACGATGCCTGAAATTACACGAGCGTCTAAAAACTATATAACGGTTTTAGTGAATGGACGCTGGGTTAAGCATTACGGGTTGAATAATGCGATTGTAGATGCTTACCATACACTTCTTCCGATTGGCAGATATCCGATTGTTGTATTGAATATTGAAACGGACCCTATGCTTACAGATGTGAACGTCCATCCGGCGAAGCATCAAATAAGGCTTAGTAAAGAAAAAGAGTTAATGGAGCTTGTTCGTCAAACGATTCGCTCAGTCATTCACCGAGTGCAACAGCCACCGAAAATTATAGAAAAGCCAGAAGTGAAAAAGCAGCAGAGCGTGCAATTCGATTTCTTTAAACCATATACACCTCCTGAAGAACCAGTTGCACAGGTAACAGAAGAGCTGGCGGAGCAACCAACGATCATTCATGAAGCGCAAACTCCGTTACCTGAAGAGCAGTCACCAGTGGTTGAACCTTACGTAGAAGAGGCTTATATAGAAGAAGTTGTGGCAGAAAAACAGCCTTTTCCTGATTTACATGTTGTAGGACAAATTCATGGAACATATATTGTTGCGCAAAGCGATGATGGTTTTTATTTAATCGATCAGCACGCAGCGCAGGAACGGATAAAATATGAATTTTATAAAGAAAAAGTGGGAGAAGTAAACGCTGGAGAACGACAAGCTTTATTGCTACCTCTTACATTCCATTATTCACTAGACGAGGCGTACCGAATTAAAGAATCCATCCAGGCACTTCAAGACGTGGGGATATTTTTAGAGGAGTTTGGTTCCTCCAGCTTTGTCGTCAGAGAGCATCCAACATGGTTTCCAGCAGGACATGAAACGAAGATTATCGAAAACTTAATCGAACAAGTATTAACGAACCGAAAAACAGACATTAAAAAGCTTCGCGAGGAAGCCGCTATTATGATGAGCTGTAAATTATCGATCAAAGCGAATCATTATTTAACGATGCATGATATGGAACAGCTGTTACAAAGCTTGAAAGCTGCACAGCACCCACTTACATGTCCGCACGGCCGCCCTGTTATTGTGCATTTTTCAACGTATGAAGTGGAGAAGATGTTTAAACGAGTCATGTAGGAGGGAATCAGATGGAAAAATTTATTTTGTCGATTGATCAAGGTACTACAAGCTCGCGCGCAATATTGTTTGATCAGCAAGGTAATATTGTGCACACCGCCCAAAAGGAATTTACACAATATTTTCCGAAACCAGGATGGGTGGAACATGATGCACAGGAAATTTGGGGCTCTGTTTTGTCGGTCATTGCAGGGGTTTTGACCGAAAGTGGGAACCAACCAGAAAACGTGCATGCAATTGGTATTACAAACCAGCGGGAAACAACGGTCGTTTGGAACAAAAAAACTGGAAGGCCGATCTATCATGCGATCGTTTGGCAATCCAGACAAACGCAAAGTATTATCGATGAGTTAAAAAAAGAAAAGCTCGATACATTTTTCAAGGATAAAACAGGGCTGATGCTAGATCCTTACTTTTCTGCTACGAAAGTAAAATGGATTTTAGATCATGTTGACGGAGCAAGAGAGCAAGCAGAGTCAGGAGAACTGCTTTTTGGGACGATTGATACGTGGTTAATTTGGAAACTTTCAAACGGTAGTACGCATGTGACGGATTACTCGAATGCGTCGAGGACTATGCTCTATAACATTTATGAACAGCAGTGGGATCAAGAAATTTGCGATAAATTAAATATCCCGATGAGTATGCTTCCAAACGTTGCAACCTCTTCCGAAGTTTATACACAAACGGATCCTTCTGTATTTTTCGGAAAAGCGATAGACATTGCAGGAGCAGCGGGGGATCAGCAAGCTGCCTTATTTGGTCAATGCTGTTTTGGCAAGGGAATGGCCAAAAACACGTATGGTACTGGTTGCTTTATGCTGCTCAATACAGGGGAAGAAGCGGTTAAATCTCCATCCGGACTGCTCACAACGATTGCATGGGGTCTAAATGGCAAAGTAACTTATGCTCTAGAAGGTAGTGTGTTTGTTGCTGGTTCGGCTATACAATGGCTTAGAGACGGGCTTCGTATGGTGAAAAAAGCGGCGGATTCCGAAGACTATGCAAAAAGAGTGGAATCGACAGATGGTGTATATATTGTTCCAGCTTTTGTTGGTCTTGGCACTCCTTATTGGGACTCAGATGCAAGAGGAGCCATTTTTGGACTTTCCAGAGGGACGACAAAAGAGCATTTCATTCGCGCGACATTAGAATCTTTAGCATATCAATCGAAGGATGTACTCCATACGATGGAACAGGATTCTGGCGTGGATGTTGAAGTGCTTCGTGTGGATGGAGGGGCCGTGGGTAATGAATTCCTTATGCAATTTCAAAGTGATCTTTTAGATTTACCGGTAGAACTAGCAAAGCTAAATGAAACAACTGCACTTGGCGCTGCCTTTTTAGCAGGATTAGCTACTGGGTTTTGGAAAGATGAGCAGGTACTTTCCGATATGCGTGAAAGTCAGAAACTGTACGAACCTAAAATGGATGAACAAATGCGCAACCGGTTATACAAAGGATGGAAAAAAGCAGTGGAAGCAACAAGAGTATTCAAACTTTCAGATGAAGAGGTGGATTAAGTGAAATCTTCTGTGGAACGAGAACAAATTTTGCACACATTGAATTTTTACGAATTCGATGTATTAGTCATCGGAGGAGGTATTACGGGAGCGGGTATAGCATTAGATGCGGTGACTCGCGGCATGTCCGTCGCACTAGTCGAGATGCAGGATTTTGCTGCCGGAACTTCTAGTAGATCGACGAAGCTTGTACATGGTGGACTTCGATATTTAAAGCAGTTTGATGTGAAAGTAGTAGCAGAGGTTGGGAAAGAACGAGAAATCGTGTATGAAAATGCTGTGCATGTGACCGAACCAGAATGGATGTTGTTACCGTTTCATAAAAAAGGAACATTTGGACCACTTAGCACATCTGCAGGATTGAAAGTGTATGATTTTCTAGCTGGTGTCAAAAAAGAAGAGCGACGTCATATGCTGACTCCGGAGCAAACGCTTGAAAAAGAACCGCTTTTAAAAAGTAAAGATTTACTAGGTGGCGGCTACTATGTAGAATATCGAACAGATGATGCGAGACTAACAATAGAAGTGCTGAAAAAAGCAATTGAAAAAGGGGCAGTTTGTCTTAACTATGCGAAAGCAAAATCTTTTTTATATGATGATCAAAACAAAATCAACGGTGCAGAAATTGTAGATGTACTAAAAAACAAGCGCATTCATATTCACGCGAAAAAAGTGGTGAATGCAACTGGACCTTGGGTAGACGCAGTACGATCACTAGATGCCATTGATAATAAGAAAAAGTTAAAGCTAACAAAAGGTGTCCATATCGTCTTGGATCAATCTGTTTTTCCTTTAAGGCAGGCAGTTTATTTTGATGCTCCCGATAAACGCATGATTTTTGCGATTCCGCGTGAGGGGAAAACATATGTCGGTACAACGGATACTTTTTTTGAAGGGAATATCGAACATCCTACTGCAACGGATGAAGATGTGGACTATTTAGTAAATGCAGTTCATCATATGTTTCCGCTTGTAAATGTTTCGAAAAGACAGGTGGAATCTACTTGGGCTGGTGTTCGTCCGCTCATATATGAGGATGGGAAAAATCCTTCTGAAATTTCTAGGAAAGATGAAATTTGGCGGTCTGAGGCTGGATTATTTACAATTGCTGGTGGTAAATTGACGGGCTATCGTAAAATGGCGGAAACCATCGTCAATGCTATTTCCAAAGAGTTGGGCGATGAACAATATGGTCCCTGTGTCACTAAGCATGTTCCTCTATCGGGTGGGGACCTCGGAGGAGCGGACCAGTTGGAAGCTTTTATTGCAACGAAAGCGCAATTAGCTCCTTCGTATGGTTTATCGATAGCTGAAGGAAAAAGCTTAGCGAAATTTTATGGAACGAATGTAGACCGAGTATTCCACTATGCGCATATACTGTCGACCATTCCAACTGAGCTGCCATTAAGTCTTCTTGCGCAAGTCTATTATGCGGTTCATGAAGAGATGGCCTATACTCCTGCTGACTTTTTAGTAAGAAGAACGGGAATGCTTTATTTTAAAATCGATCAATATAAAATGTATAAAGAGGGTATATTGAACGTGATGGCGCAATTGTTACAGTATAGCGAGCAAGAAAAGACTTTTTATCAAAAACAATTGGACGCATTATTAATGGAAGCTACTATAAATGAAAGCAGGGCTGCTCTCTGAAAACGATTCTAGAAGGTCAAATGTCTGATGGTCACTTGGTTCATATTGTCAAATATATGCCGGAAGAAACTCCGGTCCTTCATGTGCATCTTTTGCACGGGATGGCAGAGCATATAGAACGCTATGAGGAATTTGCACAATTTTTAGTAGGAAAAGGCTTTATCGTGAGTGGTCACGATCATCGTGGGCATGGAAAAACAGCTGAAAAAAATGGGCAACTAGGTTTTTTGGCAGTTCAAGATGGTTTTGAACGAATCGTAGAAGACGTACGAGAAGTTTTAGTGCATGTGCGAGAAGATATCGGAGACGTGCCGCTTGTTTTATTTGGTCATAGTATGGGGTCCTTTGTTGCGAGAAGATATATGCAAAAGTATAGTGAATCTCTAGCTAAGGTTGTCCTCAGTGGTACGGCATTTGATCCTGGAATTATGGGAGATATTGGGACTGTCATCGGAAAGCTTGCTTCCAAAAAGAAAACACCGCAAGCGGAAAGCCCTTTGCTTAACAAGCTTTCCTTTGGTGGGTTCAATAAACAGTTTCAAGATGCTCAAACAGATTTCGATTGGTTGAGTTCGGATGCAAATGAAGTGAAAAAGTATATCGATGATCCATATTGCGGTTTTATCCCTTCAAATCAATTTTATATCGATCTTTTTCATGGATTAAAAATAGTTCATCATAAAAGTGAACTCAAGAACATAAGAAAAGATTTACCTATATTATTAATTAGCGGTCTAGAAGACCCGGTCGGTAAATCTGGTAAGGATATTTTTAAAGTAGCGAAAGGTATGACGAATATAGGAATGGAAAATGTAACAGTTCAATTAATTGAAAATGCACGACATGAAATTTTAAACGAAGTAAATAAACAAGACACATATCAATTTATCTTAAATTGGATGTTAAAAGATGTCTGAGAAACCTGTAGTACTAGCAATTGTAGGTCCTACAGCCGTAGGGAAAACTGCTCTAAGTATTGAGCTTGCAAAAACGTTTAATGGAGAAATCATTAACGGTGATTCTATGCAAATCTACCGCGAGCTCTCTATTGGAACAGCGAAAATTACGGAAGAGGAGATGGAAGGAGTTCCCCATCATTTATTGGACATAAAGGATCCCACAGAAAGTTTCTCGGTAGCGGAATATCAAAAAATCGTGCGAGAGAAAATAGAAGAAATTGCAGCGAGAGGGAAACTGCCGATAATCGTTGGAGGAACTGGGCTCTATATCCAATCTGTCTTATATGATTTTCGTTTTACAGAGCAGCCTAAAATAGACGCAAGCTTACAAAAAGAATTAGAAAAGCTCCCATCAGATGAACTATTTAATCGATTACGTAAGCTAGACCCAGAGGCAGCTAGTGAAATTCATCCGAATAATATACAACGAGTGATTCGCGCGATCGAACGAGTAGAGCTTAGCGGAAAGCAGAAAAAAGAAATAGAACAAGACCATGGGCAGGAAAAAGTATATCCCCATTATATAATCGGTCTAACAACCGATCGTGAAGTTCTGTACGAGCGGATAAATAAACGGGTAGAGTTGATGGTGGAAAAAGGATTATTAGAAGAAGTAAAAAAACTCCATGAGCAAGGGATTCGTGGAGTTCAATCGATTCAAGCAATCGGTTATAAAGAAATTTATGCTTACTTGGATGGATTCCTCACACTAGAAGAGGCATTGGATAATTTAAAGCAAAACTCTAGAAGGTACGCAAAACGCCAGTTAACTTATTTCCGTAACAAAATGGACATCCATTGGTATGATCCATTTATGGATGGTAAAAAGATTATAAAAGAAATTACCGATTTCTTGCAGGATAATTAAGAAATAAGGCGAATAGTAGATGTGGAGAGTACTTAATTATGTAAAATGCACAATGGGGGAATTGGAATGAAACCTATGAATATTCAAGACAATTATTTGAATCAATTAAGAAAAAACAATATTTTTGTTACTGTATTTTTATTAAACGGCTTCCAACTAAAAGGGTTAGTGAAGTCTTATGATAATTTTACCGTTCTTTTTGAGTCAGATGGAAAGCAACAATTAATATACAAGCATGCTATTTCGACATTTGCTCCTTCTAAGCCTGTACCGCTTACGGAAGAATAAGCCGGGTAAATTGACAGACAAGCTGGTTACTATTATGATTTTAAAGGAATAGATATCAGAAGGGCAGATTAAAAAATGAATGTAATTACAACGGAACAACTTTTAGAAAAAATAGACGCTGGCGAAACAGTAAGTGTCATTGATGTACGTGAAAGCGAAGAAGTAGCAACTGGTATCATTCCAGGTGCAAAACATATCGCGCTAGGTCAAATCGAAACGAGTATGGATCAACTGGACAAATCCGTACCTCATTATATCGTCTGCAAAGCTGGTGGCCGCAGTGCGATGGCTTGCGAGATTCTCGAGGAAAACGGTTTTACAGTAACAAACGTTGCAGGTGGCATGCTAGATTGGGAAGGCGAGATACAGTTTTAACTAACTTTACTTCAGCGAAGGCTAATTTCATTTAGTTGAGATTAGTCTTTTCTATTTGTCATTTAAATCAAGGAGCGAAACAGATGAATTTTACGACAACATTATCACCAGAAGTTTTAGATATTGCAAAAAGAGCGGAAGCAAAAATTGCGAGCTACCATAAAGAAGTAGAAAATATAGCATTCTTCAATCAACAAAAAGTAATCCATGCATTTAAAACGCATCAAGTAAGTGATCACCACTTTAACCCATCTACTGGCTACGGCTATGACGACGAGGGACGTGATACGTTAGAAAGAGTGTATGCGACCACGTTTGGAGCAGAAGCTGCACTTGTACGTCCGCAAATTATTTCGGGTACGCATGCCATTTCGATTAGTTTGTTTGGCGTGCTTAGACCGAATGATGAGTTGTTGTACATAACTGGAAAGCCCTATGATACACTTCAATCGATCGTTAGTGGAGGAGAAGAAGATACTGGTTCACTTGCCGATTTTGGTATTTCGTATCAGCATGTTGACTTGCTGGAATCAGGAGTGATCGATTGGGAAATGGTTGAAAAAACGGTCAAAGCAAATACAAAAGTAATTGCGATCCAACGTTCAAAAGGGTATGCAGTGCGACCTTCATTTACGGTGGAGCAAATAAAAGAAATGGTTCAAAAGATAAGAGCGATAAAAGAAGATGCCATTATTTTCGTGGACAATTGCTACGGAGAGTTTGTGGAAGAACTGGAACCGACCAATGCTGGGGTAGATTTGATGGCAGGCTCTTTGATCAAAAATCCTGGTGGTGGTATTGCGAAAACGGGTGGCTACATTGCAGGAAAAGCTGAGCTTGTAACGAAATGTGCGTATCGTATGACCTCACCGGGAATTGGAGCAGAGGCTGGAGCTTCTCTAAATACCTTGATGGATATGTACCAAGGATTTTTCCTAGCTCCGCATATTGTTTCGCAAGCGGTAAAAGGAGCCATTTTTACGTCTGCAGTATTAGAAGATGTGGGAATGACGACGGAGCCTCATTATTCGCAAACAAGAACAGACCTTATTCAATCGGTATCGTTTCAAACGGCCGAGCAAATGATTCAGTTTTGCAAAGCGATTCAATTGCATTCGCCGGTAAATGCACAATTTGCGCCAGAACCTGCCTATATGCCAGGCTACGAGGATGATGTAATTATGGCAGCCGGAACATTCATCCAAGGTTCGAGTATGGAGTTAACGGCTGATGGTCCAATTCGTCCTCCGTATACGGCTTTTATACAAGGTGGTTTAACGTACGAACATGTGAAATATGCCATTTTAGGAGCAGTGCAGTCTTTACGGAAGTTATAGAAATGAAAGAAACGTGGAAAATGAGTAAATCATTTTCTACGTTTTTTAATTTTCAGTCTTGTTTTGTTGTGCCTCTGATGGGGAAAGTATGGAACGGTGAGATTAGTTAAACATATACAGCTTTTTATAAAGAGTGTCAGGGAGAGTGTTGCTGGACTCAATTAATCCCATTAAATGGCTAAGGGCAACCAGCAAGTCATTGAAAGCAACCAGATTTATGATGAAAGCAATCAATTCAGCATGAGAGCAACCAAATTACTAGTGAAAGCAACCAATTCTTAAAATAATGAGTGGAAGGGAAGAAGCGGCTGGAGATACATAGTATGCGAGATATATCATATCCAGTAAATGGCTAAGGGCAACTAGCAAGTCATTGAAAGCAACCAGAGTAACGATGAAAGCAATCAATTCAGCATGAGAGCAACCAAATAACCAACAAGAGCAACCACTTGCTGGTGAAAGAAACTAATGCACAGCTGAGGGCTATAAATTCTATAAAGCTAAAGGATTACCTGGTTTGAGAAGATGCATGTTACTAGGGGTAAATATGGATTATTAAGTGCAAAAAAATGATGTCACTTTTCCTTACATGATGTTGACATGTTAGCTAACATGACATATACTATTCATATATCCAACTAGGAGGTGCAGCGATGGAAAAGGAATGGAGACGTTCCATGCCACTGCTATCTATGAATATTGTCATGCAGTTAACTGGCTTAACAGCTAGACAAATTCGATATTATGAAGAGCATGAACTTGTTCAGCCTGCACGAACAGAAGGAAAACAACGCATGTTCTCGCTAGATGATATCGATACTTTATTGGAAATAAAAGACATGCTAGCAACAGGCGTGAATATTGCCGGGATTAAACAAATCTTTGAGATGAAAAATAATCCAGCATTAAAAAACGATGCAAAACAAGTAATTACAGATGCACAACTTCGTGCAATTGTAAAAGAAGAAATGCAAATAGCCCAAAGACATCAACGGGCATCTTTACGACAAGGAGATCTATCTCGCTTCTTTCGATAGAACGGGGTTTGATTATAAAATAATTTAGGAGAGTGAAAAAATGAGCAAGTACACAAAAGAAGATATTAAAAAGTTCGTCAAGGAACATGAGGTGAATTTTATTCGTCTTCAGTTTACAGACATACTAGGTACGATTAAAAACGTTGAAATTCCAGTGAGTCAGCTCGATAAAGCTCTCGACAATAAAATGATGTTCGACGGTTCTTCTATTGAAGGATTCGTGCGAATTGAAGAATCTGATATGTATTTAGTTCCAGATTTAAATACATGGGTTGTATTCCCTTGGATTACAGGGAAAGGGAAAGTAGCTCGTTTAATCTGTGACGTCAATAAAGCGGATGGAACACCATTTGAAGGAGATCCACGTAATAACTTAAAACGTGTATTAAAAGAAATGGAAGAGTTAGGGTTCACAAGCTTTAACTTAGGACCTGAGCCTGAATTTTTCTTATTTAAATTAGATGCACAAGGCGAACCAACTTTAGAATTAAATGACCACGGTGGATACTTCGACTTAGCACCAGTCGATCTTGGAGAAAACTGCCGTCGCGATATCGTGCTTGAGCTAGAGGAAATGGGCTTTGAAATTGAAGCATCTCACCATGAAGTAGCTCCTGGACAACACGAAATTGACTTTAAATATGCAGATGCGGTAACAGCATGTGATAATATTCAAACGTTTAAACTAGTTGTTAAAACAATCGCTCGTAAACATGGTTTGCACGCGACGTTCATGCCAAAGCCACTATTCGGCGTAAATGGTTCTGGAATGCACTTTAACGTTTCATTATTCAACGGTAAAGAAAATGCATTTTTCGATGAATCAACAGAAAGCAAAATGAGTGAAACATCCATGCAATTCATGGCAGGTGTGTTAAAGCATGTACAAAGTTTTACTGCGATTACAAACCCTACAGTAAACTCATATAAACGTTTAGTTCCTGGTTACGAAGCACCTTGTTATGTTGCTTGGTCAGGTCAAAACAGAAGTCCATTAATTCGTATTCCTTCTTCTCGTGGATTAAGTACACGTATTGAAGTTCGTTCCGTAGATCCAGCAGCGAACCCATACCTAGCGATGGCTGTAATTTTACAAGCCGGTCTAGATGGCATTAAACAAAAAATGACGCCACCACCAGCAGTTGACCGTAATATTTACGTGATGACTGAAGAAGAACGTATCGAAAACGGTATTCATAACTTACCACCAACTCTTCATGAAGCGGTATTAGAACTTGGAAAAAGTGAAGTAATCCGCGGAGCACTAGGTGAGCATATTTATGCAAACTTCGTAGAAGCGAAAGAGATTGAATGGGATATGTTTAGAACGACAGTTCATCCGTGGGAGAGAGAGCAATATTTGAAGATGTATTAATAGAAAAGCGTTGGAGCCATAGAGCTCCAACGCTTTTTTGCTTTCAAAATAACTCGGTATCAAACTGATTTTGATGACTAGACCCTCTATTATCTAATCTAAACAAACTTATCTCTCGCAAGCAATCCCATCTTTATCGCGATCGCTTTTTGCGTTGGCATCATAAATTTCTTTTGATACAAAAGGCGCATATTTAGTTTTGCCACCTTTGTTTTTTACGTTAGCCGCTTTTGCTACTCCGCCTTTGTAGGCTTTGTTCAATTCAGTACAGTTTTTAAATACCTTTCCTGCTGCATCTGCTGGAGTTGGGGAGACAGCTGATCCACTAAATATCAATGAAGTGGCTAATGCGATTGATAAAGTTCTTTTCATTTTATTTCCTCCTAATAATATTCCTCAATTTTCTTCCTATTTAAAAATATATGTAAATAGAAAAGATTTTAGTGCGACTATCCACCTGTTATAGTTTTGTGCACATATACCTAATTGAGATTTTAACATAAAATTACTAAATTGAAATACACAGAATAAATTAGGTAAATAGAATTATCACAAGTTATACTGTTTTTTACGTCTCATAATTAAGGATTGGTTTGTTCCAAGTGCTTTAGCTGCTTTGTACGTGCTATCGTATTTATTTAGTGCCGTAGAAAGATAATTCTTTTCGCAGTCATTAATGTAATCTTGTAAGGAAACGTTTTGTTCTAATAGAGATTCCAAATAAACGTTTTCGTTATAGAGTTCTTGAGAATCGGAAGGCTGCAGTTCATTTTTTTGCATGTCAATAATTGAATCAATGTCAGCTGAATCAATATATTCGTGATCGGTCATTACTATAGCACGTTCTATAGCATTTCGAAGTTCTCGAATATTACCTGGCCAATTGTAGAGAACGATCTTGTTTAGTGCATCACTACTGAAAATGCGATTTTTATTATATTTTTTGCAATACATTTCATTGAAATGCTGGGTTAGTGGAATTATATCTTCTTTTCGTTCTGCTAATCTAGGGAGATGGATTGGAAGAATATTAATTCTATAATATAAATCTGAGCGGAATGTTCCGTTTAAGACTTTCTGCTTGAGGTTTTCATTTGTTGCTGTTAGTAGTCTAAAGTCAACGGATAACTCTTTACTTGATCCAATACGTTGAATTTTTTTAGTTTCTATCACACGTAATATTTTGCCTTGTAATCCAAGTGGGAGCGAATTGATTTCATCCAGAAATAAAGTACCTCTGTTTGCCTGTTCGATTAAGCCGGTCTTGCCAGTAGGTGAAGCACCAGAAAAAGAACCCTTGTCATAACCAAAAAGCGTTGATTCAAGTAAATTTTCAGGTATTGAGGCACAATTTATAACAATCATCGGATATTCTTTTCTGTTGCTGTTCTCATGAATATACTCTGCAATGATTTCTTTTCCAGTTCCTGTAGCACCCGAGATGAGTACAGTAGTATCGACGTTTGCGATATTTAAAGATGTGGAGAGAACTTTCTTCATAAGATGTGAATTAGCTATAATTGATGTACCAGTCATCCTCTGCGAATATGGTTTAGTTATCGCAGTATTAAAAGAGGAAGATTCAAATGATAGATTTCGAGCGGTTGCTTCATGAAATCTTGCATTAATGTCACTAACGAGTTCGATTTCTACATGAACATATTCTATATTGTCAAACTGGTCATAAACTGGCGTAGCATTAATCATCAGGCGCTCATTTCTAATAACCCCATTACTATTTACTGCAATATTGCCAAATATGGATATGTAGTTTTTTTCTCGGAAAACGATGTCAGATACACAAGTATCATATTTTCCTTTGTCTCTAAATTCGTACACAGAATGACCGATTAATTCTTCTCTAGATATTCCGAGTATGCTTAAGAATGTATTATTGGCATAAACATACTTTTTTTGATTGTCAACAATATACATCCCTTTTTGGCTGCTGTTTAAAATATCCATGATAAACAGATTATCATCATTCAATGAAATACCCTCCTAGCCCTAATTGTTGTGAAGATTCTATATTATATGTATATAAAATTATTATAAGTCATAATTGACTTAGAGTAAATCATTCCTTATTTAATAAGTCAATAATGATTCAAGAAATATAGGTTGTTCATTTAGTAGTTCGAGAACATAGAATATATTTAAATTGGCATGATTCTTGCATAAGAGATAGTGAGTGCTTATTTAAATTTCTTATTTGGAGGAAAACTATATGAAGAATAAAAGAGTAATAACTTGCGCGTTAACAGGTGCAGTACATATTCCCAGTATGTCACCGTATCTACCAATCACAATTGAGGAAATAATCCAAAGTGGTGTTGAAGCAGCAGAAGCTGGTGCTTCAGTTCTGCATGTTCATGCTAGAATTCCTGAAACTGGTGAACCAACTAACGATCCAGAGCTTATTGGTAAAATTGTAAATGGAATTAGAAAGGAATCAAACGCTGTTTTATGTATAACTACAGGAGGAAAGTTAGGGTCAACAACTGCTGAAAGATTGGCTGCAATTCCAGCACTTCATCCAGAGCTTGCATCATGTAATGCGGGATCATTTAACTTTAACGTTTCTGGTATTGCAGAAAAAATAATGAATCCAAAGTATGATTGGGAAATTCCGTATGTTGAAAAGACATATGATAACATTTTTACTAACACTTTTAAGGGAATAGAAGAATATATTCTAACAATGAATGAGCATAACACAAAACCAGAATTTGAAGTATATGACGTTGGAATGATTAATAACATTTCATACTTTGTGAACAAAGGGATTATCAAGGGGCCAGTCTATATTCAATTTGTGATGGGAATAACAGGAGGAATTCCTGCTACTGTAGAAAATCTTGTTTTTTTACTTAACACAGCTAAGAATGCCCTAGGGAACTTTTTTTGGTCAGTAGGGGCAGCTGGGAAAGCTCAGTTTGAATTGACAACTGTTGCTATGATATTGGGTGGAAACGTTAGAGTTGGTCTAGAAGATAATTTATATCTGGGAAAAGGACAGCTGGCAAAATCAAATGCCGAAACAGTTCAAAAAATCAAAGGAATAGCAGAATCTTTAGGTTATGAAGCTGCTTCACCAGACGAGGCGAGAAAAATGTTAGGAATAAACAAATAAACCAACCCTTCATTTGAATTAACTATACATATGTCATGTGCTGCTACAGGTTAAAAACAATTTGATATCATCATCTTTAGGGGGAAGAAGAATGGATAAAAATAAAGTGTTAAAAGTGGCTTGTATAGGAACCGGAGTAATAGGCTCCAGTTGGGCTACAAATTTTGCATTAAAGGGATATCCTGTAAATGTTTATGATGTGAAAGAAGAGCTCTTTGAACTAGCTAAAAAGAGAATTAATGAGAGTCTGGAGTATCTTGCTAAAAATGAAGTAATTAAATATGAAGAAATTCCGGAAATAACAGCAAGAATATACTTCTTTACTTCCATAGAAGAAGCAGTCACAGACGTTCAATTCATTCAAGAAAGCGGTCCAGAAAACTATGAAATTAAACGAAGCATTCTGGCTCAAATTGAAAAATATGCTCCGGCAGATGCTATTTATTCAAGCAGCACATCTGGCTTGCTTATAACAGAAATAGCGAAATTTGCCCTACATCCTGAGCGTTGTGTAGGAGGACATCCTTATAACCCACCTCACTTAATTCCTCTTGTAGAAATTACGAAGGGTGAAAAAACAGCTGAAGAATTTGTACAAAGAGCAAAGGAATTCTATTTAGCGGTTGGGAAAGAACCAGTTGTTCTTCAAAAAGAAGCTTTAGGCTTTATAGCAAATCGTTTGCAGCAGGGTTTATTTAGAGAGGCCGCCAATCTCGTTATGAATGGTGTTTGTACCGTCGAAGATGTAGATAAAGCTACTACTTTCGGACCTGGTATCCGTTGGGGAATCATGGGCCCGGCACTAATATTCGATCTTGGCGGTGGAGAAGGGGGGATTAAGGACACTTTTGACCATATGGGACCTTCCATAAATCTATGGCTGAAGGATATGGCAGATTTCAAGGAGTATCCTGAAGGCTTCAGTGATTTTATCCAACAGGGAGTTGATGAAGAATTAAAGAACCGTCCTGCTGAGCTTGGAAATAATCGTGAAAGCTTACGTCAATACAGAGATGATATGCTTATTGGATTATTAAAACTTCATAAAAAATTATAATGACTTAAAACCTGATTGTTAAGCGGTCAGGTTTTTTATGTATGTAAATAATAAAGTCTATTGCATTAAATTGATTAGTGAGAGTTGAGAATTTGCCGTATTTAAAATTTTATTTCCTTTTACGTGTAAGTTTTTTGCTCTTCTGAGAATTTTATTGCTTTCAGACTAGTATGCTTGAAAATATAGATAAGTCAAAAATGACTTACAATAAATCATTCCTTATCGAATAAGTCAAAAATGATTCGAACTATTGAGTTAATGTGGGATTAAAATTTAGTAGCACAGGAATCAAGGAATAGATTAAATATACTTATTTTGATGCATTTTTCTTTTGTTAATCCGTTAACTTCATTTGGCATGATACTTGCATTAAAAATATTGAATGCTTTCATAGATTTATTATTTGAAGGAGGACTATCCAATCGTTATCAGAAAAGTGAAGAGAAAGGATGATGATTTCTCTCTAGTACAATTGCAGATAGGATTTTGATAAAAATTTTAGAGAATTTATTCATACACTTAGAAGTGGGGGGATTTTATGCCGCTGGTTATATTGGCATTGGGAATCGTTTTATTATTTGTTTTAATTATTGCATTTAAATTAAATGCTTTTCTCTCGTTAATAATATCTTCTATATTTGTTGGTCTTTTCCAAGGGATGGAGCCACTATCAGTTGTTAAGTCTATTGAGTCCGGTCTTGGTGGGACTTTAGGACATTTAGCCGTAATTATTGGTTTAGGAGCTATTTTTGGAAAAATCATCTCTGAAGGAGGTGGAGCTAACAGAATAGCTAGGACTTTGCTAGATAAGTTTGGACAGAAAAAAGTAGATTGGGCTATTTGCTTGGCATCCTTCGTTTTAGGGGTAATATTATTTTGGGAAGTTGCCTTTATGCTATTAATCCCAATCGTATACACTGTTGCTGTTGAAGCAAAGGTTAAGCTGTTAAAAGTAGGAATTCCTTTTTTAGCAGCAACATCCATTACACATTGTTTCTTACCGCCTCATCCGGGGCCTACTGCTATTTCAGGTGTTTTAGAAGCAAATTTAGGTCTGGTATTAGCTTATGGGTTAATTTTAGCGGTTCCGGCGACTATACTTTTTGGGCCATTATTCTCTAGGTTCTATAAAAATTGGAATATTGAAATTCCAGATCATTTAGTATCAAAACAAGAATTTAATATGAAAGAAGTTCCATCTTTTATTACAAGCATATTGGTTACTTTATCACCCGTAATATTTATATTAATAGGAGTTATCGTAGAATTTACATCACCAGTAGATTCTGTTGTTTACAAAGTGTTTACTTTTATCGGAAATGCTGATATTGCTCTATTGATAGCCGTTTTCATAGCATTATATGTATTTGGATTGCACAAGAAAAGAAAGAGCATATCTCAGCTAATGAAAATTGTAGAAACTGCCTTAGTATCGATGGGTGGAATCATCTTTATTATTGGTGGAGGTGGGGCATTCAAACAGGTTATTATTGATAGCGGAATGGCCGATTATATCGCTCATTTTACAAGTGATTGGAATATCTCACCATATGTTTTAGGGTGGATAATTGCGGCTATTATTCGTTTAGCAGTTGGATCTGCTACAGTAACCGTTTTAACAACTGCAGGTATTATGCTTCCTATTCTTATGGCAACTGGTTCAAGCCCGGAATTAATGGTATTAGCAATCGGAAGTGCTTCAATCGCATGGGCACCACCAAGTGACGTATCTTTCTGGTTCACGAAAGAGTATTTTAACTTGACTCTCGGTCAAACAGTGAAAATGGTTTGTGTAATGTTTACCCTACTAGCTATATATGGGTTACTTGGTGTAATGGCATTAAGTACGTTTATAGGATAAACATTAATGTTTTATCAATAAAACTTACAAATGAATAATATATAAAAAGGCTTTAGGTCAGTGTGAACTTGAACTAAAGCCTTTTTATTTTTTCTATTTTTATGTATCCAATCTCACCAAACTAACCTATCTACATAATGAAAGGAGAATTGGTGATGAGTAAATTTAAAAAACTGCAGTGTGTCTTAGCGCAATCAAGTGTACAAAATGGCATTGTTTCGATTCCTAAATTGTATATTGAAATTACTGGTGATATGGCAGAGTCTTTGTTGTTAAATCAGATTGTTTTTTATGCGGACAAAGCTAAAAGATCGGATGGATTTTTTTATAAATCGTATAAAGATTGGTACAGGGAAGTATGTTTAACGCAGCGGCAAGTTCGTTATGCTACGAATAAATTAGTAGAAAAAGGCTTAGGATAGAGCTCTCTTATAAATTTATTCTCAAAACTAATGGTAATAGACTATAAAAATATATTACTTCTGCATTTACTAATAAAGGGAACATTGATTCTACTAAACAATAGAAAGGAGAAATGTCATGTTTATTAGACCATGCGAAGGAAGAATCACTTCGAGGTTCAGCCCACTTCGAAAAAATCCCGTCACTGGAGAATGGAAAGCACATAAAGGTGTAGATTTTGGTAGTGATGGAAGTCCCATCATTATAGCTTCTGAAAAAGGCACTGTTAAGCGAGCTGAAGTGATTGATGGATATGGAAATGCGATCATCCTTACACATATTGTGAATGGCAATAGGTACGAAACATTGTATGCGCATTTGAAAACGATTACCGTAAAACCGGGACAAATCGTCAATCAAGGACAACAAATTGGAGTTAAAGGCAGTACTGGTAATAGTACAGGAGTGCATTTACATTTTGAATTGCATATTCCTAATTACGCACCAGGCCAACCAAATGCCGTAAATCCATTACACTATATAGTAGACCCAGAAGTGGCAGAGCTACAGAAAATGTTCGTTATGATTGGCTATCAGTTGAATGTGGACGGAATAGAAGGTCCAGTAACGGAAGCAGTCATTAAAAGCTTCCAACAATCAAACAACTTACAGGCAGACGGAATAGTAGGAGCTAACACATTAGCTGCACTGAATAACGCAGTTGAATTGAAAAAGGAGGAATTACGTATGGCCGAGTCACAGCTGACAGCAGGACAGGAAGCACTTCGTCAAGAAGCAATGAGATTGAAAATTACAAATGGCAACGATCCACTTAAAAGTGTTAATCAATTTTATGCATGGGCGGTTGCAGTACCGATCGCACAGAAAGTCGAGGAGCTAGAAAAGCGACTTGCGGAATTAGAGAAAAAAATGTAGTAATAAAGAAGTTGTTGGATTAGTTTTTGTAGAGACTTATCCAACAACTTCTTTATTTTTTTATGCCCGTTAATTTTCGTCATATTACACTTACTTTTGGGGAATAATAAGAGAAAGTTTGGTTTTGGTTGATTAGTGGTACTAGTGATGAAAAAGCTGAATAGCTGAAAAAGTCTGGATAGTACAGAGTAGTTGACGAATGACTAGTAATCTAATAGGATTTTAAGGCAAATGAATGTCAGTGACATAAGGAGGAAATGATGATGAAAAAAAGTAAGTTTTTATTGAGTTTAGTAGCTGCAGTGGTTCTACTGTTAGCAGCATGTGGTAATAATACTAGTAAAGAGAATGACAAAAACTCATTACAAGCAATTCAGGACAAAGGGGAAATAACAGTAGGAATAATGGGTACATATGCGCCTTATAATTTCAGGAATAAGGATCAGGGATATGATGGATTTGATGTAGATATCGCAAAAGAATTAGCGAAACGACTGGGTGTAGAAGCAAACTTTGTCGCACAGGAATTTTCAGGATTAATCCCTGGGTTGCAAAAGGGTAAATTTGATATGTTAGTTAGTCAGGTAACGATTACAGAAGAGCGACAAAAACAAATAGATTTTACAAAACCTTATATTACAAATGATGTAAAAGTTATTGTGAAGGAAGATAATACTACCGTTCAATCAGTAGATGATTTTAAAGGCAAAAAGATTGCCGTTGGTTTGGGTACAAATGATGAAGCCTTTTTACGTAATGAGTTGATGCCAAAAGTTGGTGAGTTCCAAATCAACACATACGATGATGTGATTACAACGCTTAAAGATTTAGACGCTGGACGCGTGGATGCAACGATCAATAATGCCTATGCTTTAAAACCAATCGTTGAAGAAAATGGATTTCAAGTAAAAGCGGTCGGCGCGCCGATTAAATCGGATCAAGCTGCAGTAGCTGTTAAAAAAGGGAATACAGAGTTAGTAGCTGCATTAAACAAAGCATTAGCCGAAATGAAAGAAGATGGCACATATAAAGAGATTTTCGTTAAGTGGTTTGATGAAGAACCGAAAGCCGAGTAAGGAAAGAGGTTATATACATGGATATGATAATAGATAATATACCCTTTTTATTAAAGGGTGCGTATTATACTTTATTAATAACGGTGGTATCTATGTTTTTCGGTTTAATTATCGGTTTGATCACAGCGATTGCACGTTTAAAGGGCAATCGCTTCTTTCGTAATGTAGCGAGAGTGTATGTATCGATTATTCGGGGAACACCACCATTAGTTCAAATTTTTATCGTATATTTTGGGCTTGTCGATTTTGGTATAGAGCTAGGTTCATTGACAGCAGCTTATATTGCGTTAAGTATTAATATTGGTGCTTATGTGTCTGAAGCTTTCCGGGGTGCGATCCAAGCTGTTCCTGCGGGCCAAACAGAAGCTGCTCTTGCGACTGGGATGACGGAAGCACAGGCTATTCGTCGAATCGTTATTCCACAAGCGATACGAATTGCGATACCACCACTGGGAAATACATTTGTAGGGATGTTAAAAGAGACTTCCTTAGTTTCCGTAATAGCAGTTACGGAGTTGATGCGCTCAGCCCAATTATTAATCGCACAGTATTATGTATATATGCCGTTTTATTTAACGATTGCTTTAATGTATTGGATTATGAGTACAGTATTTACATTTATATTAAATAGATTAGAAAAACGATTATCCGTTTACTAAGGGGGAACAGTCTTGATACAGATAAGTGATTTATCGAAAAGCTTCGATCAACAGGAAGTGATAAAAAATATTTCGCTGACGATTCCCGCTCATCAAGTAGTCGCGGTTATTGGACCGAGCGGTTCAGGAAAGAGTACGTTTTTGCGGTGTATCAATGGATTAGAGAAGATTACTGGCGGGGCAATTTCTGTTAATAATCATCAACTATTTGCAAAGGATTCGAGAAAAGTACAACAAAAAACGATTCATGCCATCCGTCAAGATACTGGTATGGTTTTCCAACAATTTAACTTATATCCTCATAAAACGGTGATTGAAAATGTTATGGAAGCATTGATCGTCGTGAAAAAGCAATCGAAGGAACAAGCGAAAGCAATCGCTTCAAAAGTTTTGAAACAGGTCGGCTTGCAGGAAAAAGAGAATGTCTATCCTTCGAAGCTCTCAGGTGGGCAACAGCAGCGTGTAGCAATTGCACGTGCACTTGCAATGGAACCTAAAATTATGTTGTTTGACGAACCAACCTCCGCATTAGATCCAGAGCTTGTAGGAGAAGTGTTGAAAGTGATGAAAGAATTGGCTGATGAAGGCATGACAATGGTCATCGTTACGCATGAGATGAGGTTTGCACAGGATGCGGCAGATCGCATATTATTTATGGCGGATGGTCAAATTGTAGAAGATGCAGAGCCGAAAAAGTTTTTCTTACATCCATCAAAAGAACGAGCCCAAAAGTTTTTAGCAAAAGTAAATGAATTTTAAAAAAGGAGCATGATAAACAATGGAAGTAAAAGCGATATGGCAAGGTGGACGAGCGTTTGAAGCAAAAGGAGCATCTGGTTATCCAATGGTAATGGATGCAACGGCAAACTACGGGGGAGAAGGAAAGGCTCCGACACCAACGGAAATGTTACTTAGTTCGTTAGCTGGTTGTATTGGAATTGACGTAACGATGATTTTAAAACCGCATTTAGAAAAAATTGAATCGATCGAGATTACGGTGGACGGGGCTCGTCGTGAAGAATTACCGACTGCATTTACAGCATATGCCTTATTGTTCGAGGTAAAAGGCGATATAGATGCGAAAAAGGTTATTCGTGCTATTAAACTTGGAGAAGAAAAGTATTGCGCCGTTTCTGCATCCTTAAAAGCAGAAGTAACCTATCGATTAATCCTAAATGGAGAAGAAGTAGAAATACAAACAACTGAAGAATAAAACAAAACCCACTCATCTATTGAAGATAAGTGGGTTTTTCGATGATTTAAACGAAAATGTCCACTTTTCGTTTAAATATGATATCGGCTCTTTGTCATCATACGGACTTTCATATAATTTGTCAAGTTTACGAGAATTCTATCCCTTATTGGATATTGCGGTATACGCCAACTACTTTACCGAGAATCGATACTTGGTCAACGATAATTGGATCCATAGAAGAATTTTCAGGTTGCAAGCGGAAATATGATTTTTCTTTGAAAAAACGTTTAACCGTAGCTTCGTCCTCTTCTGTCATTGCGACAACTATATCCCCATTATTAGCAGATTGTTGTTGTTTTACGACAACATAATCACCATCTAGTATACCTGCCTCTATCATACTATTTCCCATAATCTCTAACATAAATAAATGATCATCGGCTGTACCGAATGTTTCAGGCAGCGGGAAAAACTCTTCAATATTTTCGACAGCTGTGATTGGTAGACCAGCTGTAACTTTACCTACTAACGGAACATGGACAACACCTTGTTTTTCGGCAATACCATCAAGAATTTCAATTGCGCGTGGTTTCGTCGGGTCTCTTCTAATAAGGCCTTTGCTCTCAAGACGAGCTAAGTGCCCGTGCACAGTAGAACTCGATGCTAGTCCAACTGCTTCGCCTATTTCACGTACGGAGGGTGGATATCCTTTCGTACGAACTTCTTCCTTAATAAAAGCTAAAATGTCCTCTTGTCTTTTCGATGCTTTTTTCAATGAGTTCACCTCTTTTTTGGTCATTTTTCTACTAAAATCTTTCTTACTATAAGTATAACAGTCTCTCATACATTATGCAAACATAGGTTCTAATAAGTGTTGACAAAAACAAATGTTCGTTTTATGATAGGAACATACATACCGAACAAACATTCTAATTAGGGGGATTTAACGTGAATTGGGTAAAAGAAAACAATTTTATTACATTATTTTTAGGATTATGTGTTGTTTTTATGATGACGCTGATTATCTCTAATACATTATCGACAGAACAACAATCTGAAATTAAAATAGAACATGGTGACTCTTTATGGGAACTTGCAAACAAGTTTGCAACAGATGAACCAAAAGAAGAATGGATAAATAAAGTAATGGTCATGAATAATTTACAAAGCTCTCATATTCGAGTAGGGGAAGTGCTTGTTATTCCTGAGATACAGGAAAACTTCCATTTTGATCATGGCACAGAGATAGCGAGTGATAGTAATTGAAAGCAGTAATATATTGCCGTGTGAGCACGGAAAAAGAAACGCAAGAATCTTCTTTAGCTAGACAAGAAGAGGAACTGATAGAATTTGCAAAGGCGCAAGGTTATGAAGTATGTGAAGTGTTTACAGATCAACATAGTGGATATGATATTGAGCGCGAGGGCTTGCTTGATTTACTCGTATACATAAAGGATTTCGATATTAAAGCGGTTTTCGTACAGGATGAGACTCGAATAGGTCGTGGAAATGGTCGAATGGCAGTACTTCATTTACTTCAAAAAACTAATACTTCTGTCTTTACTTTACAAGATAAAGGTATATTGAATTTAAATGAAATGGATTCTATGCTATTAGAAATTTTAGCACTGGTGGAGGAATATCAACGGAAGCTTCATAATGCGAAAATCAAGCGGGGGATGAAACGAGCTGTTTCTAAAGGATTTCGACCTGAGAAAAACTTAAAGGCAAAAGGAAATCCGGAAGGAAGAGAACGAATTGATGCACCTGTAAATGAAATTGTAAGGCTGCGAAATGCTGGGCTAACGTACGAAGAGATAGCTTCCACGTTAAAAGGATTAGGCTTTGAAATAAGTAAGGCAACTGTTCATCGCAGATATATTGAATTTATGGAGACAGAGGAAGTGTAAAGACTTGCACTCTGTCTCTTTTTTACTTACCTTTATAAGAGATACAAAAGGAAAGGATGATATATATGTTAAGTAAACAAAAACTAGCACGCATTAGCGAGCTCTCCAAAAAATCTAAAACAACTGGATTATCCATAGAAGAAGCAAAAGAACAAAGCGCTCTAAGAAAAGAATATTTAGAAACGTTCCGATCTACTATGAGAGATACTATTGAAAGTGTGAAAGTAATCGATCCTGCTGGAAATGATGTCACTCCTGCAAAAGTACAACAAGCCAAAAAAGGTAAGTTTCTGAATTAATTAATCATTTCAGAAACCATTGATAATAGATGCATTGTTGTCTAAACTAGAGCTATAGTTAAAAATTTTGTTCGAGAGGATGTCATTCATGTCATTACAGTCAGATTTACTTGCAATTAATACAATTCGTACACTATCTATTGATGCAATCGATAAAGCGAATTCAGGCCATCCAGGTCTTCCAATGGGAGCTGCACCAATGGCTTATACATTATGGACAAAGCACTTACGTCACAACCCTAATAATCCAAACTGGTTCAATCGTGACCGTTTTGTTTTATCCGCAGGTCATGGTTCCATGCTTCTTTATAGTCTACTTCACCTTGGTGGGTACGACTTACCAATGGAAGAGATAAAAAACTTCAGACAGTGGGGCTCTAAAACTCCAGGACATCCAGAGTTTGGTCATACTGTAGGTGTAGAAGCAACAACTGGTCCTCTTGGACAAGGTATTGGAATGGCAGTAGGTATGGCTATGGCAGAAGCTCATTTAGCAGCTACGTACAACAAAGAAGACCATGCTATTGTAGATCATTACACATATGCGCTTTGCGGAGATGGCGATTTAATGGAGGGTGTCGCAGCAGAGGCGATTTCACTTGCAGGGCATTTACAATTAGATAAGCTAATCGTTTTATATGATAGCAATGACATTTCTCTTGATGGAGATTTGCATAAATCTTTCTCTGAGAAAGTGGAGAAACGATTTGATTCTTACGGATGGAATTATATTTTAGTGGAAGACGGAAATGATATTGCTGAAATTTCCGCTGCAATTGAAAAAGCGAAAGCACAAAATGATAAACCAACCCTTATTGAAGTAAAAACAGTTATCGGTTTTGGTTCTCCAAATAGAGCTGGTAAATCGGATGCACATGGTATGCCACTTGGAAAAGATGAAACAGCTTTAGCAAAAGTGGCATATGAATGGTTATTCGAAGGTGACTTCCATGTACCAGAAGAAGTATATGAGACTTTTAAAGAAGCTTCTCAGCGTCAAGGAGTAAACGAAGAAAATGCTTGGAATGAACGATTTAGCTCATATGAAGCAGCATTTCCAGAGCTTGCTACTACATTTAAACAAGCAATCAGTGGAGAGCTTCCGGAGAATTTTGCGTCTGCAATGAAAACTTATGAAGAAGGTTCATCCCATGCGACTCGTTCTGCTTCTGGAGATGCAATTAATGCGATTGCTCAAAATCTCCCTTCATTCTTTGGAGGAAGTGCAGATTTAGCAGGTTCAAATAAAACAACGATGAAAAATGCTGGAGATTTTGCTGCAGAGAATTATGCAGGCAAAAACATTTGGTTCGGAGTGCGTGAATTCGCGATGGGTGCTGCATTAAACGGTATGGCACTTCATGGTGGCTTAAACGTATTTGGTGGTACATTCTTCGTATTTAGTGATTATGTGCGTCCAGCGATTCGTTTATCCGCTCTTATGGGATTACCAGTATCTTATGTGTTCACACATGATAGTATTGCCGTTGGAGAAGACGGTCCTACACATGAACCGATCGAGCATTTAGCTTCGTTACGTGCAATGCCAGGTTTGTCAGTCGTTCGTCCTGCTGATGCAAACGAAACAGCGGAAGCGTGGAAACTTGCTGTATCTGCGAAAGATCATCCGACAGTACTTGTGTTATCTCGTCAAAACTTGCCGACGCTAAAAGGTTCTGTAGAACAAGCAAGTGAGGGTGTTGCTAAAGGTGCTTATGTCATCTCACCAAATGAAAATGCGGAAGCAATTCTACTTGCTACAGGTTCAGAGGTAAGTCTTGCGGTAGAAGCGCAGACGGCTCTTGCTAATGAAGGTATTCAAGTTTCCGTAGTTTCGATGCCATCATGGGATCTATTTGAGAAACAAGATGCAGCTTACAAACAATCTGTTTTGCCATCTCATTTAACGAAAAGATTAGCAATTGAAATGGGATCATCTCTTGGCTGGCATCGTTATGTAGGATTTGAAGGAGACGTCATTGCAATTGATCAATTTGGTGCTAGTGCTCCAGGGGAAATTGTGATGAAAGAATATGGTTTCTCTGTAGAAAACGTTGTTTCGAAAATGAAAAACTTACTTCAAAAATAAGAAATCTATAAAAGCAGTTCGAATACTTGTCGTTATTAGTATTCGAATTGCTTTTTTCTTTTAATTTATATAGAATGCATAGGGGATATATAGTATAATTTTCAGTGGTGTCTTGTACACGTAGACAAGAACGTAAAGGAGGAGAAAATATGCAAACTTGGATATGGATTATTATTGTAATCGTTGCGTTAATCGCTGGTGCGGCAATCGGTTTCTTTGCAGCACGTCAATATATGATGAAATACTTAAAAGAAAACCCACCTATCAATGAACAAATGCTTCGAATGATGATGGCACAGATGGGACGTAAGCCTTCTGAAAAACAAGTAAAACAAATGATGAACCAAATGAATAAAATGCAAAACAAATAAAAGCACTCTTTAACGAGTGCTTTTTACTTATTCAGTAGCTTGTTTTCTAATAAAAAGTCTGCAACTACTTGCTCATATTCTTCACTATTTTCATTAAATGATTTTGCATGCAATCCAATATCAAAAAGCTTTAATGTTTTGGATCCTTTTTTCTGTTCAAATAATTCCTCGGTCATTTTTGGCAGTATAAAATCGTCCTGCAAACTATGAATAAATAGCACTGGTTTCTCAATCTTATCTACTACATCAATTGGCGATACAAGATTTAATGTATAACCATCCCGCATTTTTAAGAATAGATTCGCAAATCGAATGGCAAGTCCCGTGCGAAGGGGAGTTGACTTTTTGATGATGTGTGACACTTGCTCCTCAAAATTAGAAAAAGCACAATCGGAAATATAGAAATCTGCGTCATCTTTTATAGAACCTGCATATAGTAGCATAGTTGCTGCTCCCATTGATTCACCATGAATGCCGATAACCGCATTTTCTCCTGCCCGCTCTCGGACTACTTCTACAATAGACTGCAGATCTATCTTTTCATAAAAACCAAAGCTTGTTGTTTTCCCACCAGAATCTCCATGTCTTCGATGGTCATAGACCACGCTGTTGAAGCCTAGTCGTTCAAACATCCGTACAAAACGAAGGGAATTTATTTTGTTTTCGGTTACTCCATGACAAATAATAACGTAGTTTTTTGTTTCTAATGGCTCTACAAAGATAGCCTTTAAGGAATACCCATTTATTGACTCGATCCACTGCTCTGTTTTGTTCACTGCACGAAACCAAGCCTCATCAAACCGTTTGGATGTAACTTCGCGGTTTAATATGAAGTCATTTTCTTTTTTCTTCATATACATTAACTTGTTCGTAACAAAAAATCCGAAAACAGTGGTGATCGCCGTGACGACACTTGTAAAAACACTCGTCCAAACGATTACTCTTTTTTTCATAGCCTCCACTCCTATTTATTTCGTATTCTCGACAATACTCTTATGTCTTAGCATATTCACAATATCTAAGGTTGTTACATTTTCTGGGTTACCAATAGTAAAAGGACAACTATTTAAATTAATTGCTCGTACGAAATTCTTTTCTTCTAATAATTTTTCCACAATTGATAGGAGTTCATGCATACTTTTTACAGTTGTTTGTGATTATTTTACGTTTCCAGCTGACTCCCATTTCAATCTCGATAATTGTCCCCTTCTTTGGTAAACTATACATATGTATCTCTACCATTCTATTGTAAGAATCGTAGTTAAAACAAGCAACTTTTTAAGAATTTTAGTAGAATAAGAAGGTAGTGGAAATTGGGGAACAAAATATAGGGGAAAATGAGGAGGAAATAAAAGTGACAAACGAAGTAGTTATCGTAAGCGCAGTTAGAACGGCAATTGGTTCATTCCAAGGTGCATTAAAAGATGTACCAGCAACAAAATTAGGTGCCATCGTTATTGAAAAAGCTTTAGAAAAAGCTGGAGTAAGTAAAGATGCTGTTGATGAAGTAATCATGGGGAATGTACTTCAAGCAGGATTAGGACAAAACCCAGCTAGACAAGCTTCTATCCAAGCTGGATTACCTGTAGCTGTGTCTGCACTAACTATTAACAAAGTATGTGGATCAGGTCTAAAAGCAGTCCACCTTGCTACACAAGCAATCATTGCAGGGGATGCAGACATAATCGTCGCTGGTGGTATGGAAAACATGAGCCAAGCTCCTTACTTATTAAAAAATGCACGCGAAGGTTTCCGTATGGGAGATCAAAAAGTGGTAGACAGTATGATTTCTGACGGCTTATGGTGTGCATTTAATGACTATCATATGGGAATTACAGCGGAAAATTTATGCGATCAATATAGTGTTACAAGAGAAGAGCAAGATGCTTTTTCTGCAAGATCACAAGCTCGTGCTGCTAGTGCTATTGAAGAAGGAAAATTTGCGGATGAAATCGTGCCTGTAGAAATTCCACAACGTAAAGGAGATCCAATCATATTTGATACGGATGAATATCCGAAAAAAGGATCTACGGAAGAAAAATTAAGTAAGCTTCGTCCAGCATTTAAAAAGGATGGATCTGTCACTGCAGGAAACGCTTCAGGTATTAATGACGGAGCAGCAGCGGTAGTTGTAATGTCTAAGGCAAAAGCGGACGAATTAGGGTTAAAACCACTTGCTACAATCGTAGCGAATGCATCTGCTGGGGTAGATCCAAGTATCATGGGAATTGGACCAGTGGAAGCAGTGAAAAAAGTGTTAACTAAATCGCAAATCGAGCTTTCCGATATCGATTTAATCGAAGCAAATGAAGCATTTGCGGCACAATCGATTGCTGTTGATAGAGAATTAGCTTTTAATCATGATAAACTAAATGTAAATGGTGGAGCTATCGCTCTTGGTCATCCAATAGGAGCAAGTGGCGCACGTATTTTCGTTACTTTACTTCATGAAATGGAAAAACAAGATGCGAAAACAGGCCTTGCAACGCTTTGTATCGGCGGTGGCCAAGGAGTAGCGACAATCGTTAAACGTTAATATAAGAAGGTGAACCAAATGGCAAAGAAAAAACAAAAACAACAAGCAAAACCAACAGCAAAAAAAGAAGAGGGAAATGGTCTATTCGATCAGCTTTCTTCTGATGTACTAGATAAATTAAAAGAAACAAAGAAACAGCTAGTAGCAGAAGAGCAAGCAAAAGAAGAAGAAAGACAAGCTCAGCTAGCTTTTGAAAAAAAGCAAAAAGAAAAAAATAAAACGTTTGAAGAACTACTGGATGAGTATGGATATGGTGGTTCGAAGTTTTAATAGAAGTACCATTACTGTCCAGAAATCTGTTATTAGATTTCTGGACAGTTTTTTAATAGTTATTATTTCATGTTTGATAATTTATATACCCAAGCAAATTATTTGAAAGTCAAAAAAGGTCAGTGTATACTAAAGTAAAAGGTTAAAGATAGTCAAAGTCAAATGATTATTGGGAGGAATTATATATATGAAATGTCAACATTGTGGAAAAAACGACGCAACGATGAGTTTAAAAGTACAAGTGAATCATCAAGGAATGCAAATGCACCTATGTCATACTTGTTTTCAAGATATTCAATCGCAATTGACTGCAGGGAAAATACCGTCATTTAGTAGTGATGCACAGCAATTTTTCCAATCTAATGGTGGTCATCAGGCACGAACAGAAACAAGACAGGCAGATAATCATCAAGGCAATAGTTTGTTAGACCAACTTGGTAAAAACCTTTCAAACGATGCTAAGGAAGGCCGAATCGATCCAATCATCGGGCGTGACCAAGAAGTAAAACGTGTGATCGAAACGTTAAATCGAAGAAATAAAAATAATCCGGTCTTAATCGGTGAGCCTGGTGTTGGTAAAACAGCGATCGCCGAGGGGCTTGCAGTGAAGATCCACGAAGGAGATGTACCAGTAAAATTAATGAATAAACAAGTGTACTTGCTAGATGTCGCATCCCTAGTAACAAACACTGGTATTCGCGGGCAATTCGAAGAACGCATGAAACAATTGATCGAAGAGCTTCAAACGCGGAAAGACGTAATTCTCTTCATTGATGAAATTCATTTATTAGTAGGAGCAGGTACTGCGGAAGGTTCAAAAATGGATGCCGGGAATATTTTGAAACCAGCTTTAGCACGTGGCGAAATGCAACTAATCGGTGCAACTACGTTGAAAGAATATCGTCTAATCGAAAAAGACGCTGCTCTTGAGCGCCGCTTCCAACCAATAATGGTGAAGGAACCGTCTACTGAAGATGCGATTCATATATTAAATGGTGTTAAGGATCGTTATGAGAACTACCACGGAGTACGCTATTCGGATGAAGCGATAGAAGCTTTTGTTACTTTATCGCAACGTTATATTCAAGATCGATTTTTACCAGACAAAGCAATCGACTTGATGGACGAAGTAGGGGCGCGCTTAAACTTAACACATACGATAGCGGATTCAGATTCAATCAACACTCGTCTTAACGAAGTAATACAACAAAAAGAACAAGCTGCAGAAAAAGAAGACTACGAGAGAGCAGCAAATTTACGTATGGAGGAAATCCAATTGCGTAAACAATTAGAGCAAGCAAAACAAAATGGGGACACTCCTCAAGTAGAAGTGACGGTTGCAGATATCGAATTAATCGTCGAAGAAAAAACAGGAATTCCTGTGACGAAACTACAAGCGGCAGAGCAAGCAAAAATGAAGGGGATTGCAGAAAACCTTGGCATAAAAGTGATTGGCCAAGAAGATGCGGTAGACAAAATTGCTAAAGCCATCCGTCGTAGCCGTGCAGGACTCAAATCGAAAGATCGCCCAATTGGCTCATTCTTGTTTGTCGGTCCAACAGGTGTCGGTAAAACGGAGATTACGAAAGTGCTAGCAGAGGAACTATTTGGTTCACGAGATATGTTGATCCGTCTCGATATGAGTGAATATATGGAGAAACATTCTGTATCTAAAATTATTGGTTCGCCACCAGGTTATGTAGGTCATGAAGAAGCAGGTCAACTGACAGAACGTGTTCGCCGTAATCCATATTCCATTTTACTGTTGGATGAAATAGAAAAGGCACATCCAGATGTGCAAAATATGTTCCTGCAAATAATGGAAGATGGTAGATTAACGGATTCACAAGGCCGAACAGTCAGCTTTAAAGATACTGTTATCATTATGACAAGTAACGCTGGAACAGGCGACAAAAAAGTAAGTGTCGGGTTTAATCAAGCAGTACATGAATCCGTCAACATGCTCGAAACACTAGGTGCTTATTTCAAACCTGAATTTCTTAACCGTTTCGATGCAATCGTTGCATTCAATGAACTAACAGAAGAAAATTTACTAGCGATCGTGGACTTGATGTTGGAAGATTTACAAGAAACGATTGCAGAAAATAATATGGAAATAACCATTTCTTCGGAAGCAAAACATGCATTGGTTAAACTGGGTTACGACAAACGGTTCGGTGCTCGACCACTTCGTAGAGTGATTCAAGACAAAATTGAAGATCCTTTAACAGATCTTATTTTGGAAGAAGAGTCTATGGAAAAGGTCTATGTAGATGTTGTGGATGAAGAAATCGTTGTTCGAAAAGCATAATGACAATTAACACCCCCTGAAATTTTTCAGGGGGTGTTAATTTACTAATGTTTTAATTTTCGCCAAGCATTCTTCGATAACAACTTCTAAATCTTTATTGCTAGATAATGTTTCTTTTAATTTTAGTGATCTCGCTTTTATATCCATGCTTTTAAGTTGATCTGATTATATAACGCCAGTATTTGAAGCTGTAACAGGCATCTTGCAGGTCTATGTCGCGCCCGTTTCGCGCTAATGCAAGAATAGACTGAAATATTCAATAAAGTGGCCAACTTTTATGTTAAACTGAAAAAAGATAGAAATAACTACCACTAATGGAAGGGGATATAAAATGTTGCTCGGAAAGATTTTCCTGTTCATTGTTGCTATGTTTTTAGTAATGTTTATTTTTAATAGAATAATGGCAAAGGTGTTGAAGGTAGAAAAGAAACGAATTTTTTCTAATAACTATGTAAATGAGCTACATAAAAAGTTAGATTGGATACTACTTATTGCTTTTATTATAGTATTTATAGTTTTCAATATGGGGAAGATTGAATATCCCCAATTAGCAAATAACCCATGGTACTTTTTGGGAGTATTATCTATCATCTTTGTCTTGGGACAATTAGTGCGTGTTTTTATGGAATGGAAATACGCTACTAATCGAAGAGATTATCTTTACACATTGAGTGAAATGTTGTTTATGGTCATCATTATCTTTACGTTTGCACAAACAAACTTTTTGGGGTTGATTAATTAGGACAGGGGATAGTTGGATGATTCAAGCGGTATTATTTGATTTGGATGGGACATTACTTGACCGAGATGCATCCGTAAAGAAATTTATTGATAATCAATACGAACGAATTAGTAATTATGTAGGGCATATACCTAAAGAGGAGTATATGAATAGATTCATAGAGTTAGATTGTCGAGGATATGTGTGGAAAGATAAAGTGTATCAACAATTAGTGGAAGAATATAAATTAGAAATAGATTGGGAGTATCTGCTGAAAGATTACATAAGTGAATTTAAGCAACATTGCGTTCCTTTTTCAAATCTTCATCGTATGTTGAAAGAGCTGAAAACGAATGGTCATGTTTTAGGGATGATTACGAATGGGTTCGGACAATTTCAGATGGACAATATATTGGCTCTCGGGATTGAAAAGTATTTTGACGCAATTTTAATATCTGAAACAGAAGGGCTTAAGAAACCAGATCCTGCAATTTTTGAAAGGGCATTAGAAAGGTTGAATGTAACTGCCTCTCAGAGCGTTTTTGTTGGAGATCATCCCGATAATGATGTGAGGGCTTCGCAATCTGTAGGAATTAAAGGGATTTGGAAAAAAGATTTTCAATGGGATGCTTTTCAGACGGATTTTGTAGTGGAGGATTTAGGGGAGCTTCCAAAGCTTATCAAACAGCTAAATATGGGGTAGCTTTCTTCGAATCGCAAGATACCATGGTCAAATCGCAAGATACCGGCCTAGAATCGCAAGATAGACTCTCCAAATCGCAAGATCACACCAATAACCACATAGAACCCGCTGAACTGCATGTTCAGCGGGTTTCCTATTGTTAAGCCCGATGCTCTGTATACACATATTGTTTGGTTATTTCTCGTGCCTTTAATAAAACATCCTTAGAAACATCCGTATTGTAAGCTTCCATCGTTTCTAAAAGCTGATCTATACTGCTTGCACCAATTATCATTGATCCGGTGGCTTTTTGATCGAGGACATGGTGAAGTGCAATTGCATTGATTGGTGCATCCAATGCTTGTAACTGTTCAATGGTTTTTAGCAAATCCTCACTGGAATAGGTCAGATATTCACCTGTTTTATTAGCCCGTTCAAGCCCTTCTGCAGTTAATAATCCTTTTGCTAGAGTGCCTCGAGTAAGTAAGGAAGCTTGATGTTCCTCAAGTAGTGGTAACCATTCTTCTGGTCTTCTATCTAGTAAACTATATTGCATCATGACAGAAATGGCATTACTATTCTTTAGAAAGCGGTCGATTACATTCGGTCGGATTGAAGAAATTCCGTATTCTCGTATAATGCCTTCTTTTTTTAGTGATTCCATCGTGTCAATTACTTCATCTGCATCGTCTTCCATTGTGCCGCCATGCAATTGGTATACGTCAATATAATCGGTTTGTAGTCGTTTTAAAGATTCGTGGATAGCAGTTGTGATCCATTTTTTCGATGGATCCCATGACCAACCGTCTCCTGATTCGTTCATGCGATTGCCAACCTTGGTTGCTAAAATGATTTGCTCTCGGTTATCTTTAAGTGCATTCCCTACGATTTTTTCATTTTCTCCGTGATTGTATAAATCTGCGGTATCGAAATAATTGATGCCATGATCGAGGGCTGTTTGTATAATTTGATCCGCATCTTTTTGATTGGTTGGTAGTGACATACAACCAAAGCCTATTTCCGAAACGAAAATTTTACTATTTCCTAGTTGTCTTTTTTTCATTTTGTATCACGTCCTTTTCTTCATGGTACAATGAGAGCAAGACAGTTTCAAATGAAAGGAAATGAAAAAATGAAAAAATTCGAGGAAAAAACTATTCAAACAGAACAAAAGTTTAAAGGTAGAATTATCACTTTACAAGTAGATGACGTAGAATTACCGGATGGCCAAACTGGTAAAAGAGAAATAGTGAAGCATCCAGGAGCGGTTGCAGTTATTGCGCTTACCCAAGACAAAAAGATCATTTTAGTCGAACAATATCGAAAAGCTTTAGAACGTTCTATTATTGAAATACCTGCTGGAAAAATCGAGCCCAATGAAGCGCCGGAAGTAACTGCTTTAAGGGAGCTAGAAGAAGAGACAGGGTATACAACAAACAAGCTGCAATACATTCAATCATTTGCCACATCTCCAGGATTTGCTGATGAAATTATCCATATCTACTTAGCTGAAAATATTGTGGAACTGGAAGAGAAAGTAGATATGGATGAAGATGAATTTGTCGAATTGATGCATGTGTCATTAGACGAAATGGAATCTATGATTGATAGAAAAGAAATATATGATGCAAAGACTGCTTTTGCATTTCTTTGGGTAAAAAACTACTTAAAGTAGACATCTTTAATCGTGGTACAAGCATATGATGAGAGTAGATAGGGAGGTGTTCCAACTTGAACCAGTCTTATACTATTCTCATTTCACTATGCGTACTCGTTTTTAGCTTTATCGGTGGTTTATATCTCTTTGAAAAAAGCACACCAGAACAGCAGCAATGGATTATTAATCTCCTGGACGCACGTGTTCTATTATTAGAACAACCTACTTTTCTGGAAACTATTTTCCCGCATATCATGATTGCTGTTGTATTCTTTTTGTTTTACCAGCATCGTTATTTGCGCAAGCTCATCTTAATCCTTTGTGCTTTTCGCATTACGTTTTACGGGTTTGCCTCTAGTTACTTGCTTCAAACACAGGAATCTACGTTTCCTTATGTGTTTTGGTGGTTCCCATTTCAACTCATCTATTGTTTACTTCTTCTAGCGCTTGCAAACCGGGTCAATGTATTCTCGCTTTCCTTCTATATAATTGTTATTATTATAGAGTTCTTCTTTATACCATTTATATTATTTAATAATTAGTTCCTTTTAATAATTATTATTAAGTGAATGTCTTGTAATGAGAATTCATTTTTTGGTATAATGAAAGAAGTTTAGGGGGGCGTCATATGGAAAGCCGTATTGATCGTATTAAAAAACAATTATCTGGTGCGGGCTATAAACTGACGCCGCAGCGAGAATCGACTGTTCGTGTTTTGCTTGAAAACGAAGAAGACCATTTAAGTGCGGAAGATGTATTTTTATTAGTAAGAGAAAAATCACCAGATATTGGACTTGCAACAGTGTATCGAACACTTGAATTATTGAATGAATTGAATGTCGTCGACAAAATTCAATTTGGAGATGGTGTATCCCGATACGATTTAAGACAAGAAGGGGCAGCACATTTCCATCATCACTTAGTATGTATCGAATGTGGTGCAGTAGATGAAATTCAAGAAGACTTATTAGAAGACGTGGAAGCAATTGTGGAAAGTAAATGGAACTTTAAAATAAAAGACCATCGATTAACGTTTCACGGAGTATGTCATCGCTGCCAAGATAAATAATCGAAAAAAGGATAGCATATGCTGTCCTTTTTTTCATAGGGAGGTTCTTTTTTGAAAAACGGATTAGTGCATTTAGAAGATTATATACATTTTTTACGAATGGAACGCCAGCTTGCGGAAAACACATTAGTATCTTATAAAAAAGATTTAGTCGATTACATACAGTCCGTATTGGAAACGCAACAATTACATAATTTAGACCTTGTCGAGCGACAACATATTTTGGTTCACCTACGAAAATTAAAAGAAGAAGGTAAGTCTGCACGCACGATTGCAAGACATATTTCCTCCATCCGATCGTTCCATCAGTTTTTACTACGTGAAAAAGTGACAACTAAAGATCCAACAATTCATCTAGAGCTACCTCAAATCGAACAAAAGCTGCCAAATTTTTTATCGGTAGAAGAGCTAACGAAATTATTGGATAGTATCGATTTGTCCAAGCCTCAAGGAGTTCGTGATTTGGCGATGTTTGAGTTGATGTATGCAAGTGGTATGCGGATAAGCGAATGCTTAAATTTAGATTTAGAAGACTTACATTTAACGATGGGTTTTGTCCGAGTATTCGGTAAAGGTGGTAAAGAGCGAATCATCCCGCTTGGCGGTGCGGCAATCCGTGCATGTGAGAGGTATTTAGAGGAAGCAAGACCGAAGTTATTAAAACAAGCGGAACGAACAGATGCTATTTTTATTAGTCAACGAGGTAAGCGATTAACTAGGCAAGGTATTTGGAAGCTGTTAAATAAGCATGTACAAAGTGCAGGCATTCAAAAAGACATTACACCACATGTACTTAGACATTCATTTGCCACCCATCTTATCGAAAATGGGGCGGATTTACGTGCCGTTCAAGAAATGCTCGGGCATTCCGATATTTCTACTACACAAATTTACACGCATGTAAGCAAAAAACGTTTGAAAGAGGTTTATAAACAGTTTCACCCACGAGCTTGAGTGAAGGGTTTTCCATTCAGGAGAACCCTGACACTCTTACGCTCTTTTTTTATTTAACTTCCATAAAAGAACAATATAAATCAAATCAAAAATTAAAGTAGCGATAGAGAGAATGGTAATCAAGTATGTTCTAAAATATAAAAAGAATGCAATAGAAGCTAATAGGGTTCCTAGCATTTTAAAAACTGCGATATAAATGGATTGACCGCTCGAATTACCTCTATTTAATAATAACGAGATAAACAGTCCGGACATCATTAAATTTTGTGCAAAAGCAGCATATTTTCCTTCCACATCATGAAATTCAAGTGTCATCGCAATAATTATTAGAAAGCTTACTCCTAGTGTCAGAAAAAAAGATAAATAGAAAAACCTTGCTGATATAAATCTTTTGAATTCCTGACGGCCAAAGATTAAAAATTGAATCAGAATAATAATGTCCAGTACGAACCAAATGCTCGTGATTAATCTTTGCGGATCATCAGGTGGATAGATAAATAGGAAGATGAATTCCCATGATATATTTGCACAAATTGCTACCATAGGCATTCCATATTTCTTATCTTGAAATCCACGTTTGATAATGAGTATGTATGTAATTATCCAAAACAGACCAGTGCCTAATTGTAAAATAAATAGATCTTGATTAAGCAAATACATCCCCCATTATTAACATTCATTACAATATTTCTTCTCTGATATTATATGAGAGGAAATTCATGGTTTATGTCAAAAGAAGTTTATTTAAATGGGCATGTCAATCATCAGAATTGTTTGTATGGATATAAATTGGTCGATGGAACCAAAAAAATATAAATAGCATTTACTACATAAAAAGGGGATACCTTATATTCACTTCTCCCATTCTTCTGATTTACAGTTCATTACCTTTTCCCCCATGAATATTAAAGTTCCGTAAATTCTTGCCATAAAACATCATAATACTTTAACGATACTGTGATACTTTGAGGCACATTCAACGAATATAATGTAAAGATGAGTGAAAGAGCCTTAGGAGTGAGCTAAGGAACAGAGGCTAAGAACAACCACTTCGATGCTGTCTTAACGAGCATCATGTTGGCCAGAGGAGGCAGTCCGATGGAAGTGTTAAAAGCTAAAGAACGGAAAAACTTAACTAATCATTTCATGAACTTTTGTACTTGTCTCGGTTTGCTTTCTGTTGGGATTTTTGTTATCCATGGATATATGAATGGGTTATTTACCTCAACCAAAGTATTTAGAGATTATATCGTTAGCTTTGGTATTTGGGCTCCAATTGTATTTATATTGATCCAAATTATTCAAGTGATTATTCCGATATTGCCTGGTGCAATTGGTTGTGTTGCTGGGGTTATTATTTTTGGGCCGTGGTTAGGATTATTATATAACTATATTGGTATTTGCATAGGTTCGATGATCGTTTTTATACTTGCCAAACGATATGGTAGACAGTTTGTGAAGGGTGTTGTACGCGAAAAATCATATGAAAAATATATAGAGTGGGTCAATAAAGGGAAAAGATTTGAACGAATGTTCGTCTATGCTATATTATTCCCAGTTGCACCAGATGATTTGCTTTGTTATATCGCAGGTTTAACGAAGATGAAGCTGCGCAAATTCATGGTTATCATTTTATTAGGAAAGCCCATACCAATTACAATTTATAGTTTAGGAATGGCAGCGGTAATACAGTATTTGATGGACTTTATGAATTAAAAATTCAAAAGACGAGGTAGCTTATGAAGGTTCTATTGTATGCTAAAAATTTGAGGCTGGTCGAAAAAAGTGGTGTCGGGAGAGCCATCTATCATCAACAGAAAGCTTTAGAAGAAAATAATATTCCTTATACGATGGATCATCTAGAAGATTTTGATATTGTTCATATTAATACTGTTTTTCCAAGCTCTCTATTGATGAGTAAAGCTGCTAGGGCTCGCGGCAAGATGGTCGTATACCACGCTCATTCTACGGAGGAAGATTTTAAAAACTCTTTCCGTGGCTCCAATTTAGTAGCACCTTTGTTTAAAAAGTGGCTTATGAGATGTTATGACAGCGGAGATTTGATCATCACACCGACAAGCTATTCTAAAAGATTGCTAGAAGGTTATGGTTTAAAGAAGCCAATTGTCCATATATCAAATGGAATCGATTTAGACTATTTTTCAAAACGTGAGGAGTATAGCAAACGCTTCAGAGAAAAATATCAATTAAAAGAAACGGATAAAGTGATTGTTTCAGTAGGCCTATTTATCGAGAGAAAAGGGATAGTAGATTTTGTGAAACTTGCAAGATTGCTGCCTGAATATACATTTATGTGGTTTGGGTACACGAATTTAAATACAGTATCTAACAGTGTAAAAAAAGCGGTAGAGACACAATTGCCAAACTTACATTTCCCTGGTTATGTAAGTAGAGAAGAACTGAGAGATGCATACAGTGGAAGTGATTTGTTTTTGTTTCTTACACATGAAGAAACCGAGGGAATTGTTTTGTTGGAAGCGTTGGCTATGAAGCTACCAGTTTTAATCCGAGATATTCCAATTTATCAAGATTGGCTTCGTGATCAGGAGCATGTATACAAAGCTAATATTCTGGAGCAATTTAAACAAATAATAATAGGGATATTGGATAAAGAGTTGCCATCTTTAGTAGAAGGCGGTTATGCAGTAGTGGTAGAAAGAGATATTAAAACAATAGGACAGCAACTAGGCAATGAATATAGAAAGCTACTTATGCATTAGTTTGGATGAATTTACAAAAAAGATAAATAGTATTCGATTATGCTTTACATTTCAACTTTATACTTTAGCTATCAGTCAAGAAGAAGGTGTAAGGAAGATGAAAATTGGTCTTTTTTCCGATACATTTTATCCTCAAATCAATGGGGTCGCAAATTCTGTTCTCATACTTAAAGAAAATCTTGAAATGTTTGGCCATGAAGTATACGTTTTTACCACAACTGATCCAAAAGCAAGCAATAATGAGAAAAATGTATATCGAATGCCGAGTATTCCATTTGCAAGTGCAAGACGCTTAGGAATGTTTTACCATCCTCGATTAGTGCGCTTTATTAAATCATTAGAGTTGGATATTATTCATACACATACCGAATTTTCGTTAGGCATTTTCGGAAGGGCAATGGCTAGGAAATTTCATATACCTTTGCTACACACCTACCATACGATATATGAGGATTATACGCATTATATTGTAAAGTTTAGAATGCTAGATTTCATAGCAAAAAATACAGCGCGAAAAATAAGTGCTAACTTTTGTAACTCAGTCGATCGAGTGATTGTTCCAACCGAAAAGGTAAGGGATTTATTGTTCGTTTACAATGTAGAGCGACCGATATTTGTTGTGCCAACAGGCATTGAGCTTAATAAATTCGCCAATGTTAATAAAAAATCCGCGACAGTACAAAATTTACGCGCCGATTTAGAAATAGAAGCCGACGACCAAGTGCTACTGTACATTGGAAGAATATCAGAAGAAAAAAATATTGCGGAACTATTGCTATCGTTGAAATGCTATTTAGCCGAAAATGCAAGTGTGAAATTTGTACTTGTTGGTGACGGCCCAGAAAGAAACAATTTAGAAGAACTAACAAAGCAGTTGGGGATCGATAAACAAACGCTCTTTATAGGAGAAAGACCTTGGGATGAAATCGGCATATATTATCAGTTAGGTGATGTTTTTATAAGTGCCTCACAAAGTGAGACACAAGGACTTACTTATATTGAAGCATTAGCATCTGCGCTACCGATAGTGGCAAAAGCGGATCGTTGTTTAGACGGGGTATTACAAAACGATGTGAACGGCTATGTTTTTTATGGAACGGAAGATTTTGTCCAGTCTATCGATCGTATTTTAGATAGTGAAAGTAAAAAAGAACGTTTATCGCTAGGAGCAATCCAGTCAGTTGAAAGATATTCAGCTACTTATTTTGCACAGGCAATTGAGGCTATGTACGAAGGTTTACTTGATGAGCATAAGAAATTGTACCATGTCTCGTAATAGGAAATGATATGCGGATTTTTTTAGATGCAAGATGTTCTTAAATATTGTACAGCCAGTCATCCAGTATTTTATTTTACTGGGGGACTGGCTGTTTATTTCGTTTTGTTTTCAACTATTGTTATAATAGGTACACAACAAATAATAAAATAAGTCAGAGGTCTGACCTGTACATTCCTGAAATTTTTGGTAAACTAGAAGAAAATAGTAGGAGGCAAAAAAATGAGCAAATTCAAACGTATTCATGTTATCGTAATGGACTCCGTTGGTATCGGCGAGGCACCTGATGCCGCTGCTTTCGGGGATGTAGGATCACATACTTTAGGACATATTGCAGAGAAAATGAATGGCCTTCATATGCCGGAGATGCAAAAGCTTGGACTTGGCAATATCGACACGATTCAAGGGATTGAACGAGTAGAACATCCAACTGCATATTTTGGAAAAATGCAAGAAGCCTCTGTTGGGAAAGATACAATGACAGGACATTGGGAGATTATGGGGCTGAACATTGATAAGCCTTTTAAAGTATACCCAAATGGATTCCCACAAGAACTAATCTCGGCTTTAGAAGAAAAAATAGGTCGAAAAGTAATTGGTAATAAACCAGCGAGTGGTACAGCTATTTTAGATGAACTAGGCGAAGAGCATATGAAAACTGGCGCAATCATCGTTTACACTTCAGCAGATCCTGTTTTACAAATTGCTGCACACGAAGAAATTGTTCCTTTAGAGGAACTTTATCATATTTGTGAAGTGGCAAGAGAATTGACGCTTTCTGAGGAATTTTTAGTCGGTCGAGTGATTGCGCGTCCATTTATCGGACAGCCTGGAAATTTTGCTAGAACGTCGAATCGTCATGATTATGCATTAAAACCTTTTGGCCGCACAGCGATGAATGAATTACAGGATGCAGGACTAGATGTCTTGGCAATCGGGAAAATTTATGACATTTTTAATGCAGAAGGAATTACGGCTACTGAACGTACAACGGATAATATGGACGGTATGGATAAGTTTATCGCGACATTAGATAAAGATTTTACTGGCATTAGTTTCTTAAATTTAGTAGATTTTGATGCTTCTTTTGGACACCGTCGTGATCCAATTGGATATGGGAAAGCGCTAGAAGAATTCGATGCACGTTTAAAAGAAGTATTGCCTAAGTTAACTGAGGAAGATTTACTTATCATAACTGCGGACCATGGGAATGACCCAACAATGCCAGGTACGGATCATACACGCGAATTTGTTCCGTTAACTGTTTACTCTCCGGCATTAAAAGAAATGAAAGAGCTTCCAATCCGCATGACGTTTGCGGATATTGGCGCAACGATTGCTGAAAACTTTGGAGTTGCTAAAACTGCATTTGGGGAAAGCTTTTTATCTTTATTAAAATAAATGTTAAGGCGGGAAAACACATGAATATGCTTGAATTAATAGATAAGAAAAAACGCAACCATTCACTTACAGAAGAAGAAATTAACTATATGATCACGAAATATACTAAAGATGAGGTGCCAGATTATCAAATGAGTTCAATGCTTATGGCAATTCTCATCAATGGAATGGATGAAAATGAGACAGCTTGGTTAACAAAGGCAATGGTGGAATCAGGCGATGTTATTGATCTTTCCAGTATTGAAGGATTTAAAGTGGATAAGCATAGTACAGGTGGGATTGGCGATAAAGTAAGTTTACTTGTCGCGCCTATTTTAGCATCCCTAGATATTCCTATTGCTAAAATGAGTGGTAGAGGGCTTGGAATAACTGGAGGCACAGTGGATAAGTTAGAATCTATTGAAGGCTTTCATGTAGAATTGGAAGCGGATGAATTTATTAAACAAGTAAATGAACATAAAATTGCGATTGTCGGTCAATCAGGCAATTTAACACCAGCGGATAAAAAATTGTACGCTTTACGAGATGTGACAGGAACAGTCGACAGCATTCCTTTAATCGCTTCTTCCATTATGAGTAAGAAAATAGCGAGTGGTGCGGATGGGATCGTACTTGACGTAAAATGTGGTAAAGGCGCATTTATGAAGGATTTAGAACATGCATCCGAGTTGGCTAAAACAATGATTCAAATCGGTGAAAGTCTAGGTAGAAAAGTAGCAGTAGTTATCACTGATATGAACCAGCCGCTTGGTCATAATATCGGGAATAAGCTAGAAGTAGCGGAAGCCTATGATTTCTTAAATAACTACAAAGAAAGCGAACAAGGCTTATTAGATGTTACAATAGCGATTTCTTCTAAAATGTATCAACTTGCAACGGATGTGAGTGATGAAATTGCAGAGCGAAAAGTGTTAGAGACACTTTCTAATGGTGCGGCACTAGCGAAATTAGAAGAATTTATTACTGCTCAAGGCGGAGATGCTTCGGATGTTCATGCAAAAACTACAAAACATGAGATCGAAGTGAAAGCTGCCAAAGATGGGTATATTAGCTTGATTGACGCGGAATTAATCGGAAAAGCTTCTCTTTTAGTAGGAGCAGGTCGCTTAACAAAAGCGGATGTATTAGACTTCGACGCTGGGGTTAAATTGGTGGCACTTAATGGGCAATCAGTTAAAAAAGGCGATACACTAGCAGTTCTGTATTCTAACAAAGATGCGGTGGAAGAGTCTGTTCGATTGATCGAGGAAGCTTATTCTATAACAGATGCTGAACCAGTGAAAAATCAGTCTATATTGAAGATCATGTAATATACATTAGTAAGCAGCCAAATATATAAATTTGGCTGTTTTTTTTGTAGAAAAAATACATTGGGTATTATCAATCATAAAAATATTTTACAAATAACAACGATAAGGCTAGCAAAAATTGCGTACACATTTTACAGGGGTAACTGCACTGTAGTGAATTGAATGAAGACTCCGCTTTTATTTAGCACGGCGGTGCTTCGCTTTCCGAGTGCGAGCGCAGCCGCACTAAATCCCTTCATCAAAATAGTAATTTCCAAAAAAAAGGACAAGGGCAATTAAAGAGTTGTCAATAGCAACCAGTTCTAGTCTAAGGCAACCAAACGACTGATGAGAGCAACTAGCTCTAGTCTGAAAGAAACTAGATTACCCCTGAGAGCAATCATTGCCTCAGAACACAAGTTTACTTTGAATGAAATGTCCATATTTATGGATATTATTTTGGATTACTTTACAAAAAGCTTCCGCTTGCTTGGCTTTTGTCGTGTTTGCACTGTGTTTTGTCGTGTTCAAGTATGACTTTGTCGCGTTCAGAGGCTAGTTTGTCGTCTTCACAACATATTATGTCTCATTACACTATTTATTGGTATTTTATAAGCGGAAAACCTCTGAAGAAGGTTGATTTGTTAAATAGTGAGACTAATTAGATAGCGTTATCCTTAATGGATTGTAGCGAAAGGAGGCGATCCAGCGGGAATAGCATGAGCTGAAGACCCTCAGGAGCGAAGCGACGAGGAGGTTGAAGCAATGCCCGCGGAAAGCGTCCTCCTGAAGAGAAAATCCTAGCGGTTACCTAATAAAATTTCCTACGTAGTAGTTTCTCTATAATACTTCTCAAGATTTTTCATCTCTCTCTGTTGTACATTACAACCCTATGTTCAAGCCATATTCAAGTAATCATATAGGCATCTCTAAAGGTTTATAAAAACTTTTACGAGATGCCTATTTTTTGATTAAAAAATACGAAAGCTTCCCATACTTATAAGGAGCAGCCCTTTGTCGAAAATCGACTAATAAGATATCATTTCTTCTACTTTTGTCAAGCGCAAGGAATAACATCTGTTCATGTAGAATTGCGCTATTAGAGGAGGCGATTTTATGATTCATGAAGTAGAAAGAGTTGGAGAAGAAATTATTATTATTCGATTAAAAGGTGAATTAGATCATCATAGTACGACAGATATTCGCAATGAAATAGTGCCACTGATTAAAAATGGGTCTATTAAAGTATTAGTTTGGAATTTAAAAGATTTAAATTTTATGGATAGTTCAGGCATAGGGCTTATTCTCGGAAGAATGCGTGAGCTTGCGCCAATCGAAGGACAAACCATCATCGTCAATCCTTCACCGACGATGAAGAAAATTTTTCAGTTTGCAGGATTAAGTCCCTACATTTATAACGAATCAGAAATTGAAATTATGTCAAAGTTAGGGGGAATTGTTTATGGACAATGAGATCACACTATCTTTTATAGCAAAAAGTGAGAATGAAGCATTAGCGAGAATGGTAATGTCCAGTTTTATCGCAGCAATTGATCCGACAATCGAGGAGTTATCTGAATTTAAAACAGTTATTTCTGAAGCGGTAACGAATGCCATTGTACATGGATATGAAGAGGATGGAGTAGGAAAAATTGAAATTCATGCACAACGGATAGATAGAGAAATTATTGTATCCATTGTGGATTATGGACGCGGAATTCGAGATGTAAGTCAAGCTCGGGAGCCACTTTTTACAACAAAACCGGAGCAGGAGCGTTCTGGAATGGGGTTCACCATTATGGAAAGCTTCAGTGACGATGTGGAAATATACTCAATTCCTGATAGGGGGACGACTGTAACTATAACGAAGCGATTTGTGCCAATTCAAGAATCTAGCAGGATTGTCTAATGATGAATAATAAGACGACATCGGCTTTATTAACCCAAGAAAAAATGAGAGAACTCATTGCCTTATCACAAGCTGGTGACAAACAGGCAAGACAGCAAATGATCGAAGGGAATACTCGGTTAGTTTGGTCAATCGTGCAGCGCTTTGCTTCACGTGGAGCCGACTTAGAGGATTTGTTTCAAATTGGTTGTATCGGCCTGATGAAATCAGTGGATAAATTTGATTTGGCGTATGAAGTAAAGTTTTCTACGTATGCAGTTCCTATGATTATTGGAGAAATTCAGCGGTTTTTAAGAGATGATGGAATGGTGAAGATCAGTCGTTCTATACGGGAGTTAAATTTTAAAATTCGTCATGCAACAGATGATTTTCTGAAAAAGCATGAACGTCAACCAACGATTCTTGAACTAGCAGGTATTTTAGAAGTATCGAGAGAAGAAATTGTCATGGCTACCGATGCATTAAGAGATCCTGCATCCTTACAAGAGCAGTTGTATGAAAATGATAGTGGAGATGCACTTACATTAATGGATCAAATGAAAGATGAACGCTCGGAGAAGTCATTTGACCATATTCCACTGAGAGAGCTAGTGGAAAAATTAGATAAACGAGAACAAATGATTATTTATTTGCGATATTACCTAGACTGTACACAGAGTGATATTGCCGAACGACTTGGTATTTCGCAAGTACAAGTATCACGACTCGAAAAGAAAATATTAAGCCAGCTTAAGTTATGGCTAGTTCCAGCTGGCTTTGAAGAGCAATCAAAAGCAAAAGATAGGTGATTGAAACGAAACCTTTATTTTCAAGTATGTCTGAAGCAGAATCGTACTTAAAAGAAAAATTCGGTGTAAACGAATCGTACGATTTTGGCACTTTGCATACGCATTTGTATGAGTTTCCTGTACTCCTTGTGTATATTAATGGATTAGTGGATGGCATGGTTCTGACAGAGTTACTAACGAATGCGCAGGTTGAAATACAAGAGGGGACAGTCGACGAAAATAATATTATTGAACATTATTTTCCATATTATTCGATTACCCAGTACGATTCTAAAGAGAAATGGCTAGTAGCGTTACTCAGTGGACAAGTAACATTCATTTTAAATAATGGTTCTGTTTATACAATCGATGTCCGGTCCTATCCAGGAAGAAATCCGGAAGAACCGGACAACGAAAAAGTAGTAAGAGGTTCAAGGGATGGATTTACGGAAAATATCGTACAAAATACTGCGCTTATTCGAAGAAGAATTCGGGACCCAGATTTAAAGTTTGAACTACATCAAGTATCAACTTTAGGTCAAACAGACATTGCAATATCGTATATCAAAGGCATTGCCAATGAGGATAATTTAAAACAAATCAGAGATAGGCTAAACCAAATAAAGCATGATGGCTTTACAATGACTGATAAAGCACTGGAAGAATGGCTGTTTAAGCAAGGATTCCATCCATTGCCCTTTGTGCGATATACGGAAAGACCCGATATTGCAGCTGCACATTTGTTGGAAGGGCATATCGTCGTTGTTGTGGATACATCTCCATCTGCTATTATTGTGCCAACGACGATTTTTCACCATTTGCAGCATGCAGAAGAATATCGGCAAGCTCCTTTAATCGGTACACTGGTACGTTGGATTCGTTTGGCAGGTGTTTTGTTAAGCTTATTTTTACTTCCTTTTTGGTATTTGCTTTCGAAGCATCCAGAGTTTTTGCCGAAAGCCCTTGATTTTTTTGGACCGAAAGAAACCGGGGAAATTCCACTCTTTCTGCAAATAATTTTCGCTGATGTGGGGATTGAATTCTTGAGGCTTGCTGCCATTCATACTCCTACTCCGTTATCGACAGCGATGGGGATTATTGCGGCATTAGTCATCGGTCAAATGGCGGTAGATGTTGGATTGTTTGTCCCAGAGGTAATTTTGTATACGGCGGTTACAGCGATCTTTACGTTTGCTATTCCTTCGTATGAACTAAGTATTTCAACGAAAATTTTTCGAACATTTATATTAGTCTGTACGGCACTTTTAGGGGCAAATGGATTTTTTATCGCGCTGGTCATCTTGCTTTTCTATGTAGGGTCTTTAAGACCTTTGAATGTGCCTTATTTATGGCCGTTAATGCCATTTTTTCCAAAAGCATTTATGCGAATACTAGTCCGTTTCCCTATGCCAGTGGATGCAAAGCGTCCGTTTATCACTAGATCGTACGATCGCAAGCGGTCATGAATGCCATTGCAATATCCTCTTTTAATGTGGTAAAGTTTCTATAGCGAAAGAGGAAAAGAGGCGATTTAATTGGTGACGGTATCAACACATGCAGTAAATGAAAAAGGACATTTAGTACTAGGTGGAATCGACAGCCTAGAATTAGCAAAAACATATGGAACACCTTTGTTTGTATATGATTTGTCGCTCATAAGAGAACGTGCACGTGCATTTATCCAAACATTCCAAGAACAAAATGTACCTGCGCAAGTTGCTTATGCGAGTAAAGCTTTTTCTAGTGTGGCAATGTATCAAGTAATGAAACAAGAAAATTTGTCACTTGATGTAGTTTCTAGCGGAGAGTTATATACAGCGATTAAAGCCGGTTTTCCAGTAGAACGAATCCATTTTCATGGAAACAATAAAAGTAAAGAAGAATTATTACTAGCTATTGAACATAATATCGGCTGTATAGTTGTAGATAACTTCTATGAAATCGAGTTATTAAAACAACTAACTACAGAACTGAACCAAAAAGTAAACATTCTTTTACGCGTCACTCCAGGAGTAGAAGCACATACTCATGACTATATTACAACTGGACAGCAAGATTCTAAATTTGGTTTCGATTTGATGAATGGACAAGCAGACCTTGCTTTTGGACAAGTGTATCAGGATGATTATATTCAATTGCTCGGCCTTCATTGTCATATTGGGTCTCAAATTTTTGAAACTATCGGATTTAAAGTCGCTGCAGAAAAATTGATCAAAAAAATGATTGAATGGCATCAGGATTATGATTTTGAGTGTACCGTATTAAATTTAGGCGGCGGCTTTGGGATTAGGTATACAAAAGAAGATGCGCCACTTGAACCTTCTGTATATGTAAAAGAGATGATCATGGTCGTAAAAGGTCTAATTGCTGAAACAGATTTTGCAATGCCTGAAATTTGGATCGAACCAGGTCGTTCGCTTGTTGGGGATGCAGGAACTTCTTTATATACAATTGGTTCCCAAAAAGAAGTACCGGACGTTCGAAACTATTTGGCTGTAGACGGTGGAATGTCGGATAATATTCGTCCTGCCCTATATGGTGCACTATACGATGCAGTAATTGCAAATAAACTGGATGAAAAAGCAGACGAAACGTATACTATTGCTGGTAAATGTTGTGAATCAGGGGATAAGCTGATTGAACATATTACATTACCAAAAGCAGAGCCAGGAGATATTTTAGCGATGTTCTGTACCGGTGCTTATGGATATGCCATGGCAAGTAATTACAATCGCTTAACTAGACCTGCTGTTGTGTTTGTGGAAAATGGAAAGCATCAATTAGCTGTTAGAAGAGAAACACTAGAAGATATTGTTCATCTTGACCTTCCTCTAACGATGGAAAAGGAGTGAAGGTAAGTTGAAAAAAACGAATCGTATGTTATTTCTCATGTTATTAATAATAGGAATTGTATGGGGAGTAATATATTGGATCTTTATAGCACCAAATGCTGATTTGTAATTTGACCAAAAGTCGTGTACGATTATAATGATCATTTTAATCTTATTTTATGAGAGTCTTCCTATTTTCTAGAAGTGATGAAACTAAAAGAGGGTTTTAACTATGTTGCTACGGTATAAAAAAGCATTCGAAAAAATTTCTATGGGTCTTCTATCATTTATGCCTCATGAAAAAGACGTAAAAAAGTTACTAGAAACGATACACATGTATGAAACGAATCCAGATTGGCATTTGTTTTTATGGAAAAAAGGTGAGGATTTAGTAGGATTAGTTGGCGTTCGGATGAATAATACAGATGGAATTATTCAGCATCTTTCCGTCAATCCGTCTCATCGCGGGGAAGGTGTTGGGAAACAAATGCTTCAAAGTCTCCCATCAATTTTACATACATCGTCTATCCAACCAACCGAAGAGATTAAGTCTTTCTTCGAAAAATGCCAAATAGAAAAAGAAGAGGATTGACTTATTTTAAGTCATCTCTTCTTTTTTTCTGTCTTTCTCGCTCGATTAGTATTTCGGAACGGTCTCTGAGCATATGCTTATGAGTAAGAAAGTGTAAATCCTCTTCAGTTGTTATTCCAAGTGCATCAACTAATCTTTCTAATTGCTCATTCATTAGTTCAATCGTAAATTGCTGAAATGCTTTTTTTCTTTCAATAAACTAATAGAATGGGTAGTATCTTGCATAAGTTTAGTGTAGTTGATTGTATCATAATAGACAGATGGAGAAGTTTCGACGAATCGTTTTATACTTCCATTCATTGTTTTAATCGCTCCCGTAATATTGCCCCTACGCCAGTGGTACATAGATGTGGACAATAGGATGAACGCTGTTAGTGGGTGATTTTTACCGGCTTGCGGAACTTCCTTCCAGTAGTCTTCTAGTAGTTCATGGCACTCAAAATAATCTTTCGTACCATTAAATTCTTTTATAAATTGGACAAAATTAGGATGGAATGTAGGATGCAATGTAATCACCTTTCCTCTATAATGATGTTAAAAACCGATAATAGGTGGAGTAATATGTCTTATGAAGTAAAAACAGAAGCATTTGAAGGACCCCTTGATTTATTATTACATTTAATAAATCGTTTGGAAATAGATATATATGATATTAAAATGGCGGAAATCACAGCACAATATATGGAGCATGTGCATGCAATGAGTGTTTTGGAGCTAAATGAAGCTAGTGAATATTTAGTAATGGCAGCTACACTACTATCTATTAAAAGTAAAATGCTTCTTCCTATCCATCAAGATGATGAGATGGAAGATGATTTTGATATTAATGTAAATGACCCAAGGGACGAGTTAGTACTAAAGCTAATAGAATACAAGAAATACAAAGAAGCGGCAGTTAGTTTGCAAGAAATGGAGGAAACTCGTAATCTATTTTACACAAGACCACCAACAGATTTAAGTGAATTGCAAAATAGTAAGCAGCTTGCTTTGTTTGAGCATGACGTAAATGTATACGACATGCTTGGTGCATTCCAAAAAATGCTACGTAGAAAACAGTTGAATGCACCACTACACACACGAGTAAGTAAACAAGAAATATCGATCAAAGATCAAATGAAAAGCGTTATTTCAACCTTAAAGCAAAACAAAGGTAGGCTATCTTTTTATGAGCTGTTTCCAACAAGGGATAAAACCACGATCGTGACGACATTTTTATCCATTTTAGAGCTTATGAAACGCCAAATTGTGCAAGTAGAGCAAAATAACAATTTTGATGATTTATTTGTTCTTTTGCGAAAGGAAGATTTAGAAAGTGAATTCGAAGATGAAATTGATGAGTAATATTGAAAGTCTATTGTTTGTAAGTGGGGAAGATGGCTTAACGAAAAAACAATTAGCTTTTTTAACAAATGAAACAGAAGAACAAATTTCCGTAACGCTTGAAGCGATGATGGAGGCATATGAAAAAAGTGAAGACCGAGGAATTGAGATTAAGCAGCTTGCTGGTACTTTCCAATTAGTGACCAAGCAAGGAAATGCAAATAGTATTCAAAAGCTAGTAGAAAACCCTACTACACAATCTCTATCGCAGGCATCACTCGAAGTTTTAGCGATCATTGCATATAAACAACCAATTACAAGAGTAGAAATTGAAGAGATACGAGGGGTAAAATCAGAACGACCAATACATACGTTATCCTTAAAAGGCCTGGTGAAAGAAGTTGGGCGTGCAGATGGTACAGGGAGAGCTATATTGTATGGAACAACAACGGAATTTCTTCAATACTTTGGATTACAGGATATTCGTGCATTACCTCCGCTTCCAGAAGATATCTCGGTGGATGAGATGGAAGACTCGGACTTGTTCTTAACCAAGTTTCAAGAAACATTTGAAGGATAGAAATAATTTAAAGAGGAGTATTTTTATTTATAAAAAAATAACTTTATTTTTTCTGTTTTTTCTATTTTGGCAAGTGGGGAACGTAGAAGCTTCCTCTTCCTATGCTGTAATTGATGTACAAACGGGGAGACTGTTAGAAGGTAGTAATGAGTATGAGGAATTACCAATAGCAAGTTTGACGAAAGTATGGACTGCCTTAACGGTTTTGGACAATGCTTCTTTAGAGGATGAAATCACCATCTCCCAAGCCGCTGCCACACAAGAAGGTTCCTCTTTATATTTAAAGCCTGGCGAAGTGTGGACAGTGAATTCCTTATTGCATGGGCTTATGCTCCAGTCCGGAAATGATGCAGCGTACGCATTAGCAGAACATGTAGGTGGTTCCATAGATGGTTTTACACATCTGATGAATGAAAAATTTCAAGTGGCAGGGTTAAAGAACTCCCATTTTACAAATCCTTCGGGACTCCATAGCGATGACCATTTTGCATCTGCCTATGATATGGCAAACATGTTTCGACTAGCGCTTCAAAACGAGCAATTTAAAGAAATTTCCTCAGCGAAAAGCTTTCAACCGAAAGAGCGAAATGTTCGTTGGAGTAATAAGCATCGCTTAATACATGATAAAGAAATAGCGATCGCTGGTAAAACAGGATACACGAAAAGAGCAGGAAGAACGCTTGTTACTTATTTCAAAGAAGATGACAAAGAAATTGTAGTCGTAACTTTGAATCACTCCAATGACTGGGCATATCATACTTCGCTTGCTGAACAAGTATTTGCCAACTATGATTCTGTGAAAGTCGTGAAAAAAGGCAAGTATCGAGTGTTTCAAAAAGAAGTCATTGAAGTGGAAGACGATCAATATCTATTGTTAAGTAAGGAAGAACGAAAAAAACTAAAAAACGTTTTACTAATCCCCCGAAAAACAACAGCAACCAATCCATATTTATGGAATGTAACAATCGACGATCAAATTGCCTTGCGATTTAGTGTGAACAAAATTAATTAAACGGCTTTACTATTTGGGGGTGTGACTTTGTCACACCCCCTTGTTTGTGATCACATATGTCTATTAATAAAAGAGCAACTTAGCATAGGTTACTCGCAACGTTAATGTACATATGCGCAACATTCGGAGGCATCTGCGCAACGAATAAGAAAATGAACCAGAAACGTCTTTATCTCAGCCCAAGTAAACCTGGTATTTGACGAATTGGTTGCTTTCATGAGTAATTTGGTTGCTCTTAGCCATTTACTGGATGCACGAGAGGGGGAACCAGATTAAATACCCATTCCTTAGCGGATCGGTATTGATAAGTTAGCGATTTGTAACGTAATGTCGGATAATCCGTTGCTTTTACGAGTAATCTGGTTGCTCTCGTGCTGAATTGGTTGCTTTAAGACTAAAACTAGTTGCTTTCAATACCCAATTGGTTGCTCTTAGCCATTTATTGGATGTACGCTATTGGGAAACCGGCATTGTGTATAACACTCTCTATATTGGATCAATATGGAAGACAGTTTTTCTAAAAGACTGTCTTCTTTTATTTTGTCTAAAAGTGTGACATAATTCACTCATATGTATGGAAAGATTGGACGAGGTGAAAGAATTGGAAAGACTACAAAAAGTATTAGCACACGCAGGTGTCGCTTCTAGAAGAAAAGCAGAAGAATTGATTCTCCAAGGAAAAGTAAAAGTGAATGGGAAAGTTGTGACAGAGCTTGGTACAAAAGTTTCGAATTCGGATACAGTGGAAGTAGAAGGGGTAAAACTCGAAAAAGAACAAAAAGTATACTACTTACTTTATAAACCAAGAGGCGTTATTTCTGCAGTTACAGATGATAAAGGCAGAAAAACGGTTACTGATTTATTGCCACATGTAAAAGAGCGACTATATCCGGTCGGAAGATTAGATTATGAAACCTCTGGATTGCTACTCCTAACAAATGACGGAGACTTTTCGTATGCTCTAACGCATCCTAAATTTAAAGTAGACAAAACTTATGTCGCAAGAGTAAAAGGAATTCCATTGAAAGAACAATTAAGACCCTTGGAACGCGGAGTAGTATTAGAAGATGGAAAGACTGCACCTGCACGAGTTAAATTATTATCGAGTGAGCGAAAAACAAATAAAGCGATTGTCGAAATAACTATTCATGAAGGTAAAAATAGACAAGTTCGTCGTATGTTCGATGCAATCGGTTTTCCGGTCCAAAAGTTAAAACGGGAACGATTTGGGTTTTTAACATTACATGGTTTAAATGCCGGTGAATGGAGAGAGCTAACAACGCATGAAATTAAGCAATTACGCGTTTTAGCTGAAACTGGAAAAATAGGTAACTAATACTTGAATGTTCACAAACCATTCAAATGTCGGTCCATTTTAAAATGTATATTTTGGTATAATATATGTCGACGATGCTTAGGAATGGAGGAGCAATGATGGCGCAATCTAAAAAGAAAAGATTTTATATTCGAACTGCTATTTTAGCAGTACTGACGATAGCCATCGTCTTTACAATATACTCAAACGTAACGAAAGAAAAAAATGCTGTCCTTCGTGAAGGGGACAAAGCACCTGATTTTGCTTTAGTGGATTTGGAAGGGAACGAACATCGACTTTCTGACTACAAAGGTGAAGGCGTTTTCTTAAACTTTTGGGGTACTTGGTGTAAACCATGTGCAACGGAAATGCCCGCAATGGACAACCAATATCATGTCTATAAAGATCAAGGTGTTCAAACACTAGCTATTAACATCGGAGAATCCCAATTAAAGGTGAATAGCTTTAAAAATAGTCATGGTTTAACGTTTCCTATTGCAATAGACCAAAATAAGAGTGTAATGCAGTCTTATAATATTGCCCCTTTACCAACTACTTTTTTGATAAATCCGGATGGCCGGATTGAAAAAATCATAAAAGGGGAAATGACGGAGCAGGATATTGCAGATTTTATGGAGCAAATTAAACCATCCTAAAGGAGTTTTATAGATGGACAAGATAGTTTGTACATGTGGTAATGTGAACCCGGCTGGGACATTGTTATGTGAAAGCTGTGGACGACCATTAAATAAAGAGACAGCAGAGAAGAAATTAGTAGATATGCGTTATGAAGGCTCGGCAAGACGTTCCCAAACATACAATAAAACGATTATAGATAAAGTATGGAACTTCTTTTCGAGTGTCAAAGTCGGTGTGTGGCTAATTGTCCTTATTCTTGTTGCTGCATCAATCGGAACCATCCTTCCGCAGGTTTTTTACGTTCCGGCGACAACGGAAGAAGATATAGCTGCTTACTATGAACGAATTTACGGCACATTTGGAACATTATATTATAAGTTAGGATTGTCGGACTTATATAGTTCTTGGTGGTTCCAAGGGCTTATTGGGATGCTCGGGATTTCCTTGATCATCGCGAGTCTAGATCGGGTTATTCCACTTTATAAATCCCTCAAGAAACAAAAAACGAAGAGACATTTTAGCTTTTTGAAACGTCAACGCATTTATGGGATTGGAAACATCGAAAATGGGGAAGAATCTATTAAAAAAGCGGAAGAAAAGCTAAAGACTATGCGTTATAACGTGAAACGCGAAGGTAATGCGTTACTCGCTGAAAGAGGTCGCTTCTCTCGTTGGGGTCCTTATATTAATCATTTAGGTCTTATTTTGTTCTTATTTGGTGTCATGCTTCGTGCGTTACCAGGTTTTTATGTCGATGAGACGATGTGGTTACGTGAAGGAGAAACGCTATATATTCCAAAAACGGAAGGTTACTTCTTAGAAAGTAAAGAATTTATCTATGAAACATATTCAAAGGAAGAATCGGAAGAAGTATTTGGAGATGCTATTGATCGTGTTGGAACTATTGCTAAAAATTATCAAACAAATGTCGTATTACATAAAGGACCAGAAGGAGCAGTTGCTGGCCATTTAGATGATTTAACTTTTGAAAAAGAAGCGGCTATTCAAGTGAATAAACCGCTGAAGTTTGACAATTTTTCTGTTTTCCAAATGGATTTTCGCTTAGATGAATTGGCATCTATGACATTCCAACTGCAAGATAAAGAAACAGCCGAAAGCTTCGGTGAGTTTACGATTAATTTGGCGGATCCAAAACCGGTCTATGAATTATCAGAAGACGCCAAAGTGGAAATTTTAGATTACTACGCAGATTTTACTGGATTTGAAGATGGAGTGCCACAATCTCAATCACCGCTTCCTAACAATCCAGCATTTCTAGTGAAAATGTATACTCCGGAGTTTCCAAAAGGAGAAACAAGCTTTGTAATGATTAAAGAAACGCTGGAACCGCTTGGAGAAAATCAACATAAACTTGCTTTCCAAAGTGTCGAAACTAGAGACGTTTCTGGTTTAACTGTTCGTAAAGATTTAACACTTCCTATTCTTATGCTTGGCGGTGTTATCTTCATGATTGGGGTAGCACAGGGGTCGTATTGGAATCATCGACGTATTTGGATACAGCAATTAGAGGATGGGCAAGTCGTAGTTGCAGCGCATACGAATAAAAACTGGCTCAGCATCAAGAAAGATATGGATGCAGTTTCTGAAGTTGCAAATCTTCCGAAATACGAAGATCAACAAGATGAGGATTCTAAAGCGGAGAAAGAGGAAGGGGTTTAATTAATGGTAGAAGTAAGTAGTACTTTATTATTTATTGCGTTCGTTGCGTATTTAGTAGCAACCTTTTTATTTGGAGGCGCTGTAAAGAGTTCGAGCTCTAAAGCTTCGAAATCTTATGAACGCTGGGGTAAATTAGCCATTACTGTTACAATTATCGGATTTTTATCCAATATTGGTTACTTTATCACTCGTTGGATAGCAGCTGGACATGCTCCTGTCAGTAACTTGTTTGAGTTTACAACCGCTTTTGGAATGTTGGTTGTTGGTGCGTTTATTTTAATTTACTTTATTTATAGAATTACAGCACTTGGACTTTTTGCATTGCCGATTGCTATCATCATCATTGGTTATGCGAGTATGTTTCCAAAAGAAATTACGCCATTAATACCGGCGCTTAAAAGCTATTGGTTAACGGTTCACGTTATAACTGCGGCACTCGGAGAAGCAATATTAGCGATTAGTGCGGTGGCAGGTCTAATCTATTTGCTTAAAAATATTGATATGACTAAAAAGTCAAAGCAACGATTTTGGATTGAGGCCGTTATGTTTGTAGTTGTATTAGTATTAGGTTTTATTGTGGCTACAACTTCTTTCACATTAGCAGGTTATAAAGCAGAATTTAACTATGTAAATAAGGAAGAACAAGTATTAAAAATGGAATATCATATGCCACCAATTTTTGGGATGAATGAGTCGGAAGCTATTACCGAAAATAGAATGCAACCGTTAATGGAGATGCCGCCTCTAGTAAATGCGAAAAAACTGACTATCGTAACATGGTCTGTTATCTTTGGAACCATATTATATATCTTGCTTCGTTTAATCTTGAGAAAACGAATTGCAGCAGTTTTACAACCATTTACGAAAAAAGCGAACTCTCAATTTATGGATGAAATCGGTTATCGTTCGGTATTGATCGGTTTCCCTGTTTTCACTCTAGGAGCACTTATTTTCGCGATGATTTGGGCACATGAAGCTTGGTCTAGATTTTGGGGCTGGGATCCAAAAGAAGTTTGGGCGCTTATTACTTGGCTATTCTATGCAGCATTCCTTCACCTTCGTTTATCAAAAGGGTGGGAAGGGAAGAAATCTGCATGGTTGGCATTAATCGGGTTTATCATCATCATGTTCAACTTAGTAGCGGTTAACCTGATTATTGCTGGACTTCATTCATATGCTTAATAAGAAAGCGTAGGTACCTATGGAAGTAGAGTATTGTCAGTAAACTATGTGAGAAAGCTAAACTAATTGAAAAGCTCTTATCTCCCATTAAAGAGGTAAGGGCTTTTCTTTCCATTTGGTGATACTAATTGTACAATATAGATTAGAAGTTGATAGAAGGGTCTGATATTATGTCTGAAATGATTAAACTATTAGTAGTGGACGATGAGGAAAGAATCCGTCGTTTATTGAAAATGTATTTAGAAAGAGAAGGCTATGAAGTAGAAGAAGCAGAGAATGGAGAAGTCGCTCTACAACTTGCGCTAGAATATGATTATAATTGCATCCTATTAGATATTATGATGCCCGAAAAAGACGGGATAGAAACGATGACAGAGTTACGCACACATAAAGAAACTCCTATCATTTTGTTAACAGCAAAAGGGGAAGAGGCTAACCGTGTAGAAGGCTTTGAACTGGGAGCAGACGACTATATAGTGAAACCTTTTAGCCCAAGAGAAGTGGTGCTCCGTGTGAAGGCACTTTTAAAACGATCAGCTGCACTTTCACCTGTACAAGGCCTGTCCACATCAAAAGATATCGTTGTATTCCCGCATCTTACAATCGATCATGATGCACATCGTGTTACTGCTGATGGTGTGGAAGTGAGTTTGACACCAAAAGAATATGAACTACTATACTTTTTAGCAAAGGCGCCTGATAAAGTATTTGATCGAGAGCAGTTATTAAAAGAAGTATGGCATTATGATTTCTTTGGTGATTTAAGAACGGTCGACACACATGTAAAACGATTACGCGAAAAGTTAAATAGAGTATCTGAAAAGTCTGCGAAGATGATTGTGACTGTGTGGGGGGTAGGCTACAAGTTTGAAGTTATCAATGAATAGAATTTGGAATAGTGTTGTCGGGAAGCTATGGTTAACCATATTGCTTCTCGTCTTATTTGTGCTGTTTATCGTCACTGTCTTAATGTTAGAGTTTTTGGAAAACTTCCATACAGAACAAGCGGAGGAGTCGCTTAGACAGGAAGCTGCAACAATAGGGAAAATAGTGCAGCAATACGATCAAATAGAAGACTCCATGCAAATTATTCAAAATATTCTTGGAGCAGAAACAAGTGCTTTAATCGTACGAAATCCGGAGTCTGTATTTTTATCGGTACATGAAGGGTTAAACAAAGAGGTTTTTCAAGAAAAATTATTAAAAGATGAAGACCTAGCGAATATCTATACAGCAAATAACACGATTATTAAAAAGATGCTTATGCCTTCCATGTCCGAGGAAGATAGAATGGAGAACTATATTATCCTTGCCTCTCCTTTAGAATCCGATAAGGAAATACACGGTGCGGTCTTTATTTATCAAAGCTTAGAAGTAGTTAATAAGACTTCCAATCATACTACGCGCATTGTCTTTTTATCTGGATTTATTGCATTATTACTTACGACCATGTTCTCATTCTTCTTATCTTCCAGAATTACCGCTCCTCTTAGATCGATGCGAGAAGCAGCATCCGAGCTTGCAAAAGGAAATTTCGAAACGAAAGTTACTTATGTACAAAGGGATGAAATTGGTGAGCTGAGTTCTGCGTTTAATCGAATGGGAAGTCAGCTAAAACACCATGTAGAAGTGATCAGCCAGGAAAAAGAACAGCTTTCAAGTATTCTTACGTCTATGACAGATGCGGTTATCACATTTAATAAAGATTTGACCATTCTTGTTAGTAATCCACAAGCCGATCAGCTGATTCAAAAGTGGTATGCAAACAATGAAACAGCAGACAACTCTAACCTGCCAGCAGAGTTATACCACTTGCTTGACCATGTATTTCATTTAGAAGAAGAGATTGATGAAGAATTAGAAATAAAAGGCTCCTATTTTTCCGTTTCTATCAGCCTTCTTTACAGTAAAGAAGCGGTCCGAGGTGCAGTTGTTGTTTTGCGAGATATGACCGAGCAGCACCGTTTAGATAAAATGCGTTCAGACTTTATCGCAAATGTTTCCCACGAGCTAAGAACACCTATTTCGATGCTTCAAGGGTATAGTGAAGCGATTATTGATGACGTAGTAACAACCGAAGAAGACAAAAATGAAATGATTCGCGTTATTTATGACGAATCTAAACGAATGGGAAGATTAGTAACAGAATTACTAGATTTAGCACGTTTAGAATCGGGTTACCTAAGCATTTATAAGGAAGACGTTTCTGTCGTGCCAACAATTGAGCGTATTACGCAAAAATTTGATCAAATTGCTAAAGAAAAAAATATCGGTCTATATTTTGAGCATACATTATCAGAGAGTATTCATTTGCAACTGGATGAGGATCGAATGGAACAAGTACTTACTAATTTAATCGATAATGCCCTTCGACATACTCCTAAAGACGGCTCAGTGACGGTAAACTTATCTAAAACAGCCGGGCAGATAGTAATTCAAGTAAAAGACACTGGATATGGGATTCCAAAAGAAGATTTACCATATGTGTTCGAACGTTTTTATAAAGCGGATAAAGCGAGAACTAGAGGGAAAAGTGGAACAGGTCTTGGACTTGCGATTGCCAAAAATATTGTCGAACGGCATGACGGTAGTTTATCCGTAGAAAGTGAAGTTGAGGTGGGAACAACATTCATTATTAAATTACCTTTAAGCGAATAAAGTGAAACAAAACGGTACATGAAACGACTAATTAGAAGAACGGGGGGAGCTTATGAATGACTCCGTTTTCCACCGCTTGTATGATAGTTATCATCAAGACGTTTTTCAGTTTCTTATTTATTTAGTGAAAAATAGGCAAACTGCGGAAGACTTGGTCCAAGAAGTATATGTACGGGTAATAAGGGCTTATAGTAAATTCGAAGGAAAGAGTTCGGAAAAAACTTGGTTATTTTCCATCGCCAAAAATGTGGCGATTGATCATTTTAGGAAACAAGCAGTGCGCAAGAAAAGATTATTTGAATCATTTGATTGGGAGACAATGCAGCTCACATCAAACGAAATGCTACCAGAGGATTCGGTACAGCTTAATGATGAAATGAAAGCATTACTCGTAGCTCTTGACGATTGCACAGGTGATCAAAAAATGGTCATCATTATGCGTTATTTTCAAGAGCTTTCCATAGCAGAAACAGCACAAGTATTAAGTTGGACAGAAGGGAAAGTGAAGACAACGCAACATCGTGCGATCAAAGCACTTCGAGAACGATTATCTGTGCAAGAAAAGGAGGGTACAGTTCATCATGAGCGATAGAAAAAAAGAAGAGTCATCAATTGATGAGCTTCTACAAAATATGCCCAAATTTACAGATCATCGTTCCAAAGAAGAGGTGTATAATCGGGTAAAAATGGAAATAGAAGCTCAAGTCAAAGAAGAAAAAAGAAAAACAATAGTCATGTCATTTTCAAAATGGATGCCTTTTATAGTTTCCGTTGCAGCGATTCTCCTCTTAACATTCCTTGTTTCTTCCTATACGAACCAAGAAGAAAAATCGATGTCCAACGACAGCACTGAACAATCAGAGAATCTAAGAACTATGGACGCAAAAGAAGAAAACAAAACAGTAACGGAAGAAGATGCAGCGCCCCAACAGGCAAATGAAATGACGGCCATGACGAAGATGCTGGATACTCCTATAGAGTTGATCCCACTCCATAAAACAACTTCTGTTTATGAAGATAATATAAATGGAGGTACCGTTTTCCATTTTTCATTAGTAGAGAATGCATTAACCATTCCTATTTCAATCATTATTCCAAAAGAACGTATGGAAGCAGATTTCCCAGCTGGAGCACCAACCAGTTTGCAGTTGTATGAACGATATGCAGCTCAGATTGATGAAGAAGCATTGGGGTTTATGGAGTATCATCCGTATAAAGGATATTTCGTAGTGGAAGGAAATGTGTTAAAGCATTATCTACCTAAGGACCATGGATACGATAGAGCATCAGGGTCTACGACAACTTATGAGCAATCATTGAATGAAATATTTACTGATTTTGATTCTATTTTACCCGTAAATGAAGACGGTACGACAATAGAGTGGGATCAAGCCGGTGAGAAAAAGGAGCCGAGGAAGTTGCCTGGTTCTTCAGGTCACTACAATTATTATATCTATCATGCAAGTAACGGCGATGATTATTTAACTCCTAGTTTTGGAAATACGTATAACTCGCTTTCTGAAGCGTTGCTGGCAATGAATGATGTAGAAAATGATTTTTATACATCGGTTATTCCTTCCAATGTTTCATACTCATATTCGGAGCAGAATGGTATACCAGTCGTCCGTTTTAATGAGCAACTCGATTTAGAAGCGTTAGATCAGTTTGCAGCAACGAGGTTAATCGAAGCATTTGCTCTAACAGCTGCAAGCTTCGGTGAAGAAGTAATGCTTGAACATGTAGTACAAGAGCAGTGGGCAGAATTCGATTTAACAAAACCTTTACCAGTACCGCTTGGACCGAATGGGTTTATTATGAGTGAATAATTTTGTTTTGAATGCGTGGAAGGGTGACCTGGTCATTTCTTCCACGCATTTTTCTATGCTTAAGTATTTGTGGAAATTAGACATCTGATAACTTTTTTCAATTAATATCAGATATGTCATTTTTGGGGAGTACGTGTTATAGAGATACTGTGTGGTATTTATCTGTGTCTCACTTCAAGTAAACTCTTTATATTAAGGAATGGTTGCTCTTAACCATCAACAAGAAAATAGTGTAGCGAGCTACTTTACATTAGGTGATAATGGGGTGGCCCTTCTATTTTAAGTCAGTCCAAACCAAAACCATCCATAAAAATATGGATGGTTTTTATTATAGATAATGAGTTTAGAAACCGGTATTCAACGGGTTGATTAATATTAGCTGAATAATGATAAGCTTATCTCATTCAATAGTCGTATTTATTCTACAAGAAATGAATTTTAAAATTGAGTAGATAAAATATAAAGAGGTGTAGGGATGTTTAAAAAGCTATTTCAAAAATCACAACAACCACAATTTAAAAACCAAATAGAGTTATGTGTGTCAAATCGAATTTATGATAGTGAAGAGATTGATACATTATTAAATCGTGAGGATATTGAACTTAACGAGGTAGGTTGCAATTCACAATGTGAAGTTTGTGATATTGGCTATTATGCAATCGTAAATGGGGAAGTATTGTGTGCAGATAGTGCTCCGGAATTATTAGAGAAAATTGATGAGGAGTTAGAACAAAATTCGATCATTTATTAAATATACGAAACTAAGTGTCATCATATTATATATACTTAAAATCTACAATACTAGCGCTCCCCGTTTAATAGGTGGGCGCTATTTTTTGCTTGCTTCTTTATTGACAAAGTAAACTTATTAAAATAAAATAAATCGTGCACGATGTATCGTGTGCGATTTAATTGTGAAAGGGGATTTAATTTTGAAAAGAGCTGAGTTTATAGGAGAGTCTATTGATTTTCTCCATAAATATACGATGAAAAGTCTACAGAAAACTGCGGAGGAGCATGGAGTAACGATTCCACAAATAAGGGTAATCGGTGACGTATATGCCCATAAAACCGTTAGCATTAAGCAACTGTCTCAAAATTTGAAAATGACGCAAAGTACAGTTTCAGATATTGTAGATAGGCTAATAGCTAAAAAATTACTAGTAAAAACGCCAAATCAAAAGGATAAACGCCTAGTAGATATTTCGTTGTCTCCTAGATTGGCTGAAGATATTGATGAAAGTATCGCGGAACTGACAAATCAGTCACTGGTTGCAGTATTAGATCTTTTAGATCCTAGCGAACAGGAAGCGGTGGAGAAAGGAATGAAATTGTTAGTTTCAGCGGTTAAAGAAAAAATGCTTGCTGAGGGTATGGATAACCACAATTTCATCGACATCTTATACTTCTCCGAAAAGGACAAACGTGGGAAATAACATTTATAAGTGGGGGATATAAGGTGAAAAGTATTATAAAAGGACGTTGGGCTATTTTTGCCATTTGGCTCATTGCAACAATATTGCTAACAGTCATTCAGCCTGACATAAATGCGATTTTACGGCAACAAGGACAGGAAGGTACAAGTAGTGAGAGCCCATCTGTAATCGCAGGGGATATTTTAGACAAAATGAATACTACGGAAGGTGCAGACAATCTAATTGTTTTTTATGATAAAAACAAAATATCAGACGAAGACATGACGCAAATAGGGGAGTCAGTAGAGTCAATCCGTGATAGCAGTGCAGAACTTGGCGTCAACGAGATGATCGACCCATTCAGTATGCCAGACGCCAAAAGTGCTTTGGTCTCTGAAGATGGTACAACCTTAATGGTAAGCTATAAGCTTGATAAAAAAGATCGTGAAATAGACGACATAAAAGAACAATTTGAAAGTAAATTGGAAGGTTTACCAGTTGATTACTATCTTAGTGGCGAAGATTTTATTAATAATGACTATCTAAAGGCATCGCAAGCTGGGGTAGAAAAAAGTGCTGCATTAACTGTAATCTTTATTTTGGTAGTATTAATCATTGCTTTTAGATCCGTTGTTACACCATTTATCTCTCTAATAGCAGTGGCGTTTTCTTATCTTGTTTCGATGGGGATTGCCGCACAGTTAATTGATAAAGCAGGTTTCCCAATAACGAGTCTTACACAAATGCTGTTAGTACTGATTCTTTTTGGGATTGGGACAGATTATAATATTCTTTTATTCAATAGATTTAAGGAAGAATTGTCGCATGGCAATTCAGTAGATGACTCTATCATCAATACGTATAAAACAGCAGGTAAAACAATTGCATATAGTATTCTTACTGTATTCATTGCATTCCTAGCGCTAGTTTTCTCAGAGTCACCAATTTATAAATCCGGTGTTGTCGTTGTCATTGGCGTCACTATATTATTGCTTCAAATTTTGACATTAACCCCTTTTATTATGAAAGTGTTAGGTAAGAAAATTTTCTGGCCATCCAAAAATGCTGGAGGACATGAAGAAAATAAGTTCTGGGAGAAAACATCTTCCTTTGGTATAAAGCATCCCATTCTTATCACAGTGATTATTCTCTTAATCATTGGTCCGATGATTTTCTTGCATGAAGAAAAATTGAACTTTGATACGGTTGGGGAACTTGGAGATAGCTATCCTTCCTCAAAAGCTATTAATCTAGTAGCTGAGCATTTTGGAAAAGGTCAGGCAATGCCTGCGACGGTAGTTATTGAAAATGATGAAGCGCTTGATCAAAATGAAACGCTTGCTGTAGTTGATAACATCACAGAAAGATTGAAGGCGTTAAAAGGTGTGAAGATGGTCTCCTCGGTCACACAGCCTCAAGGCGAGCAAATTGCAGTGTTTTATGTCGACAGTCAAATGGGAAGTGTTACAGAAGGGATTTCCCAAACGCAAAACGGAGTAGACCAAATTTATAGTGGATTAACAGAAGCTCAAAAGGGACTTGAATCCGCCGACTTTTCTGAAGTAAATCAAATGGTCGATGGCACTGCCAAGCTTCAAGATGGCATGACAGCACTAACAAATGGATTAAAGCAAATCCAAGCAGGAATCGATGATGGTACAAGTAATCCCCAAACGATTAATAACGGATTGTCTACAATCGAAACCAATCTTACTGCTATGAGTAGCGGTGTAGGAGTATTAGCCGAAAGCTATGAAAAAATGCAAGCTGGTTACGCTCAAATGGGAACGCATTATCAGGATGCAGCAAGGGCCTTACTTGGAGTTAAAGATGCGCTGACACAGATGAAATCGATGACAGATGCATTAGGTAGTAGTTATGCAGAGTCTAGTAGCGATGCAAATTTCCAAGCGTTGAAACAAACGATCGATCAGCTATCAGCATCGTTAAACCAAATTACACCCGAAAGCATAGCTGCATTAAATGAAAATTATAATACGGTCACTGCTGGTTTTACTACTGCAAACAAAAATCTTGCGAACATGAGTAACGGTTTAATGCAGATGGCTAATGGGTTGAAAAAGTTAGAAGATGGACTTGGGCAAGCATCTTCAGGCATCAACACAATAGTCACAAATATGAATTCTGTAAACACTGGACTCGGTGAAATGAAAGCTGGTCAACAGCAACTATTAGAAGGTCTAAATGGATTCGGTGAATTCGGTAAAAAATTAACAGATGTAAACGATGGGCTGCAAGGTATTTCTAATGGACTAGAGCAAACAAATGGTTACTTAACGCAGCTAAATTCCAATAAGACATTTTTTATCCCAGAGGAAGCATTGACGAACGAGGAATTCAAAAAATCGTTAGATGCCTTCATGTCGGAAGATCGTAAAATCACTAAAATGACAATTGTTTTAAAGGATGACCCATATTCTGACGAAGCATTAGCAACGATCAATCAAATCAATGATACACTTTCCGATGGATTAAAAGGCACTGTACTTTCAGATGCGAAAAGTGGAACCGTAGGTACAAGTGCGACTACGAATGATATGAACGATGTTTTATCCAGAGACTTAAGCAGAACTACGGTAATCGTTATTATCGGTGTATTGCTTGTTTTATTCTTGGTGATTCGTTCATTCTGGACACCGGTATTTATTACAGCATCCCTTGTTGGAGCGTATTATACAGCGATGTTTATCATCAATTTCATTTTCCTAAATCTGTTAGGATACGCGGGAATATCATCCTTTGTTCCGTTCTTCTCCTTTATTATTATTGTGGCTCTGGGAGTAGATTATAGTATCTTCTTAATGATGCGCTTTAAGGAATATCCGGACCTATCTCCAAAAGAAGCAATTGTGTTAGCATCTAAGCATACTGGTGGTGTCATCATCTCGGCAGTGATCATACTCGGTGGTACATTTGCAACATTAATGCCAGCCGGAATTATCCTGTTAACAGAGTTGGCGATTGCGGTCATTACAGGGCTAATTGTTCTGTGCTTTATCTTATTGCCACTCTTTGTACCAGCATTGATGGCTTTACCTGATGCACTAGCAAATTTATTTTCTAAGGAAAAAAAGAAAATATAAGATTGTAATAAAGAAGGGGATTAATCATTTACACCAAATGATTGTTTCCCTTCTTTTTTTGTTTTAGGAAATAATAAAAACTATGGTATAAGTTTCATGTGCATTATAGGAAAACTGCGTAGTAAGGAGTTGATGAAGTGTCCGCTGGGATTTTCGCTACAGGGTAGACGCTTTCCGCGGGCACAGCTTCAATCTCCTCGTCACTCACGCTCCTGCGGGGCTTTCAGCTCGTGCTTTTCCCGCTGGAGTCGCCACCCTTTCGCTACAATCCAGTAAAGTTTGCTACTTATTCAGAAATAATGAACTAAATCCAAACTTATGTCTCAATTGCTATAAGAAATCACATGCAAAGTTGAAAGTGATTTTACTTATAGCAATTGAGATCAAGTTATTGGAAGCTATTTTCCCTTAAATGGCTAATAGTAACAATATGCTTAATTTATATTGTTTTAACTAAGACACTGCTAGGTGGATGCTCAGAAACTTAATGCGCTATTTATTTATATACAAAGTAGTCAGCAAGTTCCATTAATTGAAGCGCAAGGCGGCGACACCTGTGGGATCAGCGGGACAGGTGAGACCCCGCAAGAAGCGAAAGCGATGAGGAGGCTCACCGCCCGCCCCACGATAAGCGTCCGCCTGGAGCGGAAATCGTAGCGGACATCTTAGTATCTTTATGACACACTAACTCTATAATGTCCATTATTTTTATTATTTAGCATATCATGTCACTTAGTGACAGGTGCTTTCACTATTGTTCTGTTTAAAGAGCTCTATCAAACTCTTTAAGTGTTTTTTAGGTTGCAAGAGTTATAGTATTTCAGTACATTGAATATTAATACAATTTCGAATGAACATACGAGAAAGAGGCATTAAAAAATGACATTACAACAGTTAAAATATGTGATTGAAGTAGCAAGAAGTCGTTCTATCAGTAAAGCTGCACAAAATTTATTTATTAGCCAGCCGAGTCTTTCGAATGCACTGAAAGAGTTAGAGACTGAAATAGGAATTATGATTTTTATTCGAACGAATAAAGGAATCATCATAACAACGGAAGGGGCAGAGTTTTTAGGTTATGCCAGGCAAGTAGTTGAACAAGCGGAACTATTGGAAAATCGATATTCCAATACGCAATCATTGCAACAGCACTTTTCCGTATCGGCTCAGCATTATGCGTTTGCGGTAAGTGCATTCGTGCGCTTGCTAAAAGAATACAATCGAGATGAGTATGAATTCACATTAAGAGAAACAAAGACCTATGAAATAATTGAAGATGTGAAAAATCTGCGTAGTGAAATTGGGATTTTATATGTAAATGATTTCAATAAAAAAGTAATTCATAAATTTCTTAGGGAAGGTAACCTCCTGTTTCAAAAGCTATTTGAAGCAAAGCCACATGTATTTATTAGCTCACGAAATCCACTTGCCGAGCAAGATTTTGTGACATTAACAGATTTACTTCCTTATCCGTATCTTTCATTTGAACAAGGGGATTATAATTCTTTTTACTTTTCGGAGGAAATTTTAAGTACTATTTCTAGACCAAAAAATATTACTGTAAGTGATCGGGCTACGCTCTTTAATTTATTGATCGGATTAAATGGTTATACAATTTCAACAGGTGTGATTAGTCATGAATTAAATAGTAAAGATATCGTATCCATTCCTTTACTTGTAGATGAACGAATTACGGTTGGATATATTACACATAAAAATGTAAAACAAAGTCCATTAGCGAGTATTTATATTGAGTATTTAAAAGAAACGATTGCGGAAGAACAAGTCCGGCTATAGCTTTATACTATAGCTAGTGATACATTTTATGTGTTATATATGAGCAGTTTTATCATGCTACAATCTCTTTACAATACAAATCAAATATATTTGCACAGGAGAGGTTGTCATGAATACGGTGAACCCCATTGAAATAGTTAATAATAGTAGATTAAAAGCTTTTCATTACATAGTGATTCTTTGTTTATTTTTTATCATGATGTTCGATGGCTACGATGTTGTTATTTATGGTGCGACTATTCCTTTGTTAAAAGCAGATTGGGGAATTACAGATATAGTAGCCGGGTCGATTGGTAGTTATACGACAATTGGTACGGCAATTGGTGCTGTTTTGTTTGGGCTATATGCAGATAGATTTGGGAAAAAACGTATTATTATTTTTACGACCTTCTTATTTAGTTTCTTTACATTATTATCTGGTTTTGCACCGACGCCTATATTTTTTGTTATCTGTCGTGTTATTGCAGGGTTAGGATTTGGAGGGGTTATGCCTAATATCGCTGCTTTAATCTCAGAATACGCTCCAGCCAAATACCGTGCTGCCATTATTTCATTTATTTTTTGCGGCTATTGTATTGGTGCCATTACTGCCTCATTTAGTGGGCAAATGTTTCTCGAAAAATTGGGTTGGCAGCCAGTCTATTGGATTGGTGGATTACCACTACTTTTACTGCCATTTGTTATACGTATCCTTCCAGAATCAATTAGTTCTTTAATGAGACAAAAGGATACAAAACGTCTTGTCATTATACTGCGAAAAATAGAACCAACGCTTTCAAAAGATGTCCAATTTACATACGACCAACAGGAGCAGCTACAAAAATCATCGGTTCGTGATCTTTTTAAAAATAAGCTAGCTTTAAGTACGATGATGTTCTGGCTCTCTTGCTTCTGTACATTCATTTTGATGTATTCTTTAAATACATGGCTTCCAACTTTAATGATGCATGCTGGCTATGATTTAAAATCAAGTCTATTATTTGTAGCAGTACTGCAAATAGGCGCTATTATTGGGACAATGATGTTCGGAACTCTTATTCGATTTGTTGGTTTCAAACGTGTGCTTATTCCGCTTTATATAGTAGGAGCTGTGGCATTGGTGATGATCGGCTACTCGAAAAATATTTATATAGCGTATGGGCTAATTGCAGTTATAGGGGCTGCTACAGTAGGTTTGCAAAATATGTCTAATGCCTATGTGGCAGAGTATTATTCAGTTGATGTTCGAGCAGCAGCTCTCGGTAGCACAATGGCATTTGGAAGAATCGGTTCCATTGTTGCTCCAACTTATATGGGCATTCTATTAACGTTTAATCTCCAACCACAATTTAACTTTTTTGCAATTGGTATTGCTGCAATTTTTGGTGCACTAGCTATGAGCTTTATTCGTGAAGATCGTGCAGATTATGCAGGAGAGAAGCAAGTAACATCTAAAAAAGTCACGGTGTTAAAATCTACTACGAATAGATTATAAGACGTTAAAAAAAGAATCGCACATTTTATTGTGCGGTTCTTTAATTATTATTACTGGCGGTAATTACTTTGCGATGAGATAATGATGAATATTTGTATGGATGATTTCTGTGCTGGAACAGCGAAGAAATGAGAATTATTATTACTTTTCCCTTTATACGAAATTAATGTTACAGTAAGAAAGAAAATTTTAAAAGTCAGTAGGCGAAGAGATATGCTAGAGGTAAAAACATCTCTATTAAGTAATGGAGAATTCAATAGAGGGGTATTTGCGACATGTGATATTAAAAAAAGTGAGCTCATACATGAAGCACCTGTCATTTCTTATCCAAACGACCAGCATCAATACATTGAGAAAACCATACTCGCTGATTACGCTTTCGAATATGGGATAGATAAATCTGCTATCCTCCTTGGTTATGGAATGTTGTTTAATCATTCATACGAACCTAATGCAATATATGAGATTAATTTTGAAAATCATACATTTGATTTTTATGCTTATACTGATATAAAAGCTGGTGATGAAATTCTGATCAATTATAATGGTGATGTTGATGATCATGATCCGCTGTGGTTTAATGAGGAATAAAAAGTATGGATATGGTTCTTGACGATTTGCCAATGTTGAAAGTAACTGATAATTCGTTATTATGTTTTACAGACATAAAGCAACTCCTGAAAAAATCGGTGTGCTGTCTCGTTTTTTTATGCTTAAAATAGCTAGATAATTTTTTTGAGTAGGTAAGAAAACCACATTAAAGGAATCAGAATGTATAAATACGTACTGATTCCTTTTTTATTGTTACTTAAACAATTACATGTAAAGGATGGGACAAAGTACTACTCAACGCCCAAAGGAACGAGATATAAGAATTCAACTACTTTAAAAGAACCACACATATTATGAGGAAGATGTTGTTCCACTGCCTATCAGCTTATATTCTTTTATATTTTGCAGGTTGGTTTTTTCAGGGATTAGGTATGATATAATGCCTGCAATTATTAAGGTGAATGACGCTAAACCGAATGAAAAAACATGTGTTCCAAAGACCTCATAGCCCCACCCGCCAAGAAATGAAGAAATTGCACCTCCTATTTGATGCCCAAGATATGCCCAACCATAAAGCACGCCAAGTAGTTTTACGCCAAAAAGCTCTCCTAAAATAGCGGAGGAGATTGCAATACTCCCAGACCATACTAATCCACCCAACGCTGCCACTAAATAAAGTTGCCAAGTGTTTTGTGAAAATACCAAGCCTAAAAAACCTAAACCACGTATAAAATAAATAATAAATAGCAGCTTACGTTTAGAAAAACGATCGGCTATGGAGGCTAAAATCAGGGTGCTAAATATAGCAACAAGCCCAATCATTCCAACTCCAAATGATGCAGTAGAAGGTTCAAAATGGTGATCTATTAACATTGGAACTGCATGGGAGCCTAGTAAGTTCATACTGAACCCGCAAGCAAATAATCCCGCTACAATTTGCCAATATGCTTTTGTTCGAATAGCATCTCTTAAAGTAAGTTTAGGTGTTATCTCATCAGTAGAGGACTTAGCGCTTGAAGAATCTTCATTTAAATCAGCACCCTCTGGAACATCTTCTTTAAAAATGAGAACTGCAGCAGGAACTATTATTATGATAAAAATGAAAGCAAAAATAGACAGGGTGCTTCGCCAGCCAATAGCCTCGATCATAAAAGTAGCCAATGGATTAAATATAGCTATGCCGGCCATCGAGCCAGTTGATAGGGAAAATAAAGCCTTGCCCCTTTGACGAACAAACCAACGACTAATAAGTGGAGTTACTGCTACTGGACTAGTAAATGCAAGACCGAACGATAGTAACACACCATACATGAAGAAAAAAATCCAGACATTGTTAGTTAACACCGTTCCCAAAACTGATAACTCTATGATTACAAGCCCTAGCAGGAGAACAAATTTAGTACTAAATTTTCCACATAGATATCCCGCTAAAGGCATGCCAACTCCATACATAATCATACTCACAGAAATTATCATGGATATAAATGTTCGGGTTAAGCTTAAATCTTCCATCATAGGTAATACAAACGGGCCTATTCCTAAACGAAGTCCTACCGTTAACATGGTAATGATCATGCTTACAATAATAATATACCAACCGAAATAAATACCTCGAAGCTTTTGAATCATTGAATGTACCCTCTTTCTATGGCACTTAACTTCCCACTAAAAACGTATTCGGAATTAGAATTAAATACTTACTACTAATAGGTGACACTCTTTAAAACCAACTCTTTTTGTATTAAGAGCATCTAAAATACAACGCAGAATAACTTTTATTACGCTTCCTGCCTGAATGTCTTTGGCATTAATACAGCTACTACTTCACCGGTAACGACAAGGTTGTCTCCTGCAAATACATCCGTGTAGACTTTATATTTTTTAGGATGAATTTCTTCTACTGTACCAATTGCTTTTAATGGTTCTCCAAAAGGAGTAGGATGTTTGAAATCCACTTTTAGTGAGCCAGTCACAAATCTAGGAGGATTAACCCCATCTCCAATTTCATGACCATTCTTTCGGTGCAGATACATAGATGCTGACCCAGTTCCATGACAATCGATTAACGATGCTAGTAAACCACCATAAATGAAGCCAGGAATTCCTCCTGAATGCTCAGGACGTGGTGTATAAATTGTTATCGTTTTTTCCCCAATCCACCCTGTTCGAAGATGGTAACCATTTTCATTTAAACGACCACAACCATAACACCATGCAAAATCATCTGGGTAATCATCTTGAATTGCTTTCGTTACATTCTCCTCCATATAAAAACCTCCTAAATTAAAATAGTGAAATTTCCCTTGCTTTGCTCTTTCTTGATTAAATTATAGCCCTGTGTAATTGATAAGAAAAAGATATTTATGTTATCGTACTCATAAGATTTACTTATATCATGAAAATAGGTGGTCGTTGAATCTATGGAGCTTAGACAGTTAGCTTACTTTGTTGAAGTGGCAAGGCTAAAAAATTTTACTAAAGCAGCAGAACGGCTAAGAATAGCTCAACCAGCGCTTTCTCAGCAGATAAGAAAATTAGAACAAGAACTCGGCATTAAGCTCTTTAAACGAACAGGAAGAGGCGTAACTCTGACGGAGGCCGGAGAGCAATTCTTTATAGGTGCTGAAAAGACCCTAGCTGAGGCGCAAATGGCGAAGGACTCTGTTAAAGGATTTATAAACTTCCCGCAGGGCAAAATTATGGTAGGAGCATTAGAATCCTTAGTACAAACTAGGTTACCAAGCTTACTGACGGCATTTAGTAAGGAGCATCCCGGGATAAAAGTGTTTATAAGGGAGAATACAACTGAACCATTGTTGGATGCTCTTAAAAAGGGAGAACTAGATCTTGCACTGGCTCATTCGGAAGCTATTCACTCAAATACAGAGCTAATTCCACCAAAGGGACTTTACTCAAAACCACTATATAAAGATGAACTAGTGCTGGTCGTCGCCCAAGGACATTCATCGGAGAAGCGAAAAACAATTTCTATCAGAGAGCTTAGAGATGAATCATTCGTATCTTTTAAGGAGGGGTCCGGAATTCGTTCTCAACTTCTCATGACATGCAATAGGGAAGGATTCGAGCCACTTATCACCTACGAGTGTGCCTCACCGCGGACTCTCGTAGCAGAGGGGCTAGGTGTTTCAGTGCTTCCACGTTTAATGGCGGAGTCTCCAGGTCCTACTATATCTATTTTACAATTGGATCCGCCACTATCCCGTGTGGTTTCTGTATTTTATGTGGAAGGGCGCTATCTTTCACCGTGCGCTAAGGCTTTTTTGCGTTTTATGGAAAGATACTTTATTTCCGAGAAATAGTTTTAGAATACTAGAAGAATGTGATTGATATCAATCTAACATTTGATTAAGCTAAGAGAAATTCTCTTAGCTTTTTTTATTTGGAAAAATGCATTAGATAAACTGTTTCGCCCCTATTTTAATTACCTTTATGTACAATCTCTAATTATGAATATGAATAAGAAAATTTACTTTCATTGTTCAACTGTCAGGAGAAAAAGGAAATTGAGGGAGCGTGTATTTAATTCTATTTTGTTTGGACGTATAATCTCTACACAAGAAAGGCAAATTAAAAATAAATTGTAATTATAAGACGGTACAAATTATGTATTTCTATTGGGCATGGATGACTGCTCACATTATTTCATCTTTCCTCGTTAGCAACATTTTAAAAAACAGATATTCATAAAAAGGTGAGATAAATGACTAATAAAAGTGTCAAAGAAGTTAGGAAGGGTATAGGCTTAGGTGCCACTTCCGCTATTGCATGGGGAGTAGATTCAGTAATCATTGGTTTTATCATAGCTAGTACACCATTTAAAGAAGAAGTTTTACTTGCTCCCATTATTGCCGCATTCATGCATGATTTTTTCTCCTCACTGTGGATCTCTTTACTTATGATTGTAAAGGGCGAATTTATAAATGTCTTAAAGCTATTTAAAACAAAGAGTGGAGCGATTTTAGTATTAGGAGCACTATCTGGTGGGCCTTTGGCGATGAGTTTTTATTTTCTTGGTATTCAATATGCCGGAGTAACTTATGCAGCGAGTATTGCTTCTATATTTCCGGGAATAGGGGCAGTGCTTGCCTTCTTTTTTTTGAAGGAAAAAATGATCAAAAGAACCTGGTTTGGTGTTGCTTTAAGTATCGTAGGGGTTATTGTATTAGCTTATGTGCCAACCAAGTTTGACGCTGAAAGTAACTTTATCATTGGAATTTTGTTTGCATTAGGGGCAGCCATATTTTGGGGAATTGAAGGAGTAATCGGTGCTTGGGGAATGAGAGGTAGAGATGTCATTCCGCTATATGCAATTAATATAAGGCAAATAACTTCTGCTCTTAGTTATGGGATAATAATAATACCGTTTATTCATGGTTATCCTTTAGTATTTGAAGCAGCGACATCTAATATCTTATGGATTATTGTTATAGCCGGTTTTTTAGGAACTGCTAATTATTCCTTATACTATTCCTCCATTAATTTAATCGGTGCTGCTAGAGGGCAATCACTGAACAATACGTATGTATTTTGGGCGATTGTAACCGAGATTGTGTTTATTGGTACCCCAGTTAATTTTCAATTTGTCTTAGGAGCGATCATCGTACTTTTAGGTTCTATCCTCGTATCAGGAAACCTAAAAAAGTAAAGAAATGATTAGAACAAAAAAGTAATCGTAAGTGCTCAATATACATTGAGGCTGCCTCAGTTTGAGCTAGTTAGTTAAAAGCTTGTGTAAGCTATTAAGTTAGTTAAGATATAAGGGAATCTGCATGTTATCAATACATGAGGATTCCTTTTTCTTATTATAAATTAATGATGGAAAAACCATACTACAATGGAGGTGAAGAGGATGTATAAATTATTGTCCCATAATGATTTGGATGGTGTCGGATGTGGTATTTTAGCCAAACTTGCTTTTGGTAAGCAAATGTGGGTGCGATATAATTCGATAGGGTCGCTTAATCGGGAAATTGAATTTTTTTTAGAAAATGATCATCCAGAAACGTTTTTATTTATTACTGATTTATCTCCCAATCAAGATAATGAAAAAAAGCTTCATGAGTTTTATCAAAAGAAAGGGAAAGTCCAATTAATTGATCATCACAAAACGGCTATACATTTTAATGAGTATGAGTGGGGCTTTGTGTTAGTGGAGGATGAGGAAGGCAAACTTACTTCAGCTACGTCCTTATTTTATCAATATCTCGTTGAGCATAACTTCTTGGAAGAAAAGGATGCTATTACTGAATTTGTAGAGTTAGTTCGACAGTATGATACCTGGGAGTGGGAAAAGAATGAAAATCATCAAGCTCATTCACTAAATTCACTCTTCTATTTAGTATCTATTGAAGATTTTGAAGAAAAAATGATCGACCGACTTCTTACAAGTGAGCATTTTGATTTTGATGAATTTGAAAAGAAAATGTTGGACATGGAAGAGGATAAAATAGAACGTTATATTCGACGGAAAAAAAGGGAAATCGTACAGTCAAACGCTGGAGATTATATTGCTGGTATTGTTTATGCAGAATCCTATCATTCCGAGCTAGGCAATGAACTAGGGAAAGAATATCCTCATGTCGATTATATCGCTATATTAAATATGGGAGGAAAACGAATATCGTTGCGAACGATTCATGATCATATAGATGTATCTGAAATTGCAGGGTATTTTGGTGGTGGCGGACATCAGAAAGCATCCGGTTGTTCATTAACAGATGAAGCATATAAGCAGTTTGTCTTAGACACCTTCCATTTAGAGCCGATGCAAGAAGACGCGAAAAGAAACCGTTATAATTTGAAGCATTCTTCGTTTGGTTCGCTTTACAAAAATAGAAGGGAGGATATTTTTCTTCTATATCAAGCGAATGAGCAGCACTGGTTGATTGAAAAAAATAAAACCTTAATGGAACAAATCTTTACCAGTTTTGAAGAAAGCGAGCAATTTCTTAAACGAAATTATGAAGCGTGGTTAGTTAGAGATGACCAGTTTGTCGAGTATTTAATGAATGAAGTAAAACATGATAAGTATTAATACATGTTACTATCCATCCACTTAATTGAACTAGAAAATATTTAATTTATTCCTGAGATCTAAATAGATTTCAGGAATTTTTTTATTTCGACAGGTAATCAATAAAATGAATTACGAGTATTCCAAACAGTTCTCTAGTTCATATTATGATAAACTAAAACAAGATTAATAGATGTAATATTCATAATAATTGCAAAAGGAATAAGCCCATGTAAACATTTGTTTTAAGAAAAATAGAAGGAGGAAATTTAACATGTCATCTATATCATTAAGGAAAGAGAGAGTAGGCATTATTCTTGAAAAGAAAAAGCTAGCGAATGAAAAGGCGAGAGTTGGCTTGGTTTTAGATATATCAGGCTCGATGAGAAGCTTGTATAAAAGTGGGGAAGTACAAAAGGTGGTAGAACGTGTACTAGCGGTAGCAAGTCAATTCGATGATGACGGTGCATTAGACGTTTGGGTGTATGACAACGAATTTTCACGTCTTCCGGCAGCAACGGAAAAGAACTTTGAAGGATATGTCGATCAATATATATTAAACAATGAATCAGTGCATAAATTCGGCAGAAACGATGAGCCAAAAGTTATGGAGGACGTCATTCAAAAATATATCAGAGAAGATTCAAGTGAGGATCCAGTATTCCTTGTATTTATCAATGATGGAGGATGTAAGCCAGGGATAAAAAAGCCAATCGTGCAATCATCAGACAAACCGATATTCTGGCAATTCATCGGAGTGGGGGATTCTAATTTTGACGTATTAAAAAAATTGGATGCAATGGAAGGTCGTTTTATTGATAATGCAAATTTCTTTCACATTTTAGAAGTAGAAAAAATGTCTGATGATGATCTGTATAATGAATTGCTAAATGAGTTCCCGATGTGGCTGAAGGAGGCTAGGGAAAAAAGGGTACTGAAATAATCGCATACTTAGGTTTTCCTAGTGAGAAATGGTATTCAGAGAGATTTTAATAAACTCTCGGATACCTTTTTTCTTTTAACAATGTACTATAATGCTTCGTTCCTTCCTGCATACAATAATTCTCCTTCGCTATCCAACGCCTCATAACATTGCTGCCTCTTCATTAACTAATCTACTTGACACATCCCCAGGTTCTTCTTCAAGCAAATGCAAATTGAATGGGAGGACAATGACTAGTTTTTGCTTTTTATGATAACACTGTCATTAATATCTTTCGTTATCCCTTAGAGCGTGAACTGTTTCGAGAATAATGTATTCTACCCATAAACTATATACTGAACGTTCTGCAAATTGTTTATAAAATGAAGTAGTCGGGTATATCATATTAGCTTCTAGATTTTACAGTAACATCAATTTTAGAATCGGGGATTTAACAAAAAAATACTAAAAGTTTACGAAGACTTAACATAGTCTTCATTCGATATGTAAATTGATGTAATATACTTATTTTTTAAAGGGTAGTCAAATAAGATTGACGCCTTTTGAATATGCATAAATTTACGGAAAGAAGCCGAAAAAAGTTAAAAATAAAATGACAACACCATTGGGGGGATCGGCTTTTGGGATCGCAGCTCTTAAATTTTATTAATGATTTTAATTTGTTTATGTTTCTATTATTTGCATTAATGTATTCCTATCAGATTGTATACATGTTTGTTGCATTTAAGACTAAAAAAAATAAAAAACCTATGTTAGAGAATAATCATCCTAACAAATATGCGGTAATCATCGCAGCTCGAAATGAAGAACTCGTTATTGGACAATTGATCAAAAGCATAAAGAACCAGAAATACCCTATGGATTTGATTGATATTTTTGTTGTAGCAGACAACTGTACTGACAACACAGCCAAAGTTGCAGAAAGAGCCGGGGCAATCGTTAGAGAACGCTTCAATAAGGTTCATGTTGGAAAGGGGTATGCTCTTGACTATATGATCAAAGTCATCGAAAGCGAATATTCAGCCAAAGAATATAAAGGATATTTTGTGTTTGATGCAGACAATCTCCTAGATGAGAACTATATAAAAGAGATGAACAAAACTTTCAATAAAGGATATAGAGTAATTACCAGCTATAGAAACTCTAAAAACTATGACCAAAATTGGATTTCTGCAGGATATGCACTTTGGTTCCTACATGAAGCTGAATATCTCAATCTCCCAAGGATGGTTCTTAACTCTAGTTGTGCAGTTTCTGGAACTGGATTTCTAGTACATGCAAATTTGATCAAAGAAAATGGAGGATGGATTCACCATCTTCTTACAGAAGACATTGAGTTTTCTGTTTCTCAGATTATTAAAGGGGAAAAGTTTGGATACTGTAGAAACGCCATGTTCTATGATGAGCAACCAGTCACTTTTGAACAGTCTTGGCATCAGAGATTACGGTGGGCAAAAGGGTTTTACCAAGTCTTTGCTAAATATGGAAGTGGTCTGATACGAAATATGTTTCTAGGAAGACTTAACAAATTTTCTTGCTTTGATATGACGATGACGATTATGCCTGCCATGCTCATATCCAGTGTCAGTATGATGGTGAATGGATCATTTTACTTAGCTGGTATACTGGGGGTGTTTGACGGAAAAGAGATTATCCATACTACTACCAAGGTTTTCTTAAACTCCTTTGGTTGGTATTATGGAATACTGTTTACACTTGGATTCATTACAACTGTGACGGAATGGAAAAAGATTCATTGTTCAGCATGGAAAAAAATTGCTTATACCTTCACTTTTCCATTCTTTATGTTTACGTATATTCCAATTTCTATCGTTGCACTTTTTAAGAAAGTTGAATGGAAACCAATTGCTCACACAGTAGTGAAATCCATTGACGAGGTACGATAATATTTACATTTCGTTCGATGAGCGACTCATATAAAACAGTAATTGAATATTCACCCTAAAATAACCCCGATTGCTAGTCGTGAAACTAACAATCGGGGTTACTCTCATTTAATACTGTATTATTAGCGAGATGTATATCCTGCATCTGCGTGAATAGTAGTACCTGTCACATAACTGGATGCATCGGAAGCTAACCATAGAGACGCTTGCGCAATTTCCTCTGGTTGTCCAAAACGATTTAATAAGCTAAGTTGTGGAGCATAATCTTCTTCCGTAAAACCAAATTGTTCTAATGCTCCTCGAAGCATTGGTGTATCAATTGCGCCTGGAGCAACAGAGTTAACACGAATCTTATGTGGACCATTTTCCATTGCAGCTACTTTCGTCATACCAACAACTGCATGTTTCGCTGCAACGTATGCAATGTTTTTAGGTTGCGGGCGGAAGCCACTCACAGATGAAATATTAATAATCGATCCGCCTTCACCTTGTGCAAGCATTTGCTGTAACTCATATTTTAAGCAGAGTGCAGTACCAGTTAAATCGATTGAAATTAATTTATTGAAGTAATCTTCATCAAACTCAGCGGCTAATTTGTCATCTGGTGTAAGCGCAGCATTGTTTACAGCTACATCTAAACGTCCATATGTTGCAACTGTTTCTTTAATCATATTTTGTACTAATTCAGAGTTTGAAATATCTACTTTAACGAAGGTAGCTTCTCCACCATTTGCTTTAATCTCTTCTACAACTTCGCGACCTTTTTCTTCGTTAAAGTCGGCTACAACTACTTTTGCCTTTGCTTCTGCAAACAATTTAGCAGTTGCTTTCCCCATTCCCATTGCAGCACCTGTGATAATAGCAACTTTACCTTCTAATACTGGAAATGTCATATTTATTCCTCCTATAATACATATTTGTGTTATAAGTTCATTGTATATCTTAAAATAGAATAAACAATAAACAGCAGTTATCGCATTGTGCAATATTGAACAAACTGTCTGAATTTGTACGATAAAATTTAAATAATCATTGGGAGTAAAAGGTATGCATGAATACGTAGACAAGCGTGTACAACGTTCCAAAACAGCTCTGAAAGAAACGTTAGTGAAATTATTAAAGGATAAGGATTTTCTTCAAATTACTGTCTCGGAAATTGTAAAAGATGCTAATTACAATCGAGGAACATTTTATTCACATTATGCCTCAAAGGAAGAATTACTTGATGAGATTATTCAAGATACTTTAGAAGAAATGACGCGGCATATTCGTAAACCATATAAGAATCATGATAAAGTGAATATGAGAGAAATGAAGGCAGAGAACATTACTTTATTTCATTATTTTAAGAACAACCAAGAACTCTTTCATACGTTGCTTAGTGAAAATATACATTTAGATTTTCGGTATAAGCTAGCGAAACAAATTGAAAAGCTATTTTTAGCAGAGTATCAATATGAGTTTTCTGAAGAGACTAAATTGGAACAAAAATGGTTGTACGTTTATAGAGCCAATGGGGTAGCAGCAGTTATTTTACGTTGGATTGAAGATGGTTTTCAAGAATCCCCAGTATATATGGCAGAGCAGATCATTGCTTTGATGATTACTGGAACCGATATTTTTTATGTGAAAGATTAGTAAGTAAAAGGGAGAGAAGTCATATGGAAATCGGAATTACAACATTTGTAGAAACGACGTCAGATGTGGAAACAGGAAAAGTATCTAGTCATGCCGAACGTATTCGCGAAGTAGTAGAGGAAATTGTATTGGCCGATCAAGTTGGATTAGATGTATTTGGTGTGGGTGAACATCATCGGAAAGATTACGCTGCTTCTGCGCCTGCCGTCATACTAGCTGCAGCAGCATCTCAAACAAGCCGTATTAGATTGACAAGTGCGGTAACAGTTTTGTCCTCGGACGATCCAGTGCGAGTATTCCAAGAATTTGCGACGTTAGATGCGATTTCCAATGGTCGTGCAGAGATTATGGCTGGACGTGGCTCTTTTATCGAATCTTTTCCTCTGTTTGGGTATGATTTAAAAGATTATGATGAATTATACAATGAGAAGCTAGATTTATTGTTGAAAATACGAGATTCAGAAATGATTACTTGGAGCGGAGAGCATCGAGCGCCGATTCAAAATCGAGGCGTGTATCCACGACCTGTACAGAATCCTCTACCGGTTTGGATTGCTAGTGGTGGAACTCCACAATCTGTTGTTCGTGCGGGTGTTCTAGGATTACCGCTAGTTCTAGCTATTATAGGTGGTAGTCCACTTCAGTTCGCACCACTTGTGCAACTTTATAAGAATGCGGCGGAGCAGGCAGGACACGACGTTTCAAAGCTGACGGTTGCGTCGCACTCACATGGATTCGTTGGAGAAAGTACCGAAAGTGCAGCAGATAAATTTTTCCCATCGACCCAAGCTGCTATGAATGTTTTAGGTAGAGAACGCGGATGGGGTCCTTATACTCGTGCGACGTTTGATAATGCCCGTAGCCTAGAAGGAGCTTTATATGTAGGAGATGCGCAAACGGTCGCTGAAAAAATTATTTTTCTTCGTAAGAACGTGGGTATCACACGCTTTATGCTTCATGTACCGGTAGGATCAATGCCTCATCATGAAGTTTTAAAAGCAATCGAACTTCTTGGGAAAGAAGTGGCACCGTTAGTTCGAAGTGAAATAGAGCGATGGGAAGCAGAAGAGCAAAGAAAGTCTTAAGTTGAAATAATAAATGATAAGGGCTTGATTCTATTGAAATGGAGTCAGGCCTTGCATTTTTATATATAAAAAAGGAATTCTGAGATTCTTAAAAGAATAGATTGTTAATTAGCAACTATTTTTCGTGATAGTTAAGTGAGAACATAAAGTGAAGGTGTGTTGTGGAATGATCAAGGAATTATTAATAAATGCTGATACTTGCTATCGGCAGGCGGAGCAAAAAGCTGAACACTATTTTAAATCACTTTATGAGCAAGTGGAGCAAAAGATTTATGTCTCAACTTTAACAGAAGATATTCGATTGTGGAAACGCAATCATATTCATTATTATTCCTTGTTTTCACGTGGAAAAAGAAAACCTGATCCTCGTCAGTATCATCCTTATATACAATGGCTAAATTATACAGGCAAACTTGAAAATTACCTCGATCGAAGCATTTCCTATATTTTTATGCGTGATTTAGGCAAATCGCTTGATTCACCTGATACACTAAACAGAATCAAAAGCATAGTAGATAATTTAAAGATTGACCTTACTACAGAAAATAAAAACAAGGCATTTAGTATGGCAGGACTGTATCGCCTTGCCCAAAAAGAAGGTGTTGAACCGGGACTGATTTGGGTACTAAACAAGTTAAAGACCGTATCTGAGAACATTCCTGAAGGGATGGATGCTGAGCAAGCCCAGAGAAAGCTTATTAAAATAATTGCTGGTGTAATTATGCAAGAAATAGAAGAGATGAACGAGGATACGAGCTCTAAGGAACGTACTATAAGACTTGATAAGGCTATTAGGCTTGGCTACTCATATGGACTAACTTATCCATTTATTGATGATCTTCTCGATGCGAAGATATTATCGGATGTAGAAGAAAAACAATATACGGATTTAATACGTACCACTCTTACAACTGGGATTGTCCCAGAATTTGGTAAGTGGATTGGGAACAATATAGAATTAATGAAGTATATTCATTCGGAACTTCGAGATGCCTTTGACTTTATAAGTGCCCATCAGCAACAAGAGACAAAAATAGGTTTTTTTGAGCAATCCTATGTGTTTTTTCATTCCCAGGAAGTAGACCGAGTAAAGGATTTATCCAACCCAAATTATACGAATGAAGAGCTTTATATACCTGTCATATTAAAATCTTCCTCTTCCCGATTAATTGTTCGTTCAGTAATCGGTGCTTCTGAAGATAAGGAATTGGATAGCCGAACATTCTTTTATGGCATTTATAATCAGCTTGCGGATGATTTTGCTGATATGTTTGATGATTTGAAGGATGGTGCGGTAACTCCCTATACCTATTATTTGAAATATCACGAGACACGTTCGGATCTAATCAATCCATTTGAACTGTACTGGACGGTTATTTCTAATTTGATTCATAATGTGTATAACTCAGATAGAAAGACTTGTGAGGTTATATTGGACCGAGCTATAAATGGACTAAAACGTTATAAAGAACGAGTAGGGACTAAAAGATACAACGAAGTGATGGGGATATTTGCTGGTGGAGACCCTACATTCAATAAGCTTATTCAAAATATGGTCCGAAAAGCAGATGACGTAGATTTCTTCGATAAGCTGCTGCGCGATCACATGATTACTATTTTGAAAAATGAACGAATAGAAAAAGAAGAATTTATAAATACGATCAAATGCTTACGTCATGAAATAAATGACATGCTAAATATTCCTAAAAAGGAAAACATATTTATAATGGAAGACCAAATTATCGATGGTGCAAATTATAGTCTAGATGGGGAAGGGAAGCGTTTAAGACCAATACTAGCTTGGTTAATGGGTGTAAACGCTTATGGATTAAATAAATCAGCAATCGAGCCATTATTAAAATCACTAGAATATATGCATACTGCATCCTTAATATTTGACGATCTTCCATCCCAGGATAATGCTTCCACACGTAGAGGACGTCGAACACTCCATGAGATGCAAAGCGTTGCCGTTGCTGAATTAACTGGTCTATTTCTTACCCAAAAGGCTGTAGAGGAGCAAGCCTCTCTCCAACAGTTCGATTCGAGTACTGTACTAAAACTCATAAAATATTCAGCCAACACTACTGCAAATATGTGTAGAGGGCAAACGATGGACTTAGAATCTAAAGGGAAGCAATTGACACAGGAGCAGCTGAATATGATGTGCTTTTATAAGACAGGAATAGGCTTCGAAGCTTCGTTGATCATGCCAGCAATTCTTTCAAAGGCAAATGAAGGGGAAATGGATGCTCTTAAAAAATTTGCCCGTCATGCAGGTATTGCTTTTCAGATAAAGGATGATCTCCTAGACGTAGATGGCGATACTAGCATACTCGGAAAACCAGTTGGCCAAGACGCGGAAAACAATAATTCTACTTTCGTATCGATACTGGGGCAGGAAGATGCAGAAAAAGAGATGTGGGAAAATTATTGTCTAGCTATGGAAGCTTTGCAAGAAGTACCTCGTAATGTACCATTCTTAAAACATTTATTGGACTATATAATAAATCGTGATCATTAAGAGAAAAGTAAAACGTTAAAAGCTCGAAAATTCAACTTTGAATTTTCGAGCTTTTATTATTGGTTAGGAAACTATGGAAGATTTAGACAGGTGGATAACTTTTTTCAAGTAGCATAAGGAACGGCATCTTTAATTTCATCCAGGTATAGGTAAACTGCGCGGTAAAGAGATACGGCAAAGGCAATTGATTTTCGCTCCAGGCGGTGAGCCTCCTCGTTGCACGCTCCTACGGGGTCTCACCTGTCCCGCTGATCCCGCAGGTATCGCCGCCTTGCGCTTCAATCTATAGAACTTGCTGACTAATCCATAATTAAATGCAAAAAAGCTATTTAATTTATTTACAACTGTCAAGTAGTTTAATATTTAGAATCATTTTATGTACAGTATAAATTATAGGGAAGTTGCTATTAGCCATTCAAGCAATGGTAGCTCCCAATAATTGATCACAATCGCTAGATAGTCTATCTTATTCCACTAATCAAAGGTATTCACCCATAGAAAATGCAACATCGTATTAAATTTAGTGTCTTATTATGGAGAAAATAGCAAACTCTATTGGATTGTAGTGAAAGGGCGGCGACTCCGGCGGGAACAGCGCGAGCTGAAAGCCCCGCAGGAGCGGGAGCTCCGAGGAGATTGAAGTCGTGCCCGCGGAAAACGTCCGCCCTGCAGCGAAAATTCTAGTGGTCACCTAAATAGAGCTTGCTACCGCACAGTTTCCCTATAATGTGTGTTATTCCATTTTATCGTATTTAGCACTTTTGTTCTTGTTGAGCTTAATAGTTAAAATTTTTGTTAATAAATAGAAATTCATATCTGAAAAATTTAAACTCATCCTAATATATCTACCGTTCACAAAATTTTAAAAATATTTAACATTAAACAAGTTGTTTTTAATAAAATTTACAAAACCTTTACAAATAACAGGTACAAAATTTACACTGTGCATTTATTCTACTATTAGACAAAAAACGACATAGAAAGTTTTTAACCTATTTCTTGGAGGTATGAAATGATCAAGTGGAAACATACAAAAATGGCGTTATTAATAGTTGCTATACTCACGATCCTATCAGCATGTACAAATGAGGATAATGGTTCAACAGGGTCAGACGGTGGGAGCGGTGCTACAGTATCTATTTCAGGATCCACATCTGTAGGGCCACTAGCTGAGAAATTAGCAGCGAAATACTCAGAGACAGATAATACAAATATTGAGATAAATCAAATTGGTTCTTCTGCCGGAATTACCAATGCAATTAGCGGAGTGTCGGAAATAGGGATGTCCTCTCGGGATTTAAAAGAAGAGGAAATAGCAAGTGGTTTGAATGAAGTTATTATTGCTTACGATGGCATTGTAGTCGTGACTCATCCCACTAATAAAGTGAAAAATCTTACGATGGAGCAAGTTAAACAGATTTTTACGGGTGAAGTAACGAATTGGAGCGAACTAGGTGGAGATGACATGGAAATCGTAGTTGTCTCGCGTGAGGATGGGTCAGGTTCACGTGACGCATTTCAAGAAATCGTTGACTATAGCTCGGGTGAATTAATAAGAAACGCCATTATCGCAAGTGGGAATGGAAATATTAAAACAACCGTTGCGAACAATAAACATGCTGTTGGTTTTATTTCATTTGAATATATAGATGAAACGATTTCAACCATTGATATCAATGGGGTAGAAGCGAATGCAGCAAATGTTTTGCAAGAAAAATACAGCTTATCTAGACCTTTCTTGTTTGTCTATAAAGAAGGACAATTAACAGACGCTGGACAACGATTTATAGATTTTATCTTAAGTGAAGACGGACAGCTCATTGCAGAAGAAGCCGGAGCTATCCCAGTAAAATAAAACACAATTAAAAGGAAGACAACAACATAATTTTTGACTTAAATTTGGAGGTATAAGGTGTCTATCCCAACAACTAACAAGCAAACCGTAGAAATCGGCAAAGCAAATAAAAGGAAGTATATGCTAGAGAAGCTATCTTCAAGGATTTTCTTGATTTGTGCACTTCTCTCCGTAATAACTTTATTGTTAATCATTGGATTTGTATTTTATAAAGGAGCTCATCCTTTTGTAGCTGAGGGCTATAGCTTTATAAACTTTATATTTGGTACTGACTGGGTACCGAGTGAAGATAAATTCGGTATATTCCCAATGATTGTTGCATCCATTTTTGCAACAATTGGAGCATTAATTATTGGCGTTCCTATTGGCTTATTTACAGCTATTTTCTTGGCGGAAATTGCCTCTAAAAGATTAGCCAAAATTATTTCACCGGCAATTCAATTGCTAGCAGGTATCCCATCCGTATTATATGGTGTGTTTGGACTTGCGATCATCGTTCCATTTTTACAAAATACGTTTGGTCTAGTGAAAGGGCAAAGCTTGATAGCTGTGATTCTTGTGTTAGCGATCATGATGTTACCAACTATTGTGACTGTAGCAGAGACAGCAATTCGAGCAGTACCCCAAACATATCGCGAAGGATCGTATGCTTTAGGAGTATCACAAATTGGGACCATCTTTAAAGTTATTGTACCAGCAGCCAAATCAGGTATTATGACAGCAATCGTATTAGGTTTAGGCCGAGCAATAGGGGAAACAATGGCAGTAATCTTAGTAGCCGGAAATAGTTTAATCGTTCCAACCAGCCTAACGGACAGTGTTCGTCCACTAACGACAAACATCGCATTAGAAATGGGTTATGCGTTTGGTACACACCAAGAAATGTTATTTGCAACAGGAATTGTTTTATTCTCATTTATATTAATTTTGAATTTTGTGCTAGCAAAAATAAGTGCAAAGGGAGGCAACTAAGATGAGACATTTCAAAGATAGCTTATTACGAGCGCTATTATGGTTATCAGCATTCTTATCGGTTGCCATCCTCGTAATGATCGTTGGATTTATCTTTTACAAAGGAATTGGTTTGATAAGCTTTGATTTCATCTTTGGAGATTATTCGCCATCTGGTGATGGTGGTATTTGGCCAATGATTATCACAACTATATATACAGTCGTTATTTCATTAGTCATTGCAACACCTATAGGGATATTAGCAGCTGTTTATTTGCAGGAATATGCTAAACAAGGACGATTAGTTAGACTCATACGCTTTGCAACAGAAAGTTTAACAGGAATTCCTTCTATCATTTATGGTTTGTTTGGAGCTGTATTCTTTGTAACGACGTTAAAATTAGGAATGTCGATACTAGCAGCTTCCTTAACCTTAACGATTATCGTATTGCCAGTAATCATTCGAACCACAGAGGAAGCATTAAAAACAGTGCCACGTTCCTATCGTGAAGGTTCCTTAGCGCTTGGAACAACAAAGCTACAAACATTATATAAAGTAATTTTACCGAGTTCTATGCCCGGAATCTTATCCGGTATTATCCTTTCTGTTGGTCGAATTGTGGGAGAATCAGCTGCAATATTCTTAACTGCTGGGACAGTAGCAGCTATGCCAGAAAGCATTCTATCATCAGCTAGAACACTAACCGTTCATTCTTATTTAGTAACACAAGAGTCTGGGGATATTGAGCTTGCGGCAGCAGTTGGTATTGTCTTAATCGTAATAATTTTAGCGATCAATCTTTCAGCAACGTATATCTCGAAAAAATTTAACAAAGCGACTAATAAATAAGCGTATGTTAAAGGATAATTGAGTCTTTAGATCATGTTGTGCTAGTGACCAAAAAAATTCAAGTAGGGAAGGTATTATAGCAGATGGAGCAACGTAAAGAAGGTACATCGATAATTAATGTAAGAGATTTAAATTTATTTTATGGCGAGAAACAAGCTTTATTTGGAGTCGACCTTGCTATCCTAGAAAAAGAGGTAACTGCTTTAATCGGTCCTTCAGGTTGTGGTAAATCGACTTTTTTACGCACATTAAATCGGATGAATGATTTAATAGATGGTGTGAAAATTACAGGTGATATCATCATTGACCACGAAGATATTTATAAAACGAATGATGTGATCAAACTACGAACAAAAGTGGGAATGGTATTTCAAAAACCAAATTTATTCCCAATGAGTATTTATGACAATGTTGCCTACGGACCAAGAATGCAAGGCATAAAAAATAAAAAAGAATTAAATAAAATTGTGGAAGAGAGTCTACGCAGTGCAGCTATTTGGGATGAAGTACAAGATCGTCTTAAAACATCAGCGCTAGGTTTGTCAGGCGGACAGCAGCAACGTGTGTGTATTGCTCGTGCTATTGCGATGAAGCCAGATATTATATTAATGGACGAGCCTACATCGGCATTAGACCCAATTTCTACGTTAAAAATAGAAGAACTAATAACTAATATGAAAAAAGATTACACGATTGTTATAGTTACGCATAACATGCAGCAAGCAGCAAGAGTATCCGATAAAACAGCATTTTTCTTAAATGGAGAGGTTATTGAATATGATGATACCGATAATATTTTCTCTACACCACAAGATCAACGAACTGAAGATTATGTAACAGGCCGATTTGGATAATGGAGGTAGCAAATGGGAGTCCGTGTAAACTTCGAGAATAATTTAGAGGAATTAAAAAGCAAAATCACCGAAATGGGCAAACTATCAGTTGTTGCTCTGGAAAGAGCTTTTACTGCATTAAAAACACAAGACGTGGAGATTGCATTAAAAGTTATTGAGGGAGATACGACTATTGATAATCTAGAAGTGGATATTAATCAGTTCGCCATATGGCTTATGGCTAAAGAAGCTCCTGTTTCAAGAGATTTGCGTGAAATTATTGGTGTCCTAAAAATTTCATCTGAAATTGAACGAGTTGCGGATTTTGCAGTGAACATTGCGAAAGCAACTATTAAGATTGGTAATACAACATCTTTATTGGAGATTACGCATCTAGAGAAGATGAAAGATATATCGATTGAGATGCTTAGAAAAGCACTACAATCTTTTTTAGAGGAAAATATCCTCTATGCAAAAGAAGTTGGTGACTTAGAGGAGGAAGTGGATCAATATAGTGGCGAAACATATAAGAAACTGACCACTTATCTAAGTGACCATCCAGAAGAAACCAATCAGCTTGTACAATTATTATTTGTTAATCGCTTTCTTGAAAGAACAGCAGACCATATAACGAATATCGCTGAAAGTACAGCATATTTGATTAAAGGTCAAATATACGATTTTAACTCCTAGCACTTAGGAAACTGAATAAAAACTGGAGTAGAAGCTGAATCATTTTCTCCTCCAGTTTTTTTATATTATGGCCGGATAGAAACCGGAGTTCCTATTGGAATAATACGTGCTAATTCCTCCACGTCTTTATTGTGCATGCGAATACAGCCATGTGAGACTGCTTTACCAATGGAACTGGGATCATTGGTGCCATGGATCCCGTAGTGCTCTTTTGATAAACTCATCCACATTGTACCGAATGGTCCACCAGGATTAGGCGCTTTATTAATAATGATAAAATCCCCTACAGGTGTATTGTATACTATTCTTCAACAGCAATCGGGTACTCTTTTTGTAAAATACCGTCTCTTAGTAATCGTAGTCGACGATTGTTTATGGAAACCTCTATACGATATGGAAGCGTATTCGGGTCTGGATAGCCAGGTATAACAATGGATTGACCTATTAAAAGTACATTCGGATTTATGGATTGATTAGCACTAATGATTTTGGATAGAGGTGTACGATAGTCTCTGGCTATTTGACTCAGTGTTTCACCTAGTTGAACAGTATGAATCAGAATAAACACCTCCGTTATTATTAGTTGAAGTAATACAGTATATGCTAATTATCAAAAGTGCTTTATCTGTAGAAGGTGGAGGTCAGTTGCTGTAGGAGGAAGAACTTCCCGCTGATTACTGTATTCATGTTTCAGCTGTTTTAATAGCTGTATTTACAGTTTCTCTGCTATAATTTATTAACTAACAACTCAGCAAGTAACACAACATGAGATGGCTGGTCATAATAGTAGGAGGCTTTTAAATGGATAATAACGATATATTAATACGACTAAGGTATGCTTTAGATATAAAAGACAAAGATATGATGGAGATTTTTAATCTTGGTGGTATAGAAGTATCGAAAGAAGAACTATCAAAAATACTGACAAAATCAAAAGATGAATTCTATGATGACATAGATGTGGAAGAAACCGATGATCAAATAAAATGTACGCATAAGATGTTGGATTCCTTTTTAAATGGTTTTATTACTTTTAAACGAGGTAAACAAGACCCAAAACCTGGTCAACCTGAAAATCCTGCACCTCCCGAAAGAAGCGCTAATAACATGCTACTTAAGAAATTGAAAGTAGCGTTACAATTAACAACCGAAGATATGATAGAAATATTAGATGAAGGTGGCATTGTCGTTTCAAAGGGTGAGTTAGGAGCTATTTTACGTAAAGAAGGACATCGAAATTATAAAGTGTGCGGTGATAATTTTGCACGTAAATTTTTAAGAGGACTAGCTGTGAAACATCGAGAATAAGCAAGCGGAAAAACAGGTAAGATTAATAATCTTTATCCTGTTTTTTTATGTTCTATGGAAGAAATTATTAAATTTGTGTTGTTTGTAAATCATTCTCTCCACAATAGTAGATCACTGTTTTATTCAGAGCATCGAAGGAATAATGTGTATAATTTGTTATCGTCACAAAGAAATACTTCACCGTATAGGGAAACTGCATAGTATAGAGATACTGTAAAGGCAATTGATTTCCACACTCCAGGCGGACGCTTACCGCGGGGCGGGCGGTGAGCCTCCTCGTCGCACGCTCCTGCGGGGTCTCACCTGTCCCCGCAGGTGTCGCCGCCTTGCGCTTCAATCAATAGAACTTGCTGACTAATCCATAAACAAATGCAAAATGCTATTTAATTTATTTACAACTGTCCAGCAGTTTCTTATTTAGAATCATTTTATGTACAGGATAAATTATAGGAAAGGTTGCTATTAGCCATTCAAGCAATGGTAGCTCCCAATAATTGATCACAATCTCTAGATAGTCTATCTTATTCCACTAATCAAAGGTATTCACCCATAGAAAATGCAACTTAGTACTAAATTTAGTGTCTCCTTATGGAGTAAATAGCAAACTCTATTGGATTGTAGCGAAGGGGTGGCGACTCCGGCGGGAACAGTACGAGCTGAAAGCCCCGCAGGAAAGACATTGGTAGAACTTTGTTTGACCAATGTCTTTGCGACAAGTAATCGCAGGAGCATTGTTTTCGGAGCTCCGAGGAGATTGAAGCCGTGCCCGCGGAAAGCGTCCACTTCATTCAACTCACTACCGCGCAGCTTCCCTATATTGCACGAACCATTCATTTACATTGGCAGTTTTCTATTAAATAACTCCAAATAAAAAATGAAACACCTGTTTCTTGAAAATTCCGTTATCATATAAGATAGGGGATAAAAGGGAGAAAGGGGATCTAAATATGGTATCTGGACAATTGTTCAATCATAAATTACTCGATGTCGTATTTGAAAATGCAAATTATGGGACAATCATTATCGATAATAATGGAAAAATACAATATATTAGCAACAAGTATTGCGAGTTTTTGGAAGTGAAAAGAGAAACCTTGATAGGAGGATATATTGTTGATTATATTGAAAATACAAGATTACACCTTGTTGTTCAAACAGGAAAATCAGAAATGGGAGATTTACAGTTTCTAAGAGGAAGCTTTGTCATTACAAATCGTATCCCAATTTTCGATGACAAAGAAATTATCGGTGCAATAGGAACCATTATTTTTAGAGATTTAGATGATTGGAAGAAAATGAATAGCCATATTAAAGACTTATTAGCACGAAATAATTTGTATACACCCGACGGTGATCAAGGAAATGGGGCAAGATACTCTTTACATGACTTGATCGGGGACTCGCATGCAATGAATGAGTTAAAAGCGCGTGTGAAAAGAGTTGCTGGTGGAGATATTTCTGTATTGATAAGGGGCGAAAGTGGAACTGGGAAGGAAATAATCGCACAAAGTATTCATCAACTGAGTCCTCGTAGTACTAAACCATTTGTTAGTGTAAATTGCGGGTCGATTCCAGAGCATCTAATCGAGTCGGAACTGTTCGGCTATGAAGAGGGTGCCTTTACGGGTGCTAAAAAGGGTGGGAAAGTAGGGAAGTTTCAAAGTGCAGAAGGTGGAACTATTTTTCTAGATGAAATTGGAGACATGCCCCAGCATATGCAAGTCAAATTACTAAGGGTCTTGCAGGAGAGAGAATACGAACCTGTAGGGGCAGCACACCCTAAAAAGGTGAATGTTCGTGTAATTGCGGCAACTAATCGACCATTAGAAAAAATGATGGAAAATAGGGAATTTCGAGAAGACCTATATTATAGGATAAACGCAATTCAATTAGTCAGTCCTCCTTTAAGGGAAAGAACAGAGGATATCCCGCTTCTAATCCATCATTTTTTGAAAGATCGAAAGCACGGATTGGCAAACGAGTCAATTCCATACATGATGATGTCTACGCTCTTCTAAACAAATATGAATGGCCTGGAAACATAAGAGAATTGGAGAATGTAATAGATGCAGGTGTACATTTAGCAAACGAGAATATATTGGAAATCGAAGATCTGCCGGAATATATTAAAAGAGATTCGGGAAAAAACAAAAAGAAAACGTTAAAAGAAATAATAGAAGAAACGGAAAAAAAAGAAATAGAAAAAATGCTCATGAACTGTAAATTCGATAAAAATATGGCCGCAGAAGCGCTTGGAATTAGCAATTCAACCATATATGAGAAGATTAAAAAATATAATATTATTTAAGTATAGAAAATCCAGAATATCGGAATAGTCTCCGCAATTCTGGATTTTTATTTTGCCTAATATGGCACTATTTTAAAACAACGGAAAAAAGGGTCTTCCTATACTTCGGAAAAAATAGATAATAAAAAATTGCTCAATAGACAGTAATGCCTTGAAAGTTCTTGAATCTCAAACTTGGCATGAATCTTGCTTATATAGAGAGGAGAAACGAAAGGAGGAACTTTAATTGGACGTTGGACTTATTACTAGGAAAATGGCAAATGTGTTAAATGACAATCATCAAGAAAAAATAGCAATACAAGAAGAAATGGGAAAAGCTTGGACGTATAAAGAGCTTCATACAATATCAAATGCATATGCAAATAAGCTTCTTGAATTAGGAGTCCAAAAAGGAGATCGAGTTGGCGTACTGCTATACAATTGCCTAGAATATTTCGCTGTATATTTTGCTGTTGCGAAAATCGGGGCAATTGCAGTTCGTCTTAATTTCCGACTTTCGAGTGCAGAACTGGAATATGCATTAAAGGATTCCGAAACGAAAATATTATGCTTCCATTCCAATTTGGCAAATGAACTGGAGGAGGTTCGCCCACATGTTTCCGTTGAACAGTACATATGCCTGGAAAATGAGGATGCCATAATTCCGGATTGGTCTAAACCTTGGAGCCTATTGGCAAGTGGCGCTGTGGATGAAGTACCAGATAATAATATTAAATTGAGTGATCCTGTCATGCTGATGTATACGTCAGGTACAACTGGTAGACCAAAAGGCGCTATTTGGACACATGACATGACACTTTGGTTTTCCTCTATGCAATCGTTGAAATGGAAGTTTACGGGACAGGAAATTGGCATGACGACAGGCCCCCTTTATCATGTAGGTGCGATGGAAGACATAGGGCTTCCAATACTTTTGATGGGTGGAACACTGATCATCACAAAAAGCCAAGGATTCCAAATTGGAAGAATCCTATCGGTCATTGAACAGGAAAATGTGACCGATTGTTTCTTATTCCCATTTATGATTTACGAAATGTTGAATTACGATGACTTAGATTCCTATCAATTGAAAAACTTAAAAACTATTTATACAGGGGGCGATCCATTATTGCCATCTGCACTAGAACAGTTAAAGAAGAAATACCCGAATGTTGGTGTTGTTCAAGTATATGGATTGACAGAAGGCACACCAATCGCAGCTTCTCTCGATCCACAGGATGCTTTTACTAAAGGACAGACTGTCGGAAAACCAATGCCACTAACCGAGATCAGCATTTTGGATGATGATGGTCTTCCACTACCAGTAGGTGAAATAGGGGAAATTGCTATTAAAAGTCCTGCTGTTTCAGTAGGTTATTGGAGAAAACCAGAAGCGACAATGGAGACGTTTGTAAATGGTTGGTGTAAAACTGGCGATTTAGGCGTATTCGATCAAGAAGGTTACTTAAAGATTGCAGGCAGAAAGAAAGACATGATTCGTAGTGGTGGGGAAAATATTTACTCCGCTGAAATTGAAGATGTTTTATACCGTCATGAAGAGATAAAGGAAGTTTCCATCATTGGTATACCGGATGCAAAATTCATCGAAGCTGTTTGTGCTGTGGTTGTAAAAAAAGAAGGATCGAACTTAACAGAAGAGGACGTAATTAATCATTGTGTGAATAATCTAGCAAGCTATAAAAAGCCTAGAAAAGTTATTTTCGTCGATGAATTACCAAGAACACCTTCTGGGAAAATACAAAAATTTGTTTTAAGACAAGATTATAGCGAAGTGAAAATATAAGAAGGGGGTGGGAAGGATGCAGAAGGTTCAAGTAGTTTCATGGTCATTACAACAGAACATTGCACAAATTGTCATCGACAATCCACCTGTGAATGTCTTAAGCGCAGATGTTATTGAACAGTTGAACACAGCCGTGGATGAAATCGAAAAAGATTCAAAAGTAAAAGTAGTAGTTTTAACAGGTGCAGGCGAAAAGGCTTTTGTAGCAGGCGGGGATATTAAAGGATTTCCAGAATGGATTGGAAAAGGAGTTGAAGAAGCGAAGCAAAAGTCACTTTGGCTTCAAGAGCCCCTGAATAAGATAGAACAGCTAACTCACCCGACTATTGTAGCCATTAATGGCCTAGCTCTAGGTGGAGGCTGCGAACTAGCGTTAAGCTGTGATATCCGCGTTGCGGAGGAACATGTAGAAATCGGTCTTCCAGAAGTTAAATTGGGATTATTTCCGGGGGCTGGTGGAACGCAAAGGCTACCGCGCTTAATAGGCAAAGCAAGAGCGAAAGAAATGATTTTCACTGGCGAATCTATATCAGCAGCAGAGGCAGAAAGAATTGGATTAGTGAATCATGTAGTTCCAAAGGGAAAATCGTTAGAAAAAGCACTGGAGATTGCAAGTAAAATTTGTAACCATTCCTCCATTCCAGTTTCTTTTGCGAAGCATTCGATTGATGAAGGTTATGAACAACCACTTAATGAAGGACTAGTTATCGAAGCTAGCTATTTTGGTCATGTTTTTCAAACGGAAGATGTTCAAGAAGGCGTGGAAGCTTTTATTCAAAAAAGGAAACCTAATTTTCAAGATCAATAAGAGTTTTTATAAAGACTTTTTAAAGAAGGAGCGAGATATATGTTTTCTAAAATATTAATTGCCAATCGTGGAGAAATTGCTTTAAGAGTTATCCGAACTTGTAAAAACCTTGGTATTCAAACAGTTGCCATCTATTCAGAAGCGGATGCTGACTCTTTGTTTGTTCGACAAGCTGATGAAGCGTACTGCGTTGGAAAGCCACCGGTCAATCAAAGTTATTTGAATATCGACGAAATTATTCGTATCGCAAAAGAAAGTGGAGCAGAGGCTGTGCATCCAGGCTACGGACTTTTATCAGAAAACGCAGGATTTGCGCGTAGATGTGTAGAGGCGGGGCTTGTATTTATCGGACCTTCCTCGGATATTATCGCTTCCATGGGAAGTAAAATCGAGGCACGTAAAATGATGAAAGAAGCTGGTGTACCGGTTGTTGAAGGTATTGATACTGCTTTAGACAATGAAGAGCAAGCAAAAGAAGCAGGAAAAAAAATCGGCTATCCACTTATGCTTAAGGCATCTGCTGGAGGCGGGGGAATCGGAATGCAACTCGTTAATTCTGAGGAAGAATTAGTAAAAGCTTTCGAAGGAAATAAAAAACGAGCAGAATCATTTTTCGGCGATGGAACGATGTTCTTAGAAAAATATATCGCAGAACCTCACCATATTGAAGTACAAATATTAGCCGACACGCATGGAAATGTCATTCCACTTTGGGAAAGAGAATGCTCTATCCAACGTCGAAACCAAAAAGTAGTGGAAGAAGCACCTTCTCCATTTATCAGTGAAGAAACGCGACAAAAAATGCTCGATGCAGCAGTTCAAGCGGCAAAACATATCGGATATTCCAATGCTGGGACGATTGAGTTTTTAGTGGATCGTGAGCAAAATTTCTACTTCTTAGAGATGAATACAAGACTACAAGTAGAGCACCCAGTTACAGAAGAAATCACGGGACTCGACCTAGTAGAACAACAGTTGAAAGTAGCGTATGGAGAACGTTTGTCTATTAAACGAGAAAACGTCGAGCGAAAAGGACATGCGATTGAAGTGCGTATCTATGCAGAAGATCCTAAAACATTTTTCCCTTCACCTGGCAAGATAACAGAGTTTCAGTTGCCGCAAGGAGAAGGTGTCCGTAACGAATGTGCGATAGAAGCTGGCTCACAAGTGACGCCATTCTACGATCCAATGATTGGCAAACTAATCACTTGGGGAGAAACTCGTAGTGAGGCATGCGCCAGAATGAAAGAAGCACTTGAGAATTACAAAGTAGAAGGTATTAAAACGAATATCCCAATGCTTATCGAAACAGTCAGCCACGAACAATTTTTAAGCGGTTATACAACAACTGATTTTGTAAATAAATATTATTTAGCTGAAAAAGCAACCAACTAAGGAGGAAATGAATATGACAAACATCGTAGCAAGTATGGCAGGTAGTGTATGGAAAGTATTAGTGGCAGAAGGGGAAGAAGTAAAAGAAGGGCAAGATGTAGTAATTCTTGAATCAATGAAAATGGAAATTCCGATTGCAGCTGAGACAACTGGCGTTGTAAAGAAAATTCATATTAATGAAGGCGATTTCGTTAATGATGACGATGTATTACTCGAGGTTGAATAGGAGGTTAAATCTTTGAAACTGCCAAAAAGTGTAAAGATAAAAGAAGTTGGACCAAGAGACGGGTTACAAAATGAAAAACAAACTATTTCAACAGAAGATAAAATTACTTGGATTGACTCACTATCTAAAACGGGTCTGTCCTATATTGAAGTGAGCTCTTTTGTCCATCCGAAATGGATTCCGCAGTTAGCAGACGCATCGGAAGTACTTGGGAAAATTCAGCGGGAAAAAGGGGTCACTTATGCGGCCCTTGTTCCTAACTTAAGAGGACTTGAGCGTGCATTAGAAGCAAATGTAGATGAAGTGAGCGTCTTCATGTCAGCAAGTGAAGCGCATAATAAAAATAATATTAATAAATCAATAGAAGAAACATACCCGATTTTAAGTGAAGTTGTTAAGGAAGCGAAAGCAGCTGGAAAAACGGTAAGAGGTTATATATCTACTGTGATTGCATGTCCGTATGAAGGGCCAATTGCGACATCACAAGTAAGAAAAGTGAGCGATCATTTATTTTCCATGGGAATAGATGAATTATCGTTGGGTGACACAATCGGCGTTGGCGTCCCAAATCAAGTAGAACGTTTGCTAGAGGAACTACTACCACATTTTGAAGCTAGCAAGTTAGCTATGCATTTCCATGATACAAGAGGGACTGCTCTTGCAAATATTGTGAAATCACTTGAAATGGGAATCACTATCTTTGATAGTGCGCTTGGTGGATTAGGAGGCTGTCCTTACGCCAAAGGAGCATCTGGAAATGTGGCGACCGAGGATTTATTGTATATGCTCCATGAGATGGGAATTGAAACTGGTATCGATATAAATGCGGTAATGAAATCTGCCAAGCTTATTGAAAAAGTAAGAGGGCAAAAGCTGAATAGTCGCCAAATGGATATTTTGAATGCGGAAGAAGGGGCTGTTTACAATGGTTGAAAACGTATTAACTAATGTACAAGTAGAAAAGCGCAGCGATGGAATAGCAATTATCACTTTAAATAGAACAGATGCAGCAAATGCTTTATCAAAGCAGATGCTTCATGATTTGAAAACGGTTGCTATTGAGTTAAGAAATAATCGGGAAGTCCGTGTGATCATTTTAACCGGTGCCGGAGAAAAAGCTTTTTGCGCAGGTGCTGATTTAAAAGAGCGAAAGACAATGTCAGAAAATGAAGTTAGACAAGCTGTTCGATCTATAGGAGCTGTTGTAAACGAAGTTGCTGCACTTCCACAACCGGTTATCGCTGCTCTAAATGGAGTAGCGTTTGGAGGTGGGCTTGAATTAGCTTTGGCATGTGATATCCGTATTGGAGCCCTAGAAACAAAAGTAGGCTTAACGGAAACTTCCTTAGGTATTATTCCTGGAGCAGGAGGAACACAGCGTTTACCTCGTTTAATCGGTCTTGGAAAGGCAAAAGAACTCATTTATAGCGCCAAGCGACTGACAGCTGAGGAAGCAGAAGCACTTGGGATAATAGAATATGTAGTCCCTCGTGAAAATTTACTAGACAAAGCGCTCGAAATAGCTACATCGATGGCGAAAAATGCCCCACTTGCATTAATTCAAGCAAAAGCGGCCATTAATAATGGAATTGAAGTAGACCTAAACACAGGGCTGAAAATAGAAGAACTTGCATACAACGAATTACTGCCCACGGAAGATAGATTAGAAGGCTTACGTGCATTTGCGGAAAAACGCGCACCACAATATACGGGCAAATAAGGAGGAAACAACATGACGTCGACAGTTTCACAAACAGATTATCAGATCAAAAAAGATGCCATCTTGCAAGGTGGACAGGAAAAATATCATAAGAAAAATCAAGAGCAGGCGAAAATGTTTGTTCGTGATAGATTGAATTTGCTGTTTGACGATGGCTTAAAAGCAGAAGATGGAATGTTTGCGAATTTACTGGCAGGAGATCTTCCAGCTGATGGAGTAGTTACTGGTATTGGTAAAATTCATGGTCGTACGGTTTGTGTGATGGCTAATGATTCTACTATTAAAGCAGGTTCTTGGGGACAACGTACTGTAGAAAAAATTATCCGCATTCAAGAAACAGCTGAAAAGCTACGCTGTCCAATGTTGTATCTTGTTGACTCTGCTGGTGCTCGCATAACAGATCAATTAGAAATGTTCCCTGGTCGTAGAGGAGCGGGACGAATTTTCTATAACCAAGTTAAAATGTCAGGTAAAGTTCCACAAATTTGTCTTCTATTTGGACCATCGGCGGCTGGCGGAGCATATATTCCTGCATTCTGTGACGTCGTTGTAATGGTGGATGGCAATGCTTCCATGTATTTAGGCTCACCTCGTATGGCAGAAATGGTTATCGGTGAAAAAGTGTCTCTTGAAGAAATGGGCGGCGCGAAAATGCATTGTTCCGTTTCTGGATGTGGAGACGTCCTCGTTCCAAATGAAGAAGAAGCGATCGCGTACGCTCGCAAATATTTAACGTATTTTCCGGAAAACTATACGGAAAAACCAGCTAAAGCAGAAGCGAAAGAACCAGCTTTCTTTGAAAAAAGCATTGAGCAGTTAATACCGAAAAACCAAAATGCGCCATTTGATATGTATCAACTGATCGAACGTCTTATCGACGAAGATTCTATGTGTGAAATTAAGAAGCTTTTTGCCCCTGAACTGATCACTTGTCTTGGACGAATTAACGGACAACCAGTCGGAATTATTGCGAATCAACCACGCGTTAAAGGTGGGGTACTATTCCATGATAGTGCGGATAAAGCAGCGAAATTCATTAATCTTTGTGACGCTTATCATATTCCACTACTATTCCTTGCAGACGTACCGGGCTTCATGATTGGAACGAATGTAGAAAGAGCAGGGATCATTAGACATGGTGCTAAAATGATTTCGGCAATGAGTGAAGCGACTGTTCCTAAAATGACAGTAATCGTACGCAAAGCTTATGGTGCTGGGTTGTATGCAATGGCAGGTCCAGCATTTGAACCAGATTGCTGTATTGCACTTCCAACAGCTTCCATTGCGGTAATGGGACCAGAAGCTGCAGTAAACGCAGTATATGCAAACAAAATTGCTTCTCTTCCAGAAGAAGAGAGAGCTGCTTTCATTGCTGAAAAGCGTGAAGAATATCGCGAGGACATTGATATTTATCGTCTAGCATCTGATTTAATCATTGACGATGTGGTCGAGCCGAATCGTTTACGTGAAGAACTTGCATCACGTTTAGATGTTTACATGTCTAAGTATTTAGTTTTCACTGATCGCAAGCACGGGGTGTATCCAGTTTAACTTGGACCAGCAGATAAAACATTCTGCTGAGCCATGTTAGCCTCCAGCGGATGACACAGATTTTGAATTGCACAGGTTCAATTCAAATCTGGACGCAACTCCGCTGAGGCATAATTATTCAAGTAGTATTTATAAGCAAAGGGGATGTAGAAATGTTCGATAAATACTTTGAAAAGTATCAACTTGGGGATGTTTGGGAGTCGAAAGGAAGAACGATAACGGAATCCGATATCGTTATGTTCTCCGCTTTAAGTGGGGATTGGTTTCCTCTTCATACGAATATTGAGTATGCGAAAGAAACTCAATATAAACAACGAATTGCTCATGGAATGTTAGTACTTTCTATTACGACCGGATTGGTACATTTTGAACCAGGGGTTGTTGTGGCATTTTATGGAATGGATAAGGTAAGATTTACAGCTCCGACTTTCATTGGAGATACTATTCATCTCACAGGGAAAGTAATTGATTTGAAGAGTAAAGGATCGAACCAAGGGGTTGTAACGGTATTACAAGAAGTTAGGAAACAAACGGATGAGATAGTGGCAGTTTTTGAAATGAAGCTCTTAGTGAATCAAAAAACTTTAGACTAAATAAGGGAGAACATTTATGGATCTAATTATTATACTATTAGCACTAGGACTACTTATGTTTTTAGCTTATCGAGGATTTTCCGTTATTATCATTGCTCCGATATGTGCTTTACTCGCTGTATTTTTGACAGATCCGAGCCATGTCTTGCCATTCTTTTCTAATATATTTATGGAAAAAATGGTTGGCTTCATAAAATCTTATTTTCCTGTTTTTTTACTTGGAGCGATTTTCGGTAAAGTAATTGAGATGTCTGGGATTGCAGCAAGAATTGCAAAAGTAATTATTCGATTTATCGGTGTTAGACAAGCCATTCTTACTGTCGTGTTATTGGGAGTTATTTTAACTTATAGCGGAGTAAGTTTATTCGTAGCCGTATTTGCGATTTATCCGTTTGCTAATCAGTTGTTCCGTGAAGCGAATATTCCGAAACGACTGATTCCGGCTACCATTGCATTTAGTGCTTTTACTTTTTCGATGGATGCGATTCCTGGATCGCCACAGATTCAAAATGTTATTCCAACTACTTTTTTTAATACAAGTGTCTATGCAGCAAAATATCTTGGTTTAGTCGGTGCATTATTTATTTTTGTAGTAGGTATGCTGTACCTAGAGAGCCGTCGCCGAAAAGCAGCGAAGAATGGTGAAGGTTATTATGGTATAGGGAAAAATGCGATTAGTGAGTCGCCGGCTGCTGGCGAAATGGCTGCTACGAGCGAAGCGATGATTGCTCCTAGCACTACTATGCTAAACGCTAAAATAGATGTGAAAGATTGGTTAGCGTTTCTTCCACTTATACTAGTTGGAGTAATGAACAAACTATTTACTACTTATATTCCGAAATGGTATGCAGATGGGTTCGATTTTGCCAATATTAATCTAGAACAATACGGAACCGTTAATATGAATCAGCAGCTTTCACTTTGGTCAGTGGAACTTGCACTTCTCGTAGGTATTTTTACGGCAATTGCTTTGAACTTCCAAGCAGTAAAATTGAGTTTCAAGGATAGTTTAAGTGTCGGCATAAGTGGTGCTTTGCTTGCTACTATGAATACAGCTTCAGAGTTTGGTTTCGGAGGAGTTATTGCAGCTTTGCCAGGCTTTGCTGTCGTTCAGAATTTCTTAGCTAACACCTTTACGCATCCACTAGTCAACGGTGCTGTGCTTACAAATGCACTTGCCGGGATGACGGGATCTGGTTCCGGTGGGATAACTATTTCGCTAGGTATTATGGCGGAAAAGTATGTGGAGGCCGCAAATGCTGCCGGTATTCCTTTAGAAGTTATGCACCGTGTTATTGCGATGGCAGCGGGTGGGATGGATACTTTACCACATAATGGAGCAGTTCTTACATTACTAATGGTTTGTGGACTCACTCATCGCCAATCATATAAAGATATCTTTGCTATTACGATTATTAAGACAGTAGCTTGTTTCTTTGTCATTGGTGTGTATTTATTGACTGGACTTGTTTAAGAATCAAATTTAGAAATAGCCGCCAATCCTTAAGGGAATGGTGGTTATTTTTTTCTGAAATTTTTAGTTGGAAAACTAGAGGGCTTAGTTGGAATAATGGAAGAGTTGGTTAGAAAAATGGAGCTTTTAGTTGTAAAAATCATCGGTTTAGTTGTAATAGTAATTTTATGGAAGTGAAATTGTGACGAACAATCCAGTAACATCAAGTTTCTTCAGTGGAGTTTTATATCTTCAGGCATTGGGAGATAACTGATAGGAGAATAGGTGGAACGGGGTTGTAAGTAAGTGCACATTATGAATATTACTATAGAATTGATTGTCGGTTTTTTTCTTCTTTTTTTAATTGTTAAGTTTGTAGGGAAGAAAATTATTAAACAAATAAGCCCTTTTACATTCATTGCTGCGATAGTATTAGGTGAATTACTTGGAAATGGATTGTATCATAATGATGAAGGGTTATTTTATATTATCTATACGATGGCATTATGGAGTATTTTACTTTTCATCGTTGAATTTCTTGGACAAAAGTTTTTAGCTATACGTGGAATCTTTGAAGGGAAACCATCCGCATTGATCAAAAATGGCGTGGTGGACCGAGAACAATTAAAGAAAAACCGAATGAATTTGAATCAGCTTCAAAGCTTACTTAGACAAAGTGAAACCTTTTCTATTCGAGAGGTCGCATATTGTTATTTAGAAGCAAATGGATCGTTAAGCATTTTAAAGAAATCCAAGTATCAAAAAACAACTCAAGAGGATCTTAATCTAGTTTCTAAAACAGTTTATGCGCCGGTAACCTTAATAAGAGATGGCAAAGTTTTATGGGATGAAATAGAAGACTTAGGTTTTGACGAGGCATGGCTAACCGATCAGCTTCATGCGAAAGGGATTACAAGCGATAAAGATATTCTCATCGCTGAATGGTTAGAAGGAGATGGGCTTTTTGTCCAACTTCTTCGCGATACGCCTTCTCATTTAGATAGAAAATGAAAAACAGGAAAGGGTGGATATAGTGCAACTAACGATTAGAGCGACAGGTGAAAATGTACAAGTTCTCTCCCATCTGCTTGCTAAAAATCCGAGTAATTTATATGAGCGAACACATAAAGATCATGCAATACGGCTCTTTTTTTCTACATTTACAGATAAACAGATGGAGATGACAATCTTTGTTACGCCTGACCCACTTTCTCTTATCAATCAGTCGTCTGGTGCTTATGACATCACACATTACATAAATGACAGGGAATTTGCGGTGAGTAGTATTTTCACTTCGCTTATTCGTCCTGCTTTGAGTACTGCATTAAATGGCAAGCCAAAAGAAGCTTATGAAAAATGGGTAGAGCACTCTTTTTCTTTCCATTTTAGTTTTGGTCCTGTGGCAACGGAGTTAAGTGAACAGGAGATTCGCAATCTTTTTGAACCGTTAGGCTATGAGGTTAACATCGAGTTTGGAGAAACGGACTATTCATTTCAAATAAAAGAGAAAAGCTCAGCCTGCTATATTACACTCTCAGGAATGAGCACGCTTCAAAAAGGACTTCACCAGTTATTCGTCCTCATCCCGGTATTGGATAACTACAAGCATTATTTTATTGATGATACAGAAATTGAAAAGTTGAAACGATACGGAGAGGGCTGGCTCGATACGCATCCAGAAAAAGAATTCATTATTCGCAAGGCATTAAGATTCAAAGAATTATATGATCAGTTTGAAAAACCAGAAGAAAACCTGCAGCCAATTCGTACGAAGCAATTACCGTTAAACGAGTTGCGCTATGAAAAAATAGTCGACAAGGTGTCAGCTCTTCCAAAGAAACGTAAAGTAGTCGATTTTGGTTCGGGAGAAGGAAAGTTATCCGCTAAATTAGGCTTTGTGAATGGGGTAGAAGAAATACTAGCAGTGGAGCCTTCCGAATCTGAAACGTTAAAAGCGGTGAAACGTTTTGAAAAGCTAAAGGAACAAAAAGACTTCACCATGCCAACTATGATTTGGGGATCCCTGTTTTATTTTGATGAACGTTTGAAAAACAAAGATGTCATTATTTTATGTGAAGTGATTGAGCATATAGATGAAGAAAGACTACCTAAAATAATGGCGCTTATACTAGCATACTATCAACCTAGTGCCTTAATCGTGACTACTCCAAACAAAGAATATAATCGTGTATATGCAATGTCAGATGAAATGCGACATAGCGATCATCGTTTTGAATGGACAAGGCATGCGTTTAGAGAGTGGTGTGAGCAAATGAATCACTCAGGTCAATATGAGATAGCGTTCGAAGGGATAGGGGAAGAAGACATGCAGTACGGTTCTCCAACCCAAATGTGCACGTTTATCAGGAAGGAGAATCAGCTATGAAAATTACGCTACCAAACGCTGGAATTGTTTTGCTCGTTGGTGTATCCAATAGTGGTAAGACTACGCTTCTGAATAAGTGGATAGATGAGCAGCTGATATTATCATCTGAAGTCATTAGTTCGGACGAGTATCGTGCAGTCGTTGGAGATACAGAATTTATACAATGGGCGGAGCGGCCAAGAGATGAAGCGGATAGTCTTTCAGATGATTACCATGCGCTATCTCGTGAAGCCTTTCGCTTGTTAGATTATGCTTTAGAAGCAAGATGTAGGTTGAATAAATTAACATTTGTAGATGCAACTCATCTTTATGCGGAAGACCGAAAACATTATATTGGACTAGCCAAAAGACACCATGTTCCGATTACAGCAATTGTGTTAGATATCCCACAAGAAATACTTCTTGAAAGAGATGCACTACGTAAGAATCCTCGTGGGAAAAAAAGAGTAAAGCAACAGTTTCAAAATTGGAAAAGGGAATTACGATTTATTAAGAAAGAAGGCTTTAAATCTGTTTATTTCATTCGGGAAGACGATGATATTGACCTGATAAGAAAAGAAAATCCGCTTCTTGTGGAGGTTGGAAAAGGGATTGATATTATAGGAGATGTACATGGCTGCTATGATGAATTGATGTCTCTTTTATTACAAATGGGGTATGAACAAAATGAGGAGGAACTTTATATCCATCCAGAAGGCAGAAAGTTTATGTCTGTTGGGGATATCATGAGCAGAGGACCGGAGTCATTAAAAACGATGCAATTTTTTCAACGACATGTGGAGCAGGGCTTAGCATATATGACGGACAGCAATCATGGTTGGAAAATTGCTAGGTGGCTGGATGGACGGAATGTTGAGCTAAAGCATGGGGACGAGAAAGTTGCGCAGGAGTTTGAACAGTACGAGAAAGAGCATGGTTCATCTAAAGTGGAAGAATTGAAAGAAACATTAAAAAAATTTCTTCTTAAAGCTCCTTCCCATTACGTGCTAGAAAAAAACGGGGTAAAGACAGCCGTTTGCACCCATGCCGGCATAAAGGACGAGTATATTGGGAAGCAATCTACTACTATTCAAGATTTCTGTCGGTACGGTGATACGGAAGAAATAAATACTGATGGAAAACCGATTCGTAAAGACTGGTATGTTCACCATAAAGGTAGCTTAACCATTGTATGGGGGCATGATCCAAAGCCGCAGCCGCTTCGTATAAATAACACGATTAATATTGATCAAGGGGTTGCTTTTGGAGGTAGGCTCACGGCGATGAGGTATCCGGAACAACAATTTGTCTCTGTCAAAGCTCTAAAAGATTATTCAGGAACATCAGATAATCCGCTGAAAAAGTGGGAAATAGAGCGTCTAATTCCCCCTAATATTGAAAAGTTTATAAACGGATATTCTGTACAAACGGAACAACTAGGGGAAGTAAAGATTCACGGAAATATTGCAAAATCTGCTATCGATACGGTTTCTCATTACACCGTTCCGATTGAACAGTTACTTTATATTCCACCTACAATGAGCCCGACTCCATCGGTATCTGCGCTTTTGGATTACTTAGAACACCCAAAAGAAGCGATTGAATATTATCGGAATCATGGGGTTGAAACGATGGTTGCCGAGAAAAAGCATATGGGTAGTCGAGCAGTTCTACTTCTATTTAAAAATCAAGCAGTCGCTAAAAAAGAAATTGGCTTCGAAATAGATGGGGTTATATATACAAGAACAGGCAGAAGATTTTTTGATAGATTAACAGAGCAAGAAGTGGTACGAAAGTTAACGGAAGAACTCACACATAAACGCTATTTTGAAAAATATCAAACAGATTATGTGCTTTTAGATGCTGAAATCATGCCATGGAATTTAAAAGCGAAAGAATTGATTAGTAGCCAGTACGCACATGTATCGGAAAATGCATTGTTAGACCGGAAAAAAATCGTGGAAAAGCTAAAGTCTGCAAATGATATAAATGTAGAGAATTGGATAAGGGAGTATGATGAAAAATTAAATAACGCAGAGATCTTTAAAGAAGTTTTCCAAAAATATTGCTGGGATATAGAAGAAACAGAGGCCATTCAAATTGCACCTTTTCACGTAATGGCTCATAGTGAAGAAACATTCTTTCATAAACCGCACACTTGGCATATGGAAATGAATAAGGAATTTGCAAAGGATTCCTCTCTTTTCGTGACAACCGAATTTAAAATTATTTCGGATAGTAATAGTGAGAAGGAAGTCATCGCATGGTGGGAAGAAATGACAAAAGAAGGGCATGAAGGAATTGTCATCAAGCCTGAAATTTTCACTTCTACATTTAAAGGGAGGCTAATCCAACCTGCCATTAAAGTAAGAGGCCGCAAATATTTGCATATCATTTATGGAATGGATTATTTAAGCCCGGAAAACTTGAAGCGTTTAAAAAATAGAAATACAGGCAAAAAACAAAAGCTTGCTTTAAAAGAATTTTCCTTAGGGCTGGAAGGTATAAGACGTTTTGTTGACGGCGAATCCATAGAACGTGTACATGAATGTGTACTCGCCACACTGGCATTGGAATCAGATCCGGTAGATCCTAGGCTTTAAAGAAATCATCGGATTGAATAAAAATAGTAGTACAAATCTTATTAATGATTTGTACTACTATTTTTAAATGTTTTACACACTACTATTTTTATTCTTTTGAAGTAGAGAAACTATTAATTCAATTAAAGCAATCACTATTAACGACAAGCCGAAGAGTGGCATTATTATACCGAGAATTACTAACAGAACAATGAATCCTCCAAAACTTTTACCCATCGGTGTTTTGGGTGGAGCTGATAATTGACCTTTTACTTTTCTATCTCCCCACATCCTGTAGCCCCAAATAATAATAGTTAAAAATGCCAAACAAACGAGTAGATTAATTATTTTATTTGGCCATCCAAATAAATGTCCTTCATGTAATGGGATACCCCAAGTATACCATTTTCCTAAGATACCATAATCTTCGTAACCAACTTTTGATATCAACTTGCCGCTACTATTGATCAAAATAGCTAGTCACTTCTTCATTTGGACTAACATCTAGACCAGTGACACCCGTATTGCTCCCTTTCGAAACGGTATATACACCATCTTCACTCATTGGATAAACGATAGAGTATGGTTTAGAGATATGTGATTCGTCAATTTTCTCCATCAGTTGTTGCAAGCTGATCATATTTTCGTTATCGGCCATATTACTAGCCATACCATGATGGTGAGCGTGAGCATCGGCTGAAGTAGGAGCTTCATTTTTACGAGTAGCCCAAGGGATTTCGTTTATCTCTGATATGGGTGGAACTTGTTGTAATTCTGGAATACCAATGGATGGATGTGATTGTGCCGTTGAGTATATGACATCACCCATAAGAGCTGACCAAGGTAAACCAGTAAAGATTAAAATAACCATTGGAATGGCTATTATTGTACCAGTAATAGCATGAAGTTTTTTATGCTTTTGTCTCTTATTTTTGGTTCCTTTCTGTCTTTTAAAGACCTTTCCTTTAAATGACATATAAACTCCTGAAATAAGTAAAAATATAGCCCAACATGCTGCTAATTCAACCAAATAGTTTACAACGGTGCCACCTACAAATAAAGAACTATGTAAACCTCTCATCACATTCGAATAAGTAGTTGCTGTATTCTGACTCCCTACGATCTGATTATGATCATCAATAAAGACATATTTCTGATCGCCTTCTGTATTAGTCATTGTAAATCTTGTATTATAATCATCATTCAAAACGCTAATCTTTGCTACACTATACCCGTTAAAGTTGCTTTCTGCATTTTCTATCGCTCTGTCTATAGAGACACTTTCATCTTTGTTGCTGTTACCAAAAAATAAATGATCATACAATTGATTTTCCACATTTGTATAAAATAAATATCCGATACCACTAATTGTTAACGTTATCAGTAATGGGGCAATAAATATCCCCGCGTAAAAATGCCACCGCCAAAATATATTATAAAAGCGCTTTTTATTCTTCAAATTTGTTCTCCCATATTTGAATTTGCGTTCTGAATTTTATTTTATAAAACGGTTGTGAAATTTGATTGAAATATAAAGCTTATGTAAAAAAAATTTGGATTGTAGTTGGCAACGAAATGCTGCTTCTATTTTAATTAAAATCATTACCTTGACTTCAAGATAAAAACACAATAAACTTAATTAAACCAAGAAGAAAACTATGTATTTAAAAATTATTAAATAGATGAGGATGATAAAAATGGAAAAGCAACAGAAAAAAGCACCAACTGAAGTGGATGAAAAAGGAAAATTTAATCGCCAACAAAATCGCTTTAATACCCCTTTTGGAAATAACGCTGGTGAACTTCCGGTAGAAGCAGGACGATATCGTCTTCTATGGGCTGCTGTTTGTCCATGGGCGCATCGCTCTGTCATTGTGAGAAGCTTACTAGGTTTAGAGAATGTCATTAGTTTAGGTACAGCAAGTCCAATGCGTCCTAATATCGAACGCGTAGATTGGGAATTTTCTTTAGATAAAGACGGAGTAGACCCTGTTTTAGGTATTCAATATATAAGCGAAGTATATAAAAAGGCAGACCCAGAGTATGTGGGGAGACCAACTGTGCCCGTCATTGTGGATATTAAAGAAGGAAAAGCAGTGAATAACGATTATTTTAGATTAACCAATCATTTGGAAACTGCTTGGGCTCCATTTCATAAGGAATATGCACCAGATTTATATCCGGAGCATTTACGCGAAGAAATCGACGCATTAAGTGACGTTATTTTCCATGAAGTAAATAATGGTGTGTACAAATGTGGATTTGCTCGTTCACAAGAAGCGTATGAAGAGGCATATGATGTGTTGTTTGAGCGATTGGATGAATTAGAACAACGTTTATCCACGGAGCGCTTTTTATTTGGAGACTTTATAACTGATTCTGATGTTCGTTTGTATGCAACGCTTGTCCGCTTTGATGTTGCGTATTATTCTGCTTTTAAAACGAATCGAAATCGTATTGTAGACTTCCCGAATTTATGGGGATATTTAAGAGATTTATACCAAACACCTGGTTTTGGAGATACAACGGATTTTGAGGCGATTAAAATACATTATCATTTATCTAATCATATCGCGAGTGATGATCAAAAAAGCCTAAATATTTTACCAAAAGGTCCGGATACTTCTAACTTCCATTCTGCACATAACCGCGAAGATTTAAGTGGAAATAAAGAAAAGTTTCTCATTCACGAAAGTAAATAAGATGTAAGGAGATGGAGAATCAGTGATTATCCGAGATGCTGTACCAGCAGAGCTCTCTACAATTAGAGAGCTAAGATTAGCTGCATATGAGGAGCATGCAGCAAAAATACCAGAAGCCCATTGGCAGGCTTTAAGAAAATCCATCTTATCGGATGGAGATATTGAAACTGGTGTGGAACGAATAGTAGTAGAAGATGACGGAGAAATTTTAGGAAGTGTTGCTTTGTTTTCTCCTGATATAAAAGCATATGAAGGTCTCTTGGAAGACGAACTTGGATATCCCGAGTTACGAATGCTTGCTACCTCTTCTAAAGCTAGAGGAAAAGGTGTGGCAACATTGCTCATTAATGAATGTATTAAACGAGCAAAGGAGAAGGGTTTCTCGGAAATGGGTCTTCATACTGCAGATTTTATGGAAAATGCCTTAAAATTATATGAACATTTAGGTTTTGAACGGTTGCCTCAGTTTGACTTTGAACCAGCAAATGATGGTATTATCGTAAAAGCTTTTCGCATTCGTTTTTAGTGAAACATTTTCAAAAGAACCGGCTACAACGACTTATGGGTCACTATAGCTGGTTTTTATTATGTATGAATCCACTCTATCTAGATTTACTCGTAAATGAATCAGAAAAAAGTTTAGTTGTATAGTAGGTAGATTTAGTTGGAGAAAAGGGAAAGTTAGTTGTAAAATATGAACGAATAGTTGTAATAGTTTTTTTACGGAAAAAATATTTAGAAAAGGAGAAATCAGCCATCAATAATAACCCAAAAACTTTAAGAAAATGCGAAAAAGGACACGAATACTACAAAAGTAGCGACTGTCCTACATGTCCGACTTGTGAACAGGAACGAAAACCTGCAACTGGGTTTCTTTCTCTACTTTCCGCCCCTGCAAGACGTGCATTAGAAAACAATGGAATCACCTCATTGGAGCAACTATCAAGCTTTAGCGAAAAAGACATTCTAAAGTTTCACGGTATGGGACCGGCATCTTTACCAAAGCTAAGAGTTGCGCTAAACGCGGAAGGCTTATCATTTAAAAAATGAAGTATTTAAAGGTATCAGATTCTGAAATTTATTAGAATCCGATACCTTTCTTATTTTAATTGAATACTCTGAATATAATGTTATACAATTAAGATAACTAATTTTCATTTGGAATGAAATGGGGGATAGGTAGAATGAGTGACCATTTGAAAAAAGAGTTTACTAAGCAAAAGAAAGTAATAGAGAATCTGGACCAAATGAATGTAAATTTAAATGTGGAAGAGTTCTACGATGATTTGACAAAGCTAGCAAATCGGAAATATTTTACCGAAACTCTTTCACAATTGTGGAATGATGAAGGCAGTGCAGATATCTGGGTGGCTCTACTAATTATAGATCTTGATTATTTTAAACGATATAATGATTTTCATGGTTCTATAGAAGGGGACCGTGCTTTACAGCAAATAGCAGCTTGCATGAAGAAAATTATTGAAAAGCATGGAGGAGTAGTAGGAAGATTTGGTGGTGATGAGTTCGTTGTTTTTTTGAAGCATATTAGACAAAGTGAAATAAAACATATTGCAGAAGAATTGAGGACTGCGGTAGAGGAAATGTCTTTACTCTATTGTTCGGAACAACACGCTTACACTGTAACGATTAGTGTAGGGGGAGCATGGGGCCAGTGCAACCAGTTTGATAGCTTGGATGGTATGTATGTAATGGCTGGTGAAGAGTTAAATAACGCAAAAATAAACGGACTGAACCAACTAAAGATTTATGTAAAATAGGAGGATTGAAATGGCTAATACCCATTGCCCGCTTTGCGGAGAGGAAAACAAATGCATGGTAGATGCAACCGAGCCAAATGGATGTTGGTGTACGATAGAGAAATTTCCAAAAGGGATTTTTGAATTAGTCCCCGAAGAAAGTATAAGAAAGCATTGTATTTGTCAAAATTGCGTAACGAAATATAAAGAGGAAGTGCAAAAAATCTGAATGCCGTTTTCGGTGGTATTCAGATTTTTTTCTATAGAGAATTTGATTAATCTTATATTCTAAAAGAGTTACAAGTAAAGCTTGCTTGCAATTTCATATAATTATAAAGAAGTCGAGCATGTCTTCCTTGTTGTGTATAAGGGTTTATATTTGGACGTAGACGCTCGAGAAACTCGCGGTCACATTCACATCGATTTCTACCTCTACTATAACATTCATCATGGGCTTTACATGCTGCATCTACTTCATTTATAGGTGCACCGGGGCCGCTACAACCAGGTCCACACCAATTATATCCTGGAAATATACAAAAACGAGGATTTCTTCTACGTGTCAATCTTATAACCTCCTTTGATTATTTTTTACCTCTTATAAGCTATTCAATAAAAAACACATATGTATAAACTACTACCTATTCTTTTCTGGATAATAAAAAATATTTTGATGCTGACGATTGAAGGACATTCAAATACATAATTATATAAGAAATTAACAAATACTTAACACAGCTATAGTATAATAGTAACTAACAATAACGGGACTATTATGATGGGGTGCTTATATCGATGAGTAGGAGAAAATTCACGTTTTTAATAAGTATTCTTGTAATAAGCTTCATCTTAACAAGTTGTGCTACTACTCCAAAAAAATTAACAATCGGAATGATTCCTGTAAAAAATGTAAATGAAATGGAAATGGAGTTTGAACCTATTCGACTGTATCTAGAAGAACAATTGGGTATTCCTATCGAAGTATACGCAACCGATAGTTATGTTAGCTTAATAGAAGGAATGAAAAAAGAAACAATCGATATAGGATGGTATGGAGCATTTTCTTATGTTGCGGCTGAAAGTGAAATGGAGCTTACCCCTTTAATTGTTCAACAAAGAAAAGGTACAGACATTTACTATAATTCACTAATTATAGCAAGGAAAGATTCAGGTATTAGCAGCATTAAGGAACTAAAAGAAAAGAAGTTTGCATTCGTTGACTCTGGTTCAACAAGTGGATTTGTACTTCCTTACGCATTGTTAAAGAGTAGAAATATAGCATACGAAACGTACTTCAACGAAACCCAGTATGCAGGTTCACATGATCAAGTGCTAGCTAAAATTCTTTCAAAAGAAGTAGATGCCGGAGCTATTAGTAGTGTTCAGTATGAAAACTTAATAGCAAAAGGGGAAGTAAGATCGGAAGATGTGATCATCATTGGAAATCGGAAAATATTCCAGGAGCTCCCTACGTTGCAAGAAGTGATTTAGACAAGAAAATACAAAAACGTTTTTCAAAAGCTATGTTAGAAATACATACAGAAAAACCAGATGCTTTGAATAGCTTTGATAATACAATTGAGAAATACATAGAAGTAGACAATAAATATTATCACTCTATAAGAAATATAGCGAACATTCTTGGTAAAGAGTATATGTACGAGTATTTCTTAAAAGGCGAATAATAGACATGGGTTGCAGGAGATGGGTGGACCTTTTGAAAATAAGAAGTATTAAATTTTGGATAACAACTTTGATTGTGTCAATGTGTATTGTGACAATGTCTCTATTTATTTTATTGTCATATAAAAATTTAAATGAAAGTTTGGAAGAACTGTATAAAAAGGAAGCAGAATCTGTCCTTATGCAAACCTTTTTATCTTTTGGTTATCAATTTTTAACAGTGGAGAATACGTTGAATCAGCTTAGTCATTCCTTGCTAATGTTAAATGACTATTCTAGTAGTCAAGCTGAGATTGCATCCATGTTAGAAGAATATCAAAAAAATTCTGTTGTGAATGGAAAAATGATGTATGGCCTAGCGAATGGTGAATTTTACAGAGGAGAATATAAGGAAATTCCGGACGATTATCATCCAGCAGAACAGCTTTGGTACAAGCTTGCTATGCAAAATCCAGGAGAAGTATGTTGGACGGAGCCTTACCTGGACTATGTGACACAAGAGATTATAATTACAGCTTCCAAGTCTATCGAAAGTCCGAGGGGAACGCTAGGGGTTATTGCGATAGATATGAATCTCCCAAAAATGAGTAGTCAAATAAGTAATTCGAAAATTGGAGAAGATGGATTCGTTTTATTACTAAGTAGTAATGGCACCATATTAGCTAATCGTGATAATCATATGATTGGTGAAACGCTTTTTGGAAATGAACACGCCAAAATTGTAAAAGAAACAGAAAAAAGTTATGTTCCATACACTATACAAAATAAGGACTATATAGTACGGTCTCATCCAATTGTGGAAAATGACATGAGTATTGTCACCGTGATAAGCAAAGAAGAAATAATTCGAAATCTTATAAAAAGGCATCAACCTATACTGGCGATCGGACTATTTTGTCTTCTACTATTTGGTGTTATTGCTTATTTTGCTACGTTAAGAGGCGTTCGACCATTAAAAAAACTTGGAAAACTAATGATTTTCGTTGAAAATGGAAACTATGATGTGCAGGCAAAAGTACATGATTATGAGGAAATAGAGCGTCTTGCGAATGGCTTTAACAGTATGATTTTGGCTATAAAAACGAGAGAGGACAAGATAAAACATTTAGCATCCTATGATTCGCTCACGGGTTTATTAAATAGAAGAAGCCTACAAGAATCGCTAACTGCAGCCTTACAAAACAATCTAAGTGAGCACTTAAAAGCAATTATTTTTGTTGATTTAGATAATTTTAAAACAGTGAACGATACCCTTGGACACTCTTTTGGAGATAAGCTAATTGCAGAGATAGCCAAAAAGCTAAATGAATTATCAGCTGCAAATAAAGAAGTTGCGCGCATAAGTGGTGATGAGTTTATCGTTGTTATGCATGATTTGGAGTCAGTAGAACAAGCAAAAAGCTTGGCGGAGGAAATCATCCATCAGTTTGATATACCTTTTATGGTAGATTCTAGAATCTTAAATGTTACCGCAAGTGTTGGCGTTTCCTTATATCCACTTCATGCTAATACGTCGGAAGAATTATTAAAGCTTGCTGATATGGCAATGTATCAAGCGAAAAGCTTAGGGAAAAACGGATATAGAATATTTGATGAAGGAATGAAAAAGCAGCTAGAAGATAAATTTAAAATAGAAAATGGAATTCGAGAATGTCTCGATAAAGATGTATTTGAGTTGTTTTTCCAACCATTATTTAAACCGGATGAAGAAAGAATTGCTAGCATAGAAGCACTTTTAAGAACAAACGCACCAGCGCTTTCTAATTATAATATTTTACAAATAATTCAAGTCGCTGAAATGACTGGTCAAATAGTAGAGATAGATAAATGGGTATTAAAGCAAGCATGTAGAACAATTCAAGATATCAATAAAGATAGGAAACGTCCAGTGAGCATAGCCGTCAACATTTCTCCAGTGCATATTATGCAACAAGATTTTGTCGATAATATAAGAGAAATAGTAGAATCTTCGGGCGTTTCTCCTAACTGGATAGAACTCGAAATTACAGAAACTGCTATGATGAAATCATTTGATTTAAACAAGCAAAAGCTAGTGGAACTAAAGAAACTTGGATTTTCTATTCATCTTGATGATTTTGGAACCGGCTATTCTTCTTTAAGCTACTTAAATAGCTTACCAATCAATCATGTAAAGATTGATAAAAGCTTTGTAGACGGAATGCTTCAATCTGAAAAAGACGCTAAATTTATAGAGACGATTATTAAGCTAGCGCATACAATAGGCTTACGTGTTGTGGCAGAAGGTGTGGAGCATAAGGAACAATATGATATGCTCCAAAGCTATAATTGTGAGTTGATTCAAGGATATTATATAAGTAAGCCAGTGAGCTATAAAGAGATCGTTAATCTTTTAGAACAACCTTCGTAACGTACCAGTATGAATGAATAGTTGTAGATCAAAAAGAAGGTAGACCAAATGATGGAACTGCACTTCTTTTTTATTTTAGTATGAAAATGAGAAGAGATGTTGCGCATAATAGGGATAGTGCGAAATAAGAGGTAGGCAAAATGCACAACATTTCCCTTCAAACTCGCAACACCGTAATCCAATTGCGCAATGATTATAAATAACTGGTTATAATCATCGGCGTCTCACATCAAGTAAACTTTTTATTTTAAGAAATGGTTGCTTTCACTAGTAATTTGGTTGCTCTCCTGCTCATTTAGTTGCTTTTCAAGTAGAATTGATTGCTTTCAACGACTGGTTGGTTGCTCTTAGCTATTAACTGGATTTACACAGTCGAAGAACTGTTTAGAATTTGCTTGTTAGCATATTCCTACAACTGTAAATTAGCATTAAACAATCTCTAAATGACCATTTTCAAGGGTAATTTTTTTGTCTAAGTTTTCATTTGGAAAAATAAACGTCCATGGCATACTACTTTTCGCTTGAATGCTAATCGAAGGTATTGTGAAGGAATGCTCGATGAGAACATCATTTACTTCAATATATCTTAGTTTTGTGTTTTGAAAGGAAAAAGCATGCATGGTGAAGTTATGGATAAGTACGGTTACTAATAATTCACCTTTATGATTGAAAGCTTGCCATAGTGGTGTAAGCTGAATACCTTGATTGTCGGATTGGCTTGTTTCGAGAAAGATTGCTTCAATTTCTTTGCGGTCCTTATTGGATATCGTTTTATCCCATGCTGATTCAAATATAAGCTTTTGCATTAACTCATTCCCCCAATATAAATAATTTCATTTTAACACATCTACTAATACGCACTTCGTTTGTACTAGTATTAATCATAATCCTATTGTTCATGCTAGCAATGAGGAGGTGTGAAACTATGGCTCAAGATGTTCTTTGTGAAGTAAACAACTGTACGTATTGGGGATCTGGAAACAAGTGTAATGCTACTGCTATTTATGTTGTAAGTAATAAAGGGAAACAAGCTTCCAATAGTGAAGAAACAGATTGTAAAACATTTGAACCAGAAGCGTAGTACACCTAGGACAACCATCTTTTTGGTTGTCCTTTTATTTAATGGTACTATTAGAGGAGAAGTTTAACTATTAAAAAAACGAGGTGTAACTAATGGCAATTGAGGTAGTAAGAGATCATTTTAAACAATTTGGAATCGAAGAAAGAATCTTGGAATACGAGGCATCTAGTGCAACGGTTGAGTTAGCCGCTCAAGCTCTAAATGTAGAAGGAGCACGTATAGCCAAAACATTATCCTTTAAAAAAGAAGATAAATGTATTTTGGTAGTAGCGGCAGGCGACGCTAAAATCGATAATGCTAAATTCAAAGCGACTTTTGGAGTAAAAGCAAAAATGCTAACTCCAGATGAAGTACTCGAACACGTAGGACATGCAGTAGGTGGTGTTTGTCCGTTTGGTGTTCCAAACGATGTAGCTGTGTATTTAGATGAGTCCTTAAAACGTTTTGAAACTGTTTTTCCTGCTTGTGGCAGCAGTAATAGTGCTATAGAACTTACTTGTGAAGAGATATTTACATATGCAAACGGGCAGGTATGGGTAGACGTTTGTAAAGGATGGGTATAAACATGGATATCTCATTTCAAACAGTAGAAGGCAGATTCAATTACCGGGTAGCAGGGTTATTAATACATGACAGTAAATTACTCATCATGAAAGATGAAAACCAATCGTATTATTATGTTCCAGGTGGTAGGGTAATGTTGAACGAAACAAGTGAAAGGGCAGTAACACGTGAAATGGAAGAAGAGCTTTCCATAGAGGTGAATGTAAAACGACTGTTATGGGTAAATGAAAACTTTTTTATAGAATCTACGTCGAAGGAGAAATTTCATGAAATTTGTTTTTTCTATTTAGTAGAGTTGCAAAACGAGGACTTATTAACCAGAGGAAATGAATTTACCATAAATGAAAACGGAAAAATACATACATATTATTGGATTGCCTTGGAAGAATTAAAAGATATGAGCTTATATCCTCTATTTCTAAAAGAGAGAATATTAGATTTACCAATGAGTGTAAATCATATTGTAGAAACAAAATAATTGTATGTATTAGTTCGAGAGGATGAGTATATTTTGTTTTCCGTAATTGCACTATTTTTGATTGCTGGTTTAGCTGAAATAGGAGGTGGCTATCTTATTTGGCAATGGCTGAGAGAAGGCAAGTCTGCATATTTAGGGCTTATTGGTGGTATTGCATTGGCTCTTTATGGTGTGATCGCTACATTTCAAATGTTTCCTTCTTTCGGTAGAGTGTATGCAGCCTATGGGGGCGTATTTATTGTTTTATCAGTTCTTTGGGGCTGGGGTGTCGATAAAAAAGTGCCAGATACATATGATTGGATCGGGGCTTTCATATGCATAATTGGCGTGTCTGTTATCCTGTTTGCACCTCGAAGTTAACTAAAAGGGGGAGTGTGGAAGATGTTATTTCAAAATGACAAGCTATCTGTTCGATTATTAGAGCAACAAGATAGTTCTTTATTAGCCAAATGGCTTTCCGATCCAGCTGTGCTTGAGTTTTATGAGGGAAGAGACAACCCTTTTGACACCAATAAAGTGCAGGAGAAATTTTACAACCGAGAAAATGAAGTAGTCAGGTGTATTGTCGTGTTTGACAAAGTTCCAATTGGATATATTCAATTTTATCCTGTGGATCGTGATGAGCGAAAATTATATGGTTATGCAGATATCACTGAAGTTTTATATGGTATGGATCAATTCATTGGAGAAGTTGCCTATTGGAATAAAGGTATAGGAACACTCTTAGTGAATTCTACTGTGAAGTTTTTACTTGAACAAAAACAAGCAGACAGAGTGGTGATGGATCCTCAAACATGGAATGAAAGAGCAATCCGCTGTTATGAAAAAAGTGGATTTAAGAAAGTAAAGCTCTTGCCTAAAAACGAGCTCCACGAAGGTGAATATCGAGATTGCTGGTTAATCGAATATACTAAAAGAGAGCTTATTAATTGATAAGTAATATTTATGAACACCTAGTTCGATACAATGTTAAATTGTGTCAGAGCTAGGTGTTTTTATGGCTTAGGGAATTATAAGCTCTCTTTGGCTTGTCGATAAGTATAGGGAAACTGCGACGTAAGAGATACGGCAAAGGCAATTGATTTCCGCTCCAGGAGGACGCTTACCGCGGGGCGGGCGGTGAGCCTCCTCGTTGCACGCTCCTGCGGGGTCTCACCTGTCCCGCTGATCCCGCAGGTGTCGCCGCCTTGCGCTACAATCAATGGGAATTTCTTGCTCATTTAGTATCCGCATTTAGCAGGATAAAGCTCGAATTCCTCAACCATTTATTGGGATAGCATCGCTTAATAATTATCGCTTTTAGAAGTAAACTTGTTCTTTTTCGATTTGATTGCTTTCCTGCTAATTTAGTTACTTTCAGCGACTAGTTTGTTGCCTTTAATGGAAAGAGTTAAAGTTGAGTTGTTAGCTATTATGATGGATTGGAGCGAAAGGGCGTGGACTCCAGCCAAGCCGGCGGAAAGCGTACGCCCTGTAGCGGAAATCCTAGCGGACACTTCATTCAACTCACTACCGCACAGTTTCTCTATAATGTGCGGCATCCCAATATTATTGCTCATTTCCATTCGCCATATCGCGGCTGAGATATACTCAGTAGCACTTTTGTTCAATAAAAAATATCTATTCTTAATGTACTAATTTTTTTAAAAATAGTATTGTAATTCTATTTTTTAATGACGTATCATGATAATGATAATCGTTATCAATTAAACTCGGCCTAGTTTAATAAATATGAAAAGGAGTTAGTTATAAAATGACAATGAGAAAGTATTGGTTTATTGGTGCATCGGCACTACTAGCTTTAACTTTAGCTGCATGCGGTGATCAAGAAAGGGAAGCAACTGCAAAAGAAGAGAAAACGGAAGAGGTTGCGGATGTAGAACAAGAAGCGAAAACAGAGGTTAAAGAAGAAGCTGCGACAGAACAAACGATTACATATTTAGGGGAAGATTATGTCTTACCAGCACAGGTGAATAATATTGTGGCCGCTAGTCTTGAGTCAATGGAAGACGCTGCAATTTTAGGGGTAAAGCCAGTGGGAGTATTGGAAATTGCCGGTGAAATTCCAGGTTATTTAGCAAAAGAACTAGAAGGTGCATCATTAGTTGGGGATAAATTTGCTCCCAACAATGAGTCGATTTTAGCGTTAGATCCTGATGTTATTTTAGGCTCCTCTAAACATGGTGAGGATGTCGTATCATCCTTAAACAAAATCCAAACAATGATTCCTTATTCTCATATTTCAACTAACTGGAAAGAAAATTTAAGATTACTAGGTCAATTAACAGGAAAAGATGCTGAAGCAGAAAATATTATTACAGATTATGATGCAAAGGCTTCTGAAGCGAAAGGGAAAATTCAAGAATCTTTAAAAGATAAAAGTGTTTTAGTTGTTCGTATTCGTCAAGGAAGCATGTGTGTTTATCCAGCAGGCGTTTATTTAAACCCAGTAATTTATGAAGATTTAGGTGTAACTATTCCAGAAGTAATTACAAAAACGGAGGCACAGGCTGAACTTTCACTGGAAGCTTTAGCGGAGATTAATCCAGATTATATCTTCTTACAATTTGAAACGAGCGAAAATACAGATAATGCAACTGCGCTTGACGATTTATTAAATAACCCTATTTTCAAAAGCGTAGAAGCTGCTAAAAACAACCATGTATTTGTGAATGCTGTAGATCCATTAGCGCAAGGTGGAACTGCATGGTCGAAAGTGAAATTTTTAGACGCGGCAATTGAAGACTTACTGAAGTAAAAGATAAGGTGCGATGAATGTAAATGAACAAGACAAATTTGATAGCTACTACTATTCTGGTAACCTCTCCCGTGTTCATCGTACTAGCAATTGTCTTATCCGTTTTATATGGTGCAAAGGATATTAGTGCATTAACTGTATGGCAAGCGATTACGCAATTCGACGCTAATAATGTGGATCACAACATTATTAGAACATCTCGATTACCGCGCGTAATCGCTGCTTTATTAGTTGGCGCATTTTTAGCAGTTGCTGGTTCTGTGATGCAAGGCATCACACGAAATTATCTTGCATCCCCTTCCATTATGGGTATAAATGACGGTTCGGCATTTGTTATTACGTTGGCGATGGTGTTTTTTCCAGGATTACCGAATTATCAAATGATTTTACTATCAATGGTTGGTTCTGCCATTGGAGCAGGTTTAGTATTCGGCTTTGGATCGCTTATAAAAGGTGGATTATCACCAGTTAGGCTAGCGATTATTGGGACAGTTATTGGAACGTTCCTTAGCAGCATAGCATCAGCGGTAGCAATGTATTTTCAAGTTTCGCAAAGTGTCAGCGTTTGGTATAACGCAAAAATACATACAGTAAATCCCGATATGCTAGTGCTATCCATTCCTTTTGGTTTAGTTGGGCTAATACTTGCTCTGAGTATCGCCAAATCGGTAACGATTTCTTCGTTAGGAGAAGATATAGCAGTCAATTTAGGACAGCGAACAAAATGGGTGAAGGCGATTAGTATTTTATCGGTGGTGTGTTTAACGGGAACTGCAGTTGCACTAGTCGGAAAAATTGCATTTGTTGGTCTAGTTATTCCACATATAACTCGCTTTATCGTTGGAGTGGACTATCGTTTTGTCATCCCCTGCTCTGCCGTTATTGGCGCAGTTTTTTTAGCGTTTTGTGATGTTATCAGTAGATTTATTAACTTTCCGTTTGAAACGCCTGTTGGGGTAGTAACAGCGATTATCGGTGTTCCTTTCTTCCTTTATTTAATTCGGACGAGAGGAGGAGAACAGCGTGCGTAAAGAGCAGTTTGGTCACTTCTTAACATTGATGCTCATTTTTATAGGGCTAACATTCGTTGCTTTTTATTTTCATATTACAAATGGAGCATTTGACATGTCTGTCATGGATGTGGTGAAGACAATGCTACGAATAGATCCCAATGAGAAACATGACTTAGTTATTTTTGAGTTTCGGTTACCCCGTATTGTTATTGCCGCATTAGTAGGAATCGGTTTAGGAATGGCAGGGACTGTTATTCAAGGAGTAACGAGAAATGGCTTAGCAGATCCGGGTATTTTAGGTATTAATGCAGGAGCTGGGGCATCTATAGTTATTTTTATGTTCTTTTTTCAAATGTCTTCTAATAACTTGACGGATGATAGTTGGTCTTCTATTTTAATGATGCCACTTTTTGGCTTTGTTGGAGGGGCGGTAGCAGCGGGTTTAATCTATCTTTTTTCTTGGCGAAATGGCGTATTGGATATGCAACGGCTTATTTTAACTGGTATAGCGATAAGTAGTGGGTTTGGCGCGTTGTCTCTCTATATATCACTTAAAATGAATGCCAGTGATTATGAGATGGCAGCAGTTTGGATAGCAGGTAGTATTTATAGTGCAAACTGGTCGTTTGTTTTATCGATGTTACCGTGGATTGTTATTTTGGGATATGTCATTTATCGAAAAAGTCATTTGTTAGATTATTTTCAACTAGAAGAGGCAAGTGCAAAGAGTCTTGGAATTTCTGTAGAGAAGGAAAAGTCTATTTTATTATTAAGCAGTGTTGGTATAGTTAGTGCTTGTGTTTCCGTTTCTGGAGGCATTGGATTTATCGGTTTGATGGCACCGCATATTGCCAAACGACTTGTCGGTATTCAACATCGTTTTGTCCTACCGATGAGTGCAATGATTGGTATGTTTTTGCTCATTTTTTCGGATTATATTGCAAAGACAGTATTTGAGCCTTCCGAATTACCAGTAGGAATTGTAGTGTCTATCATTGGAATTCCGTACTTTTTATATTTGTTAGTAAAATCTAAAGCATAGGAGGATTCTTATGGTAAACAGTGTACTACGAGTAGAGGATTTATGTTCAGGTTACGAAAAGCAAACCGTTTTTACTAATTTGAGCACATCTATTCAAGAAGGAAAGATCACAACGATTATCGGACCAAACGGATGCGGAAAATCTACGCTTTTAAAGACAATCGGAAGAATTTTAAAACAGACTAGCGGAAACGTCTATTTACAAGAGCAAAATATGCAAGCAATCTCCACAAAAGAAATAGCAAAGCAGCTTGCACTGCTGTCACAAAATCCAGAAGCACCTGCACAACTAAAAGTGGAAGAGCTTATATCATATGGTCGTTATCCCCATCGAAAAAATGTTGGAGCTCTTTCCAAAAAAGACATCGAAGTAATTGAATGGGCAATGGAAGTGACGAAGACAACCCAATTTCGAAAAAGAGAAATCAGTCAGTTGTCAGGCGGGCAACGCCAAAAAGTATGGCTAGCTATGGCATTAGCACAAGAGACTGACATTCTGTTGCTTGATGAACCTACCACTTACTTAGATATGGCACATCAATTGGAAATGCTTAAAATTGTAGACGATTTAAATAAAAAACATCAATGTACAATTGTGATGGTACTGCATGATATTAATCATGCTGCTCGCTTTTCAGATGAGCTTATTGCTATGAAAGGCGGAGAAATTATTACAGTTGGAACACCGTCAGAAATTTTAACGAAGGATGTAATGAAGCGCGTCTTTCAAATTGACGCCAAAATAATGATAGATGAAGAGAACGGCTCGCCTGTTTGCTATGGCTATGACATTTAAGGTTAAACTTCAAACAGTGGGGAAGGGCACACAGGGCGTCGTATTGCCCGTAATGCGGGATAAAATGGAGGATGAAGAAATGATGGATAAAGTTTGGCTAGAAGACACAGAGTTTTGGGAAATGAAATCAAACATAATGGATTATACGTATGACATAAAAGTGTCCATTCCCAAGGAAGAAGCGCCAGAAAATGGGTTTCCAATCTATTATATGTTAGATGGGAATTGGTATTTCCAGATGGGGCGCGATGTTGTACGATTGCAAGCAGGAAATGGTCCAAAAACGCTCATCTCTCCTGCAATTGTTGTAGGAATCGGACATAAAGGTACGAAAGAAGACGTAGGAAAAAGAAGATTTTATGAGTTTACACCTTTCGCTGAAACATATAAATACCCAGAACGTTTCAATGGAACACAAATTTGGGATCATGGCGGAGCAGAAAAGCTTCTAGCGTTTATCGAGCAAGAATTGATGCCGATTATTAATGAAAAATATGCGGTTAATAGGGATAAACAGACACTATTTGGTCATTCATTAAGTGGATTATTTGTAGTTTGGGCTTTATTTAAACGTCCAGATTTGTTCCCTTATTATGTAGCAACTAGTCCTTCTATTTGGTGGAATGAGCATGAGTTATTCATGCATGCAGAACAATATTTTCAGGAAGGCTTGCCACATGCCCATAGAAAGTTGTTAATGTTGGTTGGCAGTGAAGAGGATTTTATGGTCGATGATGCCAAGCAATTGTATGCAAAAATGAGCGAGCACAAAACAGAACAATTGGAAGTTGAGTTGTATATTGCAGAAGATGAAAACCATGCCTCTGTGGTTCCAACCATTATGAGTAGAGCCTTTCGCTATATGAATAAATAAGGAGGAAGGCTAGTGACTTCGAAGGTTGAAGGAGAGTTTATCGAGTTAGAAGTAACGGAACGTAGAATAGTTATGTACTTGCCTATTGAATACAAGTTAGGTGCTGAACGCATTTTTCCAGTTGTTTTTTTACATGATGGAGACTTTTTATTTAGAGAGTCAATCAATGTAATTGAACAAAATGTAAGAGCAGGTGTGACGGAGCCGGTTGTTTTTGTTGGAATAGAGTCTGAAAAAAGAAATGATGAGTATACACCTTGGGAACAAGAAGCACTATTCGGAAACTGGTCATTCGGTGGTAAAGGAGATGCGTATTTGGAATCTATTTATCAAACGATAGTTCCATATGTGCAAAAGCATTTTCGCATCTCGTCGGAGGCTAGAAATATGGCGTTGGGTGGTGTGTCTTTAGGTGGATTAATCTCTCTTTACGCAATGTATAGGACAGAAAACATATTTAAAAACTTTATATTAATCTCGGCTTCTCTCTGGTTTAAAGATTTTATCCCATTCATGAAAGACTCTCTGTTGGCGGATGATTTGAATATTTATATGTACGTTGGAGAACGAGAAGGTATGAAAAAGTCTAATGCTCAGAAATGTATGGTTCCAAACAATAAGATTGCTTATCATATTTTGCAGGAAGTGAGTTCAGATCCAAACAAAAGCATAAAGTTTGAAACGAATCCACTTGGTACGCATGAAGACTCTTTCTTCCTTCAATACTTTCCGAATAGTATTAAGTTTTTATTTCCTGCTCTGAAGGACTAACAAATAAAGCCCCGAATCTTAGGCGTAATGATAAATGCTAGATTCGGGGTTATTACTTTAATAGGTTGTAATTTTTAATAGCTTTTGTAGTGAGTATATCCATCGTTGCCACCAAGTAAATTCATCCTGAAATTCCTCTAAATCTACTGTATACATAGCGTCTTCATTATTCCAAAGTCGTTCGAAATAATCTTCCATTTGTAAGACAAGCTCACTATCATTTGGTGCAAGAACTCGCAAGTTATTTTCTAAATTATAATTGTCCAATGTGCGTTCTGTGTAGTTAGCAGACCCGTTTGAAATGATTGTGTGCTCTTTCGTTTGAATCCAAATTGCTTTCGTGTGATATTGGCCGATAACGGTGTTATACCACCTGATGTTCATTTTTCCATCTGTATCTTCCACCATTTCTTGGACGACGGGACGATTTGGTAAACCTGATTTTTCTTGGCCAAAGGAGTTTTCATTTGGATCAAGTATTAGATTTACTTCTACTCCGCGGTTTGCAGCATCGATTAATGCATTGACAATATCCCGCTTTGCTACAAAAAACATACCAAGCCAAATTTTGTCTCCTTTTTTGGTAACTGCTACATCTGCAAGTAACTTATCTAAAATCTTTTTCTCTGTTAAATATTGCACTTCATATTCTCCCTTTACTTCTTCTGCTTCGATGCGCGGAAGTTTAGGACCACCAGAGAACAAAGATACTACCTCTTCTGACTTTAAAATATCATTAATGATAGGACCATCTACTGTTAATGCAATATTTCCATGAAAGCCGCTCGCATCATGTGGATTGGAAGACGTCACCATTGCTTCCTTTTCTGTTATGACTGCTTTTCGATGATTTGCCTTCACATTCAGTAATGTCATATACGAAGCAATTGTCATTTTAGGTGCATCACTTGCCATCGCGTTTGCTATCCAGCCCTTTCCGCCAATATCAAACCACTGAAAAAATATTCGATAAATGCCTGAGTAAATTGGAGTGGAGTCTCGCAATGGATCCAAGTCGGTATATACTATTTCTACACCAGCATCTCTCATTTTTTTGAACCATTCATTTTCATAAGATCCGTAACCACGATTGAGCGGATCAGTAATGAATACTACTGGCATATTAGGATTCTCTTCTTTCTTATTCGCGAGGGTAGTAGATAAGTTGTCTGCAATTTTGGGGAAGTCTTCATCTTCATCATAATAACCATCAAACAAGAAAAAATCGACGACGACAAATTCTTTTGCCTCGTTAATCATTGTATTTACTTCCTCAAAAATATGATTTTCATGTATCATTCCAGTTCCTTCCCGATCTTGTGCATAGGTAAGGTCTGTTATAAATTCTACATGATTCGTTTTATGTATATTCCCTTCGAAGGAAACCCCTTCTGGCAGAGGTTTATACGTATGCCATAAAATAACCGCTATATAGATAAGAGCGAACAGACAAAGAAATCCGATAAATATCCCCTTCTTTTGCTTTTTAACCATCTTTGTTTCCTCCTACTTGCATCATTTCCACATATATATTCCCGAAAATAAGAGAAAGAAAACAATCAGAGAATTTTAATACAACGACTATTGAAAACGGATACAATAATCACTACAATATAATAATAGAAAGAAAATTTGTAAATTTCTAAAAATTAAACATTGCGGAGGTGTGAGTACTTGGGAATCTTAAATGGGTTGAAAGTTTTAGACTTTTCGACCTTATTGCCTGGACCATTTGCCACTATGATGTTAGCAGATATGGGAGCAGAAGTGTTGAAAGTTGAGGCCCCAAATAGAGAGGACTTAGTAAAATATTTGGGTCCAATCGATGGGGAAGTATCCGCTACTTTTGGACATTTAAATCGTTCTAAACGTTCTTTAGCATTGGATCTAAAACAGAGTGAAGCGAAAGAAATCATCTATCAACTGATACAAGAATACGATATTATTATCGAACAATTTCGTCCAGGAGTAATGGACAAATTGGGAATAGGGTATGAAAAGTTAAAAGAAACCAATCCTAAAATTATTTTTTGCTCCATTACTGGATACGGACAAACTGGTCCTCTACGTAATCGTGCAGGACATGACATTAACTATTTATCATTGGCTGGTCTTTCGAGTTATTCCTTTAGAAAAGATCAGCTTCCTGTACCAGCAGGAGTGCAGGTAGCAGACATTGCAGGAGGTTCCATGCCTGCTGTAATAGGGATTTTAGCGGCTGTCTATCACCGTGAAAAAACTGGAGAAGGTCAGCGGATTGATATAAGCATTACAGATGTATCTTTTTCACTGAATGCAATGTATGGCCCTGGATATCTAGTAGGTAAGGAAGAGCCGGAGCCTGAATCCTTATTATTAAATGGAGGCTCTTTCTATGATTACTATGAAACGAAAGATAAACGTTATCTTTCTATTGGTAGTTTAGAGCCACCATTTCAAGCGATGCTGTGTGAGTTAATCGGCGACCCTAGTTTAATAAAATTAAGCAGTAGTATACGTAAAGAAGAACAGCAGGCTTTTAAAGAAATTCTAGTAAAAGCTATTAAGAAAAAAACTTTATATGAATGGGTAAGTATTCTAGAAGAGGGCTTTGATGGGTGCATTGAACCAGTATTGAGTTTCTCGGAAGCTGTTAATCATCCACAAATAAAAGCAAGAGAAATGATAGTTGCTGTACCGAAGAAAGAAGGAGGTACGCAGAGTCAAATTGCTTTTCCTATTAAATTTTCCACGCAACAAGCAAACTACCGTTTTGCAGGGGGGAACACAGGAAATGACACGGAAGAAATTTTAAAGGAAATGGGTCATAACAAAGATACGATAGACACACTTAAGCAAAAAGGGATCTTTGGATCAATCGTACAAAAAGAAATTTCATTCTAAAAGAGGAGTTGGTTGGAATGTTTGCTGCATTAACACCATTAGATTGGAAAAGAAGAGCAATCAAATATTATCCGAAAAAAACTGCGGTAATCGATGGAGAGAAAAAGTTTACATATGAAGAGTTTGGGGAACGGACGGATAGACTATCTATTGCTTTAGCAAAGGCTGGAGTTCAAAAAGGAGATCATATTGCAGTCATGTTGCCAAATACCCATTATATGTTAGAAAGTTTTTATGGGATTTGTCAGCTCGGCGCTGTACATGTCCCTTTAAATTATCGATTAAATGCAGAAGACTTAGAATACATTATCAAACATAGTGATTCTAAAATACTCATTGTGGATGAAGAATATAGTCATTTAATAGAAGGAATCCGCCATAGCTTGTCATTAGAACAAATAATAGTCGTTGCAGTGGAAGGGTATACGAATTTATTGGAAGGTATTTATTATGAAGAATTTATCAATCAGGACTTTGGAGATGCTTCACTTCCTAAAGTGGATATAGATGAAAATCAATTGCTCACTTTAAATTATACAAGTGGTACGACTTCCAAACCAAAAGGGGTTATGCTAACACATCGAGGTAATTATTTAAATGCAGCGAACTTTATGTATCATCTAAGTGTAAAGCATGATGATGTGTATCTTCATACATTGCCGATGTTCCATGCGAATGGTTGGGGTGGGGTGTGGGCAATTACCGCCACTGGAGCAACACATGTGTGCTTACGTAAGGTAGATCCACCGCTTATTTTGGATTTATTTGAAAAACATAAAATAAGCTTATTATGTGGTGCACCTACCGTTGTAAATATGCTAGTGAATGAACCAAAAGCAAAAGAAGTGAAGATTACAACAAATCCTCGAATGGGCACTGCAGGAGCGCCACCAGCGGCAGCACTTATAGGGAAAGCGCAAGAGATTCTTGGACTAAATATGATGCATGTTTATGGACTGACCGAAACATCTCCATTCATTCTATATAGCGAATGGAAAAAAGAATTCGATGATAAATCACCGGATGAACAAGCAACGATAAAAGCTAGACAAGGTATTGAACTAGCATTTAATGGGGAAACAAAAGTGGTCAGTCAGGAAGATGGAAAAGAAGTTGCTTGGAATGGGAAGGAAATTGGTGAAATAATCACGCGTGGGAATGTCGTCATGGAAGGCTATTACAAAGATCCGGAAAAAACAGCAGAAGCTATCGTAGACGGTTGGTTCCATACGGGTGATTTGGCAGTAACACATCCAGATGGGTATATCGAAATTCAAGATCGTATAAAGGACATGATTATTTCTGGTGGGGAGAATATCTCATCTACGGAAATTGAAGGGGTATTATATAAGCATCCGGATGTTTTAGAGACAGCTGTTATGCTGTACCAGATGAAAAATGGGGAGAGGTCCCTAAAGCGATTGTTGTGCTTCGTGAAGAAAAGAATGTGACGGAGCAAGAGATGATCGACTATTGCAGATCCGTTATGGCACATTTCAAAGTTCCAAAATCATTTGAATTCGTAGAGACATTACCAAAAACAGCAACTGGGAAGCTCCAAAAATTCTTATTGCGAGAAATGTACTGGAATGGGGTTAAAAAAGTAAATTGAAAAGTGTACTGCCCAGAGTAAAGAAACTTAGTTAAACTGAAATATTAAGAAGGAGTGAGTTTCTTGTACTCACTCCTTTTGCATGTATGTTACTTCGAGGATACGACTAAAAATCGTACCGGTTTATTCGTTAAGTTATACCAATAGTGCGTTTTGTTTGCATCAAACATGGTAGATTGTTGCTCCCCTAATTCTTCTTTTTTCTCGTCTACTACTACAGTTAGAGTACCTTCAATAACATATAAAAATTCATGGCCACTATGAGCAAAGGCATTTCCTTCATTTTCCCCTGGCTGCAGTGTGACTAAGATAGGTAAATAGGAAGCATCAAGAATCCCATTCGATAAATCTTGGTAAAAAAATTGCTGTCTGATGGAATTTAAATCATCTGTCTGTGAATGATCGGTAAAAAATATAGTAGGATTTACTTGTAATGCATCTGCAATCTTTTTCAAGGATTCTAAGGTGACGCTCGATTTACCGCGCTCTACTTGGGATAAGAAGCTAATTGAGACACCCGTGAGTTCTGCTAGACTTTTTAAAGTAAGCTTCCGTTCTTTTCGTAATTGTTTTAATATCTGTCCTATTGAATGTGAAGACATATTTAATACCCCTTTTATAATACTCTTAAGTAAATCATACATTACTTTTTACGGAACGCCCATTGCAAATAATTTGTAACGTATATTGACAGAAAATTTCAAACTACTTACAATGAAAATGGGAGAATTAAAGTGTCACTTCAATTTTAATAAAGGGGAGAGTTAAAATGGATTCAAAACAAATGAGGAAAGTGTGGATTGCTAGTTTAGTAGGAAGTTCGATTGAATGGTTTGATTACTTTTTGTATGGAACGGTAGCAGCCCTTGTATTTAACCAATTATTCTTTGTTACGGAAGATCCATCGGTTGGAACTATTCTTGCTTATGCATCATTTGCACTGGCTTTCTTTATACGTCCATTCGGAGGAGTTATCTTCAGTCATATTGGCGACAGAATTGGACGGAAGAAGACGCTTGTTCTTACGTTAAGTCTAATGGGGATTGCAACATTTGGGATGGGATTACTTCCTACATATCAAGCGATAGGTGTTTGGGCTCCAATTCTTTTAATAACGCTACGTCTCGTTCAAGGCTTAGGTATTGGAGGAGAATGGGGAGGAGCTTTACTTCTTGCAGTAGAGTATGCGCCGAAAGAAAAACGCGGATTATATGGCGCTATTCCTCAAATGGGTGTAACTATAGGGATGGTTCTAGGGACTGTTGCATTATCGATCATGACCTTGCTGCCTGAAGGTTCATTTATGACTTGGGGTTGGCGTATTCCATTCATCTTTAGTGCATTATTAGTTGTTTTTGGGTTATGGATTCGTAAAGGAATTGACGAAACACCATCCTTCAAAAAGGTACAACAATCAGGAGAAATTCCTAAACTGCCAATAGTAGATACGTTAAAGTATCATTGGCGCGAAGTACTAATCGCAATCGGTGCAAAAGTAGTAGAAACAGCACCATTCTATATATTCGGTACGTTTGTTGTATCTTACGGGACAACAAATCTAGGTTTCTCAAGAACAGCCGTGTTAAATTCCGTTATGATAGCTACAATAGTTACTACGATTTTAATACCGATTATGGGAAGTCTTTCTGATAAAATAGGCCGTAAAAAGCTATACGTCGCTGGAACTATTGGAATGATTGTATTTGCTTTCCCATACTTCTGGATGTTACATCAGCAATCAGTTGCACTATTAGTTATTGCGACGATTATTGGATTAGGTATCATTTGGTCACCGATTACTGCAGTATTAGGGACGATGTTTTCCGAGATTTTTGATGCAAAAGTGCGATATACAGGAATTACGCTTGGGTACCAAATTGGTGCAGCGGTGGCTGGTGGTACTGCACCGCTCGTTGCGGCAAGTTTACTGTTGAAGTTTAATGATTCATATATTCCAGTTGCCTGCTACATTATATTCACTGCTGTTATTTCTTTGTTAGCAATATGGGCAGTAAAAGATCGTAGTCAAGAGCATTTAGATGACATTAGCAAAGTAGATACAGAAAGCACAAAAGAACAGTCTAAGGTTTCCAATACATTGGGCAAAGCACAATAAATAAAGCGATAATAGAAAATATCTCGTCTTTCGCTCGTGTTAATGAAAGACGAGTTTTTTTATTAATGGAGGTTTTTGCATGTTAATAGTAAATGAACAACAAATTATCAATACATATCTTATGAAAGATGCCATTCAAGATGTTACGGAAGTATTAAAAGGGAAGGAAGCCAAAAAGATTGCAAGCCCTCATCGTACAGTAATCGAATTTCCGCCATATGAAGCCTCGGCGTTATATATGCCAAGTGCTGACTTAGTAGGAGAAGTAGCGGCGGTAAAGGTTGTTACTATTTTTCCGCATAATCCGGCGAACGGAAAAGCGACAACCCAAGGGGTCATTTTACTCTCAGATGCTTCCAATGGAGAACATTTAGCTATGTTAAATGCCTCTTATTTAACAAGACTTCGGACAGGGGCATTAAGTGGAATAGCAACAAATTATTTAGCGAAAAAAGATGCAAAAGTGCTGGCAGTAATTGGTACAGGTGCGATGGCATTTGAACAGGTGCTTGGTGTACTTGCTGTCCGTCCAATCGAACGCATTCTACTCGTGAACCGAAACTTAGAAAAAGCAAAAGCATTTGGCGAAAAACTCAAAGCGTTTGGAGTGCAAACAGCCTATGAGGTAATAGAAGATGTAGCAGCTGCTGTTCGCCAAGCCGATATTATTAACTGTGCGACTCGTGCCATTGAACCTGTTTTTGATGGAGATGATTTGAAAGCTGGCGCCCATGTGAATGGTGTTGGCTCCTATTTACCGCATATGCATGAAGTGGATCTCACAACAATAACTCGTGCAGCTAAAATTGTTGTGGATGACTTAGCGGGTGTTAAAGAGGAAGCAGGAGAGCTTATAGATGCAGAAGAACGAGGTAAATGGTCTTTTGAACAAGTCTATGGAGAAATTAGTCAGCTTGTCGTTGGTGCTATAAAAGGTAGAGAGAATAAGGAAGAAATCACCTTTTTCAAATCAGTAGGAGCTGCTTATTTTGATTTGGCAGTTGCAAAAGGTGTATATGCAAAAGCAAAAGAACAACAAATAGGAACAGAAATAGACGTGTAATGTTTCTAATAAATATGACCATAATAACATTAGAAACTGTCCCAATGCTTTAAAGTTTTGAGGACAGTTTCTATTTGTTTGACATGGATTTTTTATCATGTTAAAATTACTTCGAATTAGAGAAGTTTTAATTAAAGGTAATATAAAATGGAGGAATTTAATATGAATCATTTAAAAGGTATGCACCATGTAACTGCAATTACAAGTAGTGCAGAAGAAAACTATAAATTTTTCACATATACATTAGGTATGCGTTTAGTTAAAAAAACAGTAAATCAAGATGATATTCAAACATACCACCTGTTTTTTGCCGATGATGTAGGTGGAGCAGGAACAGATATGACATTTTTCGATTTCCCAGGTATCCCAAAAGGAACTCATGGAACAAATGAAATATATAAAACAGGTTTCCGCGTGCCAAGTGATGCTGCCCTAGACTACTGGGTAAAGCGTTTTGATCGGTTAGAAGTGAAGCATACTGGAATTCAAGAACAATTCGGTGTAAAGGTTCTTTCTTTTGTAGACTTTGATGACCAACAATATCAATTAGTGTCAGATGAAAATAATGAAGGAATTGCATCTGGAACACCATGGCAAAAGGGACCAATTCCTTTAGAGTATGCTATTACAGGACTAGGACCGATTCATATTCGAATTGCTGAGTTCGATTATATGAAAGAAGTGTTAGAAAAAGTAATGCTATTTAAAGAAATTGCACAGGAAGGATCTTTGCATTTATTTGAAGTTGGAGAAGGAGGAAACGGTGCTCAAGTAATTGTGGAGAAAAATATTATTCTCCCTCCTGGTAGACAAGGTTTTGGAACAGTCCATCATGCAGCATTCCGTGTAGAAGATCGTTCAGTTTTAGATGAATGGACGAATCGAATGGAGAGCTTTGGATTCCAAACATCTGGTTTTGTGGATCGTTTCTTCTTCCAAAGTTTATATGCAAGAGTTGCAAATGGCATTTTGTTTGAATTTGCAACAGATGGTCCAGGGTTTATGGGAGATGAACCTTATGAAACGCTTGGAGAAAAGTTATCGTTACCACCGTTTTTAGAACCAAAGCGTGCACAAATAGAAAGCTTAGTTCGTCCAATCGATACGGTAAGAAGTACAATTGATTTTGTAAAAGAATAAGAGTGAAAAAAGAGATCATTTCCTTTAAATAGGGATGATCTCTTTTGTTTGAAATTTGTAAATCAACTGGAAAATTGTATAGGTTACATTTACTATGAGTTAGGTATTAAAGATTATATTTTTTTGTCGATAAATTACTTGTAGTCGAAAAATACATACAATTGTTGAGATTTTGATGCAATAGAAGGACTACCATGTATTGCTTATAATTTTATCAAAGGGGAAAAACAAATGAAAATACGTTCAAAGCTTTTTATCATTTCTATATGTCTGTTATTGATACCTAGTTTAATAATAGGAGTTAGTGGTTATACTTCGGCTAAAAAAAATCTTGATGAGCTAGGAGAAAAAACACTTAAGAATGGCGTAGAAATGGCACTAATACTAATTGATTCTAAAAATGAGGCCGTTGAAAACGGTGATCTAACGCTAGAAGAAGCGCAAGAACAAGTAAAGCAATATTTAATTGGTGAATTACAAAGTGATGGGAAGCGGGCCATAACGAGCAAAGTAGACTTAGGAGCAAATGGTTACTTTGTGATTTATGGAAAGAACGGAGAAGAAATTGCCCATCCTACTATAGAAGGAACCAATGGATGGGAAACGAAAGACATGGATGGGAAATACATTGTTCAGGACATGATTAAAATTGCAGAAGCGGGAGGAGGTTATTATTATTATAAATGGGACTTACCAAATCAGCCTGAAACTGCGGCAACAAAAATCACCTATAATACAATAGATCCAAATTGGGGATGGGTCATAAGCGCAGGAACATATATGGAAGATTTTAATAAGGGGATTAATTCCATACTTATGACTATTGTGACTACACTAGTTTTAAGTACGATAATTGGTTTAATCGTCATTGTATTGTTCGCAAGACATCTGGGTAATCCAATTAAATTAATCGCTGATAGTGTAAATTTGATTGCTCAACAAGACTTAGCAATTGAGCATATAAAGGTCAAAAATAAGGATGAGCTAGGTAATCTAGCTAGTGGAATAAATGCAATGACAACAAATCTAAGAGAAGTAATTGAATCGGTATCTATGTCGGCACAGCAAGTAGCAGCTACCTCTGAAGAACTGACTGCCAGCAGTGAACAAACTAGTAGAGCATCAGAGGAAATCACGGAGTCTATCCAACAAATTTCTTCCGGACAAGAAAGTCAGTTATTTGGAGTGCAGGAAGCGAAAAACTCTGTTTCCCAAATTTCATCTAGCATTACAGAAATAACAACCAATATTAAAGAGTTAAATGACCTATCCATTGAAACTTCTAAAATTTCTCTTTCTGGTAATGAAGTGATTAAACAAACCGTGGAACAGATGAATCAAATTAACAATCAAAGTACGGTAACAACAGAAGCGATGATTGTATTAGAAAGAAAATCTCAAGAAATTGGGGAAATTATTAATGTAATTACGAGCATTGCAGAGCAAACGAATTTACTAGCTCTGAACGCTGCAATTGAAGCTGCTCGAGCAGGCGAGCATGGTAAAGGTTTTGCAGTAGTGGCTGATGAAGTAAGAAAGTTAGCAGAGGAATCAGGAAATGCAGCAAAAAATATTTCCTCGCTTATTAATGAGATTCAAATAGATACAACTCATACTGTCCAAACCGTAAATGAAGGAAAAATAACAATAGAAAATGGTATGAAGTACGTTTCAAACGCAGGTGAAACGTTCGAAAAAATAGCCGAAGACATAAATACTATTAATAGTAAATTATCTATTATTTCATCAGAAATTCAAGGAATAAATAGTAATGCGGAAGTTCTTGTAACACAAGTAAACAATACAAAAGATGTTATAGAAAAATCTACGGATTACACACAAAATGTTGTTGCAGCAGCGGAAGAACAATATGCATCCATGATTGAAATGACAGCAGCATCCCGTTCTTTAGCAGAAATGTCTGAGAAACTTCAAGATGTAGTTTCCGATTTTAAATTGAATTAAGCAAAAAGCAGCAGATTTTTTACACGAGGATAAGGTGTATGAATCTGCTCTTTTTAAGTTCAATTATTTTTCTTTTATCTCGTTGTACGCTATCGTTAATGCAGTACGATGAATTAGAAGTAAGGAGACGAGATAATTGAGTGCAACTAAAACATTAGATCAAATCAAATATTCTGTATTAGATTTAGCGCCCATTATTCAAGGGGCTACTCCAGCAGCAGCCTTTCAAAATACGAAAGATTTAGCACAGCATGCAGAGAAGTGGGGATATAATCGTGTCTGGCTTGCGGAGCATCATAGTATGCCGGGGATTGCAAGTTCAGCAACCTCTGTCGTGATGGGATATGTAGCTGCAGCCACAGAAAAAATCCGCGTCGGATCAGGTGGTATTATGCTGCCAAACCATGCACCTCTTGTTATAGCAGAGCAATTTGGAACGCTTGAAGCTATGTACCCAGGTAGAATAGATTTAGGATTAGGTAGAGCTCCAGGAACGGATCAGACAACCGCGATGGCTCTTCGACGTGATTCTAGAAGCAGCGGACATGAGTTTCCTCAGCAATTAGAGGAGCTTCGAGGTTATTTAGATGCAAATTCTAAACACAATAGAGTCCGAGCTATTCCAGGAGAAGGACAGGATATACCAATTTGGCTTCTTGGATCGAGTGGCTTTAGTGCCACATTAGCTGGTCAGTTAGGCCTACCTTTTTCATTTGCAAGTCATTTTTCACCGGAAAATACATTGCCAGCGCTTGAAAGATATCGTCATTATTTTGAGCCATCAGCAGTCTTAGATAAACCATATGCAATGGTTGGTGTTAATGTCATTGCAGCGGATACAACAGAAGAAGCAAAAATACTTTCTACAACCCATCAACAACAGTTTTTAAGTCTTATTCGAAATATGCCTAGTCAGATACAACCGCCAGTAGAAACAATGGAGGGGATTTGGAATCCACTTGAAAAAGATAGTATTCTTCATCAATTAAAATCGACTATTGTTGGAAATCCAGCAGAAGTAAAAGAGAAGCTTCAAGCATTTTTAGAGGAAACTGGAGCAGATGAAATAATTATTAACTCAACGATATATGACCATCAAGCTCGCTTAAGATCCTATGAAATTGTAGCAGAAGTGACAGGGATGAAATAATAAGAACCAAACCAGATTCTATAACATTGAGAATCTGGTTTTTTTATGCTTCAAACAGACATTTTAGGGTATATATAATAACAGTTAAATATAGTGTAATAAGGGGGAAAGATTAGTTGATCCAATTTGACAAGGTAACGAAAGTGTTTGGGGATGGGACAGAAGCTCTAAAGGATGTCTCATTAACGATTCCCACAGAAGAGTTAGTGGTCCTTATTGGTCCAAGTGGTTGCGGAAAGACAACATTGATGAAAATGATAAATCGGCTAGAAATTCCAACCTCCGGAGAAGTATATGTAGGTGGTAAAGATGTTTCTTCAGTGGACGCAGTGGAGCTTCGAAAAACAATTGGCTACGTTATTCAACGAATTGGCTTGTTTCCACATATGTCTGTTGAAAGAAATGCATCGCTTGTACCAAATTTAAAAGGATGGACAAAAACAAAAAAAACGGAACAGGTTTATGAATTAATGCAAATGGTTGGCCTCGATCCGAAGGAATACTTGTCTAAATATCCACTAGAGCTGAGCGGAGGGCAACAGCAGCGAATAGGAGTAGTAAGAGCGTTAGCCGGAAATCCAGATATCGTTTTGATGGATGAACCGTTTAGCGCATTAGACCCTATTAGTCGAGAGCAATTACAAATGGAAATAAAAAATATACAAAAAAAACTGAAGAAAACAATCGTATTTGTTACACATGATATGGATGAAGCATTAAAAATAGCAGATACAATTGTCATCATGAGAAACGGTCAAATTGAGCAGACAGGTACACCTACTGAACTAATAGAGAGCCCCATCAATCAATTTGTTCAGGACTTCATAGGTATTGAGCGTATCAATCAAAAAAAATCAATTGGAAAGCGTGAGCTACAAGATTTAATCCCTTCATTTAATCGAAGCGAACAATCCTCCTATTTAATCGTGGAAGCAAACATATTAGTAGAAGAAGCGATCAATTTATTAGAAAACGTAGGAATCGAAAGCTTGCTTGTAAAAAAAGGAAATAAGGAATTAGGCTTTGTAAACCAATCCACTCTTCTACGTGCAATGCTCACAAAGGAAGAGGTGTCGTAAATGCAAACATTTTTAGACACATTTTTCAGTAGAAGTGATTTAATACAAGAAGCATTTTTACAACATATTTATTTATCTTTTATTGCTTTAGCGATAGGTATTGGTATCGCATTACCGCTAGGAATTTTTGTAGCTAGGTATCGAAGACTTGCGGAACCGATTATTGGAGTGACTGCTATTTTTCAAACTATTCCTAGTCTAGCGTTGTTTGGTTTTCTAGTACCACTCATTGGAATAGGCACTATGACTGCACTGATTGCCTTAATCATTTATGCACTTTTACCTATTTTACGAAATACATATACAGGCATTACAACAATCGATGATTCTATTATTGAAGCAGGTCGTGGAATGGGAATGACGACAGGTCAATTGTTGCGTCAGATTGAGTTTCCGCTAGCTTTACCCTTTATCATGGCAGGAATTCGAACAGCTACCGTTTTGACGGTGGGTATTGCGACACTTGCTACTTTTGTTGGGGCAGGTGGATTAGGTGATGTTATTTATAGAGGTTTGCAATCATATAATAATGCGCTCGTCTTAGCAGGGGCATTACCTGTTACAATATTAGCCATTTTGTTTGATCTTATCTTGAAGTGGATTGAGAAAAAAGCGACACCAAAAGGATTAAAGACTGGGAGATGATGACGTATGAAGAAAATGTTCGTTACGATAGGGGTTGCATCGACTCTTTTATTGGGTGCCTGTACGAATTCAGAGGAAACACTAGTTATTGGTGGAAAACCTTGGACGGAACAATATATACTGCCACAAATTTTAGGACAATATATTGAAGAGCATACAGATTATCAAGTGGAGTATAAAGAAGGACTTGGAGAAGTGGCGATTATGACACCAGCTCTTGAGAAAGGCGATATAGACTTATATGTAGAATATACAGGTACAGGTTTAAAGGATGTTCTAAAAGAAGAATCTGAGGTTGGAGAAAGCTCCGAAAGTGTGTTGGAGCGAGTGAAAAAAGGGTATGAAGAAAAATTCCAAGCAACTTGGTTAACCCCACTAGGATTTGAAAATACGTATACTTTAGCCTATGCGAAAGACAAAGATTATGACGCAAAGACTTATTCAGATCTTGTAGAGGTCTCTAGGTTTGGGGATATGGTCTTTGGGGCGCCTCATGCTTTTTATGAACGACAAGGAGACGGTTTTGATGATTTAATCAATTCTTATCCCTTCACATTCACGGAAACGAAAAGTCTCGATCCAAATCTTATGTATGAGGCTGTAAAAAATGGGGAAGTCGATGTGATTCCGGCATTTACAACAGATGGGCGCATTGAACGTTTTGAATTACAGACAACACAAGATGATTTAGGATTTTTCCCTAAGTATGATGCTGCACCAGTTATTCGTTTAGATGCGTTGGAAAAGTTTCCAGAACTCGAAAAAGTATTAAATGAACTGGCAGGGAAAATTTCCGAAGAGGATATGTTAAAGATGAATGCAAAAGTAGATATGGACGGAGAAAAAGCGGAAGACGTTGCGCATGATTTCTTAGTGGAGAAAGGTTTGATACAAAAATAAAAACAGCACCCGGTTCTAGTTAGAATCGGGTGCACGTTATTTAAATCAATGATTTGAAATTTAATCGTTTGTTTAAAGCAGCTACAATAGGAATTCCTACTGCTAAAACTACGAATTCACCTGCTGCAACTGTTAACCATGTATAGAAAAACGGTAGATCAAATGCAAGTTTTAACTCGAATGCAATGATAAACATCGTGAACGTAAAGATTAACGTATTGAATATCATGCGTGCCATATGTCCATTAATAAACTTCGAAGCAAAAATAGTAAGTGATAACGTAATGATTGAATGTGCTACCCCAAAAGTTAGATCATATGCAGCCATAGGGGAAAACATATTCGTTACGATTACACCTAATACTATTCCAAAAAAGTATTTTTTATTAAAGACAATTAGGTGGTTGAACATTTCAGCAATACGAAACTGTAACGGACCAAATGCAAAAGGCGCAATTAGAAGTGAAACAGCAACATATAAAGCCGCAATAATACCACTTATTGCTAGTGTTTTTGTTTTCATTATTCATTTCTCCTTAGTTTTTTTATGTGGGAGGTTCTCGAACCACATTTTATAATCACAGTTGATGATTATATGACAAGTATGGGGCGATTGTCAAGGGATTTTTAAAACTCATTAAGTGGAGTTCCAACAATGAATATCTCTATGGTAAAATAGTAAGGCTAAAAAAGGAAGGTAAAAAATGAAATATATAATATCAATCATAAGTGCTTTTTTGATTTTCATAACATTTGGCTGCACGATGGAAATGCAAAATAAAAGCCAAGAAAAAAACGTAGAAACAAACGCCAAAAAAGAAATGAGCGTTCATTTTATAGATGTTGGACAAGGAGATTCTATACTCATTCAATCTCCTGCAGGGAAGAATATGCTTATTGACGGAGGGAAAAAAGAAAAAGGAAAGGACGTAGTGAATTATTTACGGCAACAGGGAGTGGAGAAGTTAGATTATGTGGTAGCAACTCATCCAGATGCGGATCATATTGGTGGACTACTCTCCGTATTAAACTCTGTTTCCATTAAAAACTTTGTAGATTCAGGAAAAGAGCATAGTACAGACACGTATGAACAGATGCTACAGCTTATTTTGGACAAGCATATCCCATTTGTTGTACCAAGTATAGGTGATACAATTCCTTTAGATTCGGATGTAGAAATAACTGTCTTGCATACGAGTGATGATGCCAACGAAAATAATGAAGCTTCTATAGTGTTGAAGGTCCAATATAAGGACGTGTCGTTCTTGTTAACTGGGGACGCTGATGCAGCTGTGGAGAAAAGCATGATAAAAAAATATGACCTAAAATCTACTGTATTAAAAGCGGGACATCATGGTTCGGATACAAGTAGTTCGGACGCTTTTATCCGTGAGGTTCAACCAGAAGTAGCAATTTTAAGTTATGGGGAAAATAATATGTATGGTCACCCTACTCCTATCGTTGTGACGAGATTGAAAAAAGCGAACGCAGAAATTTATAGTACAGCAGAATTAGGAAACATTGTAGTGGAGACAGATGGAAGAGATTATAATGTTTCGGCGGATTCATTTCCTGCTGAAAAGGAAACAGTAGCAGAAACACCGCTTTTCATATCAGAGAAAGATGTTCGGGAAGAAATCGTTGGTATTACAAACCAAGGAAATGCAGCAGTGAACATGGAAGGTTGGCAGCTGGTTTCCGTAGCGGGCAATCAAGTATATAACTTTCCAGATATATCTATTCAGCCGGGTGAAACTTTATATGTAACAAGCGGTCCTGAAGCAAAAGAAGACGGTATACATTTGAAATGGACGAATAGACAAATGTGGAGAAACGAAGGAGATACAGCGCAATTATTAAATGAGAAAGGGGTAGTGATGAGTGAACTCAAATAAATACACACTTGATCGAGTAGAAGGAGAGCTCGCAGTATTTTTAAAATACCCAAATGAGACAGAAAGATTGCACATTCCTATTTCTGAACTTGATGAAGAAGTAAAAGAGGGGGATATTGTCCTTATCTCTATCGAAAATGACACATATAAAGTGGAAAGATTAGTAGCAGACACAGAGAAACAAAGAGAAAAAGTACGTGGTTTATTAGAAAAGCTGAAGAATCAGCAAAAGTAAACTTTTTATTGATACAGTTATGTTACGGATACCAGGTAACATAACTGTATTTTTGTTGGTTAGGAAACTATAGAAGACTTAGCATGTGGATAACTTTTTTCGAGTAACATTATAGGGAAACTGCGACGTAAGAGATACGGCAAAGGCAATTGATTTCCGCTCCAGGCGGACGCTTACCGCGGGGCGGGCGGTGAGCCTCCTCGTCGCACGCTCCTGCGGGGTCTCACCTGTCCCGCTGATCCCGCAGGTGTCGCCGCCTTGCGCTCCCATCAATAGAACTTGCTGACTAATCCATAATTAAATGCAAAAAAGCTCTTTAATTTATTTACCACTGTCCAGCTGTTTCTTATTTAAAATCATTTTATGTACAGTAGCTATTAGCTATTCAAGTAATGGTTCCCAACAATAGATAACAATCGCTAGATAGTATATCTTTTCAACTAATCAAAGGTTTTCACCCATAGAAAATTTAGTGTCTCCTTATGGAGTAAATAGCAAACTCTATTGGATTGTAGCGAAGGGGTGGCGACTCCAGCGGGAACAGTACGAGCTGAAAGCCCCGCAGGAAAGACATTGGTCGAACTTTGTTTGACCAATGTCTTTGCGACGAGTAACCGCAGGAGCATTTGTTTACGGAGCTCCGAGGAGATTGAAGCCGTACCCGCGGAAAGCGTTCACCCTGTAGCGGAAATCCAAGCGTCCACATCATTCAACTCACTACCGCACAGTTTCCCTATTATGCGCAATATAAAATAAATCACACTTGAAGTAACGTTTAAAACTTCGTATAATGAATATAACTTGATATATAAAAGCTGTCATCGGGAAAAGTATATATGCCGATTTGAAAAAAGGAATTTTACACCTTGACTGAAAGTGTAAATAGAGAATGCATATAGAAGTTCACCCCGCTAGCTGCCACCGGGACCAGTCATTGACTGTAAAGGTGTGCCGGTGTAGAGCCGTTAGTCGAATTGAGTGATTGCACAAATTTGAAAGTGCAATAATCAGGGTGGTACCGCGAAATTAGTCCTCGTCCCTTTTATAGGGGCGGGGTTTTTTTGTCTCATTTCAATCAGCTAAAGGCATGCTGATTGAAATGAGACAGCCTCCGGCGGATGTCATAGATTTTGTAAAGGAGTTCATCGAGGCGAGCTCGATGCAAAATCTAGACACAAATACGCCAAGGCGAATTTGAACGAGAAGGAGAGATCAACAAAACATGGAAGCACAACTTCAACAGTTAAAAGAAGAAGCATTACAAAAAATTGAAGCTTCTCAGAATGTCAAAGAATTAAATGATGTGCGTGTTGCATATTTAGGGAAAAAAGGACCGATTACGGATCTATTAAAAGGAATGGGTAAACTTCCTGCAGAAGAACGTCCTAAAATGGGAGCTCTTGTAAATGTAGTTCGTGAAGAGGTAACAGAAGTGCTAGAAGCTCGCATGACTCTTCTACAAGAACAAGCGATTCAAGCGCAATTAGAAAAAGAATCACTTGATGTGACATTACCAGGTCGCCCTGTGAAAACAGGAAATCATCATCCACTAACTCGTGTGGTAGAAGAAATTGAAGATTTATTCATTAGCATGGGCTATGAAATCGCAGAAGGTCCAGAAGTAGAAAAAGATTACTACAATTTCGAAGCGTTGAACTTACCAAAAGGTCACCCGGCTCGTGATATGCAAGATTCTTTTTACATCTCAGAGGACATTCTGCTTCGCACACACACATCACCAGTGCAAGCTCGTACGATGGAAGCAAAAGAAGGAAAGCCAATTAAAATTATTTGCCCGGGGAAAGTATACCGCCGTGACAACGATGATGCGACGCATTCTCACCAATTTACACAAATCGAAGGGCTTGTTATTGGCGAAAATATTCGCATGAGTGATTTAAAAGGAACACTTTCTGTATTTGCGAAAAAAATGTTTGGAGAAGATCGTGAAATCCGCCTACGTCCAAGCTTCTTCCCATTCACAGAACCATCTGTTGAAATGGATATCTCTTGTTTCAAATGTGGCGGCAGTGGTTGTAATGTTTGTAAGAAAACAGGCTGGATTGAAATTTTAGGTGCTGGTATGGTGCATCCGAATGTTTTAGAAATGGCTGGATATGATTCGAAAAAACTTTCTGGCTTTGCATTTGGTATGGGCCCAGAACGTATTGCAATGTTGAAATATGGAGTGGAAGATATTCGTCATTTCTATACAAATGATGTGCGTTTCTTATCGCAATTCCACCGAACAGAAGTGTAAGGAGGAAATGACATGTTAGTTTCTACGAAATGGTTAGCAGAATATGTGAATACACAAGGACTTGATCCAAAAGATTTAGGGGAAAAAATTACTCGCTCTGGTATCGAAGTGGATGCAGTAATTGACCGTACACAAGGGATGACAAATGTAGTAGTAGGATATGTGAAGGAATGTGTTAAACATCCGGAAGCAGACAAACTCAATATTTGCCAAGTAGACGTTGGAGAAGAAACAACACAAATTATTTGTGGAGCTCCAAACGTGGCAGAAGGGCAAAAAGTAATCGTTGCACGTCCAGGAGCAGTACTTCCTGGTGGAATCAAAATAAAAAAAGCAAAACTACGTGGAGAAGAATCGAATGGTATGATTTGTTCACTTCAAGAGCTTGGCATTGAAGGAAGACTCGTACCAAAAGCTTATGCAGAAGGTATTTATGTGCTTCCAGAAACAGCCGTTCCTGGGGAAAGTGCACTTCCACTACTTGGATTAGATGACACGATTCTTGAACTTGGGTTAACACCAAACCGTTCGGATGCTTTAAGTATGCTTGGAGTTGCTTACGAAGTTGGAGCTATTTTATCGGAAGATATGAAATACCCAGAAGCAACGTACACAGAAAGCGATGAAAAAGCTTCGGATTACTTAAGCTTGCGTGTAGATGCAATCGAAGAAAATCCGATGTATGTAGCAAAAGTAGTAAAAAATGTACAAATTAAAGAATCACCACTTTGGTTACAGCACCGACTAATGGCAGCTGGAGTTCGTCCACACAATAATGTAGTCGATATTACAAACTATGTATTAATGGAATACGGCCAACCACTTCATGCATTTGACTATGACCGTCTAGAAACAAAGGAACTTGTCATTCGTCTTGCAAATGAAGGGGAAAAGATTGTTACACTAGATGATCAAGAACGTACGCTTAAATCGAATAATTTAGTCATCACAAATGGTAAAGAGCCAGTCGCTATCGCTGGGGTAATGGGTGGAGCGAATTCAGAAGTGCATGACGGTACAACAACGGTTGCCATTGAATCTGCTTATTTTGCAGGAGGGTCTGTTCGTCAAACGTCCAAAGACCAAAATTTACGCAGTGATGCAAGCGCTCGTTTTGAAAAAGGTGTTGATCCGAATCGTGTTATTTTAGCGGCAGAGCGTGCGGCAAGTCTACTTGCTGAACTAGCTGGTGGAGAAGTGCTAGCAGGGTCTGTTGTGGTAGATGAATTAGACAAAACACCTGTTGAAGTTGTTGTATCTCCAGACTTTATCAACAATCGTTTAGGGATGAAAATTTCATTAGAAGATATGACTTCTATTCTAACGAGATTAAAATTTGATCACCAAGCGGCAAATGGTTATTTATACATTAATGCACCGACTCGTCGTCAAGATATTAAGATTCCAGAAGACATTGTAGAAGAAATCGCGCGTATGTACGGGTATGATGAAATCCCAATGACACTTCCAGTAGAAGAATCTAAACCAGGCGGACTAACGTCTTACCAAGCAAAACGTCGTCAAGTTCGTGCTTACTTAGAGGGTGCAGGCCTTTATCAAGCAATCACTTATTCATTAACTTCAAAAGAAATGTCTCAAAAATTTGCATTAGAAACTGCACCAGTAACAGAGCTATTAATGCCTATGAGTGAAGAACGCAGCACGCTTCGTCAAAGTTTAATCCCGCATTTACTAGATGCCGTATCGTATAACACTGCTCGCCAAGCAGATACAGTGGCTCTTTATGAAGTTGGTTCTGTTTTCTTAGGTGAAACAGAATCGGGTCTGCCTCATGAACAAGAACATTTAGCAGCAGTAATTGCTGGTAAATGGGTGGACCACAGCTGGCAAGGTGAGAAAAAAGCAGTCGATTTCTTCGTACTAAAAGGAATCATCGAAGGATTAATGGAGCTACTTGGTCATTCAAAAGAACTTACTTTTGAACGTGCAGTAGTAGAAGGATTACATCCGGGACGTACTGCATCGATTAAACTTGCAGGAGAAGGAATTGGTTTAATCGGACAATTGCATCCGTCTGAACAGAAAGTACGTGATTTAAAAGATACGTATGTAGTAGAACTAAACTTAGCAAAAGTATTAAACAAAGAAGTAGAAGCCTTATACTATGCACCAGTTTCTAAATTCCCATCGATCACACGAGATATTGCTTTAGTAGTAGACAGCGAAAAAGCGGCTGGAGAACTCCAAGCAATCATCCAATTATCTGGTGGACGTCTATTAAAAGCTGTACATCTATTCGATTTATACGAAGGAGAAAAAATGGAGCCAGGTAAAAAATCGGTTGCATTCTCTCTAACTTATTTCGATCCAGAACGTACATTAACGGATGAAGAAGTGGTAAATGCCCATAACAAAGTATTAAAAGCACTTGCAGAACAAGCAGGAGCAGAACTTAGAGGATAATGTAAAAAGGAGCAGCACCGATAATGGTGTTGTTCCTTTTTTTCGTTCAACTAGACCCGTTGTTTGTCCATCGTATACTACTACAGCACATTCGTATTTATATTTGAGCACTAGACGTCCAGACTTTTCAAGTGCGTTCGAAAAATCTGGACATAAATGATTATTTGCCTGTAAGCTGGCTAACTACGTTAAGTAAAACATTAGCTCCAACTATTAAGTCTGAATCTCTTGTATATTCCTTTGGATTATGACTAATACCATCAATACTTGGGACGAAAATCATAGCTGTTGGGCAAATGCGAGCCATCATTTGGGCATCATGCCCTGCACCTGATGTCATTCGTCTTGACTGGAGGCCGTGGTCGCTAGTAACTTGCTCTATCAATTGAACAATTGTTTGGTCAAAGGTAACAGGGTTAAAACGTACTAGTTGTTCGGATCTAATGGAAACTCCTTCAGATGTCGCTAGTTCTTTTAGGTAGCCTGCAAGTGCTTGCTCCTCTTCTTGCAATCTCTGTTCGTTTGGATTACGCAAATCAACTGTGAATGTTGCCATAGAGGGGATGACATTAACAGCATTGGGCTTAAAATCAATAGTTCCAACTGTTGCAACCGTCAATCCATTTGAATTGTTCGCGAGATCGCGTAAATATGTTATTACCCGCGCAGCAGCAAGTCCTGCATCACGTCGCATATCAGTCGGTGTAGTACCTGCGTGGTTTGCAACACCTTCTATCGTGATACGCTGCCAAGTAATGCCTTGAAGATTCTCAACAGCTCCGATTGGGATACCCATTTTGTCAAGAATTGGTCCTTGTTCAATATGAAGCTCAATATAAGCATGTGGCTTTAAAAAGCCAGGCTCCTTCGTACCGGCATATCCAATACGTTCAAGTTCCTTGCCTAATCGTGTGCCATCCGTGCCTTTAGATGCAAGTGCATCGTCCACTGAGAGCCCACCAGCGTACACGAGGGATCCCATCATGTCGGGCTGATATCGTACTCCCTCTTCATTAGTAAATGCTGCAACTGCAATTGGACGAGTTGGTATAAAACCTTTTTCTTTTAAAGTGGTTATAACTTCAAGACCAGCAAGTACACCATAGCATCCATCGTACATACCTGCGTTAATGACTGTATCGATATGCGAGCCTAATAATAGTGGTGCTTCCTTTCTATTTTCATTACCATACCAGATCCCAAAAATATTACCGATTCTGTCGATTTCAACTTCCAATCCTGCTTCCTTCAACCAATTGACGAATAGGTCACGTCCGGCTTTATCCGTATCTGAAGCAGCTAATCTGGTTCGTTTCTTGTCATTGTCTACCCCCATTAGCCCAAGCTCTTGAAGGTGGCCGAATAGACGTTTGGAGTTGATGGATAGATTGTATTGAGTATTGATCATGTTTAAGTCTCCTTTTAAAAATGAAATGATAATGTTATAGTAATGGAATATTTGTTTGAATAATACGATTATTGAATAGAATAATAGAAATATATTGAGGTGTTCATGATGCAAATGAAAAATTTTGTTATTGACGATAGTTTAAAAGATCTAACGAAGCATAATACAGTTGTGATGCCCCTTGCATGTTATAAAATCACCATTGATCAAAATATTCATGGCTATATTCCACTTCATTGGCATGACGAAATTCAATTTGTTTTAGTCGTAAAGGGAGAAGCAATCTTTCAAGTTAATGAGGATTGGTTAGAGGTTCGAGAAGGTGATGGACTGTTTATAAATAGCGGAAGCCTGCATATGGCACAAGATAAGGAGCATTCAGGCTGCATCTATATATGTTTAAATCTTTCTCCTAATTTTGTTTTATCACAAGAACTCTATACTACTTACGTCAAGCCTTATATTCAAGCGACTAATTTACCTTACTTGTACATTGAAGCAAATGAGTTATGGGGGAAAAATATATTAGACGCTATATTAGAAATCTATCAATGTATGCAGCAAAAATTCCAATACTATGAAATCGATATAACGATTCAACTAGCCTTAATTTGGAAAAAATTAATTAATAATGGTTGTAAATTAGAATATATTCAAACAGAAATATTAAAAAATCAGCGAGTGAAGCAAATGTTAAGTTGGATACATGAGCATTATGCAGAAAAAATGATGTTAGAAGATATTGCGAGGGCTGGTCAGCTGAGCCGTTCCGAATGCTGCCGGTATTTCAAGCGGTTTTTAAAAAGTACTCCATTAAATTATGTTATAGATTATCGTATTCAAAAAAGTCTATATTTATTGCAGCAGGGTGATGCTACTATTACTGAAGTTGCTTATCAAGTAGGCTTTAATAGTACAAGCTATTTTATTAATAAATTCAAAGCTTCTATAAACATGACTCCGCTAGAATACAAAAATACTAAAATTAATAGACAATAGTGAAAAGGAGTGAGGATTTTACCATGTGATAATAACCATATGGAAGAAATCCTCACTCTTTTTGTTGAAAAATCTAATTTAATAAAGCCTTACAAATAAAAAAGAGAAAGTAAAACTATTTTGGAGCTACTTTTCCTGTTTAGTTATCTAGTTGAATACGATCTAAGCTATTTTTCCAGTTTGCTTTAATAGTATCAATTGCAAGTTGTAAATCCTGTTTTTTAATGGCATCAATTATTTGTTGATGCTCATGATAGGATGTGTACTTGGCATCGATATGACTGAAATAATGTATTTCTATTCTTTGAATCCTTACTTTTAAACTCGAGAGTAATGGAGGTAATTCTAAATTATTTGATAGCTGAATAATTTTATGATGAAATTTGTTATCTGCCTGAAGTATTGCATAAATATCTCCGGTTGCAATGGCTGTTTTAAAACTTTCATTAAGATGCTCCAATTCTTCGATGTCTATGGAAGAAAAATGAGGAAGGGCCTGTTCCAAAGCTAAGCGCTCCAGTGTCCATACAATGGAATAGATACTTTTAGCTCCATTTAAATCAATTGGAGATACTAACGTCCACCTATTAGCCTTAGTCACCACAAGCCCATCACTTTCTAATCTAAGTAAAGCTTCTCGGATAGGGGTGCGGCTAATGCCTAGCTGTTCAGATAAATCCTGATCTCTTAATTTTGTGCCCGGTTCAAGTTCTCCAGTTACAATCCACGTTCGCAGCTTATTGTATACCTCATCCTTCATAAACGTCCGCTTTAATTTAGTTTCATTCTTCTCAATTGTCACCTTCTAGCACCTCGCTGGAAAAATCATTCTTAATATGTAATATACCACAATTTGCTTTCAATTTATAAGCTTTAAGGAGAATAGGGGAAGGGGAATACAATTAGAATAAATTATTTAAATTTTTTGTCGAATGAAAAAAATTGTGTTGACTAGTATGTGAAGTGTGATATATTACTCTTATAAAAATAAATTATAGCTGGAGAAAAAAATACGCAAAGTCAATTTGGAAGCGTATATATTCTAATGTTATTTTTTGCTTCAGTCAGTAACTCTTTTCTTACGATAAGTGTGAAGCTTAATATGATTAGACAATAATAAGAAACCCAAAGGAGGAATTCAATTATGGTAAAAGAAGTAATTATCGCAGAAAATGCACCGGGAGCTATTGGACCGTATTCCCAAGCGATAAAAAAGGATAAGTTGATCTTTGTATCTGGTCAACTTCCTGTAAATCCGAAAACAGGTGAAATTTCGGAGGATATAAAAGAACAAACAAAACAATCTTTAATAAATGTGAAAGAAATAGTAGAGAAAGCCGGTGCTTCTTTAGAAAATGTTGTTAAAACAACAGTGTTTTTAAAAGACTTATCTCATTTTTCTGCGGTAAATGAAATATATGGAGAGTTTTTTGAAGGAAATTATCCTGCGAGAAGCTGTGTTGAGGTATCTAGGTTACCTAGAGATGTCGGTGTAGAAATAGAAGTCATTGCCATTTTAGAATAGGAGATTAAAAATGAAAAATTTAATGGAAATTAACTATATTATCAATAAAAGTGCAGAAAGAACAGATAGCGAGAAAGCATCGGTTGAATTTATGAGTGGTGAAATTGCTGAAAAGGTAAGAAACTTTCACAAAAGCTTTCCAGAGTATAAGGTAACTCCACTTCACAGTTTAGATAAGTTGTCTAAACAATTGGGAGTTAGCCGTATTTGGGTGAAAGACGAATCTTATAGATTTGGACTGAATGCCTTTAAAGTATTAGGAGGGTCATTTGCTGTTGGTAAATATTTGTCAGAAATATTAAACGTTGATATTTCAGCTCTTTCTTTTGAAAAACTGAGAAGTAAAGAAGTAAAAGAGAAACTTGGAGAGATTACTTTTGTAACAGCAACGGATGGAAATCATGGCAGAGGAATAGCTTGGGCTGCAAACCAGTTGGGACAAAAATCAGTCGTATATATGCCAAAAGGGTCTTCAGAAATAAGATTGAACAATATACGAAAAGAAGGATCAGACGCTTCGATAACAGATCTTAACTATGATGATACTGTTCGTCTGGCTAGTCAGAAGGCTAAAGAAAATGGCTGGGTTTTGCTACAGGACACAGCTTGGGATGGATATGAAAAGGTTCCAACTTGGATAATGCAGGGGTATGTAACTCTACTGGATGAAGCTATAGATCAGGTTGCTGAATCTGGTGATGACAAACCTACGCATGTGTTTTTACAAGCTGGGGTCGGATCCTTTGCTGGTAGCATGCTTGGATACTTAGTAGATAGATTCGGAGATGAACGTCCTACTACGGTTATCATCGAACCGGATGCAGCAGCATGCTTATACAAATCCATTGATGTCGGGGATGGAGAGCCACATTCAGTAACGGGCGCTTTGTCTACAATAATGGCTGGTTTAGCATGTGGGGAACCGAGTACAACTTCTTGGGGTATTTTAAAAGATTATGCTGAGATCTTTGTTTCTTGTCCGGATTACGTAGCTGCACGAGGTATGAGAATTCTTGCAAACCCATTAGGTAGTGACCAGCATATTATTTCAGGAGAATCAGGTGCAGTTGGTGTGGGCTTAGCTAGTCTACTGGCTGAAAATGATATGCTCCATGATATGAAAAATGCATTGAATTTAAATGAGGATTCGAAAATTCTTATTATAAGCACAGAAGGTGACACGGATCCAGATCATTTTAGAAAAGTAATATGGGACGGGGCATGTCCATCCATATAAGTAAGGAAAGAGCGACTTTACAGAGGATTTTAGTAAAAGTTAATCACCAAAAAAGTCATAGGGGAGAGTAGTTAATATGAGCAATGAAAATTTAAAGGATCAGCTTATTAATTGGAGGCACTATCTTCACTCGCATCCTGAAACTGCTTTTGAAGAAGAAAATACATCTCAATTTGTTGCAGAAAAATTATCAGAAATGGGCTATGAAGTGGTTGCGGGAATTGGAAAAACCGGAGTGGTTGGTACATTAAAAAACGGCAATGGCACAGGAATTATCGGAATTCGTGCGGATATGGATGCTTTAAACATTCAGGAAGAAACCAATCTACCATATGCTTCGAAATATCCTGGTAAGATGCATGCCTGCGGGCACGATGGACATGTTGCCACCGCACTTGGTGCAGCAAAACTACTTGCGGATCGAAAAAACTTTAATGGAACCGTTCGTTTCATTTTCCAACCTGCGGAGGAACATGGTGAAGGGGCACTTGCAATGCTTAAAGATGGCTTATTTGAGCGATTCCCAATTGATGAATTTTATGGGTTACATAATATGCCTGGTTTACCGGAGGGGCAAATCCATTCTAAAGTTGGAGGAATTTGTGCAAGTGAAGATAACTTCGAAATTCGTATAAAAGGGAAAGGAGGACATGCTTCTGCTCCGAACATGGGGGTAGACTCATTGGTGATCGCTTCCCAAATAATACTAGCATTACAAACCATTGTAGCAAGAAATATTGATCCGACTGACACAGCGGTTGTTTCTTGTACTGAAATTCATACTGACGGGACAGTTAATGTAATACCTACTAATGTCGTCATAACTGGTGACTGTAGAAGCTACAAACCAGAAGTTCAATCTCTTATTAAAGAGAGAATGCAAGCCATTTGTGAAAGTATTTGTGAAGCTAACGGGGCAACCTGCGAATTCACTTATAGAAACTCTTTTTCCCCAACGATTAATTGGGAGGAATGTCATCATACAGTCGTGCAAGCAGCTATAAATGTACTTGGAGAAGAAAATGTCGTGGATAATGCACTACCGATGATGGGTTCAGAGGATTTTGGGCATTTTATTGATAAAGTACCAGGATGCTATGTCTTTCTAGGTGGTAAGCGTGAGGGAGAAGAAGTATATCCTCTTCACCATGCTAAGTTTGATTATAAAGATGAAAATTTAGTTCTGGGTGCAGAATTTTTTGCAGAAATCGTTCGTTTAAAATTACCAATTTGAGGTATCGTTGTACAAGAATGTAAGGGGTTGCAAATCATTATGTTTATGTAAGCCTCTTTCCTTCCTTAAAGGTTCTCGTATTACTTGTCCCGATTATGAATTAATAATATATGAAATAGACTTGGTTAAGGGTTCAAATATAATTGTAAAACTGTGGGAATTACTAATCTGAAAATATTGGAAACCTCTAGATGATCAATATAGTGGGGAGTATAAAACTTTCACATCGAGATTCATTATTATTGCAGTATCTCAAGTATATGAAAGAAGAATTGTTAATAAACGTTATGACAATGACAAGTGATGCAGCAAATCTACAACGCTGTATCTTCATTTGATTCTGTGTCCAATAAAGTGAAACTTCAATCAGTGGGGGTTTTCTTCATCTCTCACTTATCTTATCGCTTTTCTTGAATCTTGAGGTGGGAGTCTTACTGCCCGTTAATGTGGGATAAAGTAGAAAATAGAAGGGGTTGGAATTATGCAAATAATCTATACTATAACTGATTGGCTATGGGCAAATGTAATCGGATACACTTTACTAGGTGTTGGTTTATACTTCACTATTAAACTAGGTTTCCCTCAGATAAAACATTTTATTCGGGCTTTTAGTACCATGAAAAAGAGTTTAAAAGGTGACGAAGGTGGACTATCTGGATTTGGTACTTTAATGGCTGCACTCGGCGGTCAATTAGGTACAGGGAGCCTAGTGGGTGTGAGTAGCGCATTATTTATAGGTGGTCCTGGTGCCATTTTTTGGATGTGGATGACTGCGTTGTTTGGTATGATTGTAAGTTTTAGTGAAACGGTTCTAGGACAAGCTTTTCGAATTAAAGATAAAGACGGAAATTACGAAGGGGGACCGGCTTATTACATTGAAAAAGGCTTGAGAAATAAGCCATTGGCTATTCTAATTTCACTTCTTTATGTGTTTGGTATAGGTATTGCCATCGCTTCTATTCAGACGAATTCAATTGCAAACGCTTTTACGGGCGTCGTTAATATTAATCCGATTATTCCTGGAATAATTGTTGTGATTTTGGCATTTTTAGTAACCATCGGGGGAATGAAAAGATTAGTAAATGTATCGACTTTCATTGTCCCTTTTATGGTATTTGTTTACTTTTCAGTTGTGCTTTATATAGTGATCATTAACATTACTTATATCCCAACTATCTTTGATGCTATATTTGAAAGCGCATTCACAGGGAAGTCAGCAGTTGGTGGAGTAGTCGGGTGGACTGTTGCAGAGGCATTTAGAAGTGGTGTTGCTAGGGGAATGTTTTCTAATGATGCAGGGAATGGTTCTGCTGCAATGATGCATGCTTCTGCTGATGTTAAACATCCAGTCGACCAAGGATTTTTAGCGATGATTGGTACTTTTATCACCACCATTATTATTTGTACAGCTACTGCATTAGCAATTTTGATGACGGGATCATTAGAATCAGGCCAGGATGGTATATTATTATTGCAAACAGCTTTTGGTTCTGTTTTGGGGAATTTAGGAAGTTGGATTGTATTTTTGGCGATGTTTTTATTCGGATTTACGACACTATTAGCAGATATGCGTTATGGTGAATCCAATTTAACTTATATTTTTAAAGATAAGAAGAAGTACCCTATTTTATCATACAGAGTCGTACTAGCTGTTATCCTTGTTATGGCAAGTGTTGTAGAATTGAATGTCATTTGGGCAGCTGTCGATCTAATCTTAGGAATGATTGTATTTATCAATGTTATATCTTTACTGCTTCTTTTTAAATACGTTAGATATATTTATCAACATTATTTTAGAGAAGTTGAAAAAGGCAACGATAATCCTAGATGGAATTATGATTTAGATATTACAAAAATTGATTTATCATATGTAGATGAACCTCATTATAAGGAATCAACAGATGTGGAGACTAAAAATAAAAAAGTAGTATAATTTGAATTATCCATCTAAATATCCCAATCACGTACTTTTTTATGTTCATTCAAATGAGTAGTTGCTTCGTCAAAAGATTTACCAAATCATTACTAGATACCTTGAAGATGACGCCACTGATAATTTAACGAACAATCCTGTTTTGTGGGGCATAAATCCGCGATAATGGAAGGCAATAATTTTAGGTACCAGTTTCTAACACAAATCGGAGGTGTGTTAGAAACTGGTACTGTTTTTTTACCCGAATAACTGGGGCTAAGCAATAACGGGTATACTAAAAAGATGCTATATTATAGTTATCTAGTATCTAACTGCAGTAAGGAGGGGAATCATGAGAATTTATTCAAACAAATGGTGGGAACAAGTAATTACATCGATAAATGATGGAATTTTAGTCATCGATGAGTTTGAAAAAGTTCTATTTATTAACCCGGAATATTCCCGAATTACAGGGGTCGGGAAAGAAATAATAGGAAAGCTACTTTCTGCATATAGACAAGGCGCTCAATTACCGGAAACACTGAAGGACGGGAAAACGAGAGTTGGTGTTTATCGTGAGATCAATGGTCGTGCATACGTAGTGGACATGGCTCCTATTGAAGAAAACGGTAAAATTATTGGAGCAGTGTCTGTTTGTAAAAGCATTAATGAAGTAAAGGATCTATCTAAGGAACTAAATCAGAAGGTAAAGCAAGTGATCGAATTACAAGAAAAGATTTCAACGCTATCTAGTGTAAAATATACATTCGACCAAATTATTACGCAAAGTGATGAGATGATCGACAATAAAAATATTGCCAAAAAATAGCGAATTCCAATTTACCAGTATTACTAATTGGAGAAAGTGGTACAGGAAAAGAGCTGTTTTCACAATCTATTCATGAAGCCAGTGATAGAAGAAATCATCCCTTCATTGCTGTAAACTGTGCTACAATTCCAGACACACTTATTGAAAGTGAATTGTTTGGATATGTAGACGGGGCTTTTACGGGTGCGAAAAAAGGCGGTAAAGTGGGATTATTTGAAATGGCTAATAAAGGCACACTGTTTTTAGATGAGATTGGTGACTTATCCTATAATGTACAAGCAAATTTACTTCGCGTATTACAGGAAGGAACCGTACGAAGAATAGGGGGTTCAACGGAGATAGATGTAGATGTTCGAATTATCGCCGCAACACATCAAGACTTAAATCAAATGGCACAGAAAAATAAATTTAGACAAGATTTATATTTTAGATTAAATGTTGCTCATTTAACGATACCTCCTTTACGTAACCGAAGAGAAGATATCCCATTTCTAGTAGAACGCTTTTTACCGCCCAACTATCGTTTAAGTAAGGATGTTATGCAGTTTTTACAGTCCTATAGTTGGCCGGGGAATGTACGTGAATTAAAAAATATGTTAAGTTATGCTTCCTGCTTAGCGGATAATGGAATAATAGAAATGGATCATTTGCCTGAAGTTATGAAAAATCAAATAATAGAAGATAACATTCAAACTGATGGGACGTTAAAATCAGTAGTTGCATCAGCAGAAGCTAGGTACATAAAGCAAATGCTTAAGCGATATGAAAAGAATATTGAAGGTAGAAAATTAGTGGCAAATAATTTAGGCATTTCTTTAGCGAGTTTATATAATAAAATACGTAAATATGAACTTGATTAAAAGTTCATTCTAAAATAATAGAATAAATAGTAATCATTCTATTATTTTAGAATGATGTTTTAAAAGCGTAATTTCCATAGTGAAATTGCGCTTTTATTATGATGAGACAATAAAGTGATTCTTTCATTCTAAAAAACTAGAATATCGAGACGACGAAAAATTGAAAAATAGCAAAGACGAAAGGTTTTCTGAGTTGGCACAGAACTTGCATATCACTAAATTGCACGAAGGGGTGTATTACATAAGGGAGTGAGAAATTAGATGTTAGCTTTATTAGGATTTTTGACGATTGGTGTATTTTTATTAGCTATTTTTACAAAAAAACTATCTGTCATCGTTTCGTTAGTTATTATCCCAATCATTTTCGGACTTATAGGTGGATTTGGAGCAGAAATTGGAGGGTTAATGCTTGATGGATTGATACAAGTAGCTCCAACGGGAATTATGTTAGTTTTTGCAATTATGTATTTTGGTTTAATGATGGATGTCGGTTTATTTGATCCAATGATTAAAAAGATTATTCAAATCGTAAAAGGAGATCCGCTAAAAGTAGTAATGGGTACGGTTTTTTTAGCAATGATTGTTCACATGGACGGTAATGATCTGCCACATTTATGATTACTGTTACAGCTATGCTGCCTATATATGAAAAGTTGGGAATGAATCGACTTATTTTGGCAGGAGTTGTTGCGCTTGGAGCAGGAGTTATGAATATAATTCCGTGGGGTGGGCCAACTGCACGTGCGATGACCACATTAAATGCAGAAGCAGTAGATATTTTTAATCCTGTTATACCAGCGATGGTTGCAGGGATTGCTTGGGTGTTGGTTGCGAGTTACTTAATCGGACGGAAAGAGAGGAAACGTTTAGGCATTATTGATATAGAGAAAATAGATTTTAATTTGGAGCTAGATGAAGAAACGAAAAGGATTCGTCGTCCTAAACTATTTTACTTTAATCTATTACTTACATTACTAATGCTTTGTGCTTTGTTACTAGTTTGGCTTCCAATGCCTGTTGTATTTATCGTAGGGTTTATTGTCGCGTTAATGGTGAATTATCCAAAAAATGCGGATCAGCAAGCACGTATTTTAAGTCATGCAGGTAATGTTTTATTAGTTGCATCAATGATTTTTGCAGCAGGTATTTTCACAGGAATATTAAATGGAACTGGCATGATTGGTGAGATGGCTTCCGCACTTGTTCGTTTAATACCAGAATCATTAGGTAATTATTTACCTACTATTGTAGCTATTACGAGTATGCCTTTAAGTTTAGTTTTCACACCGGATGCGTACTATTTTGGCGTATTGCCAATCATTAGTGAAACTGCTTCAAATTTAGGGATTAATCCACATGAGATTGGCCGTGCAGCAATTCTTGGTCAAATGACTGTTGGTTTTCCATTAAGTCCTTTAACAGCAGCGACATTTATATTAATTGGTTTAACGAAGGTTGACTTGTTTGAACATCAGAAATTTATATTTAAATGGGCGTTTGGTACAACGATTGTCATGACAATTGTTGCACTACTTACAGGCGCAATATCAATTTGAGGTGAATGAAATGATACGAATTGGATCAGGTGCTGGTTTTGCGGGGGACCGTATTGAACCAGCAGAAATATTAGTGGAGCATGCAAATTTAGACTATTTAGTATTAGAATGTTTGGCAGAAAGAACAATTGCTTTAGCACAAAAAAGAAAAAAACAAGATGCACATTCTGGATATGACGTACTGTTAGAAAAACGCATGAGATCTTTGATACCAAAGATTTCGGGGAAAAAAGTAAGGATTATTACAAATATGGGTGCTGCAAATCCGATAGCCGGAGCAAATAAAATAATAGAAATTGCGAAAGAGTTGAATATAACCGTAAAAGTTGCCGCTGTAACAGGAGACGATGTACTGACTAAAATTTCTCCGGATGATCTAGCTTGGGAAACAGGAGAACCTCTAAAAGAACACGGATCAATAGTATCGGCTAATGCATACATAGGTGTAGATGCCCTGTTAGATGCCCTAAAGTCAGATGCACAAATTATTATTGCAGGTCGAATTGCAGATCCGTCCTTATTTTTGGCACCCATGATTCATGAATTTAACTGGTCATTAGATGATTATGACATACTAGCTAAAGGAACGGTAATCGGACATTTATTGGAATGTGCTGGCCAACTAACAGGTGGATATTTTGCAGACCCTGGAAAAAAAGATATAAAGGATATGGCGAATTTAGGATTTCCCTTTGCGGATATATTAGCGGACGGCTCGGCGACATTCAGTAAAGTAGAGAATACAGGGGGACAAATCACGCTTCGTACAGCAAAAGAGCAATTACTATATGAAGTGATTGATCCAAATGCCTATATTACCCCTGATGTTATCGCAGATTTTACTTCGGTTAAGCTAGAGGAATTATCCGAAGGGCGGATAAAAGTAGATGGGGCAGTAGGACTTTCTAAGCCGCAAAAGCTAAAAGTAAGTATCGGCTATGAAGCTGGTTATATTGGAGAAGGGGAAATCTCTTATGCAGGTCCCAATGCAACGGCAAGGGCGAGACTTGCAGGAGATATTATTGAAGAAAGAATTGGACACTTACTCGGGGAATTTAGAGTTGATCTAATTGGAGTGAATGCTTGTCACCGGAAGAGCTTTCGAGAGACAGATCCTTATGAAGTGCGTTTAAGAGTTGTTGGAAAAGCAAAATCGACGGCAGAAGCTGCAATAATAGGAGAAGAAGTAGAAGCACTTTATACGAATGGCCCAGCAGGTGGTGGCGGTGCGAGGAAAGTGGTAAATGAAGTGATTGGTGTAGTTTCTACTTTTATAGATCGAGAACAAGTCCGCTTCCAAACCCAGTTGAAGGAGTATGTAGCAAATGAAACTTTATGATATTGCACATTGTCGAACAGGGGATAAAGGGAACTCTATTACGTTATCTGTCATCCCTTATGAAGAGTCTAATTATGAATTCTTAAAAGAGAGATTGACTGCAGATGTTGTAAAGCAGCATTTAAAAGGAATTGTAGAAGGGGAAGTAAAAAGATACGACGTTAAGAACATTCAGGCGCTCCAGTTCGTCTGTTCCGAAGCTCTGGTAACAGGGGTCACTACTTCTTTGACACTAGATACACACGGGAAGTCGTTAAGCTTTGCTTTGTTGGAGTTAGAAATAGGTTGAACACACAACCCGAAAGTTTGTACTATAAACTCTCGGGTTGAGGTTTTTTAAATAGTTGGTTTTTCAAGCTCATGTTTTTTTATATGGTATTGCAAGCTTTGTCTGGTGATTCCCAATTTTTTAGCGGCTTGGGAAACATTCCAGTTTACTAGTTTCAAAGTCGATTCGATTAACTGCTTTTCAGTATTATTGAAAATTTTCTTTAGTGGTCTTTGAATTGCTTCAGATTGTTGTGATGATTCAATTGCATACAATGGGATTAATTTTGTGCGCATATAGGAAGGCAGATGATCTACATCAATTTCCTCAGCATTTTCAGGTACACGAATTATTAGGTTTTCTATTAAATGTTCCAGTTCACGAATATTACCTGGCCAAGGATACTGTAGCAAACTTTTCTGCAGTATATCCGATAACTCTGGAACCTTCTTAGATAACTTTGTTTGATAATATGTGAGAAAGTAATTTATAAAAAAATGAACATCTTCTGTACGTTCTCTAAGTGGTGGGATGTAAAGACTTGTATGGGCAATTCTATAAAACAAGTCAAGGCGCATTTTATTTTCAATAATTAGTAGCTCGGGATCTTCATTGCATGCACTAATGACTGTACACTTTACAGAAGTCATTTCATTAGAGCCTACCCTTCGTACAAAACGTTCCTGTAATACTCGCATTAACTTGGATTGTAACGTCATAGGCATAGAGTTAATTTCGTCTAAGAATAAAGTGCCATCTTGCGCATATTCGAATAGCCCAATCTGATCTGTTGCGCCTGTATATGCGCCCTTAACAGTACCAAACAAAGTACTTTCCAATAAGTTTTCAGGAATTGCGGCGCAATTTATAGCAACGAATGGTTTATCTGCTCGTTTACTATGGTTATGCATGCTTTGTGCGAACAGCTCTTTCCCTGTACCTGTTTCGCCAACTATTAAGGTATCAGTATTGTGTATGGCTATGTTTTGTGCTTCCCTCATAAGGTTTAATAATGCGTGACTTTTCCCTTTAATATCTTTGAATGTATATATCGTGCCATTCTTTGCATAAACTTTCTCTTGTGCAGTAACATTTGCTTGTCTTTTTGACTCAATTGTTTGGTGTAGTCGATCTTTAAGTTTTGATTCATTTGTACTTAATGAAAAAACAGAAATGATATGCCCGTCTTTTTGAATTGGAAAAGTACTATAATTAACATACTTCGGAACTCCGTTTATTGTAGAGTGTGCCCGATATCTAGAGTATATTGGTTTACCTGTTTTAAATGTGTGCCTATGCTCAGAATATTGTGGATTGTAATTGTAAACAGACCACAAATGTTTTCCTATAATATCCTGACTATTTAATCCTTCCATTTTTTCCTGCGCTTCATTATAGAGAATAATCTCGCCTTCAGAGTTACTCATCATAACCCCTTCATCAAGTGAGTCAATAATTCTTTCCAAACAATATAATCGTTCTTCTAAATCTACTAAATTTGTCTTCCATTCTTTGAAGCATAAAAAAATATAGGTGGTTTCCAATGAAAAGAGTTTTACTTCAACTGAAAAACGCTTTCCGTTTAGCGAAAGTGGAAAAGTTTCGTTATTACTAAAGCTAATATTATCCAAGCTAAAATAACTAGAAATCGAAGTACCTACTGAGACTTCAAAAGGCATTTCTCCTTCAATATCATGCCAAAGGATTTTGTGTTGTTCATCTAATACAATAATTCCATTTACAAAACTTCTTATGAATGAACCGATTAAAGAGACAGACAAATTACTCATACTCCTTTCACTAAATAAAACTATGATTATTGTATCACGATTTTGATAATTTAGAAGAGTCTGCATGCAAAATATATCTGCATATAGGACAACCAATAAACTCAAGGATTTTGCACTATTTATTTGCAAATTAATTTGCTGATTGAAAAAATATCTGCTATTAATTTTGTTTTGTATCGTAATAGTTGAAGTCGAAATTAGTAATTCAAAAATATTTCTTTCACAGAATTGTTGTTAGTACTATGAATTCCTACAATGAAACTAAATTTTACACCTTTCAATTAAAAGTTGGCACGAGACTTGCATTATATAAAAGTGTGAAACCAATTAAATTAGTTTAGGGGGAATTATTAATGACAACACCAGAAATTTTATATTCCGTAAAAGCACAAAGGGGACCGGAGTTACGTTGTAAAGGTTGGAGACAAGAATCGATTTTACGAATGCTCGAAAATAATATGGAAAATGCCGAGAAACCAGAAGAGCTTGTAATCTACGGTGGTATCGGAAAAGCTGCCCGTAACTGGGAATCTTACCATGCAATTGTGAAATCATTAAAAGAATTAGAAGACGATGAGACACTTGTAGTGCAATCTGGAATGCCAGTTGCAATTTTTAAAACCCACAAATATGCGCCAACAGTTGTGATGGCTACAACGAATATTATGAAAGCTGATTGGCCGACGTTCTATGATCTACAAGATAAAAACTTAACAATTTACGCGAATTATACAGCTGCTCCATGGGAATACATCGGAACGCAAGGTGTTATTCAAGGTACTTTTGAAACACTTTCTGCAATAGCACGCTTACATTATGATGATTCGCTTGTTGGGAAAATTCTTTTAACAGCAGGTGCAGGGGGAATGGGAGGAAATCAGACACGTGCAATGACAATGCACGGTGGAGTAGCTATTCTTTGTGATTCGAATGTGGAAATCATCCAACGTCGTATAGACAAGGGGTTCATCGATGAGCTAGCTGGGTCGCTAGAGGAAGCAATTACAAAAGCAAAAGAATATGCAGCAGCTGGAAAACCACTTGGTATTGCTGTTGTAGGTAATGCAGCGGACATTTATGAAGAAGTCCTGGAGAAGGGATGGCTACCGGATATTTCCACATCGATGACGCCTGGACATGATCCAATTTCATATTTGCCAGCCGGATACACAGTGCAAGAAGCAGAAGAGCTCCGTGATACGAACCGTGAATTGTACTTGGCAAAAGCACGTGAAACGATGGTTCGTGAATTGAAAGCACTTATTAAATTCATGGATTTAGGTGTTCATTCATTTGAATACGGCACAAGTCACCGCAAAGAATGTATTGATGCTGGTATGGATGAAAAAGAAGCAAAGCGTCTTCCTGGTTTCGTAGCAGAATATATCCGACCACTTTTCTGCGAAGGGCGCGGACCATTCCGTTGGGTTTGCTTATCTGGAGAGGCGGAAGATTTACGTAAAATTGACGATATGATTTTAGAAAAATTTAGCGATGATAAGCTCGTTACACGTTGGATTAAATTAGCGAAAAAGCATATTCCAATTGAAGCTTTACCTGCACGTATTTGTTATATGGGATTCGGACAACGTAAAGCATTTGCGCTTGAAGTAAATGACATGATTAGACGTGGTGAATTGTCTGGTCCGGTCGCATTCTCTCGTGACAACTTAGACTCTGGTTCTATTGTAAATCCAACTTTTGAATCTGAAAATATGAAAGATGGCAGTGATTTAATCTCTGACTGGCCAATGTTAAATGGTCTTTTAAACGCAGTTGGTATGTGTGATTTAATCGCAATTCAAGCAAACTATTCAATGGGAGAAGCTGTTCATACAGGTGTAACAATGGTGGCAGATGGAACGGCAGAATCTGATATGAGACTGGAAGTTGCAATGACGGTAGACTCTGGGATTGGCGTTGTACGACATGCACAAGCCGGCTATGAAACTGCGCAGGATGTTGCGAACGGTAAAGGAAAACTAACGAATGAAAGTATCAAAATTCCATTGTGGTGGAAACGAGAAGCAACATTTGGACCAAAAGATGTGAAGAAAGAAGTAAATGCGTAAGTAGGAAAAATGGAAAGGTAGAGAACAAGTAAATATTATTTTCTCTACCTTTTTTTAATGGCTCACAAACAGTAATCGAAAACTATTAAATATAAGGGGACAATTGAATGAAAAAGTTTTCTATTCTAATCATTGTCATGATCATCTCTTTAATTCTTGCAGCCTGTGGTTCAAGTGGGACAAATGCTGAAGCCGATGGAACAAGCGGTGAAAAGAAAAAACTTAAAATCGCGACTGAAGCAAACTATGCGCCATTTGTTTTTTTAGATAAAGGGGAGATAACAGGTTTTGACGTGGATTTTATGAATGCTGTTGCAGTAGAAGCGGGCTACGAAATTGAACTTGTAAATGTTGGATGGGATCCATTATTTGTCGAAGTTAAAGATAAGCTTTCCGATTTAGGTATATGTGCAATTACGATAAATGACGAACGTGAACAAACCTATGATTTTTCTGTTCCATACTATTTATCAACAAATGAAATTTTGGTACCCGAAGGTAGTGATATAAAAAGTGCTGCTGATTTAAAGGGCAAAGTTGTAGCTGTTCTAGGGGGTACTACAGGTCAGGAAGCGGTTGAAGGCATTCTTGGCAAAAACCATAAGGATATTAAGAAATTCGATAATAATAATCTAGCTATTTTGGAGTTATTAAGTGGCGGAGCAGATGCTGTTGTAGCTGACAATGCAGTAGTTCAAGAATATGCAAAAAACAATCCCGATAAAAAATTATCCATAATTAAAGATGAGGAAGGTTTTGAAAAAGAATTTTATGGGCTTATGTTTCCAAAAGGTAGTGACCTTAAATCAGATTTTGATGTAGCTGTTACTGAAGTACTCAAAAATGGAACTTATGCAAAAATTTATGAAGAGTGGTTTGGTGCTGAACCTGATGTAGAAACGATATTAGCAGAACAGGAGTAAATGGATAAATCTAATTGCGTAACTCTTAATAAGTAGTTACGCAATTTTGGTTTACATAAGGGGGGAAATCAATGGATTTTAGATTTGACATCTTAGTAGAATATATTCCTTTCTTTGTGAAGGGGACATTACTGACAATCGGGTTATCATTGGTTGGGATTTTGATTGGAACAGTACTAGGATTATTAATCGGTTTAGGGAAAATGATGCGAAATAAACCGATTGCGTTTCTTTGTAGTTGTTATATTACTTTTTTTCGTGGAACCCCACTATACGTGCAATTACTATTAATTCATTTTGGTGTAGTGCCCTTGTTAACTGGAAATACAAATGGGATACTTGCAAGCATTATTGCACTTTCCTTGATTGCTGGCGCATATATATCAGAAATTTTTAGGGCTGGCATACAGTCAATTGATAAGGGGCAAATGGAAGCAGCCCGTTCTTTAGGTATGAATCATGTTCAGTCTATGAAAGATGTTATTTTGCCTCAGGCCTTTAAAAGAATGATTCCTCCCCTTGGGAACGAATTCATCGTTCTTATAAAAGAATCTTCACTGGCATCTCTCGTGGCGGCTCCTGAGCTTATGTATTATGGGAGGGCGTTAGGAAGCCAGTATTTCCGAGTATGGGAACCATATCTCACGGCTGCACTTATATATCTAGTGTTAACTACCTCTTTAAGCTACTTATTAAATCGTCTTGAAAGAAGGTTAGCGACAGAATGATAGAAGTAAAAAATTTGAAAAAATCATTTGGGAGTAACGAAGTATTAAAGGACATTAACGCATTCATAAATCCAAAGGAAGTAGTGGTAGTTATTGGCCCTTCCGGATCAGGAAAGTCTACTTTCTTAAGATGTCTTAATTTACTTGAATCCATTACAGCGGGTCACGTTACGATTGAAGGTGTTGATATTACAGATAAGAAAACAGATATTAATAAAGTAAGAACCGAGGTAGGCATGGTTTTTCAGCAATTTAATTTATTTCCACATAAAACCGTGATTGATAATATTATGCTTGCCCCAATGAGAGTAAGAAAGTTATCTGCGGAAGAAGCTAGAGAAAAAGGTTTAGAGCTTCTTCGAAAAGTGGGATTGAAAGAGAAGGCAGATGCTTACCCAGATTCCTTATCTGGAGGACAAAAACAGCGAGTTGCAATTGCTAGAGCTCTTGCAATGGAGCCGAAAATTATGCTTTTTGATGAACCAACCTCAGCACTTGACCCTGAGATGGTTGGTGAAGTACTAGAAGTTATGAAACAACTAGCACTTGAAGGAATGACGATGGTGGTTGTGACTCATGAGATGGGTTTTGCACGAGAAGTCGGTGATCGTGTTTTGTTTATGGATGGCGGTTACATTGTGGAAGAAAATGAACCGAAACAACTTTTTGAAAACCCGCAACATGATCGAACAAAATCTTTTTTAAGTAAGGTTTTATAAATTATAAGTTTGACTATTCGAAAAAACAAGAAAATGTGTACTCTCTTTCTAAATTAGCTAATACAATCTATGGGGTGAAAATATGAATAATCTTCAAGAAACTATTGATAATTCTCCAATAGCCACTAGAGAAGATAGAAGTGTTTACCAGTTTCGAAATATTTTCAGATTTTTCTTTTTCAGTGCAATTGGTATCTTTATGTTTTTTATTCCTATTGAATTAAACGACAAAAGCTCTATTCCATTAGATCATCTAGTTACATGGCTTCGATCATTGTCGAGTACTGCGAGTGCATACTATGCGATGATTCTTGTCTTATTAGGAGCGGTTTACCCATTTTACAAAAAAACTTGGCGAAAAAGTAAAGTTGAGATGGTGCTATCTGGTTTTAAAGTATTAGGTGCCATTGCAGCATTTTTAGTACTGTTTGAAATCGGTCCAGCATGGTTAATGGCCGAGGATATGGGACCTTATTGGTACTATAGTTTGCTTATTCCTATTGGGGTTCTAGTTCCAATTGGAGCGATTTTTCTAGCAATGCTTGTCGGATATGGGTTACTGGAATTTATCGGTATTTTCATGCAACCGATTATGCGGCCAGTTTGGCGAACTCCAGGAAGATCAGCTATTGATGCAGTAGCCTCTTTTGTAGGTAGTTATTCGATAGGTTTATTAATAACGAACCGGATTTATAAAGAAGGAAAGTATACGAAGAGAGAAGCAATCATCATTGCAACCGGATTTTCTACTGTGTCAGCGACATTTATGATTGTTGTGGCTAAGACTCTGGATATAATGCATATTTGGAATTTGTATTTTTGGCTTACTTTTTTAGTTACCTTTGTAGTGACAGCTATTACTGTGAGGATCTGGCCGATTAATAAACTAAGTGATGATTATTATACTGAAGAAGGATTTCCGGAAGAAATTATTAAGGAAAATCGTATAAGGCACGCGTGGGAGCAAGCCATGACTACGGCTCATAATGCACCAAAGTTGAAAGAAAATATATATGTAAACGTTAAAGATGGATTAGTGATGGCGATGGGTATTTTACCATCCATTATGTCCATTGGGTTATTAGGTTTAATCTTGGCCAATCAGACACCAGTATTTGATTATCTTGGTTATATTTTTTATCCATTAACATGGGTTCTTCAAATTCCGGAACCATTTCTCGCTGCAAAAGCTGCGGCTATTAACTTGATAGACATGTTCTTACCGTCGCTAGTAGTGTTGCAAGCAAGTTTAGAAACTAAATTCATTATTGGCTCTCTATCTATTTCAACCATACTCTTCTTTTCAGCGTTGATACCTTGCATACTTTCTACGGAAATACCGATCAAGATGAGTCATATACTGGCAATTTGGTTTTTAAGAACAGTGTTAACACTTATCATCGTTACACCACTTGCATTTTTGTTCCTTTGAGAGTTAATACGCACTGTTGATTAAATAAGTCTCTGAATATTTTTTATGGAGGTATTTGAATGAATACAGAAACCAAAGTTAAAACAAAAGTAGATTTAGTCATTTGTAACGCAACTGAAGTAATTACCTGCACTGGAAACGGTATGCAAGAAATTGGAGTTATTCAAAATGCATGGATAGCTATTAAAAACGACAAAATTGTTGGGGTTGGATCTGAAGAAGAGATAAACAACCAATTTGACATAGACAATTCAGCTAATATTAATGCTTCTGGAAAAGTTGTTGCACCGGGGTTTGTTGATTGTCATACACATCTTGTTTTTAATGGTTCGCGAGTAGAAGAATATGCGGCAAAACTAGCTGGCAATGTTGCTGAGAACTTGAAGGAACTTGGAATTACAACTGGACCGAACAGAACGATCGAATTAACACGTCATGCAGCGGAAGAGGAATTATTTCAACAAGCGAAAAAAAGAATGTTATCAATGTTAGATTATGGCATTACGACAATCGAAAGTAAAAGTGGATATGGTTTGACGACGGAAAGTGAAATTAAAATACTTGAAGTAGGAAGAAGGCTTAATAGGGAAACACCAGTGGACGTATTAAATACATTTTTGGGGGCCCATGGTATCCCGGAAGGTATGACAAAAAGTGATTATCTCGAAATCATTATCAATGAAATGATCCCAAAAGTTGGAGAGTTAAAACTTGCTGAATTTTGTGATGCTTGGTGTGATGAGGGATATTTTACAGCAGAAGAGTCTAAGAAAATCTTACAAGCAGGATTACAACATGGGATGAAACCGAAATTACATGCTGATGCATATTCATATATTGGTGGTTCTGATCTAGCTGTGGAGATGAACATGGTTTCTGTAGATCATCTGAATTTCACACCTGTCGATGTGATGGAGAAGCTAGCAAAGTCGGAAGTAACTGGTGTATTAATGCCGGCACTTGATTTTGCAGTTGGACATAAGCAACCCTTTGAAGCAAGGAAAATGCTCGACTTAGGTATGAATATAGCACTCGCAACAGATCTTTGTCCGGCATGTTATACAGAATCTATGCAGTTTGTTATTAATCTTGCTTGTCGATTATATAAGTTCACAGTAGAAGAGGCGATAAAAGCCGCAACTTATGGTGGAGCGCTTGCCCTTAATTTAGACGATCGTGGAGTGATTCAAGTTGGTAAATTAGCAGACTTGCAAATTTGGGATATTCCAACTTATAAGCATGTTGCATATGAACTTGGGACAAATATTGTGGAAACAGTTATTAAAGATGGCAAAGTCGTAGTTAGAAGGTAAATTTATCAAAAAATTGGAGGAATTACAATGACAAAAAATCAATTATCCACTACTGCTGCAGAACAGGTAAATGAGGAACGATTACTAACTCTATTTCTGGAACTTGCGAAAATAAATGGTCCGAGTATGAAGGAACAACCAGTAGCGGATTTTTTAGTGAAGGCTCTAACCGAACTAGGATTTACACTTGAGTTTGATAATGCGCACCATAATTATAATGGAGAAGTCGGTAATCTAATCGCTTGGAAAGAAGGGACCGATTCATCGATTCCACCATTATTTTTCTCTACTCATATGGACACGGTATTACCTACTGAAAAACTACAGCCGGTTATTAAAGATGGTGTTATTTATTCAGATGGCACGACAATATTAGGGGCTGATGACCGGTCAGCTTTGGCAGCCTATTTAGAAGGCGTTCGTGCAATTATTGAAAGTGGTGTTCCACATGGTCCGATTGAGCTAATATTAACAGTAAATGAGCAACGTGGTCTTGTCGGAGCTACGCATCTGGATTATAGTAAGGCAAGAAGTAAAGTTGGCTATATTTTTGATAGTAGTGGGGATGTAGGTCAAATCATTTTAAAAGGACCATATAGTAGTCGAATTTGGATGGAAGTGAAAGGGAATGCCGCACATATTGCTCTAAACGCGGAAGAAGGAAACAGCGCATTTCTCATCGCTGCAGAAGGATTGTTAAACATGAAACTTGGTACGATTGATGAAGAGACACTTGCGAATATAGGAATTATGGAAGGTGGCGAGTTAACATCGATTATACCTGGTTCAGTGACAGTAGCAGGTGAGGTTCGCAGTTTTTCAAAAGAAAAATTGGAGCTACAGCTAAAACAAATGGAAGAAGCAATGCAAAAAGCAGCAGAGAAAAATGGCGGTAACGTCAATATTAGAATTGAAAAGAAATATAGTGGATTTGATATTCCGAAAGATCATGTACTAACAAAAACAGTTGAATCGGCTTCTCATAATATAAACGTAAAACCGTACCTGACAGAAACACTTGGTGGAGCTGATACGAATGTATTGAACGAAAATGGTTTGACATGTTTAACGTTAGGAAATGGATTTCAAAATATCCATTCATTTAGAGAATGTATTAGTATAGAAAATTTAATAAACACTGGCAGACTTACTGCAGCACTAATAGAACAATGGTATGAAACTCATAAACAAGCTTAACGATTAGAGGGAGTGGACAATGATGAAAAGTGAAAAAACAATTGAGCTAGAAAGACCGCAAGTAAACACATTAGTAGAACTAGATGGGATTACGTTAGATAGACATAAAATAGAAAGTGTTGTATTTGGAAATGCGAAAGTGGTCGTACCCGAAGCGGATTTAATTCGAGTTAGAGCAAGCCGTGAACGAATTGAAAAACAATTGAAAGACGGGAAGGTCATCTACGGAGTAAATACTGGGTTCGGCAAATTAAGTGATATTGAAATTGAAAAAGACGATATTGCGAAATTGCAGTTGAATTTACTTCGTGCAGATGCAGTAGGTGTTGGGGAACCATTACCAAAACCAGTAGTAAGAGCGATGATGGTGCTTCGTGCCAATGCACTAGCGAAAGGATTTTCAGGAATTAAAGAAGACACGCTTTTATTGTTAGTCGATATGATTAATAAAGGTGTTCATCCAGTTGTTCCTTGTAAAGGTTCCGTTGGTGCAAGCGGTGACTTGGCGCCGTTATCTCATATTGCAATCGTATTAATCGGTGAAGGAAAAGCAGAGTACGAAGGGGAAGTTCTTTCAGGCGAGGAAGCGTTAAAGCGTGCAGGGTTAAAACCAGTTAAGCTAGAAGCAAAGGAAGGGCTTGCTTTAATTAATGGAACCCAAGCAATGTCTGCTGTTGGCGTAGTTGCTCTAAATGAAGCAGAGCGTGTTGGCTTAGCTGCAGATATGGCTGCATGTCTCACAATGGAAGCGCTTCAAGGAATCATTTCTGCATTCGATAGGGAATTATTAGCAGTGCGCCCGCATCCTGAATTGGAATTTGTTGCTTCACGAATGAGAAAATGGTTGGAAGGTAGTAAACGGATTACGCACCAAGGGGAAGTGCGTATGCAAGATGCCTACTCCATTCGCTGCATACCGCAAGTACACGGGGCTTCTTGGCAAGCGTTCAATTATGTAGAAGATAGATTGAAAGTGGAAATAAATTCGGCGACGGACAATCCAATTATTTTAGAAAGTGGAGAAATCATTTCAGGCGGGCATTTCCATGGTCAACCAATTGCACTAGCAATGGATTTCTTGAAAGTAGGAGCAGCTGAGTGGGCGAATATTTCCGAGCGTAGGACAGAGCGACTTGTTAATCCGCAGTTAAGTGGCTTATCACCTTTCTTAGCAATGGATCCAGGCTTGGAATGCGGTTTGATGGTTGCACAATATGCAGCAGCAGCACTAGTTTCCGAGAATAAAGTACTTGCTCACCCCGCAAGTGTTGACTCTATTCCGACATCCGCAAACCAAGAAGACCATGTTAGTATGGGGACAATCGGATCCAGGCAAGCTCGAGAAATTATTCATAACAGTGCAAGAGTAATAGCTATAGAGTTAATATGTGCTTCACAAGCCATTTATTTGGAAAAGGCTGAAAACCAACTGGCTACGTCGACAAGAAAATACCTAGAAAGGGTAAGAAAAATATGCCCTCCGTTAGAAAGTGACCGAGCAATTTCAGACCAAATGGAGGAACTAGCACAATTTATTTTACGAGCAGATGATTTAAAATAATTGTCATTCTAAAAAATGGTGGCAAATGAAAAGAAGGGTCAATGGAGGAAAATCCATTGACCCTTTTTAATATAAGAAAACAATGAAATTCAAATACTTATTTCCTTCCGCAAACTAGAAGATGGAATATTGAGTTCTTCACGATATTTACTGATTGTTCGTCTAGATATATTAATCCCGTTTTCTGTGTTTAGATAATCGGCTATTTTTTGATCGGATAATGGCTTTGTTTTGTTTTCGTTTTTTATGAAATTGGCTAAAAGCTCTTTTACTTCGGTTTGGGAAATAGAACTTCCGTCTGCCGTTTCTAACTTGGATGTAAATAATGACTTGAGATCAAATGAACCACGTGGTGTCTGGATGACTTTGTGCATCGTTGCACGACTTATAGTGGATTCATGCATATCTATTTCCATTGCGACTTCCTTTAAGGTCAGGGGCTTTAAGGAACTATATCCTTCTGTAAAAAACTTTTTTTGTTTTTCTAGCAGGACTTTCACTATTTTTAATATCGTTGAACGCCGTTGCTCAATGCTACTTAACAACCATTTATATTGAGTGTATTGATTGTTTATGTATTTGGACGTTTCATCTTTTTCTTGAAGCAATCCTGCATATTCATTGTTAAAGTGAATTTCAGGTAGGTAACCATCATTTAAATAATACGTGAAATTACCTTCTTTATATTCCACAATGATATCTGGATTTACATATTCTATGGAATCATCAGAGCTACTGAAACTTGGCTTCGGATCAAGTGCTTGAATGAAATCATACATTTCCTTTACATCTGCCAAAGAGATTTTCATAAGCCGTGCAATTTCGTTCCATTTTCTATTTGCTAATAAAACAAAATGATTTTCAAGTAAAGTTTGAACTAATTTTTCTTCTGGAAACTCATATATTACTTGTAACATCAAGCATTCCTGCAAGCTTCTAGCGCCAATTCCAACTGGTCCTATCTGTTGGAGAAGATGAATACCTCTTTCTATTGCTTTCTCGTTAAAAGGGTCTTGATCTGTTATATGAAAATAGCCGTTATCGTCTAAATTATAAATGATATGGTAAAGAAGTTGCTGATCCTCTTTCTTTTTATAATATAACTTAGCTTCCTGGTATAGCTTTTCTCTCTTACATATATCTCGGCCTTTTACATAGTCAATAAGTTGTTTAGTCGAACTGGAGGATACGTTTCTAGTGGACTTTTCAACCGATGAAAAATCCTTCGAATGTTCTTCAAGCTCTATTAGTGGATTTTCTAATTCCTTTTCTTTTATATATTGATAAAGATCATAAGTGGAGTATTGTAATAATTCAATGGCTTGCCTTAGCTGAAAAGTCATTGTTAAACTTTGTTCTTGTCTTTGATTGAGAACGAGTTCCATAGTTATCCCCCTCATAAAATCTTAATGGTTTGAAAGCGTTTTCTTTTAATTATTACCTATTATACTACGGATTTGTTTGATTGGCGATCCGAAAATAGAATATTTTTAATAGTATGATATAGTAGTGTAAAAAATGGAGCAAGGCGATTTTGTTTGCCTAGCTCCATTAGAATCATATTAACCTCTTTTACGCTTACGAACCATTAAGAAAATACCAAACAAAACACCGATAAATGACATGCTCGAAATTATGAAATAAAATGAATGACCACCTAGTTCATGGTAGATATATCCTCCAGCATAAGACGCAATAATACCGGACAATCCAAAGAACAAAAGCGCAAGAACGGTTTGGCCTGTAGCTCTCCATTCTTTCGGCATTATTTGGTATAAATATTGGATTGCGGCAGTATAAAAAATAGGGAATGTCACCATTTGCAATATTTGAACCGCGGTTAGCAGCAGCGGACTGTTGACAAAGGCAGATGCTAGGAAACGGACAAAATAGAAAAATGTCGCAATCGTAATCATCTCAAGCTCTTTACCTTTTCGAAGCCACCAGAAACTTAAAGCAAAAATAACAATTTCACTAGTGGCAGATAGGAAGAAAGTAACCCCTACTAATGAAGCGTCACCACCGAGTGCTAGCATATGAATTCCTAAAAATGTATCATTCATACGTGCTGGAACGGAACTAATAAATACTAAGAGTAAAAATAATAGCATTTCTTTATTTGATAATACTCGTTTAAGTCCGGCCATTGTGATTGGTTTCGATGAAGCTTGAACATTTGGCATAAACCAAATAATGCCGAATGATATAAGGCCTAGCAAAACAAATAGTATCGCAATGCTGCTCATACCAAAATAATCCATCGCAAAACCTGCAATTAACGACAACACAGCATATCCGAGTGCTCCGTATGTGCGAATGGAACCGTAGCTGATGCGCGCCATTTCAGAAACCGTGAAATTTAAACTCTCGGTCAGTGGATCTAGTGGCATGAGGAAAAAATAAACGAGCAATGCAAAAACGATAAGTAATACATAGCTATTTACGTTAAACAAAAAATAACCCGAAACAGCAGTAAAACAAACGAGCACTAGCATTACTTTACGAATTGTTTTCGTTTTATCACTTATAAAGCCCCATAGCGGTTGTGCAATTAGCGTCACAAAACCTCCAGTTCCAACGATTAAACCTATCTCACTAGCCGATAAACCTTGTTGTCCTAAATATACTGGTAAAAAAGGAATAAAGAGTGCAAGCAAGCCGAAAAATAAAAAGTTATATCCTTTTAATAAAACATGTACTTTCAAATGAATTCTCCTTACTTAGTACGAAAATGATTCCTTTAATTGTATCTGACTATGGTAGTGAATAAAATATTCAGAAGGGATATCATAGCATATTTAACTAACTTATAGAATCGTAAAGAGGAAAATTCCTTCCTTATAGAGAAAATGAATAATAAGAAAATCTTGGAGGTACACGATGAGTAATATAGATAAAAGAAATCGACTGAATGAGAATCCATTTAGTTATCAAATTACCAAAGAGGATACAGTCTTCATCTTATTTCATGGGAAACGAGTGAAAATTTTAAAAGGCAAGGAGGCAGAAAAATTTTTAACTAGAATAGAAGATGCAGAGGACGAAAAAGAGGAGCAATTAATATTAGCGAAAATAACAGGTAACTTTAAAAGAGGAAATGAGCGAAGAGACTAAAGGATGTGGAATAAGGATGTTTAGGAAATATGGGGATCGTTCCGATTGGAAACGAATTATTCAAAGGGAGTATGCACAATCTTACGTTGAGTCAAAAGATTTTACAGGATACATTTCTCTTTTAAATCTACTTCAAGTTACAGAGCCGCTTTGGGTGCAATACGGAGAAAAGAAAATTTGTATAGTAGATAATGCTTATACGTGGCTACAGCATTTTCCGTTGGGGAGAAATTATTCTGTCACTACGATGTTTGATGCTATGGGGGAAATCGTGCAATGGTATATCGATATCTGCCATGAAGTAGGTTTAGAGAATAATATTCCTTGGATGGATGATTTAATTCTAGATATTGTTGTTTTACCTTCCGGAGAAGTATTTCAATTAGATGAAGAGGAATTAGAGGAAGCGCTTGAAAGCGGTAGTATCAATCAGGAGATGTATGATTTAGCAAAGCATGAAGCTGCTAGGATTACTACTTGTTTAAAGGAAAATCAATTTAATCTACTTGACCTTTCAAAAATTCATAGAAAAGTGTTAGAAGGACAGTTGAAAAAGGCGGAAAATGAACATGCGTAAAGTAGTGGTAGAAGCATATTCAGCAGATTGGAAGGTTAGATTTGAGGAAGAAGCATTATTGCTTCAAACGATTTTGGGAACCGAAATTCAACGGATTCATCATATTGGAAGCACGTCGGTTGATGGATTGAGTGCCAAACCAATTATTGATATGATGCCAGTAGTACGGGATATTTCAAAAATTGATCACTTTAATAAGGCAATGATTGCTAATGGGTATGAACCAAAAGGTGAAAACGATCTTCCTGGCAGAAGGTATTTTCAAAAGGGAGGTAATGATCGGACGCATCATGTCCACATGTATGAAGTTGGCAATCCCGGGATTGAAAGACATCTTGCTTTTCGAGATTACTTGAATACACATCCAAATGTTAAAAAGAAGTATGGAGATTTAAAAGAAGCATTAGCTAGGCAGTTTCCATACGATATTGAATCGTATATTAATGGAAAAGAGCAACTAGCATCGGAAATTGAACGAGATGCACTTAGATGGTATAAATCTGCGGATAAAAGTGAGCGAACACAATAATTTTTTGTTCGTATGTTTTAGTTATCAAAAGAAATCGAGTTATCAATTGAATTGCTAAACGGGAGGTAAATATGTTAACGAATCTACTCACAAAACTGTTAAAGATAGACTATCCTATCATTCAAGCGCCAATGGCAGGAGGAATTACTACTTCCAAATTAGTAGCCGCTGTTTCAAATAATGGAGCACTTGGGATGATTGGGGCCGGATATTTAAGTCCTACCCAATTACAGGAACAAATTCGGGAAGTAAAGGAACTGACATCCAAAAGCTTTGGGGTTAACTTATTTGTGCCGAACGATTTTCAGGTAACGGAAGATGAAATAGATGTAGCAAGTAAGTTATTGCATAAATTCCAAGCCCAATTAAACATTGAAAATGAACAAAGCGTGATTCCTAATAAGGATGATGCATTCGAAGTATACAATGAGCAAATTAAAGTCATCATGGAAGAAAAAGTACCCATTTGTTCCTTTACTTTCGGTGTTCCTTCTGTTGAAATTATTTCACAATTAAAGCAACATGGAATCATTTTAATAGGTACTGCTACATCAGTTGTGGAGGCAAAAGCTATTGAAAAATTAGGGATGCATGCGGTTGTAGTGCAAGGAAGTGAAGCAGGGGGACATAGGGGTAACTTTATAAGTAATCATGAGGAAAGCTTAGTTGGTTTAATGTCGTTGATTCCACAAGTTTCAGACCATGTCTCAATACCAGTAATTGCGGCTGGAGGTATAATGGATGGAAGAGGGTTATTAGCTTCTTTATACCTAGGAGCAAAAGCAGTTCAAATGGGTACAGCCTTTTTAACTTGTGAGGAAAGTGGTGCGCATCCAGTTCACAAAGAAGCAATATTACAAGCGAAAGACGAAGATATAATTTTTACCCGTGCATTCTCTGGTAAATGGGCAAGAGGTATTCAAAACAAATTTACAACCGAAATGCAAAAGCATGAGGCCGATATCCTGCCATTCCCAGTCCAAAATACATTCACACAATCGATTCGAAAAGCTTCATCCTCACAAAATAATAAAGATTTTATGTCGCTTTGGTCAGGTCAAAGTCCAACACTAGCAAAAAATGAAACAGTAGAAATGCTCATACAACGAATTATTAAACGCGCCGAAAAAGGATGATTTAGATGGTTAACAACCTTACAAAAATGAAGATAGCAAAGCCAGCAAGTGAAGTATTTGAAGCATTCGTAGATCCAACAAAAATAGGGTACTTTTGGTTCTCTTCAAGCTCAGAAAGATGGAAACAAGACAGAACAATTACGCTAGAGTATAAAGAATATGATGCAATTGTTGAAATTCTAGTAATGGAAATCATGGCCAATAAAAAAATCGTGTTTCAATGGGGTGAACCAGGACAAGAACGTACTGTAACGATTTCGCTAACAGAACAGGATGGCTTAAGTACGATAGTGGAAGTAAGCGAGGAAGGTTTCAAAGAAGGTGATTCAGATTTTCTCAACCAGCTTATTGACAATAAAGAAGGTTGGGTATTCATGCTAACCTGTTTAAAAGGCTATTTGGAGTCTGGTGTGAGTACATTAAGAACTGGATTGGCAAAGTAATAAAAAACAAATAAATCTATTAAGAAAACGCCTGAAGGAAAAATAAGTCATTTTCTTCCGGCGTTTTTTCTTGAATAGAATGTCCAATGAACAAAGGCAAAAGTTCCAGTCGCAAATAAAGCAACAAATAGATGATGAAAAACACTATTTTCTTCACCAGTAATAGAAGTACAAATTATAAAAAGAAGGAAAAAACAATTAAAAAAAATTTCCTCTCTTTAAGCTGTTGGAAAAAAGATTTTATTGGTTAGTAAACTATAGAAGAATAGCGCACCATGATACTTCACATTATAGGGAAACAGCGAAATAGTGAGTTGAATAAAGTGTCCTCAGGATTTCCGCTGCAGGGCGGGCGCTTTCCGCCGGCTTGGCTTCAGCCGCTTCCTTTGCTCCTGCGCAAGCTCGTCGCAAAAGTAAATTTTGCTACGCTCAGTCCAGGGTCTTCAGCTCAAGCTATTCCGGCTGGAGTCGCCACCCTTTCGCTACAATCCAGTAGCTCTGCTAATTACTAAGAAATGATCCACTAAATCTAGTACTATATTGTTTTTCTATAGGAAAAACATATGATTAATGGAATAAGACTTACTTTATAGGGATTATTAGTAGGTTCTATTGATTGGAGTGCAAGGCGACGACTCCTTTGGGATTAGCGAGTCAGGTGAGACCCCGTACGTAGCGTTAGCGGAGGAGGAGGCTCACCGCTCGCCCCACGGAAAGCGTCCGCCTGGAGCGGAAATCATGGCGGACATCTTAGTATCTTACCGCGCAGTTTCCCTATTATGTGCAATATTCAATTTATAGTTCCCCTGAATTAAGTTGGATCGGAGACAGGAGCTTTAGCACTTTTATGCTTTAATGAATAAAAATCGACCTTAGACAGTTAAAACCTTTTCTTATTAGCAAGTTTCATCGCTTTCCCCGTATTCGCAAAATGCCACTTGGTGATCGATTTCAAAAAATCGGCTCCATGTTTCAAATAAATTTTCGCTGCAATTTCATCGACTTTGCTGCTCGCTCCTTTAGGGATGGTCGTGCCAGCTATTTCTGTCAGACGATCCATTTCTTTTAAGAATGCATATCTTGCAATAATGGAAGCAGCTGCAACGGAAACATGTAATTGCTCAGCTTTTGTAGAAAATAGTACATTTTCACGAATAATTTCTTTTTCCGCTTTAATATGATTATAGTAAATACCGCGTTCTGCAAACTGATCGATTAATATATAGGCTGGTTTTTCAGGGGCCATTTTTTTTAATAGATGTTTTAGCGCTTGGTTATGCATAAGTGCTTTTATTTTCCCTTGGGACCATCCACGACTTTGTATGTCATTATATTTTTCGTTTTTTAATACTAAAACACTATGTGAGAGTGTGACCATTAAATCTGGGGCCATTTTTCGCATAATATCATCTGTCAGCATTTTGGAATCTTTTACGCCTAGTTCTTTTACTAGCTCTACTTGATCTTCTCGAACATAACAAGCCGCAACAGTAATGGGTCCGAAATAGTCACCAGTTCCTGTTTCGTCGGAACCAACGACAGAAGCGCTCTCAAATTGCTCAGGTAATGTATCTCCTTTTGTATTCCCGCTGAACACTTTTTCCACTTGTTTATTTGAAACTCCACTCCAAAGCGAAGCCTCTCTAGCTGCACCATTTCCCTGGAACATGACTTTACCAGATTTATAGACGGTGACTGCGGTATCTGCTAACTTAGCAGCAAAAACAACTCCAGGAGCTGATCTTTCTACTTTATATTTGGCATAATGCACTTTGACTTTTTGGATTTCCTCGGGTTTCATCAATAATACTTCGTTTGACATTCGGTTGTTCCTTTCTTCACATCGTAATCTATTTCGTGTTATTATTGTAATTAGGATTTTTGCGGGGAGGGTATGACTTTGTCAGAACAGCAAAAAACGAGAATTTCTGTTGAAATATATGGGCAAACTTATAAAATGGTAGGCTCCGAAACTACTGGTCATATGCGTCTTGTAGCCTCCATGGTGGATGATAAAATGCGAGAGATACAAGCACATAATAGGCAGCTAGATATTCCAAAACTTGCGGTACTTACTGCTGTGAATGCCGTAAACGATTACATAAAAGTAAAAGAGCAATTAGAATTACTAGAAGCTGAATTGAAAAAATTAAAGGACTGAAAAAATGTTAGATATTCTTATATTAATTTTATTGGTTGCCGGTTTGATTACCGGTGCAAAACGTGGGCTAATTGTCCAACTCATTCATATGACTGGTTTTATCATCGCACTTTTCGTTGCGTACACTTATTATAAACCACTGGCAGACAAATTTGTTCTATGGATTCCATTTCCAGCAATTACGGCTGGATCGAAGCTGACAATTGCAGTAGAGAATTTGGAATTGGACCAAACTTTTTATCGTGTTATTGCTTTTGTTCTTATTTTTATAGCGGTGAAATTGGTGCTTCAGTTGATTGCATCTATGTTTGATTTCTTGAAATATTTGCCTATTCTTGGCTTTGTAAGTAATCTTGTTGGGGCTGTATTAGGTTTTATCGAATTTTACTTTATCTTGTTTGTTCTATTATATGTGTGTGCCCTGTTACCAATCGATTTTATTCAAAACTTAATATCAAATTCCATCTTAACTGGGTGGATGTTGGAACACACGCCGATTTTATCGGAATTAGTGAAGAATTGGTGGTATATCTATATAGAAAAATGACTTCTCTCACTAGAGGGAAGTTTTTTTAGCTTCATTCAGTAGATGTAATAGATTTTCAAAAGGAGCTATTGTCATGGATAAAAAAACAATCATTAAAACATTAGAAAAAATTGCATTATATATGGAATTACAAGGAGAAAATTCTTTTAAAGTGTCCGCTTTCCGAAAAGCAGCACAAGTGTTAGAACTAGATCCGCGTAGCCTATCAGAGATGGATGACATATTAAAGTTAAAAGGAATAGGTGCCTCCACAGGTGCAGTTATTGAAGATTTATTAAATACAGGAGTTTCCTCCTTGCTAGTAGAGCTTCAACAAACAGTACCTAGTGGTTTACTGCCGATGCTGAAAATTCCAGGGCTTGGTGGCAAAAAAATTGCGAAGTTATATAAAGAATTACAAATCGATTCGATGGATGCGTTAAAATTAGCATGTGAAGCATGTAAAGTGCAAACATTAGCCGGATTTGCAGCGAAAACAGAAAAGAAAATTCTCGCAGAAATTGAGAACTTACAATCTAAACCAGAGCGTACTGCAGTATGGCAACTAGAACCAATTGTAGAAATGATCGAAAGCAAGCTAGCTGCTATACAGGCGATTGAAAGATATTCGGTTGCAGGTTCCTACCGAAGAGTCAAGGAAGCAAGCAAAGATATTGATTTTATCATTGCTACAAAATCCCCACAAGAGGTAAGAGAAGTACTTTTAAACGAACTACCAGTGTTAAAAGTAATTGCAGCGGGAGATACGAAGGTTTCTGTTACACTAGATGGAGAGAACGAAATCGACGTCGATTTCCGGTTAGTCGAAATGCATCAATATGCTTCTGCATTAAATCATTTTACAGGCTCGAAAGACCATAATATTAAAATGAGACAAATTGCAAAAGAACATGGTAAGAAAATAAGTGAATATGGTGTGGAACTTGAAGATGGTTCCATGCAGCATTTCAATTCTGAAGAGGAATTTTATGCATATTTCGACTTGCCATTTATCCCACCTACTGTTCGAGAAGATGGCTCGGAGTTTTCAAAATTGGACCAATTACCATTACTCGTTACATTAGAGGATATAAAAGGCGATTTTCATATGCACTCCACTTGGTCGGATGGTGCCCATTCTATCGAAGAAATGGTGGAAGCTAGTCGAGCAAAAGGATATTCGCATATCGTAATTACGGATCACTCCGATTATTTAAAAGTAGCTAATGGATTGTCCAAAGAGCGGTTATTGAAACAAATCGAAACGATTCACGAATTAAAGAATAAATACTCGGATATCGAAATTTTTGCTGGAACTGAAATGGATATTCTTCCAGATGGATCGCTCGATTTTGAGGATGAGTTATTAAAACAATTGGATTTTGTCATTGCTTCCATTCATTCAAGCTTTAGTCAGCCGCAAGAAAAAATTATGGAACGACTATATAATGCAATCACAAATCCATATGTCCACATGATTGCTCATCCAACTGGAAGAATTATCGAGCAACGAAATGGATATAATCCAGATGTACCGACATTAATCGAATGGGCAAGGGAAAACGGAAAAGTATTAGAATTAAATGCAAACCCGTATCGACTTGACTTGCAAACAGAATATTTAAAGCTAGCACAAGAAAAAGGCGTGCCTATCGCGATCAATACAGACGCCCATCATATCGCTCAATTAAAATATATGGATATTGGTGTACGCTATGCACAAAAAGCATGGTTACACAAAGAAACAATTGTAAATACTTGGACGTTAGAAAAGTTTAAACAATTTATAAAGAAATAATGAGGAGGTGCCACAGTGATAGCTGAAAGAGCACTGAAAACGTTAGAATATTATAAAATACGAGAAGAAGTGGCGAAATATTGTACTTCTTCTGTAGGTAAAGACCATATAGACAAGCTAGTGCCTTCTGTCGATTTTGCTGAAGTAACGAAGCTTTTAGAAGAAATGGATGAAGGATTGTCTATTCTTCGTCTTAGAGGCAATGTACCGATGGGAGGCATTACAGATATCCGCCCACATGCAAAACGAGCGCAAATAGGTGGTATGTTAAGCCCAATCGAGTTAATGGAAACGGCAAGTACTATTCGTGCCAGTAAAATTTTACGTCAGTTTTTAGAAAATGTAGCAGAGTCAGAAGATGTAGCGATTCCCCATTTTCTAGAGAAAAAAGAATCGATGCCTATACTGACCGCGCTTGAGCATGAGATAAATGATTGTATCGATGAAAACGGTGCTGTATTAGATAGTGCAAGTAGTAGCCTGCGTTCGATTCGTCAACAATTGCGTATTCAAGTAAGTCGCGTACGAGAAAAATTAGAAAGCTATACAAGAGGTGCAAATGCATCGAAAATGCTTTCGGATTCTATCATAACGATTCGAAATGATCGATATGTAATCCCGGTGAAGTCAGAGTACCGCAGTCATTATGGTGGGATTATTCATGACCAATCATCATCTGGTCAAACTTTATTTATCGAACCGTCAGCTGTTGTACAAATAAATAATGAAATCCGTAGTTTAAAGGTAAAAGAACAAGAAGAGATCGAACGCATATTGATCAAGTTGACAGCAGAAGTAGAAATAGTCGGCCATGACATCTTCTTATTAGTCAATATTTTAGGTGAAATAGACGTGATTTTGGCAAAAGCTAAATATGGACAAGCAGAGAAATGTACGATGCCAATGATTAATAACGAGGGCTATATTCGTTTAGTAAAAGCAAGACATCCACTTATCCCGATGGACACTGCTGTAACGAATACGATTGAATTTGGAAAGGATATCACCTCAATCGTTATAACTGGACCAAATACTGGTGGTAAAACAGTAACTTTAAAAACAGTTGGACTTTGTACATTAATGGCGCAAAGTGGAATTCCGATTCCGGCGCTAGATGGATCTGAAGTAGCGTTATTTGAATCGGTATTTGCAGACATAGGTGATGAGCAGTCGATTGAGCAAAGCTTAAGTACATTTTCATCTCATATGGTGAATATTGTAGACATTTTGAAAAAATATGATGAAAAATCCTTAATTATTTTTGATGAGCTTGGTGCAGGAACTGACCCACAAGAGGGAGCAGCCCTTGCCATTTCTATTTTAGATGCAGTGCATGGAACTGGAGCACGAGTGATGGCTACAACTCATTATCCTGAACTAAAAGCATATGGATACAACCGACCAGGTGTTGTGAATGCCAGTGTTGAGTTCGACGTGGAAACGTTAAGTCCAACTTATAAACTGCTAATAGGGGTTCCTGGACGCAGTAATGCTTTTGAGATTTCTGAACGACTTGGTCTACCGTCGTATATTATTTCTCAAGCGAAAACATACACAGGAGCAGATCGTGGTGAAGTTAATTCGATGATTGCCTCTTTAGAAGCAAGTAGAAGACAAGCTGAAAGAGATGCAGAAGAAACAGAAGAGCAGCTAGAAGAAGCAAAACAAGTAAAAGAGGATTTAGAACAAAGGCTAGCAGAGCTAGAACAAAAGAAAGAGCAATTAGAGCAAAAAGCAAAAGACAAAGCCAAAAAGATTATAGAAGACGCTAGACGCGAAGCAGATGAAATTATCAGTGACCTTCGCAAAATGCAAGCAAATACGCATAAATTAGTAAAAGATCATGAACTAATCGAAGCTAAAAAAAAATTGGCGCAGCACTTCCTTCCAATCCGGTATTAAAAAAACAAAAGAAATTAAACGAGCGTGCAAAAGAGTTAAAAGCTGGAGACGAAGTAAAAGTACTAAGCTTTGGACAAAAAGGTACCTTATTAGAGAAACTTTCGAAGTCTGAATGGTCAGTGCAAATAGGTATGCTAAAGATGAAGTTAGATGAATCTGATTTAGAATATATTAAACCGGAAAAGCAAAAACAAACCGTTTCTGTCAATGCAGTTCGTGGCAGAGATTCTCATGTGAAATTGGAGCTTGACCTTCGTGGAGAACGATATGAGGATGCGCTTATTCGAACAGAAAAATATTTAGATGATGCCATTTTAGCAAATTATCCTCGTGTTTCTATTATTCACGGAAAAGGAACAGGCGTATTAAGACAAGCCATTCAGCAGTATTTGAAAAACCATTCGCGGGTGAAAAACTACCGTTTTGGTGAAGCTGGAGAAGGCGGTCACGGAGTTACAGTAGTCGAATTAAAATAAAGTAAAAAGAATTTGAAACTTCTTATCTATTCACACGTATAGTAAGGAAAATTTAAAGGGGTTTTTAGCATGTTGCTTTCTGGTTTTTGGGCAAACCCACTAGTGGAGTCAGCTGGTTATTTTAGTGTCGTTATTTTATGTTTAGTTGTTTCCATGGTTATATTTGAACTTGTTACAAAGTATAAAAACTGGGAAGAAATTAAAAAAGGGAATGTCGCTGTTGCAATGGCAACTGGCGGAAAAATCTTTGGAGTGTGCAATATTTTTAAGTATTCAATAGAACAGCATAATTCATTTTTTCAAATGATTGGTTGGGGATTATTCGGTTTTACTTTGCTAATCATCGCATACTGGCTATTTGAATTTTTAACCCCAAGTTTTAATGTGGATAAAGAAATAGAAAATGATAATCGCTCCGTCGGATTTATTTCCCTTATTATTTCCGTTGGCCTATCATTTGTTATCGGAGCGAGCATTTCATAGGAGCGATTGTAATGGAAAAATTGTCGAAAGTTTTAATTGCTGTAGGCATACTTTTTGTCCTTGTCGGAATAATATATGTGGTAATGGATTAATAGAATGAGTGAACAGCTCATTTTAGAGACTGTTGAGATAAAATAATCACAACAGTCTTTTTTTGATACTAAATAAATTGAATTGTCATTCATTTTTCTTTATAATGAAAATATGAATGTTCGAACGATTATGAAATAAGGGGGCATAAGAATGACAGAGAAGATTTGGCTTTCCGAATATCCACCTGAGATCCCACATACGCTTACCTACGAATCTATTCCAGTCCAAGAATACTTAACAAGAACGTATCACAAATTTCCGGAAAAAATAGCTATTCATTTCATGGGAAAAGATGTGACCTATAAGGAACTCTATGAATCTTCCTTGAAATTTGCGAACTATTTACAAATGCTTGGCATTCAAAGAGGGGACAGAGTAGCTATTATGCTACCAAATTGCCCGCAAGCGGTTATTGGCTATTATGGTGCTTTGTATGCAGGGGCAATAGTAGTGCAAACAAATCCGTTATATACAGAGCGAGAAATTTCATACCAAATGAAAGATTCGGGTGCGAAAGTAATTTTAGCATTGGATATACTATATCCTCGGATTTCTAAAGTAATAAAAGATACGAATCTCGAAAATATTATTCTGACGGGCATTAAAGATTATCTTCCTTTCCCCAAAAATTTCGTGTATCCTTTTATCCAAAAGAAGCAATATGGATTTAGTGTAAAGGTAGAGCATAGGGGTATCAACCATTTATTCCCTGAAATAATGAAAGTAGCAAAAGCAAATCCAATTGATATGCCTTTTAACTTTGAGGAGGACATTGCCCTTTTACAATATACAGGTGGAACTACCGGGTTTCCAAAAGGAGTTATGTTAACGCATAAAAATTTAATATCGAATGCATCGATGTGTGATGCATGGCTGTATAAATGCAAGAAAGGTGAAGAAAGTATACTGGGCATTTTGCCATTTTTCCATGTTTATGGGATGACGACTGTCTTAATATTGGCTGTTATGTTAGGTAATAGAATGATATTATTGCCAAAGTTTGACGTGGAAACAGCCCTTAAAACGATCGACAAGCAAAAGCCGACTCTATTTCCTGGTGCACCAACCATTTACATTGGCATATTGAATCATCCGGATGTAGAAAAATATGATTTATCTTCTATTGTAGCTTGCTTGAGTGGATCTGCTGCGCTACCTTTAGAAGTGCAAGAAAAGTTTGAACAAGTGACGGGTGGTAGATTAGTAGAGGGTTATGGATTAACAGAAACCTCCCCTGTCTCTCATGCCAATTTAATCTATAGCGAGAATCGAGTGAAGGGTTCAGTCGGTATACCGTGGCCGGATACAGATGCAGCCATTTTCAGTTTAGAGTCAACAACTCCTCTTCCTCCTAGAGAGATTGGAGAAATAGCAGTTAAAGGTCCACAGGTCATGAAAGGCTATTGGAATCGTCCGGAAGAAACGGAGATGACTATGCGCGATGGTTGGCTTTTAACGGGTGATTTGGGCTATATGGATGAAAGCGGTTACTTTTATGTCGTAGATCGAAAAAAAGATATGATTATTGCAGGTGGCTATAATATCTATCCGCGTGATGTGGAAGAAGTACTATATGAACATCCAGCGATCCAAGAATGTGTAGTAGCGGGAGTACCGGATGCATATCGCGGGGAGACAGTAAAGGCGTATATCGTATTAAAAGAAGGGGCGTCTGTCACCGAAGAAGAGTTAAATACATTCTGTCGTGAAAATTTAGCCTCTTTTAAAGTGCCAAGAATTTATGAGTTTAGAAAAGAGCTACCAAAAACAGCGGTTGGAAAAATATTAAGAAGAACTTTAATAGAGGAAGAAAAATTAAAGCAAGTAGTACAAGAACAAACATCCTAGATATATTATGAAAGTAGAGATTCACATATTGACATTACTGAAAATTAAATATAATATAAAAATATGAATGAATCATCATTCATATTTTTATTTTTATCGAATGTTAAAAACTTTGGTCGAAGAAAGTATTGCCTATCGACGTAATTGAGTATTGGTGGTGAACATATTGAAAAAAGATAAGCCGAAATATAAGCAAATTATAGATGCTGCCATAATCGTCATTGCCGAAAATGGATATCATCAGTCACAGGTTTCTAAAATTGCTAAACAGGCAGGCGTGGCAGATGGAACGATCTACTTATATTTTAAGAATAAAGAAGACATATTAATCTCCGTATTTGAAGAAAAGATGGAGGTATTCGCAGAAAATCTACAGCAAATAATTGAAATAGATGCGAGTGCTTCAGAGAAATTATTCAAGATGATTGAAAATCATTTTAGTGTACTTGCGAGTGATCATCATTTAGCAACCGTTACTCAATTAGAGTTAAGGCAGTCGAATTTGGCCCTACGTTTACGGATTAATGCCATATTAAAAAATTATTTAGTGCTATTAGATTCCATTTTAAAAGAAGGTATTGAAAATGGAGAATTTAATGAAAAGATAGATATTCGGTTAGCAAGACAAATGATTTTTGGTACAATAGATGAGACGACAACAACTTGGGTGATGAATGAATATAAATATAATCTTATAGACTTAACTCCTAAAGTACATCGTCTATTATTAAATGCTATAAAAGTATAACAAAGGGGAAGTGATTGAATGGGATTTTTGTCATGGGAAATCGAAGAAGGTGTAGCTACAGTTACACTAAATCGTCCACCAGCAAATGCACTTGCAAGAGGGGTAATTCTAGAAATTAATGACCTTTTAGATGCAGTTGAAAATGATGACGCAGTTCGTGTTCTTTTGCTTAAAGGTGAAGGTAGATTCTTTTCTGCTGGTGCGGATATTAAAGAATTTACTTCTGTTTCTACAGGAGAAGAATTTTCCGAGTTGGCTGAAAGCGGACAGATGATCTTTGAAAGATTAGAAAGGTTTTCGAAGCCGGTCATCGCAGCGATTCATGGTGCTGCTCTAGGTGGTGGTCTAGAATTAGCGATGAGCTGTCATATACGACTAGTTTCAGAAAATGCTAAACTTGGACTTCCAGAATTACAATTAGGTTTAATACCTGGATTTGCTGGAACTCAGCGTCTTCCACGCTATGTTGGATTTGCGAAAGCGGCAGAAATGCTGTTAACGAGTGACCCAATCAGCGGGACAGAAGCAGCTAAAATTGGTTTAGCTAATCATGCATATCCCGAAGAAGAGCTATTTAGTCGTGCGCAGGAACTTGCAGTCAAAATTGCAAAGAAAAGCCCGATCGCTGTAAAAGCAGCCTTAGACATGCTCCAATATGTTAAGTCAGCATCTTATTATGAAGGTGTGCGAGCAGAAGCGAATGTTTTTGGAAGCGTTTTTGTTTCAGATGATGCAAAAGAAGGTATTTCTGCATTTTTAGAAAAAAGAGAACCTGTTTTTAAAGGCAAGTAATTAGATGCTAAGGGAGGATAACTAAATGAATATTTATGTTTTAGTGAAACGCACATTTGACACAGAAGAAAAAATCGTAGTGAGTGGCGGTAAAATCCAAGAAGACGGAGCAGAATTCATCATCAATCCTTATGATGAATATGCGATTGAAGAAGCAATTCAAGTTCGCGACGCACAAGGTGGAGAAGTAACGGTTCTTACTTTGGGTGGAGAAGATGCGGAAAAACAACTTCGCACAGCACTTGCTATGGGAGCCGACAAAGCTGTTCTTATTAATATAGAAGATGATGTAGAAGAGCTGGATCAGTTCACAGCTGCTCAAATCATTTCGGAATACTTAAAAGATAAAAATCCAGATTTAATCTTAGCAGGAAATGTTGCAATTGACGGTGGGTCTGGACAAGTTGGACCACGTGTTGCAGAGTTACTAGGCATCAACTATGTAACAACTATCACGAATCTTGAAATCGATGGGACAACTGTTTCGATCAAGCGTGATGTAGAAGGAGATACAGAGGTTCTAGAAACTTCCTTACCACTTCTTGTTACAGCACAACAAGGATTGAACGAGCCTCGTTATCCGTCCTTACCAGGAATCATGAAAGCGAAGAAAAAGCCTTTAGAAGAAGTAGAGCTAGATGATTTAGATATAGATGAAGATGATGTAGAAGCGAAAACAGAAACATTAGAAATTTATTTACCTCCTAAAAAGGAAGCTGGAAAAGTATTAGAAGGGGAGCTAGCTGACCAAGTAAAAGAGTTAGTTCAATTACTTCATTCGGAAGCAAAAGTCGTTTAATGTTATTTGAATTAATACTCAACAAAACGGGAGGAAAAGAATATGTCTAAAAAAGTATTAGTACTTGCGGAAGCGCGTGAAGGTGCTCTACGTAATGTTTCTTATGAAGCGATCGCTGCTGGAAAACAAATTTCAAATGGCGGGGAAGTTGTTAGTGTTCTATTAGGAGATACAGTGCAAGGTTTGACAGCTGAACTTGGTAAATATGGTGCAGATCGTGTAATCACGGTAGAACATCCACATTTAAAACAATATACATCAGACGGTTATGGACAAGCATTGCTTGCTGTAATTGAACAAGAGAACCCACAAGCAATCGTATTCGGACATACTGCTTTAGGGAAAGATATCTCTCCAAAAATCGCAAGTAAATTGCAAATTGGTTTAGTATCAGATGTAACTGCAATCGAAGGAGAAGGCGACGCTGCTGTTTACATCCGTCCAATCTATTCCGGTAAAGCATTCGAGAAAGTGAAAGTGAAAGACGGTATCGAATTCGTGACGATTCGTCCAAACAACATTGCACCACTTGCAAAAGATGATAGCAAATCAGCAGATGTATCTGCATTATCAGTAGATATTACAAACCTTCGTACAATTATTAAAGAAGTAGTTCGTAAATCATCTGAAGGCGTAGATTTATCTGAAGCAAAAGTGGTCATCGCTGGTGGACGTGGAGTGAAGAGCGAAGAAGGTTTTGCTCCATTAAAAGAGCTAGCGGACGTACTAGGTGGTGCTGTTGGGGCTTCTCGTGGAGCTTGTGATGCTGATTACTGTGATTACTCCCTACAAATTGGGCAAACTGGTAAAGTAGTAACACCGGATCTATATATAGCGGCAGGTATTTCAGGTGCTATACAGCATTTGGCTGGTATGTCGAACTCGAAAATTATTGTGGCAATCAACAAAGATCCAGAAGCAAACATTTTCAAAGTGGCGGACTACGGCATTGTCGGCGATCTATTCGAAGTTATCCCGTTACTTACGGAAGAGTTCAAACAATTGAAAGTAAATGCTTAATAAATGACTCGGCTCTTTTTTGGAGCCGAGTTTTTACTTGTATTGATAAAGCTCCAGCACCTTGCCCCTCGGAGGCAGACATATTAGCTTTCACTTTTCGTGCAAGCTAATATGTAGATGTAGCAATATGAGTCTGCTATAATCTATTTATAGGTAACTAAAGGAGGAATTTTTAATGGCAATAGTTCATGGAACAGATCAGACTTTCTCACAAGAGATTGAGAAAGGTTTAGTATTAGTAGATTTTTGGGCAACATGGTGTGGGCCTTGTAAAATGATTGCTCCTGTACTTGAAGAAATGGACGCTGAGATGAGCGATAAAGTAAAAATAGTTAAAGTGGATGTAGATGAAAACCAAGCAACTGCTAGTCAATTTGGTATTATGTCTATCCCGACTCTAGTATTATTCAAGGATGGTCAACCGGTAGACAAAGCTGTTGGTTTCCAACCGAAAGAAGCACTAGTTCAATTTGTAGAAAAAAACGCATAATATAAAACCGGGTCCTCTAAGGTGCCCGGTTTTTTTAAACGGGTGATAAAATGAATGATTTGATACAACAAAAATGTGCCATATTACCAGGTGATCCTGGGTGTTATTTGATGAAAGATCGCCAAGGAACCATCATTTATGTCGGCAAAGCAAAAGTATTGAAAAATCGTGTACGTTCCTATTTTACAGGTTCACATGATGGGAAAACGCAAAGATTAGTACAAGAAATAGTTGATTTTGAATATATCGTCACATCGTCAGAGATAGAAGCCCTTATTCTAGAGCTTCATCTCATCAAAAAGCATGATCCAAAATATAATATTATGCTAAAGGACGATAAAACGTATCCATACATTAAAATAACTGCAGAAAAAAATCCAAAATTAATCATTACAAGACAAGTGAAAAAGGATAAAGGGAAATATTTTGGTCCCTATCCAAATGCACATGCAGCTTTTGAGACAAAAAAACTATTGGATCGAATATACCCATTAAGAAAGTGTGCAAAATTACCAGATCGTGTTTGCTTATACTACCACTTAGGGCAATGTCTAGCTCCATGTGTAAAGGAAATAGAGGATTCCACTTATAAAAAGTTAACGGATGAAATTACGAGCTTTTTAAACGGTGGTTATACAGATGTAAAAAAAGAATTAACGGAGAAAATGACAGAGGCAGCAGAAAACTTAGAATTCGAACGTGCAAAAGAGTATAGAGACCAAATATCTAATATTGAAATGGTTATGGAAAAACAAAAAATTACAATCAACGATTTTACGAGTCGTGATATATTTGGTTATGCCGTCGATAAAGGCTGGATGTGTGTCCAAGTATTTTTTATCCGACAAGGAAAACTAATCGAACGAGATGTATCGCTTTTTCCTTTATATCGTGATCCGGAAGAAGAGTTTTTAACTTTTTTAGGTCAGTTTTATGCAAAGCCAGAGCATATTAAACCTAAAGAGGTGTTCGTTCCTCATGATACAGATGTCCATTTAGCTTCTGAATTATTAGAGATGAAAGTGTTCACTCCTCAAAAAGGCTTGAAAAAAAACTTAGTAGATCTTGCAAAGAAAAATGCAGTACTTGCTTTAAGTGAGAAGTTCCAACTGATTGAAAGACAAGAAGAGCGCACGATTGGAGCAGTGGAGGAATTAGGTAATGTAATGGGGATTGCCACTCCAAACCGAATTGAAGCATTTGATAATTCTCATATACATGGAACCGACGCTGTTTCAGCGATGGTTGTCTTTGTAGATGGTAAAGCATATAAAAAGGACTATCGAAAATATAAGACGAGAACTGCTGCCAAACATGATGATTACGGAGCGATGCGAGAGGTCATTCGCAGAAGATACACACGCGTGTTGAAAGAAAATCTACCTTTACCAGATCTCATTATTATCGATGGAGGAAAAGGGCAAATAGAAGCTGCTCGAGAAATTTTAGAAGATGAGTTAGGCTTAGAAATTCCTATTGCTGGGCTTGCAAAAGATGGAAAGCACCAAACTTCACAGCTACTATACGGAAATCCTATTGATATAATTCCAATGAAGCGGACGAGTGAAGGGTTTTATTTGTTACAGCGTATTCAAGACGAAGTACACCGCTTTGCTATTACATTCCATCGCCAACAAAGAGGAAAACATACAATTGCTTCTTCTTTAGATGGTATTGAAGGAATAGGTCCGAAACGAAAAAAAGTACTATTAAAGCATTTCGGATCAATCAAGAAAATGCAGGCAGCGACGAAGGAAGAATTTATAGAAGCAGGGCTTTCTAGCAAGCTAGCAGAGACAATGGTGGAACATTTTCAGAAAAAGTAATTGTCTTCTGAATTTTCTTGTGTTATGGTTGATACAATTTAATATTCACTATCATGAAGTGAAGATAGAGGTGCAAACTGACAAGAGTACTTAGCGGGAGGATGAAAAGATCCGTTAATCGCTAAAGGAAAGGGTCATTTGCCGAAACCTAGTATAGCTTTTCCTGTTCTAGGTTGGTTCTGCATTGAAGAAATGTAGGATTGTCAGAATTCAGTATTCTGGAGGGCTATCTCACATGGACATTATTTGACCGTGTATGAGACAATGCTTTTCACAATATGTGGAAAGCATTTTTTAATCCTTACAGATAAACAAGGGAGAGAATATCCATGAGTAAAATTGTGATGAAATTCGGTGGTACTTCTGTAGCAACTACAGAAAAAATTGCGAGCGTAGCAAACAGAATCAGTAAAGAGAAAGAAAAAGGGCATGATATTGTTGTAGTCGTATCAGCAATGGGCAAAGCAACAGATGAATTGGTAAATTTAGCGAATGAAATAACAGAAAATCCATCTAAACGCGAAATGGACATGCTACTCTCTACTGGAGAACAAGTGACCATGTCATTACTAGCGATCCAATTAAATGCACTAGGTCTAGACGCCGTTTCTCTAACTGGTTGGCAAGCAGGCCTCGTGACAGATAATGTACATAAAAATGCAAGAGTAGAGAAAATGGATGGCTCTAAATTAAACGACTTATTGAAAGAAGATAAGATCGTAATTGTTGCTGGCTTTCAAGGGGTTTCAAATGATGGAGAAATCACAACTCTGGGAAGAGGTGGGTCAGATACAACCGCAGTTGCCATTGCAGTAACGATTGAAGCGGATGTATGTGATATTTATACAGATGTAGAAGGGGTATTTACATCGGACCCAAGATACGTTACAAATGCTAGAAAGCTAGAACAATTAGAATACGATGAAATGCTTGAGCTTGCTAATCTAGGTGCTGGAGTACTTCATCCAAGAGCAGTCGAATTTGCAAAAAACTATAAAATACCATTAAGAGTACGTTCAAGCTCTTCAGAAAATGAAGGAACAATTTTAAAGGAGGAAGTAGATGTGGAAAATAATTTAGTAGTACGTGGGGTAGCATTTGAATCAGATATAGTGCGATTAACAATTGAGTATGATGTACCATTTAATGGTTCACTAGCATCCATTTTTACGACTCTTGCAGAAAATCATATTAATGTTGATATTATTGTACAATCCATTGTAGATGGTGTAAGACCTGCTGTTTCATTCTCTATCAAAAAAGAGTCGTTAGCAGAAGCAATTACGGTTCTTGAAACTCACAAAAAAACGCTCGGCTTTACATTTGCGGACTTTGAGGTAGGCTTAGCGAAAGTTTCCATTGTTGGTTCCGGAATGGTCTCCAATCCAGGAGTTGCCGCGCAAATGTTCGATCGACTTCGAAAAGAAAATATTCCGGTGAAGATGGTAAGTACATCCGAGATAAAAGTTTCTGTTGTTGTTCCTCAGGATTCTATGATCCAGGCAGCCAATGCTCTGCATGATGAATTCGATTTGGCGATCAAGCAATAACAGATCAAACAACTAGGAGTGTAAGGGTCGTGACAGTGTTATGGCCCTTGTTTGCTTTGCTTGGAGTGTCCGCTCGGATCCAAAGAGTAGCTATTGACTTAGATTGATCTAAATTGGTTTATGGTAAATATATAAGGAAATGTCTAATAAATGGCAGGGAGAAATAAGACATACTGTGAACGCTTCATACTACAACACGATAAAGCCAATCAAGCGGATTCTTTCTGCTATATTATGGGTGCTTATAGTCGCTATTAAAGTGAGTAAGAATAATACGTCATAATCATTACTGTCTCATTTCAAGTAAATTTGTAATATGAAAAATTGGTTGCTTTCAACTCCGCTTAGTTGCTCTTAGCCATTTTTAGGAATTACTTATTCAGTAACCACATCATTTTGGCATGAGACGCTTGCGAGAAGACTAGTCCCTCGCCGCGAGAAAGCAAAACTCCACCAGCTAAATCTTGTTAACATAGAGATAAAAAGAAAAGCACTAGATGGCACCAACCATCCAATGCTTATTTAGTAACTTTTACATCCCATTTTACTTGAAAGGAAACAGTTCCGTTTTTATTTGGTTCTTCGTCGTAGCATTCTGTTAAATAACCGCCAATTTTCTGTTGTTGCTCGGCTAAAAAGCCTGCTTCTAATCGGTGGCTTCTTATTTTTCCACTTTGAGGTAAATTAAACGTATGTAAGGTATAAAATGCAGAGTCTTTTGTTGTTTTCTCTAACTCTAATGTTCCCCAACCTGCTTGTTGGAAGAATGTAATGGCTTCTTCCATCGAGTAAAGTGGAAACTTGCGAGCAAGATCTTTTCCAGCCCAATATAAAATATCTTTTTCATGTTTTCCGAGAATAGAAGCAAGCACGTGGTCTCTTAGTAATTCATATCCAAAGGAAGTTACATGTGAATGTTCCTTATCATTCAAGTAGCAACCCTTCTTTCAAAAAGTGAGTATCATTGTCCTCGTCTATTTTATCATAAATAATTTCTTGGTGGTAATGGAATAGTTTGTGAAAAAATAAACGAATTATTATTCAAAAATGAATCGAGAAGAATATTGAAAAGTCTAAAGATGCCTTGACGCTCTAAAATGATGAGAGTACAATAGATATGTCATAAATTCGTAACATGATGATGTGAACCACGTATAAAAACTACTCTACTAGAATAGTTTTTATGCAGAGCAAATGTAAATTTGAGGGGGGTAACTGTTTTGTCGAAAGATCGCGAATTTTATTGGCGCCGCTTACATTCTCTATTAGGAATAATTCCAGTTGGATTATTTGTGGCGCAGCATTTAGTAGTAAACCATTTTGCTACTAGAGGAGAAGATGCTTTTAACAGTGCATCACATTTTATGGAAAGTCTTCCATTTAGATTAATGTTGGAGATTTTCGTCATTTATTTACCATTAATGTTCCATGCTTTTTACGGTATATATATTGCGTTTACCGCAAAAAACAATCCACAGAGATACGGGACGCTACGAAACTATTTATTTATTTTACAAAGAATTACTGGGATTTTTCTTGTTGTTTTCATCGCATGGCATGTTTTTGAGACAAGGTTTCAAGCAGCGATTGGTGCGAAAGAAGTTAATTTTAACATGATGGCTGAAATTTTATCAAATCCATGGATGTTAGGCTTCTATATTGTAGGGGTTATTTCTGCAACATTCCATTTAGCTAACGGTATTTGGTCATTCTTAGTTAGTTGGGGAATTACACAATCACCACAATCACAACGAATTGCTACATATGTAACATTAGTAATCTTCTTAGCGTTATCTGTAGTTGGTGTACAAGCTCTTCTAGCATTTGTATAAGAACTTTATATACATTCAACTACCATAAAATCGAGGAGTGAGAATAGCATGGCAAAAAGTAAACTTATTGTTGTCGGCGGTGGTCTAGCTGGATTAATGGCAACAATGAAAGCAGCCGAAGATGGCACGCACGTAGATCTATTTTCATTAGTTCCTGTAAAACGCTCACACTCTGTTTGTGCACAAGGCGGTATTAACGGGGCTGTAAATACAAAAGGGGAAGGGGATTCACCGGCAGTACACTTAGATGATACTGTATATGGTGGAGACTTCCTAGCAAACCAGAGACCAGTAAAAGCAATGACTGATGCTGCTCCTGGAATTATTAGCTTATTTGACCGTATGGGTGTTATGTTCAACCGTACGCCAGAAGGTTTATTAGATTTCCGTCGTTTCGGTGGCACATTAATGCACCGTACAGCATTTTCTGGTGCAACGACTGGTCAACAATTGCTATATGCTTTAGACGAGCAAGTGCGTCGTTTTGAAGTAGATGGTCTAGTTACGAAGTTCGAAGGATGGGAATTCCTTGGAATTATAAAAGATAGCGAAGGGGTTTGTCGCGGTATTAAAGCACAAAACCTTCAAACAATGGAAATTCGTGCATTCCGCGGAGATGCTGTTATTATGGCAACTGGTGGTCCTGGAATTATTTTCGGAAAAACGACTAACTCTATCATCAATACTGGTTCTGCAGCTTCTATCGTTTATCAACAAGGTGCTTACTATGCAAATGGAGAATTTATTCAAATTCACCCAACTGCAATCCCTGGCGACGATAAACTACGCTTAATGTCAGAATCTGCACGTGGTGAAGGTGGACGTATTTGGACATACAAAGACGGAAAACCTTGGTACTTCCTAGAAGAAAAATATCCTGCATACGGTAACCTAGTGCCACGTGATATTGCAACACGTGAAATTTTCGACGTATGTGTTAACCAAAAACTTGGTATTAACGGGGAAAACATGGTTTATCTGGATCTTTCACATAAAGATCCACACGAACTGGACATTAAACTAGGTGGAATTATCGAAATCTATGAGAAGTTCACTGGTGATGACCCTCGTAAAGTTCCGATGAAGATTTTCCCTGCTGTTCACTATTCAATGGGTGGACTTTGGGTAGATGAAGATCAAATGACGAATATTCCAGGTCTATTTGCTGCTGGTGAATGTGATTATTCTCAACATGGTGCGAACCGTCTAGGAGCAAACTCTCTACTATCAGCTGTATTCGGCGGAAGCGTTGCTGGACCAAATGCAGTTAATTACATGAGTAAATTAAAAACTCATGCGATCGATATGGACGACTCCATTTTCGAAGCTGAAGTGAAACTTGAGCAAGAAAAATGGGATAAGACGCTTGCGATGAAAGGTACAGAAAATGCTTACTTAATTCATAAAGAATTAGGTGAGTGGATGACTGACAACGTAACGGTTGTTCGTTACAATGATAAGTTAGAAGAAACAGACAAAAAAATCCAAGAATTGCTTGAACGATATGAAAATATTAACATGGATGATACACAACAATGGTCTAACCAAGGTGCATCCTTTACTCGCCAGTTGAAAAATATGCTTGTGTTAGCTCGTGTAATTACACTAGGTGCTCTTCAACGTAATGAAAGCCGTGGAGCTCATTACAAACCTGAATTTCCTGAGCGTAATGATGAAGAGTTCATGAAAACAACTATGGCAAAATTTGATCCAGCAACTGGAGCTCCAGTTATTCATTATGAAGAAATTGACGTATCGCTTGTTGCACCTCGTAAACGTGATTATTCTACGAAGGGAGAAAATTAATCATGGTAACAGCAACTGAAACTAAAAAAGTTCAAATTGAAGTTTATCGTCAAGATACTCCGGAATCAACACCATATTGGGAAAAATTCGAAGTGAATTATCGACCTAATATGAACGTTATTTCAGCCCTAATGGAAATTCGTCGAAATCCTGTGAATGCCGATGGAAAAGCAACTACTCCAGTAGCGTGGGATATGAGTTGTTTAGAAGAAGTGTGTGGAGCTTGTTCGATGGTTATCAATGGAAAACCACGTCAATCTTGTTCTGCATTAATCGATCAATTGGTTCAACCGATTAAACTGGCGCCAATGAAAACATTCCCTGTAGTTCGTGACCTTCAAGTAGACAGAACTCGTATGTTTGATTCATTGAAAAAAGTTAAAGCTTGGGTTCCTATCGATGGATCTTATGATCTTGGTGAAGGACCACGTATGCCAGAACGTAAACGTCAATGGGCATATGAATTATCTAAATGTATGACTTGTGGTGTTTGTTTGGAAGCTTGTCCAAACGTAAATAGTGGTGCATCTTTCATGGGACCAGCTCCACTATCACAAGTACGTTTATTTAATGCACATCCAACTGGTTCGATGAACAAAGATGAACGCTTAAATGCTATTATGGGAGATGGAGGCCTTGCAAACTGCGGTAACGCACAAAACTGTGTTGTTGCTTGTCCAAAAGGTATTCCTTTAACTACTTCTATTGCTGCATTGAACCGTGATACAACAGTTCAAATGTTTAAAAACTTCTTCGGAAGCGATCATATGGTTGACTAATATAGAAATGCGGAAGCGTCTATGTCTGCCCCGACAGGCAAATGAGGAAAAGCGAGGAGGCAGCTCTTCAGCCACCACAAGCGATTTTGTTTGCGACGAGCTTTGCGCAGGAGCAGCTTTTTCACATTTGACCCCGAGGGGTAAGGCGCTGCAGCTGGACAATAACTAAGTAGGAAAGTTAACACTTTCTCTTGAATCATCATGAAAAATCTGCGTAGAATGAAATGTTCTATGCAGATTTTTTCTTTCTCTGTTACAATAAATGAATAAAAATTCATTTATGGGGGAATGTTTTTATGCGAGCTAATTACATAGAAGATGTTGCGAGTTGGGAACAGGAATTTTCTTTTTTTGTGGAAGTAAGTGTACGTTTTTCAGAAACGGATATGTATGGACATTTGAATAATACAGTAACGTTTGCTTATTTTGAATATGCACGAATTGAATATTTCAAACATATCCATCTCATGAGCGACTGGTTGAATCCCAAGGGAGAAAAAATCCCAGTTGTTGCGGATTTACAATGTGATTATGTCAAACAAGTATTCTTCGACGAAAAACTTCGGATATATGTAAATGCAAATACGCTAGGTTCTTCTTCTGTAGATATACATTACATGGCGAAAAATGAAAAAGGTGAGATTGTCTTTACTGGCAGGGGTTCTGTCGTTCAAATTGACAAAAAAACAGGTAAAGCTTCCAAGTGGAATGAAAAAGAACGAGAAGTTTTTCAAAAACAGTGCTAACTAGCCGTCACCTACTATCCCGGTGCTACATACGTTAGAAGGAGAGTGGATAGGGGGCTAAGGCATTGTACGATAACAATCAGCATCGATCAATCTTGACGAACAGAGAACGTCAAATTTTTCAGTTACTTGTAGAAGATAATTCTACAAAAGAAATTTCAATTCAGTTATCAATTAGTGAAAAGACGGTCAGAAATCACATTTCTAACACGATACAAAAATTAGGAGTATCGGGAAGGTCACAAGCAATTGTGGAACTATTAAGACTAGGCGAACTATCGTTGAACTAACCTGAATCCTTGCCATTTTCCTCAGAACACGTCACAATAATAAATATGTAGAATTGTTTTGAGGAGTGAAGGATTATATGGCAGATGATAGAATAAATACGGAACATAATCAAGAAGATGTTGCTTTTTTAGAAAAAGAGCTTCGACATATATCAGGAATCATTAAACAAAGAGGCCGTCAAATTTTAAATGCATATACAATCACACCACCGCAGTTTGTTGCCCTTCAGTGGCTGCTAGAGCTTGGAGACATGACTATCGGTGATCTTTCCACTAAAATGTATCTAGCTTTTAGTACTACGACTGATTTAATCGATCGTATGGAAAGAAGTGAACTAGTTCAACGAGTGAGAGATGAACAAGATCGCCGTGTAGTGCGTATACATTTACTTGCGGAAGGTGAACGTATTATTGAAGAGGTTATTGATAAAAGACAGCAATACTTAAAAGATATCCTTGGTCAGTTTAACGAAAAAGAAGTAGCAAATTTATCGATTTTACTAGAAAAATTGCATCAAGAGATGAAAAAGAACTGAGGAATTAACGTGAAAGCCCCAATTGGTGTTATAGACTCTGGAGTAGGTGGTTTAACAGTTGCAAAAGAAATTATGCGACATCTACCTAATGAGGAAATTATTTATATAGGAGATACAGCAAGATGTCCATATGGACCAAGGTCAAGTGAAGAGGTGCGCAAGTTTACATGGCAACTCGCTACTGCGCTTGCTAAAATGAATATAAAAATGCTCGTTATTGCCTGTAATACGGCAACGGCTGTAGCACTTAATTCATTGAGTAAAAAAATGCCTTTTCCTGTTATAGGTGTTATTTTTCCAGGAGCAAGGGCAGCGATCAAAGCAACAAAGAAAAATGAAATCGTAGTGCTAGGTACAAGCGGTACGATTAAAAGTGGAGCGTATGAAGAAGCAATAGCAGCTTTAAATACTTCTAGCAAAGTTATTCCACTTGCTTGCCCTACCTTTGTTCCACTCGTTGAAAGTAATGAATATGAAGGCGAGTTTGCAAGGAATATGGTAATGGAGACATTATTGCCGTTAAAAAAGGAACAATTCGATACAGTTATTCTCGGGTGTACGCATTATCCGTTACTACAAAAGCACATTGAAGAGGCAGTTGGCCCGCATGTAAAAGTACTTTCCTCTGCCGAAGAAACTGCCCAGGATGTTAATGAGTATTTAGATTATCATCATATGCATCATCCAATTGAGGAGAAAAAAACACCTGTTTTTTATACAACGGGATCGGTCCCGATTTTTAAAACAATAGTGGAAAAATGGTTAGAGTTACAAAATGCAGATGTACGAACAATTTCATTCAAATGACCCTGTTAGCTTGAGACGACTTAAATAACGGGGTCTTCTTTTGCGTAAAGGAATGGACTAAAGGAGAAATTTATGATTAGAACTGATGGAAGAAAAGTAAATGAACTAAGAGATGTAAAAATAGAAACTGATTATTTAATTCATCCGGAAGGCTCTGTATTAATAACGGTTGGACGAACAAAAGTCATTTGTAATGCGACGATTGAAGACCGTGTGCCACCGTTTTTAAGGGGACAAGGGAAAGGATGGATTACTGCAGAGTATTCCATGCTGCCACGCGCCACAGAATCCCGTAACCAAAGAGAATCATCTAAAGGAAAAGTGACGGGCCGTACGATGGAAATCCAACGTCTAATTGGACGAGCACTCCGCTCGGTTGTCGATCTAGAAGTAATTGGGGAAAAGACAATTTGGATCGATTGTGACGTCATTCAAGCAGATGGCGGTACAAGAACTGCAAGTATTACAGGTGCATTTGTTGCACTAACGATTGCGCTAGGAAAACTAAATGAACAAAAGCAGCTAGCCTATTTTCCTGTTCGTGAATATTTAGCTGCAACAAGTGTTGGGGTTTTGGAAAACGTTGGTGGTGTACTAGATTTAAATTACGAAGAAGACTCTACTGCTTCCGTTGATATGAATATCGTTCAAACGAGTAGTGGTGAATATGTGGAACTGCAAGGTACTGGAGAAGAAGCAACATTTTCTCGGAAACAATTAATGGAAATGCTGGATTTAGGAGAAATCGGTATTAAACGATTAATGGACATCCAACAAGCAGCTCTAGGAGAATTAGCAACTAAAATTGGAGAGGGAGGTACGGAAACAGCATGAAAAAAATAATTATTGCAACGAAAAATAAAGGAAAAGCAAAAGATTTTGAAGCACTCTTTGGTCCACTTGGATACGAGGTACTAACGCTCCATGATGTGGCAGATGACATGGATGTAGAAGAAACGGGAACCACTTTTGAAGAAAACGCATTACTAAAAGCTACCGCCCTTTCTAACCGTTTACAAACAATGGTTATAGCAGATGACAGTGGACTTGAAATCGATGCCCTAGACGGACGCCCAGGCATCTATTCTGCCAGATATGCGGGTGAAGAGAAGAGCGATGAGGCAAATATCGATAAAGTACTAGAAGAGCTGAGAGACGTCAAAGAATCAGAAAGAACAGCAAGATTCGTTTGTGCCATTGCGGTAGTGTCTCCAACAAGTGAACCATTTACTGTAAGGGGAACTTGTGAAGGAGTTATTGCTTCAGAAAGAAAAGGCACGAATGGATTTGGTTACGATCCAATCTTTTTTGTTCCTTCTGAAAACAAGATGATGGCTGAACTGACAGCGGAAGAAAAAGGGGCTATTTCTCACCGGGGTAATGCGCTCCAATTACTTGCAGCGAATTTAGATGAGTTAGTCGGGAAAGCGTAAGATATACCGATGAAAATATTAGTGATGAGTGACACGCATCGTGACACAGCAACAATGGAACAAGTAATAGAACATTGGAAAGAAGTGGACGCTGTAATTCATTGCGGAGATAGTGAATTACCTGCTTCTTATTTTGAAAGTAAGCCAATTCATATTGTACGAGGAAATTGTGATTTCGATGAGGAGTTTCCGGAGGAAGTAATAATTGAACTTGGGAACGAAAGAATATTAGTTGTTCATGGTCATAAGCATCAAGTAAAAACAACGCTCATGCCGCTTAAATATCGTGGTGAAGAAGTGCAAGCCACTGTTGTCTGCTTCGGACATTCTCATTTGCTTGGAGCAGAGTTACAAAACGGCCATTTATATATTAATCCAGGGAGCTTACATATGCCTCGTGGACGTAAAGAGAAAAGTTATGCAATTGTAGAAAAAGTCGAAGATACATGGCTTGTAAACTTTTACTCTACGGAGCATGAGGTTCTAGAAAGTATCAGTTTTTGATTTTATTGAACATAGGGATACCCCTAAGAAGATGACGCAAAAACCCTTGAACGAAATTGACTTAAGTTTAAATAAAAAAATTATATAAATTTTTTAGAAAACGTTGACTTTGTTCAAATATAATTATATAATAAATCTTGTCTTTCCTATCTGTGTGGTGGGGGAGTACTTGTCTCAGTAGCTCAGCTGGATAGAGCAACGCCCTTCTAAGGCGTCGGTCGGGAGTTCGAATCTCTCCTGGGACGTATTAGAAAATCCCTTCTAATATTTATATTAGAAGGGATTTTTAGATAAAGGAAAACCTCAGTCATTTAGGGTTTAAACATTAGTGACGCAGGTATTTTGATTACCTAATATAGAAATAGTAAGTTTGGTATAAAAAAATTCATTTAAAGGTTGAATTTTGATAAATTTCCTTTATAATAAAAAAGAAGGTAATTTTGGTTATTCGATTAATTACTTTCGCAATACATAAGTCTCAGTAGCTCAGCTGGATAGAGCAACGCCCTTCTAAGGCGTCGGTCGGGAGTTCGAATCTCTCCTGGGACGTAAAAGAAAAAAGCAGTAAATGTTGTAATTCAACATTTACTGCTTTTTTTATTTTGGAAAATGTTCGTAGCCTCGCTACCCAACTCATTTGGTTCTATTCCTATTTGATTCCTCATATTCTTTTAAAACAAAAAGTTTAGAAGATTCAAAATATATTGTGAGATAGCTAAAATTTCCTTTATAATATAGATACGGAAATCTAATATCCATTTTACAGAAAATGAAACATAGTCATTCTACTATTTAAAGAAAAGGAAAGGGGACCTACCTTAATATGAAGACAATTTATACTAACGGCAATATTTATACGATGAATTCTGATGAACCTGTAGTGCAGTCCATTGTTGCACAGGATGGAAGAATTGTAGACATGGGCACGAATGAGAATATGAATCTCCAATGGGGAAGAAATGAGACAAACATTATCGATTTGGAAGGAAAAACGGTAATTCCGGGTTTGATAGATAGTCATCTACACATTTCTAGTGTTGGCATAAATTCGCAAGAGTTAGATCTTACTGGTGTAAAGTCAAAAGATGCCCTTTTGAAAGCAATTAAAGAGAAGGCAATTTCATTGCAACCAGGTGAGTGGATATTAGGTCGCGGGTGGGATGAAAATATTTTCCCGGATAAACAAATACCTACTATACAAGAATTGGATCATGTAGCCCCATTTTCCCCGCTTTATTTACCTAGAATATGTGGACATGCATCCTTAGTCAATAGTAGAGCCTTTACGCTGAGTGGCTATCATTCCGAAATAACAATTCCTTATGGCGGCACAGTTGTATTAGATCCTTCTACTAAAAGACCAACTGGACTGTTACTTGAAACTGCTTCAACAATCATAACAAGCCATATACCTAAAAAAAGCTTTAGCCAGTTAAAACATGCTTTAAAAACTGCATTGCATGATGCAGTATCTCTAGGATTGACGGGAATTCATACCAATGATCCGAATTATTTAGGTGGTGCGTTTCAAACATACAAGCTTTTTGATGAACTCGTGAATAAAGAAGGTATTGGTCCTAGAAGTAACCTTTTGATCGACTACGATTATTTAGAAGAACTGATTGCATTAGGTATGTATGCGGGATACGGAAATAATAAAGTAATGATTGGGGCTATAAAACTTTTTGCAGATGGTGCTTTAGGAGGAAGGACTGCACTACTTTCACGTCCGTATGAGGACGCTACTAATAATTCAGGAAATGCAATGTACGAAAACGAGGAGCTCTACCATATTTTCAAAGATATTAGAAAAAATGATATGCCAGTTGCAGTTCATACCATTGGTGATCAAGCATTAATAAATGTTTTAGACAACCTAGACCAATTCCAACCAGCAAAAATACGCGATCGTCTTATACATGTATCCGTTTTGAATGAGGAGCTAATCGGCAGATTGAAAACCCCTCATCGCATTGCAGATGTGCAACCCAAGTTTGTCTCTAGTGATTACCCTTGGATTACGGAGAGATTAGGAGAAGAGAGAGCTAATTACTCTTATCCATTTAAAAAACTTTTGCAGGCTGGTGTATGGTGTGCAGGTGGTTCAGATGCGCCAATCGAGCCATTAAACCCTCTCCTTGGTATTCATGCAGCTGTTACTCGTAGAAAAAAAGGAGAAACACATAACGGATACAATGAACATGAGAGATTATCGATGTACGAAGCTATTCAACTATTTACGTTAGGAGGTGCATACGCAACAAACGAGGAGAAAGAAAAAGGTACTCTTGAAATAGGGAAGCTGTGTGATATGACGGTATTGTCCCGAAATCCTTTTATAATGGAGGATGCAGATGAACTTTTGAATACGAACGCAGAGATGACGGTAATTGGTGGAGAATTGAAGTACCGAAGAGGATGAGAAGAGATTAATGAAAGCGGTGACAATAATAAATAAAGGAGGAAGAGGAAAGTGGATGCCATACTTGAAACGATTGTCGGCTGGTTATGGGGATTACCACTTATTTTCACTGTTTTATTCGTCGGTTTATATTTCACAATAGGTAGCAAGCTATTTCAGTTCGGTTATTTACCACACATTTTTAAACAGACTTTTGGAAAAGTGTTTTCCAAAAGAGACAAATCAGAGGATTCAAAAGGAATTTTAACACCATTTCAGGCAGTGAGTACAGCAATTGGAGGCAGTGTTGGTGTTGGAAATATCGGCGGTGTAGCAACTGCCATTGCAATTGGTGGCCCTGGTGCTGTATTTTGGATGTGGCTTACAGCGTTTCTAGGTATGATTACTAAAACCGTAGAAGTAACATTGTCCGTTTACTATCGAAATACAGATGAACAAGGAAATCCATATGGCGGGCCTACCTACTATATGGAAAAAGGGCTCGGTGAGGAAAAGAATTTTAAGTATTGGAAAGTGCCTGCAATTCTTTTTGGATTCGGAATTTTTACGACGTTTTTCATCACACTACAAAACTATACAATTTCCGAGGCATTAAGTTCCACATTTGATATTGGAATGATACCCGCATCATTTATTTATTTAACACTCATATATATCATTATCTATGGTGGGATTAAACGGATCGGAGAAATAGCAAGTAGATTAGTTCCTTTTATGTGTATGTTTTATGTTTTAGCAGGATTATTTATTATTCTCAAAAATTACTCTGAAATTATTCCAGTATTCTCTTTAATTTTTGATAGTGCATTTTCTGGGATGGCAGCTGTTGGAGGTTTCACTGGAGCAGTTATTGCCCAAGTAATTCGTATGGGGGTAGCACGGGCAGTGTATAGCAATGAGGCTGGCTGGGGAACTTCTCCAATGATTCATTCTACTGCAAAAACGACTCATCCTATTAAACAAGGAATGTGGGGAGCTGTCGAAGTTTTTGTTGATACAATAATCGTCTGCTCAATTACCGCTTTTACAATTATTATCACTGGCGTTTGGTCATCCGGCTTAGACGGGGCAGCATTAACATTATCTGCATTTGAAATAGGTATTGGGGAAATCGGGCGCTACATTATAACGGTCTCCATCTTCCTATTTGGTCTTACAACTTCTACTGGATGGTATACGTACTATGAGATTTTGCTAAGGCATTTGTTTAAAAATGAAAAGAAAATTACGTTAAAATATAAAATACTTGCTTTATTCAAGTGGCTATATCCGATCCCTGGCTTGTTAATGGTAGTTTATGCAGTTATGTATAATCTTCCTGGAAAAGCAGTTTGGTATTTTGCGGATATTACAACAGCCATTCCCACATTCATTAACTTAGTCGTGATTTTAATACTGAGTAAAAAGTTCTTTGAATTACTTCGAGACTATAAAGCAAGGTATTTAAATATAGGCACCATTGATCCGAATTTTAGTGTATTTTATGAAGAAAAAGGGAAGAATCGTAAAGATAATTAGAGGCTTCATTTATTAGTTAGAAAGAGTAAGTTCCGATACAATGATAAAAGTCTGTAGGATCTCGTTTAAACTTGGAAGAAGTTTGAATGAGATCTTTTATATTTTCATAAGATTTATGCCACTAAAACTCAGTCCAAAAATCATTTGTTTATCATTTTACTTAGAAGGGGAACCTTTTTAATAGGAGGGATACTGATGATAGCAATTACACATATAGGTTTGTCCGTGCCAGATATCGAAGAAGCAATTAAATGGTACGAAGAAATTTTGGAATTTAAGTTAATAGCAGGTCCTTATTCTTTTAATGCAGAAGAAGAAAACAAGCATAATATGACCAATGATTTACTTGGTGACCATATTATGAAAATGAGAAATGCACATATGATGACGGGTAATCAAGTAGGAATCGAGCTGTTTGAATTTCAAGAACCCCGAATGAAAAACAGAGAAGCAAAAGAATATGAAGGCTTCTTTCATATTTGTCTACTAACAGATAATATTGAACGACTTGCTGAAAAAATAGAAAATTCGGGTGGTAAAAGATGTAGCGATATATGGAATGTCTGGAAAGGCAAGCCTTATTATTTAGTATACTGCGAAGATCCTTATGGGAATATAATTGAACTTTATAATCATAGTACGGAAACTATGTATGCCAACAAAGATTGAATTTCTATGTTTACTTCTAATTTGACTGGGAATATAAAGAGTAAGCTTGATTTCAAGCTGATTAAAATTTAGAGGAGGAATTTAGTAATGGCTAATAAGCAAAACAATCGCAACAAAAACAGCAACCAAAATATGACTGTCGAAGAAGCGGGACGTAAAGGCGGAGAAGCTACCTCTAAGAATCATGGTCGCGAATTTTACGAGGAGATAGGTCGTAAAGGCGGAGAAGCACGTAGTAAACAACGTGACAATAATAAAGACAAAAATTAAACAGTAAATAAAATATTCCTTAAATAGGAGCAACACGAAAAAACACTCTTTTGTCATGAAAAAATGACGAAAGAGTGTTTTTTCTTTGTAGCATGTAAAAATCTCTCCATAAAACTTTTCTCGAAATGAAGAGATATTTTGGAAAGTCTTTGAATAGATTAAGAAATAGCCAATTTTCCTTATTTGTTTTGGCCATTTTTTAATATGAGATCGGGGGTTTTTAGTTGAAGGGAAAAGTTGCAGTAATGACAGAGCCGGAACAGATGATTTTTGAAGAATATGAATTACCGAAGGCAGCAAAAGATTCCATTCTAGTCCGTGTCAGAAGGACGAATGTTTGTGGATCGGAATTGCATATTTGGAAAGGGTTACATCCTACGAAAAAATCCGGCGTTATGGGGCATGAAATGGTGGGTGAAATTGTTGAGCTAGGTGAGGGTGTTATTACTGATTATGCAGGACAACCTGTACGTGTAGGTGATCGTATTGCAGCAGCATATTTTTTAACTTGTAAAAGATGTAAAAACTGTTTACAGGGATATGCGAACTTATGTGAAAATGCATATGAATATTGGAGCAAAGAGGCGCATGAGTATCCACATTTTCATGGGTCATTTGCTACGCATTATTATATTCATCCCAATCAATATTTTTATAAAGTACCAGACAATGTTCCAGATGAAGTAGCAGCTGGTGCAAACTGTGCCCTGTCACAAGTATATTTTGGCATTGAAAAGTCAGGGCTAAAATATGGAGATACAGTTGTTATTCAAGGTGCTGGTGGACTTGGATTAAATGCTACGGCAGTTGCAAAAATGTTTGGGGCTAAAGTGATTGTTATTGATACAGTACCTAATCGTCTTGCCTTAGCAAAAAGATTCGGCGCTGACGAAATAATATCGATGGACAAGTATAAAACAGTTGAGGAGCGTGTGGAAAAAATATTGTCGCTAACAAACGGAGTCGGTGCGGATGTTGTGATGGAACTTACAGGGGTTCCTGCGGCTCTATCAGAAGGTATTCATCTCATTAAATCCGGTGGAAAATATGTTTCTATTGGTAATATTTCACCTGGCAAATTAACTGAGTTTGATCCGGGTTTAATGACAAGAAAGAATATTTCCATATTGGGTTTAATTCGTTATGAGCCTTGGTATTTATATAAATCGTTAAAGTTCTTAAGCTCGAATATTGACAAATATCCATTTAGTGAGATTCTCGCTTGTGATTTCACCTTAGAGGATCTATCGAAAGCTCTAGATGCTTCCTTTAATCGTGGAGTGACGAGAGCATCAATTGAAATTGAACACAACAATTGAAATATAGTTTTTTCTCAATTAAATGAAGGAAATATAAAATATTGGAGGAATATATAATGTGTAATTCTAAAAAAGTTTACGTGCTGGATACAGGTACGATGAAGATGGATAAAAACTATATGATTTCCATGCACAACCCTGCGAGTGTAGCTAATCCGAGTCCAAAAGCAGAATTTGTGGAGTTTCCGGTTTTCGCTGTATTAATCGACCATCCGGAAGGGAAGATTTTGTTTGATACAGGATGTAATCCGGAAGGTATGGGGGACGATGGGCGTTGGCCTGAAGGGATTCAGCAACTTTTCCCGGCGTTTCAAAATGAAGAATGTTATCTGATCAACCGATTAGAACAGTTAAAGGTACGTCCTGAAGATATTAAGTATGTAGTAGCTTCTCACTTGCATTTAGATCATGCTGGCTGTTTAGAGCTGTTTACAAATGCAGAAATTATCGTACATGATTCCGAATTACAAAATGTGATGAAGACATTTGCGATGACCCGTAACATGGGCGCTTATATATGGGGAGATGTTATGGCGTGGATTAAAAATGAGCTACGCTGGAAAACGATTAAACCAAATGAAAAAGAAGTGGATTTAGTGGAAGGGATTAAAATTATTAACTTTGGGCCTGGGCATGCATATGGGATGCTAGGGTTGCATATTGAATTGCCTGGCACTGGGAATTTATTATTAGCTTCAGACGCCTTGTATACGGCAGAAAGTCTAGGACCACCGGTTAAACCACCAGGAATTCTATATGATTCGGTTGGTTATAATTCCACAGTTGAACGAATTAGAAGCTTCGCAAAAGAGAATAACTCGACCATTTGGTTTGGTCATGATGAAAAACAATTCAAAACATTGATTAAATCTACGGAGGGGTACTACGAATAATAATCTTATTTTAGGAGGTAGGGAACATATGTTAATAAACGGTTCTTTCATAGATTCAGAGGAGTTAATAGCAGGTGAAAGAGATGTAATCGATGTTCTAAATCCATACAATCAAGAAAAAATAGGACATATTTTTTGTGCTACTAGGGACGAAGTAGTCCAAGCGGTGGAAAATGCGCATGAAGTATTTCAGCATACGATGAAGAAAATGCCGGCGCATAGAAGAAGTCAAATCTTACGCAACACGGCAGATTTGTTAGAGTTAAGAAAAGAAGCATTTGCAGAGCTTTTAACATTAGAAGCTGGTAAACCAATCGTAGAAGCTCGAGGTGAGGTAGCAAGGGCGATTCAAGTTTTACATTTTGCTGCAGAGGGAGCGAAAAATCTTCACGGGGAGCAAATAGTTCTTGATAATGCAATCGGTGGAGAGCAACAATTTGGTTTTTCCAAGCGTGTTCCACTTGGAGTTGTCGCTGCAATAACGCCTTTTAATTTCCCATTAAATATGGCATTGCATAAAATTGCGCCTGCAATCGCCGCAGGAAATACAATTGTTATAAAGCCTGCGGAAAAAACACCATTTTCTACCGTTGCCTTATATAAATTATTTCTAGAGGCTGGGTTACCGTCTGGTGCGCTGAACATCATTCAAGGTCCAGGGCAGAATTTAGTAGAGCCACTTGTGACCCATCCACTTGTCAAAAAAGTAACTTTTACTGGTAGTGGAGCAGTGGGGTGGAAAATCCATGAGATGGCTAAAGGGAAAAAAGTGACACTTGAATTAGGGTCCAATGCGCCAAATATTATTTTTGATGACGCAAATATAGATAATGCCGTATCTTCCATCCTGATGGGCGGCTTTACTTTCGCAGGCCAAGCATGCGTATCGGCACAACGTATTTTTGTTCATGAATCCGTTTATGACGAGTTTTTAAATAAACTTACAGAGAAGGTAGCTGCTCTGAGAATTGGTGATCCTAAAGAAGAATCGACTCAGTTAGGACCGATGATTACCGAAGAGGCGGCCAAAAAGGCAGAATTATGGATTCAAGAAGCTGTTGAAGCGGGAGCGGTTATTCGTACGGGTGGAACAAGAAACGGTACTTTCTTAGAACCAACGATTTTAGAAAACGTTAATTTGGAGATGAAGGTTGTTTGTCAGGAAGTTTTTGCTCCAATTATCGCTATAGTGCCATTTGAGACGGAAGAAGAAGTAATTAGTTATGCAAACGATTCACGCTACGGGCTACAGGCAGGAGTATTTACGAATAATATTAATCTGGCAATGAGAGTAGCAGAATCCTTAGAAACCGGGGGAGTATGGATTAATGAAGCTTCTGTTAAACGATACGATCATATTCCGTACGGTGGGGTAAAAGAAAGTGGTATCGGCAAAGAAGGAATTCATTATGCAATCGAAGAGATGACGGACCTTAAATTTATCGGAATGAAAATTTTATCCCGCATTAACGGGCAGTAAGATTCCCACTTCAAGATATAATAAAAGCGAAAAGATAAGTGGGAGATCAACTGCCCGTAAAAGCCCGATTGGTTCAACTAACAATCAGTGGGGGATGACGAGGACTAAAAGCGCGACGTCCATGTCGCACCGTCCCCACTAGCACGTCCTGTGCGTCGAAAAACCCCCACTGATTGAAGTTTCACTTTATCATAAAGGAGTGAGTTTTATGAAAGTAAAATCTGCTATTTTACGTGAATCAGGTGCAGAGCGACCTTATGCATCTAGTAGACCCATTAAAATTGAGCAAGTAGACCTAGATTCTCCTGGAGCTGGAGAAGTATTAATACAAATAAAAGCCGCAAGCTTATGTCATTCCGATTTGTCCGTGATAAATGGTAGCAGGCCACGCCCCCTTCCTATGGCGCTTGGTCATGAAGCAGCAGGAGTCGTAGTTGAAACGGGGGAAGGTGTAACAAACTTCCTGCCTGGAGACAAGGTTATTTGCGTATTTGTACCAAGCTGTGGTCAATGCATTCCCTGTGCAGAAGGCCGACCAGCGTTATGTGAACCGGGTGCCCAAGCAAATGGGGCGGGCACGCTTCTCGGAGGCGGTATGCGTATTCATAATGGCGAAGAGAGCATTGGACACCATGTTGGGGTTTCCGCATTCTCCGAATATGCGGTTGTTGCGCAGAATTCCTTAGTTAAAGTAGATAGAGATTTGCCTTTCGAAAAAATGGCTTTATTCGGCTGTGCAGTAATAACAGGAGTAGGTGCTGTAGTAAATACGGCGGAAGTTACTTTAGGGAGTAAAGTGGCAGTTATTGGACTTGGTGGTATTGGATTGAGCGCATTACTTGGGGCGATTGCAGCGGGGGCTAATGAGGTCATTGCCATTGACATTAATGAGAAGAAGTTGGAACAAGCAAAAGAGCTTGGAGCTACTGCTACATTTAACTCGAATGATCCAGATGTTGTGGAGCAAGTGCGTGCTTACACGGATGGAGGAGTAGATTATGCATTTGAAACGGCAGGAGTTGTTGCTGCAATGGAAGTTGCATACGGTGTAACAAAACGCGGAGGAGTAACGACGACAACTGGACTACCCCATCCTGAACATAAATTTGCATTTCCTTATGTTACTTTGACTGCTGAAGAACGGACGTTAAAGGGATCGTACGTAGGAAGCTGTGTTCCAAAAAGAGATATTCCAAATTATATCAACTTAATGGAGCAAGGGCGACTACCAGTCGATCGACTTCTTTCTAATATAATTTCTTTAGAGGAGATTAATGAGGGATTTGATTTACTTGCTACAGGAGATGCCTCGCGTATTATTATTAAAATGGATTGAGCGGAAGAATCCGTAATCTTCATGCGTAGGGATGAGTTTTTATCGCATCCCTACGCATTTTTTGTGAGCTTTTACTCATGAAATAAGGTTAACTAACAACCGTGAAAATTTTAAAACTACATGTTTAGCTTTATAGAAGCTGGGAATATAAAGAGTAAGCTTGATTACAAGCTTGATAAAAATCTAAAGGAGGAATTGAATAATGGCTAATAAGCAAAACAATCGCAACAGAAACAATGATGAAAAAATGACTGTCGAAGAAGCGGGACGTAAAGGCGGAGAAGCTACCTCCAGAAATCATGATCGTGAATTCTACGAAGAAATTGGAAGAAAAGGTGGAGAAGCTACTTCGGAAAACCATGACCGAGACTTTTACGAGGAAATCGGTCGTAAAGGCGGAGAAGCTACCTCAGAAAACCATGATCGAGACTTTTACGAAGAAATTGGCCGCAAGGGCGGAGAAGCTACTTCGGAAAACCATGACCGAGATTTTTATGAAGAAATTGGATCAAAAGGCGGAGAAGCGCGGAGTAATCAACGCGACAACGACAACAATGATAATGACGATGGCAAAATGAGTAGAGAAGAAGCCGGACGTAAAGGCGGAGAAGCACGGAGTAAACAACGCAATAACAAAGATGATAATGATTAAGTAATAGATTGATATATAATACAACTTAATAAGTATGAAAAAAGACACGCTTTAATCGATTTTTGATTAAAGCGTGTCTTTTCTTGTTTCTTCTCACTCTGAAAACTCAGTTCGTCTTCGTTGAATTAAAAATAATATTGTTATATATTTATTTCTGTTGAAAAAAATAATTCTTTTTATCATATACTATAAAGTGAAATTTCCATCAGTGGGGGTTTTCTTCATCCCCCACTGATGGTTAGTTGAACCAATCGGGCTTTTACGGGCAGTTGATCTCCCACTTATCTTTATCGCTTTTTTTAAATCTAAATCTTGAAGTGGGAGTCTTACTGCCCGTTAATGCGGGATAAAAAGGTTTTATATATCAGATGCGAGGAGAAGCAGATCAATAAATGAAAAATAAATACAACGAGAAATATATTCAACGTTTGATCAAATCCACTATGCAAGCTGTCGGAATGGACGTTGAATTGAAACAAGATAACTCTGGAATAAATATGAGTTATAATTTTATTGGTGATTATGTTGGATTTGACGTGGATCGTTTACTAGAAGCAAGCAAAGAGATGCAAACACCGATTTCTCTTGAATTATATATTAAAATAATTACTATGCATGAATTAGGTCATGCAATTGACCGTGATGCATTATTAAATACATTATCTCGGACTCTCGAAATTTTTGATACAAAGAAGAGCCATTCATTATACGAGCTTTATAATAATATAGATTTACTTGCCATGCTTATTGAGGAACATGAGATGAATATCGTTTTTGAAGAGACAGCATGGGAAAATGCCCAGAACCTTAATAAGGATTTTCAATTGGTCGATGAGGAGATATTAGAAGCTGTTAAAGCTCATAGCCTTGAAACATATAAAAGCTTATATGAAGAGGATTTACATTTATACGAGGAGCTTGTTGCTTTACAAAGTGTACAAATTGCTTAGAAAATATATTGCCAACCGGATATTACATTTCTGGTTGGCTTTTTTGTATTTAAGAAATTTGTTCGAACTTGGTCTAGGGAAACTGCGTGGTAGTTACCGTCGTCTCACTCCAAGTAAACTTGTTTTATGAAAATTGATTGCGCTCTCTAGAGGAATTTGGTTGCTTTCAGACTAGAAATAGTTGCTCTCAACAGTCGTTTGGTTGCTTTCAGACTAGAATTGGTTGCTTTCGACAGCTGTTTGATTGCCCTTAGCCATTTATTGGATTTACCCAGTCCAATAACTGTTAGAGATTTTGTTTTTAGCAAGTCGATAATAAATAAATAAGCAATTACAATTGATTTTCGCTCAGGCGTCGACTCCTGTGGAGGGCAACAGGATGTTGATTTCAAAGGCGTTGCCACACGATTTGGCGTTCTTAACCTTTGTTCCACATGGGCTAATGAGTCACCCCAACGTACGACTAAGCGGCGGGGATTGCTCATCGCTCACCCCATGGAAATGGCGAACACTTCATTCAACTCACAACCGCGCAGTTTCCTTATTACAGGCGACATTGGCACTTGTGCTGTTCTTATTAAAAAAATGTAACCAAGCCTCATGAATACCTCCCGCGAAATGCTTAGAGGCTCGGTAAAGAAGAGGATGGCTAGTCATGTCGATTAGTTCTTGCTGGGCATTTCCTACGATAACAGATGGGTAGCCGAGAGAGAGCATCTCTACATCATTTCCCGAATCTCCTGCAACGAGCACTTGAACTTCCTTGTGAAAATAATTTTGAAGGACATATAATAATGCTTCTCCTTTACCGCTATTCGGAGGAAGTATATCCACATCGCGATTGGAACTGAAAATGAGCTTGTGAGGAATATTCTCTTCACATAATGCTTGTTTAAATTCTCTAACCACTTCCTCGTTTTGAAGGACAGTATAGGAAATGCGATTATCGGTTGGAAGAACCTGTCTTTTGAGAAGAGGGAAATTCTCAGCAATACGTATGATTTTTTGGGGATACCAATCGCTTTGCATCTTTTCTGTCCATAGCGCCTCTTCGGTTAGACTTAGAGATGTATAGATAGCAGTTCCGACATCTGTAATTAGAATGTCTGGTTGTGGTAAATTCTCCTCTGTTATTAAGGAAAGGGAAGAGGCTAGATGCCTCCCTGTAATATAAATAATAGCTATATCAAGACTAGATTCCTCGTAATAGCTTAGTAGTGTGTGTAGTGCGGTGTTATCACCGACCAGTGTCCCGTCAAGGTCAGTTGCCAACACGAAAGCTTTTTCTTTCACCAATTACCACCTCATATAAACTATCCATCCGTTTGGCTAGAATGGACCAATTGAATTCTCGATTTGCAAAAACAGCAGCACTTTTTCCAAGTTTTTTTGAATAATTTTTATTGGATATTACTGTTTTCATTGCCTGTGCTAAATTATTTTCATTTCCTTTTTCAACATGCAAACCTGTAACTCGATTTTTTACTATATCTGTTAAACCACCTACTTTTGAGGCGATAACTGGGCAACCACAAGCTTGTGCCTCGGCGGCAACCATACCAAATGATTCATAAAAAGAAGGAACTACTACAGCAGTAGCGCTATTAAATATAGAGGCGAGTTGTTTTTGAGATTTCGCTCCCAAAAAGTCAATTCTATCCTCTAGACCTCGAATTGCAGCTTTTAACTTATTATCCTTAGGTAATTTGTTGCGAAAGTCAACACAATTTGATTCACCGCCTGCTATAACAAGCTTAGTAGTCGGATGAATATCGTATTTTTCCACCAGCAGACGGAAAGCATCTATTAAAGTGTAAATTCCTTTTGTAGTTTGCAATCTTCCCGCAAATGCAAAATAAGGATGCAGGATTTCCTCTTTTTTTAGATGAAAAGGACGGAAAGCTCGATCAACCCCAATAGGAATAATTTTAACTGGGGAAGGATTTTCGACAAATTTATTTATCAAGCTTTTTTCACTTTTTGTTGTGGCAACAATATAATCAGCAGAACTTAAAATCATTTTTTCTGTATAGAGTCTTAAGGGTTCCGCAATTCCCGTTGCTGATTCTTTTGCAATTCCTAATGAATGATTTGTATGAATCCAAGGTATATGATATTCAGCCTTTAAAAAAGAGCCTAACAATCCTGAGAGCCAATAGTGTGTGTGAATTAGATCATATGTTGAAATTGGTAGGATTGTCGTCATCTCTTCATAAAAAGCTGGTAATAAATTATATAGTTCATTTTTTGGAACGAAACTTCTGTTTCCTGCACCTATTCGGATAACTCGACAAGAATGGCCAAAGTTTTCTATAGGAGGGTCTAGTGGATTACTCCAATGTGTAACCACATCTACAGTGTTTCCTTCATTTTGAAGAGCTAAAGCGAGTTGTTTCACATAATTATTCTGCCCGCCAGCTTGTTCGCTGCCTAAGGGCGCCAATGGATCTCCATGATCGGAGATAAATAAAATATTATTATTCATATACTGTTTCCCCTTTCCTATGTTTTGAAACTACTAAATTAGGTTATTAAGTTATTAGATTACTATTCCCGAATTCTGAAAACTTAAACGTATTTATGTTTTATTTTGTAGGATTAGGAAAAATAGTGTTAGAAAGAAAGGAGTAAACCAATGGAATTGAAGACTAAGGGGACATTTGATCCGTTAATAGTATTTGTAAAAGTATTGGGAGCATTTCTTTTATCGAAATTGTCTTTCGGTAAGCAGACAAAAAGTATTGTTTTAGTCGGAGGGAACTTAGGGGAGAAGTATGAAGATAACGCCTCTGTGTTTCATCGGTATTTAATAGAACATCATCGTGAAGAGATGGATATCTATTGGATGTATGATCCGAAAACAACTTATATAAAAGAGCAACGTATACCAAATGCTGTGGCTTTAGGTAGCTTTCGGAACTATTTGCTTTTTTTTAAGGCAAATTATTCGATTCACGGTCATTCGATTGCTTATGACATTGCACCTTCTATCGACAAGTACATATTCTTAAACAAGAAAACGATAATGATTCATATTAGTCATGGAATTGAATGCTTTAAAAAAATTCTTATTCAAAAAGAAGACGTACCTTTACTAGCCCGATGCAATTTCTTCAACTGTGCATCCCAATACGAAAAAAACATTAAGCTTCACGAATGGGGGATACCAGAAGAGAAACTTATAGTGACAGGGATGGCAAGGTTCGACCGGTTTGGTCCAAACAGGCCTTCAAAAAAGGTAAAGCATATTCTGGTAATGTTCACCTGGAGAGAAACGTTATTCGATTTATCAGAGGAGGAATTTTTAGCGAGTAATTATTTTCAATCCACATTGAAAATCTTTCAAGATAAACGAATGGAAGCACTTATCTCTTTTGGGCAGCTTCATCTTAAAGTAATGTTGCACCCATTTATGAAGAAATTTGAACACCTTTTTAGGAATATTGATATTAGCGGAGGAGAAGTGAAATTTTATAGCTTTGATGAAATATCTATTGGGGATGAGATTATAGAAGCAGATATGTTACTTACTGATTATTCTAGTATTTCATGGGATTTTTTATATATGAATAAGCCCATCATCTTTTTTACTTTTGATCAAGAGGAATTTTTAAAAATGAGAGGTTCTTATCTAGATTTGGATAAAGACTTGTATGGGTATAAAGCCAATACAATAGATGAAGTGATAGAATTCATGTCTCATATAACTGAGCGTAATCATACAGAAAATCCCTTTTACACTATAGCTTCCAATTACATAGACTATTTCGACAGAAATAACTGTAAGAGGCTTGCTGTGGAAATTTTCAGAAAAAGGTAAGCGGGATATAGTAAAAAGCTATAAACTGATATAGTATAATAAGTATATATTAAGACAAAGGTAGGCGAGTAAAATGAAAAAGAAACAACATGTTCCTAAAACGAAAGAAAATATTATTTTCTTTCCGGGAATGGTTGAAAAGCTAATACAAGACGGATTAGCTTTTGCAGAAGTAAATAATCATATAGAAGCGGCTAAATGCTTTGATCAAGCAAAGGAACATATTGAACTAGACGACACGATATTAATTGTATACATACTTTCTCTATTAGAAACTAATCGTCAACCAGAAGCAAAACTTATTTGTGAGGATCTACTAAATAAAAAGTCACCTTTGTTCGAACAAATAGTGGAACTCTACTTAACTATCTTACTCGACTTAAAAGCTTATCATGAAGTGGACAGCGTGTTAAATAAATTACTTGTAGATAAAAGATTTACGAATGAAAGAAAGAAAAACTTTTTACAGTTAAAAGAATTAAGTGGGCGACTTGCTAAAGAGCAGGATAGCTTTCTTGGGAGTAGCACTGAGCCAAACCCAAGCGCTGACAAAGAGAAATTTGCGATTGAGGAGTTTGAAAAGTTACACTTTTCAAAGCAAGAAGCGTTGATACAAGAAGCTTTCCACCAAGATATAAAAGAAGTAATCACTAATATTATTGAAATTATCCAAAGTAAAAAAGTGTCTCCTACTATTCAAACGCTTGCTCTTTTACTACTAGGATCTAATGGTGTAACAACCAATATACTAATTGAAAAGTTTGGTTTAAAACAAATAGTCAATCCAGTTTCCCCACCTAGCCCAAATGCGATGGAACGAGTAGAGTCTGTTACTCAACATATTAATAGTATTTTAGAGAAAGACCCTACTAAATTGCAGTTGACTACAGGATTAGTACATAGCCATGCATATGCATTATTTCCATTAGACTGGGAAGCATATAGCGATGAAGATGTTGCACGAGAATATGTAAATTTTGTTGAAACTTTATTCGGAAACGAAAGTGTTCAGCCAAATGAGTTGAATGAGTTCATAAAATTATTGGAAGAATCAACAGATGTAATCGTGGATGAATAATGTTGAAAGTCTATTCAACTATGCTATAATATACAAGTTGTCAATATAATTAGTGTATAATCGCCCTGTATGTAAAAATACAGGCTGCTAAATTATTGTAAATTAATTTTTGGAGGTAGAATATATGTCAATGGATTTGTCAGTAAAATGGGAAAAACAAGAAGGCAATAATGGTTTATTAACTGTAGAAGTAGCTGCAGAAGAAGTTTCAAAAGGTTTAGACCAAGCGTTTAAAAAAGTTGTAAAACAAATAAATGTACCTGGTTTCCGTAAAGGGAAAATGCCACGTCAAATGTTCGAAAAAATGTATGGTGTGGAATCTTTATTCCAAGATGCACTAGACGTTATTCTTCCACATGCTTATGGGCATGCTGTTGAAGATGCTGGTATTGACCCAGTAGATCAACCTGAAATCGATATCGTAACGATGGAAAAAGGACAACCTTTAGTATTCACTGCAAAAGTTGTTGTAAAACCAGAAGTAACTTTAGGTGATTACAAAGGTTTAGAAGTAACTAAATTAGACGAAACTGTTACAGACGAAGAAATCGAAGAGCAACTAAAAAGCCAACAAACTCGTTTAGCTGAGTTAGTTGTAAAAGAAGATGCAATCGTAGAAGGCGATACTGCTGTAATCGACTTTGAAGGTTTCGTTGATGACGTTGCATTTGAAGGTGGAGCAGGAACAGACTACCCACTAGAAATCGGTTCTAACTCTTTCATCCCAGGCTTCGAGGAACAACTAGTTGGTGTAAAAGCTGGCGAGTCAAAAGACGTAGATGTAACTTTCCCAGAAGAATACCATGCTGCTGAACTAGCAGGTAAACAAGCAGTTTTCAAAGTAACTGTGAAAGAAGTTAAAGGAAAAGAACTTCCTGAACTAAACGACGAACTTGCAAAAGAAATCGATGCTGAAGTAGAAGGTATCGATGCTTTACGTGCAAAACTAAAAGAAGTTGCTGCTGAAGAGAAAAAACAATTAGCAGCACAAACACTTCGCGACAACTTAGTAGAAGCAGCTGCAGCTAATGCAACAATCGACATTCCAGAAGCAATGATCGCGTCTGAGACAGATCGCATGCTTCAAGAATTTGGTCAACGCTTAGAACAACAAGGGATGAACTTAGATCTTTATTACCAATTCTCTGGTCAAGACGAAGCAGCATTACGTGCTCAAATGCAAGAAGATGCAAACAGCCGCGTAAAAGTTTCTTTAACACTTGAAGCAATCGCTGAACAAGAAGAATTGAAATCTACAGAAGAAGATGTAAATGCTGAACTTGAAAAAATGGCTGCACAATTCAATATGTCTGCTGAAGATATTAAAAAAGCTCTTGGTGGTACAGCAGTGCTTGAAAACGACATTCGTTTCCAAAAAACAGTTGAGTTCTTAGTAGACAACGCTAAAATTTCATAATTTACATTAGAAATGTGCAAGTTCCAGTGTAGTAAGCATATAGCTTAAGTTAGCGACAATGTTGCGCTTTAACTACATGACCTACACACTGCTTACCTGCGACAGGTGGATATTCTTCACTTAAGAAAAGTGCTTTTAATTCTTTGAGTGAAGGGTATTTGACCCTGAGGGGCTAGTCATTGGAACTGATCAGATAATGGATAAAAGGGTTTATACTTTCTTATTCATACCTGGAAGCGTTATAATATAAAACAAGGTACAGCAATGTCTGTGCCTTGTTTTATACCATACATAGGTTACACGGTTATAAAACATAAACGTATTATTTGATTACTTAATGAGAATCTTGTAAGATAATTGCTTGAATAGGGGTGAATATTTTGTTCAAATTCAATGATGAAAAAGGGAACTTAAAATGTTCTTTTTGTGGAAAACCACAAGAACAAGTTCGCAAGCTAGTTGCAGGACCAGGAGTCTATATTTGTGATGAATGTATCGACTTATGTTCTGAGATTGTAGAAGAAGAGCTTGGTATCGAAGAAGAAGTAGAGTTTAAAGAAGTTCCAAAACCAAAGGAAATTTTAACTATTTTAGATGAGTATGTAATTGGGCAGGAAAGAGCAAAAAAATCACTAGCAGTTGCAGTGTATAACCATTACAAACGCATCAATTCAAATAGCGTGATCGATGAAGTGGAATTATCTAAATCGAATATAGTACTGATTGGACCTACAGGTAGTGGTAAAACATTACTAGCACAAACATTAGCACGTATACTGAACGTACCATTTGCTATTGCAGATGCGACTTCTTTAACAGAAGCGGGCTATGTTGGGGAAGATGTTGAAAACATCCTTTTAAAACTTATCCAATCTGCGGATTATGATATCGAAAAAGCAGAAAAAGGGATTATTTATATCGATGAAATAGATAAAGTAGCGCGTAAATCTGAAAATCCTTCTATTACTAGAGATGTTTCAGGTGAAGGTGTTCAACAAGCACTTTTAAAAATATTAGAAGGTACTGTTGCTAGTGTTCCACCGCAAGGCGGTCGTAAGCATCCACATCAAGAGTTTATACAAATTGATACAACGAATATTTTATTTATTGTTGGCGGTGCGTTTGACGGAATCGAACAAATTATTAAACGCCGTCTAGGTGAAAAAGTAATTGGTTTCGGCGCAGATCCAAACAAAGTGGAAATAGAGGCGGGTTCTGTCCTTAGCCAGTTAATCCCAGAGGATTTATTGAAATTTGGGTTAATTCCAGAGTTTATCGGTCGTTTACCTGTACTTGCAAGCTTAGAACAGTTAGACAATCAAGCGCTTGTACAAATTTTAACGGAGCCTAAAAATGCGCTTGTTAAGCAATATCAAAAAATGATTGAGTTAGATAATGTAAAACTAACATTTGAAGATGATGCATTAATTGAAATTGCGAAAGAAGCGATTGAGCGTAAAACTGGAGCTCGTGGTCTTCGTTCTATTATTGAAAATATCATGTTAGACGTGATGTACGAGTTACCGTCTCGTGAAGATATTGTAGAGTGTGTCATCACGAAAGAAGCTATTACAGAAAAAGCTCGTCCAAGACTATTGTTAGAAGACGGCACTGAAGTAGAAAAAGATAACGAAAAAACATCTGCATAACTTGATGTTGATAATATAAGCTGGCTTCCAACCTGCGCGTGCTTAGCGCAAGCAAGGATGTCAGCTTTTTCTTCTTACGTTTCCTTTTGGTGAAATTAGGGAAGAGCGGAATAGAGAGATTGAACCGTATTTTTCTCATACGATTCGGACAGAATAAGTTGGAGGTGACTTCCCGAAATGGCAAACAAAAATACGACATACTATCCAGTATTACCTCTTAGAGGGCTATTAGTATTTCCAACAATGATTCTTCATGTCGATGTAGGGCGTGAACGTTCAATCGCGGCTTTAAATGAAGCGATGTTACGTGAAGAAAAGTTGTTTTTATCTGCACAAAGAGATATGACGATTGAACAACCGACGATGGAAGATTTATATGATGTTGGGGTTATTGCAATTGTAAAACAAATGGTGAAGCTACCAAATGGAACGATGCGTGTTTTAGTAGAAGGATTGCAGCGTGCGATTTGGGATGATTATAAAAAAACGGATACGTTCGATGAAGTAACTGTGTCTGCATACATTGAACCAGAAAAAGCAGATCAGGAAGACGAAGCACTTATGCGTACGTTACTACATAATTTTGAAAATTATTCAAAGGTATCCAAGAGCGTATCAGAAGAAACATATAATTCAGTGTTAGATATTGAAGAACCAGGACGATTGGCTGATATGGTTGCGTCTCATTTACCTTTAAAAATTTCTGGCAAACAAGAACTTTTAGAAATAATGGATGTAAAAGAGCGATTAGAGTTACTGATCGCCCGATTATACAATGAGCAGGAAATACTCAACCTCGAACAAAAGATTAATACACGTGTCAAACATGCGATGGAACGAACACAAAAAGAATTTTATCTGCGTGAGCAAATGAAAGCCATCCAAACCGAGCTGGGAGAAAAAGAAGGTAAAACTGGTGAAGTAGCAGAGTTGAAAAAGCGGATTGATGAAGCCGGACTACCTGAAACAACTAAAAAAAATGTATTAAAAGAGTTAAATCGTTATGAAAAATTACCATCTCAAGCACCAGAAAGTGGTGTTATTCGTAATTATATCGATTGGATTGTTTCTATTCCTTGGTCAAAAGCAACAGAAGATCAATTAGATATTAAACGTTCTGAACAAATATTAAATCGAGACCATGAAGGATTAGAGTCGGTAAAGGAAAGAATTTTAGAATATTTGGCTGTTCGCCAATTAACGAAATCATTGCGGGGACCAATTCTTTGTTTAGCAGGACCTCCTGGTGTTGGAAAAACTTCACTTGCAAAGTCTATTGCTGAATCATTAGGCCGTAATTTTGTTCGTATTTCGTTGGGTGGGGTTCGAGACGAATCAGAAATTCGTGGGCATCGTAGAACTTACGTAGGTTCCATGCCTGGACGCATCATTCAAGGAATGAAAAAAGCAGGCACTATAAATCCATTATTTTTGTTAGACGAAATCGATAAAATGTCGAACGACTTTAGAGGAGACCCTTCTGCTGCTATGCTAGAAGTATTGGATCCAGAGCAAAATAATACATTCAGTGACCATTATATTGAAGAAACATATGATTTATCTAATGTATTATTTATTGCTACTGCGAATGACTTAAGCACGATTCCAGGACCATTACGAGATCGAATGGAGATTATTTCTCTTGCAGGTTATACGGAATTGGAAAAGCTTTCTATTGCCAAAAATCATTTATTGCCAAAGCAAATAAAAGAACATGGTCTAACAAAGTCTCAGCTTCAATTGAAGGATGATGCGATTATAGATATCATCCGCTATTTTACACGAGAAGCAGGGGTAAGGGGTTTAAACCGTGTACTAGCAAATGTTTGCCGAAAAGCGGCACTCCAAATTGTTTCTGGTGACAAAAAACGGATAACTATTACACCGAAGAATTTAGAAGATACAATCGGTAAACGAAAATTCAGATACGGACTAGCAGAAACAGAAAACCAAATAGGTGTAGCTACTGGACTAGCATATACAACGGTTGGTGGCGATACCTTGCAAATTGAAGTATCTTTATCTGCAGGTAGCGGGAAACTTCAACTAACTGGTAAACTCGGGGATGTCATGAAAGAATCCGCGCAAACAGCGTTATCCTATGTTCGCTCGAAAGCAGATGAATTTGGTATTGATGCATCTTTCTACGAAAACAAAGATATTCATATTCACGTACCTGAAGGAGCGGTTCCAAAAGATGGACCGTCAGCGGGAATTACAATTGTTACCGCACTTGTATCAGCTTTGTCCAAACGTCCGATCAAACGTGAAATTGGCATGACAGGGGAAGTAACACTAAGAGGTAGAGTATTGCCAATTGGTGGATTAAAAGAAAAAACATTAAGTGCACATCGCGCAGGGTTAACAACAATTATTTGCCCTAAAGACAATGAGCGTGATATTGAAGATATTCCAGAAAGTGTTCGTGAAGTATTAACATTTCATTTTGTTTCCGATGCTCAAGAGGTGCTTCAATTAGCATTGGAGGAGACAAAAAAATGAAAATTAATAACGTCGAGCTACTTATAAGTGCTGTAAGACCAGCGCAATATCCAGAAGGGGGCTTACCAGAATTCGCGTTAGCAGGACGTTCGAATGTTGGGAAATCATCTTTTATCAACAAAATGATTGGTCGAAAAAGTATGGCGCGGATTTCATCGAAGCCGGGAAAAACGCAAACATTAAATTTTTATAAATTAGAGGAAGATTTACTTTTTGTGGATGTACCTGGGTATGGTTACGCGAAAGTATCTAAGACAGAACGTGCGGCATGGGGGAAAATGATTGAGACATATTTCACATCCCGTGATGTATTAAAAGCGGTCGTGCTACTTGTAGATTTGCGTCATTCTCCAACAGCGGATGATTGCATGATGTATGACTTTTTAAAGCATTATAATATTCCATGTATCGTAGTTGCTACAAAAGCCGATAAAATTCCTAAAGGCAAATGGGACAAGCATAAAAAAATTGTCAAAGAGGAGCTGCAGATGGAAAAAGGCGATCCGCTAGTCGTTTTCTCATCTGAAACAGGTCTAGGTTATGACACGGCTTGGGCGGAGATTGAAAGCAGAATACAATAACATCACTTCTGTTGATCAACCTTTTTATATAAAGAGTAAGTTCCCGAAGATGCAATTTCGGGCACCTTATCGCTTTCTATCATGCGTTCCTTGCTTATTAATACAAAGTTCATACTGCGAACTTTTGGTTATTCATTAAATAGGATATTATATAACCACAACACGATTAAATAAGTGATTAAAAAAGATTATGTAGGGTAATATATTTCTACGTAATCTTTTTTATGTTGTGTTCAATTTGCTAATTTTCTGCATATTTCGCATTCAAGCTATTGCCTTGTAATGGGTCAAGTTGTTTGTTAATATTATTTTATAATCATTCTAAATAAGATTTCATAGCTTGTTCACAAATGGCTAAAAACCTGAGGAAAAGCTATGATATAATAGGACTAATGAAATGAACGTGAAAGGGAGACATGATTCCATGCATACAATCGTGGTAGGTGTCAATTATCGTACTGCTCCAGTTGAAATTCGAGAAAAGCTATCATTTGTCGAAACAGAGCTTCCGAATGCAATGCGAGCATTACAAGGACAAAAAAGCATACTCGAAAATGTCATTGTATCTACTTGTAACCGTACAGAAATATATGCGACTGTAGATCAATTACATACAGGCAAATACTATGTGAAGCAATTTTTAGCAAATTGGTTTGATATCCCATTAGAAGACTTATCTAACTATTTATTTATCCATGAGGATAATGATGCTAATAATCATTTGTTCCGAGTTACGGCAGGTATAGATTCAATGGTGCTTGGAGAAACCCAAATATTAGGTCAAGTGAGAAAAAGCTTTTTAAATGGTCAGGAAAATGGTACAACAGGAACAGTTTTCAATCAATTATTTAAACAAGCGGTCACATTTGCAAAACGTGCACATTCTGAAACAGCAATTGGTGAAAATGCAGTTTCCGTTTCTTATGCTGCAGTGGAGCTTGGAAAGAAAATTTTCGGTACGTTAAAACATAAACATGTAGTTATTTTAGGTGCTGGAAAAATGGGAGAGCTTGCTATTCAAAACTTGCACGGTAGCGGTGCAGAAAAAGTAACAGTTATTAATCGTACTTTTGAAAAAGCGAAAGAGCTTGCAGAGAAATTCGAAGGAAATGCAAAACCGATGGACGAGCTACAATGTGCTTTGTTAGAAGCGGATATTTTAATCAGCTCAACAGGTGCAACAGATTTCGTCATTGACTTTGAACTAATGCAATTTGTAGAACGTTTACGTAAGGGCAAACCATTATTTATGGTAGATATCGCGGTACCACGTGATTTAGATCCACGTATTGGTGACTTACCAAATGTCTTTTTATATGATATCGATGATTTACAAGGTATTGTGGAAGCGAATTTAGCAGAGCGCGAACGAGCAGCAGGGCAAATTAAGAAAATGATCGGAACCGAAGTAGAACAATTTAACGATTGGATAGCTACACTTGGAGTTGTTCCAATTATTTCCGCACTTCGTCAAAAAGCAAACAAAATACAAACCGAAACAATGGTTTCTATTGAAAACAAAATGCCTGATTTAACCGAGCGTGAGCGTAAAATTCTAAATAAGCATACAAAATCTATTATTAATCAGCTTTTAAAAGAGCCGATTTTACAAGTGAAAGAATTATCCACAGCTAAAGATTCGGTGGAACAACTTCAATTATTCCAACAAATTTTTGGGATTGAAGAAGAGGTGCAAAAGGAAATCATTGACCAAGCTGAAAAAGCGAAAATTAACTTAAAGCAAACAATTATCCAATCTCAACATTTAAAAGAAAATTTATCATTTTAACCAAGTAAAAGGAGGCGTTTTATATCTATATGGAAACTAATAGATATTTTAAACGCCTTTTTTATATGTAGATACAAAGGCAATAGCTTTTTTGCTTAGTATCGATCTAGCTCTAGCACCTTGTCCTTCACAAGCTCGTCAAAAAGAAAATCGCTTGTGATGGCTAGTGGACTTGCGCATAGGATTACATTAGGCGCTAGGGCATTTCTTATGTAGAGGGAGATTTGATATGGCAGATTTGACGATGACAAGGCTGCACGAGATAATGGTCGTCCTCCAATCCGTTAGTCTTGTTTTTTATTTTATCGATTATTTGAATAAAGATCGTCATGCACACCGAATTGCGGTGCGGCTGCTCTTTATTGTTTGGATATTGCAAACGGTGTTTTTAGTGTTGTACATAGTCGAAACGAAGCGGTTTCCAATACTATCTTTGTTTGAAGGAATATATTTTTATGCGTGGTTAATCATCCTATTATCCTTAGTGTTGCAGCTTATATTCCGATTAGATTTACCCGCGTTCTTTTTGAATGTGATTGGGTTTATCTTTATGACGATTCATACCTTTGCGCCAAATCAGATTGAACAGTCAGCAGTTGGTGACACATTGCGATCAGAGCTATTATTTATTCATATTACATTTGCTCTATTGGCATATGTCGCTTTTTCTTTATCATTTGTTTTTTCGACATTATACTTAATTTTATATCGTGTGCTGAAAAAGAAAAAATGGACAAATCAGTTTTCTAGATTGCCATCTTTAAAACAAGCAGAAACAGGAATGACGTTATCTATTTTAATAGGGATTCCTTTGTTGTTTGTAAGTTTGGTTCTTGGGTTAGAATGGGCATATGTATCCCTAGAAGTATTTTCTATCGCTGATTTTAAAATTATCAGTTCTTTCTTCTTATTGGTTGTATATATTGTCGTTTTAATAATAAAAAAACGAGCAAAATTTATTGGAACAAACTATGCTTGGGTTCATATATATGCATTTTTATTTGTTTTGATCAATTTTTTATTGGGTAGTCAATTCTCCCAATTCCATTTATGGTATTAACGAAGGGCAACCAAAGCTTGTCGCAAGCGCAATAAACACATTAAAATTTAGACGTAATTATGCCAAGGCGTAATTGATAGAAAGGTAGCGAAAAGATGCGTAAAATTATTGTAGGTTCAAGAAGAAGTAAGTTAGCTTTAACACAAACAAACTGGTTTATACAGCAAATGAAAGATATGGGTGCTCCTTTTGAGTTTGAAGTAAAAGAGATTGTAACAAAAGGAGACCAAATTCTAGATGTGACGCTATCTAAAGTTGGTGGAAAAGGACTTTTTGTAAAAGAAATTGAACAAGCATTATATGACAAAGAAATCGACTTTGCTGTACATAGCATGAAAGATATGCCTTCCGTATTGCCACCAGGATTGGTAATGGGTTGCACACCAAAACGAGTAGATGAAAGAGATGCATTTATCTCAACAAATCATGTGAAATTTGCAGATTTACCTGCAGGAGCAGTTGTTGGGACGAGCAGCTTAAGAAGAAGTGCTCAACTACTATTAATGCGACCAGATATCGAGATTAAATGGATTCGTGGAAATGTGGATACAAGACTTCAAAAGCTGCAAGACGGCGAGTATGATGCGATCATTTTAGCAGCAGCGGGTCTGAAGCGCCTCGGCTGGAGTGACGAAGTAGTGACGGAATATTTGTCACACGAGGATTGTGTTCCTGCAGTAGGACAAGGTTCTTTAGCAATCGAATGTCGCGAAGATGATGCAGAATTGCTTGCAGAGCTTGCGAAGCTTTCGGATAAAGAAACTTGGGATGCTGTACATGCGGAGCGTGCATTTTTGGCTGCTATGGATGGAGGATGCCAAGTGCCTATAGCAGGACATGCGGTTATTGATGGCGATAAAATAACGATGACCGGACTAGTTGCGGCGCCGGATGCATCTGTCGTGTATAAAGAAGTAGTAACGGGAACGGATGCCGAAACAGTAGGAAAAGAAGTAGCGCGCCTAGTTACAGAGCAAGGAGCATATGATTTAATCCAACAAGTAAAGGCAGATTTAAATGACTAATGGGCAACCCTTAAAAGGCGAGCATGTCATTTTTACTGGAATACTAAGATCCTCGGACGCAGTCGATTTAACGTTGCGATTAGGAGGCAATCCAGTAATTGCTCCTTTAATCACGACACAGGAAATCGTTGCGGTAGATGACAAACAGAAATTACTTGCTTGTTACGAATATGATTGGTTGATTTTTACGAGTCAAAGTAGTGTGCATGCATTCTTTTCAAAAATAAAAGAATATGAATTAGATGCATCTTCATTTAAATCTAAAATTGCAGTTGTTGGTTCAAAAACGGCATGTGCCATAGAAAGCCTAGGTTTTCAAGTAAGTTTTACACCTACTGTATTTAGTGCAGATGTTTTTGTACAAGAGTTTCCAACAGTTTCTGCAGCACATGAAAATTGTCTGTTCTTTAAAGGCAATCTGGCTAAAAACACCATAGTTGATGGGTTATCAAATGTAATTGATACATGGACAATATACGAAACGGTGGAAGTAGATGAAAACTCGGAACAAGTTCGAGCACTACTGGAAAGTGGAGAGGGTTGTTCAATTATCTTCACAAGTCCGTCTACTGCAAGTGTATTTCATCGAAGTATAGGAGTTCATACAGGTTATGATCGATTCACCATATGTACTATTGGTCATATTACGAAAAACTATTTAGAATCATTAGGGGCGACCGTACAAGTCATGCCGAAGACATACACGTTATTAGATGTAGTAAATAAATTAGCAGAGTGGAAAGGAAGAGCACAATGACAGAATTAGTATTTCAACGTCACCGTCGTTTAAGAAAAACAGCTGGTATAAGAGCAATGGTCAAAGAAACATATTTACATAAAGAAGATTTAATCTACCCGATTTTCGTAATAGATGGGGAAAATATTAAAAACGCAGTAGCTTCTATGCCTGGTGTTTTCCAATTTTCTTTAGATCGTCTAGCAGAGGAAATAGATGAAGTAGTATCACTAGGTATTCCTTCTGTTATTCTATTTGGACTTCCTGCAGAAAAAGATGCAGTTGGAACACAAGCATATCACGATCACGGAATTGTCCAAAAAGCAATCCGTTTCATAAAAGAACGTCATCCTCACTTGGTAGTCATCGCAGATACTTGTCTATGTGAATTTACAGACCATGGACATTGTGGGGTAGTAGATGCAAATGAGCGTATTTTGAATGATCCTTCTCTTGATTTATTAGCTAAAACAGCAATAAGCCAAGCAGAAGCAGGTGCAGACATTATTGCCCCTTCGAATATGATGGACGGCTTTGTTACGGCTATTCGTCACGGTTTGGATGCTGCAGGATTCGCAGATGTACCAATTATGTCTTATGCGGTGAAATATGCTTCCGCGTATTATGGCCCATTCCGTGAAGCGGCTGATGGAGCGCCAAAATTCGGAGATCGCAAAACGTATCAAATGGATTACTCTAATCGCATGGAAGCAATCCGTGAAGCATCATCTGATATCGAAGAGGGTGCGGATATGTTAATCGTGAAGCCAGCCCTTTCCTATTTAGATATTATCCGTGATGTGAAAAATAACTTTGACTTACCGATCGTTGCTTATAATGTAAGCGGGGAATATGCAATGGTCAAAGCAGCTGCGATTAACGGCTGGATTAACGAAAAAGAAACAGTACTAGAAACGTTAACAGGAATGAAACGTGCCGGAGCAGATATTATCTTAACATATCATGCAAAAGACGTTGCACGTTGGTTGGAGGAGAAATAATGACAAAATCATATGACTTATCTAAACAAGCGTTTACAGAAGCAAAAGAACTAATGCCAGGCGGCGTAAACAGCCCAGTTCGTGCATTTAAATCCGTTGATATGGATCCAATTTTCATGGAAAGTGGTAAAGGTGCCATTTTAACAGACATCGATGGCAATGAATACATCGATTATGTATTGTCATGGGGTCCCCTTATTTTAGGCCATACAGAGCCGAACGTAGTGAAAGCTATCCAAAAAGTAGCGGAAACTGGTACAAGCTTTGGTGCTTCGACAATAATCGAAAACAAGCTTGCTAAACTTGTAATGGACCGAGTACCTTCTATCGAGATGGTTCGCATGGTTTCTTCTGGTACAGAAGCGACAATGAGTGCACTTCGTTTAGCTCGTGGATATACAGGTAGAAATAAAATATTGAAATTTGAAGGTAGTTATCACGGTCATGGAGATAGCCTCCTTATTAAAGCTGGTTCTGGAGTCGCTACGCTTGGTTTACCTGATAGTCCTGGTGTTCCTGAATCGATTGCGAAAAACACGATTGCGGTACCTTATAATGACTTAGAAAGTGTTCGTCACGTATTCGAGAACTTTGGTGATGATTTAGCAGCAGTTATTTTAGAGCCTGTAGCAGGAAATATGGGCGTTGTTCCACCAGTTGAAGGCTTTTTAGAAGAGCTTCGCCAGTTAACAGAGCAAAATGGAACTTTGTTAATCTTTGATGAAGTAATGACTGGATTCCGAGTTGGTTATAATTGTGCACAAGGTTATTTTGGAATCACACCAGATTTGACTTGTCTTGGAAAAGTAATCGGCGGCGGTCTACCTGTTGGTGCTTTTGGTGGAAAGCGAGAAATCATGGAAATGATTGCACCAAGCGGTCCTGTATATCAAGCTGGTACACTTTCTGGGAATCCCCTTGCGATGACAGCAGGGTACGAAACACTTTCTCGTTTAAATGAGGAAACATATGACTATTTCATTAAACTAGGTGACCAATTAGAAAAAGGCTTCCGAGAAGCAGCAACCAAATATAATATTCCCCATACAGTAAATCGTGCTGGTTCAATGATTGGGTTCTTCTTTACAAATGAAAACGTAATTAATTTTGATACAGCAAAAACATCTGATCTGGAGCTATTCGCTAAGTATTTCCGTCTAATGGCAGAGGAAGGTATTTATCTACCACCTTCTCAATTTGAAGGCTTGTTCTTATCAAGTGCCCATACAGAAGCACATATTGAAAAAACAGTACAAGCATTCCATACAGTATTCGAAAAATTAGCAAGATAATAACGAAGGGCCTTGTAAATGCAAGGTCCTTTTTTATCTTTTTGGGGATAGGAAGAAGAAGGTCTGGTATTATATAGGGATACAGCAATGTAATTATCTGCATCTTCATCTTACTCTGATTTTATGAAATGGTTGCTTTCACTAGTGATTTGGTTGCTCTTATGCTGATTTAGTTGATTCCGAATAGAATTGATTGCTCTTAGTCATTAACTGGATAATAGTGCAACGAGGTAGTTCATATTATGGGGATATTGCATTATAAAGATACTAAGATTTGCGCTTCAGGCGGACGCTTACCGTGGGGCGGGCGGTGAGCCTCCTCGTCGCTAGCGCTTCCTGCGGGGTCTAACCTGTCCCGCTGATCCCACAGGTGTCGCCGCCTTGCGCTTCAATCAATGGAACTTGCAGACTACTTTGTATATAAATAGCACACTAAGTTTAGGAGCATCCACCTGGTAGTGTTTTAGTAAAACAATATAGCATATTGTTACTATTAGTCATTTAAGAAGAAATAGCTTCCAATAACTTGATATCCATTGCTTGATAGTCTGTCCCATTCAACTTTGCATGTGATTTTACTTATAGTAAATGTGAGATAAGTTTGGATTTAGTGCATTATTTCTGAATAAGTGGCAAACTCTACTGGATTGGAGCGAAAGGATGGCGACTCCAGCGGGAAAAGTACGAGCTAAAAGCCCCGCAGGAAAGACATTGGTCGAACTTTGTTTGACCAATGTCTTTGCGACGAGTAACAGCAGGAGCATTTGTTTTCAGAGCGACGAGGAGATGGAAGCCGTACCCGCAGAAAGCGTCCATCCTGTAGCGAAAATTCCAGCGGACATTTCATTCAACCTCTAAGACACTTTATCCCTATAATGCCAAACAAAGTAAGCCCTTTAAGTTTTTTAGTCAAACATATTTGACATAATATGATTACTAAAATATAATTGCTTACGAAAAGTAATTAATGAAGAATACTATAAATGAAAATGCAATTTAGTTACGAAGAAAAGAGGAATTAATCATGGTTAATATTCAAACCGTTACAAACGATGCCATTAATGTTTTAAAAGATAAAATACAAGTACTTAAGGCTACAGAAGGATCGATCTACTTAGTTGGACCAATTCGCTTGCCTGTTAACTTACATGGAGAAACAGTGATTTTCCAGTGGTATTGCTGGTTAAATAGCAAGGAAGAAACAGAGGATATCGGACAAATTATAGACAACTTATCTTCTGCTAATTTGGCTGAATATCAACAATCGAGTGTTCTCGTTTATGGGGATTTCCAGCAGGATGAAGAGGCGTTAATCCGTATGCATTCCATTTGCCATACTGGCGATATTTTTGGAAGCAAACGATGTGATTGTGGCTTCCAATTGAAACAATCGATGCAAATGATTGTGGACAATGGATCAGGAGCATTATTTTATTTAGCCAATCACGAAGGTAGAGGAATTGGCTTGTTTAGTAAGGCAATGGCTTATATCCTTCAAGAAAATGGTTCCGATACAGTAGAAGCAAACGAAAAACTAGGTTTTGTCGATGATTCAAGAAATTATAGCGATGCAATTGAAGTGCTAAAAGCATTGCGTTCAAAACCAGTAACATTGATCACCAATAATCCGAAAAAGTTAAAAGCATTGCAAGACGCAGGACTTCCCGTTTCTGGTCGTACTCCTTTATGGGGTGATATATCGGAATATAATGAGTCATACTTACAAACGAAAATCAACCGCTCTGGACATTTGGAGGAAGCAGGTACATTCCTACATGACTAATCATGCGTTTTATATGAATCTTGCGCTTCAAAATGCGCAAGCGATGAAAGGACAAACAGATCCGAATCCACTCGTTGGAGCGGTGATTGTAATGATAATCGTATCGTTGGTGTAGGGGCACATATGAAGGCGGGCGAACCTCATGCAGAAATTCATGCAATTCAAATGGCGGGAGATAAAACAAAAGGGGCTACTATCTATGTAACGCTCGAACCTTGCTCTCATCACGGTCGAACTGGCCCATGTGCAGAGGCCATCGTAAAAGCAGGTATACAAACGGTAGTCATTGCAACGTTAGATCCGAATCCTATCGTATCTGGACGAGGAGTCAAAATCTTGGAAGATGCGGGTATTGACGTTATTGTTGGTGTGGAAGAAGAGGCTTCACGCAAGATGAATGAGGTGTTTAATAAATTCATCGTAGAAAATAAACCATTCGTTACTTTAAAATCGGGGATTACTCTAGATGGTAAAATAGCTTCTCATACAGGCCATAGTAAATGGATTACTTCAGAAGAGGCTAGACACGACGTACATCATCTACGCAATGAGCATATGGCAATATTAGTAGGGGTTAACACGGTTATTGCAGACAATCCTGAGTTAACGACTCGTATCCCGAATGGACGAAATCCACTCCGAATTGTACTGGATTCTTCATTGAAAATACCCCTAGAATCAAAATTAGTTACAGATAAGCTTGCAGATACTTGGATTTTCACTAGTGCAAGCTATGATGAAAAAAAGAAAGAGGCTCTAGAAAAAATAGGTATATCTATATTCCATACTTCTACTCCAAAGCATGTAGATCCACTTGAAGTCGTCACCATTTTAGGAGAAAAATCGATTTCTTCTTTACTTATAGAAGGTGGAGGCACAATTAATGCTGCATTTTTGGAAAACAAATTAATCGATAAGGCAATTATTTATATTGCTCCAAAATTAATTGGTGGGATTAATGCTCCTTCATTTATGGGAGGTACCGGCATCGAAAGTATGAACGATGCAGTAGAACTAGTGGATACGGACGTTGTTAAAATCGGAAAAGATTTTAAGTTTGTCGGATATCCAGTTTATAAAAGAGGGATAACAGAATGAGATTTGGATTTGATATTGACGATACATTGATTAACCTTCGGGAGCACGCTTTCCACGTTTATAATAAAATACTCAATCAAAACATTGCTCTTGAAATTTTTCATGCGTTAAATAAAGTGGAAATACACGAGCCTTTTGGTATGACTGCAGAGGAAGGCTCCAAGATGTGGAACAGCTCTTTAGAAGAAATATATTATACTAACTGTCCACCTTATATAGGTGCAGTGGAATTGTTGCAACAATTAACGAAAGAAGGACATGATATTTTTTATATTACTGCTCGCCCGCCTGAACATGGGGAGCGAACAAAAAAATGGCTAGAAGAACAAGGTTTTCCGGTGAAAGATGAAAATTTCTATTGTGGAATGAAAGATCAAGAAAAAGTAAATATTATTAAAAAATTGCAGTTAGATTATTATTTCGATGACAAACCAGATGTATTAAATACATTGGCTAACTGTGACACGAAAGTATTTGTGAAAACTCAATCCTATAATGAGCATCTAACCATTCCAAGATTTTCAGATTGGGCCGAATGGAAGCAGCTAATAGGGGAAGCTGAAAATTTAAGATAATTGCTAAAGAATCGCTGTTCTATTCGTACCTTCTTTTTCATAAGTTGTCCTATATGAAGGAGGATGACAAATGGAAGTGAAAAATTGGGATGTAAAAGAACAGTTTCTTTTTCCTGCAAGCTTCGGTGTGCCAAAAGATATAAGAACGGTGGCAGTTACTCCACAATTTGAACAACAAGAAACAGAAGAATCGATCCAAATAGTGGGGATCTATCATATTACCTGTCATGTTGAGTTCGAAGAAGGTGAACATGCCCATCATGCAACAAGTGAAATTACAGAAATTGAAGATTTAGATGTACAAGGCGAAGTCGGTTATTTTGAATATGCCGTACCAATGAGTATAGATATTCCAAAAGAAAAATTACGGGCAGGCAGTTCACCTACTTTGAATGTTCAACATGTAAATGCGAAAACCACAGAGCATGCAGCAATTGAAATTGCATGGTCTGTTAATTGCGAATTTGAAGGTCCCAATGAGGAAGCAGTAGAGATCGAAATTGAGATCGAAAAGAAAATAGAATTGGAACCTATTCTGGAAGAAAAAGATGTTAAAGAAAAAAATACAGAAGACACGAATGAAAACGAAAGCACAACAAGAGAAGAGTCTGAACTTCAATTCATTTTAGATTTAGCCGATGGTTACTCCAAGGTTTCCTATCCATCAAATTATGTCTCTGTAAAACAGAAAACAGATGAGGAGTAACAAAACAAGTAATAGAAAATCCCAAGTGGTAGGTACGATTAATACACGTATTAGCTGAAAACCACAAATAGGAATGATGAAACCTTTGCAATAAAAACGTGTTTTGCGCAACCAATCAGGTAACAAATAAGGGTTATAGCCTTTTCTTTTCATAATATTCTCCTTTCACGAGACTTGACTTGACGACATATGATAAGATTAGGTACAATATTGACATCTAAATAATGATGCAATGAATGGGAAGAGTAAAATGACTTGGTTATCAAAAGAAAGGAAACAACTTGCTGAAATGTTTCTGTTAACTACCATTTGAAGGTAGCCCATGAGCAGCCTTTGTGAACTAATAGTAGCAAATGCCGGTTTGAAGCCGTTATCGAATTGAGAGCGTGATGCGCATTTTTTGGCATCTGCGAATAAAGGTGGTACCGCGAACAAACTCCTTCGTCCTTTAATGACGACAGGAGTTTTTTATATTCTTTTTTAGGAGGAAAAATTATGACAAATGAAACGACGATGCCAACAAAGTACGATCCTCAGTCGATTGAAAAAGGTCGATATGAGTGGTGGCTAGAAGGGAAATTCTTCGAAGCACACCCAGAAAGTGATAAGAAACCATATACAATCGTAATTCCACCACCAAACGTAACTGGAAAATTACATTTAGGCCACGCTTGGGATACTACTCTACAAGATATTCTGACACGTATGAAACGTATGCAAGGGTACGATACACTTTGGTTACCAGGAATGGACCACGCAGGTATTGCTACACAAGCAAAAGTAGAAGAAAAACTGCGTTCAGAAAATATTTCTCGCTATGATTTAGGTCGTGAAAAGTTCGTCGAAGAAACATGGAAATGGAAAGAAGAATATGCTGGTCATATCCGTTCGCAATGGGCAAAGCTCGGACTTGGTCTAGACTATTCACGTGAGCGTTTCACATTAGACGAAGGTTTATCGAATGCTGTAAAAGAAGTTTTCGTTAAGCTGTACAACAAAGGTCTAATTTACCGTGGTGAATACATTATTAACTGGGATCCTGCAACAAAAACGGCACTATCTGATATCGAAGTAATTCATAAAGATGTACAGGGTGCATTCTATCATATGCATTACCCCCTAACGGATGGTACTGGTTCTATTGATATTGCAACAACTAGACCAGAAACGATGCTTGGTGATACTGCAGTTGCCGTACATCCTGAAGATGAACGCTATAAACATTTAATCGGTAAAACAGTTAAGCTACCTATCGTTGGCCGTGAAATTCCAATCGTTGGAGACGACTACGTAGATATGGAATTTGGTAGTGGAGCAGTGAAAATTACACCTGCACATGATCCGAACGACTTTGAAATTGGAAATCGTCATAATTTAGAACGAATCCTAGTTATGAATGAAGACGGTACGATGAATAAAAACGCAGCATCCTACGACGGAATGGATCGTTTTGATTGTCGTAAGCAAATCGTCAAAGATTTACAGGATGCAGGTGTTTTATTCAAAATTGAAGAACATCTTCACTCAGTTGGGCATTCAGAGCGTAGTGGAGCAGTTGTAGAGCCGTATTTATCCTTACAATGGTTCGTTAAAATGCAGCCGCTTGCAGAAGAAGCAGTTAAGTTACAACAAGCTGAAGAAAAAGTAAACTTCGTACCTGACCGCTTTGAAAAAACTTATTTAAACTGGATGGAAAATATTCACGATTGGTGTATCTCTCGCCAATTATGGTGGGGTCATCGAATTCCAGCTTGGTACCATAAAGAAACAGGCGAAGTGTATGTTGGACACGAAGCTCCTCTTGACGCAGAAAACTGGGATCAAGACGAAGACGTGCTAGATACTTGGTTCTCCTCTGCGCTATGGCCATTCTCCACACTCGGCTGGCCGAACGCTGAAAACGAAGAGTTCAAAAAGTACTATCCAACGAATGCACTTGTAACCGGTTATGATATTATATTCTTCTGGGTTTCTCGTATGATTTTCCAAGGGGTTGAATTTACAGGAACTCGTCCATTCGATGACGTTTTAATCCACGGACTTGTTCGTGCAGAAGATGGACGGAAAATGTCTAAATCGCTTGGTAACGGTATAGACCCAATGGACGTAATCGACCAATACGGTGCCGATTCTCTACGTTATTTCTTAAGCACAGGTTCATCTCCAGGCCAAGATTTGCGATATTCTACAGAAAAAGTAGAAGCAGTTTGGAACTTTGCCAATAAAATCTGGAATGCATCTCGCTTTGCATTGATGAATATGGACGGTTTGAAATTTGAAGAAATCAATCTAGATGGCAAAAAATCAGTTGCCGATGCATGGATTTTAACACGTCTAAACGAAACGATCGAGCAAGTAACAAGACTTTCAGACAGATATGAATTCGGTGAAGTAGGCCGTGCGCTATATAACTTCATCTGGGATGATTTCTGTGACTGGTATATTGAAATGTCTAAGCTTCCACTAAACGGAGACGATGAAGAAGCGAAGAAAATGACTCGCTCTGTATTAGCATATGTTTTAGATAATACAATGAGACTTCTTCACCCATTCATGCCATTTATCACAGAAGAAATTTGGCAAAACCTACCGCACGAAGGGGAGTCTATTACATTAGCAGCTTGGCCGACTGTAAACGAAGCCCTTTCCAATAAAGAAGAAGCAGCTAGCATGAAATTACTTGCAGAAATTATTCGTGCAGTACGTAATATCCGCTCAGAAGTACAAACGCCAATGAGCAAAAAAGTACCGTTATACATTTCTGCAAAAGATACAGATACGCTAGCAGTACTTGAAGCAAACGCAAAATATTTAGAGCGCTTCTGTAACCCAGAACCGCTTGTAATCGGGCAAGATTTAGAAGCACCTGGACAATCGATGTCTGCTGTTGTAACTGGAGCAGTTTTATACCTTCCACTTCAAGGATTAATCGATATTGATGCAGAAAAAGCTCGTCTAGAAAAAGAATTAGAAAAATGGGCAAAAGAAGTGAAGCTAGTTCAAGGAAAACTATCCAATGAACGCTTCGTATCCAAAGCCCCAGAAGCAGTTGTCGCCGAAGAACGTGCAAAAGAACAAGATTATCTAGAAAAACACGCAACTGTGTTAAAGCGTTTAGAAGAATTGAAAAATCTATGAGAAAAAAGAGTGAGTGGGCGTAAAGTATGCCCGCTCACTCTTTTTAGTTGGAATTTTGGGGGTTTTAGTTGGAAAATTTGGAGGTTTAGTTGGAATTTTGGATGATTTAGTTGTAAAAATAGCGCATTTAGTTGTAATATCCATATTTATGGTGAAAAAAGAGCGCGCGTTAAAATGAGTACAGCCACTTATTAACCGGCTAGATTCTACTTTAGATAGGGAATCAAGTTTAGTTGTAATAAAAGAGGTTTTAGTTGGAAAATTTTGAGGTTTAGTTGGAATTTTGGATGATTTAGTTGTAAAAATAGCGCATTTAGTTGTAATATCCATATTTCTGGTAAAAAAAGAGCGCGCGTTAAAATGAGTACAGCCACTTATTAACCGACTAGATTCTACTTTAGATAGAGAATCGAGTTTAGTTGTAAAAAAAAGAGGTTTTAGTTGGAAATTTTGAGGTTTAGTTGGAATTTTGGATGATTTAGTTGTAAAAATAACGCATTTAGTTATAATATCCATATTTCTGGTAAAAAAAGAGCGCGGCCAATTATCAATCGGCGCGCTCTTTTTTCAGTTAATTTTTTATTTATATGATTCATAATCGGGATCGCAATGTCTTCACCAGTCGTTGCGAAATAGGACCTTGCTCCAACCGGATCTTCGATTTCATTGAATAACCAAGTTCCATCTGGAAGAAGAAGAAAGTCTATTCCGATATAATCACTCTTCAAAGCCTTAGCGATTTTTTGAACATCTGTAGCTTGCTCATTATTTAGTATATATTTTTCGACGGTACCGCCAAGTGTGAAGTTAGATTTGAAGCTATTTTCAGCACCGATGCGTTTTACAGCACCAACAACTTCATCGCCTAACATAAATACGCGTACATCTGTTGCGTTTGTTTCGATATATGTTTGTGCGATGATTGTTTGCGTTTCGTGTTTTTCTAGGAAGAGTAGGGCATCTTCTTTTGTTTGACTAAGCTCTACCTGTGTTCCACCATATCCATCAACCGTTTTTAATACTATTGGATATTCGCTGATATCATATATATTCTGTACTTTCTTTGTTGGGACAGTGGCTATTCCTAGTAGCTGTACTAGCTGAATGGCTTTTAATTTATTGTTAGCTATCACGTTAACTTCTGCCCGATTAAATATTGGAATCCCGAGTTGCTCTAATTTCTTAGCAAGCTTAGGATGCCTAGTTCTAAAAAAGATGAAATCAGTTTCTGGAATTACTGGGTTTTGATCTTCTATAACTGTAAGAGTGATTCCATGGCTCTTTGCGGCCGTAATTAGTCTATCTATAAAACTTCTATTTCGCTCGATTTCTTTTAATTCATAAATCAATAAGCCGTTCATATCGTAACTGCTCCAACTTTAGAAAGTATATAACTAATCATATAGTCTCCAACATTGATACCCGTCACATTATAAAGATTGCGAATATGGGCAACGCCGTTCACTTCACATACTAATGGTTCCTCATCCTCGCCAAATAACAAATCGACTCCCGCAAATTCAGCGTTTAATGCAGCGGCAGCTTGAATGGCTACTTCTTTTTGTCTTTCCGTCAAAATAATAGGGGAGGCAGATCCGCCGTTTGTTATATTGGCACGAAAATCAGTTTCAGATTGACGATGCATGCAAGCGACAACTTCTCCGCCGACAACATTTACGCGTATATCTCGTCCACGACTGTTTTCAATAAATTGTTGGAATACGTATTCAATCCCTCTAAGTTCTTCTACTTTCTCGTAAAATTGCTCTCTAGTTTCGATTAAATAGACACGCATTCCAAATGATCCGTGTGCTTCTTTTATAATCATAGGAAGTTTCAATTTTTCTATCACTTGTTCATAATAACCTGTGTGCACAATCGAAAATTCGGGATACACTTTCGGTGCAATAATTGTTAAGGGCATTGGCACTAATGCTTGAGCTAAAGCGAGATATTGCTGCGCTTTATTGTCACAAATTTCAATGACATTCGGATCATTAAAAACAGGAATGCCTTGGTTTTTTAAATATTTGGCCAGTAATATATCTTTATCGAGAAAGACGACAAAATCAGGTCTCGTTGATAAGTATTCCTGGACATTGATAAGCAGCTCATAGTTCTTCACTAATATTGCTTGGATTCCTTGTTTTTCAGCAGCTTCTTGAAGGAGGAGCGCTTGTTCGATAAATTTATCATGAGTAAGACTACCGTTGTATACAATCCAACATGTTTGCATAATGAAAGACCCCTTCGATTGCGTGTTATAATGGTGTTCATAAGAAGTTTAGCACGAAAAGAACAAACACGAAAGTAGGGTAAGGTGCATGGAAATAACAAATTTTAATATGTACAAAAAAAAGTGGAATATAGAGAGTGAAACAGTGATAAAACCAGGGCTTAAATCCATACAAAAAGCATTAAAAAAACTAGGAGATATACAAAATAAGCATCGTGTTATCCATGTGGCTGGTACAAATGGAAAAGGATCGACCATTGCCTTTTTAAGTGCGCTTGCCAAAGAACATGGTCTTACTTATGGAACCTTTACTTCCCCGAGTATTATAGATGTGCATGATCAAATTCAGCTAAACGGACAAAACGTAACGGAGCAACAGATGGACGAGGCATTTCGAAAAATGCAATTGGCTGAGCTAAGTGGCATGTTAACTGATTTTGAATTGTTAACTGTCATTGCATTTCTCGTTTTTGAACAAATCCAACTAGATTTAGTTTTTATCGAGACGGGCATGGGGGGAAGATTGGACAGTACCAATGTTATGGAACAATCTATCGCCGTAATTCCGAGCATATCTATCGATCATACGAATTTCTTAGGAGATACGATCGAACAAATAAGTTGGCATAAAGCAGGGATAATTAAAGCTAACAGCAAATTAATAATAGGTGCACTTTCAGAGCGTGCAAAACATATTGTTCATGAAGTTGCTAGAGAACAAAACGCAAGTATTTTGGAATTTGAAAAAAAACTTTTCTATACACGAAAATAAGTATAGATATGGAAAAACTACTACATTCACAGATTTATATCCTCAAATGTTAGGCAAACATCAATTATCCAATATGGCCTTAGCAATCACTGCACTTATAGAAAGTGGAGTTTTGTTAAAGGAAAGTGCTGTTCAACAAGCTGTAAAAAAAGCAAGCTTACTAGGTAGAATGGAAAGAGTAGAAGAAAACGTTTATTTTGATGGTGCGCATAACGAGGCAAGTATAGATGCATTAGTAGAAACAATTAAAGATGTTTTTCCGAACAAAAATATCCACTTTATCGTTGGCATCTTGAAAGACAAGGATTATATATATATGCTAAGAAAATTAGAGGAAGTTGCAACCTCTTTTCAATTTGTGAACTTTCATCATGAGCGAGCACTATCGGCTTCCATTTTATACAAACACAGTTTACACAGTGAAAAATGTATTACTAAAGATATAAGTAAAATACATTTAAAGAATAATGATAATTCCGATATAACTATTGTCACAGGTTCTCTATATTTCCTTACAGAAATAAGAGCAAAAATAGTTAAATGGTAATTTAAATATTCTATAAATTTCGTGTACAATGAAGGTGAAGAAAAAACGTGCTATTTGGAATGGTTAGAATATACTAACGAGGTGGAAAATAGTTCTATGAATATTTCGAATAAGGCAAAAAAGAATATTTATATTTTATGGCTATTATTAGTGCCTCTTGGGACATATTTAGCTTATGAATACGCGCCGACACGACAAATTGATTGGGGAACTTTGTCTTTATTAATCCTTTTGGGGTTATTAACGACCATTTTTCCGTTTTTTATTTCTGGAACTACGATGTTTCTTGTGCAGTGGGTTACGTTAGCAATCTTTTTGAATTATGGTATCTTTGCGGAATTGCTTGTGATGCAATTATGTTTAATACCAATTGCTTATCATATGAAAACAAATCGAGAGAATGTGTACCGAATTGTTTATAGTTCCTTTATGTTTTTTTTAGTGTCTATTTTATGTGGGACAATTGTTCATGTTCTTGGGTTTGAATTAGGCTCATTAGTCGTAAAAGACATATTAATTTACGGTTCTATTTATGCTTCTTTATACGTACTTCTTAATCATTTATTTTTATATGTGCGTGATGTAGTGACAGGTCTAAAGCCAAAATTTCTCACGAAAGATTTTGGGTGGGACCTTATAGGATTATTGATGACATTGCCTTTTGGTTTAAGCTTATATTTTCTGCAAAGCTATGTTGGAACAAGTGCGTTTTGGCTGCTCGGGATACCCTTTATATTAATCACCATATTAATAAGGCTTTATAGTGATTCGGAAAAAGTGAATAGTGATTTGAACAAAGCTAGTGAGTTCGGACATGAACTAGCGGAGCGGATGACCAGCAAAGAGATTATCGATATGTTCATCGAAAGAATTGCTAATATGTTTCCGATCGATGCTGCTTATATCGTCGATGATTTATATGGAAGCTTTGAAATTTTAAGGGCAATTGAAGATGGAGAAAACAAAGATCTACACTTTGCACATGAAGAGCTGGAACAGAGCCTGGCAGGAATTGTTTACGAAAAAGGGGTTCCTACCTTATATAATAAGCAAAGTGAATGGATTCATATAAAACCACCATTTTAAGTTTAGAGATGCAGAGTGTCATGTGTGTGCCTGTTTATCGAAATAAAAAAATAGAAGGTGTCTTAGTCTTAGCATCTCGCAACAAATACTCATTTGAAGCATATCAACTTAAAATCGTTCATTTACTCTGTTCTTATTTTGCGGTTTCTGTAGAAAAGGCTAAATATGTAAGAGCTGCACTTGCTAAAAGTGAACGTTGTGAATTAACAAAATTGCATAATTACCGATACCTGGATAGGCAACTTGAATCAGATATGGAAAAATTATCGCTCGGTCAGCATAGTACTTTGTCACTCATCATGATGGATATCGATAAATTCAAGACAGTCAATGATACGTTTGGCCATCATAGCGGAAATCTCATATTAAAAGAATTTGCCCAAATTATCAAAAGGGAAATAGGTAGTAGCGGTACGGTTGCAAGATATGGTGGAGAAGAATTTGTCATTTTACTTCCAAATTATACGAAAACAGAAGCATTCCATGTCGCCGAACAGCTTCGTCTAAAAATAGAACAAACACCGTTCATCGTCCAATCTGACCTAGACCAAACGGCTGGTGAGCAAATCATTTTCATCACAGCAAGTATCGGTGTTTCCACCGCACCTGAAGACAGCGACGAAGGTATGTCGCTTCTTCGAAATGCGGATCGTGCGTTGTATACGGGTGCGAAGCAGGCGGGTAGGAATCGAGTTGCGGAGTATGTTAGGTAAATGCTATAGTGAAATAGAACCAATAACCAATTAGATTATGCTAATTGGTTTTTTTAATACCCATAAATGAAAACCCTAGGAAAAAGGAATGAAAAAATAATGAAGTTTAGTGTTCGTTTAAACACAAAGGGATTAACTCTTATTGAAATTCTAGTATCTATCATTTAATTACTATTATTATAACTACATTCTTTTCATTATTTATACAGTCTGCAAGAACCGGTAAAACTTCTGAAGAGGTGGTAGATGCAACTTATATAGCACAAGCGGAAATGGAAAAAATATACGAGATTAGTAAAAGGGAGATTTAAACAATGGAGTTGGGGAAATAGTAAATAGGTTAAATTACAAACGAACTAATCCAAACGAATATATATTTTCAAAGAAGACTAATGGGTTATACATTAATCTAAAATTAAAAAATCATTATTATCCAGGAATGTCTTATCTTATAATAGAAGTTTTTGAACAGGAGAATGGGAAACGACCGAGAGCTAAAATGGAAACGATTTTGGAATGGGAGTCATAAATTATGCGCAAACACTTGAATAATGGAAAAGGCATCACGCTAGTAGAACTTCTTGCAGCTATTGTGCTTGCTAGTATTGTGATGTTGTTAGTTTATAGTTTGCTAATGTCTGGTACCAAACAATACAAAAATCAACTTGAGAAAAACAATCAACTAACCGATATCTCTTATGCTTTAAAAATGATTACAAAAGATATAAGAAAAACAGAAAATCCTCAAATAATCAGTAATAGCAAAATAAAGTTAGATGGTATCAACTACTCACTTGATGGTAACACAATTACTAGAAATGGTGTTGTCATAGCTAGTTCCATTAAACGCTTTCAAGTGACAAGCGAAAACGATAAGTGGTTTATCGAAATAGAAAGTTCTAATCGAGCAGGAGTAGAAAAGACTGAAAAAACTGAAGTCTATCTTAGGAAAGGTGATGAGTAAGTTTGAAATTCAAAAGTTTCAAAAAGGCTTGGAATTTAGATTCAAATGGTTTTACACTTTTAGGTGTATTAATGATATTAGTTCTTTTTAGTGTTTTAGGGGTAAGTATATTAGCGGTGGCTAATAATAGTTTAAAATTATCTGGTAATGAACGTACTGATCAATCCACTTTCTATATAGCTGAAGCTGGGATTGTTGTAACTAGAAAAGATATGGAGGATAAATTGCAACTGGCATACGACTATGCATACTTTAAAACTAGAGAGGACTATAAAAAAGCAGAAGATGAATATTATAAACGTCCCCTAAAAGAGCAAACAGGGTTTAAGTTTGACTTTGCAACTACATTAGAAAAATACTATATAGCTAAGGTAAAAACAGACTTGCCAAAATCCCGAATAGTAAAATCGGATAGCATTGACTTTAAAGATAGATTCATTTTTGAAGAGAACTATGATGAAGGTGATGTTAGAACCGATCAAATCGCAACAGTAACCATCACCAGAGAAAAGGAAACTAGTGATGCTCTTGAGTATAAACTCACATCGGTCGGTTCAATCGGCAATAAAGAGCGAACCGTTAAACAAAAATTGATCGTCAATTTAAAAGTTGGAAATCTTGGAGATCCTGGAACTCCAGAGATACCGGGTACCCCAGGAACGCCAGGACATGGGGGAGGCCTAGTAGAAGGTTTGCCCGAAAATACAGCAATTATGGTGAAAAATGAAGTAATGATAAAAAGTTCAACAGTAACTGGAAATATTGCAACTCTTAAACCAGGAGCAAAAAGTATAACGATTGACTGGGGTGTCCCTGCTATCAATGGTTCATTTTTCGTACCTAGCGGTTCAGAAGCGACTGCTTTAACGAAACCGGCCTCTATGGGGTTTTCCCCTCAAGTAAATGGTGCTAAGATGGGAAGCTTACCAGATCTACCACCGTTTCCATCCATTCCGAGTTATAAGCTTTCGAGTAACTATATATCACCAGAAGATGGATCTTCTTCTTTAAAAGTGCAAAACAATACTTTAATGGGGACTTTAAAAGTATCGGGAAGTCATATATTGACAATAGATATAGGCGATAGCGACAGAGAAATTGTACTAGATAATTTGGAGATTAGTGGTAGCGCTCAAGTAATTGTAAGAGGGACCGGTAAGTTAACTATGTATGTAAAAAATAAATTTTATGTAACAGGGAGTGGAAAATTTAATGTGCAATCTTCGAATAAAAACACAGAAATCTTTTACTCAGGAAGTGAAGTTTTGGGGAAAAACTTTGGAGGAGGTGCAGAGATATACGCTTCTCTATATGCCCAAAAAGCCAATGTAGAAATTGCTTCTAGTACTAGAATTTATGGGAATATTCTCTCTGGTGGCACCTCATTTATTGTAAGAGGTGAAGGAAAAGTTGGTCCTTCTTTATACTTTGCTCCTAATGCTCATTTTGAAGTTAGAAATAGCGGGAAAGTGACAGGAACAATTATTGGTAATTCGATAAGCATGGAAGGAGAGGGTTTAATACATTTTGGAGAACCACAATATAATACATGGGTTCCTGGGACTCCGGGTACACCAAGTACGCCTGGAACACCGCCAACCAAAGCTCCGAATCCCGATTTAACTAAAAGAGAGCCTCTGATCGAAATTTAGTCATATCATTATAAAGAATCTATTTTATAAAATATAAAACATATATTGGAACTATTAAACACACAAAATAGGTCTATAAGACTGAATATTGGTTTGTTGATATTTCTAAAGTTCTAAATGAATTTTATTTATTTATAAATTTTATGTTAACGTATGAAAAAAGTCGTATACAATGAAGGTTGCATTATTGTATTATAATTACAGTGTTTAAACTAGGATTCAATAGAAGAAATGGTCTTGATCGGAGGAATGATGATGAAAATACTTACAAAAATTATTACTCTTATCTGTTTAATCACGCTCTTTATTTATTTATTATTACCAGAAAATAATATTGCATTTTTAAGTGTAGATGCAAAATCGGGTGGTTCTACGATCGGTGGAATAGAAATAGAAAATTTAAATAAAAAGGAAATAACTAGTCGTTTAGAAATAGCTATTGAAGATTGGAAACGAGATAGTAAGTTAGCGCTAGAAGGTGAAGGAATAAATTTAACATTAGATACTAATTACTTTGTTTTTGATGTAGAAGCTTCTGTAAATCAATACTTAAATGCTTCGCAAAAGCCTTGGTATGCATTTTGGAAATCCGATTCCATCGTACATATTCCTCTTCAATTAACAATAGATTCTGAGTTATTAGAGCTAATTGAAAAAAAATCGCTATTGAATAAAGAGAAGACTATAGAAAACATTAAAGAACAAGTTGGCAAATTATCAAAAGGGCCTGTCGAAGCCATTTTAGTGGACCTAACAGCTTTAGAATCAGATCGTATTGCTTTTTCACTTGAAGACGTATCTGTAAATGCGATTGGTTTATCTGAAATTATTGCAACATTGAATGAACAGGTTATTTCTACAGGGGATGTGTTCTCTTTTTCTGAGAAAATTAAAGAATTAGGTGTTGTATATAACGATGAGACTGCCGATTTTGTCGCTTCGTTATTATACAGCGTAATTTTAAAAACTAATTTCGAAATTGTGGAACGACACTCTCAAGGAACTGTACCAAATTATTTAGAGCCAGGAATTGAGGCAGATATCGACCTAAATGCTAACAAAGACCTGAAGTTTTTAAATAAGGGTAACCCTGCAGTATTAAAGGTGAGTTCAAAGGATTCTAGCTTATTAGTTGAGTTATACTCTCTTCCCGTTGAAACAGTAGGTAAGTATGAAGTACGGGAAAGTGAACTTGTAAAACCAAGAACAATTTATCGATACTCCTCCGATTTAAAAGCCGGAGAAGAAAGTCTTATTCAAGAAGGTATCCCAGGATTGAGAGTAACTGTTTATCGAATAATATCTGATAAAAAAGGACCTTTTGAGAAAGAAGAAATTATAAGCCAAGATTATTATTCGCCGACTCATCGAATAGTATTGAAATCTTCTTTAACACCTGAAACAAACCCTGTAGTCGATCCAGATTTGGAAATTGATTTGAATGCTGATGGCTTGCCGGATATGGAAAACGGTAATTCCGAGAGTAATACATCTGATAATAATAACCCTGGTAACAATAGCTCAGATAATAATAGCGCTGATGAAGAATCAGGAAAATCTTATTCAGAGGATGATTTAGATTCGTTGCCAAAGGGTAGCTATTATGATAAGGCAGGAAATATCATTACACCAAAATAAATGAATTAAATGGTTAGGATGAGGCGTCGTGAAAACTAATACTCGTAAACTACTTGGGGATCTACTAGTTGAATCAGGAATTATAGACAATGAGCAACTGCAATTTGCATTGTCCCATAAAAATAAAAATGAAAAATTGGGAGATTATTTAATCAGTGAAAACCTAATCACCGAACAGCAGCTTATCGAGGTACTAGAGTTTCAGCTAGGTATCCCCCATGTCAATCTGAATCAATATTCTATTGAACCGGAGCTTATTCAATTAGTTCCTAAAGAATTGGCAAAACGTGCAAATGTAATGCCACTTAAGAAAAATAAAAATAGACTTTTGATAGCGATGGCTGATCCAATGGATTATTTTGCTATAGAAGAAGTACGGATGGCTACAGGCTGTCAAATTGAAACTAGTATTGCTGCAAAAGATGATTTATATCGAACGATAACTAAATATTATGATTTACAAGAATCAATGGATCAAGCTTTGGTAGATATGACGCCAACTGAAATAGAAAATGACAACCAAATTACTGATGAAGATTCCCCAATCGTTCGATTAGTGAATCAGATAATCGCAAATGGTGTGGCGCAAAGGTCGAGTGATATCCATTTTGACCCACAAGAGACAGAGTTAAAGGTTAGATATCGTATTGATGGTATGCTCAAGACTGAACGTGCACTACCAAAATATATGCAAAATGTCATAATTGCTCGTATTAAGATTATGGGGAACCTTAATATTACAGAAAATAGAATACCTCAAGATGGACGTATTAAAACGACGGTAAATATGAGAGCAATCGATATCCGACTTTCGACACTTCCCACAATTTATGGTGAAAAAGTAGTTATGCGTATTCTAGATATGGGTAGTGCGTTAAATGATTTAAATAAATTAGGTTTTAATGAAAAAAATTTATTGGCATTCAATAAAATGATTGAAAATCCTAATGGAATTGTGTTACTAACAGGACCAACAGGATCCGGTAAATCTTCCACTCTATATGCTGCTTTAAATAAACTAAATAATGAAAACGTCAATATTATCACTGTAGAAGATCCAGTCGAATATCAATTGGAAGGTATCAATCAGATTCAAGTGAGGGAAGAAGTTGATCTTACTTTTGCTGCAGGTCTTCGTTCTATCTTACGTCAAGATCCAGATATTGTAATGGTAGGGGAGATACGTGATTTAGAAACTGCACAGATTGCCGTGCGAGCTTCATTAACAGGACATTTAGTATTAAGTACGCTTCATACAAACAGTGCTGTAGAATCTGTTTCTAGACTAAGAGATATGGGGATTGAACCGTTTTTGCTTTCTTCTTCGTTGGTTGGAATAGTTGCACAACGTTTAGTTAGAAAAGTATGTAGAGACTGTGGAGAGAATAGAGAACCAAATGAACGAGAGAAAGAAATCTTCGCCGAGCATGGAATGTCTGTGGAGAAGGTTCGAAGAGGAAAAGGTTGTCCAGCTTGTAATAAGACGGGATATCGTGGAAGAATCGCTATTCATGAAGTATTGATGGTAGACGAGGTCGTTAAAGAGACAATTCTAACTGGAAAAAGTCCAGCTCATCTTAGAGATTATATGAAAGAAACAGGGTATTTAAATTTACTAGAGGATGGACTACTAAAAGTAAAAGAAGGACTTACGACAACAGAAGAAGTACTTCGTGTAGCTACAGTTAATTGAGGTGAGATAAATGGAAATCAGTATCATTCAATTATTAGAAAAAACTTTTCATGATAAGGCTTCTGATCTTCATTTAACAGTAGGGGTAACGCCAGTTTTTCGCGTAAATGGAAAGCTTAAATCTTATGGTGAGTATTTATTAAAAGAAGTAGATACGAAAAGAATGCTAGAGGACTTATTATCACCTGCCAAAATGGAAGAGTTCGAATTAAAAGGAGAAATCGATTTTAGTTACGCTTTGCCAGGGCTTTGTCGCTTTCGTATCAATGCTTATCATCAACAAAACAATATTGCAATTGCCATTAGAATGATCGAATCTAAAATTCCTTCTATTGAAGCGTTAGGTATGCCAAATGTACTTTACACACTTGCAGATAAACCTCAAGGGCTTATTTTAGTGACAGGCCCAACTGGTTCTGGTAAATCAACAACACTAGCTTCGATGATAGATTATATTAACTCTACTACATCCAAGCATATTATTACGTTGGAAGATCCGATTGAATATGTGCATAACCATAAAAAGTCTATTATCAATCAGCGCGAAGTTGGTTCGGATACACAAAGTTTTTCAAATGGTTTAAGAGCAGCTTTACGACAAGATCCAGACGTTATTCTTGTTGGAGAAATGCGAGACTTAGAGACAATCTCCACAGCAATTACAGCTGCTGAGACTGGACACCTAGTAATGGCGACACTCCATACGAGCAGTGCGCCTACTACAATTGATAGAATAATTGATGTGTTTCCACCATATCAGCAAGGGCAAATAAGAATACAGTTGGCAAATGTACTACAAGGGATTGTATCCCAACGATTGTTTATTCGAAAAGATGAAAAAGGTCGTGTCGCTGCTACAGAAATTCTGATGCAAACACCATCTGTTGCCAATCTTATTCGAAATGAAAAAGTACATCAAATCCAAAATGTCATGCAAACGAGTCGAGCTCTTGGGATGCACACACTAGAATCATCTATTCAGCAATTAGTCTCAACAAGCAAGATTTCTCTAGAATCTGCCCGACCTTATATGAACGTTGGTGACTACTAATGGTGGTCTATAAATATGTCGGTAGAACCTCTAGAGGTACGGTAAAAAAAGGAATTATAGACGCGACCAATAAACAGATGGCCATTTCAAGACTACGTACTCAAGGTATAAATCCGCGAGAAATAGAAGAGTCGAAAAGTATTCTTCATAAAGAGTTATCTTTAGGTGGTAAAGTAAAAAATCAGGACTTTGTTATATATAGTCGACAATTTGCCACGCTTATTAGAGCAGGGGTTTCTATACTAGAATCTACAAAAATTTTAGCAGAGCAAACGTCTAGTAAACCATTAAAAAAAGGACTGCAGGATGTGGAAGAGGATGTTCGGTCAGGATTATCTTTTTCTGATGCAGCAGCTAAAAACCCAAAAGTCTTTCCAGCTTTGTTTGTAAATATGATCCGCGCTGGTGAAGCGACTGGTAATTTGGATGAATCACTAGAGAGACTAGCTTTTTCTTATGAAAAACAGTTTAACCTAAAGAAAAAAGTTCAATCAACGTTAGCTTATCCTGTTGTTTTGCTATTTCTGACGATAGTTGTTTCGGTGTTTTTGATGCTTACAATTGTTCCTCAATTTGTTTCTATGTTTGAGGATATGGGGGCAGAATTACCAACGATCACAAGGGTAGTAATGGGGATAAGTGAATCACTACAGTCATCTTGGTATATATATTCGATACTTTTCTTAATTATAGTTATTGTTTTCAATTACCTGTATAAGAAAAATGAACAATTTAATTATTCAGTTCATTTATTACTTTTAAAGCTACCTGTATTTGGAAAGTTGCTACAAAAGTCAGCAATTGCTCGTATGACAAGAACACTATCCTCGTTGTTTAGCAGTTCAGTACCTATTTTACAGGCTCTAACTATTGTAGAAAAAGTAATTGGAAACCCAGTCGTAGGTAAGGTAGTTAAGGAATCACGGACAAGCTTGGAAAAAGGGAGTACATTATCCGCTCCACTAGCAAAAAGCTGGATTTTCCCTCCTTTAGTTACGCAAATGACTTCCATCGGGGAATCTACAGGCTCTCTCGATTATATGCTTGAAAAAATAGCGGATTTTTATGAGGATGATGTTGACCGTACTGTAGATACGTTGAAATCATTAATCGAGCCTTTAATGATTGTCTTCCTCGCTGCTATTATAGGAACTATTGTTATGGCCATTATGATACCTATGTTTAGTATATATGAACAAATTTAATATTTTCCATTAGAAGGAGGTGAAATTATATGATGATGAATGAAATGAAAAAGCCAAATGAAATTACAAATAAAGGAGCTAATCATATGAAAAAAATGAGAAAGTTATTAAAAAATGAAAAAGGTTTGACGCTAATCGAGTTACTAGCGGTAATCGTAATTCTTGCAATTGTTGCTGCAATTGCTGTGCCAGCTATCGGTAATATTATTCAAAATTCAAGGGATAAAGCGGTTTTCGCTGATGCTTCAACAATTCTGTCAGCGGCAAAGTTGGCTATGACTGATGGGGCATGTAAAAAAACAGCTGCTGATACAACTGGCCTTACTTGCGATAAAGATGAGCTAAAACCATATGTTGAAGGAATAACTTTAGCAACTGGTGACCAAGTTGTAAAAACAGAAGCTACTAGTAGTGCAGATGCAATATGGACTGTTACTTATTCTAAACTAGGAAACGTAAGTAATACTAAGTTTTCAGTAGCAGCAGATGCAGCTAATGGTATAGCTGCTTATACTGTAGGTACAACTTCAATCCAAGAAAAATCACTTAACAAAGCAATGAATCAATAATCTTTCTGCAGCAGCCCACCGCTGCTGTAGTCCCTTAGTTTTATTATTGAGCAAATGAATACTTCATTTTCTGAACCATAAAACTAATTACTGCCGAATATGGGGGAGAAGAATATGTTTAAAAAGAAACTAAAGCGCTATGTTGCTTTAGATTTAAATGAATACATACTAAGAGCAATAGTGATGACTGGTAACGATATTGCGCAGTCAGCTGTTTATGAGTACCCTTTGGAGAAAGGTATTTTTGATGGGGATATTTTAGAAGATGAAATGGCGTTGTATGAAACGTTGAAGACACTCATCCATGAGTGGGGTATTAAGCGTTATGATGTACGCTTTTTTGTGCCAGACAGTACTGTGATGATGAAAACTTTTGAGCATCCTACCGATGTGACGACAGCGAAATTAAAAGGATATGTGGAGATGGAGCTGGGACAAACAATTCACTTGCCATTCTCTCAACCGCTAATAGATGTCTATGATTTTAAAGCTAATGATGGAGAGGCGGTTTTGTTTGCTGCACCCTCCGAAGAAATTAACAAAATAGCTGGGTTATTAGACGATTTACATTTAGAGCCGGTTACAGCAGATGTTAGAGCATTAGCCACAATTCGCTTTTTAGAAAAGACAATTGATTTGGAGGAAAATAAGAGTTATTTAATAAGTGAATGGTCTATCTCAGGTGTTTCGATCAGCATTTATACGGGAGGAAATGTTGAATTCCTTCGCTATCAATCTATTGATACATTTAAAGAAAAGTGGCAAAGTAAAAGTGAAAAGGATGAAATCAGTTTTGTTTATGATGGAGAGATTGAGGAATATCGCGCGCAATTGATCGATCAAATTGCTGAGATTGAAGAATTCTAAACTTTTATCGTTTCTCTTTATATAAGGGAGAAAAAGCGGTAGATGAAATAATTACATTGGGAGACTCGCCAGAAATGGATTATATTGCTTCTGAGATGACGGTGAATTTTGTCACACCTGTTACATATATAGATGATTCTCAATTACAAAATTATCATCCTAATTTGAAGTCTAAGCATATTCCACTTATTGGACTTATATATAGGGAGGCTTGATGATGGTTCCAGAGATAAATTTATTGCCTAAAAGGGAGCGGCAAAAGTCCAATTCTATTTTAGTGCTTGTTATTAGTTTAATTTTAATTCTCACTATTCTTGTGTTGTTCTTTATTCAATATTTAACCGTAAAGAGAGATATAGAAACCCTTACTGCTGATGAAATTTATTCGACGGCAGAAAGAGATGACCTCACACAGGTAGTAACCGATTTAAAAGTATCCGGACAAGGGGATCTGCAGACCTCTGTGACTTTTGCTGAACGTGTTTCATATCCTGTAAGTCCTTTACTTATAGAAGTGAATGCATTACTCGAGCCACATACATATTTACGGCAATATGAATTTGTAGAAAGAAGTATCCATATCTCTGTAGATGTAGAAACGATGAAGAGTCTGTCTTTATTCGTGGATAAACTACTAATTAGCGATTATTTTTCAGATATAAAGGTGGAGAGTGTCACTAACTTTGAGCTTTCCAATTCAGAGGAAAATACAGAAAAAAAATATGAGATTATTCCACGCTACTCAGCAATTTTAAATTTAGATATTGATCAAACTTACTTGGAAAATGGAGGTATCACTCCATGAATGAACTAGTTAGCAATAAAAGAACGGCCTTTATATTAATCGCTGCTCTTGTGGTCGTTTTGTTAGGGGCAGTTTACTACTTTGTCCTGCAACCGTTAAAAGATGAAAGGGCATCGAAAGAAATAAGTGTACAGGTTTTACAGGGTGAGGTTGCTGCTTTGAAGGAAGAATATTCTTCTGCTCAGTCGGAGGAAGATACCTCAGAGAATACATTCTTTTTAAAAACCCAGGTGCCATTGACCCGTGAATTAAATGAGCTTATTCGTTCTATTGAAGAGGTTGAATTACTAAGTGATTCAAAAATTCTTTCTGTAGAGTTTAATAATTATGATGGAACGCTAGAAGAGTCTCAGTTGTTACCGGAGACTTCAGAGGAAAACGCGGAGACTGAAGCAGAAGGCAATGATGTACCAACAGAAGACACAAAAACCGAAGAAACGAACGAAACGACGGAAGAAATGACAGATGAAACAACCTCTACTACAGGTGAAGCATCCGAAGAACCGCCCGTTTCTCCTGTTTCTGAAATTGTTCTTCCTGAAAAATTAAAATTAATTACTTTTAATATTTCTATTTTGGCAAAAAATTATGATCAGCTTGTTCTGTTCGTAGAAGAAGTAGAGAACTTGAAACGAATATATCGCGTTGATCAGATTATTTTGTCAGCACCTGGTGAGGAACAGCTTTTGGATGAGGATCAAGAGGACGATATAGCTGCTACGATACAGCTGACTACTTTTTATCATGACGAACAAGCAACAATAGCGGAGAATGGAAATGACTAGTGTGTACACGTTATTATTTTTCATATACGGCATAATATTCGGTTCCTTTTTCAATGTAGTCGGTCTCCGTGTACCGAAAGGAGAATCGATTGTAAAGCCGCCTTCGCATTGTACGGTTTGTGACCGAAACTTAACTGCTGTGGATCTAGTTCCTGTGTTTTCTTATCTATTTTTGAGAGGAAAATGTAGGGGGTGTGGCACGAAGATTCATTGGATATATCCGGTGATGGAACTTGTAACTGGATTATTATTTGCGTTTGCGTATAGTCAGTTAGGCTTTTCTATAGAGCTAATTGTTGCGATATTATTTATTTCTATGCTTGTTATTATTACTGTTTCTGATTTAGCGTATATGCTTATTCCGGATAAGATATTGCTTTTCTTTTTAATTCCTTTAATCATTGCCCGCATTTTTTCGCCGTTAACCCCTTGGTGGGGTAGTTTGTTGGGTGCTGTGGCTGGTTTTGGAGTATTGCTTTTAATCGCTGTGCTGTCAAAAGGCGGTATGGGCGGTGGAGATATTAAATTATTTTTTGTAATTGGAATGGTGTTAGGGCTTGTTCCGACTTTATTGACATTATTTTTAGCTTCTCTTATTGGAACCTTTTTTGGTGTCATTGCTTTAAAAAAAGCGAAAAAAGGACGGAAGACTCCGATCCCATTTGGACCATCGATTGCGATTGCCGCGATTATTTCTTATTTTTACGGAGAATCGATTGTCGATTGGTATGTGAATTTGTTTTTTTAACTCGATAAATTTTTAGGACGAGCCGACATAGGTCTCGTCTTTTTTTATGTTGTTCGTGATAAGGTTGTGAAAAAAGAGGTGATGTTATGCCGATTAGAAGGCGAAATCCAAGAAAGAAGATAATATTAGCTGGTGTTCAAGGGCTTGTCCTTGGGGTTGTCGGTGTTTTACTTTTTGGTTTTATACTTAATTTAGCAAATGATAAAAAAGTAGAGGTTACTAAGGAAGAAGATACGACACCGGCGGGGGCTCAATCACAAGAAGAAAAAGTAGAGGTTGCTGCAGATGGCGTATTATCATTTCATGTAAAACAATATGGAATGTTTTCTTCGAAAGATAGTGCAATTTCCTTTATGGCAACGCAGCCCTCGTTAGAGAGAGCAGGTATCGTGCAGGTTGAAAACCAGTTTTTTGTGTGGAGTGATTTATTTTTAAATGACGTGCCTACTCCACAATCGGAGTCTCTTCCTAGTTTCAATAAAACGGTACATGTTTCTACTAGCGGTTGTGAAAATCCAAAAGTAAAAAAACTTATTAATATTTTACAAGAAGATAATATTTCGAAAAACTTTTTTGAGTCAATTGCCAAAAAAGAAGATTATCCGGATGATTTAATGACTATAGTGCAAGCTATATCAGCGTTTTCCGATGTTTCGTCCGTTATGAGATTACATGTTTTTACCCATTATGCAGAACAGAACACATGTGTAAAATTAAGTTTCTAAGCAAAATACAGAGCAACTCTCTCATTGTTCTACTTTTAAAACAATTTCCCTTTTTCCAATTTTTCTGTATGCTAGGGAAAAGGAGGAATTTAAATTGAAACTAACAACTGATTATTCATTTATACTAGCGAGTGAGTCGCCAAGAAGAAAAGAGTTATTTAGTAAATTAGCTATTCCTTTCGAAGTGCAGCCTGCAAAAATTGAAGAAGTTGCAGAAGGAAAACTTACGCCGGAAGACATGGCAATTTCTATTGCGTATAAAAAAACGGTGCCGATTGTTGAAAGTAATCCAAATGCTATTGTTATTGGAGCAGACACGATTGTCTATTTAGAGGAAGAAGTGTTAGGGAAACCGACTAGTAAAGAACAAGCAAAAGAATATTTACAAAAGCTTTCAGGAAGCACACATCATGTAGTGACAGGCGTTTCCATTCAAGGAGCAGGGACAAGTATCAGTTTTGCAGAAACCACGCTTGTGACATTTTATGAACTAACAGATGAGCAAATAGATGCTTATGTAGCTACCGGAGATTCAATGGACAAAGCAGGTGCATATGGTATTCAAACGATGGGAGGATTATTCGTCCAAAAAATCGAAGGCGATTACAATAATGTTGTAGGCCTTCCGATTAGTCGTTTGTTTCAAACGTTACTGACACTTGAAGTGCTCACGTTTGAAAAGGAGTTGAGCAAATGACTCTTGATGTACCATCCTCTTTAATGATTCGGGATGTTCATATAGCCGATCGACCTCGTGAAAGACTTGTAAGACAAGGTGCACAAAGTCTATCCAACCAAGAATTAATAGCAATCTTGCTTCGTACTGGTACGAAGCAAGAGTCTGTTCTCCATCTAGCTAACCGAGTCCTCAACTTTATCGAACAAATTCAAGAACTTAAAAACACTACATTAGAAGAAATAATGTCTGTAAAAGGTATAGGAGAAGCAAAAGCTGTACAGCTTCTCGCAGCAGTAGAATTAGGTAGAAGATTATCTCTACAACAAACAGACGAAAAGTTTACAATACGCTCTCCGAAAGATGCCGCAAATTATTTAATGCCAGATATGACTTCACTAAAACAAGAACATTTCGTTGCTCTTTTCCTTAATGTCAAAAACCAAATCCTTCATAAACAAACTATTTTTATCGGCTCTCTTAATGCTTCCATCGTACACCCAAGAGAGGTGTTTCGAGAAGCCGTAAAACGCTCTGCCGCCTCGATTATTTGCGCCCACAATCACCCTAGTGGCAACGCTTCGCCATCTCCTGAAGACATTGATGTGACAAAACGTTTAATAGAAGCAGGGCTTATAATGGGCATCGAAATTATCGATCATTTGATCATTGGTGATCATCAATTTATAAGTCTTAAAGAAAAGGGGTACATGTGACACTGTGCATTTTTCTTTCTATCCGTTATAATGAGAGTTATGACTTTAAAACAATTAAGTAAAACTTGTTTGAGATAGAAAGGGAGTAAATATAGTGTTTGGATTTGGAGCTAGAGATTTAGGAATTGACTTAGGAACAGCGAATACCCTTGTTTTTATTAAAGGCAAAGGAATTGTATTAAGAGAGCCTTCTGTTGTGGCGAAAAATGTACAAAATGGTTCTATTGTGGCGGTAGGTAATGACGCACGAAATATGATTGGTCGTACGCCTGGTTCGATCGTAGCGATTCGTCCGATGAAAGACGGAGTTATCGCTGATTTTGATACGACTTCTGCCATGATTGAATATTATTTAAAAAATGCGATTAAAGCATCTGGTATGTCATGGAGCAAGCCGAATGTCATGATTTGTGTGCCTTTTGGTATTACTTCAGTTGAACAGCGTGCAGTGATCGATGCAGCGAAACAAGCTGGAGCTCGTGATGCGGTAACAATTGAGGAGCCTTTTGCAGCTGCAATCGGTGCAAATTTACCTGTTTGGGAACCTACAGGAAGTATGGTCGTTGATATAGGTGGAGGAACAACTGAAGTGGCAGTTATTTCACTTGGCGGTATCGTGACAAGTGAATCTGTCCGTGTAGGTGGAGACGCAATGGACCAAGCGATTACTAGCTATGTCCGTAAAACGTATAACCTAACAATCGGTGAACGCACAGCTGAGGCGATTAAAATGGAAATTGGTTCTGCAAGAGTAACTGGTGCAGAAGAAAAAATGGATATCCGTGGACGTGACTTAGTAACTGGATTACCGAAAACAATTGATATTACATCAACTGAAATTGCAAATGCATTGCGTGAATCTATCGCTTCTATTATTGATGGCGTTAAGAAAACATTAGAACAAACTCCGCCAGAATTGTCAGCGGATGTAATGGAACGTGGTATTATGCTAACCGGTGGGGGAGCATTACTAAGAAATTTAGATAAAGTAATTAGTGATCAAACAAATATGCCAGTATTTATCGCAGAAGATCCTTTGGATTGTGTAGCTATCGGAACAGGAAAAGCACTTGATCATATGGGCTTATTAAAGCGTCAACAAACTAAAAGTTAAGGAGAACTGAGCTATGCCACAATTTTTTTCAAATAAGCGATTAGTTTTGCTGCTTGTAGGGATGATATTTCTTGTGGCACTCATCAGCTTTTCTTTGCGAGATCGAAATCATGCATCCTTGCCTGAGCAATTAATCAAAGATGTGGTCGGTTTTGGACAAACTATGTTTTCCAAGCCGACCCAGTATGTTACGGGGATTTTTAATAATGTTGAATCTTTACTTAATACATATGATGAAAATAAACGGTTGAAAGCAAGATTAGAAGATTATGCCACCTTACAAGCTAGTGTAAATGACTTGCAGTTAGAAAATGAAGAATTGCGAGAAATTGTCGATAAAGAAGAAAATATTCGTGACTTTAATCCGATCCAATCTACTGTAATCGCGCGTAATCCGGATCAATGGGAAGAAAAGATTATTGTTGATAAAGGGGAAATACACGGTGTAGCTGTTAATATGGCAGTAATGACGTCCCAAGGATTAATAGGGAAAGTCATTTTAACTACTCCATACACATCTACAGTAGAACTTTTATCTACCCAAAATCCCAATTATCGTGTTTCAGCGGTTATTGCAGATGAACAGGAAGTATTTGGATTAATTGAAGGATATGATATAGAGCGTAAAGAACTTGTGCTAAAAAGAATAGATTCCGAATTTGAAGTGAAAAAAGGTCAAAAAGTAACTACTTCTGGTTTAGGTGGAATTTTCCCTAAAGGTATCTTAATCGGTGAAGTTACAGAAGTCACAACAGATGATTATGGTTTAACTCAACTTGCGTATGTAAAACCTGCTGCAAGCTTTTCTATTTTAGATCATGTCATTATATCGAAGCGAACTATTAACCCTGTAGACGGGATAGATGGCGGAAATACGGAAGCTGATTTAACAGAAGGCGCAGGGGAAGAATCATGATTCGTTATGTAATAATGATTATTTCGGTTCTATTGTTTTATATGGAACCGATTTTTGGACTTTTTTCGCCTATTGAATTGAACGGGCATTTTTATGTGCTAGTTCCTCGTTTTTTAATTATCTATTTAATATTTATTGCTATTTATTATGATCGAAAACGAGCAATGCTTTATGGGTTGATTTTTGGACTCTTGTATGATGTCTTTTTCATTGATATTATTGGATTATATTCTTTTATTTTTCCATTAATGTGTCTAGTAGCTAGCTTTATCGTAAGGTTTATACATCATCACTTATTAGTTGCGACTGTTTTGACGCTTCTACTAGTAGCTGCAGTGGAAATTATATTATTCTTATTTTATACATCCATTGGGATTAAATCGCTGACGTTTGCGAATTTTTATCAATTTAATCTTATTCCAACGATGATTGCTAATGGTGTATTTGTCTTAATGTTTGGATGGTTGTTTAAATATATTCTTCTAAATCGGTTTAATCAAAAATTATTACTGCTTCAAAAATAATCATTTTTGGTTAGACAGTAGATCTGAGGTGACTTGATTGACGAAAAAGCAGTTAATATCGATTAAAGGTACAAAAGAAGGGCTTGTATTACGTCTAGATGATCAGTGTTCATATACAGAGCTTTTAGAAGAGTTGGTGAAAAAGGTATCTGATGAAGGATTTGAAGGTCAAGCAGAAGTGCTATTGCATCTAGGATATCGGTATTGCAATGATGAACAGGCTAAAGAAATTATCAATTGTGTGCAGCAGACGGAGCATCTTCGCGTGACGAAAATTCAAAGTGATGTAATGACCGTCGAAGAATGTAATAGAAGATTACTAGAAAATCAGTCCGAGACGTATGTAGGAATTGTGAGATCTGGCCAAATAATTACAGCCGTTGGCGATCTGGTCGTCATAGGAGATGTAAATCCAAATGGACGAGTTATTGCTGGTGGGAATGTATTTGTGCTCGGACGGCTAAAAGGAATTGCCCATGCAGGGGCAAATGGCAATCGAAATGCGGTTATTGCTGCCTCGTGGTTAGAAGCAACACATTTGATAATTGATAATGTCATAGAAACGATGACAGACGAGTTAACCGTTCTTTCCGAGCAACCGGAAATGGAATGTGCTTACTTACATACAAATGGGTCGATCGCAATTGATCGCCTGCAAGAACTACGTTTATTAAGACCAAATCTATCGACATTTAAAGGAGGAAGCTAATGTGGGTGAAGCAATCGTAATAACTTCTGGGAAAGGTGGGGTCGGTAAAACGACTACAACTGCAAATCTTGGAACTGCATTGGCTCTACAAGGAAAAAAAGTTTGCTTAATGGATACAGATATCGGGTTACGTAACTTAGATGTTGTTCTTGGGCTTGAAAATAGAATTATTTATGATTTAGTAGATGTTGTGGAAGGCCGCTGTAAAATACATCAAGCACTTGTAAAAGATAAACGTTTTGAAGATAAATTATATTTATTACCAGCTGCCCAAACAACGGATAAAAATGCGGTAAATCCAGAGCAAATGAAAGACCTTGTAAATGAGCTGAAACGAGATTATGATTACGTATTAATCGATTGTCCGGCAGGCATTGAGCAAGGCTATAAAAATGCGATTGCGGGTGCAGATAAAGCGATTGTCGTAACGACACCGGAAATTTCAGCGGTTCGTGATGCGGATCGTATTATTGGGTTATTAGAACAAGAAGAAGCTATCGATCCACCGAAGTTAATCATCAATCGTATTCGTCAGCATTTAATGACAAAAGGCGAAGCGCTAGATATTAATGAAATCACAACGCATTTATCTATTGATCTATTAGGTATCGTAGCGGATGATGAAAGTGTCATCACTTCCTCCAATAAGGGAGAGCCTGTTGTAATGGATCCATCCAATAGAGCAGCGCTCGGATACCGAAATATTGCACGTCGTATATTAGGCGAATCGGTACCATTAATGTCTATGGACACGCCTAAAAAAGGTGTAATGTCTAAGCTTAAATCTATATTTGCTAAATAATTGCAAGTGTAATTTAATAACTTTAATTATTGATATTTTCATACCAGGTTGGCTAGCAGTGCTAGTAACAACCTGGTATTTATTTTATTCCTTAAATGAGCGTATATACTTTATATATATGCTTTAAAATCAGGCGTTTTTTCGCTTAAATGGTAGGGGAGATGGATTTATTTCCTCCGAGGCGAAAAGAGGCTTAGAAGTGAAAATAACGGGTTAATATATTTAGCGTTCGCCACTTTTTTGTTCATGATTTTGTACTTGCCATCATACATTCCTACTAGGGGGAATGTTATGCTTTCAAAACGAAAATGGGCGCTTGCGTTACTGTTTGTATCAGTCTTTTTTATAGTGGCATATTTAGAGGATAATAATACGTTATCTACCAACTATACAACAACGTTATTAGAGCCTCAAAAGCCAGCTGAGATGTATAAAAAAGTTAGAGCATGGGTGGACCAATCGGATAAAAAAATTAAAGTGAGTGCACCTGTGGCGAACCCTCCTTTAATCCAATATGAATCTATTCAACCTTTTGGTGACGGAGCCATTTTAGCTGTTGAACAGTCACAGGATTTGTATGCTTCAGAAAATGGACTGATTATTTTTACTGGATATAAAAAAGATACAAGTAAAACGATGTCTATTTTATATGATACAGGGGAAACGGCGTCATTTGGTTTTGTAGCTGAATTTCATCAGCTCCCTTATACAACGGTGAGTCCTGGAGATATATTTGCGACGGTTGAGAACGAATTACTATATATTGAAGTGGTGAAAGACGGAAAAAAATTAGAGATGAGCGAACTTGTTGATTGGCTAGCAGCGACTTATGAATAAGTCAGTATATAAAGTACATCCTATTATGATTCCGTTTTTCCTTTTTTTTTATTTGTCAGGAGAAATCGCTATCTATTCAATCGTATTCGGCTCCTTGCTCATTCATGAAGTTGGACATCTAATCGCAGCAAAGATAGTAGGGGTAAAAGTCCGTACTTGTACCATATTACCGTATGGCGGAGAGATTAAGATGGAACAATTTTCGAAAGTGCCAAAAAGTGGACAGCTTTTCGTTATTTTTGGTGGTCCCTTTTGTACCCTTTTAATATTGGTTTTTAGTTATTTCATCGACTTTCCGCAAGATCGACTTATTTTTTTGACACAATTAATTATTCTAGGTTTAAACTTGCTACCCATTTATCCACTAGACGGTGGACGGGCTTTAGATGCGCTTTTTCCGGATAAGTATGAGATGCTAATTGGCTATTCCATTTGGATTAGTAGCCTAATTTTTTTCATTAGCTTAGCTTATTTTCCAAGAGCTGTATCGGCTTCGTTCATTTTTTTGTTTATCGTTTTGCAAAATATTACTTATTGGAGATTTCGAAAGTATAAGTTAGCATTTGATAGAATAACGAAAACTACTTGACGCGGAGTTTTATATATGATAATATTCAAATGTTATTGTTTGTAGCAGCACCCGTTGCTACAACCGCACTGAAAAGGTTTAAGTATTCGATTTATCGAGTCACCTATTGAGGGCGAGTCTTAGTCTAAGAGGAGGTGCAAGTATGTACGCAATTATTGAAACTGGTGGTAAACAAATCAAAGTTGAACAAGGGCAAGAAATCTACATTGAAAAATTAGATGTAAACGCTGATGAAGTTGTAACTTTCGACAAAGTTTTATTCGTAGGTGGAAATGATGTTAAAGTTGGTGCTCCATTCGTGGAAGGTGCTAAAGTTACAGCGAAAGTTGTAAAAAACGGCAAAGCTAAAAAAATCATCGTTTTCAAATACAAAGCGAAAAAGAATTACCGTAAAAAACAAGGTCACCGTCAACCATACACTAAATTAGTAGTAGAATCTATTAGTTTATAAGATGATTAAGGTGATAATAATGAGAGATCAATCAGGTCTGATTCATTCATTCGAAATGAAAGGACATGCTGATTTTGCGGAACATGGGAAAGATTTAGTATGTGCAGGAGCTTCTGCTGTATCATTTGGTGCAGTGAATGCGATTATAGCACTTACAGAAATTACACCTAAACTAAAGCAAAAAGGGGACGGCGGCTATTTATACGTCGAAGTACCGAGCATTTCAAATTCTGAAAAGGCAGCGAACGTGCAGCTAATTTTAGAGTCAATGATTGTTTCTTTACAAACGATTGAGCAAGATTATGGTAAGTATATAAAAATAACCTTCAAAAAGTAGGAGGTGGAACATATGTTAAGATTAGATCTTCAGTTTTTCGCATCCAAAAAGGGAGTAGGTTCGACTCGTAACGGTCGTGACTCTCAAGCGAAACGTCTAGGCGCTAAACGTGCTGACGGACAATTCGTATCAGGCGGATCTATTTTATACCGTCAACGCGGTACTAAAATTCACCCTGGTGAAAACGTTGGACGTGGTGGAGATGACACACTTTTTGCGAAAGTTGACGGTGTAGTGCGCTTTGAGCGTTTCGGCCGCGACAAGAAAAAAGTAAGTGTATATCCTGTAGCTCAAGAAGCTTGATGATAAGAAAAGGACTGCATTTATGCGGTCCTTTTTTTTAGGTTAGAGCAATAACAAGCTATTCCTGTTATACTATTAGACAACAGCATAATAGGAGCGTGGTAAAATGAACGATAAAGAGATAACAATAAACAATGTACTGCGCCATTCTATGCATGATTTTCTAAATAGCTTACATTTAATACAAATGAATTTAGATATGGGCAGGGTTGAAGAGGCCAAAAATTTAATAAGTAATTATTCTTCCAAATGTAATCAGTTTTTTGATATCAACAATATTGGTTTATCCAAAACAAACGAATGGTTACAAACGTTTAGTATGAGATATAATAAAATGACTTTAGTTGTTCAAACATCTCTTTTAAGTAGCGGAGCAAATAAATATGATGCTGCACTTCGGGAATACTTAGAATGTTTTCTTCAATCCATTTACCCGAATCTTAGAGGATATCAAGAGCAATTACTTAAAGTTCATATTAAGATGGATGAACAGCTAGAAATACAAATAGAAGTCCAAGGTGATTGGTCTTACCAAGCTTGGATGGAAGAATCATTTACGACTCTTTTCCAAATAGAAAAGCAGGTAAATACAGAAAACGAACTTAAATTTAAGTTAATTGCAAGTGAAAGATTGGAGTGAAATAAATGTTTGTAGATCACGTGAAGATTTATGTAAAAGGTGGAGACGGCGGAGATGGAATGGTAGGATTCCGTCGTGAAAAGTATGTTCCTATGGGCGGTCCTGCTGGTGGGGATGGAGGAAATGGTGGAGACGTTGTTTTTGTTGTAGATGAAGGTTTACGTACATTAATGGATTTCCGCTATAAACGTAATTTTAAAGCAACTCGTGGGGAACACGGAATGAGTAAAAATATGCATGGTGCAAATGCAGATGATTTATTTGTAAAAGTTCCACCGGGTACTGTAGTAACGGACGAAGAAACTGGAGTTGTTATTGCAGATTTGGTCGAGCATGGACAAAAAGCGATAATTGCAAGAGGTGGACGAGGCGGTCGAGGAAATTCACGATTTGCCACGCCAGCTAATCCAGCTCCGGAGCTTTCTGAAAAAGGGGAGCCAGGCTTCGAGTTAAATGTTATATTAGAACTAAAAGTATTAGCGGATGTTGGATTAGTAGGTTTTCCAAGCGTTGGGAAATCCACTTTATTATCCGTTGTTTCCGCAGCTAAACCGAAAATTGCCGAATATCATTTTACAACAATTGTTCCGAATTTAGGAATGGTCGAAACAGAGGATCATCGTAGCTTTGCGATGGCCGATCTACCAGGACTAATCGAAGGTGCGTCTGAGGGAGTAGGATTAGGACATCAATTCCTTCGTCATATAGAACGTACACGAGTAATCGTACACGTAATCGATATGTCGGGAATGGAAGGCCGAGACCCATACGAAGATTATTTAACGATCAATGAAGAGTTGAAGCAGTATAATCTACGTTTAACGGAAAGACCTCAAATTATTGTGGCAAACAAAATGGACATGCCTGATGCAGAAGAAAATTTAAAAGCTTTTAAAGAAAAAGTGGGACCAGATTTGAAAGTGTTCCCAATTTCAGCAATTTCTCGTCAGGGATTGCAGGAGCTATTATTTGCTGTAGCAGACTTGTTAGAAGTGGCACCAGAATTCCCATTAGAACATTTAACAGAGGAAGAATCGGAAACATCTGTTATGTACAAGCATGAATCTACAAAAGAGAATTTCGAAATTTCAAGAGATGATGATGGGGCATTTGTATTATCTGGTGGATCAGTAGAAAGACTATTTAAAATGACTGATTTCAGCAGAGAAGATTCAATCCGCAGATTCGCAAGACAACTTCGAGGAATGGGAATCGATGATGCACTTCGCGAGCGCGGTGCAAAAGATGGCGATACGGTACGACTATTAGAATTTGAATTTGAATTTATCGAGTAGGGAAAGAAGGGGAACCGCATGAAAGATGTAACTGGCCAGCGATTTTATTTAGTACGAGAGGATGTTTTAACCGAAGCAATGCAAAAAACTTTGGAAGCAAAGCATCTTCTCCAATCTGGAAAAGTATCTTCGATTTGGGATGCAGTAAAGGAAGTAGATTTATCCCGAAGTGCTTTTTACAAATATCGTGATGCGGTTTTTCCGTTCCATTCGATTGTTCAAGAACGCATATTAACGGTATTTTTACAGTTAGAAGATCGAGAGGGAACCCTTGCAAGGTTACTTCAACTTGTAGCAGGGTCATCGATTAATATACTTACGATTCATCAAACGATACCGATTCAAGGAAGAGCTAGCGTTACATTATCTCTAGATGTAACCGCAATGACGAAAGAATTAGATGAGTTTTTAAATGAAATGAAGCGACTAGATTTTGTAGAATCAGCAGAAGTGATTAGCTCCGGCGCATTATAAGAAAAGCGCAAGCGCCTATGTCTGCCTCGACAGGCAAATGTTCTTTCCCCAAAGAAGTTGCACTTTGACTTCATTGGGGAAAGGTTATTTGACCCCGAGAGGCAAGGCGCTGGAGCTAGACAAAGAAAAGCGCTAGAGCTAGACATAAGGGGGATTTTGAATGGCAACTCAACAAGTGGCTTTCCTTGGACCGGAAGCTTCTTTTACCCATTTAGCATCGCAAGTTTTATTTCAACATGACAAGCTAGTACCGCTGCGGACGATACCAGAATGTATTGAAGCGGTTACAAGTGGAAAAGTTGATATTTCTGTCGTACCGATTGAAAATGCTTTAGAAGGCACCGTACCACTTACAATCGATTATTTATATCATGAAGCAAATGTCTCAGTTATTGCGGAAATACTCGCACCGATTCAACAACATTTAATGGTGCATCCATCTAATGCAAACAAATGGGAAGACATTCAGACAATCTATTCTCATCCACATGCATTAGCGCAATGTCATAAGTATTTGTCTTATCGATTTGGCAAAGTTCCGCTTGAACAATCGACTTCGACTGCAGCTGCTGCAAAGTATGTTTCGGAAAATAAACAGAATTGTATTGCGGCGATTGGAAATACTTCTGCTGCAACAGAATATGGCCTTCAAATTATGGAGCACAATATTCATGATTTTCATTTTAATCATACGAGATTTTTTGTACTCTCTAAAAAGAATGGTAGTATCGAACGAGCAGGTCATACAGAACAAGTAAAAACGACTATCATGCTTACATTGCCAAAAGATGATCGATCTGGCTCATTACATCAAGTGCTTTCTGTTTTTGCATGGAGAAAGCTCAATTTAAGTAAAATTGAGTCAAGACCATTGAAAACAGGACTGGGCCAATACTTTTTTATTATGGACATATTAGAAAATGATCAGGTTCCTATGATGCGAGGTGCTATGGAAGAGTTAGCGGCTCTAGGATGTGAAGTGAAGTCACTTGGATCTTACTATACATATGAAACAAAAGAATCTGCAGACTAATATACAATAGTTAAAACGCAAGGTAGAAAATAATCCATTTTCTGCCTTGCGTTTTTTAATATAAGACAATGTAAAGCTTTTTAAGAGTTGGTTGCTTTTATCGACAATTTGGTTGCTCTCATGCTGATTTAATTGCTTTCGATACGGAAATAGTTGCTTTCCATGACTGGTTGGTTGCCCTAATCCATTTATTAGATTTATATGTAATAGTGCCGCGGAAATCCAAGCGGTTACCACCGGGCGACGCAGTACCTTGTGCATCATTTCAGACTTTGTATGTGCTCATATTGGGGCAGTGGGCAAGGCACTGCCGTTTTTATGATTCTTCTATTAAATACCCTTTCTTCCTAAGTGCTTCTATACCTCGATTTAATACTTCCTCAGATGGGGCAGAAAGTAGGTGTAGGTGTATACCAGAAGTAAGTTCTAATAAAAATGAGGCTTCTGTTTCTCTCACTTTTTTTAAAAACATCTCTACATCATGGCGATTGGATACCATTATTGAAGAAGTAATTTCTCCGTATACTGGATGTTCTACTGTTACACTTTCTACTGTCACACCAACGTCTACAAGCGTTTGTAGCTCATCTTCTGAATCTTTTGATTGGTGATTACATGCCACTTTTTTTTGAACATATGCCCCAGCTTCTTTGTTTTGCATTAGCATATATCCTTGACTTGTCGAAACAATTGGAACATTCGTTGCTTTTAACAGCGTAATATCATTTACAATCACTTGTCGACTGACATTTGCTTGTTTGGCAAGATCTGAGCCCGTAACTGGTTGTTCTTGTTCTACTAAATAGGAAAGTATCCAATTTCTTCGTTCTGCACCTTTTAATTTTTTCAATAATAACTCCTCCCAACTTGCATAACGACCTAGCTTCTATTCATAAGTTTATCATGAAGGGAAGTGCTTTTCTAAAAAATCTGTGTCCAATTTAGGTAGTTGCACATAGTTTAAGGAGAAGGGAAGGAGGAAGACTGTGCAAATTCATATTGTCGAAAAAGGTGACACGCTATGGAAAATTTCACGAAGCTACGGTGTTTCTTTTGAAGAATTAAAAAGATTAAATGCACATCTCGCAAATCCGGAATACATCGTTCCGGGTATGAAGATATTTATTCCAGATACAAAAAACATGGAATCCGTCAATCATCCATATAGCGAGAATCGCCCAGTTAAAAAAGAAATGGTGAAGAAGGAGGAAATGAAGCCGCACGCTGTTCCACCAAAAGCTCAACAGGTACCACCGAAGGCACAACAAGTTCCGCCAAAAGCACAACAGATGCCACCGAAGGCACAGCCGGTACCGCCAAAAGCACAACAGGTACCACCCAAAGCTCAACCGGTGCAACCGGTCCCAATTGTACCACCGCCAGCACCACCTGTTAGACCGCAACCGATTCCATCTTATTCTTTGCCATATCACATGATGCCAGTTCCAGACTTAGATATGACCCCATCTCCACAAGGCTGGAGACTAGTGGAGTCAACATCTATTCATATTCAAGCAAATTTTACGGAGCGTGAAAAACCAGCACCGCCGCCGCCAGCACCACCAGTTCAACAAACGCAACCAATAGCGCAAGAGCCGTCCCCTGTATTCGAAGAAATGTATCCATGCCCGCCAGAACAAGATTTTTCCTATATGTACCCATGTATGTACCCACAAATGCATCCGGGTATGCACCCACATATGCAAGCACATTATGGTGGTTGCCCATGCGTCCAGATTTGTTATGTACCGGTATATCCATGCCCACCATACCACCATCACCACCACTTTTAATAGTGAGTTATTATATTAAACAAATTAAAAAAAACGTATGGAAATGGAGAAATGAAAACGGGGTATTTTCTGTTAAGAAATATCCTTCGGAACAACAGGCGGAAAAAATTCGTTTTATTCACGACAAATTACAATATATAGAAGATCCTTTTGTCTTGCCGGTAGTAGAATCTCCTCAACTGGATTTCATTATACAACCATGGTTTCAAGGGACACATACTGTAAATTACAGTAATGAGGAAGATCGGAAAGCCGTATACTCACTTCTTACTCGTTTGCATGAAACGAAAAAAATAATTGATTGGGAAGATAGCAAGGTTCTTTATGCATTTAATTTAATATCTAAATGGCAAAATCGTTTATTAAAAATGAAAGAAATTTCTTTTTTCGTTGAATCCTTGATAGGTGTTAACAACACGAAAATACTATTGATGTATGGTGATATGGCGTTAAAAGATATGAAACCATTCGACATGAGGGACCGGACATTATTGCATGGAGATGTTGTACATCATAACTTCTTATCGGACGGTTCTGCTTATAAAATAATTGATTTTGATCTTGCCGTAATTGGACCAAAAGAGATGGAAAGTATTTTGTGGATGCATCGTGTCTTATCGGAAATAGATTATGATATTCATTTTTTAATGAATGAATTCCCCATGCTCGAAAAAATCGTGCGTCAGCATAAAGAGGCGATGATGTATCCGAATGAATTGTATAGAGAGTGGTTATATGCCTTCGCGTTACCTGTAGAACGAAAACAAAAGTTTATCGAACAGTTAGTACCATATACGAACAAAGCGTTAACGGAATGGCCTAATTTATGCTATAATTTGAGTAAGCTTTGAGTCAAATCTAGTTGGAGTTGGTCGCTCGTTTTAAGAGCGGCCTTCTTTGTTTGTACATTCTGACTCCAGCACCTAGTCTGTAGAATGTGTTCATCTAAGACAAAGGCTTTTGCTTTGGAGCATTATGGTATACTAGATGTATTGATTGTGAGGGATTTAAGTATGTATGATTACATAAAAGGACAGGTTACACGAGTGACGCCTGAGTATGTTGTGTTGGAGCAGCAAGGGATAGGATATCAGCTATTTACGCCAAATCCATTTGCTTTTAGAAAGAGTGAAGAAATAATTCAAGTATTTACTCATTTTCATGTGCGAGAAGATGCGCAACAGTTAATGGGTTTTTCAAACTTAGCGCAGCGAGAGTTGTTTCGAAAGCTTATTCTCGTTTCTGGAATTGGGCCTAAAGGAGCGCTTGCCATATTAGCAAGTGGTGAACCGACGCATGTCATTCACGCAATTGAACGAGAAGATGAGACATTTTTAGTGAAGTTCCCGGGTGTAGGAAAGAAAACAGCTCGTCAAATGATCTTAGACTTAAAAGGAAAATTACATGATCTCATCGATTTGGAGCAAATCGAATTTATAGACGATGAACCGACATTATTTGTGGATAGCACTGCCGACCATGAACTAGAAGAAGCTATGCTTGCACTTACAGCACTTGGCTATTCTGAACGCGAATTATCCAAAGTTCGTCCGAAGTTAAAAGACAACAAAGAACTTCAAACAACTGATGAATTTATGAAAAAAGCATTGCAATTATTATTTTCTGGGAAATAAGTAAGGCGCAAGTCTATGTCGCTAAAACTGGATAATAAAGAAGGGAGATTCTTGGCATGACGGAACGTGTGATTTCGAGCGAGATTTCTAATTATGATGAACCGTATGAGCAATCGCTTCGTCCACAATTATTAAAACAATATATTGGACAAGATAAGATAAAACATAACCTAGAGATTTTCATTGAAGCAGCAAAAATGAGAAGCGAGAGTTTGGATCACTGTCTTTTGTATGGACCTCCAGGACTTGGTAAAACCACACTTGCCTCCGTTATCGCGAACGAAATGGACGTTCAAATTCGGATGACAAGCGGGCCCGCAATTGAGCGACCTGGTGATTTAGCGGCTATCGTTAGCTCGCTTGAACCGGGAGATGTATTATTTATCGATGAAATACATCGGCTGAATCGTTCCATTGAAGAAGTGCTATACCCTGCAATGGAGGATTTTTGTTTAGATATTGTAGTAGGAAAAGGTCCAGCGGCAAGAAGTGTTCGGTTAGATTTGCCACCATTTACGCTAATCGGTGCAACAACAAGAGCTGGTTCACTATCAGCTCCACTTAGGGACCGCTTCGGTGTTTTGCTGAGATTGGATTATTATGATGAACATGCATTAACGTCGATTGTTGAAAGAAGCGCAGAATTATTCAATGCTTCTATTGACTATGAATCTGCTGGTGAAATTGCAAGACGCTCGAGAGGGACGCCTCGTATTGCAAACCGTTTATTAAAGCGGGTCCGTGATTATGCACAAGTACGCGGCAATGGTCATATTTCATTAAATCTAGCAACAGAAGCACTGGAGCTACTTCAAGTGGATCCACGGGGATTAGACCATATCGATCATAAGCTATTAATGGCTATGATTGAAAGGTTCAGAGGTGGCCCTGTTGGCTTAGATACGATTGCAGCAAGCATTGGAGAAGAATCGACAACGATAGAAGATGTGTACGAGCCTTATTTATTGCAAATTGGGTTTATACAACGATCTCCTAGGGGAAGAATAGTAACGCCATCTGCTTACGAGCATTTAGGAATGCCGTTACCGATAGAAAGAAACGACTGATAAAGGATGTACGCCATATGAGAGTAGAAGATTTTGATTTTGATTTACCAGAAGAACTGATTGCACAAACGCCATTACTTGATCGGACCAGTAGCAAGCTATTAATCGCTGATTATCCCAAGAAGACATTTACGCACACCCACTTCTCTGCTATCTTGGATGAGTTAAACGAAGGGGATTGTCTCGTGTTAAACGATACGAAGGTAATGCCTGCTCGTTTAATGGGAGTGAAGGAAGAGACTGGTGCAAACGTAGAAGTACTGTTATTGACACAAATTGAAGGGGATCATTGGGAGACGCTTGTTAAACCAGCAAAGCGTGTTAAGATAGGGACGACTATTGTATTCGGTGATGGTCTACTGCGTGCAGTCTGTACCGAGATAAAAGAGCATGGCGGACGTATTTTCCGTTTTGAATATGACGGTGTGTTTTTTGAAGTATTGGACCAACTTGGTGAAATGCCTTTGCCACCATATATTCATGAAAAGCTGGAAAACAAAGATCGTTATCAAACAGTTTATGCGAAAGAACAAGGTTCGGCCGCGGCACCAACAGCTGGACTTCATTTTACTGAAAACTTATTAGAGGAAATTCAAGCAAAAGGTGTTAAAATAGCATTTGTGACACTTCATGTAGGACTTGGAACTTTCCGTCCTGTAAGTGTGGATTCTATCGATGATCATGAAATGCATTCGGAATTTTATCGTCTGTCGAAAGAAACTGCAAATACGATAAATGAAGTGAGAGCAGCAGGTGGAAAAATCGTTGCAGTAGGAACTACTTCTACCAGAACGCTTGAAACAGTTGCAACTAAGTTTGATGGAGTATTGCAGGAAGATAGTGGATGGACATCTATATTCATCTATCCAGGATATGAATTTAAATGTATTGATGGAATGATTACTAATTTTCATTTGCCGAAGTCAACGCTTGTAATGCTTGTGAGCGCACTTACTTCAAGAGACTTCATATTGTCAGCATACAAAGAAGCGGTTGATTTGCGCTACCGATTTTTTAGTTTTGGAGATGCAATGTTTATAAAAGGAAGGAATTATTAAATGTCAGCAATTACGTACGAATTAATAAAAAAAGATAAACAAACTGGCGCTCGTCTAGGTATCGTGCATACGCCACATGGTTCGTTTGAAACGCCAACGTTTATGCCTGTAGGAACACAAGCTACAGTAAAGACGATGGCACCAGAAGAAATAAAAGAGATGAAAGCAGGTATTATATTAAGTAATACGTATCACCTATGGCTTCGTCCAGGACATGATATCATTCGAGAAGCAGGCGGACTGCATAAATTTATGAACTGGGATCGCGCTATTTTAACCGATTCTGGTGGATTCCAAGTATTTAGTTTAAGTGATATGCGTAAAATTGAAGAAGAAGGTGTTCACTTCCGCAATCATTTAAATGGGGATAAATTATTTTTAAGTCCCGAAAAATCAATGGAAATTCAAAATGCATTAGGTTCAGATATTATGATGGCATTTGATGAATGCCCGCCGTATCCAGCTAGCTTTGAATATATGAAAGCATCTGTAGAGCGTACATCTCGTTGGGCCGAGCGTTGTTTAACAGCGCATACAAATACGGATAAACAAGGTTTATTTGGAATTATCCAAGGTGGGGAATACGAGGAGTTACGTCGCCAATCTGCACAAGATTTAATTTCGATGGATTTCCCAGGATATGCGATTGGGGGGTTATCGGTCGGCGAGCCAAAAGATGTGATGAATCGTGTGCTTGACTTCACCACGCCTTTAATGCCTGACAACAAGCCGCGTTATTTGATGGGGGTTGGTTCTCCGGACTCGTTAATAGATGGCTCTATTCGCGGTGTAGATATGTTTGACTGTGTGTTACCGACTCGTATAGCTCGTAATGGTACATTTATGACATCGAAAGGTCGTTTAGTTATTAAAGGAGCGGCATTTGCTCGCGACTTTGGACCGATTGATGAAAAGTGTGATTGCTACACTTGTAAAAACTATTCAAGAGCGTATATTCGCCATTTGTTTAAAGCGGATGAAACATTTGGACTTCGTTTAGCTTCGTACCATAATCTTCATTTCTTAATGAAACTAATGGAAAATGTACGACAAGCAATCCGTGAAGATCGTTTACTAGATTTCAAAGAAGAATTTTTTGAAGAATATGGGTATAATAAACCAAATGCAAAAAACTTCTGATTCTTGTATACTAGAAAGAGGTAAGAAGGAGGGGAATTAATTTATGGATTTAGTTGGCTTATTACCGATAGTTGCGATGTTTGCAGTGATGTGGTTTTTCATCATTCGCCCAGCACAAAAACGTCAAAAAACTACAGCACAAATGCAAAATAGTCTAAAACGTGGAGATCAAATCATTACAGTTGGTGGTTTACACGGGAAGATAGATGCAGTGGATGATCAAACAATCTTCGTAGTAGTTGCAGATGGTACTCGTTTACAATTCGAGCGCGTTGCAGTTGGACGAGTTGTATCAGAAGCAAAATAAAAGTAAAAGAACTTACTCAAAATATATGAGTAAGTTCTTTTTTTTCTGGGCACAGTAAGGATGAGGTGATTATGTGCAAGATATACTTATCATCGTGCTACGTACGATTATGCTATATTGGATTATACTAGGTATTCTACGAATAATGGGAAAAAGAGAAGTCGGAGAGCTAAGTATTTTCGATTTGGTCGTTTTTTTATTAATAGCCGAGGTTGGTGCCTTTGCTTTAGATGATCCACATAGCAACTTTATTCATGCGTTAGTGCCAATGGTTATTTTATTGATTATACAAATTGGTGTTTCTTATTTTTCATTAAAAAGTAAAAAGTTTCGAGACGCTATGGAAGGTGAACCTTCGATTATTATGAAAGAAGGGATTATCAATGAAAAGGAAATGCGAAAGCAACGATATAATTTAGATGATTTATTGCAACAATTACGTGAACAGCAAATTGGATCTATCCGATCTGTTTCATATGCATTTTTAGAGCCTTCTGGAAATTTATCCGTATTTAAAAAAGAAGAAGAACAATACGTTTTTCCGCTTATTATAGATGGAGATGTCCAGCAAGAGCACTTAGAAAGAATCGGAAAAAGTGAAAAATGGCTAATGGAAGAGCTAGAAAAGCAATCAATCAAAAGTGTAGAAAAGATATTTTACTGCAGCTATGAAGAAGATGCGCTTTATATACAGCTTAAAACTTCCTTTTAGTTGTTCGAGCTATTTTAAGAATCACGGCTATTTCTTTTCGCTTTATCTGTCTAGATAAAACTAAACCAATTGTTAAAAATAGTAATGTGTACAAGCAATCGACTATCAAGGATTGATCGCCAATAGGAAACAGAAGTGGTCTTGCAATAATAGTGATTAAAAAAACAGCGTAAGGTAGCACAAAAAATGAGAAACCAATTTGTGCTTCTTTTTTTTCTTTCAAAGAAGCGATATGTAAAAACGACGTGATTAATACGCCAAAACCAATCGCAACAATAGCCCCTTTTTCCTGAATAGAAACCTGTGATGCTAGAAAAAACAATAACAATAATTTACCAACGCCGCCATATAATGAATTTAAAAAGGCGGCTTTTGAATTATCTAATGCTTGTAGGATAGAAAATAACGGACTTTGAATATAGTAAAAGAAAAAAATTGGTGCCAATATTTTCATGTAAACAGTGGAATCCTCTACATGAAAAAGAGTCGATACTAACTCACCACCATGCAGATAAAACAATGTGGCAGCATAACAGCCAGTTAATGTTGAAAATTTTAACGATAAATGTATTCGTTCTTTTAAAAGAGAATGATCTCTTCTTGCAAATGCATCGCTTACAGCTGGTATTAATACGATGGAAAGCGCATATGGAATGAAAGAAGGAAACAGTAATAACGGTATTAATACTCCAGAAATGACCCCATATAATGTAGTTGCGGCAATACTTGTAACACCTGTTACAGCGAGAGCTTTGATGAAAATAATCGGCTCTAAGAACCAAGTGAAAGATCCGAATAATCGACTCCCTGAAGATGGTAGAGCAATCGAGAATATTGGGGATAGTGGATAATGCTTTTTCTCTTTTTCATAATGTTGCTTTGCTTTCCATTTATTATACTTCCATTGCAAATAGAGTAACGAAGCAACTTCAGCAAGTAATGTCATACACATTGCATAGGCTGCTGCTTCTTGAGGTGTAGAGGAAGTGAGTAATAATGGTAACAAAAAGGTGATGAGCAAAATTCGAATAATTTGTTCCAACAATTGTGCTACAGCTGTTTCTTCTAAACGAGCAATACCCTGGAAAAATCCTTTAATAACGCCACTTGCAGCTGCGAATGGTACAATCGCAATCGATACATACAAAGTCATCGTAATAGCATCGTTCTTCAATAACTCACCAGAAATAAAAGGCGTGACAAATAAAAAAAATGGTGTAAAAATTAGGATAGAAATAACGGTAATAATTACAGAAGTCCGCATGACGGTGAAATACTTTGAAATTGCATTTCGCGTACGTAATTCAGCAATTATTTTAGCAATGGCAATTGGGATTCCTAGTTGAATGAGCGACAAGAAAAAGATAAAAGCTGGGTATGCAGTCATATAAATCCCAACTGCCTCTTCGCCCGTTAACCGGACAAATTGCATTCGATAAATAAATCCTAGAAACTTAGACAAAAAAATGGAAAGCATTAACACGAGAGAACCTTTTAAAAAAGTCGACAAATAAACACTTCCTTCTCAAATACAGGAACATAGTTTACAATAACAATATGCTTCAAGTCTCGTATATTATTCGTTAAAGGGGTGCGGTATTTTGGAAAACAAATATGAAGATATTTATACGCACGTGCTACCTGCTTTAGAAAGTAAAAAAAGTGAATTTGAAGTGTATCAATATGCCACAGTTTTGGAAAATGATATTTGGAAATATTGTGTGTCTAAAAAATGGCGTAAAAAAGACATTGCTAAATTGCCTTTATACCAAATTGTTAATGATATACTTTCTGTGTCACCAGCAGAATATATGACGTATGAACAAATTGATCATTTTAAAACGGAAAATTGGTTCTCTGAGATCAATCAAGAAGAACTTCAACTATTATTAAAGCCAAAAAATGTCGATGCATAAGTAACCGTTATTTGACAGTGAGCGCATCGTGTTTCATAATAAACTTGTTGCGTTTTTTTGAGGAGGAACATACATATGAAAACTAGAGGGCGTATAGTTGCGTTTTTATTACTCTTAGTTATTTTTGCAGGGACAATCAGTCCTACTGTTAGTGGAGTATTAAATAATATTAAACTTGGATTGGACTTACAAGGTGGATTTGAAGTTCTTTATCAAGTGGAGCCTTTAAAAGATGGTCAAAAGATAACGGATGAAGTGGTAACAGCTACTGCATCTGCTCTTAGGAACCGAATTGATGTATTAGGTGTAAGTGAGCCTAGTATTCAAATCGAAGACGGTCATCGTATTCGCGTTCAGCTTGCTGGAGTGGAGGATCAGAACTCGGCAAGGGAACTTCTTTCTACACAGGCGAATCTAACTTTCCGTGATTCAGAAGATAATATTATGCTGGATGGGGCAGATTTAAAAGAAGGTGGAGCAAAGGATGCTTTTAATCAACAAGGGCAACCGATTGTTACATTAGAATTAAAAGATGCTAATAAATTCGCAGAGGTTACTTCTGAAATAGCTGCAAAACCTGCACCAGATAATGTTCTAGTTATTTGGTTGGATTTTGAAGAGGGTGTAGATTCTTACGCAAAAGAAGTGCTAAAAGAAAAACCTAAATTTACATCGAATCCAAGAGTCTCTCAGCGAATTAGTTCAGATAGCGTAGAAATTTCTGGTTCGTTTACTGTACAGGAAACAAAAGATTTAGCTGGAATACTAAATGCAGGAGCATTACCTGTACATTTGGATGAAATCTATTCTACATCAGTTGGGGCGCAGTTTGGGTCACAAGCATTAAGTAGTACAATATTAGCTGGAATTATTGGGGTTGCCGCAATCTTTATTTTCATGCTTTTCTACTACCGCCTACCAGGTTTAATAGCAGTAATTTCACTAGTTGTTTACATTTTCTTAATCCTTGTAGTATTTGATTGGATTAACGGTGTATTAACACTTCCAGGGATCGCAGCGATCGTCCTAGGAGTAGGTATGGCTGTAGATGCCAATATCCTCACATATGAGCGTATAAGGGAAGAGTTACGGGTTGGTAAATCTGTCAAAAAAGCTTTTGATACTGGAGCAAAAGAAGCTTTCACAGCTATCTTTGATGCGAATATCACTACTCTACTAGCAGCGGCAGTATTATTCTATTTTGGGACAAGCTCTGTTAAGGGATTTGCAACTTTACTGATTATCAGTATTATCGTAGTTTTCATTACAGCAGTTTGGGCTTCTAGAATATTATTGGGGTTACTTGTACACAGTGGTTTCTTCGATAATAAGCCGGGTTGGTTTGGTATTCCTAAGAAACGAATACATGCTCCTGAAGAGGAAGTAGATACACTCGATTTAACTACTAAGTTTGACCGTATAGATTTTGTGCACACTCGTAAAGTTTTCTATATTTTATCGATTGCATTAACGGTTGCAGGGATTATTCTCTTAAGTACGTTAAAATTGAACTTAGGAATCGATTTCTCGAAAGGTACTCGAGTAGAGCTTCAATCGAACGAGACCTTAACGAAAGAGTTTGTTGCTGGGAAAATTGCTGATATTGGTTTACCTTCGGAAGATATCGTTCTTTCCGGAGAAAAAAGTAATATTGCAGTAATTCGTTATAAGCAAGACTTTTCACAAGAGGAAATAAAAACATTGAAAACGGAAATGAACGAACAGTTTGGTATAGATCCAAATGTAAATAGCGTATCTCCAACAGTAGGTAAAGAACTTGCTAAAAATGCAATAAAGGCACTCCTTATTGCAGCTTTAGGGATCGTGATATATGTAGCATTCCGTTTTGAATGGAGAATGGGCTTTGCGTCTATAGTTTCTTTATTACATGATGCATTCTTGATGGTTTCTATTTTCAGTATTTTACGTTTGGAAGTAGATATTACATTTATTGCTGCGGTCTTAACGATAGTCGGTTACTCAATTAATGACACGATTGTTACATTTGACCGAATTCGTGAGAACTTGCATCGTAGTAAAAAAATTACAACAGAAGAAGAGCTCGCGATTATTGTCAATAAATCATTAAGACAAACGCTTACTCGTTCTGTAAATACGGTATTAACTGTTATTTTAGTAACAGTAGCACTTCTAATATTTGGCGCAGAAGGAATTCGAAACTTCTCAATCGCTTTATTAATAGGATTAATCGCAGGTACGTATTCTTCCATCTTTATCGCAGCTCAATTATGGTACGATTTGAAAGCGAAAGAACTACGTAAAACAGGCGGCCTAGATGTAAAGAAAGAAGAGAAAAAATGGGGTTCTGATGAGCCTGTAGTTTAAGGTTTAACTATTTTCGGGAACAGGGTATATGTTATATATATTCTGTTCCTTTTTTATGTTGTGAAATTTGTGAAGATAGGCGTGTACACTTTTTTATGGTAAAGTAAAATACAAAAGGGGTGTCGAGATGAAGTTTCAATGGTCTTTATTATTCGGATTAATATTTGCAGTGGTTATTGCATTATTTGCGGTATATAATGTCGATGCTGTACCTGTCAATTATGTTTTTGGTACCGCTGACTGGCCCCTTATTTTAGTAATACTTGGCTCTGCACTACTAGGGGCTCTTTTAAGTGGGACCGTTGCAATCTATCGTTCTTTTATGCTATCAAGAAAAGTAAAACATCTTGAAAAAGAGCTAGAGAAGAAAGAGGCATCTATTAATGCTTTGCAAAATGAAATTGTTGTTCATCAAGAGAAATCACTAGAAGTAGTAGAAAAACCAATAGAAGTAAAAAATGATCTTACTTGAATCTGTAAAGGAGTTGTTCCAAAATGTTCTTTTGGAGACAACTCTTTTTTAAGTTATAATAGATTATAAGGAAGTGAGTATATGATCCAATCTCAAAAAAAGTGGAGTATTTCGAGACCAGACGAACAACTAGTTTCTGCACTAGAGCGTGAACTTTCCATCCCGAGTGTATGTGCCAAAGTGTTAGTATCTAGAGGTTTTGAAAGTGTAGAAGAGGCAAAAGAGTTTTTATATATAACGGAAGAACAGATACATAATCCATTTTTACTGACAGGAATGGATGCACTAGTAGCACGTGTTCATCAGGCAATAGATGCAGATGAGCGTATTATGGTGTATGGAGACTATGACGCAGACGGCATTACAAGTACGTCAGTTATGATGAAAACATTGGAGGCACTAGGTGCTGATGTATTGTTTAAGATTCCAAATCGTTTTATTGATGGTTACGGTCCTAGTGAAAGATTATTCAAAGAGGCATTTGATGAAGGAGTTACTTTAATCATTACAGTAGATAACGGCATTTCTGGCCATACAGCCATTCAATTTGCGAAAGATCTAGGAATGGATGTAATCGTAACAGATCACCACGAACCAGGAGAAACGTTGCCGGCAGCAGATATTATTATTCACCCAGGATTACAAGATACATTGTATCCATTCCCTCATTTGGCTGGTGTTGGGGTTGCTTTTAAAGTTGCACATGCTCTAATTGGTGAAATACCAAAAGAATTCTATTACTTAGTGGCAATCGGAACAATTGCGGATTTGGTTTCACTGACTGGAGAAAACCGCTATTTTGTCCAACAAGGAATAAAACAAATGCAAAGAACCGATTCTATTGCAATAGAGGCGCTTGCAAATGTGAGTGGTGCAGATATATCGTCGATTAATGAAGAAACGGTTGGTTTTATGTTTGGTCCACGCATTAATGCAGTAGGCAGATTAGGGGAGGCCGCACCTGGTGTTGAATTATTTTTAACGGAAGAACCGAATTATGCATTAGCGATTGCCAATATGTTAAATGAGAAAAATAAAGAAAGACAAGCAATCGTTAAAGAAATTACTGATGAAGCGGTGGAAATGATTGACGAAGCGAACGTGGTAGATGGCCCTAGTGTGATTGTCGTCGGAAAAAAAGAATGGAACCCTGGAGTACTAGGAATTGTAGCTTCCAAACTGGTAGAAAAATATTACCGACCTGCCATTGTCCTTGGCTTTGATGAAGAAAAGCAAATAGCAAAAGGTTCAGCTCGTAGTATTGAAGGTTTCCATATGTATAAAGAGATTGCAAAAAACAGCGACATCGTCCCGCATTTCGGCGGACACCCAATGGCAGCTGGTATGACTTTACCCTTGGAACACGTAGAAACGTTCCGTAATCGACTAAATGAACAGGCTAAAATAGTTCTAACTGAAGAGCAATTAGTTCCAATCGTTTCTATAGATGTTCCGTTAGAAATGGATGAAATTTCAACGGAATCTATAGAATCGTTAAAACAACTTGCTCCGTTTGGAATGGATTTTACAAAGCCAGTTTATTGTATAGAAAATGTAGAAGTTTCTTCTATACGTAAAATTGGGTCTGCTCAAAACCATATCAAAATGGAGCTGAAACAAGGAGCTACGTCATTAGATGCGATTGGATTTGGTAAAGGTGAACTAGCAGATGAAATTGCTCCTGCGACCAAACTATCATTTATAGGCGATTTGCAAATTAATGAATGGAATGGACGAAAAAAGCCACAGCTGATGATTCAAGATGCCAAAACAAATGAATGGCAGCTTTTTGATATTCGTGGAATACGTCAAGTGAATCGTTGGCTGCCTACGATATCCCTTGAACAAACTATTTTTGTTGCGTTCCATGAACAGACGATCGCTCACTATAGATCTGTCATCCCAAAAGATATATGGCTAAGCGCAGAATTGATGGAACAGCAAGTCCATGCTGAGTTTCTGACTATATTAGATTTGCCTTCTACTGAAAAAGAGCTAACTCAATTGCTAGATTACCAACAATGGCAAAGGATATATGCACATTTTTATGCAGATGAGTCTATTTATTTTGAAGGTTTACCGACACGAGAACAATTTAAGTGGTACTTCTCCTTTTTAGCAAAGCGCAAGACATTTGCATTAAAGCAGCATATACATGAATTATCTAAGCATACTGGCTGGAGCCCAAAAACAATTAATTTCATGTCAAAGGTGTTTTTTGAACTTAATTTTGTTAGAATAGAGGGTGGGTCGTTGGTTATGAATGATCATCTTGCTAAACAAGATTTATCAGAAGCACCAACGTATCAACAGCGTGCAAATGAAATTGAGCTTGAACAGAAGCTATTATATGCGCCATACATTGAACTGAAACAATGGTTTGAAGAGCGAAGAGCAGGGCAAACCGTTCCTGAGGAGGAGCAAAAATGGATTTAAAGCAATACGTAACAACTGTTGAAGATTGGCCAAAACCAGGTATTAGTTTTAAGGATATTACTACAATTATGGATAACGGGGAAGCATACAAATATGCAACCGACCAAATTGTAGAATATGCGAAAAAAGTAAATGCTGATATTATCGTTGGACCAGAAGCACGTGGATTTATCATCGGATGCCCGGTAGCATATTCACTTGGAATAGGTTTTGCTCCTGTCCGAAAAGAAGGAAAGCTTCCAAGAGAAGTGATTCGTGCAGAATATGGTTTAGAATACGGCAAAGATATTCTAACTATGCACAAAGATGCAGTAAAACCGGGACAACGTGTACTAATTGTCGATGATTTACTAGCAACTGGTGGTACAATTGACGCAACAATTCGCTTAGTAGAAGAACTGGGTGGAGTCGTAGTAGGATGTGCTTTCTTAATCGAACTTACATATCTGGAAGGACGAAAGAAGCTAAAAGATTACGATATTTGTACATTAATGCAGTACTAAATAAGGGCGGACTTTACAAGTCCCTCTTTTTTTTTATAGAATATAACTTATATATCATTTTTAGTTAAACGCATTGGCGTATTTGATAAATTTTAAACGAAATCAGGTGAGCACAGCATGGCAAAAGATCAAGTGAAGACAGCAGAAGATGTTTTCGACACACTTTCCACTTATATGAATGAAGAGCATGTGAATTTTGTGAAAAAGGCATATGAACTTGCAGAGCATGCCCATCGAGAACAGTTTCGTAACTCTGGTGAACCGTATATTTTACATCCCATCCAAGTAGCCGGAATCTTAGCTGATCTTCAGATGGATCCAGAAACCGTTGCAGCTGGTTTTCTACATGATGTGGTAGAAGATACCGAATATACACGAGAAGATATTGTCCGAGAGTTCAATGAAGAAGTTGCGCTTCTAGTAGATGGTGTAACTAAACTCGGCAAGATTAAATATATGTCCAAGGAAGAACAACAAGCAGAGAACCATCGTAAAATGTTTATCGCCATGGCACAAGATATCCGAATAATACTTATAAAGCTTGCGGATCGTTTACATAATATGCGTACGTTAAAACACTTACCTGAGGCTAAACAGCGTCGAATTTCCAATGAAACATTAGAAATTTTCGCACCATTAGCACATCGTCTAGGAATTTCTGCGGTGAAGTGGGAATTAGAAGATACGGCGTTACGTTACTTAAATCCACAGCAATATTACCGTATCGTTAACTTTATGAAGAAAAAACGTACGGAGCGTGAGGCTTACTTAAAGGATGTTATGAATGATATTCGTAAGCAACTGAATGAGATGGAAGTAGTCGCAGATGTATCAGGTCGACCAAAGCATATTTATAGTATTTATCGAAAAATGGTTGTACAACATAAACAGTTCAATGAAATTTATGATTTACTCGCAATGCGAATTATTGTCAAAAGCATAAAAGACTGCTATGCAGTTTTAGGGGTGATCCATACATTATGGAAACCAATGCCAGGACGATTCAAAGATTATATTGCAATGCCAAAGCAAAATTTGTACCAGTCTCTTCATACTACGGTTATTGGACCGAATGGAGATCCACTAGAAGTACAGATTCGTACAGAAGAGATGCATAATATTGCTGAATACGGGGTTGCAGCTCATTGGGCATATAAAGAAGGAAGAAAAGTAGAGGCGAATAAACAAACGATTGATTCCAAATTGACGTGGTTTAGAGAAATTCTCGAATTCCAGCAAGAATCTTCGAATGCAGAGGAATTTATGGAGTCCTTAAAATTCGATCTATTCTCCGATATGGTCTATGTGTTTACACCAAAAGGGGATGTTGTCGAGCTTCCAGCAGGATCAGTACCAATAGACTTCGCATATCGTGTACATTCCGAAGTTGGAAATAAAACAATTGGCACCAAAGTAAATGGTAAAATGGTTCCACTCGATACAAAGCTCAAAACAGGGGATATTATTGAAGTATTGACTTCCAAGCAATCCTTTGGGCCAAGTAAAGATTGGTTGAAAATTGCACAATCCTCCCAAGCAAAAAACAAAATCAAACAGTTCTTTAAGAAACAACTGCGAGATGAAAACATTATAAAAGGGAAAGAACAAGTAGAGAAAGAAATAAAAGCGCAAGAATTTGATATAAAAGAAGTACTAACCTCCGAAAATATTAAGCGGGTTTGTGAAAAATATGCTTTTGCAGGAGAAGAGGATTTATACGCAGCAGTTGGCTTTAATGGTATAACCGCACAGCAAGTAGTGAACCGTTTAGCTGAAAAAATGCGAAAAATTCGTGATCAAGAAGAAGCACTTGAAAAAATTACAACAGAAATGAAAGCACCTGTTACGAAGAGAACGACTGAATCAGGTGTTATTGTAAAAGGGATCGAGAATTTACTCATTCGTCTGTCTCGTTGCTGTAGTCCTGTCCCAGGAGATGAAATTGTAGGGTTTATCACGAAAGGCAGAGGTGTGTCTGTTCACCGTGCAGATTGTCCGAACTTACAAAGCGATGATGCGCACTCTAGAATTATTGAGGTCGAGTGGGAGCAATCGGATATACCGATGAAAAAAGAGTATCAAGTAGACATTGAAGTTTCCGGATTTGATCGACCAGGTCTATTAAACGAAGTCTTACAAGTGGTAAATGAATCGAAAACAAATATTGCAGCTGTAAATGGCAAAACGGACAATGACATAGCAAGTATCCATTTAACTATCCTGATTTCAAATATTGCCCATTTACACAAAGTAGCGGAGCGGATTAAACAGTTACCAGATGTCTATTCCGTTCAACGGATTATTAACTAAAGGAGTTACTGTATTATGAAAGTGTTGCTTCAACGATGTCGAAATGCCAGTGTTACTGTGGATGGACAAGTGACGGGAAAAATAGATCTTGGATATGTATTATTAGTAGGCATTACGGCAACGGATAGTGAAAAAGAAATAAATTATTTAGTAGATAAGATCGCTGGCTTGCGTTTATACGAAGATGATGAAGGTAAGATGAATCATTCTATCGTAGAAGTAGGAGGCTCAATTCTTTCTGTTTCCCAATTTACATTATATGCGGATACGCGAAAGGGTAGAAGACCGAGTTTTATAGAAGCAGCTCGCCCAGAAATAGCGAAACCATTGTGGGAACTGTTTAATGCGAAGCTTCGGGATAAGGGTTTTACTGTAGAAACAGGGGTTTTTGGAGCAATGATGGATGTAACTCTCACAAACGATGGCCCTGTGACTATTATGTTAGAAGCATGATTGGCGTGTTAAATATTCAAAATATAAAATATTAATGGCAATTGTTTAACTAAGTCTAAGGAGTACTTTGGACTTGAATGATTAGCATAACATTATCTCTTTTTAAATCGAGGGAGGCGCTAGCTAAGCTAGCGCCTCCCTTGTATTTTTCGATAAACTTTACTACCATTCGTCTGTTACACTCCTAAAACTTTAATAAACAAAATGCTATAGTTTTATGTTAATGAGAGAATAGATTACCTTCTTATACATTAAAAAGCAGCTAAAGATGCAATTTTGGCAGCTCATCACTTCTTTACTGGTTTTCCGCTTACTATTTTCGAAAAAATGTTGCTCTGCTAGTGAGTGTTTCTTTTCAAAAAATAAGTATGAGACTTCCTGTTATGAAAGTAAATGTGCAAGCTACATTCCATCTTCACAGGCAAATTTAGAAGAGCATCTCCCCTAATTTTCTACTCTTAGTAAAAGAGAATATGATCCAAAATAGGCAGCAGTAATTGTATAGAGAGACTCGAGTGCCCGAAATTGTATCTTCGGGCACTTCTATTATTGGTAGGAAAGTATCTTTATACTAATTATCAAAAAGATTTTAACTTTATTCTCGTAATTGAAGGAGGAGGAAGGACAGATCATCGCCATAAGATTACAGAAAAAGAGAAGCTACTCGTGACTTTAGTCACGAGTAGCTTCTCTAAAAAAATCGCTCGGTAATGATATAGTGACTAGTCTGTCCAAAGCCCTCCAGAAGCAAGAGAATCAGGCTTTGACCTTAATATGTCACTTGCTTTTTTAGTCTAACTCATTATCAAAGTATTTAATAATTCCATTATAAATTCCATGTGTTGCTTGATCTCTAAATTGTTTAGTTGTGACATTTCGTTCTTCGGTAGGATTACTCAAATACCCTAACTCTATTAAAATCGCATTTTGTTTATTTTCACGTAAAACTAAGTAATTTCCTGGCTGTGTTCCACGATCTTTCAGTGTAATCATATTACCTAAACCCGCGTGTACATACTCCGCTAGTTTCTTTTGATAACCATGCATATAATACGTCGTATATCCACGGACTGTACTATTTTCCACCGCATCATAATGTAAACTAATAAATGCATCTGCGCCTGCTTGGTGACCTATTGAAACCCGTTTACGTAGATCAACGTAAACATCGGATTGTCTTGTCATAATGACGTTAGCACCGGCTGCTTGTAATTTAGATGAAAGCAATTCTGCTGTTAACAATGTAATATCCTTTTCATCTGTTCCAAGAGCTCCTGTAGTACCGCGGTCATTACCTCCATGGCCAGGATCAATAACAATGGACAAGCCTTTTAATGTACCTTTTTTTCTAGGTTTCTTTTTTTCTTGTACTGGTAGATCTGTAGTTACAACAGAATTTGATGACGAAACTAACCAGCTTGCTACATAGGCTATTGATTGGTTCTCTAAAATGACTTTATACCAGTCGTTTACTTTGTCAGTTACTTCAAATGTTTCACCGGCATCTACTCGCTTTACTACAGCACTATTTGTCGAGCTGTCTGAGCGTAGATTAGTTCCATTATATAAAATGGTGATAGTATTAGTTGGTGCGGTAGATGTAGTGGAACTCGGCTCACTTAAAAATGTACCATAAAAACTGTATATCCATCCGATTTTTCCATTGTCTAATTGTACCTTTACCCAATTATGATCCGTATCAAGTACTTCGAATTGAGCTCCTCTGGCCACTTTCCCAATTTGTTTAGAGGATAGGTCGGCTTTTGCCCGAACATTTAATATATCGACTGATACAACAAAAAGCTTCTCCGAAGTTTGAATGTTAGAGCTCGTATTTTCTTTTGATGATTGGTCGGCAATTGTAATATATGCTGTGTTTACCCAGCCTTTTCTACCTTGAAAATCGATTTCAATCCATTCACCCTCTGATTTATAGGCAGGTGTTTGATCTCCCTCGCTAAGCTGCCCGATAACGGCAGAGGAGGTAGATGGTTCGGTTCGTACATTTAAGCGATTTACTTTAGAAACGATTTGTTTATTTGTCATTTCAATTGCTTCGCTTGATGTATACCAACTGGCAACCCAACCAGTCGTGGATCCGTATTTAACTTGAATCCAATCATTTTCTTTGTCGATCACAACTAGTTTGTCACTTTTTGTAACGGCACCAATTGTATCGTATGTAAGTCCTGGGCCTGATCGAACTTTCAACGAAGGAACATTAACGGTTACTTCGTTTTCCTGAGCATCTACTGAAATAGTTGGTATTAGTAGAATGACAGCAAGGATTAAAATGGTCATTTTTTGCACTATTTTATCTTTCATTGAATCACTCCCACTACCATTGTAAATATTCTGATATAAAATTTCTACCTTTTCTTCAAAAGGGTTGACTTATTTCCCTTACGTTATTAAGATAAAGTATAATTAAAAACTAAAACAAACCGATGACCGAAAAAGTAACTGTTTAAAACGGATGGTAAGAGAAGGAAAGACGTGGCTGAAATCTTTCCTACAAACGAACTCAGTGAACAACATTCGAGAGGATTTTTGTCGAAAGAGATTTTCTTTAGTAGGCAAAAACGGAGCTGGCCGTTATCCAGAGTTGAGAGGGTCAGTTTTTTTGACCAACTAGGGTGGAACCGCGGAAGCTTATATAAGCTCTCGTCCCTTGCTATATGCAAGAGACGAGGGCTTTTTTGTCTTTATTTCAACAGATGTCCAAACACTTGTCGAATAAAGACAAATTGAAAAAGAAAGGGGCAGCAGCCATGGATATTAAAGTGCCAAGAGGAACACAAGACATTTTGCCTTCTGAAACAGCAAAATGGCAAGTGGTAGAAGATTTAATAAGAGAAACTTGCCGTATGTATCAATATAAAGAAATTAGAACACCTATTTTCGAACATACGGAACTATTTACAAGAAGTGTTGGAGATACCACAGATATCGTCCAAAAAGAAATGTATACGTTCCAAGATCGTGGCGATCGTTCCCTTACGCTTCGTCCAGAAGGTACAGCATCTGCAGTTCGTGCATTTGTTGAGCATAAAATGTTCGGATACCCAGACCAACCAGTGAAGTTATATTATATGGGTCCTATGTTCCGCTATGAAAGACAACAAGCAGGACGCTACCGTCAATTTGTTCAATTTGGAATCGAAGCAATCGGAAGTGCAGACCCAGCAATTGATGCTGAAGTAATTTCACTTGCGATGTCTGTTTATCAAAAAGCTGGCTTGAAAAAGCTGAAGCTTGTTATTAATTCGCTTGGTGACACAGAAAGTAGAGTTGCGCACAAAGAAGCACTAGTAAATCATTTTGAACCGCATATTGCAGAATTTTGTTCGGATTGTCAAAATAGATTGCAAAAAAATCCACTTCGTATTTTAGATTGTAAAGTAGATCGAAATCACCCATTAATGGCAACTGCTCCTTCATTAACCGATTATTTAAACGAAGAATCTGCTACCTATTTTGAAAAGGTAAAAGAGTATTTAACACTTTTAAATATTCCGTTTGAAGTAGATCCTAACTTAGTTCGTGGACTGGATTATTATAATCACACTGCTTTTGAGATTATGAGTGCAGCTGAAGGCTTTGGCGCAATTACAACACTTGCAGGTGGTGGAAGATATAACGGGCTAGTGGAAGAGCTTGGAGGACCAGCTTCACCAGGTATCGGATTTGCGATGAGTATTGAACGGTTATTACTTGCGATTAATGCAGAAAATAATCAATGGGCGGATCTATCTTCTTTAGATGTATATGTAATTGGAATGGGGGAAGCTGCAAAGAAAAAAGCAGTCGAGGTCACCTATGAATTACGTCAAAATAATATCACCGCAGAGATGGATTATTTAGACAGAAAAATAAAAACACAAATGAAATCAGCAGATCGTCTAAAAGCAAAATTAGTGCTTGTTATAGGCGATGATGAACTTGAAAAACAAAGTGCCATGTTAAAAGTTTTGGCTACAGGAGATCAGCATCTTGTACCGTTTAGTGCTTTGATTGAACAAGTACAAAGTAATATATTTACCCAAGTGGAGGCAGAAGAACAATGAACAGAACGCATACAAGTGGACAGTTAAATGAACAGCATATTGGAGAGTCCGTCCAATTAATCGGATGGGTACAAAAACGGAGAGATTTAGGAGGATTAATATTTGTAGATGTTCGCGATCGCTCAGGCTTGGTGCAAGTTGTATTTAATCCAGAGATTTCAGAAGCAGCAATTCAAGTTGCAGAAAAACTTCGCAATGAATACATCATCCAAGTAAAAGGGACAGTTATTGCCCGCGCAGAAAACCAAGTGAATCCAAATATTCCTTCTGGTGCAATTGAAATACATGCGCAAGAAATTGAAATAATCAACGAAGCGAAAACTCCACCATTTGCAATCGAAAACAGTACAGATGCTGGTGAAGATGTTCGTTTAAAATATCGTTATTTAGATTTAAGAAGACCGGCCATGTATGACACGTTTAAAATGCGTTCTGACATTACAAAAACGGTAAGACGCTTCCTAGATGATGAAGGATTTTTAGAAGTAGAAACACCAATTTTAACGAAATCCACACCAGAAGGAGCACGTGACTATTTAGTGCCTAGTCGTGTTCATAATGGAGAGTTTTATGCATTACCGCAGTCTCCTCAATTATTCAAGCAATTGTTAATGGTAGGTGGATTTGAACGTTATTACCAAATTGCAAGATGCTTCCGTGATGAAGATTTACGTGCAGACCGTCAGCCTGAATTTACACAAATCGATATGGAAATGAGTTTCTTATCGATGGATGAAATTTTAGAGATGAACGAGCGCATGATGAAAAAAATCATGAAAGAAGTGAAAGGTATAGATGTGACTATTCCTTTTGCACGTATGGATTATGATGAAGCAATGGCTCGTTACGGATCAGACAAACCAGATGTGCGATTTCGTTTAGAGTTAGTAGACTTATCGGAAACTGTAAAAAATAGCGCATTTAAAGTATTTGCTTCTGCAGTTGAAACTGGCGGACAAGTAAAAGCGATTAATGTAAAAGGAGCAGCAGCTAATTATTCACGCAAAGATATTGATGCGTTAGGTGAATTTGCTTCTGTTTATGGTGCAAAAGGTCTTGCTTGGTTAAAAGTGGACGAAGAAGGGCTTAAAGGGCCAATCGCTAAGTTTTTCGAAGGAGAAGCAGCATCTAGCTTGATTCAAACTTTAGAAGCCTCTGCAGGAGATTTGTTACTATTTGTAGCTGATAAAAAATCAGTTGTAGCAGATGCTTTAGGTGCACTACGTTTAAAATTAGGAAAAGATTTAGGATTAATTGATGAAAACAGCTTCGAATTTTTATGGGTTGTGAACTGGCCATTATTTGAATACGATGAAAAAGAAGGGCGTTATTACGCTGCACACCATCCATTCACACGACCATTTGATGAAGATCTTCCTTTAATGGATACTGATCCAAGCAAAGTGCGTGCACAAGCATACGACTTAGTATTAAATGGCTATGAGCTTGGTGGCGGATCGTTACGTATTTATTCGAGAGAGGTTCAAGAGAAGATGTTTGAAATTCTTGGATTCTCAGAGGAAGAAGCAAAAGCACAATTTGGCTTCTTAATGGAAGCTTTTGAATATGGAACACCTCCTCATGGTGGAGTAGCATTTGGTTTAGACCGTGTAGTAATGTTGCTTTCTGGTAGCACAAACTTACGTGATACTATCGCTTTCCCGAAAACAGCAAGCGCTAGTGACTTATTAACGCAAGCACCAAGTCCGGTAGCACAAGCACAACTGGAAGAGTTAAGTTTAAAAATAAGTAATACACATTGATTTCATTTAGAAATATGAAAAAAGTCATGAAACAAATCGTTCAGAATAGTTAGAAAATAACATGATAAAATGATTGATGTTTCATAAATCGTATGCTATTATACAAGTAATACGAATCCTGATGTGTTCGCAACATGCAATCAGTTTTGACCGAACAATTTCTATCGTCGGGAGTCTGACTTTTATTATGAATGACATGCCCTAATATAAGGGACGTCAAAATTAATAAAGAGGACACCCACCTGCTGAGTGCGGGTTCAAAACGATACGCTTTATATTGTCGGCACGATTGGGATTCGTCCTAGATTACTAATGTCCCTCTAGCAATTGTTGCTGGAGGGTTTTTGTTGGGTTAAAACCAACTAATTTGATACAGATGGAGTGTTTATATGTTACATCAATTTTCTAGAAATGAATTATCAGTAGGAAAAGAAGGCGTAGATTTAATCAGAAACACGACAGTCGCTATTTTAGGTGTCGGTGGGGTAGGCTCTTTTGCGGCAGAAGCATGTGCAAGAAGTGGAGTCGGTCGAATTATTTTAGTGGACAAGGATAATGTAGATATTACAAATATTAATCGTCAATTAGTAGCATATATGTCAACAATCGGTCGTTCAAAATCAGCTGTGATGAAAGAACGAATTGCTGATATTAATCCAGAATGTGAAGTAATTGATATGCATATGTTTTATACAGAAGAAACGTATGAACAATTTTTTGCGATGGATATAGATTATGTTATTGATGCATCTGATACTATTATTTATAAAGTGCATTTGATGAAAGAATGCTTAAAACGTGGTATTAAAATAATTTCAAGTATGGGAGCAGCTAACAAAACAGATCCTACTCGTTTCCAAATTGCCGATATTTCCAAAACGCATACAGATCCTATTGCAAGAGTAATCCGTACGAAATTACGTAAAGAGGATCATATTACAAAAGGGATTCCAGTCGTGTTTTCAGATGAAAGTCCAATTGTTGTTCGTGAGGATGTTGTAGGAACAGTAGGAAAACCAGATGCGGCAATCCGTAAAGCAAAAATGCCACCATCTTCCAATGCTTTCGTTCCATCTACAGTAGGGCTAATATGCGCTAGCTGGGTTATCAATGATATTACGAAAGAAATTCCCATTAATCGAGTAAAGTAATTAGTTGCAGTTTTTTCCTTTTCCCTTATACTAAAGTTAATACATTGAGGAATGAGAGGGATAGATAATGACAGAATCGACTAATCAAGAAGCACCTAAAAAGAAAATGTCTTTGCAAGAAGCAGTGAAACAAAAGCTAGAAGAAAAGAAAAACCAAGCGAGTGGTGGCAAAGCCCAAGCAAATGGCAAGTCGGCTAACCAAAAAGCAAAAAGCCAAATGACGAAAAAAGTAAGCAATACACGCCGTAAAATGGGTGTGTAATCGTATATCCAAAAAGCACCGCATGAGAAACATCTCATGCGGTGCTTTTTTGTGAGAAATTCAGTTAGTTGGAATAATTTGAGTTTTAGTTGGAAAATGGTGCTGTTTAGTTGGAAAAACATCGCTTTAGTTGTAAAAAATGCATATTTAGTTGTAATATCCATTTTTATGGAACTTTAATGACATATCCTGTCATAGATAGAGTGCATTCAGTCATAATAAAAAGCATCTTGTAAGCTGCTTTTTTTGATAGAAATTCAGTTAGTTGGAATAATTTGAGTTTTAGTTGGAATATAGAGCTGTTTAGTTGTAAAAAATCTATACTTAGTTGTAATATCCATTTTTATGGAAGAATCCGTGATACTTTGAAATATCTTCGCTGACATCGAGTACGCACTCAATCCAACCAAAATTATATTCTAAGAAAAAATACAAATTAAAAACCCAGATTAGCACGAATCTGGGTTTAATCACTATTTTTCTGTTTTAAACTTTTCTAAACGATTATAGATAGCAGCTAACCGTTTTTCTTCACCTGCTTCAACCGGCTCATAAAATCTGGTTCCGACTAAATTATCTGGTAAATATGTTTGGTTTACCCAACCACCAAAAGTGCCGATTTTATGGTCATGCGGATATATATAGCCACCGTGTCCAAGTTCAGCTGCTCCAGCATAATGGGTATCCTTTAAATGTTTTGGTATTTCCCCGGTTTTCCCAGCGTGAATACTTGCGATTGCAGAATCGAGGGCTGAATACGCTGAATTGGATTTCTCTGATAAACACATCAGTACAACTGCATTTGCTAATGGGATGCGAGCTTCTGGTAATCCAAGTCTCTCTGCTGACTGAATTGCTGCGAGAACTTGTGGCCCAACGGAAGGATTTGCAAGACCAATATCTTCGTAGCTCATAACGAGTAACCTTCTAGAAACTGCAACTAAATCTCCGTTTTCAAGTAAATGAGCTAAATAATATAGCGCTGCATCCGTGTCGCTTCCTCGGACTGATTTTTGCAAAGCGGATAGTAAATTATAGAAATGTGATCCTTTCTTATCACCAAAAACTCCGACTCGGTCCACTAAGCTGTTCAATATACTATCTTCAACTGTTGTCACACCATCTTCTTCAAAGCTTGCAAAAATAGTAGATTCTAATAAAGTTAATGCTTTTCTAGCATCTCCATTGGCGGCGTCCGCTATTTTTTTTTCGTTGTTCGTCAGTAATGGCAATGGCCATTTTTCCTAACCCTTTATCATTATCAAGCAAAGCTCGCTCTAAAAGCTTGTCCACATCTTCGGTTGTAAGCCGTTTTAGCTGTTTAATTTCCCCACAGCGTGAGCGGATCGCGGGGTTCACATCATGAAATGGATTTTCGGTAGTAGCCCCAATCAAAATAATTGATCCATTTTCTACATGTGGAAGAAGGGTATCCTGTTGCAATTTGTTGAATCTGTGAATTTCATCTAAAAATAAAATCACTTTGCCGCTAATGCGTGCATCTGCTACAACCTCTTCTACATCTTTTTTCCCGGCTTTCGTTGCATTGAGAGCTACAAAGGTAGCTTTGTCGTTCCTGCAATTGCAAAGGCTAGCGAAGTTTTTCCTACTCCAGGATCTCCATATAAAAGCATAGAAGGGACGTGACCATTTTTTATCATTTTATATAAAGCAGTATCTTTTCCGATAACATGCTGCTGTCCTGCAATTTCATCAATCGTTTGTGGTCTCATACGATATGCTAAAGGTTCGTTGCTCAAAACAATCTCTCCTTGTTCAAACATCTGTTCTTTAATTATAGCGAAGTTTCTTGGAAAAGTCATTTTGAATTCGCTCTAGCCCTTAGTTATGCTATACTTATGAAAGTATTTTTAACTTTTTCAGCAGAAGTGTTTCGCTTCTGCTGAAAAAATTAAAGCCTCCGGCGGATGTTACAGATTTTGAAAGAAGTTAAGGAAGGCAGTCTCATTTCGCGACGTCCTGTCGCAACGACTGCAATGTCTTTCTGCGACGAGTAACCGCAGGAGCATGACCAACATCCTGTTAGCCACAATTCAAAAACTGGATGTGATTACGCCAAGGCGTAATTGATATAAAATTAATGAGGTGGAATATATTGAAATTTTCAACAAAAGGACGATATGGATTAACGATTATGGTCGCTTTAGGAAAACAGTATGGTGAGGGACCGATCGCGCTTCGACAAATTGCAGCAGAGTATAATTTATCAGAGGCATATTTAGAGCAAATCGTTTCTCCATTGCGAAATGCAGGACTTGTTAAAAGCGTGCGAGGTGCTTACGGTGGATATATGCTATCAAGTATGCCAAACGAGATTACTGCTGGTGATGTTATTCGCGTTTTGGAAGGACCGATTCAAATAGTAGAAGGTATTGAAGAGGAAGAACCACCACAACGCGAATTATGGATGCGTATACGAGACGCAGTAAAAAATGTACTTGATACAACGACAATAGAAGATTTGGCAAAATATACAGAAGATAACCCAGATGATACTGGATACATGTTTTATATTTAAGGAGTCTTACAAATGACTAGAATTTATTTAGATCATGCTGCTACTACCCCAATGGCGGAGGAAGTTATACAAACATTTACAACAGAACTAAACGAAGAATATGGAAATGCATCAAGCATTCACCAAACAGGTAGAAACGCACGAAAAAAATTAGACCAATCACGTAATGTTTTTGCAGCTAGTATCGGTGCTCATGAAACAGAAATTACGGTAACAAGCGGCGGGACAGAAGCGGATAACTACGCTCTATTTGGTACTGCGTACGCTCGTAAAAACGAAGGTAAGCATATTATTACAACGCAAATTGAACATCATGCAGTGCTGCATGCTTGTGAGCAACTAGAACGTGAGGGATTTGAAGTAACGTATTTACCAGTGAATAAAGAAGGAGTCATCGAGATCAATGACTTGAAAAATTCGCTGCGAGAGGATACTATTTTAGTTTCTGTTATGTATGCGAATAATGAGGTAGGTGTGATTCAACCAATTCAAGCAATTGGGGAATTATTAAAAGATCATCCTGCTTATTTTCATACAGATGCAGTACAAGCATACGGTAGTTTTGAAATAGATGTGCATGCATTACATATCGATTTGCTAAGTGTGTCTAGTCATAAGATTAACGGACCAAAAGGAATAGGATTTTTATACGCACGTAAAGGAATCTTATTAAAACCTTTGTTTTATGGTGGGCAACAAGAACGAAAAAAACGTGCAGGAACTGAAAATATTCCGGCGGTAGTAGCTTTTGCAAAAGCAGTTGAACTAAAGCAAGCAAATTTACAAGAAAGCATTACCCGAAATGTTCAGTTGAAACAAGCCTTCCTAAAGCAACTCGAAAGTAATGGTGTTCAGTTCACAGTAAACGGTCCACAGGAAAATGTGTTACCGCATGTATTGAATATTAGCATCCCGAAAACGGATGTAGAAACATTTTTAGTACAACTTGATTTAGCTGGAATCGATGCGTCGAGTGGTTCTGCATGTACTGCTGGTTCTATCGATCCATCCCATGTTTTAGTAGCTATGTATGGGGAAAACTCACCGGAGCTACGTAACTCTGTCCGCTTTAGTTTTGGGATAAATAATACAGAGCAGCAAGTAATCGAAGCTGCAAATAAAATAAGTAAAATTATTCAATAAATTGAATGGTTGAAATGAGTGATTAAAAGTGAAAAAAATAGAAGATACACGAGTAGTGATCGGAATGTCCGGTGGAGTGGACTCATCCGTTGCTGCTTATTTATTGAAAGAACAAGGATATGACGTTATCGGTATTTTCATGAAAAACTGGGATGATACCGATGAATTTGGTGTTTGTACTGCTACTGATGACTATGAAGATGTTATTAAAGTGTGCAACCAAATTGGAATTCCTTACTACGCGGTGAATTTTGAAAAACAATATTGGGATAAAGTATTTACGTATTTCTTAGAAGAGTACAAAGCGGGAAGAACACCAAATCCGGACGTTATGTGCAACAAAGAAATTAAATTCAAAGCGTTTTTAGAGCATGCATTAGCATTAGGTGCTGACTATTTAGCGACTGGGCACTACGCTCAAGTTGAAGTACGTGATGGACAAACTCGTATGCTACGCGGTAAAGACAATAACAAAGATCAAACCTATTTCTTAAACCAATTAAACCAAGAGCAATTAGAAAAAGTTATGTTCCCAATTGGCCATTTAGAAAAGAAAAAAGTTCGAGAAATTGCATTAGAGCAAGGTTTAGCAACTGCAACGAAAAAAGATTCTACTGGTATTTGTTTTATCGGAGAAAGAAACTTTAAAGAATTTTTAGGTCAATACTTACCAGCCCAAAAAGGTGTTATGGAAACGATGGATGGTAAACAAATGGGGCATCATGATGGATTGATGTACTATACGATTGGACAGCGTCATGGTTTAGGCATTGGTGGCTCTGGAGACCCTTGGTTTGTTATTGGAAAAGATTTAGAACGAAATGTATTATTAGTAGGTCAAAATATTAATAATGATGCACTTTTTTCTACAAGTTTAACTGCAACTAATCTATCGTTTACAACGACAATAGAAAAACCAACTTCTTTTAATTGCACAGCAAAATTCCGTTACCGTCAAGAAGATGTTGGCGTTCATGTAGAGTTACTTTCTGAAGATAGAGTACTTGTAACATTTGACCAACCAGTTCGCGCAATTACACCAGGACAAGCAGTTGTATTTTATCAAGGCGATGAGTGCCTAGGTGGAGCAACGATTGATGAAGTGTTTAAGGATGGACTGAAATTGGACTACGTCGGGTAACTGGAGGTTTTAACATGAATTACAATGAATTAGGCATTCAAGCGATACAAGAAGAAAATTATGAAAAAGCAGTAGAATTATTTACAAAGGCGATCGAAGAAAATCCAAACGAAGCCATTGGTTATATAAATTTCGGAAATCTGCTTTCTTCGATGAATGAGAATGATCGTGCAGAACGATTTTTTCAAAAAGCAATTACACTGGATAAACACGCTGCAACTGCCTATTATAGTCTAGCAAATTTATACTATAATGCGGACCGTTTCGAGGAAGCTGCAAAGCTTTATGAAAAAGCTATTGCAAATGGAATTGAAGGAGCAGATGCATACTTTATGCTAGGGAAAAGCTTTGAAAAAGTAGGACATACGAAGCTTTCCTTGCCATATTTACAACGTGCTTATGAACTTGCACCAGATGATATTCAAGTTGCTCTTTCCTACGGTATAGCATTAGCAAGTATGGAAATGTTTGAGCAAGCAGAACCTATTTTTAAGAAGATTTTAACTCAAGATGCAGAAAATGCTGATGCACATTATAATTTAGGTGTGTTATATGCTGTTTCTACTACAGATACAGACGCTGCTCTACATCATTTGAAACAAGCATTCACAATCCAACCAACTTATGATCAAGCACGTTATGTGTACGACATGATTTCATTACGCAATTAATCGAACAGTTAAAACACCGGAGGCGATAGTATGACAAACGAAATGAACAATGAGAAACAGTTTATATCGGGTCGTCCTATCGTCTCTATCTTTCATAACCCTCAAAACCTATTTTCCATTATCAAATTAAAAATTAAATCCACTAATACTACATATACCGATAAGGAAATAATCGTCACCGGTTATTTTCCTTCACTTGTTCTAGAAGAAGCTTATAAATTTACCGGATTTATCAAAAATCATCCAAAGTACGGTGTGCAATTCCAAGTAGAGACCTTTCAAAAAGAAGTACCTGCAACCGAGCAGGGTATTGTCCATTATTTATCGAGTGATATGTTTCCTGGAATTGGGCGGAAAACGGCTGAAACGATCGTGAAAAAACTCGGGCCAAATGCGATCAATAAAATATTGGACGATCCACAAGCGTTAGATGTGATTCCGCGCCTTGCTGAAGAGAAAAAACTAACACTACGATCCGTTTTAGAACAAAACCTAGGGTTAGAAAAAGTAATGATCCAGCTAAACGAATGGGGTTTTGGACCTCAAATAGCGATGAAAATATATCAAGCATATCGGGAAGAGACGATTACTGTTTTAACGAAAAATCCATACCGTTTAATAGAAGAAGTAGAAGGTGTGGGATTTGTCCGTGCAGATGAGCTTGGCTACAAACTAGGTATTCAAGGAAATCACCCAGACCGTATTAAAGCGGCTATTTATCATTTATTGCAAACCGCTTCTTTAAGTGAGGGGCATGTCTTTTTATATGCGGAGCAGTTATTAGAGTCAGTGAAAAAGTTATTAGAAACCGCTCAAAGAGAAGAGATACCGTTTGAAGCGATTTCCAAGTGTTGCATCGAACTTGCCGAAGAAAACCGGATTGTTGGGGAAGTAAATCGTTTTTATATTCCTTCTCTTTATTACTCGGAAGTTGGAATTGCTTCTAAAATTGAAACGCTGCTTGGTGAAAATGACACACATCATAAATTTCCACTAGCCGAGATGAAAAAGCATTTAGGCGGGATAGAGGAAAGACTAGGAGTTCAATATGCTGCTACTCAAGTAAAAGCAATTGAAACGGCTTTAAATGCTAGTATGACGTTATTAACAGGGGGACCGGGTACAGGGAAAACAACGGTAGTCCGAGGAATCGTTGAATTGTACGGGGAACTTCATGGTCTTTCACTCGATCCAAAAGAATGGGCAAAAGACAAAAAACCCTTCCCTGTTGTATTGGCTGCACCAACCGGTAGGGCCGCAAAACGGTTGAGTGAGTCCACGGGATTACCTGCCATGACTATTCACCGACTGCTAGGATTTACAGGGCAAGAAGATGAAGATGCTGAAGGAAATGAAATTGAAGGCAAGCTCATCATTATTGATGAGACATCCATGCTAGACACATGGCTCGGACATCAATTGTTAAAAGCGATTCCAAAAGATGCCCAAGTGATTTTTGTAGGAGACCAAGATCAATTGCCTCCTGTTGGACCCGGGCAAGTGCTAAAAGATTTACTTGCTTCTAAACGAATTCCAACTGTTGAACTAATAGATATTTATCGCCAATCTGAAGGTTCTTCCATCATTGAATTGGCCCATGATATGAAAAAAGGTACGGTTCCCCAAACTCTATTGGATAAAACAAGAGATCGATCATTTATCAAGGCTTCGACGGAACAAATACCAAAAGTAGTAGAGCAAGTATTGAAAAGTGCTCTATCTAAAGGCCATTCTATCCGCGATATCCAAGTTCTGGCTCCGATGTATAGAGGCCCTGCCGGTATTGATGCCTTAAATAAAATGATGCAAGAAATGGTCAATCCAAATCCTGATGGCAAACGAAAAGAAATGATCTTTGGTGAAACAATTTACCGAATCGGTGATAAAGTGCTTCAACTTGTCAATCAGCCGGAAAGTAATGTCTTTAACGGAGATATGGGGGAAGTCGTGAGTATTTTTAAAGCTGCTGAGACCGTTGAAAAAAAAGAAATGCTCGTTGTTTCTTTTGATGGTACGGAAGTGACGTATGAAAAAAATGACTTGAACCAAATTACTTTAGCCTATTGCTGTTCCGTGCATAAATCCCAGGGTAGTGAGTTTCAAACCGTTATTATGCCAGTAACGAGAACTTATATGAAAATGCTCCGTCGCAACCTTTTGTACACAGGAATAACAAGGGCAAAAAATTTCTTGATACTATGCGGGGACCCGCAAACTTTTAAATATGGGGTTGAGCGGACAGATGACTTGCAGCGTCTAACAACGCTGAAAGACCGCTTGATTGGCAGTGAAGAAGAACCGGTAGAGGAAGCAGAACATACCTTGCCAGAAGAGACTTTAGAATACACAACTCTTCTAACTGCCGATAACTATCATTTGATTGATCCATTAATCGGCATGAAAGGTATTACGCCTTATCAATTTATGGATGCAGACAATTGACATTGGGACAATTGTTTCTTATAATCAATTGCATATAATGAAAATGTTGACGGAGAAAGTACTATTATTACCTGACTAGAGAGGGATTCCAAGGCTGGAAGAATCCCCAGTGCATAATAACTAGGAAAGCTACTCTTGAGTGCAGTTAAAACCTGCCGTATTGCTGCGTTAAAGCTTCTTTAAGAGACATTTTTGGCTACAAGCTAATATGTAACTAGGGTGGTACCGCGAAATAATAGCTTTCGTCCCTTTTTGGGATGAGGGCTTTTTTTATTTCAAAAATTTAGGAGGAATTAAGATGAAACAATTAACAGGCGCTCAAATCAGACAAATGTATTTAGACTTTTTTATCGAAAAAGGACATACGCAAGAGCCATCTGCCCCACTAGTACCGATTAACGATCCGTCTTTACTTTGGATTAATAGTGGAGTTGCAACATTAAAAAAATATTTTGATGGTCGTGTTGTACCAGAAAATCCACGTATTACGAATGCACAAAAATCGATTCGTACAAATGACATTGAAAATGTTGGGAAAACGGCAAGACATCATACATTCTTCGAAATGCTCGGTAACTTCTCCATCGGTGAATATTTTAAAAGAGAAGCAATTGAATGGGCATGGGAATTCTTAACGGATGAAAAATGGATTGCTTTTGAACCAGAAAAATTATCGATCACGGTTCATCCTGAAGATGAAGAGGCATATAATATTTGGAAAAATGAAATTGGTATTCCGGAAGAACGAATTATTCGACTTGAAGGTAACTTCTGGGATATCGGAGAAGGTCCAAGTGGTCCGAACTCTGAAATTTTCTATGATCGTGGAGAAAGCTACGATAATGACGAAAATGATCCGGAGTTATATCCAGGCGGAGAAAATGAACGTTATTTAGAAATTTGGAACTTGGTATTTTCTGAATTCAACCACAATCCAGATCATACATACACTCCACTGCCAAAACAAAACATTGATACTGGTATGGGTCTGGAACGTATGGCAAGTGTTGTACAAGACGTTCCTACAAACTTTGATACTGATTTGTTTATCCCAATTATTCGCCAAACAGAAAGCATTTCTGGAAAAACATATCGCTCAAACGCTGAAGATGATGTAGCGTTTAAAGTAATTGCAGACCACGTTCGTACAGTTGCTTTTGCAATTGGAGATGGTGCACTTCCATCCAATGAAGGTAGAGGTTATGTGCTTAGAAGATTACTTCGCCGCGCGGTACGTTTTGCAAAACAACTTGGTATCGAGAAACCATTTTTATATGAGCTTGTACCAGTTGTCGGAGAAATAATGCAAAGCTTTTATCCGGAAGTGTCTGCGAAAAAAGATTTTATCATGCGTGTAATGAAGACAGAGGAAGAACGATTCCATGAAACACTTCATGACGGTTTAACAATTTTAGAAAAAGTAATTGAAGAGCAGCGTGCAAAAGGGGAGTCATTTATCCCTGGGACAACTACTTTTACTCTATATGATACGTACGGCTTCCCAATTGAATTGACGGAAGAATACGCAGAAGAAGCAAATATGACAGTAGACCACGAAGGATTCCAAACAGAAATGGAAGCGCAAAGATCACGTGCTCGTGCTGCTCGTCAAAATGTCGATTCTATGCAAGTTCAATCAGAAGTATATAGCAATCTTCATGATGAAAGCGAATTTGTCGGTTATGAGTCGTTAACGGTATCAACTAAGGTTTCATCGATTATTCTTGGACAAGCATTAGTGAAGTCGGCTAGTGAAGGTGATGAAGTACAGGTTATCTTAACGCAAACTCCATTCTATGCTGAAAGCGGTGGACAAATTGCGGACCATGGAACAATAGAAAATGAGTCTTTTAGAGGATTTGTAAAAGATGTACAAAAAGCTCCGAATGGACAAAACCTGCATACGGTAGTAATTGAATCGGGTGAGATAAATACAGATACAACTGTAATGGCAAGTGTAGATACTTCCTTACGTGGTCATACGATTAAAAATCACTCTGCAACACATTTATTGCATCAAGCGCTAAAAGATGTTTTAGGAACTCATGTAAACCAAGCGGGTTCTTATGTTGGTCCTGATCGTTTACGTTTTGACTTTTCTCATTTTGGACAAGTAACAAAAGAAGAGCTTGAGAAAATTGAACGTATAGTAAACGAAAAAGTGTGGGATAATATCCCGGTAGTTACTGGATATCACAATATCGATGATGCGAAGAAAATGGGCGCTATGGCATTATTCGGTGAAAAATACGGTGATATAGTTCGAGTTGTACAAATGGGATCATTTTCTCTAGAGCTGTGCGGAGGAGTTCACGTACAAAACACTTCTGAAATCGGATTCTTCAAAATCCTATCAGAAAGTGGGATAGGAGCAGGTACACGACGTATTGAAGCTGTTACTGGTAAAGGTGCTTACGAGTTTGTTAAAGAAGAAGAACATGTACTTGAAGAAGCAGCAAGCTTATTGAAAGCTCAACCAAAAGATTTTGTTTCAAAAGTAGCACAAACATTACAAGAACTTAAAAATACACAAAAAGAAAATGAATCACTTTCTGCAAAAATTGCTAATAGCCAAGCGGCTTCTGTATTATCTTCTGCTCAAACGATAAACGATGTTACCGTGTTATCCGTAAAAGTAGAGGCAAAAGACAACAATCAGCTACGTCAAATGATGGATGATTTAAAACAAAAACTTGATAAAGCGGTTATCGTCCTTGGAGCAATCGCTGGGGAAAAAGTAATGATTTCTGCTGGAGTGACGAAAGATTTAGTAGGTGGGAACTATCATGCTGGAAATATCGTCAAACTAGTAGCAGAACAATGTGGTGGTAAAGGCGGCGGTCGACCTGACTTCGCAATGGCTGGTGCAAAAGACGGTAGTAAACTAGAGTCAGCTTTAAATTCTGTTTACGAATATATGAAATCTATCTAAAGAAATTAGGTATATTTGATACTATTTCCAATTTCGGTTATACTGAAAATATTAGATAAGTAAAGTTGCCTACTAAAATCGAAAGCGAGGTGCTGATCATGAGTTCATTTGATAAAACGATGAAATTTAATTTTCCTGAAGAATCGATGGAACAGGAAGTCAAACATGTGATGCTACAAGTGCACTCTGCACTAGAAGAAAAAGGGTATAATTCTATCAATCAAATTGTAGGCTATCTACTATCTGGTGATCCAGCTTATATTCCTCGCCATCAAGATGCACGTAATATGATTCGAAAACTAGAACGTGACGAGATTTTAGAGGAATTAGTAAAATTTTATATTAAAAGAAATAATGAGGCTTAAAAATGCGAATTATGGGTTTAGACGTCGGTTCCAGAACAGTTGGCGTTGCAATAAGTGACGCAATGGGTTGGACGGCACAAGGTATTGAAACCATCAAAATTAACGAAGATGAACTAAATTTTGGTTTGGACCGTATTGATGAGTTGGTAAAGCAACACGAGGTGAAAGAATTTGTTGTTGGTTTCCCCAAAAACATGAATAACACTATTGGTCCCCGGGCGGAAGCATCTGAACGTTATGCGAAGCTACTAACCGATAAATACCATTTTCCAGTTACAATGTGGGATGAAAGATTGACAACGATGGCTGCAGAACGTATGTTAATAGATGCAGATGTTAGCCGTAAAAAACGGAAACAAGTAATTGACAAGATGGCCGCTGTAATGATTTTACAAGGCTATCTTGACAGAAAAAACAGATGAGGTGACTGCAATGGATCATGGTCAAGAAAATATTACAGTAGTAGATGAAAATGGTAATGAGCAGCTTTGCAATGTATTATTCACATTTGAATCAGAAGAATTCGGAAAATCGTATGTACTTTATTATCCAGTAGGTGCTGAAGAAGATGAAGAAGAAGAAATCGAAATTCACGCATCTTCATTCACTCCGAACGAAGCAGGCGAAGATGGAGATTTACTTCCAGTAGAAACGGATGCTGAATGGGATATGATCGAAGAGATGTTAAATACATTTTTAGCTGAAGAAGACGAAGATTAATCATCCAAAAAGGAAGGAAAGAGGCTCTCCTCGTTCCTCCTTTTTCTTTTTGGTCATTATCTAGTATAATGAATTGGAATAAGGGGGGAAACCCGTGGGAAACGAATCAAAAAAAGAGATAATGTTTGATCGGATGAAAAAAAAGAAAAAAGAAGTGAAACTTGTCAGAAGAATAGTGTTGGCCATTGTACTTTTTCTTCTTATTGTAGGTGGAATCGGTGGATTTATTGCTTATAGTTATGTGAAAAGTGCATTAGAGCCAATGGATCCAGCTTCGGAAGAGCAAGTGGAGGTCGACATACCAATTGGTTCTGGTTTAGATACTATTGCCGCAACACTAGAATCGAATGGGATTATTAAAAATGCAAAAATATTTAAATACTATGCCAAGTTCAATAATGAATCTAATTTTCAAGCCGGAAAGTATAACTTAACAAAAGCGATGACTTTAGATGAAATTATCAAAAGTTTGAAAAATGGTAAAGTATATAGGGAACCGTTGTTTACTTTGACAATTCCAGAAGGTCTTACACTAGAACAGATAGGACAAGTAGTCGAAAAGAAAACCGGAAAATCTGCTGACGAATTTTTTAAGCTTGTAACCAGCGATGAATTTGTCGATAGAATGATGGCCAAGTATCCAAATCTCCTCTCTGCTGAGATTAAAGGAGAAAATGTTCGATATGCATTAGAAGGATATTTATATCCTGCAACTTATCCTTTTTTCGAAGAGGATCCATCATTGGAAGTAATAGCCGATACAATGATTGCGAATACAGAAAAAACAGTATCAGCCTATTATGATCTCTTGCAAGCAGAGGAAAAAACAGTGCACTGGTTATTGACATTTGCTTCACTGCTAGAAGAAGAAGCTACTGCACAAACGGATAGAGAAACAATTGCAAGCGTCTTTTATAATCGACTGGAAATAGATATGCCATTGCAAACGGATCCGACCGTTTTATATGCATTAGGTAGTCATAAAGATCGTGTATTATTTGAAGATTTGGAAGTGGATAACCCGTATAATACATATCAGAATGTAGGCTTGCCACCAGGTCCAATAGCGAATGCAGGAAAATCATCTATTGAAGCAGCTTTAAATCCAACAGATACTGATTATTTTTATTTCCTTGCTGACAAGGAAGGACAAAATCACTTTTCCGAAACGTATGAACAACACCTTCAAAAAATAGACGAATATTTAAAATAATATGCCGCAGGAGAAGGAATGATGTCGCATTCCTTCTCCTGCTATGCTATTATAAGAGATGTTTTTGACATAAGTAATGCGGATGCGCCTATGATAGGGATATAGTCCAAGTTCGCGATATCGTGTAACCACGGATGTATGACCTGCATACTGCTGTCACTTAACAGGTAAGGCGCTGGAGCTAGACAGTTACTAGATAAAAAAGTATACGCTATCTTATCTAATTTAAAAGGGGTTAGCTAGTAATGAACGTAAGTGATGAATTTTTAAAAGACTTGATAAAACCTCGCTCCGCTATTTTTGTGGAGATGGAGCAATATGCAAAAGAAAACCATGTGCCAATAATGCAGTTAGTCGGGATGGAATCCTTACTACAACTTCTTTCCTTGCAAAAACCGACATCGATTTTAGAGCTAGGGACTGCAATTGGCTATTCGTCTATGCGAATGGCAACGAAGCTAACAGATGTAACAATTGTAACAGTAGAACGAGATGAGCAAAAAGCAGAACATGCAAAAAGCTATATAGAGCGTGCAAATTTGCAAAATCGTATACAAGTTATCATTGGGGATGCTTTAGAAATTTCACAAGAGCAGTTGGCTGACCGAACATTCGATGCAATTTTCATCGACGCTGCAAAAGGACAATATAAAAACTTTTTTGAGAAGTACGCTCCATTGCTAAATGATGGTGGCGTTATTTATTGTGATAATTTATTGTTAAACGGCTTGTCCGAATTACCAATGAGCGAAGTCCCAAGAAGAAAAAGAACAATGGTACGAAACCAGCATCAATTTATGGAGTGGCTGATGAATCATCCAGATTATGATACGGCATTCTTCCCAGTCGGAGATGGAATGTTAGTAAGTATTAAGAGGTGATAAGATGAAGAAGACAGAGCTATTAGTAACTCCCGCTAGTTTGGAACATTTGGCTGAGTTGATCACCGTTGGGGCAGATGCATTTTTAATTGGCGAGCAGTTTTATGGTTTGCGCTTAGCTGGAGAATTTACAATAGAGGACATTAAAGTTGCAAGAAAACGCACAAAAGAACATAATAAGAAATTATATGTGGCGGTAAACGGGTTATTTCATAATGATAAAGTGGATGCCCTTGCGCCTTATATGCGAAAACTACAGGAAATCGGTGTGGATGGTATAACATTTGGAGATCCTGCTGTTATTATTGCAAGACGTGAAGCAGGAGTTACTATTCCGTTGCACTGGAGCACCGAGCAAACGGCAACAAACTATTTTACGGCTAATTATTGGGGCAAGCGTGGGGCAAACCGCGCTGTTTTAGCGCGTGAGCTGAGCTTAGAAGAAATAGTAGAGATAAAAGAAAATGCTGATGTACAAATAGAAGTACAAATTCACGGAATGACGTGTATGTTCCAATCGAAACGTTCGTTACTAGGCAATTACTTTTTGTTCCAAGATACAGCGATGGAAATAGAAAATCGTTCTAACAATAAAAACATGTTTTACATGATAAAGAAAGAGCGAATAAGTATCCGATTTACGAAGACCAAAATGGTACCCATATATTCAGCCCAAATGATATATGTATGATAGATGAGCTGGACGAACTTTTAGATGCGGAAGTAGATAGCTTGAAAATAGATGGGATTTTACATGATCCATCTTATTTAACAGCCATTACTGGCTATTACCGTCAAGCAATAGATGCGTACTATGATTCTGCCGCTAACTATAAAAAGATTAAAAAAGAATTGTTCAACCAAATTAACGAAATACAACCTCCACTCAGACCATTAGACACTGGTTTCTTCTTTAAAGAGACGGTCTATTAAGAAAGGAAGGTTATAAGTGACGGTTACTAAATTAGACGATATAAGTGAGCTAGTAGACGGCAAACGCGTTATCACTAAAAAACCAGAGTTACTAGCACCTGCAGGAAGCTTGGAAAAACTGAAAATTGCTGTTCATTATGGGGCTGATGCTGTATTTATCGGTGGTCAAGAATTTGGATTACGTTCAAACGCAGGAAATTTCTCGATTGAGGAAATGCGGGAAGGTGTCGAATTTGCAAACCGATATGGGGCAAAAATATACGTAACGACTAATATATTTGCACATAATGAAAATATGGCCGGGTTAAAAAACTATTTGCAAGCTGTAGAAGATGCCGGTGTAACCGGAATCATAGTAGCGGATCCATTAATTATTGAAACTTGTCGTACTTTTGCTCCTAAGCTAGAGTTGCATTTAAGTACACAACAATCATTATCCAACTGGAAGTCTGTTCAATATTGGAAAGAAGAAGGTCTTCATCGGGTAGTGCTCGCCCGTGAAACGACTGGCGATGAAATTCAACTAATGAAAGAAAAAGTGGATATTGAAATTGAAACTTTTGTACATGGGGCTATGTGCATTGCCTATAGCGGTAGATGTACGCTTTCTAATCATATGACGGCCCGCGATTCTAACCGCGGTGGCTGCTGTCAATCATGTCGTTGGGATTATGATCTATATGAACAAAACAATGGGGAAGAACTCCCGTTATTTAAAGAAAAAGATATTCCATTTGCGATGAGTCCAAAAGATTTAAAGCTGCTCGAATCCATTCCAAGAATGATTGAGATGGGGATAGACTCATTAAAAGTCGAAGGGCGTATGAAATCCATCCACTATATTGCGACAGTTGTCAGTGTTTATCGAAAAGTAATCGATGCATATTGTGCGGATCCAGAAAACTTTGTGATGAAACAAGCATGGCTAACAGAGCTTGAGAAATGTGCAAACCGTGAAACGGATACAGCGTTTTTTGAAGGTGAACCTAGTTTTGGACAGCAAATGTACGGTGTGCACGATAAAAAGCTCGGTTACGATTTTGTAGGACTCGTGTTAGACTATGACGAGGAAACGCAAATAGTAACGCTTCAACAGCGAAATTATTTTAAGCCGGGTGATGAAGTTGAGTTTTTTGGACCCGAAATTGAAAACGTTCGAATAAAGATAGATGAAATAACGAATAAAAAAGGACAAGTGTTAGATGCAGCAAGACATCCTTTAGAAATAGTACAGTTTAAATGTCCTGTTAAATTGTACCCAAATAACATGATGAGAAAGGGGCTAAAATAATGTCAAGTCGAACTCCTCTTATCATAGGAATCACTGGCGGTTCTGGTTCTGGGAAAACGAGTGTAACAAATGCAATAAGTGATGTATTCAAAGACCATTCCGTTGTCGTGATCGAACAAGATTATTATTATAAAGACCAAAGCCATTTAAAATTTGAAGAACGTTTAAACACAAACTATGATCATCCACTTGCGTTTGATAATGATTTGCTTATTGAACATATTCATGACTTGTTAAACAATAAAGCAATCGAAAAACCGGTGTATGATTATGCGCAGCATACTCGTTCTACTGAAACAATTACAATAGAGCCAAAAGATGTAATCATCCTAGAAGGAATATTAGTGTTAGAAGATGAGCGTCTTCGTAATTTAATGAACATCAAATTATTTGTCGATACGGATTCAGATTTACGTATTATTCGCCGTATTTTGCGCGATATCCACGAAAGAGGTCGTACAGTTGAATCGGTAGTGGAACAATATCTCACGGTCGTTCGTCCAATGCATAACCAATTTATAGAGCCAACTAAAAAATATGCAGATATCATTATTCCTGAAGGCGGACAAAATGAAGTGGCAATAGATTTAATGGTTACAAAAATAAAAACAATTCTTGAAACTGACGTTATTGTATAATATGATGATTGGTGATTGACAATAATTTCATGAAATTCATATCATTTTAAAGTTCGGCATATGAATGGTACATGAACATGTTTTAAGTGTGTATTTAAAGGAGTGTATGGGAAGTGTCAACAGAGAAACAATATCCAATGACCGTTGCTGGGAAACAAAAATTAGAAGAAGAATTAGAGTTATTAAAAACGGTTAAACGTAAAGAGGTAGTAGAACGTATTAAGATTGCAAGAAGCTTCGGTGACTTATCCGAAAACTCGGAATATGATTCTGCAAAAGAAGACCAAGCATTCGTAGAAGGTAGAATTTCTACTCTTGAGTCAATGATTCGAAATGCAGTTATTATTGAAGAAGAAGGCAATAATGATACTGTATCACTAGGGAAAACGGTAACATTTATCGAAATTCCTGACGGTGATGAAGAAACTTATACAATCGTTGGTTCAGCAGAAGCTGATCCGCTGGAAGGTCTAATTTCAAATGATTCACCTATCGCTAAAGGTTTACTTGGTAAAACAATTGGTGAAAAAGTGAAAATAGTCACTCCAGGCGGAGAAATGGACGTAGAAATAAAATCGATTTCGTAACGAAGAAAGAGGTAAACGACAATGTTTACCTCTTTTTTTTAAAGAAAAGGAAAGTATTTAATCTTCTACATAACGGATTTTACGTCTGTAACGTAAATCAATTAAATTCATAGGTACATAAGAAAGAAAAATAGAGTAATAGTAAGTGGTTGCCAAATGGAGCTATTGAAATTAATTTTTCACTGGACAAGTCAGGCAGTCGTTGTGTTACCAATGTCACTTTCTGATAGTTAGAAATATGTCTAAAGCCTTCCTCAAACGTTAGGAATAGGTATTAATCTATAAGGTACCTGTAATTTTGTTCATGGAAAATGAAACAAAATATACTTTATTAACGTCTTATAATATTGTATTCTCTAATCTATGGAGGAGGAATTAGATGCAAGAAAATAATCGTCGTATGAACTCAAGGCTAAATAGAAAGAAAAAAACAAATAAAATACTAAATATATTAATTGGTATAGTACTACTTTTAATTATCGTAGTTGTTGTAAATATTGTAACGGACGATAGTTCAGAGGAAGCAAACGTAGAACAAACTGTTTCCGATAATGAAGAAACGGTGGATGACACTTCAGAAGAAAACCCAACTAATCAAGAGGAAGATGATACTTCTGCGAACGAATCGGTTTCGCAAAATGAGTCAAACGAATCTTCATCGGCTGAAGAAGATGATACAACAGTAGATCAATCCCAGAATACTAACGATTCTAGTACTACTGAACGTCCTAGCAGTAGTCCAATCAGTGACAATGAAACAGTGGACCCTTCATGGGAACCAATTGGCACAAAACAAACTGGTGAACATGTCTCTAGCTATGATAGTTCATCGGTTGACTGGGCAGAGAAGGTAGAAGCACTTGCATATGCGGCAGGATTAGATTCCTCAAATATGTACGTGAAGTTTTTAGGTAATGGTGGAAGTCCTCAAAAATCGATTGGAACCGTTACTTCGAAGGATGGAAAAGAAATTTATCGAATCCATTTAGAATGGGTAGATGGCCAAGGATGGAAACCAACAAAAAGAGAAAAGTTGTCAACATTAGAAGACGCCTCTTGACTTCAAGGGCGTCTTTGTCTTATTTTAAAAGAAGTGCTTTTTAGAGAGGAGCAAAAAAGATGAAAATTGCAGTTATCGGTGCAATGGAGCAAGAGGTAGAATTATTACGAAATGAAATAGAAAATGCAGAAACAAAATTAATTGCAAATAGCGAGTTTACAATCGGTACATACAAAAATCATGAAGTAATTCTTTTGAAAAGCGGAATAGGTAAAGTAAATGCCGCAATGACAACGGCAATTCTTCTGAACGAGTATAAACCAGACTACGTTATTAATACAGGTTCAGCTGGCGGCTATGATCCAACCCTTTCAGTAGGAGCAATTGTTATCTCAGATGAAGTACGACATCATGATGTAGATGTGACAGCTTTTGGTTATGAGATAGGACAAGTGCCACAACTTCCAGCTGCATTTAAATCGGACGAGCATTTGATGAAACTAGCAGAAGCTGCAGTAAAAGAAATTGGAGAGCATGAAGCGGCTACTGGGTTAATCGCAACTGGTGATATTTTCATGCATAATCCTGAAAAAGTAGAAGAGGTTCGTCGTCATTTCCCGCAGATGAAAGCGTGTGAAATGGAAGCAGCAGCTGTAGCACAAGTTTGTCATCAATTCGAAGTTCCTTTCGTTGTCATCCGCTCTTTATCAGATATTGCAGGAAAAGAATCTTCTATTAGTTTTGATGAATTTTTACCCGTTGCAGCTAAGCATTCGACTGAAATCGTATTGCGTGTAGTAGAGAAGTTATAATTTGTCATGAATTAGACAAACTAGAATAGTTACTTTTATATTAATAATTTTTCCGTTCTATGCTATGATAAAGGAACAAACGCTTTCATTTTCTTAGAGGGGGTAATGGAATGATCTTTTTAATGGGAATGTCTATTTTAATTACGGCTGTTTTAGCATTTATTATGATAGCAGAGACAAGTGAGGATTAAGTTCTTCTAAGCTCTTTTGGTGTTTGATACATCAAAAGAGTTTTTTTCATGAATATAAGACTGGTACAGTTTGACGAGTGCACGTTTTTCAATTCGTGAAACGTAGCTTCGAGATATTTTCAATTGCTTCGATATTTCTTTTTGGGTCATTGGCTCATGCCCAAGTAAGCCATATCGTCTAATCACAATATCTAGCTCTCGTTTTTCTAAATGAGATAAATGTGTATACAATCTGTTTGTATCTTCTTCATCAACAAGTTGCTCATCGGTACTTTTATCCATATTCTGAAGCAAATCTGTTATCTCTAAAGAATGGCCGTCTTTATCCATTCCGATTGGTTCGTGCAGTGAAACGTCTTTTTGTACTTTTTTCAATGAACGTAAATACATAAGAATTTCATTTTCTATACATCTTGCTGCATAAGTTGCTAGTTTTGTTTTTTAGTAGGTGTATAGCTATTTACTGCTTTCATCAATCCAATTGTACCAATGGAGATATAATCGTCTAAGAGCTCGTGTTTTGGATGGAATTTTTTGACGACATGTGCCACAAGCCGCATATTTCGTTCGATTAGTTCGTCTCTTGCGGACAAGTCACCTTCCAAAAAACGATCGATCATTACTTTTTCTTCTTCTGGCGAAAATGGTTGATGAAACGCCTGACCCTTTAAGTAACCGAGAACAAGAGGGAGATCTGAGACAACACTTATAAATGCAGTCAAAAGACCAGAGATACTATTCACCTCCATCAAGTTATACACTATTACTATATGTCGAAAAACATAGGAATATGAAAAAAACGACTGCAAGTGCAATCGTTCAAATTCCTTGGAAAAGTATTTAACCCGCATTAACGGGCAGTAAGACCTCTACTTCAAGATTTAAGAAAAGCGACAAAGATAAATGGGAGATGACGGGGACTAAAAGCGCGACGTCCTGTGCGTCGAAAAATCCCCGCTGATTGAAGTTTCACTTTATACTTTTTTCAGCGTAAAAGTACTGATCATTAAAAAAGCAAGAATGATAAATAAAAACATGTAAGAAACAGAAGGTATAGTATCAATAGCAAAATAAGATAGCGTTAATATAACCCCTGCAACTGTAATAGGGAGCCCTGTAAAAAATCCATTTGATTCCGATATATTGAATCGGGCAAGTCTAAATGCGCCACAAGCAATATAAATGATTGTTATTGCCATACCTGCTGTACTAAATTCTTGTAAAACTAGGGAATATAATAATAATGCAGGTGCTACACCAAAAGATATTATATCACTCATCGAGTCGAGTTGTTTTCCAAGTTCCGATTCAAGATGAAACTTTCTTGCAACCATTCCATCGAAACGGTCTAATAAACCTGCTATAAATATAAATAACACACTGTATGCAGGAGCATCATTCATCGTTGCCATAATGGCTGCGCCACCAAATGCAAGATTTGCAATAGTAATCATATTTGCTGCATGTGATTTCAATTTTTTCGGGTATTGGACATAATACTTTGTAAATACATTGTAAATCACTCCTTTACAAACCAACTATTTTGTTTATTATACTTTGAATAAGTAAAAAATGTAAGCAATTGTTTATAGGGAGATAGAGATGAGAGAAAAATTATATCAATCGATGATTGAGTTAACGAATGGTAAATGGTCTTCTACTATTATTCAATCCTTTGCTCGATCCAAGCTAAGTAAAACGATCATACCCTCATATATTAAATATTTTAATATAACTTTACAAGATGTTACTCGACCTATAAATGATTTTTCTACTTTGCATGAGTTCTTTATTCGTGAAGTGTCAACAAAGAGCAGACAAATACATGCTGGGACAAACAGTATAATAAGTCCTGTTGATGCAACAGTAGAAACATTCGGTCCTATTACGAAAGATGGTATTTTTTTTGTGAAAGACAAACCGTATACCTTAGAAAACTTACTAGGGTCGTCAAAGATTGCAGAGCAGTTTGTAAATGGAATGTACATCATTTTATATTTGAGTCCAGCTGAGTATCATCGTATCCATGCACCGGTCGACGGTGAAGTAATTCGTCAATATATGCTCGGGAAAAAATCTTATCCAGTTAATAAATGGGGTTTACAATATGGAAAAGAAGCAATCAGTGGAAATTACCGTTTGCTTACACAATTATATATGCCAAACAATAAGTATTGTTTTCATATTAAAGTGGGGGCCATGTTCGTCAACTCGATTGAACTAACAAATACTTCTTCCAAATGGAAAAAAGGCGAGGAAGTTGGTTATTTCTCTTTTGGATCAACTGTTGTTTTATTGTTTGAAGAGGATAGTATGGAGTTTTCTGCTACTTTGAAAGCTGGAAAGTTTGTAAGAATGGGTGAGATTGTGGCAAATATGCTATAATCGTAAAAAGAAAAAGCGTCGAATTGGAGTGTTCGTTTTTGTATTCATATTTTATACCAAGTGAATTTGTGAGAAGCATCTTTCATATAACACCAGAATTTTTAAAAGAAAAAGGTGTGAAAGCGGTTATTACAGATTTAGATAACACACTAGTAGAGTGGGATCGTCCTAATGCAACACCAAAGTTAATTGAATGGTTTACTAGCATGAAGGCTGCTGGCATTCAAGTTACGATCGTTTCTAATAACAATGAATTACGAGTTAAGTCTTTTGCAGAACCACTCGAAATTCCTTTTATATCAAAAGCGCGTAAACCGTTAGGGAAAGCTTTCAAACAAGCGGTGAATAAAATGAATGTAAATCGGGAAGAAGTAGTTGTCATTGGAGACCAGCTCTTAACAGATGTGTTCGGTGGAAATCGACAAAAGCTTCATACGATTTTAGTCATTCCAGTTGCAAATTCAGATGGTTTTGTAACTAAATTTAATCGTATCGTTGAACGTAGAATTTTTAGTTATCTTGATAAAAAAGGTCAAGTAACATGGGAGGAAGAAGAGTGACAGAAGCACCAAAATGTATCGGTTGTGGAACAATTATTCAAACAGAGAAATTAGGAGAGCCGGGGTATGCCCCAGTTTCCTCATTGGAAAAAGAAGACATCATTTGTCAGCGTTGTTTTAGATTAAAAAATTACAATGAATTACAACCTGTTTCCTTAACGGACGATGATTTTTTACGAATTTTAAATGGTTTAGGAACGCAAAAAGGATTAATCGTTAAGATTGTCGATATATTTGACTTTAACGGTAGTTGGCTGCCTGGACTACATCGTTTTGTAGGTAATAATCCGATTTTGTTAATCGCGAATAAAGCGGACTTATTACCAAGTCAGTGAAGAAAAATAAAGTGATTAACTGGATGAAACAAGAAGCGAAAAAATTAGGCTTGTCTCCAATTGATGTATTATTTGTGAGTGCACATAAAGGGACAGGTATGCCTGAGGCGATGGAAGCAATCGAGCATTACCGTAAAGGCGAAAATGTCTATGTTGTTGGATGTACAAACGTTGGGAAATCAACTTTTATCAATCGTATTATTAAACAGGCAACAGGAGAAGATGCAGTTATTACAACCTCTCACTTTCCTGGAACAACACTGGATATGATTGAAATTCCATTGGACGATAAAAAAGCATTGTATGATACACCAGGTATTATCAATCATCATCAAATGGCACATTATTTAGATCCAACAGAGCTGAAATTTATCACCCCTAAAAAAGAAATTAAGCCAAAAGTGTTCCAATTGAACAGCGAGCAAACATTATTTTTAGGAGGATTATCTCGTTTCGATTTTATCAAAGGAGATCGTTCAGCATTTACTTGTCATATCGCAAACGATATTCCGATTCATCGAACGAAGCTTGAAAATGCGGACAACTTATATAAAGAGCATAAAGGGAAGTTATTATCTCCTCCATCGGAAGAGTTTGCAGATTTATTGCCACCTTTAGTGCGTCATGAATTTAAGATTAAAGATGCAAAAACAGATATTGTATTTTCAGGATTAGGTTGGATCACTGTCCAACAAGGTGGCGTAGTTGTCGCTGCTCATGCACCAGCTGGTGTAGAAGTATCAATTCGACCATCGCTTATATAGGGGGTTTTTTAGTTGAAAAAATGGTTTGCTGTTATAGGAAAGCCAATTGCACATTCACTTTCTCCTTCTATGCATAGCGCATGGCTTAAGGAGCAACATATAGATGCTAGCTATATTCCAATTCTCGTTGAAGAAGAAAAACTTCAAGATGCCGTGAATTCGCTAAAGCTACTAGGTTGTAGCGGTTGGAATGTAACTGTGCCATATAAAGAAGCAATTATTCCTTATTTAGATGAAATAGACCAATCAGCAAGAGGCATCGGAGCCGTCAATACAGTTGTAAAAACGGAAGATGGTCGGTTTGTTGGATATAATACAGATGGATTAGGATTTATCGAATCACTGGGACCGATTAGTCGAACAAATCATATTCTAATTGTTGGTGCTGGAGGAGCTGCAAGGGGTATCGCCCATGCCTTTAAACAATTAGGTTTTTCGCATATTGCGATTGCTAATCGTACATATGCTAATGCTCAACGTCTTGTGGAAGAATTACAGCTTGGACAAGCAATCACATTAGAAGTAGCAGAAGAGACGCTTGAACAGTTCGATATCATCATTCATACAACTCCCCAAGGGATGAAAAATAGTTCGACAACGCTACCAATTCAGCTCAACCAAATAAAAGAACATGCAATTGTAGCGGATATTGTATATAATCCTTTAGTTACCCCTTTTTTAGAGGAAGCGAAAAAATACAATGTTCGCACGGTAAATGGATTAGGAATGCTCGTACACCAAGGGGCTATTGCCTTCTCGTATTGGAATGGAGTAAAACCAAATACGGAACAAATGGTAGAACGTCTAACCGAGCAATTAGGAGGAAATTATGTTAACAGGTAAACAAAAAAGATTTTTACGTAGTCAAGCACATCACCTATCGCCAATTTTCCAAGTTGGAAAAGGTGGAGTCAATGATGCGATGATTAAACAGATTGGCGAAGCATTAGAAGTTCGTGAATTGATCAAAATTAGTATTTTACAAAACTGTGAAGACGAGAAGCAAGAAGTAGCAGAAGCACTTGCAAAAGGTGCCGGAGCTGAGCTTGTCCAATTAATCGGTTTAACAGTTGTATTATATAAACCTTCGAAAAATAATAAACGAATCGAGCTTCCAAAAGCGAGTCGGGCATGAGTAAAAAAATAGGGATTTTGGGCGGTACATTCAATCCGCCTCATATTGGTCATTTAATCATCGCCAATGAAGTATTGCATGCCCTACGTCTAGATGAAGTAAGGTTCATGCCTAATGCAACCCCTCCACATAAACAAAAGGACGAGCAAGTAACGACAGCTCAAAGATTAAAAATGCTACAGCTTGCGATTCGTGGTATTCCGAATATGTCAGTGGAAACAATTGAAATAGATCGTGGAGGTACTTCCTATACAATTGATACGATGGAAATGTTAATAGAACGAGAGCCGGAATCGTCGTTTTACTTCATCATTGGTGGCGATCAAGTGGAGTATTTACCGAAATGGCATCGCATTGATGAACTCGTTGAAAAAGTACAATTTATAGGTGTTCCTAGACCAAATACATCAATAGAAACTGCATATCCTATTAGTACAATTACGATTCCTCAAATAGATGTATCTTCTTCCCTAATTCGAAATCGATTGATGAATGGGCTAACGACAAAATATCTTATTCCCGATCGAGTGAAGGATTTCATTCAAAAGGAGAAGTTGTATGAAATTTGAGCATGTAATGGAGCAGATGAAGGATAGGATGCCAGAAAAACGCTATATTCACACTAGAGGAGTGGCGACAACTGCCGTTCATCTTGCCGAAAAATATGGAGAAGATAGCGAAAAAGCAGAGCTTGCTGGTATTTTACATGATAGTGTGAAATATGCAGAAAAGGAATGGCTGAGAGAGAAAATTATCTCAGAAAAGATGGATCCTATTTTATTGGAGTTCCATCATGAACTTTGGCACGCCCCAGTTGGAAGTTATGTAGCTAAAATGAATTTAATATAAATGATGAAGATATATTAAATGCGATTAAATACCATACTACAGGTCGAGCTGGTATGTCACGACTTGAAAAAATAATTTACATCTCCGATATGATAGAGCCTAGCCGTAATTTTCCTGGAGTAGAGCTTCTTAGAGAAAAGGCGGAACTAGATTTAGAAGATGCAATGATTAGTTGTATCCAGCATAGTATGACCTTCTTGATCGAAAAAAAACAGCCGGTGTTTCCGGATTCATTTCATTGCTACAATGATTTGATACAAAAGAAAGGAAAAGTGAACGAATGACAACGACAAAATCATTAGTAGAAATTGCTTATAAAGCAGCAGACGATAAACGAGCAGAGGACATCGTCGTATTAAATATGCAAGGGGTATCATTATTAGCAGATTACTTTTTAATCTGCCACGCAAACTCGGATCGCCAAGTACAAGCGATTGCAAAAGAATTAGAAGAGCAAGCAACGATTGCAGGATTCCACGTAAAGCGTTTAGAAGGCTTCGATGAAGCTAGATGGATTCTTGTAGATATGGGCGATGTAGTAGCACATGTATTCCACAAAGATGAGCGTGCTTATTATAATTTAGAGCGCCTTTGGGGAGACGCACCAATGATTGAAGTAGGGCAAGATGCATAATGGCAATGTACGACCAATTTGCCTATATTTATGATTCACTTATGTCCGATATACCATATGATAAATATGCAGAATGGGTGCAGGCAACTGCACCTGTTTCTAGCAGAAAACGATTAGTTGATATAGGGTGTGGCACTGGTGTGCTGAGTGTGAAATTTGCGAAAGCAGGCTATGATGTAATCGGTGTAGATCTATCGGAAGCGATGTTAACGATTGCACATAATCGTAGTTTAGAGCAAGGCACAGATATTTCTTTCTTGTGCCAATCCATGGCTGAATTAGACGGCATTGACGACATAGATGTAGCAGTAATCGCAATCGATTCGCTCAATTATTTGGAAACTCTCGAAGAAGTGAAACAAACATTTGAACGTATTTATAAGGCTCTTACATCAGATGGACAGCTATTTTTCGATGTGCATTCCTTGTATAAAATGGATACCATTTTTCCCGACGGTCCGTTTACTTATGAAGACGAACAAGTTGCATACATATGGCATACGGAAATAGGCGATGAATCACATTCTATTTATCATGACATGACTTTTTTTGTTCGAGATGAAACAGGTTATTATGAGCGATTTGAGGAATCACATTATCAACGAACATATCCTTTAGAAACATTTACGGAGCTTTTAAAACAAATTGGGTTTGCTTCTGTCGTGGTTTCCACATCCATTTTTGATGAACAGGATGAAAAAGAAATTGAACGTTATTTTATACATGCTACCAAATAATACTTTTCAAAGAGGGGTAAATTTAGTATAGTTTTTATAACTCCATATAATTTACCTCTTTTTCGAGAGGATGATATTTCTGTTTCGTTCATTAGTTCAGAAATACAAGAAAAAGCTGTTGCTCCCAACAACAGTAATCACGATAATATTATTTTTCATAATTCAATCCCAATTCAAATCAGCACCTCCCACAGCTGAAATCGTACAACCTATCCCATTTGAAGATTCCATTAAAGAAAACCAAGAAGATACAATTGAATATGTAGAAGATATCGCTATTTTTGTAGAAGTAAAAGGCGCTGTAAATAACCCTGGAGTATATGAACTCACGGAAGGCGATCGTGTATTAAATGCGATTGAGCTTGCTGGAGGTTATTTAGCTATGGCTAATAGTAAAAATATCAATCATGCACAGAGAGTAGTAGATGAGATGGTCATTTACGTACCGCTTGAAGGAGAAGAAATAGGGGAATTAGAAACGATGGAGACAACGCAATCGGCTAATTCCACTCTAGTAAACATCAATAAAGCGGATGCTACAATACTCACTACTTTACCTGGAGTTGGTCCCGCAAGAGCAGAAGCAATACTCGCATACCGTGAAGAAACCGGCAATTTTAAAGAAAAACAAGATTTAATGAATGTAACAGGCATTGGTCAAAAAACATTTGAAAAATTAGAACCCCTAATAACTGTGAAGTGATATTGACTGTTCACGATAAAAACTACTACACTAGAAGAAGTATATATATTGGAGGTAGTTATATGGAGCGAATTACATGGGACCAATTTTTCATGGCACAAAGCCATTTACTTGCTTTAAGAAGCACATGTACTAGATTAGCAGTAGGGGCAACAATCGTTCGTGATCGACGTATTATGGCAGGGGGCTATAATGGCTCAATTTCAGGTGGCGATCATTGTATCGATCATGGCTGTTACGTTGTTGATAATCATTGTGTGCGGACAATTCATGCAGAAATGAATGCGTTATTACAATGCTCGAAATATGGTGTATCGGTAAATGGAGCAGATTTGTATGTGACCCATTTTCCTTGTTTGCCATGTACGAAATCAATCATTCAAGCAGGAATTTCACGTCTTTATTATGCACAGGATTATAAAAACAATGAATACGCTATAGAGCTCTTAAGACAAGCGAACGTAGAAGTGATACAAGTACCTTTTGATGAGCGTAAAATTGACTTTTTAGGCGATGAAAAAGTTGCACTCTACATGGAGTTGCTTACGAAGTTACGTGAGAAAGGGGCAAGTATAGAAGAATTGGCGCTTTATGAAAAGAAGGTGGCAGAATTATTCGGCGTATAACTGTTCAGGGAAATTTTATTTATATAGCTTTATCAGTTGTAATTGCTACAATTAGTGCGTATGAATCAGTAAAACTACTGGTGTTATTTGTTTTCCTTTTTTGTTGGCTAGTGTACAAGCAAAAGCATCTATTTTTTACTATCGGCACAATCATCATTGGTATTGTTTGTTATTTTTATGTGCAAACAGTTATGCCAATGCAAGCAAGTGAAATACATGTTAAGGAAATAACCTGGACGGACGTTTATCGGATAAATGGACAGTATATCCGAGGGTTTGCTATTTCGGAAGAGGGAGAAAAGTGGTATGTCCAGCTTAAGTTAGGTACAGAAACAGAAAAAGCAGCGCTTATGAAAGCTTCTCTTGCAGGGACGGTATTTCAAGTGATTCCTGAAGAAGTGGAAAAACGTCCTGCATCCCATGTCTATGCTTTTAACATGGATTCCTATATAAAAAGTAATGGGGCAGTTGGTCAGATGGCTGTAAAAACGTATCAGATCATCGAGAAAAATGAGTCTTTTCTTACGCATATGGCAGAAAAGCGATTTGCGATGAAAATGCATATACAAAATACGTTCCCATCATCTCTTCAGTCAGAGGCCGAAGCACTTTTAATCGGAAGTAGAGAACAAATGCCTTCTGACATACAAAATGCTTATCAAACATTAGGAATTACGCATTTATTTGCGATTTCAGGTCTTCATGTGGCCTTGCTTGCATTAATGGTATACGAATCACTGATACGCATTGGGGTCAGAAGAGAAACTGCAAACTTAGTTCTACTAATCGCTCTTCCGCTTTATGCATTTATCGCTGGAGGGGCTCCATCTGTATGGAGATCTGTTTCTGTAACTGAAATAGTTTTACTTAGTTTATTGTTTAAGAAAAAGATTGCCATCGATGATGCATTTTCATTAAGTGTGATTGGTTTTGTCTTGCTTACTCCGTGGGTCATTTTTCAAATTGGTTTTCAATTATCGTATTTGGCTGCGTTTTCACTTATTTACTCCTCTGTGTTTTTAAGAAATAGGACTTCATATGTAATGCAGTCTTTTGTAATTACTGCCCTGTGTCAATTAATTGTTTATCCTATCCTTCTGTATCAGTTTTATGAAATTTCCATATCCTCATTCCTCGCAAATTTAGTTTTTGTACCGCTGTTTTCATTTATCATACTACCTATTAATCTCATTTTCCTGTTTCTTACGTATATCTCTACTTCAGTTAGTGATTTTCTTTTTCATTTATATGAACCAGTACGACTTTTATTAGGTGATTTGATCATCTACTTAGGAAGTTTACCATATCAAATGTGGAACCCGATGAAACCGTCCCTGCTGCTTGTATTCCTGGCTTATGGAACAGTGATGTTCTTTTTAATTTCGATTGAGCGAAAGAAGCAGCTTGTTTTTTGTAGTTTCCTTCTTGTATTGCCAATGGGTATTATGCAAATTACTCCATATTTAGATTCTTCGACGAAAATAACCTTTTTAAATGTAGGGCAGGGGGATTGTATCATCATTGAAATGCCTTACCGAAAAGAAATAATTATGATTGATACGGGTGGAGTCTTACGGTTTGAACAAGATGCATGGAAAAAACAAAAGAAGACTATGAAGTGGGAAGGCAAATCGTTGTACCATTCTTAAAAGGAAAAGGTATAACTAAAATAGATACTCTGGTACTTACGCATGCAGATGCGGACCATATGGAAGGTGCAGAGGAAGTTCTTCAGGAAGTGCGCGTAGATGAAATTCATATTACGCCTGGGTCTACTAATAAAAATGGCATGCGAGATTTGATGGAGGAAGTAAGGGAGCAACATATCCCTATGATAGAAAAAGGCGCGGGAGAAAAAATAGATTCGAGCTATTTTCAATTTCAATATATCTACCCAACGGATGCTACATACGAAGGAAATAATGATTCGCTTGTCCTATCCATGCAAAATCGCTATTTTCATGGGTTATTTATGGGGGATATAGAGAAAGAAGGAGAGTTGGAATTAGTGAAGAAATACCCGGAAGCTTTAAAAGATATAACATTACTGAAAATTGGACATCATGGTAGTAAAACTTCTAGTGAGCAATCCTTTTTAGAACTCACAAATCCAGCTATTTCAATTATTTCTGCAGGGTTTGGAAATAGATTTGGTCACCCACACCAAGAGGTAGTCGAGCGTTTAGACGCACTTCAGATTCCCTTTTTACAAACAGGAAGAGAGGGCACGATTGAAGTGGAGATAACGAAAAGTGGAGAGCTATTAGTGACAACTTTCTAGTAACTAAAAAAGGGTTTGCCTAGTATAGACAAATCCCTTTTTTAGTGATTATCGAGAAACAAACTCAACAATTACTGCAATAGCGAACATAATTGTAAAAAATCCAAAGGAGACTACAAAACCTACGCCTGAGTCAATAGCGTCGTTACGCTTCGACTGTACATTTTGTTCAAATTCATTCATTATTACCCCTCCTATTTCCACCTAATTATATAGGATAGCCTATTAAAAATCTACATGGAATCTTTTATTTCTCTATTCCTGCTGACAATGTCACAAATTATTCACTACTTTTACGCTATAATAAAGACAAACATACAGTAGTAAGGAGATCTAGAATGATTTCAGAAATGTGGATGCAAATAGCAAACGATGATTTGTCGGATGTTTATTTATTATACGGAACAGAAGCGTATTTTATAGAAGAAACAATAAAAAGACTGAAAAGGAACTTAAATGAGCATGGAGAAACCGAAATAATAACGTTCGATTTAGAAGAAAAAAGCGTAGACGAAGTTATATACGAAGCCGATACCATTCCTTTTTTCTCAGATAAAAAGCTTGTAATTGCCAAAAATGCATTCTTTTTAAAAGCAACTGAAAAAGGGAAAGAAAAAATAATACATGATACAGTTAGTTTAGAAAAGTGGCTACAAAGCCCTTCTCCAACAGCGATAGTTGTTTTTATCGCACCATATGAGAAATTAGATGAGCGTAAAAAAATTACAAAGGCCATGAAACAATCAGCTAATGTAATCGAGGCAACTAGCTTGCAAGCACATGATTTAAAAAGCTGGGTACTTAATGAACTTAAAACACACGGTAAAACAATGTCTGAGGAAACGATTGAGCGTTTCATCGAATTTGGCGGAACCGATTTAGTTCATTTGCAAACAGAATTAGCGAAAATAGCGACGTATGTGGGAGATGCAGTAGAAATCGATACAGAGACAGTAAAAAAATTACTTGTCCGAACGTTGGAGCAGGACGTTTTTACACTTGGAAATGCTTATTTTGCGGGGAACAAGAGCGAAGCGATAGCCATTTATCATGATCTATTAAAGCAAAAAGAAGATCCGTTAAAGTTAAACGCATTGATCGCAACGCAAGTAAGGTTAATGGTGCAAGTAGGCCATTTAAAGAAAAAGGGGTATCACGCCCAACAAATAGCCGGCCAACTAAAGGTTCATCCATACCGAGTGAAATTGCTTTTTGACAATCCCATTTTGTATAACGAAGAAAAACTACTACAGACCTTAAATGATCTAGCGACAGTAGATTTGCAGTTAAAAACATTAAATATTAATCGAGACCGAATATTGGAATTGTTTTTGATGAAATAAGTAAAGACAGTTGAATAGCCATTCCAGCATTAATGTTGATAAAAATGACGGTAAGAAACCATTTTGCGCTTGAACGCTTTTTACTTGCTTTGGACTAATTGGTAGTCCTTTTTACCGTTGCAAGGTAGGGATAGCAAAAATAGTGAAGCTATATTGGGACACTTCTCTTAAAATGAAAAGGTGGAAATAATATAGAGAAGGACTGAGCAGCCAAAATTTCATCTTTGGCTGCTTTTATCAAGATAGGAAAGTGGGCCATTCTTTCATTCCCAAATCAAGAAATCTCGGTCATGGAGTAGAATTCGTTTCATTCAAAGCAATCTGCCAGCTCTTTTACATAAGGACCAAACGTATTTTGACAATTAGCAATTTATGAAACTAATACTTTGAAAATAAATAAAGACTGACCGAAATAAATTCGGCCAGTCTTATTTAAATTACGCTTTTTTCATTAATTGAGCTTTCTTACGAGTAGCTGCGTTTTTATGAATTAAACCTTTAGAAGCTGCTTTCTCCAATTGTTGGATTGCAGATTTAATAAGTTCTTTTGCGTTTTCATCGTTGTTAAGTGCAGCATTGTCAGCTTTTTTTACAGCAGTACGCATTGCAGATTTAGCAGTTGCGTTTTGAGCGTTCAATGTAGCGTTTTTCTTAACACGTTTGATTGCAGATTTAATATTTGGCATAACTTTCACCTCCTAAAATGGTCTCGAGATGATATTTCTTTGTTGAAACTGTCTAATACAACAAGCATTATTTTAACAAACGCAAAAACAAATTGCAATATATAAATGCAAAGAATATTTACTTGACACATCGACCAAACTATTTTGGAGGTGAATTTTATGTGGGGACGAACAGATTTATTGGATGAATCAGATGAAATGGTAAGACATCGTTCAAAAGAAGATAAGAATACGTTGGAAAAATCAGAGGGTATAAAATTTGACGAAAGTAGAGAGGGAGCAGTTTTAGTCACGTCTATTGAAGTAGACGAAAACGGAGAAAAGGAACTAGGGAAGAAAAAAGGGAAATATATTACCTTAACAGACTTAACAGTGAGTCCGGATGATGATCGAAGCTTTCAACACTTAGAAAGAGTATTTGTCGATAAACTTAGGGAAATGCATGAAAACATTAAACTGACGAAGTCATCTAAAATACTAATAATAGGGCTTGGCAATGCTTTTATAACACCAGACGCAATAGGTCCAAAAGCAATTGAAATTTTACAAAGTTCTGCTTTGACTGCTGAAGAACATATAAAAGTTGTTATGTACGCACCAGGTGTAACAGGTCAAACAGGTTTTGAAACAAGCGATTTTATAGAAGCAATTAGCAATGCATTTAAACCAGATCTAATCATTGTATTAGATGCGCTTGCAGCTAGAAATAGTGAACGACTTTGCAAAACAATCCAAATCACCAATACAGGGATACATCCTGGTTCAGGTGTGGGAAACCAACGAAAAGAAGTTTCCGAGGAAGTATATGGTGTGCCAGTGACGGCAATTGGAATACCAATGGTTGTGGACGGACCTGTTCTATACGCGGATGCGATGGAACAAGTTATTCATTATATTGCATCCAAAATAGAAGAAAAGGGAAGTCCTTCATCGGCATTAGCCGTAACCCCGATGGTTTCTAGCAAAAAACCAACGATCGACAAAGCGATTTTACAACCTATCTTTGGGGAATGGGTCACGTGGCCAACTGAAGAAAAAAGAAAATTATTCGAAGAGGTTTTTGTTGGAAGGAATCCTTCTTTGTTTGTGACGCCGAAAGAAACAGATGCATGGGTGGAACAATATGCTCATTTACTTTCTAACAGCTTAGAGACATGGATCACTAGCAGATGATATCGTTCTAAAATTCCACTTTTCCACATACGATTATGTGAGGAGAGTGGAATATATGGCTAAATACCTGAAGAATTTAACAAGCATCTTAATCCTTTTATTTTTAGCGCCTATCATTATTGCTACCGTCCAAACACCTCTTTTTACAACTCAACCGGAACAACCGGAACAAGTGGAAGAAAAGGAAAAAGAGGAGATCCCTGTAGTCTATGCGGCACAATTGGAAAAAAAACCAGTCGTCCAAGAAGTAGTAGTGGAGCCGAAACAAGCATTTGTTTACTTTACTCATTCGCAAGAAGCCTATCAACCGATACTTGCTGCACAAGGTGAAAAAATAGCAATTTATCATCCCATAAACAATATCACGACTTTTCAAGACCAGATTAATGCCCAGTTTGCTTTTCATCAACTAGAGACTACCTTTTTAGAAAACTACAACAAGAAAGAAATGGATGACTATAATTCAATACGTCCATTAGTACAACAAGCAATCGGGCAAAATAATTATGACATTATTTTAGATATTCACAGAGATTCCGCAAGAGCAAAAGTGACGACACTTAAAAGTGGGGAAGCAAGTTATGCTAAATTTATATTCGTTATTGGCCGAGAGCATCCTAACTACAGATGGAATGAACAACTTGCACAAAACCTCTCTAACCAATTAAATAAATTAGTTCCTGGCATTTCACGGGGGATATTACCGAAAGAAGGCAAGGGAGTAGATGGAGTATACAATCAAGACCTTTCAAAAAATTTACTTAATGTTGAATTGGGAGGCATTGATAATAGCGAAGAAGAAATTAATCGTTCTATTGCAATTCTAGCGAAAGCTTTATCGAATATGTTAAATGAACAGTTGCCATCATAAGTGAGAATAAGAGATGAAGCAGTTTACGTTTGCTTCATCTCTTTTTGTATGAAAATATTCTCCTAGATTGTGTTATGTACAGGTTTTTGATAAGATTAAAATCTGGCAAAAAATTATTTATATTGACTTTTTTGTAGAAAATAATGAGACGTGTACATAAAATATTTCAGTAATATTTCTTAAACAATCCTTTATCTGTTATAATGCAAGTAGTTTAATTAGGAGTGAACAAGTATGAATCATGAAGAGAGATTAGCACGACAGAAAAAAATACGTAACTTTTCGATTATCGCGCATATTGACCACGGTAAATCGACGCTTGCTGATCGTATTTTAGAAAAAACACAAACAGTTACCTCGAGAGAAATGCAAAGCCAATTACTCGACTCCATGGACCTAGAAAGAGAACGTGGAATTACGATTAAATTGAATGCCGTTCAATTGACATATACAGCAAAAGATGGAGAAGAATATATTTTCCATTTAATCGACACACCAGGACATGTCGATTTCACATACGAAGTATCGAGAAGTTTAGCTGCCTGTGAAGGAGCAATACTTGTAGTAGATGCTGCACAAGGAATCGAAGCTCAAACGCTTGCAAATGTATATTTAGCATTAGATAATGACTTGGAAATTTTACCGGTTGTCAATAAAATCGATTTACCTGCTGCTGATCCAGAACGAGTGAAACAAGAAGTGGAAGATGTAATCGGGTTAGACGCTTCAGAAGCCGTGCACGCATCTGCGAAAGCAGGAATAGGTATTGAAGAGATTTTAGAACAAATAGTTGAAAAAGTTCCAGCACCTACCGGAGACCCTTCAGCGCCACTTAAAGCGCTTATATTTGACTCGTTATTCGATCCATACCGCGGGGTAATAGTTTATATTCGAATTATGGAAGGTACGGTGAAACCTGGGGACAAGATAAAAATGATGTCTTCTGGTAAAGAATTCGAAGTTGTTGAGACAGGTGTATTTACACCAAAAGCTACAATGCGTTCAGAACTAACTGTTGGGGACGTTGGATTTTTAACTGCCTCCATGAAGCATGTGGGTGACTCGAGTGTAGGGGATACGATTACATTAGCTTCCAACCCAGCACAAGAAGCGCTACCAGGATATCGAAAAATGAATCCGATGGTATTCTGTGGTTTATATCCAATCGATAACTCTAAATATGTAGATTTACGGGATGCGCTTGAAAAATTAGAATTAAATGATTCCGCTTTAGAGTTTGAACCAGAGACTTCTCAAGCGCTTGGATTTGGTTATCGTTGTGGTTTCTTAGGACTCCTTCATATGGAAATCATTCAAGAGCGTATTGAACGTGAATTTAAAATCGATTTAATAACGACAGCTCCAAGTGTTATTTATGATGTTAAGTTAACAAGTGGGGAAACGATTAAAGTCGATAACCCATCGATGATGCCTGAAATACAAAAGGTCGATAAAATCGAAGAGCCATATGTGAAGGCTTCGATTATGGTTCCGGAAGATTATGTTGGTTCAGTCATGGAGCTATGCCAACGTAAACGCGGAAACTTTATCACAATGGATTATTTATCATCTGCACGTGTGAATATTATTTATGAAATTCCACTTTCTGAAATTGTATATGATTTCTTTGATGCACTAAAATCTAGTACGAAGGGCTATGCATCCTTTGACTACGAGTTAATCGGTTATAAAGAATCGAAATTAGTGAAAATGGATATTCTGCTTAATAGCGAAAAAGTAGATGCTTTAAGCTTTATCGTACACAAAGACTTTGCATATGAGCGTGGAAAAGTAATTGTAGAAAAGTTAAAAGCGCTAATACCAAGACAGCAATTCGAAGTGCCGGTACAAGCGGCAATCGGTCAAAAAATTGTTGCTCGTTCAACGATAAAATCAATCGGTAAAAACGTATTAGCAAAATGTTACGGTGGAGATATATCCCGTAAGCGTAAACTTCTTGAAAAACAAAAAGAAGGTAAAAAACGTATGAAACAAGTAGGTTCTGTAGAAGTTCCTCAAGAGGCGTTTATGGCAGTTCTTAAAATGGATGAGCCAAATAAATAACAAGAAAGAAGGGGGCGCGAATTTGATAGCCCTCTTTTTCTTATATAGAGAGTTGGAAACAGTATGGTACGAGGAGTATATATCCATATACCTTTTTGTCATCAAATTTGTAATTATTGTGATTTCAATAAATTCTTTTTTCATAATCAGCCAGTCGATGAATATATTGAAGCGCTGGGACAAGAAATGGCTTTATGGGCAGATGATTTAAAAAATGCATCGATCGAAACAATTTTTATCGGTGGAGGCACGCCGACTTCATTGTCTGTTCAGCAATTGGATCGCCTATTTACACTTATTGAAACACATATCCCAATGGAAAAGTTAGTAGAATTCACATCTGAAGCAAATCCAGATGAGTTAACACTTGAAAAGATGCAACTGATGCGTAAGTTTGGGGTAAACCGTTTAAGTATGGGTGTGCAAACTTTCGATCAAGACCTGTTAAAAGTCCTTGGAAGAACGCATTCCAATGATCACGTATATAAAGTAATCGAATATGCGAAACAAACGGATTTCCCTTCGATCAGTATAGACCTAATGTACGGCTTACCAAATCAAACAATGGACCAATGGAAAGCATCTTTAGAAGAAGCATTTCGTTTGAACATTCCTCATATTTCTGCATATTCTTTACTTGTTGAGCCTAAAACCATTTTTTATAATCTGTTATCAAAAGGAAAGCTTACACTTCCTGGAGAAGACCTAGAGGCGGACATGTATAGCTATTTAATGGATGAAATGAAGTTGCATGGATATGATCAATATGAAATTAGTAATTTTGCCCATAAAGGAAAGGAATCCAAACATAATTGCTTTATTGGGATAATGATGAATATATTGGGCTTGGAGCGGGAGCACATGGGTATGTAAACAGTATGCGCTATTCCAATCATGGTCCTTTAAAAAAGTATATGCATACAATTGAAACGATGGAAAAACCTATTATGATGCAAAAAGAAGTTACTCGAGTTGAAAAAATGGAAGAAGAAATGTTTTTAGGCTTGCGTAAAAACGAAGGAGTTTCATTAGTTCGTTTTGAACAAAGATACAATCAAACGTTACAACAAGTGTATGGAAAAGAAATAGATGAACTTTTGGAAAAAGAGTTTGTCACGATCGAAAATGGCTTTATCAAACTTACGAAACGAGGACGCTTTGTTGGGAACGAAGTATTTCAATATTTTCTTACAAGCTAAATCGTTGACAGTTCCCTATAGATTTGATAAATTTTCTATATAAGTATTAGCACTCTATATGAGTGAGTGCTAACAGAGGTGATAATCATGCTAACTAATCGGCAATTATTAATATTGCAAGTAACGGTAGATGATTTTATCGAAACCGCTCAACCAGTTGGATCTCGCCAACTTTCGAAAAAGGAGGAAGTTCCATTTAGTCCTGCTACTATTCGAAATGATATGGCAGATTTAGAAGAAATGGGCTATTTAGAAAAAACACATACTTCGTCTGGTCGCGTGCCTTCGCAAAAAGGCTATCGTTACTATGTAGACAATATGCTAACTCCACAACGTATCTCGAAAAGTGAGATCAAACAAATTCGTTCTATTTTTGAAGAACGTATGGTAGAGACGGAACAAATAATTCGTAAATCTGCGGCTATTTTGTCCGAATTAACGAATTATACCTCTATAATGCTAGGCTTAGATGTGAGAAAACATCGTGTCAAACGCTTTTCTATCGTCCCTTTAACGGATGATTCCGCTGTTGCTATTATTGTGACGGATAGCGGACATGTAGAAAATCGTGTATTTTCCATACCGGAAAGCTTTACCGCATCGGATATTGAAAGAATGGTCAATTTGATTAATGAGCGTTTAGTAGGTGTTCATTTACATGAGCTCCAAGCTAAACTAGAAGCTGTTACATTAGCAGTTTTAAGACAAAATAATGGTCGTTTAAATGACTTGTTAGGATCATTAAACAAAGCGCTAACAATTGAACATGAAGATAAAGTTTACTACGGCGGGAAAATGCAACTGCTAAATCAACCTGAATTTAATGATGTAGAAAAAGCACGAAGTATTATGTATTGGATGGATCATGTAAATCAAATGCCTGGGTTATTCCATTTAGACCAAAAAGGAATTCAAATTCGAATCGGTACTGAAAACAACCATCTGGCTATGGAGGATTGTAGTATTATTACAGCTTCCTATGACATTGGGGAGGAACAAATCGGTTCCATTGCAATCATTGGACCTACTCGAATGGATTACAAGCGAGTCGTTTCTTTACTAGATGTGATGAGTGGGGATCTATCGAGAGAATTATCGAAAATTTTACATGGACCGCATGGATAAGGAGAGTTGCTAGTTATGTCAGAACAAAAAGATGAAATTGTAGAAGAATTAGAAACTGAAAAGCTAGATGAACAAGCAGACGTTCCAGCTGAAGATGAGGTAGCTGAAACAGAAGAAGACGTAGTAGAAGAAACTGTAGAAGAAGTTGATGAGCTAACGCTTGTTAAACAACAGTTAGAAGAAGAACAAAATAAAGCGATTCGTTTAAGAGCTGATTTTGAAAACTATAAACGTCGTGTTCAACTAGATAAAGAGGCAGATTATAAATACCGTGCGCAATCTGTATTATCAGATATTTTGCCGGTGCTAGATAATTTCGAACGTGCATTAGCCATTGAAACTACTAGTGAAGAAGCTGCTTCTTTAGCAAAAGGCGTAGAAATGGTGTATCGTTCTTTACTAGATGCAGTAAAAAAAGAAGGCTTAGAACAAATTGAAGCGGAAGGCGTTCCTTTTGATCCGAACTTCCATCAAGCAGTAATGCAGGAAAAAGACGATACGAAAGATTCAGGTATCGTGCTTCAAGAATTGCAAAAAGGGTATAAGTTAAAAGATAGAATTTTAAGACCATCTATGGTTAAAAGTTAACGAATAAAATTTCATTTAATGATGATTATATGCACTTTATATTTAGGAGGAACTATTTATGTCTAAAATTATCGGTATTGACTTAGGAACAACAAACTCATGTGTATCTGTATTAGAAGGTGGAGAACCTAAAGTAATTCCAAATCCAGAAGGTAACCGCACAACTCCATCTGTTGTGGCATTCAAAAATGGCGAAAAACAAGTTGGGGAAGTAGCAAAACGTCAATCCATTACAAACCCAAATACGATTGCTTCTGTAAAACGTTTAATGGGTACAAATGAAAAAGTATCAGCAGAAGGTAAAGAATATACACCACAAGAAGTATCTGCAATGATTCTTCAATACTTAAAAGGATTCGCAGAAGAATACTTAGGTGAAAAAGTAACAAAAGCAGTTATTACAGTTCCTGCTTACTTTAACGATGCAGAACGTCAAGCAACAAAAGATGCTGGTCGCATCGCTGGTCTTGAAGTAGAACGTATTATTAACGAACCGACTGCAGCAGCTTTAGCATACGGTTTAGATAAAATGGATCATGATGAAAAAATTCTGGTTTACGATTTAGGTGGAGGTACATTTGACGTATCTATCCTAGAGCTAGGAGACGGAGTATTTGAAGTTCTAGCAACAGCAGGAGACAACCGTCTTGGTGGGGATGACTTTGACCAAGTATTGATGGACTACTTAGTACAAGAATTCAAAAAAGAAAACGGAATTGATTTATCACAAGATAAAATGGCTGTACAACGTCTAAAAGATGCAGCTGAAAAAGCGAAAAAAGATCTATCAGGTGTAACATCTACTCAAATTTCACTTCCTTTCATTACAGCTGGAGAAGCTGGACCACTTCACTTGGAAGTAACAATGACTCGTGCGAAATTTGATGATTTAACAGCACACCTAGTAGAGCGTACAATGGTACCAACTCGTCAAGCAATGAAAGATGCTGGATTATCTGCTTCTCAAATTGATAAAGTAATTTTAGTTGGTGGTTCTACTCGAATTCCTGCAGTACAAGATGCGATTAAAAAAGAAACTGGTAAAGAACCACATAAAGGTGTAAACCCAGATGAAGTAGTAGCAATGGGTGCTGCAGTTCAAGGTGGAGTATTAACTGGAGATGTGAAAGACGTTGTATTACTTGACGTAACACCACTTTCTTTAGGTATTGAAACAATGGGTGGCGTATTTACGAAACTAATCGAACGTAATACAACAATCCCAACTTCAAAATCTCAAACATTTTCAACGGCAGCTGATAACCAACCAGCAGTAGATATTCACGTTCTACAAGGTGAACGTCCAATGTCAGCGGATAACAAAACACTTGGTCGTTTCCAACTTGCGGATATTCCACCAGCTCCACGTGGTGTACCACAAATCGAAGTAACATTTGATATCGATAAAAACGGTATTGTAAATGTTAAAGCGAAAGATCTTGGAACTGGAAAAGAACAAAATATTACAATTCAATCGAACTCTTCATTATCTGACGAAGAAATCGAGCGTATGGTAAAAGAAGCGGAAGCAAATGCAGAAGCGGATAAAGTTCGTAAAGAAGAAGCTGAAGTGAAAAACGAAGCAGATCAATTAGTATTCATGACAGAAAAAACATTAAAAGATTTAGAAGATAAAGTTTCAGAAGAAGAGAAAAAATCTGCTGAAGATGCAAAAGAAGCGTTAAAAGCTGCTCTTGAAGCTGGTAATCTAGAAGATATTAAAGCGAAAAAAGATGCGTTAAATGAAATCGTACAACAGCTTACAATGAAATTATATGAGCAAGCACAAGCTGATGCTGCTGCAAACGGTGGCGCACAAGCTGATGCAAAAGACGACGGTGTTGTTGACGCTGAATTTGAAGAAGTAAATGACGATAAAGACAACAAATAAGTTGTAAGTTAGTCGGTAAGGAAAAGTCAAAGACCGTATTCGGCTTTGGCTTTTCTTACTGTTTAGGAACTGATAATTTTATAAACAAGTGGAATAACTTTCTACAAGAACTTCTACGTCCAGACTCCAGCGCCTTGCTCCTGCGCACAGCTCGTCGCAGAAGAACGGTGCCCCTCGGGGTCAAATGTGAAAAAGCTGTGGTGGCTGAGGAGCTGCCTCCTTGGCCCGCACGATGCGGGTTATGTCTGCCTTGCCACACGATGTGGCTCACTAGGCAGACCTACATTCTCATTTGCCTGTCGGGGCAGAGATAGGTGCTTCCGCATTTGTAACTGTTTAGACTAGATTATTGTTCCGTGTTACAATATTCATTACGTGTAGGTAAAGAGCAGGAGAGTGAACAATGGAAAAACGTGATTATTATGAGGTACTAGGAGTTTCTAAAGGTGCTTCTCAAGATGAGATAAAAAAAGCGTATCGCAAGCTTTCGAAGCAATATCACCCGGATATTAACAAAGCGGCAGACGCTGATGCTAAGTTCAAGGAAATTACTGAAGCATATGAAGTATTAAGTGATGATCAAAAAAGAGCTCAATATGATCAATTTGGTCATGCTGGTCCAAACCAAGGATTTGGTGGATTTGGTGGCGGAGACGGCTTTGGCTTCGAAGATATTTTCAGTTCGTTTTTCGGCGGTGGGGGAAGCTCAAGACGACGTGACCCTAACGCACCTAGAAAAGGCAGTGATCTTCAATATACGATGACAATTGAATTTGAAGAAGCTGTTTTCGGAAAAGAAACAGAAATAGATGTGGCTAAAGAAGAAACATGTGATACATGTAGCGGAACTGGTGCAAAACCAGGAACTCAACCAGAAAAATGTTCACACTGTAATGGTCAAGGGCAAGTGAATGTAGCACAAGACACACCTTTTGGTCGCATTCAAACGAAACGGACTTGTCATTATTGTGAGGGTACTGGGAAAATCATTAAGGACAAATGTTCTACATGTCACGGTAAAGGTACTGTAAATAAACGCAAAAAAATTAAAGTGACGATTCCAGCAGGTGTGGATGATGGTCAACAGCTTCGTGTAAGTGGGCAAGGGGAACCTGGTGTAAATGGTGGACCAGCAGGAGACTTATATATTGTATTCCGTGTAAAAGCCGATCCAAGATTTGAACGAGATGGCGATGATATTTATTATGAACTTCCATTGACATTCGCTCAAGCTGCACTTGGAGACGAGATAGAGGTACCGACAGTTCAAGGAAAAGTGAAACTAAAAATTCCTGCAGGTACACAGTCTCAAACAACATTCCGCTTAAAAGGTAAGGGTGTCAAAAACGTTCACGGATATGGCACTGGAGATCAACATGTCGTTGTAAAAGTGATTACACCGAAAAAATTAACGGAAAAACAAAAGCAGTTACTTCGTGAGTTTGCAGAAATTAGCGGAGATATTCCGGAAGAGCAAGGCAGTTCATTATTTGATAAAATCAAAAGAACGATAAAAGGTGAATAAAGGAGTGGCGCAAGTGAAATGGTCTGAACTATCCATTCATACGACGAATGAGGCAGTGGAAGCAATTAGCAATATTCTGCATGAGGCTGGAGCAAGTGGAGTCGTTATCGAAGATTCAGAAGAGTTATTAAGAGAAAGAGAAGATGTTTTTGGTGAAATCTATAACTTAAATCCGGATGATTTCCCAGTAGATGGTGTACGAGTGAAGGCTTATTTAGCGGAAACTAGTTTTCTACTAGAAACAGTGGAAGAGATCAAACTTGCGATTAACAACTTACAAAACTTTAATATCGATCTTGGTCATAATAGTGTAACAGTACAAGAAGTAGACGAGGAAGATTGGGCTACTGCTTGGAAAAAATATTATCACCCAGTTAAAATATCGAATCGTTTTACAATCGTACCAACATGGGAAGACTATGAGCGTGTAAATACCGATGAATTAATCATTGAACTAGATCCAGGTATGGCGTTTGGAACAGGAACCCACCCAACTACTGTCATGTGCTTACAAGCACTTGAAAAAACAGTACAAAAAGGAATTAGCGTTATTGATGTTGGGACTGGTTCAGGTGTCCTGTCTATAGGGGCAGCAAAATTAGGGGCAGCATCTATCCATGCATTAGATTTAGATGAGGTAGCTGTTCAATCTGCAAAAGAAAATATCTCTCTAAATAAGGTAAGTGATGTTGTTCAAGTAACTCATGGTAATTTACTTGACAATGTGAACGAAAAAGCAGATATCGTGGTTGCTAATATTTTAGCTGAAATTATTATGACATTTACAAATGACGCTTATTCCATCGTAAAAGATGGTGGATTATTTATAACATCAGGTATTATTGCAACGAAAAAAGAAGATGTTCGTAATTCCTTGCAGCAAGCGGGATTCGAAATCGAAGAAGTAATGATGATGGAAGACTGGGTTACAATCATTTCAAGAAAGCCTGAGAAATAAGGAGACGCTCATGCAACGTTATTTTACAAATGAACCTATTGAGGAAAATAATACGGTAACGATTACAGGCGAAGATGCGCATCATATGATTCAAGTGATGCGCATGTCTTCTGGTGACGATGTATATGTAGTAGCGAACAGCCAGACATATACAATGACCATCTTAGAAGGTACTTCTAAATCTGTGCTTTTACAGATAAAAGAAAAACATGAACAATCCACAGAATTGCCGATTAAAGTTTCCATCGTATGTGGACTTCCAAAAGGTGATAAGCTAGAATTAATAACGCAAAAAGCGACAGAGCTGGGTATGCATACACTTTATCCATTTGAGGCGAAACGCTCCATTGTAAAATGGGATAAACAAAAGAACGAGAAAAAAATCACTCGTTTACAAAAAATCGCAAAAGAAGCCGCAGAACAATCTCATCGCTCCTTTATCCCACTAATACATAAACCAATCTCATTGACCGAGCTGTTGGAAATTTCTAAATCGTATGATGTGAAATTTGTTGCGGATGAAGAAGACGCAAAGCTTGAACAGCGACAAAAGTTTGCTGACCAACTAAAAAAGGTGTATGATAAAAAATCGATACTAATCGTTTTTGGCCCAGAAGGTGGGCTCGATCGTCAGGAAGTACAACTACTGTTAGAAAATGAGTTTCAACCCATTGCACTTGGACCAAGGATTCTAAGAACAGAAACTGCACCGTTATATGCGCTTGCTGCAATTTCTTATGAATATGAATGAAAGAGGTGTGAGGACTTGTCATCCGTTGCATTCCATACATTAGGCTGTAAAGTTAACCACTATGAAACAGAGGCCATATGGCAATTATTTAAAGAAAATGGCTATGACCGTACTGATTTTGAAAAACAATCAGATGTATATGTGATAAATACATGTACCGTAACAAACACTGGTGATAAAAAAAGTCGGCAAGTGATTCGTCGTGCTATTCGCCAAAATCCAGATGCTGTTATTTGTGTTACTGGTTGCTATGCACAAACATCTCCTGCTGAAATAATGGCAATTCCAGGGGTAGATATCGTTGTAGGAACACAAGAGCGCACAAAAATGCTTGATTATATTGAGCAGTATAAAACAGAGCGTCAACCGATCAATGCAGTCGGAAATATTATGAAAAACCGAGTATATGAGGAATTGGATGTTCCTGCCTTTACAGATCGTACGCGCGCGTCATTAAAAATCCAAGAAGGCTGTAACAACTTTTGTACTTTTTGTATTATCCCGTGGGCTCGTGGGTTAATGCGTTCAAGAGACCCAGAAGAAGTGGTTCATCAAGCGCAACAGCTTGTAGATGCAGGTTATTTAGAAATCGTATTAACAGGCATCCACACAGGAGGATACGGCGAAGACTTAAAAGATTATAATTTAGCACAGCTTTTAAGAGATATCGAATCCAAAGTAAAAGGCTTAAAACGTCTTCGTATTAGCTCGATTGAAGCAAGCCAATTAACAGATGAAGTAATCGATGTTTTAAGAGATTCTAATATTGTTGTAAGACATTTACACATTCCAATTCAATCTGGATCTAATACCGTATTAAAAAGAATGCGTAGAAAATATACGATGGAGTTTTTCGCGAATCGATTAGATAGACTGAGAGAAGCACTCCCAGACTTAGCGATTACTTCTGACGTGATTGTTGGTTTCCCAGGTGAAACAGAAGAGGAATTTATGGAAACGTTTAACTTTATTCGTGATCAAAAATTCTCCGAACTTCATGTGTTCCCATATTCAAAACGTACAGGCACACCTGCGGCAAGAATGGACAACCAAGTAGATGAAGAGATAAAAAATGAACGAGTTCACCGATTAATCACGTTGAATGATCAGCTTGCTGCACAGTACGCATCTCGTTTTGAAGGAGAAGTATTAGAGATAATCCCAGAAGAAAAATACAAATTAGATCCTGATACTAATTTATACGAGGGTTATACTGATAATTATTTGAAGGTCGTTATACCTGGTACAGAAGATTTAATAGGAAAACTAGTACGAGTCAAAATTACGAAGGCTGGTTATCCATACAATGAAGGTCAATTTGTTCGTGTATTAGAAAATGCAGAGGAACAACTTGTATAAGTCAGTGAGTATAATCTCACTGGCTTTTTTTTATTTTTCCATTATGATATAGAGGTACGTACAACTCGAAAGGGAGATTATATAATGACTCAAAATATTGCAGCATTAATCGATCATACATTATTAAAACAAGATGCTACTAAAAACCAAATTGAAAAACTTTGCGAGGAAGCAAAAACCTATACTTTTGCCTCTGTTTGTGTGAATCCGACTTGGGTAAACTTGAGTGCACAATTATTACAAGGTACACCAGTAAAGGTTTGTACGGTAATTGGTTTCCCACTTGGTGCAAGCACCACAGAAGTAAAAGCATTTGAAACAACAAATGCTATACAAAACGGTGCAGAAGAAATCGACATGGTTATAAACGTTGGTGTGTTAAAAGATCGTGATTATAATTTTGTGCAAAAAGATATCGAGGCTGTAGTACAAGCTGCTAAAGGAAAAGCAATTGTAAAAGTTATTTTAGAAACTTGCTTGTTAACAGACGAAGAAATTTTGAGAGCTAGTGAAATATCTAAGCTTGCAGGAGCAGATTTTGTCAAAACTTCTACTGGATTTTCTACAGGAGGAGCAACAGTAAATGCAGTGAAGCTAATGCGCGGAGCAGTCGGTCCAGAGCTAGGAGTTAAGGCTTCTGGTGGTGTCCGTAGCTTGTCTGATTTGCAAGCGATGGTAGACGCAGGTGCAACTAGAATTGGTGCAAGCTCAGGTGTAGAAATTGTTCAAGGCTTGGAAAGTAAATCTGATTATTAATTTAGGCGAAAGTATTGACCAACTGTAAAGTATACGGTATAATTTTTTAGTACATAACACTAGGTTATGTGCTTGACGTGTGTTCGGAGGGAGGGAAAAAGAGATGTCAAAAACTGTCGTTCGTAAAAACGAATCGCTTGAAGATGCTCTTCGCCGCTTCAAACGTACTGTATCTAAAAGTGGTACAATTCAAGAGGTAAGAAAGCGCGAGTTTTATGAAAAACCAAGCGTAAAACGTAAAAAGAAATCAGAAGCTGCCCGTAAACGTAAATTCTAATTTATTTAAATTTACCAAGCTTCGAAGCATTGGTTTCTAAAACCAAGCGTGAAACGTAAAAAGAAATCAGAAGCTGCACGTAAACGTAAGTGGTAAATTAATCCCAACCATCCCTACGTTCAAAACACGTACTGTATGATTAACATTTACAATTATGTAAACCGAGAAAATTTATTTTCTCGGTTTATTTTCATTTTTGAAACTTTTATGGTGCTCATCCGTATAAAGTAATATACATATAGATGAAGGGAGGTTTAAGGATGAAATTGTCACGGATCATTATTTATTTCTGTTTATTGGTATTGTCATTTTTCCTGGTTGTTCCTACATTCACTGCTGATTCACCGAGTGTTTATAAAATTCCCATCCATAAGGAAGTGGAAAAGGGTTTATATGCCTTTTTAGAGCGTTCTATACATGATGCAGAAGAAGCGGGAGCAAACGCAATTATCTTCGAAATAAATACCCCTGGTGGCTTTGTAGACTCTGCTCAGAAAATTGCAGATTTACTTGATTCTACTTCGATTCGAAAAATAGCCTATATAAACTCGGAAGCGTTATCAGCAGGAGCTTTTATAGCATTGCATATGGATGAAATTTATATGTCCCCAAGTGGCACAATCGGAGCAGCTGCTGTAATTGATAGTATTGGCAATACAGCAGATGAAAAAGCAAATAGCGCATGGAAGGCGAAAATGATAAATGCTGCAAAGCTTACGGAAAAAAATCCAAAATTTGCGCAGGCAATGGCTGACGATCAGGTAGATTTACCTCAATATAGAGCACCAGTTGGAAAATTATTAACACTTACTGCTGGAGAAGCACTAGAAGTAGGTTACTCGAATGGAACGGTAAAATCATTAGAAGAATTGTTAGATAAGACAAATCTTTTAAATGCAAAAGTCATTGAATCAGAAGAAACATTTATGGAATCGGTTGCGCGATTTATTACACATCCAATTATCGTGCCAATTTTATTGTCCATTGCAAGTTTGGGGTTGATAGTTGAGCTATATTCTCCAGGATTTGGAGTTGCAGGGACGATGGGGCTTATCTCCATTGGATTGTTCTTTTTTGGGCATTTAGTTGCTGGTCTTGCAGGCTATGAAACATTGATCATTTTTATCATTGGGGTTCTTTTAATAATAGCCGAGTTCTTCCTGCCTGGGGGAATTAGTGGTATATTAGGTGCAGCTGCTATTATTTTTAGTATAATACTAGCAGGAGGCAATATTGTACAAATGAGTATTGCTGTTTTAATTGCTTTAACAGTAGCTATAGTGGGAATGGTGATTATTATGAAATTCTTTGGAAAGCGGTTGAAAGCGTTTAACAAGATTATCTTGTCAGATGCAACAACAACGGAGCAAGGATATGTATCTAACGAAAATAGAATTGATTTAATTGGCAAAGTGGCCGTTACAATGACTGCCCTTAGACCATCCGGAACTATACGTATCGACAATGAGCGAATCGATGCAGTATCCGATGGAAGTTTTGTTGCGAAGGATAAACAAGTTATGATTATTAAAGTAGAAGGCTCTCGTATTGTTGTACGAGAAGTCGCAGAAGAGGAGGCAACATAATGTTATTCACTGGATCAACCATTACGTTAATTATTGTGATTGTTTTAGCATTTATCGTGCTATCTGTGTTCTTTACGTTTTTTCCAATCACACTATGGATTTCAGCGCTTGCAGCTGGCGTAAGAATTAGTATTTTCACACTTGTAGGGATGAGGTTACGTCGAGTAATTCCATCACGCATTGTTAATCCACTTATTAAAGCACATAAAGCTGGTTTAAAAGTGGCTATCAATCAATTAGAGAGCCACTATCTTGCAGGTGGTAATGTTGACCGTGTTGTTAACGCTCTTATTGCCGCACACCGTGCCAATATTGAGCTTACATTTGAACGAGCAGCAGCGATCGATCTAGCTGGTCGTGACGTACTAGAAGCCGTGCAAATGTCTGTAAACCCGAAAGTAATTGAAACACCATTTATCGCCGGGGTTGCGATGAACGGGATTGAAGTAAAAGCGAAAGCGCGTATTACTGTACGTGCCAATATCGACCGTCTAGTCGGAGGTGCGGGTGAAGAGACAATCGTTGCCCGTGTTGGGGAAGGTATTATTTCTACAATCGGGTCGAGTACTAGTCATGAACGTGTACTTGAGAATCCGGACTTAATTTCTCAAACTGTACTGGCTAAAGGATTAGACTCTGGTACAGCTTTTGAAATTCTATCGATTGATATTGCGGACGTTGATATAGGTAAAAATATTGGGGCAGAACTTCAAACAGAGCAAGCTGAAGCAGATAAGAAAATTGCGCAAGCAAAAGCGGAAGAACGCCGTGCAATGGCTGTTGCCTCTGAGCAAGAGATGAAAGCGAAAGTAGTAGAAATGCGTTCTAAAGTAGTGGAAGCAGAAGCAGAAGTTCCACTTGCGATGGCAGAAGCTTTAAGAGAAGGTAATATCGGTGTGATGGATTATATGAATTATAAAAATATCCAAGCGGACACTAGCATGAGAGATTCCATTAGTAAAGTCGGAGGAGATAAACCTTCTACTGGAGAGTTGAAAGACTAGTTTAAAACCGCGGAAAGGAGGTCTTTCTCCTTGGAGTCAATAATTATCTTCATTATCATTGGTATTATTAGTGCATTGTTTGGCAAAAAAAAGCCGGAGCCAAAAAATGCTCCTAAACCGGTCAAAAAATATTCGCAACAAAAACCTTTTGTAGAGAATCCTTTTAAAAACTTAGGGGAGCTAGCAAAAGAATTTAAACAAGAACAACAAGCTAAAATTGAGCGTAGACCAACTGATTCAAAGCCAGAACCTGTTAAACCGATGACGGTAGAAAAAGTTCAACGTGAAGTCAGTCGCGATCAAGGTGCACAAAGATCATCTGGTCGTCTATCTGTTCACCAAGGTAATAGACCGGTTGTGAATACTGCCAAGCCAGTGATGGCGAGCGTTTTACCGGAAACGAAGGATGAGCTTATTCGAGCAATTGTTTTGTCCGAAATATTAGCTCCACCAAAATCCAAAAGATAACTCATGAACACCCCTTTACATGCATAAATTCATGTAAAGGGGTGTTTTTTATAAAACAATTATTTCCACTCCACGCGAGTATTATGATTGATAATTTTAATGACATTATTTTAGATTACGAAATAACCCTTCTTAAGTTAAATGAAAATAGCGTATTATGTTCGTATGATCATTATTTGCTGGAAATTAATGCAGATAGTCTACAGATAAAATCTCTATCATCGGATCGTCTGCATTTAACAGTAGAACGTCTTAACTTTTTTAATATAACTAGGAAGGATCGTACGTAATGGCAAGCCTTATACGAGTACAAATTCCGATAGCTACAGATCAACATGCTCTATTTCAGCGTTTGTTTGCTATAAATATCCATGTATACAACGTATATAGCAGAGAAAATTATTTATACTTTTCTATAAAAAAGAAAGACTTAAAGGCATTTCGAAAAATAAGAAAAGCGATGAGAATCCCAGTACAGTTAGTGGATGAAACCAGAAAAGGAATTATTTCTACTCATTCATACTCTCTCATAGGCGTCGCTCTATTTTTCATTATACCTGTTTTACTGGCACAATTTATTTGGACAATTCATATCGAATCGGATTCACCTGAAAATAATATTTTGCTCTATGAAGAACTAAAGGCGATGAATATTAAAGAAAAAATGCTTACCTCTTCGTTACCTGCTGAACAAGAAATACGGCAGAAAATTTTATTGAAGTACAAAGAGTATTCATGGGTGCATTTTGCCCAATCGGGTTCAACGCTAATCGTATCCCCGATGCTTGCCCCAATAAAAACCGAACGAGATATAAAAGACGCACCGCCAGTCCATTTAATCGCTAAGAGAAGTGGAGTTATTACAGATTTTGAAATAGTAAAAGGAGTAAGAGCTGTACAGAAGAATGTGGCGGTTAAAAAAGGGGATACGCTCGTGAATGGATTCGTGACGCAAGGAGATAAACGAATAATAACGAGTGCAGAAGGAAAAGTATATGCAAATTACTGGATTGAACTTCAGTTTGAACTTCCCAAAAAAGTATCGATTGTAAAGCCGAATGAAAGAGAGTTGCTGATACAAAAAAAGAGGAAGACGAATGTACCCTACTGGAAAGAGATCGTTCTTCCTTCTTTCTTACAAAAATATGTTGTGGCTGGATATGTACAAAATAATATAGAGGAAAGTTACGAGTTAAGTGAGAAGTCTATGGAACGATTAATACGTCCATTACTATTTCAAAAAATAATCAATGATTTGCCTGCGGGCACACAAATATTAGAAGATAAAGTTTTGCAGGTATCTATACAAAATGATAAAGTAAAAGGGAAGGTATTATTATTAGTAAATGAAGACATTGCAACACCCCAAGTTATACCTCAAGGAGACGAAGCATGAGCGAACAAAAACAACTCGATATAAATTTGCAGGACCCAGCAGAAGCAGTAATGCTTCTCGGAATATCAGATAAAAATGTAAAGCTAATTGAAGCGGAACTAAAGGTACAACTAATTACAAGAGGCGAACAAATACAAATTGTTGGCGAAGAGAAAAATGTAGAAGAAACGAAAAAGCTAATGATACAACTTCTTTCTGTTATACGCAAAGGCATCAATATTAACCTAAGAGATGTTACGTCTGCTATTGAAATGAGCTTGAATGGAACGATTGAATACTTCTCAAGCTTATATGATGAAGAAATTGCAAGAAATACAAAGGGCAAAGCTATTCGTGCTAAAACAATCGGTCAAAGAGAATATATACAAGGGATTAGGCATTCAGATTTAACGTTTGGAATAGGTCCAGCAGGTACAGGTAAAACATACCTTGCAGTTGTGATGGCCACACAGGCTTTAAAAAATGCACATGTGAAAAAAATCATTTTAACACGTCCTGCTGTCGAGGCAGGAGAGAGCCTAGGTTTCTTACCTGGAGACTTAAAAGAGAAGGTAGACCCTTATTTACGTCCGTTATATGATGCCTTACATGATGTGCTAGGTACGGAACAGACAGACCGCTTAATGGAGCGAGGTACAATTGAAATTGCGCCGCTTGCTTACATGCGTGGTAGAACGCTGGATGACGCTTTTGTTATTTTAGATGAAGCGCAAAATACTACGAAAGCTCAAATGAAGATGTTTTTAACCCGTCTTGGTTTTGGTTCGAAAATGGTTATTACAGGAGATAAAACGCAAATAGATTTACCAAAAGGTGCTGAATCTGGATTAATCGTGGCGGAGAAAATTTTAGGCCATGTTGCTGGTATCCATTTTCAATACCTAGAACAGGGAGATGTCGTCCGTCACCCATTAGTTGCTAAAATTATTCAGGCATATGACGAGCAACAATCATAGTATTTCTATAAAGCAACGGTCCAGTAGCTGACTGTTGCTTTTGTTAATTTTCAGGAAATAGTAATGACTAGTTTCGACTTTAAGGTATAATAAGGGGACAAGCTGTGAAGGAGCTGAATTTAGAGTGAAATTCATTTTGTTAAAATGGAAAGAATGGCGCAATAATAAGTATCTCCCTTTTGTTATCATTCTCTTAACAGCGATTTGCATGTTCTTTTTATTAATTGGTAATGTGAAAGAAAGTAAATATGATATAGAACGATTCCAACTTTCACCTGATACGATACGTTCGGTTAAAACAATGGAAGATCCCGTAAAAACGGAAGAAGAAAAAGAACAAGTAGCTTCCGAAGTTCTTCCAGTATATCAATTTCAAGACGAAACTGCAGATAACCAGGCTGCGATTATCCGTTCTATTTTTGACAGCGTTCTCGAAGTGAAAAAAAAATCTACTGAAGAACTAGCTGAAGAAGGGGCAGTTACATCACTTGCAAAATTAAAAGAAGAAATGGACGTATTGGCAGAAAACGTAAGTGTCATTCCTTTAAGTGATGAAATGTTAACTATTTTACTAAAGCAGTCAGCTCCTGTTTTACGAGAATCAAAGGAGAAATTGGCCACCATTGCAGAAAATGCATTAAATGAGCCAATACGAACCGAAAATGTTCCTTCTGCGCGTGAAAAAGTTGCTTCACAGGTTACAAACTCATTTGGGTTTTCCGCGGAGTATATGAATATCCTCATCAATATAGCGCGGAGTGCAATTGTAGCGACAGAAATCGAAAATGATGAGCTTACAGAATTACGGATTGAGCAGGCAAAAGCAAGTGTTGAACCGACTAGAATTTTACAAGGGCAAATACTAGTGCAAAAAGGAGAACTAATAGACCGAGAAGTTTATAGACAGATTGAATTACTCGGAATGTTAACAGATAAAACATCTTATAAACCACCTATAGGTGTTGGTCTATTCGTTCTACTTACAATGTGGATCTTATTTGCACAAACATTTCGTAAGAAAGAGAAATCCATTACAAATGCTAAAAATTTGGTTGTCGTCGCTTTTAGTCTAATCGTTTCTGTCTTAATCATGAAAGTGTTACAATCAGTTGCATATAATTTTGATGTAGTCATTGCATTTATATTCCCGACTGCATTGGTTTCCATATTTGTTTACTTATTAGTAAATGAACGTGCAGCACTCATCACTAGTTTTGTTGTTGCTGCTTATGCGGGCATTATTTTTCAAGAAGGGTATACAAATGTATTTCAAATGGAAATTTCGTTATACATATTATTCGGGAGTGTAGCAGGTATTTTTGCGATGCAACGAACTCATAATAACTCTCAAATATTTAGAGGAAGCTTTGTCGTTTCAGCAGTAAATATATTATTTATATTATTTTATTTATTAATGACAAAAACGACATATGAATTTAACGATATATTGTTTTATGTTGGTGTTGCCGTATTATCGGGTATACTATCTGGAGCTCTAACGATTGGAATACTTCCATTTTTTGAATCGGTATTTGGCATATTGTCTACGATGCGGTTAATCGAGCTATCTAATCCGAATCATCCATTGTTGAAAAAAATATTAACGGAAACTCCCGGGACATACCATCATAGTTTGATGGTCGCAAACTTAGCGGATGCTGCCTGTGAAGCGGTTGGTGCAAACGGGCTATTAGCGCGGGTGGGGAGCTATTATCATGATGTTGGAAAAACGAAACGACCTGGATTTTTTATTGAAAATCAAGTGAATGGGTACAACCCGCATGATAATTTACCACCAGAAACTAGTCGTGATATTATTATTGCACATGCTGTAGACGGGGCAGAAATTTTACGGAAACATAAAATGCCAAAAGAAATAATTGATATCGCGGAGCAACACCACGGGACTAGCTTGCTTAAATTCTTTTACTATAAAGCAAAGGAAATGAAAGACGATATAGCGGAAGGGCAATATAGGTATCCGGGTCCTAAACCTCAAACGAAAGAAATTGCGATTATTTCGGTTGCAGATAGTGTGGAAGCTGCTGTCCGTTCGATGAAAGAACCAAATGCAGAAAAGATTAGGGAACTGATCCAATCCATTATTAAAGGAAAATTACTAGATGGTCAATTTGATGAATGCGATCTATCTTTAAAGGAAATAAAGATAATGGAAGAAAGTTTCTGTACGACGATGAATGGTACATTCCATTCGCGAATAGAATACCCAAAATAAGGACGTAAGGGGCTAAAAGAATGCTAGAAATAGATTTAATGGACGAAACACAAACAATATCCGAAGAATCAATAAAACTTGTTGAAAAAGTATTAACTTCTGCAGGAGAGCAGCTAGGTGTAAAAGAAGGCAGTGAAGTAAGTGTTACATTTGTGACAAATGACGCTATTCAAGAAATCAATAAAACATACCGCAAAAAAGATATGCCCACGGATGTTATTTCTTTCGCAATGGAGGAGATGGGAGAAGGCGAAATCGAGATTAAAGATGCGAATCTGCCGACACTACTTGGCGATATTATCATTTCTGTTGAACGTACGACGGAACAAGCGGCATCTTATGGACATACTTTCGAACGTGAACTTTGTTTTTTGGCAGTCCATGGTTTTTTACATCTACTCGGTTATGATCACGGAACAGAGGAAGAAGAGAAAGAAATGTTCCGTTTACAAGAAACGATTTTACAGGCTTTTGGTTTAAAGCGTGAAGGCCATGAACATTCGTAAATTTTTTAAGTCATTCGTATTTGCCTTTCAAGGCATTATACTAGTAGTAAAAAGTGAACAAAATTTCCGTTTTCATGTACTGGCTGCAGTTATAGTTTTGTTAGCGAGTTTTATTATGGGTTTGTCCAAATGGGAATGGATAATCATTGTAATGTTAATTTGCGGGATGTTCATGATAGAATTAGTAAATGCGTCAATTGAACGTGTTGTGGATTTAGCATCCCCTGAGTTGCATCCACTTGCAAAACAGGCAAAGGATCTAGCGGCAGGGGCTTGCCTGGTGTATGCCATTTGTACAATAATTGTCGGTTTGATCATATTTATCCCGAAATGGTCGGGAATATTATTTTAGAGGTGAACAAGATGGATAAAAAAATGTTATTAGAAGCATCTATTAAAGCGAGAGAAAAAGCGTATGTACCTTACTCAAAATTTCCTGTTGGAGCAGCACTTTTAACGAAAGACGGAGAAGTGATTCAAGGTTGTAATATCGAAAATTCATCTTTTGGTTTGACCAACTGTGCAGAACGTACTGCTATATTTAAAGCAGTATCTGAAGGGAAAAAGGAATTTGCTGCGATTGCAGTTTCTGGGAATACAGAAGGGCCTATTTCCCCGTGCGGCGCGTGCAGACAAGTACTTGCAGAATTTTGTGACCAAGATATGCCGGTTTTCTTAACGAACTTGAATGGTCAAGTATTAGAAACGACGGTTGCAGAGTTATTACCGGGTGCATTTACAACGGAGGATTTGGAATATGGAGCAAAATAATAAAGGGTTTAAATCAGGATTTATCTCTATCATTGGTCGTCCAAATGTAGGGAAATCCACATTTTTAAATAGAGTAATTGGACAAAAAATTGCAATTATGAGCGATAAGCCTCAAACAACACGAAATAAAGTTCAAGGTGTCTTAACACTAGATGAAAGTCAAATGATCTTCATTGATACACCAGGTATTCATAAGCCGAAGCATAAGCTTGGTGATTTCATGTTAAAAGTGGCAAAAAATACACTTCGTGAAGTGGATGCAATATTATTTATGGTGAATGCAACGGAACCAAGAGGAAAAGGCGACGAATTTATTATCGATATGCTTGAGAAAAACGAAACGCCTGTTTTCTTAGTAATTAACAAAATCGATCAAGTACATCCCGATGAACTAATCTCTATTATTGAGTCGTATAAAGACAAATATGATTTTGCAGAAATAATTCCAATCTCTGCATTACAAGGAAACAATGTAGATCGCTTGCTCGAAACAATACAAAAATATTTGCCAGAAGGACCTCAATATTACCCTGCGGATCAAGTAACAGATCATCCAGAACGTTTCATCATTTCTGAATTAATACGTGAAAAAGTACTTCATTTAACTCGTGAAGAAATTCCTCACTCTATTGCAGTTGTGATTGATAAGATTAAAAAAGAAGAAGATACTGAAAAAGATATGATTCGTGTAATGGCTACAATTATTGTGGAAAGAGACTCCCAAAAAGGCATTGTGATTGGAAAAAGAGGCGCACTTTTAAAGGAAGTAGGCACGAGAGCTCGTCACGATATTGAAATGTTACTTGGTACGAAAGTATTCTTGGAATTATGGGTAAAAGTCCAAAAAGATTGGCGCAATAAATCAACTCATTTACGTGATTACGGATTTAGAGAAGACGAGTATTAAGAAATGCATAAGCGTCAATCATAGAGAAATACAGTCTGGGTCCAAAACATATTGGTGGTGCAAAAGCTCGTCACAAAATAAATAAACATTTCGCAACAGCTGTATGATCTTCATTGTGCAGACCATAGGTAGGCAATGCGCTTAAGCAAGATACTAAGAAGGAAGGGAAGGCTTTTGCTTCAAAAAGTAGAAGGCATCGTCTTACGGACTTCATCTTACGGAGAAACGGATAAAATAGTCACGATATTCTCACGAGAATTAGGAAAAAGAGCGGCGATGGCTCGTGGTGCTAAAAAACCTACGAGCCGTTTGTCTTCTATATCTCAGCCTTTCACCTATGGCTATTTTTTAATTCAGCAAGGTAGAGGAATGGGTTCTTTACAGCAAGGGGAAATTATCGACTCTATGCGCTCCATTCGAGAGGATATTTTTACTACTGCATATGCTAGCTTTATCATGGAGCTAGTGGATAAACTAATAGAAGACGAATCTCCGAAACCCCATATATTTACTATTTTGCAAGAAGCGCTGGAGGCAATTTCGGAAGGATATGATCCAGAAGCAATTAGTTTATTTGTAGAATGGAAGATGCTGCCTATTGCTGGAATTTACCCGGTGTTGCATCAATGTGCCAACTGCGGAGCAACGGACGGGGAATTTGCTTTTTCATTTGCTCAAATCGGTTTTCTTTGTCACAGATGCTTCTCTGTCGATCCATATTTAATAAGGTTAACACCAGCACAGGTAAAGCTAATCCGTACTTTTTATACCGTTCCGATTAGCCAAGTTGGTAAGCTCACATTAAAAAAAGAAACAAAAGGCTTTATCAAAAAATTGTACGGACTATTTATAACGAACAAGTAGGGATTCGATTAAAGTCCCAAGGGTTTTTAGATCAAATGGAAAAGACCCCTGAATTTTTTAATCCGAAAAAAGATCCAAGTTCAGAAGATTAACTTCGAACCTGGATCTTTTTGCTTGTGAAAACTATTTTAAAGAGGGGCTATCCGAGCAAAGGATTCCCGCCTCGAACATTTGATTGTATCAACCCAAACATATATCAACCTTATCCAACCTAAAAAAAACCAAATTAGACTAATGTCTAATTTGGCTTTTTAAAATTAAAACTGCAATTGTTCTTCAATATAAGCTTTTACATCAGCAATTGGCATTCTAGTTTGTTCCATCGAATCGCGGTGTCGAACTGTTACTTGGCCATCTGTTTCAGAATCGAAATCATATGTGATACAGAATGGTGTACCGATTTCGTCTTGGCGGCGGTAACGTTTACCAATTGATTGTGACTCGTCATAGTCAACCATGAAATGTTTACTTAAATCAGAGAATAAGGCAGTTGCGCCTTCTGATAATTTTTTGGACAATGGTAAAATTGCCGCTTTCACTGGAGCTAGAGCAGGATGGAAGCGTAATACAGTACGTTTATCATCACCTTCAAGCATTTCTTCGTCGTAGGCCTCGCAAAGGAATGCTAGTGTAACTCGGTCTGCTCCAAGAGATGGCTCGATACAATAAGGCACATAACGTTCATTCGTAACTGGGTCGATATAGTTAAAGTCTTCTCCCGAATGCTCCATATGTTGTTTTAAGTCGAAATCAGTACGGTCTGCGATACCCCATAGCTCACCCCAACCAAATGGGAATTTATATTCGATATCTGTTGTTGCATTCGAATAATGGGACAGCTCATCTTCAGAATGGTCTCTTAAACGAATGCTATCTTCTGCAACACCTAAATTTAATAACCAATCTTTACAATAATTACGCCAGAATTCGAACCATTCCATATCTTCCCCTGGTTTACAGAAGAATTCTAATTCCATTTGTTCGAATTCTCTTGTACGGAATGTAAAGTTACCAGGAGTTATTTCATTACGGAAGCTTTTCCCAACTTGTGCGATACCAAATGGCATTTTCTTACGCATAGAACGTTGTACATTTTTGTAGTTAACGAAGATACCTTGTGCAGTTTCAGGACGTAAGAAAATTTCGTTCGTAGAAGATTCTGTTACCCCTTGAAAAGTTTTGAACATTAAGTTGAACTGACGAATATCTGTATAGTCAAATTCTCCGCAAGTAGGACATACTACATTATGTTCTTTCATGATTTCTTCCATTTTTTCAAATGAAAGTCCATCAATAACCATTTCAATTCCTTTTTTCTCAAGTGCATCTTCGATAATTTTATCCACACGATGACGAGATTTACATTTTTTACAGTCAATCATTGGATCGTTAAAATTGCCGATATGGCCAGATGCTACCCATGTTTTTGGGTTCATTAAAATAGCTGCATCCAAACCTACGTTATATGGTGATTCTTGAACGAATTTTTTCCACCATGCTTTTTTAACGTTGTTTTTTAATTCCACACCTAGTGGACCGTAGTCCCATGTGTTGGCAAGTCCGCCATAAATTTCAGATCCTGGGAATACAAATCCTCTTTGTTTTGCTAAACTTACGACTGTTTCCATTGAAAATTCCATAACAAACCCTCCTATTTTAACTTTATTCAGCAGAAGTCCCTCGCTTCTACAAATGCTGGATAATGCAATAATTTCTTCTATTCATAGGTGATTACCCTAGTTGAATGAAGTTAAAGCCTCCGGCAGATGCCACAGATTTTGAGGGGAGTTAATTGAGCAAGCTCAATTCAAAATCTGGGCGCAATCACGTCGAGACGTGATTGATTAGTGCTTTCAAAAAGAAAAAACTCGTCTCCGGGCTAATTTAGCCCGGGGACGAGTTTTATAACCCGCGGTTCCACCCCGATTGATTGTATAATAACAATCCTCTTTAAAAGCATAAGCTCCGAGCTGCCGTTTCCTGTTTTGTGGTCTCTCACCGTCACCACTCGCTACGTTACAGTACTTATAATGCTCTTCAACGCTTTATTATTTGTTGTTATTGTAACATGAGCCAGTTTACTTCGCAATAAAGGAGTAAGTAGTATATAATAATTTAGTATATGCATAACAATTTGAGGCGGTGATTCCAATCGAACTCAACAAACGGCAAAACGAAATTTTGGACATTGTTAAAGGAAATGGCCCTATTACGGGTGAGCAAATTGCAGAACGTCTAAAGTTAACTAGATCTACGTTACGACCCGATCTTGCAATTTTAACAATGGCTGGCTTTTTAGATGCCAGACCGCGCGTTGGTTATTTTTATTCTGGTAAGAAAACGAGTCAAGCTATTTCAGATAATATAGCCCAGATGGTAGTAAAAGACTTCCAATCTATTCCGGTTGTTGTAGAAGAAAGCATGACAGTATATGATGCTATATGTCATATGTTTTTAGAAGATGTAGGATCTTTATTCGTAGTGGATAAACAATCTCTATTGTCTGGTGTACTTTCAAGAAAAGATTTCTTGCGAACGAGCATTGGAAATCAGGATTTAAATAAAATGCCAGTACATATGATTATGACAAGAATGCCTAATATTACGTATTGTAGAAAAGAAGATACGCTTATTGAGGTGGCAAATAAACTAATGAGTCGTCAGATTGATTCATTACCTGTAGTGAAAGAACGAAAAGATGGTTTAGAGGTAGTTGGAAGAATTACGAAAACGAATATTACACGTGCTTTCTTGTCTTTAGCTGATGACCATGACTTATAAGGAGTGACACAATGAAAATGTTAAACCTATTTATTGTCTCAGATTCAATCGGTGAAACGGGAGAACTGGTGGCAAAAGCGGCGGTAAGTCAGTTTAGACCAGGTCTACAGCATACCAAGTTAAAAAGATTTACTCATATTGATTCATTGGATCATATTAAAGAAATTACGGAACTAGCGAAAGAACAAAATGCTATTATTTTATATACACTTGTGCAAACAAAAATGCGTGATGCATTGGTTGAAAAGTGTAAAGCATATGGATTAGATTCAGTTGACCTGATTGGTCCGGTTATTCATCTTTTAGAAAGAAATTTAGATGAAAAACCTTTTGAAGAGCCTGGTTTAGTTCGCAAGCTAGATGAAGATTATTTCAAAAAGATTGAAGCAATCGAATTTGCGGTAAAATATGATGATGGAAGAGATCCACGCGGTTTGTTGCAAGCAGACATCGTCTTAATCGGCGTTTCTAGAACTTCTAAAACGCCATTGTCACAATACTTGGCGCATAAAAGATATAAGGTTGCAAACGTCCCATTAGTACCGGAAGTTGAGCCCCCGGAAGAATTATTTCAGGTAGATCCTGCAAAATGTTTTGGACTAGTAATCACACCGGAAAAATTAAATTCTATTCGAAAAGAAAGATTAATAGCTATTGGTTTAAATGATGACGCTAGTTATGCTAAAATAGAACGGATAAATGAAGAAATTGCTCATTTTGAAAAAGTAGTAAATAAAATTGGATGTACTGTCATTGAAGTGACGAATAGGGCAGTAGAAGAAACGGCCAATCTAGTAATCAATCACATTCAACAAAAATAATTATAAAAAAATGAACCGATTCACATTTGTGAAAAGGTTTTTTGTATTGCGAATCGAATAAAGTATAGATTAATAATATGAAATGTTTTATAATAGTTAATTGTGGAAAAAATAATTACTATATGAAACTTTTTTATGAATTATTTTGTCGTTTCTTGCAGGATTTTTCTTGTTTATCTCGAATTAATAAAGTAGCGAGTAAAGATGGTGAAATAATGACAAATCGTATAGAAGAAGAAGTTATCGAACAAGTTAGGAATAACACAGATATTGTCGATGTTATTAGCGAATATGTTCAACTAACGAAAAGAGGTAGAAATTATTTTGGTTTATGCCCTTTTCACGGAGAACAAACACCATCTTTTTCAGTAACGCAAGAGAAACAGATTTTTCATTGTTTCGGATGTGGTGCTGGTGGAAATGTAATTACATTTTTAATGGATATCGAAAATCTTTCGTTCCAAGATGCAGTAAGTAAACTTGGAAGCCGGATTGGACTTTCGATTGAAGAAAGCTCCTCCAATCATTCAGAAGCAAAAGCACCTGTCTCAAAAGAAGTATCTATTATGAAAAAGGCGCATGAATTTGCGAGCGATTATTTTCATCATTTGTTACTTCATACGGAGGAAGGAGAAAATGCATTACATTACTTAGAAGAAAGAGGGTTTTCTACTGAAGTCATCGAAAAGTATAAAATCGGGTGGTCTTTACCTAATTGGGATGCTTTAACAACATTATTAGCAAGAAAAGGTATGGATTTACAAGAAATAGAGAAAACTGGGCTTATTATCCGAAAAGAAAATGAATTAAAGTATTTTGACCGATTTAGAGGAAGAATCATGTTTCCGGTTTTCGATGAAACGGGACATGTAATAGCCTTTTCAGGAAGGATACTGGAAAAAAGTGAAAATGAAGCAAAATATTTAAATAGTCCCGAATCTCCAATATTCCAGAAAAGTCAAGTACTTTATAATCTAGACAAAGCCCGTCTAGAAATTCGTAAACAACGAAATGTATTAATCTTCGAAGGCTTTCTAGATGTCATTGCAGCATCTACTGCTGGAATTTCCAACGGAATTGCAACAATGGGGACGGCTTTGACGTCTCAACATATAACAAAACTGAATAGATTGACATCAAACGTCACATTATGTTATGACGGGGATAAAGCTGGTATGGAAGCAGCTAAAAGAGCAGCAATTGCTTTGCAGGCTCAAAACATTCAAACAGAGGTAGCAATTATTCCGGATGCTATGGATCCAGATGATTATATTAAAAACTACGGAGAAGAAGCTTTTCGCGCAAAAATTATAGAAAAGCCCCATTCTTATTTATCCTTTATGATGATTGTTTCTAAACGTGATAAGAATTTTAATAATGAAAATGATACATTACAGTATATTCAAGAAATATTGGAAATACTGAGTGAGAGAAATTCTTCTGTAGAGCGTGATTTGTACATTCGACAACTTTCACAAGAAACAAATGTTTCTGAGGAAGCAATCTATCAACATTTACGAAAGCTTCAAGGAAAAAAAGCAAAACAATTTAAAAGCGAACCAACCATTCCTCTCCCAACCAATCAAGTATTGTCAAAAAAGAAGAGGACCATTTCAGCAGATGAGAGAGCAGAACGAATGTTACTTGCTCATATGTTGCATAATGCGCAAATAATTGATATAGCAAGAAATAACGCTGGAGAACAATGTTTTATAAGGGATGCTTACGAGGCAGTTTATGTACGCTTAACCGGATTTTATGAACAGTATCCAGACGGAGATTATCAACGATTTTTAGAAGTATTAAATGATGCACAACTTAGAAATATAGTTATGGAAGCTGCGCTCTCAGAACGTGATCCAGAACATGAAACTGAGGAAGTCATGGACTGCTTGCGCCATATTCGAAAATACCGGATAGAGCAACAAATTGAGCGGAAGTTACATGAAGCAAAAGAAGCAGAGAAAATGACGGATATGACAAAAGCTTTGCAACTCGCTCAAGAAGCTATTCAGTTAAAAAAGTCGTTAGCAACTTTTGAATAAACATCCGGTAGTAAAAGGAGGATTTCTTATGGCGGACAAGTCTGAACGTACAAAAGAAACGGATATTGAATTATCATTAGAAGAGGCAAAAAACAATTAATCGAATTAGGTAAAAAAAATGGAGAGTTAACATATCACGATATTGCTGAAAAACTCGCTCATTTTGAATTGGAATCGGATCAAATCGAAGAATTTATCGATCATTTAGAAGGCAAAGAAATTGAACTAAGCCGGAAAGATGGCGATGAAGAAGATTTAGATCGTTTGATGAAAGGGAAAGAAGAAACCTTCGATTTAAATGATTTAAGTGTGCCGCCAGGTGTGAAGATTAATGACCCTGTTCGTATGTATTTAAAGGAAATCGGACGTGTTGATCTTTTAAAAGCATCTGAAGAAATTGCACTTGCAGAAAGAATAGAACAAGGGGATGAAGAAGCTAGAAAACGTCTAGCAGAAGCAAACCTTCGTTTAGTAGTAAGTATTGCAAAGCGTTATGTAGGTCGTGGAATGCTATTCTTAGACTTAATCCAAGAAGGAAATATGGGACTTATCAAAGCGGTAGAGAAATTTGATCACCGTAAAGGATTCAAATTTAGTACGTATGCTACTTGGTGGATTAGACAAGCAATTACTCGTGCCATTGCAGACCAAGCCCGTACAATACGTATCCCGGTGCATATGGTGGAAACGATAAATAAATTAATTCGTGTACAAAGACAACTATTACAAGACTTGGGCCGTGAACCTTCTCCAGAAGAAATTGGAGAAGAAATGGATTTGCCGCCAGAAAAAGTTCGTGAAATCCTAAAAATTGCACAAGAACCAGTTTCTTTAGAAACACCTATTGGAGAAGAAGATGACTCTCATTTAGGCGATTTTATCGAAGATGCGGATGCTCAATCCCCTTCTGATCATGCTGCTTATGAATTATTAAAAGAACAATTAGAAGATGTATTAGATACTTTAACAGACCGAGAAGAAAATGTACTACGTCTTCGTTTCGGGTTAGATGATGGCCGCACGAGAACGCTGGAGGAAGTAGGTAAAGTGTTTGGTGTTACACGTGAGCGTATTCGTCAAATCGAAGCGAAAGCACTGCGTAAACTTCGTCATCCTTCTCGCAGCAAGCGTCTAAAAGATTTCTTAGAATAAGTTTAAGAAGAGACATCCTTGTAGGGTGTCTTTTTCTGTTTTATACTTAGGGATGACTGCTAGATGAAATGAGGACGAGCCATGTCAGTTCAACGTAAGCAAATTATCCTAAATGAAATTGCGTTTTGGAAGAAAAACAAATTACTTCCTGAACATTATTGTGACTTTCTAACAGCCCTTTATGCCCAAGGTGAAGAGGTAGAGGATGAAAGGAAAGAAAAATCATCCAAATCATCCCAAGCGTTATTAGCGAAGAAAAAAATGAATAAAACCTTTTTATATGTAACACTAGGTATTATTACAGCTCTATTAATAGCATCACTTATAGTCATTACTACAGCTGCATTTATCCCAATTATTGCAGCAGGAATTGCGATATGCATATTTTTATACATAGCTATTAAACTAGCAAAAACGAAGTCGTTGATGATGCCCTTGTTGTTCGTTTTTTCGGCACTATTACTATTAGGGATTTCTTTTAAAGTATGGGATGTTTATTTTAATGATTACCCATTAGTGTTAATTGGATTAATGATTGGTAATTGTTTATTGTGGTTATTTTCCGGACTGCTGATGAAACTCGTATATTTTAGTATTTCCGGTATTGTTGGAACAGCTCTTATTTTATTTTACTTTTTAAAATTTTATCTTTAATATTCAAATGCCGACAGACAAATCTGTCGGCGTTTTTAAGTTGGTGCTTTTGGAAAGTTCTGAACGAAACGATTAGTCCATTATTACCGTGACTTTCTGATAGGGAGGGATGTGAATTTATCGCATTCCTCCCCATTTCTAGTTACTCGTATAGTAGTCGTTTGTCGGTTGATCAATACCTATGATTCTGCAAATAAATATACCAATCGACAATTTTAGCTATAATTTACTTGTTTTATACGTTGAAAATATCATATATGAAAAAATGACTTACTATTTTAAATTTAACTTGAAATTGAAAACCCTTTCAGATTATAATCTATATAAACCGATTTACTAAACCGGTTTATAAACAAACATATACAAAAATTTATTACTAATTTAGTTGTTAACTAGAGTAGAAAAAGTTCTGTTCATGTGAAAGGAGTATATGATTTTGGTTTCGAATTTTGGTGTTTTTACACTAGGGGATGCTCTGATTACATTTAATCCATCTGATACTGGGCCTCTAAGATATGTTTCAACTTTCTCACGAAAAGTGGGAGGCGCTGAATTGAACTTTGCAATCGGTTGTGCACGCTTAGGACTTAGTTCGAAGTGGATGAGCCGATTAGGTGGAGATGAATTCGGTCGAGTAATTTATAATTTTGCACGTGGTGAGGGAATTGATGTTTCGGAAGTGAAGCTCGTGGATGGTTATCCTACTTCTTTAAACTTTAAAGAAATTAGGGAGGACGGTTCCGGAAAAACATTTTACTACCGTTATCAATCACCCATTTTAACAATGGAACCAAGCGATATTACAGAAGCGGTACTTGAAAGTGTGAATCTTGTTCATTTAACAGGCGTTTTCTTAGCAATAGACCCAAAAAATTTTGATATAACGATGCAAGTGTTGAAGCTTGCAAAGAAAAATAACATTCCGGTTTCATTTGATCCAAATATTCGATTGAAGCTTTGGACGATAGAAGAAGCGAAAGCTGCATATATGAAAGTTTTTCCATATGTTGATATTTTACTAACAGGTAAAGATGAAATTGAGTTAATACATGGAGATTCTTCGGACGAATCGTTAGAGGAATTGTCTGAAGAATTCAAAATCGCTCATCTAGTTATTAAAGATGGTGGAAACGGTGCGAAAGTATTGATTAACGGTGAGTGGCATGAAAAAGAAGCATTTAAAGTGCAGCCCATTGATACGGTCGGCGCGGGGGACGGCTTTGATGCAGGTTATATTTATTCTTATCTACATAATTATTCTCCACTCGAGAGCTTACAATTTGCGAATGGAGTAGGGGCACTTGTTACAACAGTTTCAGGTGACAATGAAGGACTTCCTGAACTCGATGAAGTATTTGCTTTTATTCGAAATGAAAAAATTATTGAGAGATGAGGAGAATCAATGAAAGCGGTTCAAGTAAGAAAAGCTTATGACTTAGTCATTAATGAAGTTGAAAAACCCCAGATTTCTTCTGATACAGATGTTCTCGTGCAAGTCAAACGTGTTGGTATTTGTGGTTCAGACATGCATATCTATCATGGAACGAATCCGCTCGCTACTTTACCAAGAGTTGTTGGACACGAAGTAGCAGGTGAAGTAGTAGAAGTTGGAAATGCGGTAACTAAATTGAAGGTTGGAGATCACGTAGTAGTAGAGCCAATCAGATACTGTGGCGAATGTTATGCATGCCGTAAAGGACGCCCGAATGTGTGTGCAAACTTATCCGTTTTTGGTGTGCACGAAGATGGTGGAATGCGAGAATACTTTGTACTTCCAGAAAAACAGCTGCATGCAGTAGATTCTTCTATTGACTGGAACGAAATAGTAATGGCAGAACCTTATACAATCGGCGCTCAGGCTACTTGGAGAGGACAAGTGGAACAAGGGGATACAGTTCTTATTCAAGGTGCAGGACCAATTGGTATATGTATATTAAAATTTGCTAAATTGCGCGGTGCTACTGTAATGGTTTCTGACTTAAGTGAGGAACGTTTAGCATTTGCTCGAGATAATGGAGCAGATGTGACGGTGAATGCTGGAACAGAAAATGTGAAAGAGCAAGTGGCAAAATGGACAAATGATGAAGGCGTTAACAAAGTAATAGACGCTGTATGTCTACCGTCTACATTTGAACTTTCCGTAGATGTTGTTTCGCCTGCAGGAACTGTTGTTGTGCTTGGTTTTGATGAAAAACCATCTCAAATACCTCAGATGCCTATTACGAAAAAAGAAATTACAATTGTTGGATCAAGATTACAAACTAACCAGTTTGCTGAAGTAGTTGAATTTTTAAATGCCGGAAAACTTAGACATAACGGCTTAGTTACCCATACATTTGCATTAGCCAGTGTTCAAGAAGCATTTACGTTCGTTGAAAATAATCCGGATAAAGTTCGTAAAGCTGTCATTGTTTTTGACTAAGGAGGTTCCTACAGATGAAAAAACATGAAATATTAAACCAACTAACCGAATCCAAAGTAGTTGCTGTTATTAGAGGAGAAAGCGCGGAAGAAGCCGTGCAACTTACTAAAGCTGCTGTAGAAGGTGGCATACGTGCAATTGAGTTAACGTATACAACACCACAGGTACAAAAAGTGTTTGAAGAATTGCAAAACGCAGATGCGCTTTTAGGTGCAGGAACCGTGCTTGATCCGGAAACGGCAAGACATGCCATCTTATGCGGTGCTAGATTTGTCGTAAGCCCGCATTTCAATGCAGAAGTCGCAACTGTTTGTAACAGATATGGAATTCCTTATTTACCAGGTTGTATGACAATTCGAGAAATGATACTGGCATTAGAAGTTGGCTGTGACATATTAAAACTTTTCCCTGCAAATAACTTTAGTCCATCTTTCATCAAGTCAGTCAAAGGTCCACTTCCACATGTACAAATCATGCCAACTGGTGGAATAAATGCTGGAAACATGAAGGAATGGATTGATGCTGGAGCAGTTGCAGTTGGAGTAGGCAGTGATTTGAACAAGGCTTACAAAACAGGTGGCTACGAGGCTGTTGTTGAGGCTAGCCAAAAGTATATGGAAGCTAGTAAAAACTAAGAAGGAGAGGTAGTTAAGATGAATATTACATTTCGCTGGTATGGTAGAGGCAATGACACAGTAACACTTGATCAAGTAAAACAAATTCCAGGTACAAAAGGAATTGTATGGGCCCTACATCAAAAGCCTGTTGGAGAAGTATGGGAAAAAGAGGAGATCAAATCGGAAATCGATTATATCCAATCATTTGGTTTCCATGCCGACGTTGTGGAAAGCGTAAATGTGCATGAAGCAATTAAATTAGGTAATAGTGAACGAGATCAATATATTGAGAACTATAAAGAAACGATTCGTAATCTTGGTGAATTTGGTGTTAAAGTGATTTGCTACAATTTCATGCCAATTTTTGATTGGACGCGTACAGAAATGTTCCATCCACTGGAAGATGGTTCTACTGCTTTGTTTTTTGAAAAATCAAAAGTAGAAAATTTAGATCCACAAGAACTTGTGAAAACAGTTAGTGAGGCATCTGACTTAACTTTACCAGGCTGGGAACCAGAAAAAATGGCTCGTATTGCCGAATTGTTTGAGGCTTATAAAGAAGTAGATGAAGAAAAGCTTTGGGAAAATTTAGCCTACTTCTTAAACGAAATATTGCCGGTTGCCGAATCAGTAGGTATCAAAATGGCTATTCATCCGGATGATCCTCCGTATTCAATTTTCGGACTACCAAGAATTATTACTGGTGAATCAAGCTATGAAAAGCTAATCGCAATTTCTGATTCTGCTGCAAATGGTTTCACAATGTGTACTGGTTCAATGGGTGCAAATCCTGAAAATGATATGGTTCAGGTAGCTAGAAAATATGCTTCTCGTTCGCCTTTCTCCCATATCCGTAATGTGAAAATTTCAGATAATGGGGACTTTGTTGAAACATCTCACTATACAAGTGATGGCTCAATAGATATAAAAGGTGTAGTACAAGAGCTACATAAACAAAACTACGATGGATACGTAAGACCAGACCATGGTCGACATATTTGGGGAGAAGTTTGCCGTCCAGGATACGGGTTATATGACCGCGGATTAGGGATTATGTACTTACTTGGGTTGTGGGATGCATATGAAACGAACAAGGCGGAGGAGTCTCAATGATTCCAATACATGAAAATTTAAAAGACCGGGTAGCAGTTATTACTGGTGGCAGTGGTGTTTTATGTTCAGAAATGGCGCGCGAACTTGCGCGCCAAGGCGTGAAAGTAGCCGTTTTAAATAGAACTGCCGAAAAAGGACAACAAGTAGTTGCTGATATAGTGGATGCTGGTGGCTCTGCAATTGCTTTACAGGCAGACGTTCTTGATCGAGCTTCTCTAGAGCAAGCAAAAGAGGAAACGTTAAAAGCTTTTGGACGAATTGACATGCTTATTAATGGAGCGGGTGGAAATCATCCAGATGCTATTACAGATGGAGAAATTTTTGAGGAAGATACAGAGGGAAAATCATTTTTTGACCTAGAGGAAACAGGGTTTTCTACTGTATTTGCAACGAATTTTACGGGAACGTTTCTGGCAAGCCAAGTGTTTGGAAAAGAATTATTGAAATCGACATCTCCAGTTATTATTAATCTGTCATCCATGAGTTCATACTCACCGATGACAAAGGTACCTGCTTATAGTGCAGCAAAAGCATCGATCAATAATTTTACCATGTGGATGGCGGTTCATTTTGCCGAAACAGGATTAAGAGTCAATGCAATTGCTCCAGGATTTTTCTTAACAACACAAAACAGAAATTTACTTCTGGATGAAGAAGGAAACTATACAGCAAGATCATCTAAAATTATTGCTGGGACACCGATGAAACGGTTTGGTAAACCAATAGATTTATTAGGAACTTTACTCTATCTTGTAGATGAAACATGTTCCGGATTTGTGACTGGAACTACTATTCCTGTTGATGGCGGATTTATGGCTTATTCTGGTGTATAATTTTCAAGTGGATAGAGCCTTAAAAAACTTTTCTCATGTAAAGTAATGAAAGGCAATCTAAGCAACAAAGAGAATAGTAAATGGGGTTCTGAAAATTGAAACATATTACAATCGCAGATGTAGCAGAGCATGCAAAAGTATCTAAAAGTACCGTCTCTCAATATTTAAATAAGCGGTACGAGTATATGAGTGAACAAACACGTAAGAGAATTGAAACTACTATTGAAGAATTAAATTATATTCCTAACAGTGTAGCGAGAAGCTTAAAGCAGAAATCGACCTTCACTGTTGGGGTAATAGTAGCTAATATTTTACACTCATTTTCTACGCAAGTAATTCGTGCAATTGAAAACTATTTTCATGAAAACGATTTTCATATAATCGTATGTAATGCCGATGATGAACCAAAAAAGGAAAGAAAGTATATTGAAATGTTACTTGCTAAACAAGTAGATGGCTTTATCATTTTTCCTACAGGTGGAAATCTCGATTTATATGAAAGTATAAAAAAGCAACATATACCCATCGTTTTCATGGATAGAAAAATAGACGGTATGAATATTGCCACGGTCATGCTAGATAATGAAATGGCAACCTCGCTTGCAATTGATCGTTTCGTTGAAAGCGGTTTCGATAGAATTGCAATTGTTACAATGTCTATTATTCGGAATATTAGCCCTCGGGTGGAGCGTATTGAAGGATATAAAAAAGCACTTAGTCGACATGGATTGCAGGTAAATCCAGCTTATATTAAAACGGCTGATGTACATGATATTCAGCAAGTAATACATGAACTTTTTACTACCGAAACACCACCCGAAGCAATTGTTGCAGGGAATGACATTGTACTAGCAGCTTTATTAAAATATATGAAAGAGAATAATTTAAAAATACCAGACGATATTGCGGTTATCGGAATTGATGAAGTACAATTTGCAAGTTTCTTTTCGCCACCTGTTACTACTATTTCACAGCCCGCGGTGGAAATGGCGAATAGGACTGTAAAATTATTGTTAGATCAAATAAACAACAAAATTAACACAAATGAAACAGGTGTCATCAGATTACAACCGAGTTTAATAAAAAGAGAATCATGTTCACGTATAGATAAATCGTTTTAGTTAAAAATCATTCAAATGGTAAGGGGCAAAATATATGTTTTCTAAAGATAAACGTGCTGTGCTTATTCTATTATTTTTAGCAGGAGTTATAAACTATTTAGATAGATCGGCTCTTTCTATTGCAGCACCATATATTAAAGATGATTTAACATTAACTGCTACGCAAATGGGGATTATTTTTAGTAGTTTCTCTGTCGGGTATGCTATCTTTAACTTTTTAGGTGGAGTTGCATCCGATAAATTTGGTGCAAAAATGACATTGCTGGTAGCAATGATTGTTTGGTCACTTTTTAGTGGTGCTATAGCACTTGCAGTTGGATTTGTAAGTTTGATCATTATTCGTATTTTATTTGGTATGGGAGAGGGTCCTCTTTCTGCAACGATTAATAAAATGGTAAACAACTGGTTCCCTGCAGATCAACGGGCTACTGCAGTTGGTTTAACTAATAGTGGTACTCCACTCGGTGGAGCTATTGCAGGTCCGATTGTTGGATTTATCGCTATTTCGTACGGTTGGAGAGTTTCATTCGTTATCATCATGTTAATCGGACTTATCTGGGCATTTTTCTGGTGGAAATTTGCAAAAGAAAAACCAACAGCAAAAGCGAAGGAAAAAGAAATAAAAGAAGTAAAAGAAATTGCTGCTACTACAGTGAGAAAAGTTCCACTTACTTTTTATTTAAAACGTCGCACAATATTGTTTACTGCATTTGCCTTCTTTGCTTATAACTATGTATTGTTTTTCTTCCTAACGTGGTTCCCAAGTTACTTAATCGATGCACGCGGTTTAAGTGTAGAGGACATGAGTATTATTACGGTCATCCCTTGGATTGTCGGTTTTATCGGTCTTGCAGCAGGCGGATTTGTTTCCGATCTATTCTTCAAAAAGTTTGCTGGTAAAGGCGTTCTTTTTGCGCGTAAAGCTGTCTTAGTTCCTTGTTTGTTTGTCTCAGCGGTATGTATTGGTTTTGCTGGGTTAGTTACTACAACAGTAGGGGCAGTTTCTTTGGTTGCTCTTTCAGTATTCTTTCTATACTTAACAGGAGCAATTTACTGGGCAGTTGTACAAGATGTTGTTGACCAAAGCAATGTTGGTTCTGTAGGAGGATTCATGCACTTCTTGGCAAACACAGCTGGAATTATTGGACCTACATTAACAGGATATTTAATCGATACTACTGGTACATATACAGCAGCATTCTTATTAGCTGGTGGGTTAGCAGTATTTGCATCTATTGCGGTAATCTTCTTTGTTAAGCCAATCATGAAAAAGGCTACTGTTGCGTAATAACTTTTCAAAGGAACAGCGACAAAGCTGTTCCTTTTCTTTGATACAAAATACAAGTGAAAGAGGTATGCAATATGACAGTTAACCAATCTATCATCCAAATACATCCTTCTGACAATGTGTGGATTGCGCTAAGAGATTTTGAAAAAGGGGAAAGTATAGAAAAAGAACAGGTGAAAATTATACTTCAAGAGAATGTTCGTCGAGGACATAAAATAGCAGTTAGTCCGATAAAAAAGGGGGAAAATATTCTCAAGTACGGTTTTCCGATAGGCCATGCCACACAGGATATCGAAATCGGTGAATTTGTTCATTCTCATAATGTAAAGACAAATTTAGAAGGAGAATTGAATTATTCTTATAAACCAAAAAAGATTAGTTCAATAGATGCTCCTGCAGAGACCCCAACATTCCTCGGATATAAACGTGAAAATGGGGATGTAGGGGTAAGAAATGAATTATGGCTCATTAATACAGTAGGTTGTATTAATAAAGTTGCTGAAAACTTAGCGAAAATGGGTAACAACATGCTAAAAGCATCGAATTTCGATGGTGTGCAGTACTTCGCTCATCCATACGGCTGCTCGCAGTTAGGAGATGACTTAGAATATACAAAAAAAATATTGGGAAATTTAATCCATCATCCGAATGCTGGAGGAGTAGTAGTACTTGGACTCGGTTGTGAAAATAATTATATTGATTTGTTTAAAGAAGCAATCGGAGAATATAACCCCAACCGAGTAAAATTTATGAGTGTTCAAGCGGAAGAAGATGAAATGGAAAAAGGGCTTGAATTAATGCAAGAGGTATTTGACTATGCAACTTCATTTGAACGTGAGGAAGTTCCTGTTTCCGCACTTAGAATCGGTCTTAAGTGTGGGGGAAGTGATGGACTTTCTGGTATTACAGCTAATCCATTATTAGGTTCTTTTTCTGACCGTCTCATTAGCTATGGTGGTTCTACTGCACTAACGGAAGTACCTGAAATGTTCGGTGCGGAAACCATTTTAATGGAACGTGCAAGAGATGAAGAAACATTTCAGGATATCGTTCATCTGATCAATGATTTCAAACACTACTTCATCAAATATGACCAACCAGTTTATGAAAACCCATCTCCTGGAAACAAAGAAGGTGGAATTACAACACTAGAAGAAAAATCATTAGGTTGCGTACAAAAAGGCGGATTTTCTACCGTGCAAAATGTGATTCCTTATGGCTCTCGTATAAATAAAGATGGACTAACCTTGATCCAAGGACCCGGAAATGACTTGGTATCTGTAACAGCACTTGCAACATCAGGATGTCAAATTGTTCTTTTTACAACAGGAAGAGGTACTCCATTCGGGGGACCAACACCAACTGTGAAAATCTCTACAAATACAGCTTTAGCAGAGAAAAAGAAAAACTGGATTGATTTTAACGCAGGAAAGCTTGTAGAAGATGCTTCGATGGAACAAATGACAGATTCATTTTTCGAATATATCGTCGATGTAGCATCTGGAAAGAAATTAACAAATAATGAAGTATTCGGATTCAAAGAAATTGCCATTTTCAAAGACGGAGTTACTATGTAAAGGGGGGCAAACAGATGAATATACTGCCTGATTTAAATCTAGCAACTTATAAAGAGTCAATGAGTCATTCAGTTAAAAAAGAATATCCAATGCGAGTGCTACAAGTAGGCGATGGAAACTTTATACGTGGATTTGTAGATTGGATGATTTATGAATTAAATAGAAAAACAGACTTTCAAGGAAGTATTGTTTCGATGCAAGCAACACCTAGAGGAAAAACTGTCCCAAAACTTCAAAAACAAAATGGTTTGTTTACTTTGCTATTAAGAGGTATTCAAGACGGGGAAGAAGTGAATGAGAGACATGTGGTGGATTCGATTGCGCAAGCGATTAATCCATACGAAGACTGGGCAGAAGCATTAAAGGTAGCGGAGTTAGACGAGGTAGAGTTTTTATTTTCTAATACAACAGAAGCAGGTATTCAATATGAAAAGGAGACATTTTCTAAAGAAGGTTGTCCTATTTCATTTCCAGCAAAAGTAGTTTCGCTTCTTTACCATCGTTATAGCCATTTTCAAGGCGCTGCAAATAAAGGATGGATTATTATCCCGTGTGAGCTCATTGAAAATAACGGGGACCAGTTAAAAAGAATTTGCTTGAAGATTGCAGATGACTGGGAGCTTCCTTCTGATTTTACAAATTGGATTACATCGGCTTGTACTTTTTGTAATACACTTGTAGACCGAATTGTACCAGGCTATCCGAAACAGGAAGACACATTACTATTTGAACAATTTGGCTATAAGGATGTCCTGTTAACGGTTGGAGAACCGTATCACCTCTTTGTAATAGATGGACCGGATTTTGTGCAACAAAAACTTCTCTTTAAAGAGGCTGGTTTAAATGTTCAATTTGACAAGATAGAACATTACCGAGAATTAAAGGTCAAGCTACTTAATGCTCCGCATACGATGCTAGCTGCTATTGGATTGCTATTAGAAATTGAAAGCGTAAAAGAAGCTATGGAAAATCCTTTAATGTCTTCATTTATTCAAAGAACCTTAACAGAAGAGATAAGAGAGACTTTACCTCCAATGGGAAAAGAAAAAGCCATTCCTTTTATGGAACAAGTATTTGATCGGTTTGCGAACCCAACAATACATCACCGCTTAGCGGATATTAGTTTAAATAGTTATGCTAAATTTAAAGCAAGAATATGGCCAAGTTTGTATACATATTATAGTGACTTTGGTTACCCACCAAAAAGATTAGTGTTTGCCTTTGCAGCACTGCTCCAATTCTTTGCAGGTGCAAAAATAACTAGTATGTATGAAGTGAAAGATGATCAGCAAGTTATCCAAAAATTTCAAGCATTTAATAGTATACAAACTCCTTCGTTAGAAGAATGGGAAAATTTATAGAGTCAATTATAAAAGAAGATTTCCTACTAACAAATGAAGAAGTACAAAACTTATCTATAGCTGTAGCAAAAGAATGGCAGATTATCCGAGAGATCGGAATGAAAGTAGCTTTAGAAAAATTAGAAGATGGAGTGTGAATTATGAAAGCAATCACCTGTACAGAACCTGGAAAAATGGATGAAATTACGTTAGATAAACCGGAAATCCTTGCAAATGGAGAAGTATTAGTTGCGATTAAGCGAGTTGGTATTTGTGGTACGGATATACATGCGTTTGGGGGCAACCAACCATTTTTTAGCTATTCACGAGTATTAGGGCATGAATTGTCCGGTATGGTTGAAGCTATTTCAAGTGATGTAGTAAATATGCAAGTTGGAGATACGGTAACGATTATTCCTTATTTACACTGTGGGAAATGCTTAGCATGTACGAGCGGTAAAACAAATTGCTGTACAGAAATGCAAGTGTTAGGTGTACATGTGGACGGAGGAATGGTTGAATATTTGAAAGTTCCTGCTAGTCATGTATTTGTGGTTAACGATTTATCGTTAGATGACGCGGCGATGGTTGAACCTTTGAGCATTGGTGCACATGCAGTTCGTAGAGCAGCTATACAAGAAGGAGAAACAGTATTGATCATTGGTGCAGGACCGATCGGGCTTGGTGCCGCTCGTTTTGCAAAATTACAAGGGGCAAAAACGATCATGATGGATATAAGCGAAGAGCGTTTACAATTTGCCAAGGATTGGGCAGACTGTGACTTAACGGTAACTGTTTCTGAGAACGCAATTGATCAATTGAAAGAGGTAAACAATGGATCCCTTCCTTCGATTGTGATGGATGCAACTGGCAACAAACAATCTATGACGAATGCATTTAACTATGTGAATCATGGTGGAAAACTAGTGTATGTGGGACTTGTAAAAGATACAATTACGTTCTTCGATCCGGATTTCCATGCAAAAGAACTAACCCTTCTTGGAAGTCGTAATGCAACGAAAGAAGACTTTAAATATGTGATTAATTGCTTACAAAAAGGACAGGTTAAATCAAGTTATGTGACAAATAAAATCACTTTTAATGAAGTAAGTACTTATTTCCAGGCTGGAAATTTTAGAACAAACAAAACATTGATCACTATATCAGAATCTTGATATTTAAAATTTGAGTGACTAAAAAACAAGCTAGTAAAGATGGCGTCCTTATTGATAAGAGGACGCTTTTTTGTGCTCTATGAAGCCGTATTCCAATAGGATGCCATTCTCCTTCAAAATACACCTTTTCATTCCTGTAATGCTAGCCCGAGACTATTTCCAATTCTTTTTCATATTAAACTGCAAAACTTTCGTATTTTCAGTATAATATGAAAGTAAGCGTTTTTATTTACAAAGGGGATGAAGAAATGAATTTCGATTTAACACAAGAACAACAAATGATTCGCAAGACAATTCATGAATTTGCGGATGAAGTAGTTGCACCAGGTGCAATCGAACGAGACAAAACGAAAGAGTTTCCAAAAGAAATCTTTAAACAGCTAGCCGACATGGGGATGATGGGCTTGCCGTTTGCAGAAGAGTACGAGGGAGCAGGAGCAGATACAGTTAGTTTTGCAATCGTAACGGAGGAGCTAAGTCGTGCATGTGCATCAACAGGTATTACTTATTCTGCACATATCTCACTTGGAGGAGCTCCACTAAATTTGTTCGGGACAGAAGAACAGAAGCAAAAATATTTAGTGCCAATCTGTACAGGAGAGTCGTTTGGAGCATTTGGACTAACAGAACCTAACGCTGGCTCGGATGCAGGAGGAACTCAAACTACCGCAAAAGAAGATGGCGGGGACTTTGTTATCAATGGAAATAAATCGTTTATCACAAATGCCAGTTATGCAAAGCATCTAGCATTAACTGCTATAACAGCTGTAAAAGATGGAAAAAAAGAAATATCAGCGATTATTGTACCAACTGATGCTGAAGGTTTTACAGTTATCAACAATTATGAAAAAATGGGTTTAAATGCATCTAATACAACAGAATTAGTGCTTGAAAATGTACGAGTACCGCAGGAAAACTTGCTTGGAAAACGTGGAAATGGGTTTAGACAATTTTTAGTTACGCTTGATGGCGGACGAATTGGTATAGGAGCGATGGCAGTTGGGATTGCACAGGCTGCTTTTGACCGTGCATTACGCTATTCAAAGGAACGAAAACAATTTGGAAAAACACTTTCTGAATTTCAAGTAACTCAATTTAAGTTAGCTGATATGGCGATGAAAATCGAATTGGCTCGAACAATGGTTTATAAAGCGGCATGGCTAAAAGACCAAGGACGCGCATTTGGAAAAGAAGCTGCTATGTGTAAACTGTATGCATCCGAAATTGCAATGGAAGTGGCAGATCAAGCAATCCAAATTCATGGTGGATATGGCTATATGAAAGAATATGAAGTAGAACGTTTTATGAGAGATGCAAAACTGCTTGAAATTGGAGAAGGAACATCTGAAGTTCAACGCATGGTTATTGCAAGACATATTGGTTGCTAAGTCGAAATTATGTCTAAAATGTCACAAAGAAATAAAACTTCCTCTTTAAGACTTTTCGTTTTCGTTAGAATGCAGTACAATATTAGTGTTGACTAATTCTATTTAGAAAAGTATATAGCAAGAGGGAGGGTAAATTATGAAAAAGAATCCAATTATTCCGTTTTTATTAATTATGGGATTTGGTATTGGTTTAATTTTCTTCTTATCAATTCAAGGTGTAAATAACAAAGAAGAAATTGCTGCTACAGAAGAAGCTGCTGAAGGCGGTGCAGCTGAAGGAGAAGCGACTGCTGGTGAATTTGATCCAGCTGAGTTTGCACAAGGGAAATGTATTAGCTGTCACGGTGCCAATTTTGAAGGACAAGGCAATTTCCCATCATTAGTAGGGACTGCTCTTTCAGAAGATGAAGTTAAAGACGTATTAGCTAATGGTAGAGGTGCAATGCCAGGTGGTTTAGTACCAGCTGAAAACATCGATGCTATGGCTGCATGGGTTAAATCTTTAGAATAGTATCATATTTTTTTCAAAAAGACCTTTGATTCTACAAAAGAATCGAGGTCTTTTTTACTTTTTTGATATAATGAGATGTAGAAGAGGTGTTTACAATATGAATGCAAAAAAATTATCGGAAAGACTAAAAACAGTTGCTTCCTTTGTAGAAAAAAATAAAACTTTGGCGGACATCGGAAGTGATCATGCTTATTTGCCTTGTTATTTAGTACATACAGGTATTATTAAAAAAGGAATTGCAGGCGAAGTGGTAAAAGGCCCATTTGAATCTGCGCAAAAGCAAGTGAGAAGTGAAGGTTTAGAACAACAAATAGAAGTACGTTTTGGAAATGGACTAGAAGTAATTAATGAGTCAGATCATGTCCAAACAATTACAATAGCTGGTATGGGTGGTCCGCTTATTGCCTCTATTTTAGAAGCTGGAAAAGATAAACTTGAGACGGTAGAAACATTAATCTTACAGCCGAATATTCATGCAAAGGCAATACGTGAATGGGCGATCAAGGAAAACTGGAAAATTACTAACGAAACTATATTAGAAGAGCATGATAAAATTTATGAAATTGTTGTTCTTCAAAAAGGTAATATGGAACTTACTGATCAAGAACTACTTGTTGGACCTTATTTAATGAAAGAAAAATCAACTATTTTTCATAAAAAATGGTCAAATGAACTGCGGGAATGGCAACGTATCATGGATCAGCTAGATAAAACGGTAGCGTCAAAGGAAGTGCAAAGTAAGAAAGAAGAGCTCGAAAGAAAAATTGCTTTAGTAAAGGAGTCGTTGTAATAAATGAAGCAACCAAATGGTCAACAGATCATCTCTCTTTTTGAACAATGGGCACCAAAATCACTGGCTGTCGAAGGAGACTCGATTGGATTACAAGTCGGTACGCTAAATAAGCCAGTCTCAAAAGTACTTGTTACACTTGATGTAAACCCACAAGTTGTACAAGAAGCAGTAGAGCTTGCCTGTGAGTTAATTATTGCGCATCATCCTCCTATATATCGTGGTATGAAAAATATGCGGACCGATTTACCACAAGGAAGACTAGTTGAACAACTGATCAAGCATGATATCGCGGTATATGCTGCGCATACGAATCTCGATATAGCAACTGGTGGAGTAAATGATTTGTTAGCAGATGCATTACATTTAAAAAATATCGAAATAATGGAGCAAACATCTGCTGAAAGGTTAATGAAGTTAGCGGTATTCACACCAAAAGAATCGACGGAACAAGTAAGAGAAGCTTTAGCAAACGCAGGTGCTGGACAAATTGGTGATTACACTAATTGTAGCTTTACTTCGCCAGGTGAAGGACGTTTTAAGCCGTCAGCAAGTGCAGATCCTTATATCGGTAAAGCGAATGAGCTTGCCGTTGTGGAGGAAGATAAAGTAGAAGTAGTGTTTCCTATTTCTATTAAAAATCGTGTGCTGAAAGCTCTGCTTACATCGCATCCGTATGAAGAGCCTGCATATGATCTTCTACTCATGGATGTAGAAGTAAATGAAAAGGGTCTTGGAAGAATTGGAACATTACCAAACCCAGTCACGCTTTCTGAATATGCACAAACTGTGAAGCAACAATTACAGGTCCCATTTGTTCGTGTAGTTGGTCCATTAGATAAAACGATTCAGAAGGTTGCAGTATTAGGCGGGGATGGCAATAAATATATACAAACTGCAAAAAGAGCAGGGGCAGATGTATTCGTTACTGGCGACCTGTACTTTCATGTGGCACAGGATGCGGAAGCTATCGATTTAGCGGTCATTGATCCTGGTCATCATATCGAATCTATTATGAAAACAGGTGTGGCAGATTATATGAATACTGCGTGCAACGAAAAGAAACTTGCTTGTTCATTCATTCCATCAAAACTTTCGACAGAACCATTTCAACTTATATAAAAAGAAGCTGCTTCCGGTGAAGAGAAGCAGCTTCTTTTATTTAGTTATTCACTGGATATGGTTCAATTCGATCTACAGGTTTTGGTACTTTAATTTTTGGCAGTATCTTTTCAGGCATAACTTTTTTCGTTGTATCATGAGTAGTAGGATCTTGAGGATCATACTTCTCAAGAAACTGAATAACTTCTTTTACAATTGGAGTAGGAGTAGATGCTCCAGCGGTAACTGCTACATGGTTAATATTCTCTAACCATTCTAGCTTTAAGTCCGAAATGTCCCCTATACGATAAGAAGGGGTTCCCGCTATTTCCTCTGAAACTTGTGTTAGTCTATTAGAGTTATTACTCATTGGATCTCCAACGACTATTAATAGTTCCGCTCCACCTGCTTGTTCAGCAACAGCTTCTTGTCTAACTTGTGTCGCAAGACAAATTTCTTTATGAACATCGATATGTGGATATTTTTCTTTTAATTTTTCCATTAAATGTACAACATCCCATTGAGACATTGTAGTTTGGTTTGTAACGAGTAATTTATCTGTTTGGAGATTTAAGTTTTCAACATCTTCTAAAGTTTGAACAAGGTGCACTTTATCAGGTGCAACTCCGATCGCACCTTCTGGCTCGGGATGACCTTTTTTCCCGATATAAATAATGTCATAGCCTTCTGCTGTTTTTTCTCTAATCAGATCATGAGTGACAGTAACATCTGGACAAGTTGCATCAATTGATACTAATCCTTTTTTACGTGCTAGTTCCTTTACTTCAGGAGACACCCCATGCGCAGTAAAAATAACGGTACCTTCGTCTACTTTAGATAGAATATCTAAACGGTTTTCACCATCTAGCGTAATTATTCCATCTTGTTCAAAAGCATCTGTTACATGTTTGTTATGGACAATCATTCCTAATATATATATTGGCCGTGGAAGAGAAGTATCAAGTGCAGCATTGCGGGCAATTATCATTGCATCCACTACACCATAGCAATACCCTCTTGGCGAAATTTTTTGTACAATCATTTCAGAAACTCCCTTCTGGTGCAAACATACATCTATTATAACGGAGCCCCAACATGAATACAAAAGTTTAACTTTTTTCACTATACAGAGTATCGGCTTTTTACTTATAATCGATCCAGCTGCACCGCCCAGCCCCTCGGGGTCAAATGTGAAAAAGCTGCTCCTGTGCAAGCTCGTCGCAAACAAAAACGCTTGTGGTGGCTGGGGAGCTGCCTCCTTGGCCCGCACGATGCGGGTTATGTCTGCCTTGCCACACGATGTGGCGCACTTGGCAGACCTACCCGTCCCCATTTCCCTGTCGGGGCTAACATAGGCGCTTCCGCTTTTCTAGAAAGGTGGTTGAAAGATACGTGGAAGAGAAGCTCCATTTGTACTTGCTGCGGCAGTTCTTGCTACATTTGAAGCTGCGGAAGCAGCCGAAGCGGCATTTGCGGTGACATTAGTTGCAGCAGCGGTATTTGGGACATTTTGAAACCCGCGGTATAGCTTTAATAATGCAGGCACATTTTGAATCATAGGAGCGTACTGTCTAACCATAGGGGTGAGCTGTTGAGCAGTATTTAAAAATTTATCGGCTGTTTGTAAGTAGGACATTGCTTTACTTGGACCTTGCGCTGCCTGTGCAGCTTGTGCTCCTTGTGCCATCCCTCCGAATGGGTTATTTGCTTGCATCCGACCAGCCATATTCCCAATATTGCCTAAAAAATTACCAGTAGGACTATTTGGCCCCATATTCGAAGCTATATTCCCAAGATTACTGAGAAAGCCTCCACCTTGGCTAGGAGCGGATGTAGGAGCAGAAAAGTTACCTAGACCTCCGCCAAAAAATCCCCCAGCAGGTGAAGAAGGTGGGATTTGAGGAGCTCCTGTCAAGTTAAAAAAACCTCCTCCAGTATTTCCGCCTTGAGAAAACGGATAAAAAGATTCGTAGCGCATGTTTTCATCTCCTTTCGAACAAATAAAGTCTAATCTATTCTATGCAAATTATACGTTTTATGTACAATCGTGGTACAATAAAGAAATGTGAGGGAGGGACTAAAATGTCCAAATATACAGATTATAATTTTCAGCCTTTTTTACAAGAAGCAATTGATAAATTAGGCTTCCAAGAACCAACGCCAATTCAAAAAGAAATGATTCCTTTAGTGTTAAAAGGTAAAAGCGCGATTGGTCAAGCACATACTGGAACAGGAAAAACACATAGTTTTTTGATCCCAATTGTTGAAAAAATAGATGCGAGTAAACAAGAAGTACAAGCAATTATTACATCACCAACAAGAGAGCTTGCAACTCAAATATACAATGAGTTAAACAAGCTAGTAGAAGGTACAGAAATCCAGACGAAATTATTTATCGGTGGGACTGATAAAGCACGTGCGATTGAAAAACTAAAAACACAACCGCAAATCGTAGTAGGTACACCAGGACGACTTCGTGATTTAACAGTAGAACAAGCATTACTAGTGCATACTTCGAATATTCTAGTAGTTGACGAAGCGGACCTAGCATTCGACTTAGGGTTTATAAATGAAATCGATCAGTTTGCGTCCCGTATGCCAGAGAAACTTGAAATGTATGTATTCTCTGCGACGATTCCAGAAAAGCTACAACCATTCCTGAAAAAATATATGGATGCTCCAGTTCATATTAAAATTGGAGACAAGCGTCCAGTTGCAGAAGGAATCGATTTTACTGTCGTGCCAGTTCGTAGTAAATCACGTAAAAAACGCTTACTTGAAGTAATGGCAGGGATCAATCCATATTTAGCGATCATTTTCGCTAATACTAAGCAAAATGCAAATGAAGTAGCGAGCTTCTTGCAGGAAAATGGCATTAAAGTCGGCGTTGTGCACGGGGATATTGCTCCACGTGAACGCACACGTGTAATGAAGCAAATTCATGATTTAGAATTTCAGTATATTGTCGCAACGGACTTGGCGGCGCGTGGGATTGATATTCCTGGTGTAAGTCATGTCATTAACTATGAAATTCCAGACGATTTAGAGTTTTTTATCCATCGTGTAGGAAGAACTGCACGCGCAGGTCTTACCGGTTTAGCTATCACTTTGTATGAGCCATCGGATGAAGATGCATTAAATCGTATTGAAAAGATGGGAATTACATTTGAACATAAAGATGTGATAAACGGCGAATGGTCTGAGTTAAAAGAAAGACATGCTCGTAAAAACCGTCCAAAAATGGAAAATGAAATAGATGCTAAAGCAAAAGCATTAGTACGTAAGCCTAAAAAAGTAAAGCCAGGCTATAAACGTAATATGAAATGGGAAATGGAAAAAGTAAAGAAAAAAGAACGTCGCATCAAAAACCGTAAGAAATAAGGGGGACATACCAATGCTATTAGGGTCACATGTTTCGATGAGTGGAAAAGAAATGCTGCTTGCATCAAGTAAAGAAGCAGCATCATATGGTGCAAACACATTTATGATTTATACAGGTGCACCTCAAAATACTCGTAGAAAACCTATAGAAGAATTGAATATAGAAGCCGGATTACAACATATGAAAGAAAATGGATTATCTAATATTGTTGTACATGCCCCGTATATTATTAATCTTGGTAATACAACAAAACCAGAGACATTCGCACTAGGAGTAGATTTTTTACAAAAAGAAGTGGAACGGACTGCCGCTATTGGAGCAACGCAAATTGTTTTGCATCCTGGAGCGCATGTGGGCGCAGGAGCAGAAGCTGGAATAGCTAAAATTGTGGAAGGCTTAAATGAAGTGCTGACACAGGATTATCCGGTTCAAATTGCATTAGAAACGATGGCTGGCAAGGGTTCTGAATGTGGACGCACTTTCGAAGAACTTGCTCAAATTATAGATGGAGTTACAAATAATCATCGACTCTCTATTTGTTTAGATACTTGCCATATTCATGATGCTGGTTATGATGTTGTAAATGATTTTGACGGCGTTTTAAACGAGTTTGATAAAATCATTGGGTTAGATCGTTTAAAAGTACTGCATATTAATGATAGTAAAAATGTATGCGGTGCAGCTAAGGACCGACATGAGAATATTGGCTTTGGAGAAATTGGATTTGAAGCCTTACTAAATGTTGTGCATCATCCGCAGTTAACGGAAATTCCTAAGATTTTGGAAACCCCTTTTGTAGGAGTAGATGCGAAAACAAAACAAGCTCCTTATAAAGTAGAAATTGACATGCTGCGTTCCAAAACATTTAATTCAGAAGCAATTGATGCATTAAGATAGTAAGAACAAGTACCCTCTTTAGCGAAAAGAAGAGGGTGCTTTTTCAATTATCTCTTTATATAAAGCTGTTGCGCGTTGTTCACCAAGCAATTGAATAAGTTTTTGCTGGATGGATACAGGTACCCCTAATACAAGCCATGATAACGAAATCTCCTGTAATAAAGGATGTACTCCATCTAATTCTTTATCGGATAATTTAATATCAAACCCTTTCAAAATTGTCTTAAATTCTTTTTTAGAGCAGTTTTGTAGCTGCACAATAAACTTCGCTATATCCATTTAAACTTCCTTTCAAGTAATATTTATTTACAGAAGACAAATTTTCCACTATACTTGAATATTGTAAATCGTAACGATTATGAATTAGAATAGAGGAAAATATATGGCCACACCATTAATACAATTAGATAACGTATCTTATCAATATGAGCAAACAAAAGCATTAAAAGATATAAATTTAACCATTGAAGAAGGGGATTTTTTAGCCATTATTGGTCCAAATGGATCTGGAAAATCTACTTTATTAAAAATAATTCTTGGTTTATTAAAGCCGACAAGTGGAAAAGTCCAATTATTGGGACAACCAGTTGATCAATTTAAAGAAAAAGAACAGATCGGTTATGTTTCTCAAAAATCAAATGCATTTAATACAGGATTTCCTGCTACAGTAGCTGAGGTAGTAAGAAGCGGACTTGTGAAAAAAATTGGTTTATTTCACCGCTTTCCTAAAAATGTTCATCTTGAAGTTCGCCAAGCACTAAAGTCGGTAGGAATGGAAGAGTTCGCACATCGTAATATTGGGGAACTTTCCGGTGGGCAACAGCAACGTGTATTTATTGCAAGAGCATTGATAAGCAATCCAAAGGTATTAATACTTGATGAGCCGACCGTCGGTATAGACAGTAAAAATGTTCGTTCGTTTTATCTTATGTTATCTCATTTGAATCGGGAACATAATATTACAATTGTTTTAGTAACGCATGATGTGGACGCTGTATCGAAAAGTATTAGTCATGTAGCCTGTTTAAATCGGACTATTCACTTCCATGGATTTAAAAACGATATGGATACAATGAGTGATGAGCAACTAGAAGCTTGGTATGGTCATGCAGTTCGTAAAGTAGATCATCGAAGTGAGGTGCAAGTATGATAGAATCGATACTTCGTTATGAGTTTCTACAAAACGCCTTTGCAGCCGGATTAATCATTGGAGTGATTGCACCACTTCTAGGAGTGTTTATCGTCGTACGTAGGCTATCGCTAATTGCTGATGCACTTAGTCATGTGACACTTGCAGGTATTGCAGGGAGTTTGTACTTAAGCCAATCTATTAGTGCATTGGGGTTATTAAATCCATTATATTTAGGTATTACTGCTTCTGTGACGGGATCCTTATTTATCGAACGTCTTCGCAGATTGTATAAGCATTATGAAGAACTGGCAATTCCAATCATTATGTCAGCTGGTCTTGGATTTGGTGCAATTTTCATCTCACTAGCAGAAGGATTTAGCTCTGATTTATTTAGTTACTTATTTGGATCTGTTTCAGCAGTAAGTAGACAAGATTTGTGGATTGTCGTGATATTGCATGTATCGTTGTGGTATTTTTGAGTTTCTTTTTTAAAGAATTATTTGTTTTGTCTTTCGACGAAGAGTATGCCAAAGCATCGGGACTACCTGCAAAATGGGTTCATGTGCTCTTTATGATAGTAACAGCATTAGTTATTGCAGGCTCCATGCGCATTGTTGGTATATTGCTTGTGTCTTCTTTAATCACGTTACCAGTGGCAGCAGCGATGCGTATTGCGAAAAGTTTTAAACAAGCAATTTTTTTCTCTATTGTTTTTGGTGAACTGGCAGTTATTGTTGGCCTAGCAAGCGCATTTTATTTGGATTTAGCGCCAGGCGGTACAATTGTTGTCGTTTCTATTATAATCTTACTTCTGACGATATATCTTAAAAAATGGATGAAGAGGGGAGTTCCTGCATAATGAATATAGAAAAAGCGTGGGAGATTCTTAAAAAAGAGGGCTTCAAAAAAACGGACAAGCGTGAACAAATATTAGAGATTTTTTCGCAAACGGAAAAATATATTACAGCAAGAGATATATTAGATGTAATGATGGCAGAGCATCCAGGGATGAGCTATGATACAATCTATCGAAACTTAAGTACCTTTGTTGATTTAGGTATTTTAGAAGAAACAGAGCTCACTGGAGAAAAACATTTTAGAATGCAATGTGAAGCAGACCATCATCACCATCATTTTATATGCATGTCTTGTGGGAATATAAAAGAAATTAATTATTGCCCTATGGAGACCCTGCAAAATGCGATTCCTGGATATGAAATTGAAAATCATAAATTTGAAATATACGGTAATTGTCCAAATTGCCATTAAGAAAACCTCGCCAAATCAATGTTTGGCGAGGTTTTCTTTAATTGGTTAGTAAACTATTGAAGATATAGACACTAATTAAAGCTGGAATTTGGTTGCTTTTTGCATAGAATTAATTTCTTTCCATATATTATTAATTGACCTTAGACATTAACTGGATAATATTATACCAAAATACTTCAAATGATAGGGAACCTGCGCGGTGAGTTGTTCTGTTAGTGTCCGCTATGATTTTCACTGCAGTCGTACGCTTTCCGTGGGGTGAGCGATGAGCCATTCCCTCCGCTTAGGGCGTCGTTGGAATGTCTCATTAGCCCACTCATCCCACAGGAGTCGACACCAGCAGTGAAAATCAATTGTAATTTCATTTTTATTCAGGATCGACTTGCTAAAAACAAAATCATTAATAGTTTTTAGCGTTTGTAAAACCGAGCAGGAAATCCCTATTAATTGAAACGGAAGGAGGCGACTCCTGCGATCAATCGAAAAAGGTGAGACCCTGCAGTGGATCGGCAGCGTCCTAGGAGACTCATCGCCCACCCAGTCGAAAAGCGTAATTCTTAAGGGAAAAAAATAAAATCTCTTACATCGCAGTTTCTCTATTATGTGCGTCATTCCAATTGTTGTTCACCTGAACTAAGTTAAAGAGGAGACAGGCACATTAGCACTTTTTATTTGAATAAACATAATTATGTAATCACTTTATATATTAACTGACATAAGAATTCACTCATTGTAGTTTCTCAGGAATAGGTCAAGATTACAAGCGGATAATAAGTATAAGATTAGTGGCTTGGATTGAGTATTGCTAACATCTGATGATCTTCCCAGTGGCCGTTTATCTCTACATTTTTCATTGCTATTCCTTCTTTGTGAAAACCAACTTTTTCTAAAACCCGGATCGAACCGATGTTATGTGGCATAACTCCAGCTTCAATTCGATGCAAGTGAAGGGTCTCAAAAGCATAAATAACTACTAACTTTGCAGCTTCGGTTGTGTAACCTTTGCCGTTGTGTTCTTGGTCTAATGAATACCCAAGAATCGCACATTGACGAGGTCCACGCATAACTTGAAATAAACCAATGGTTCCGATGAGGAGATCATCACTAGTTCTAAATATTCCGAAACGATATTCCATGTCTTTATCTGTATTCTGTTGCCATTTATTTATTAATTCTTTTTGGGCTTCAATTGTAAAATAATTAGATGGACGAGTAATTGAATAGCTTTCAAAAAAAAATTGATTTTTCTTTTCTAAATTCAATAACTCTTCTGCATCTGGAAGGGTGAGAGGGCGTATATAAACGTTTGACATAAAATCTTCCTTTCTATAATAAAAACTTAAATTATTATAACATAAAGAAATTATCACGTTTTCTAAATTTTCAGGAGTGTATACAGTACAATTGATATGATGTTGAACTGAAAAAGAGACCTTGTCTGCTTGACAAGGTCTCTTGAAAATTATTTATGCAAAGAAAGTGCAAATTCTTTTTCAATCCAGTTATTTGCCTCAATCCAATTGTTTACGCGTATAACGCCTTTAGGAGCGGCTTGCTGATTATATGGTGTGTTAAATAATAACACGGGAATCTTTAGTTCCTCATTTATTTCAACCGCATTATCGTGCTTATCTTCAAAGAACACGTGGACGCCATGCTTTCTAGCTGTTTCAATTTTGTTATGCGTACCGATTAATTCGATATGATCGTAAAGCAATTCTTGCTCTTTGAACCAGTTAAGCGTTACATCCATCACATTTTCCCCTCGAGCTGATATGAAGTATAGTTCATATTTTTCTTTCCAAGCAGATAACACAGCATGTGCATCAGGTTGAATAGGGGAAGTGGCATAGATAGTTGCTTCAGACTTTTTAAACCACTCATAAAATTCTATTTCATTGACAGGAAAAGCTTTTGTTAAGTCATATTCTTTAATATCACTTAACTGTAAATTACATTTAAATGCTTCATTGATATGAGGAAGCAAAGAAGTAGGGCATGTTACTGTCCCGTCTATATCGATTCCGAATCGAATATTCGTCATATTCCCGACCCCTTATGCTTTTTGTATTTCTTCTTGTTCTTTTTGTTTTTGTTCTAGTTCTTGCTGAGCAAAATATTCTGCAGCAATTTTATCGATTTCAATTTTCAACTCGTCTACCATTGTTTCTTCTGGTACTTTTCGTACCGTTTTTCCTTTACGGAATAGAAGACCTTCTCCGCGTGCTCCGGCAATTCCGATATCTGCTTCACGAGCTTCACCAGGACCATTTACTGCACAGCCTAATACCGCTACTTTAATCGGTGCTTTAATATGGGAGATGTATTCTTCAACTTCATTTGCGATGGATATTAAGTCAATCTCAATGCGTCCGCATGTAGGACAGGAGATTAATGTTGCTGCATTGGAAGATAAGCCAAATACTTTTAACAATTCACGTGCAACTTTTATTTCTTCAACTGGATCTGCACTTAGTGAAACACGAAGCGTATTCCCGATACCCATAGATAATAAGGTACCAAGACCAGCGGCACTCTTTATCGATCCAGCAAAAAGTGTTCCAGATTCTGTGATACCTAGATGTAATGGATAGTCAAAAGCTTGAGAAGCCTTTTTGTATGCTTCCACTGCTAAGTTCACGTCAGAAGCTTTCATCGAAACGATAATATCATGAAAATCTAAGTCTTCTAATATTTTAATATGGTGCAGTGCGCTTTCTACCATACCATCTGCAGTAGGGTAACCATATTTCTCTAAAATTTTCTTCTCTAAAGAACCAGCATTTACACCAATACGAATCGGAATACCTTTTGCTTTTGCTGCGTTTACAACGGCTTCTACTTTTTCTTTACGTCCTATGTTACCTGGATTAATACGAATTTTATCTGCACCTTGCTCAATGGCAATTAGCGCTAGTTTATAGTCAAAATGGATATCCACGACTAGTGGTATATTAATTCGTTTTTTTATCTCTCCGATCGAATACGCGGCGCGTTCATCAGGACAAGCGACACGAACGACTTGACAACCAGCTTCCTCTAGTCGCAAAATTTCTGCAACTGTTGCTTCCACATCATGTGTTTTTGTTGTCGTCATACTTTGGATGAATAGTTCGTCACTTCCACCTATAGTTAAATTTCCTACTCGAACTGGACGAGTTTTGGAACGATGAATTATTTCACTCATGTAATTCTCTCCTTCTCGAGGCTTTTTGCCATCACTATCCACCATTTTATCAGTCTTTCGAAGGTGTTGACAAGGAAGAAACCTCTGTTTGTTAATTTTTACATTGTGCAGGTGTTATATACACGGGTAAAAGTACTTGCTCACCTGCTAGAAAGCTTTGGTTGCTAAGGTGTGGATTCAATGTATAGAAATCATTTAATCTCTCTGTAAAGGTTACAGATTTTGCTGCTGGATACATGGAAAATAACGAATAAATGGTATCTCCACCAACAATTTCAACTGCAATATAATCGAGTGTTTCTATACATTCTTCCTCAGCAGGGTAATATGCAAGTGGGATTGTACCTTCGAATAAATCTACTTTCACTATATAGAACGAGATTAAGAGTAAGATAGTTGCTAAGAATATTTTCATCATAAAACCCCTTGTCCTAATCTATGCATAAGAAAGGGGGCGTATGATTATCTCTTTATCGGATAATATTTAGTAGCGAACACTAAATATATAAAAGTGATTAGATAAATGGCAATCTGTACATAACTGCTCGTCCATTGTAGCAATGTCGCCAAAATAGCTATTAGCATAGGAACCGTACTAGCAAAGAGAGTTGTCCGCCAAATATGCCTATATTCTCCTTTCCGTTTTCTTAAATAGAGAATAATCGTTCCAATATAAGCGAATATACTAATTTGTACAAAGATTATTAGTGTATTAAACACAAATAAAAACAGGAATGCAAAAGGATAGAGAAGCCACTGAATCTCTGAAAAGTACTCAAGCAAACCTTCCATACTTGTTTGCTGATCAGATATTCCGTTTGTAAAAAAGATGAATGAGATAATTGTCATGATAAAAATATAAATAAATATGTATTGCATTACTTTTCCTATTGGAATGAGTCGAAAAGCCGCAATTTTTTTAGGACTATGTAAACTTGCCTTGAAGATTTGGTATAAATTCACGAATGTCACCCTTTCCTGCTTATATTAGCATTTTACAACAGAAGAAGACAAAAAAAGCCACGAAAATCGTAAAGAAATTATTATTATGTATACTTTAGCTTTATATTTCCTTTATACTTTATCCATAATACCTTACTTTTCATGGGAAAATTGTCGAAATAGGAGTTGAATTACAACGTGGAGCTGAATTGGCAAGAGATGCTCTTTGAGTTTTTTGGTGGATTAGGGATTTTCTTATTCTCCATTAAGTTTATGGGTGATGGCTTACAAAAAGCTGCGGGAAATAAGTTGCGGGATATACTTGATCGATATACAACGAATCCACTAATGGGAGTTGTTGCAGGACTACTCTTTACTGTATTGATCCAATCTAGTGCTGGGACTATTGTAATTATTATTGGACTTGTCAGTGCTGGCTTTATGACTCTCCGCCAATCAATTGGAGTAATCATGGGTGCAAATATAGGGACAACAATGAAAGCCTTTCTATTTGGCTTTGAAATTGGAGACTTTGCCTTACCGATCATGGCGATAGGTGCATTTATAATATTTTTATTTAAGAAGAAAATGGTACAGCATATCGGGGAAGTTGCTTTTGGATTTGGTGGCTTGTTTTTAGGATTAGAATTAATGATGAGTGGGATGAGTCCCCTGCAGAAATTATCCTCCTTTACTGATTTCACCTTACAAATGAGTGATCAACCATTATTGGGTGTAATAGCAGGGACAGCTATGACAATTCTCATTCAAAGTTCTAGTGCTTCTGTGGCAATCTTACAAGGAATTTATGCCGAGGGCTTAGTTACTTTACATGGCGCTTTGCCTATTTTGTTTGGTGATAATATTGGTACTACTATTACAGCGATTCTTGCTTCTATAGGAGCCTCAGTCAGTGCAAGGCGAGCTGCAGCTGCGCATGTACTGTTTAATGTTGTGGGAACAATTGTATTTCTGATTTTCTTAACGCCTTTTACTTTATATATGGAATGGATATCCGATGTGTTTTCATTGGAAAATAAAATGCAAATCGCTTTTGCGCATGGAACGTTTAATGTAGTCAATGTCATTTTACAGTTTCCTTTAATAGGAGCATGGGTATACTTATTAGTGAAGTTCTTACCTGGCGAAGATGTGAATATTAAATATAAACCGAAACATCTAGAAGAAGATTTGATAGAAGATTTTCCTTCGATAGCTATTGGACAAGCAAAAGAAGAGATATTGCGTATGGGGAATTTTAGTATTCAGGGATTGGAGAAAACATTTGAATATTTAAAAACAGGAAATAAGCAAGATGCAGAAGATGCTTATCATTTAGAAGATGCAATTAATCATCTCGATACAAAAATAACAAATTATTTAGTGAAAATATCATCTCAACCTCTTTCAAGCCAAGATTCTACCAGGCACTTTATGTTACTAGGCACAACTAGAGACTTCGAAAGAATAGGAGATCATTTTGAAAATATTATAGAACTAATAGATTATCAAGATGAACAACACTTCCACTTAACGCAAGATGCTTTAGAGGATATCTCGGTAATGTTTGAGTTGACCATTAACACGGTAAAAAAAGCAGTAGAAGCATTAGATTTAAATGATGATTTCTTAGCGCAAGAAGTAGCCGAACAAGAACATGTTATTGATCGAATGGAGCGTCAATTTAGAAAGAACCATATTATTCGATTGAATGAAGGCTTATGTAGCGGTCATGCAGGAGTCATGTTTGTAGATATATTAAGTAATCTTGAAAGGATAGGTGATCACTCTGTGAATATTGCGGATGCTATTTTAGGTAAACGAATATGATAGAGATTCTTGGATGGATCTTAATAATTCTTAGTTTTATTGTTGCATTTGTTGGTATATTTTATCCGATTATCCCTTCAGTAGTCTTTATGCTGATTGGCTTTGTTTTATATGGACTGTTTTTCACTTTTGAAGAGTTAAATTGGATGTTTTGGGTCATTCAAGTGTTATTTGTAGTATTGCTATTCAGTGCAGACATGGCCGCGAATGCTTTTGGGGTAAAGAAGTTTGGAGGTACAAAGGCGGGCGTATGGGGAAGTACAATCGGTTTACTCGCAGGACCTTTTGTGATACCGGTAGCAGGAATTTTAATTGGACCATTTCTTGGAGCAGTGCTTGCGGAGCTAATTGTAACTAGAGAAGGCTTTAAACAAGCAGTAAAATCTGGAGTTGGTTCATTGATCGGCTTTCTGACATCTTCTGTGGTGAAGATTATCATTTTAATTGCGATGCTTGTTATTTTTATAATATTTATCTAAGTTCAGTCAAAAGTATGAGAATATATTAGGTTCTTTTCGTTGAAGGTTTTCATTAATTTTGATACGCTATTATACGGAAAGAATTTTCTAAAATATTCTTTAGGAGGAAACAAACATGGCATACGAATTACCACAATTACCTTACGCGTACGACGCACTAGAACCACATATTGATAAAGAGACGATGAATATTCATCATACGAAACACCATAACACATATGTAACAAACTTAAACAATGCAGTAGCAGGCAAAGCTGACCTAGAAAGCAAATCGGTAGAAGAGTTAATCGCTGATTTAGATGCTCTTCCAGAAGATATAAAAACTGCAGTACGTAATAATGGTGGTGGACATGCTAACCACTCACTATTCTGGGAAGTTATTACACCAAACGGTGGCGGAAATCCAACTGGTGAACTAGCTTCAGCAATCGATGCTAAATTCGGTAGCTTTGACGCTTTTAAAGAAGAGTTCGCAAAAGCTGCGACAACTCGTTTCGGATCAGGATGGGCTTGGTTATCAGTTGCTAATGGAGAATTAGAAGTTTCTTCAACAGCTAACCAAGATTCACCAATCATGGAAGGCAAAACACCATTATTAGGATTAGACGTTTGGGAGCATGCTTACTACTTAAACTACCAAAACCGTCGTCCTGACTACATCGGTTCATTCTGGAATGTAGTAAATTGGGATGAAGTTTCAAAACGTTACGAAGCTACAAAATAATCTCATACAAAAAAGAAACTTAGCACACACTTTTACGTCTAAAAGTGTGTGCTTTTTATGTTACAATAAAGGTTAATAATGAAGTAGGTGAACTTATGCGGAAAATCCCAAACAAACGTGCACAAAGTGTAAAAGCGAAACAAAGAGCTAATATTACTTTTCGTATGAATATACTTTTCTTTTCGATATTCATACTTTTTACGATCTTAATTTTGCGTCTAGGTTATTTACAAATAGTAAAAGGCGAAAATTATTCGAGAGATTTACAAAGAACAGAAGAAGTCCCTGTCAATACTAGTGTACCTCGAGGACGAATTTTTGATAGTGAAGGTAGAATTTTAGTAGACAATAAACCACAAAAAGCAATTACATACACCAAAATGCAAACAACTACCGCTAAAGATATGTATGAAATAGCAGAAGGTCTAAGCTTGCTTATCGAAAAGGATATAAATGCAATAACAAAAAGTGACTTACAAGATTTTTGGTTATTTAAACATAGTGAAGAAGCGAATGATTTAGTAACAACTAAAGAGCGCAATGAAATTGAAAATGACGAAGACTTGTCGAAAAAAGAAAAAAATGCTGAGATTAATCGGTTGATACGAAGCAAAATCTCGGAAGAACAATTGAATTCGTTCACTCCAGAAGAGTTAGAAATAATTGCGATTTACCGAGAAATGGCTTCTGGGTACGCATTATCCCCACAAATTATTAAAGGGGGAGACGTTACTACCAAAGCACTTAAACCTGGTCAAATTTCAGAAGAAGTTACTGTAGAAGAATTTGCACGAGTATCAGAACGTTTAGGAGATTTAAAAGGGGTCAATACCACAACAGATTGGAGAAGAGTTAAAAACTCTACACTTGCTATATTGGGAACGACCACTTTACCAAAAGAAGGGATACCTAAAAACCGTTTAGATTATTTCTTATCGAGAGACTATTCTCGTAACGATCGTGTCGGAAAAAGTTATATTGAACAGCAGTATGAGGAAGTACTTCAAGGACAAAAAAGTGTTGTCAAAAATATCACTGACGGAAAAGGTCGTGTCGTTGACATCCAAACTGTTTATGAAGGAGAGCCTGGAAAGGATCTCGTATTAACTATAGATAGTGAACTCCAAACTGAAATGGAGGCAATATTAGAAAAAAAATTAGTAGAAATGAAAAATAAAAATAAGGGAACAAAATATTTAGACAGAGCATTTTTGGTCATGCTAGATCCATACACAGGAGAAGTCTTGACAATGGTAGGAAAGCAAATTGTGAAAGACTCCGAAACAGGAAAACAGACTGTACGAGATTATGCGTTTGCAGCTTTTACAACAGCATATGAAGTCGGTTCTACTATAAAACCCGGTACAGTACTTACAGGGTATCGCGAAAATGCATTGTCTCCTGGAGACGTATTAGTAGATCAACCCATTCGTATAAAAGGCTCTAACCCAAAAAGTTCCGTGTTTAACCGATATGGCAGAATCCCAATGAATGATTTAGAAGCAATTGAGCGTTCTTCCAACTCTTATATGTTCCAAATTGCGTATCGTGTAGCTGGTAGAACTTATCAACCAAATCAAGGGATAAATTTTGGACCAGAAGCATTTCAGAAAATGCGTAACGGCTATGCACAATTAGGACTTGGTGTTCCAACAGGTATTGATTTACCAGGAGAAGTGTCAGGAGTAGTGGGCGGTTTAGAAATGGGGAAACTACTCGACTTAAGTATTGGTCAGTATGATACGTACACCCCTTTGCAACTGGCTCAATTTGTTGCTACGCTTGCAAACGGAGGAAATCGAATTCAGCCTCATGTAGTGAAAGAAATTAGAGAACCGTCTGTTGATGGGGTGCAGCTAGGGAAAATTGTGAAAGAGATGACGCCAAATATATTGAATACAGTAGATAATACAAGAGCAGAAATCGAACGTGTCCGTCAAGGGATGCAACGAGTATATTTTGGTAATAAAGGATCTGCTCGGTCTGCTTTTGCCAGTGCCCCTTATACTGCTGCTGGTAAAACAGGGACAGCACAATCTTTTTATACAGATCCTGAATTAAGAAAAAGTTTCAATACTGTCAATTTAACTCATATTGGATTTGCTCCATTTGATAAACCAGAAATAGCATATGCAATTGTCGTTCCACAGGCTTCATTAGAGTCTAGTTACAAAACTAACTTTCTAACTCCAATAGCTCGAGAATTAGTTGACAAATATTTTGAGATAAAACAAAAAAATAATGCATTAAAAGAAAATGAGTCTTCAGCAACACCACTCATTAAAGCTCCATACACAAACGATTCAATTGATGAAAAAAATGCCGAATGATATTCAAAAAAACCGATCAGCCTATTAACAGAATAGGCTGGCCGGTTTTTTAGTTTTTAATCATTTTTTCGTGTAGTTTACAAAAGCTTTACATTACATTCATACCGACTCAACATGAAACCTTTAAAGTAGTTTTTGTAAGAAAGAAAAGAAAAACATAATTTTAGGGGGATTTACCTGATGAAAAGCTGGAAGTATTTAATGATGACGACAATGATTGGCTCAGCGCTTACGCTTGCGGCATGTGGAGATGACTCTGACACAGAGACAACGGAAGAAACTCCTACTGAAGAAACAGCATCAGAAGCAGGAACAGAAACAGAAACTCCTGCAGCTGAAGAAGCTGCAATTGAAGGAACAGTATCTGGTGACGGTTCAAGTACAGTAGCACCAATTACAGAAGCACTTGTTGAAGAATATGCAGGAGTACAACCTAAAGTTCAAGTAACAGCTGGTGTATCTGGAACTGGTGGCGGTTTTGAAAAATTTATCGCGGGCGAAACTGATTTCTCTAACGCATCACGTCCTATTAAAGAAGAAGAAGCTACAGCACTTGCAGATGCAGGTATTGACTTCACTGAATTTCAACTAGCGAATGACGGTTTAACAGTAGTAGTTAGCCAAGAAAACGACTGGGTGGAAGATATGACAGTAGAAGATCTAAAAAAATTATGGATCGAAGATGGAACTGCTAAAAAGTGGTCTGATATTAACCCAGAATGGCCAGCAGAAGAAGTAGTATTCTATTCACCAGGTACAGATTCAGGAACATATGATTACTTTGATGAAGTAATTCTTGATGGAGAAGATCTTGTTAAATCGGCAACTCTTTCTGAAGATGATAACGTATTAGTACAAGGTGTACAAGCTGATAAAAATGCAATCGCATTCTTTGGTTATGCTTACTACTTAGCTAACCAAGATACTTTAAAAGCTGTAAAAATTGGTGGGATAGAACCTAACAACGAAACAATTGAATCTGGAGAATACTCTCCACTATCACGTCCATTATTCGTTTATGCAAGTAATAAAGCACTTTCTGAAAATCCAGCATTCTATGATTTCATGAAATATTCACTTGAAAATGCAGGTGAGATGGCTGAAGCAGTTGGATATGTAAGTCTTCCAGCTGAAAAGTATGAAGAAGGTCTATCTACTTTAGAAGGTTTAAAATAAGTTTACAGGTAAACCGGGTGTAAGTGAATGAGTAGCATAACTGCTACTCTTTTCTTACGTTTTGGTAAAAGGGGGATTCACCGTGGCTCAAAAACAAGTAACTGATCAACCATCAGTACAAGAGCTAATTGCAAAATCAAGCAATAAAAAGCAAAAACAACTGGTAGAAAAATTAATACCAATTATTTTGTTCATAATTGCTTCTATTTCTGTATTAACGACAATCGGAATTGTTTTAACTTTGATTGTCGAGACAATAATTTTCTTTAAAGATATTCCTGTGTTAAGCTTCTTATTCGGTACAGAATGGTATCCATTTGCTAATAAGGAACCTGCTTTTGGAATTCTTCCATTAATCGCTGGAACATTAAAGGTAACGATTATAGCAGTAATAGTGGCAGTACCGTTTGGTATTGGTTCCGCTATATTCCTAAGTGAATATGCTTCTGACACTACAAGAAGAATTATTAAACCAATTTTAGAAGTATTAGCTGGAATTCCGACAATTGTTTATGGTTTCTTTGCATTAACATTTGTAACGCCGTTATTGCAACAATTTATTCCAGATTTAAAAATATTCAATGCATTAAGTCCAGGTATTGTTGTTGGAATAATGATTTTACCAATGATTGCGTCATTATCGGAAGATGCAATGTCATCTGTACCAAATTCAATTCGTGAAGGTGCACTTGCGATGGGGTCAACTAAATTGGAAGTAGCGCTAAAAGTAGTAGTTCCAGCCGCTTTATCAGGAATTGTTGCTTCTGTTGTACTTGCCATCTCACGAGCAATTGGAGAAACAATGATTGTTTCGCTTGCTGGTGGGTCTACGCCAAAATTTGATTTCGATGTAACAGGATCCATTCAAACAATGACTGCCTATATTGTGCAGGTTTCTTCTGGTGATGCGGGCTATGGAACCACAATTTACTATTCAATTTACTCTGTTGGTTTTACATTGTTCTTATTTACACTGGTGATGAACCTTATTGCTCACGCTATTTCTAAAAAATATCGGGAGGAATATTAAAATGAAATATATAAATCATGAATCAGTTGTAAAAAGAATGATAAGTCGTCTCACTATTAATAAAGTTTTTAAAGTAATTTTCTTTTTTGCTACATTATTTGCGTTACTTACATTAGCTATATTGTTTTATCGAATTATTACACAAGGTGTCGGTTATTTAACACCAGAATTTTTCCAAAACTTTAGTTCTCGTTTTCCTGCAAAAGCAGGAATTAAAGCAGCGCTTATTGGTTCTATATGGTTAATGTTTGTAGTAGCTCCAGTATCTATTATTTTAGGAGTTGGAACTGCTATTTACTTGGAAGAATATGCGAAGAAAAATAAATTAAGTGATTTTATTCGAATGAATATCTCTAACCTTGCTGGTGTACCCTCAGTTGTATTCGGATTACTTGGTTTGACAATTTTTGTCCGTGCTTTGTCACTAGGAAATAGTGTGTTAGCGGCAGGATTTACAATGAGTTTGTTAATACTTCCAGTTATTATTGTTGCGTCCCAAGAAGCAATTAGAGCTGTACCAAACGATGTCAGAGAAGCGTCTTATGGAATGGGCGCTACTAAGTGGCAAACAGTTGTAAAAATTGTATTGCCATCTGCAATTCCTGGGATATTAACAGGTGCAATTTTAGCACTTTCAAGAGCGGTAGGAGAAACAGCACCACTGATTGTAATAGGGATTCCTGTTATAATTCAGTTCCTTCCGACTGGATTACTAAGCCAATTCACCGCATTGCCTATGCAAATATACGATTGGGCAAAACGTCCGCAGCAGGATTTCCAATTTGTAGCTGCTGCAGGAATACTTGTTTTAATGATCTTTTTATTGATCATGAACTCGATTGCTATATTTATTCGTAACAAATTCTCAAAAAGGTATTAACTTAACTAGGGGGAAGTATAATGGTACAATCGTTAGAAAAAGGGTCAAATACGCTAAATGGTGCATCCAATATCGTTTATAATACAAAGCAGTTAAATTTATGGTATGGGAATCACCATGCATTGAAAGATATTAACTTGCAAATCAAAGAAAATGAAGTAACTGCGATCATCGGGCCATCAGGCTGTGGAAAATCAACCTATATTAAAACACTAAATCGTATGGTAGAATTAGTACCAACAGTAAAAACTTCAGGACAAATTTTATATCGTGAACGAAATATTTTCGATACTGATTATGGTGTGGAAGAGTTGCGCACAAAAGTAGGGATGGTGTTCCAGAAGCCAAATCCATTTCCAAAATCTATTTACGATAATATTGCATATGGTCCAAGAATCCATGGAATTAAAAACAAAAAGATATTAGATCAAATTGTGGAAAAAAGCTTGCGTGGAGCAGCGATATGGGATGAAGTAAAGGATCGCCTTCAGACAAATGCTTACAGTCTATCCGGTGGACAACAACAACGTATTTGTATAGCGCGTTGCTTGGCAATCGAACCAGATGTTATCCTAATGGATGAACCTACATCAGCGCTTGATCCTATTTCAACTTTAAAAGTAGAAGAGCTTATTCAAGAACTAAAAGCAGATTATTCCATCATAATTGTTACACATAATATGCAACAAGCTGCTCGTATCTCCGATAAAACTGCATTCTTTTTAAATGGGGAAGTAGTAGAATTTGATAACACAGATGTTATTTTTTCAACGCCTGAAGATAAGCGTACAGAAGATTATATTTCAGGTCGTTTCGGATAAGGAAAGGGGTAAATGGAAGATGGTAGGAAGAGAAAAGTTCGATGCAGAGTTACGAAAAGTACAAGACTTGTTATTGGAGTTGAGTAATACCGCTATAGATACATTGGATAAATCGATGGATTATCTATTAGGAAATGATATTGAAGGTGCCTTAACAGTCATTAATAACGATATTCATATTAACCATATGGAAGAGGAGATTAATGACCGTGTCATTTTATTAATTGCAAAGCAGCAACCAGTTGCAACTGATTTAAGAAGATTGATGGTGCTTGTAAAAATAGCGTCTGATATGGAGCGTATTGGTGATTATGCAGTTAATATAGCAAAAGAAACAATTCGTATTGGAAAAGATGAACATATTGAGCCGATTCATTTGTTGGATGAGATGCGAGTTAAGACAATTTCAATGTTAAAGCAAATATTAGATGCGTTTATCCATGAAAATATGGAGGATGCTAAGAAAATTGCGAAACAAGACGATGAAGTGGATGAGTTATACGGGCATGCTATTCGAACACTTTTAAATGTGGGAGTAAAAAAACCAGAGCAGCTTAGTCAAGTCACACAACTATCATTTGTTTGTCGTTATTTAGAGAGATCAGCCGATCATGCAACAAATTTAGCGGAGCGTCTACTGTATTTACTAAAAGGAAAGCATTACGAGCTAAATAATTAAAAGAAAAGCACAGAGTCCTTGTCTAAGGGACCTGTGCTTTTTAAATGTTGAATCCAAGAAAAGGTAAACTCGTATCCGATACGAGTTTCGCACCTAGGTGGTGGCTTTCGTCAGGTTGTACTATAAGCCTTCATTTTTTCTTTGAAGAAGATTCATTTTACTTGGTGATTATTTCCGCGATTTGTTTGATTGTCATAGTTGGATTAAGTTCATATTGCCCGATTTGAATTTTACTGGATAGATCTTGAGCGACTAAATAATCTTCGAAATCCTGTTTATTTTGAATAATTCCTGCTTCTTCTAAGGATGTACTAATATCTCTTGATGTCATACCTGATTGGATATGTAGCACGGTATTTGTTGCTTCATGAGAGGGATTGTCCATAGTTTCTACCTTTTTTTCAATTTCAGGAGCCGTTTGTACGTTTTGAGCATTTTCTAAATCGAGTTGTAGTTGGGCTAATTGGTTCTTAACATTTTTTAATTCTGTTTGTGCTTGTTTGTATGCTTGAGGTGTAATTTCATCTTTTGCTTGGTCGTTCTCACCTACCATGAGCTGTATTTGAAATGCTGCACCGGCTAAGAATAATCCAATACCGAGAAAACGGATTGTTGCCTTATTCATCTTTTACCACCACCAATTACTGATTGTACTTCTTCTACGGTAAGAGAGGAGCGACTGCTAATTTCTTTTAATGAATAGCCTTGCTTGTATAATTCAAGAACTTGATTTTTGATAATTTCATGCACGACCGGTTTTTTTGTATTTTTTTTAGGGCTTGTGATTTTCGTTGATTCGATCAATAATTCTTCTTCGATAACTTTTAATCTGCGTTTTAATGCACTTGTTTCTTGATACAATGAGAAAGAAAGTTCTTCCACCTCAGCTTCTACTTTTTTGCTGGAATCCTTCAATAAAAAGGACAGGACGATCAATAATATACCTATAATCATGATAATGACAGAAAAATCCATTGCATTCACCTCTATACTAAAATTCTTATTTAATACTACCATATACAAAAAAACTTTGAATAATTTATTGTGTTAATTGTAGATTTTCTTGGATAATATGCTATAATTGATTAGTCGTATAAATCATGCTCAAGTTTTATATTTAATCCTGGCAAAGAGTGGGAGGGACAACCATGCGCGTTAATATTACATTAGCTTGTACAGATTGCGGAGAGCGCAACTATATTTCTAAGAAAAACAAGCGTAACAATCCAGAACGTCTTGAACTTAAAAAATATTGCTCACGTGAAAAGAAATCAACTCTTCATAGAGAAACGAAATAATAACTTAAACCAAAACCAAATGCGGTTTTGGTTTTTTTCTATTGTTTGGAGGGAATAACTTGTTAAAAACAATGCTAAGAAATGATATGAAAACCCGATTAGCATCTTTAAATCAGGAGTCCTATTTTACCTACTCAACAGAAATTGAAAATCGTCTTTTAATAGAAGAAAGTGTGCAGCATGCTTCTATTATTGGAATTACTATTTCTGCTTTTCCGGAAGTAAATACAGAAGGAATTATAAAGCGTGTATGGGAAATAGGTAAAACTGTTGTAGTCCCAAAATGCAATCCTAAAGACCGTTCCATGACTTTTTATAAAATAGACAGCTATGACCAACTAGAAACTGTATATATGAAGCTATTGGAGCCTAATCCTGATTTAACAGTAGGTGTTTTATCTGAAGATATCGACTTGCTTATTGTACCCGGTGTTGTGTATAGTAAAACAGGTTACCGTATTGGCTACGGTGGGGGATACTATGACCGCTTTTTAACAAATTATACAGGACAAACAATCTCTTTAGCATTTGATTTTCAAATAGTGGATCAAGTGGAAACAGAGATGTTTGATATCCCAGTTGATAAAATAATAACAAATAAAGGAATTATACCTTGTAAACAGAATCGCATAAAGGAAGTATAAGATGAATTCAGTATATGACGTTACGCAATTATTAAAACGTTTTGGTATTTTTGTCTACACAAAAGATCGATTAGCTGATTTAGAAATGATGGAAGAAGAAATAAAAGAGCTTTATCGCATGCAAATGATTGAAGTAAAAGAATATCAATTAGCTTTACTTTTATTAAGGCAAGAGCAAAGTAAATATAAGCAATAACAACGGCAGATACGTAGGATATCTGTCGTTTTTTTATTTTTGTAAATAAAATGAAACTTTTTGGATTGTACAACCGTCTATATAAGGAGTGTAAGAATAAGAGACACATTATATAATAACATCAATCATATCTATTATTGTTGATTTATTGTGAAGAAAGTATTAAGATATACTCTGTGACTTTTACTTATTTTTAAGAGTGAAAAAAGGGGAGGATGTAGGCGTGAGAAAGAAAAACTGGCCAACACATTCTATTCTTGTATTAGCTATTGTGGCCACATGGATAAAAACCTATATTGTTTACCACACAAGCTTTGATATGAAAATCGAGAATATAATGCAACAAGTAATACTATTTATAAATCCGCTCAGTTTTATATTGTTTATTTATGGGATTTCTTTATTTTTTAAAATCTAAAATGAAAAACAGATATATCTTAGTTACAAGTATCATACTTTCTGTAGTGTTATATGCAAATGCTGTATTTTATCGTTTCTTTACAGATTTCATTACTCTACCGGTCTTATTCCAAACAAGTAATTTTGGAGATCTAGGTACATCGGCAGCAGAAAGCATTTATTGGTCGGATATTTTTTACTTCACAGATGTAGTAGTAATAATTATTGCAATGAAATGGTTAAAAATTAGAGAAGCAACGTCTGTTATTAAACCTACTGTCCGAAGAGCATACTTTGTGTTAACGGCAGCAATATTATTTTTAAACTTAGGGTTATCTGAAATCGAAAGACCACAATTATTAACAAGAAGTTTCGACCGTGAAATGTTAGTGAAAAACATAGGCTCTTACAATTATCATCTGTATGACTTGTATATCCAATCGAAATCGCACGCACAGCGGGCGCTTGCTGATGGAAGTGAGCTTGTTGAGGTAAATAACTATGTTCGTTCGAACCAAGCAGAACCAAACGCAGAAATGTTCGGTCTTGCAAAGGGGCGTAATTTAATCGTCATTTCTATGGAATCATTACAAAATTTTGTGATTAATAATGATATGAATGGGCATGAAGTAACACCGTTTTTAAATTCATTAACCCAAGATAAAGATACATTTTATTTTTCAAATTTCTATCATCAGACTGGTTTGGGAAAAACATCCGATTCTGAATTCCTTGTAGAAAATTCCCTTTACCCTTTAAGTGGGGGAGCTGTATTTTTTACGCATAGTGGAAATAAATTTCATTCGATGTCTGAGAGCTTGAATGAGCAAGGTTATTTTACGAATGTAATGCATCCGAATAATAAGAGTTTCTGGAATCGTGATATGATGTATCAAGCACTTTCCATTCAAAAGTATTATGATGTGAACAGTTATGTAGTAAACGAAGGAGATGCGGTAAACTGGGGAATGAAAGATATTCCATTCTTTGAGCAATCCGTTACACATATGAAGGAAATGCCGCAGCCCTTTTATTCACGTTTAATCACATTAACGAACCATTATCCTTTTGACTTAGATGAAGAGGATCAATTAATACCTCCATATGATTCTAATTCACGAACTCTAAATAAGTATTTTCAATCTGTTCGTTACATGGATGAGGCTTTGAGAACATTATTTGACGAATTGAAAGAACAAGGGTTATATGATAATTCCATTATCGTAATGTATGGAGATCATTATGGTATTTCTGAAAATCATAATAAAGCAATGTCTCAATATTTGGAAAAAGAAATTACACCATATGAATCTGCAAAGTTACAACGTGTACCATTCTTTGTTCATATTCCGAATAGTGGAAAAGGCGGAGAAATTATAGAAACTGCTGGTCAAATAGATATTCGACCGACTATTTTGCATTTGCTTGGTGTAGAAACTGCTAAAGACATGCAATTAGGTGCAGATGTATTTTCAGATGAACATGAAGATTTCGTTATTTTCCGAAATGGTGGATTTGTTACGGATAAGCTGGTATTTGCCAATAATGCTTGTTATGACAATGCAACTGGGGAAGAAATCGCAATCGATAGCTGTCAGCCATATATAGATCGGACTACACAAGAACTCGGCTACTCTGACCAAATTATAAATGGGGATTTACTCAGATTCTACGATTTAAAAACAGGTAATCTGTTATTAGATCAGACAGAACCAAAAAATCCATAAGAAAAAGCACAGACATCTGTCGTCTGTGCTTTTTTGTGAAACAAATAGCAAGCTAAGACGTCTAATGATGTGAGCATGATTTTAGTATACAGAAATAGGTGAAGGGGGGAGTATATTGAAGAGGGTTGTCATACTAATTTTGTGCATATTTTTTTTGCAAGCGTGTAAAGAAAAAAATATTCAAATTGAAATCCCAGATTCTACAGGTAATGTAGAAGCACCACAATCTTCTCCATCTGATGTTGAAATTGCTCCCTCTAAAAAGATTCCGATCCTACAATTAGAGCGTTCTGTCTTCCATAGTGTTATTGGATGGTTGTCAGATGATGAAATACTTTTCATTTTAATGGAAAATGGAGAGTGGACGGTTCAATCTTATACATTATCAACGGAGACATGGAAAAGTATCTATGCAACAAAGACCCCAATTATTCAAGGTGAAATTCATCCAGGTAAAGAAATGATTCTTTTACATACATCAAGTAATTCCTCCTCTGCAGAAGTTCTTTTATTACATAAGGATGGGTATGTATTGCAAAGTTTACTTTTCGAATCTGCCGAAATTTATATGAATTGGAACCCGGAAAATCCAAATCTAATCGCATTCTCGACTTTTTACGAAGATTGGACATATGATACGTTTATTTATGACGGAACAACCCAAAATTTGAAAACAATCGAAGTGGATAACCCATTTATCAAATGGTATGATGACAATCGTTTAATGGTGTTTAAATGGAATGAGAGTAGTCTGGATGGAAGTGAATTATTATTATATTCCATAAAGGATGAGGTTCTGGAAGCAACTAATTGGAATCATCTATTAGATGTTCAGAATTTAGGGGAAAGCATGCTTTATGTAACTATAAACGAAAAACAGAACCAATTTGAATATCGATTAGAGGAGAAGGAGAAGAATCGGGTATATGAATGGACCTCTCCTGCTGTTAGCAATTATTCAGAATGGGTTATGCCGAATATGTCTATCATTCAGCCAGATAAGTTAATGATCCTTCAATCGAAGAAGTCTGGTAATAAGGATGAGTTTACAGATAAAAGTGTACTTTCTAGCTTTTCACTAGATGAGACAAAGCAATTTGGTGAATTAGGTGATGGGCCAATAGACTGTTCTCCGAATGGAGCGGTTTGTCTTGGTGGATATGAAAATGAAAATTGGATTCAATTAGATCCATTCCAAGAACAGGTTTGGTTAGAGTTAAAAGAATAGAAAAAAGCTGCCATACTTTAGTATGACAGCTTTTTTCGTGTGCGTTTTAGTGTAAACTTGGTGGAAAGCCTTGGTTCAAAATAGTCATGACTGTAAAGAAGCCAAAAACTGCAAAAGTACCAAAGTTAAATAGAACTCCTAGCACATTCTTTTCTTTGAAAGCTTGGAAAGTGCCGATTACAGCTAAAACTGTAACTAGTCCAAAAATAACCATTAATAAGTTCATGAAAGACACTCCTTTCGACATCAGAAAATGAATGTCGCTTTACATATTCCTCTTCTATTGTAATTGTATTCTCTAAATTTGTCGAGTGAAAAAAGTGGCGAAACGTTGAACAACAGATGGATTATCGTTTAAACTAAGAATGAGGTGATTTAAATGTTAAATGTACGTACATATCCACTAGGATTTATTCAAACAAACTGTTACATTATTTCGAATGCGGAAAAAGAATGCTTAATTTTTGATCCAGGAGGGGAAGGAGAAAAAATAGTAAGTGAACTCCGCAGGGTGAATTTGAAACCACTTGCTATTCTTTTAACACATGCCCATTTCGATCATATTGGAGCAGTAGAGGATGTAAGAAATGCTTTTCATATACCTGTGTATATTCATACTGCGGAAAAGAAATGGTTGGTCGATCCAACCAAAAATGGTTCTTCAAAGTATGCAGAAATTCCTTCGATCGTTTGCAAGGAAGCTGATATTATATTAGAAAATGAATTAAATTTAACAATTGGTAATTTTGCAATGCAATTATTGCATACGCCAGGACATTCTCCTGGAAGTATTACTTATTACTTTGCAGAAGCAGAATTTGCGATAGTCGGAGATACACTGTTTCAAAACAGTATCGGGCGTACAGACTTACCAAGTGGAAATCAAGCAGAATTAATGAAATCCATTCATACGAAGCTTTTAACTTTACCAGAGTCTACAATTATTTATCCTGGTCATGGGCCAGCAACAACAATCGAAGATGAAATGGAATCCAATCCATTTTTAAATGGATTTTAATAAGTTCAGGCTCAGTAGTGGAATATAGTATAAGTTTCTGACACTCTGGTGCTCCAGAGTAAGAAGCATACTATTAAGAATAAGAAAAAAGCAGCTCAACTTGAGCTGCTTTTTCATTTGGACGATTAATGTCCAGCGCCTGGTACGTGCATAAAAGTAGTGTAGTATGTAAAACCTGCGAAGAAGAACATTAAGTAAGCTCCGAAGATGTACATATACATACGTTCCGAAAGGTTTAAAAACCCTAAAAGAAGGAATAATCCCGTATTTGCTAAAAATAGTAGAGAAGCTTCTGACATACCACCTAAATAAAAGAAAACTGCAAAAATCCCTGTCCAGAAAGCCATCACTTTATACATATTGCCCATTTGTAGTCCCTCCTTTTGCAACGACACAAATATTCTCTCATTCATTATAGATGATTATGTCGACAACTGTAAACTGATTATTGCACATCACTTATGAATATACATCGGATTGTCACAATTATGATTCATCTATAGCTTCATTATAGAACTTCTATTTGATATACGCAATTGTTACAATGATTTTGCATACTTTCTATTTGCACAAAGTTATTCGTTGGAAACAGGGCATCGAATTGTCCTTTTAAAAATGATTCATGCAAGGAACAAACGAGTGCAGGGTGTTTATGTAACTGGTTTTTATATGGACAATTGTAAATAGAAAAAGTGATGACTTTTTTACCTTCATTTTCCGTAATTTGAGGTATATACCCAATCGCATTTGCAGCTTCCTTGAAAAGCTCCATTTTACCTTCAAAGGTTTGTGTAGTAGAAGAAATATGCTTGATAATTGTTTGCCCGTGTTGATAACTAATGTCTTTAGCTTTTGCGAGCGCATCGTCTCCCATGGAATCGACTAACTCTAACAACCATTGTAATAACAAATGATTTTCTTGTTTGGGGAAACTTAAATAGATCGGTTCCTCTGCAAGGAAATATATTCTGGCAGGTCGACCACCTTTTTTATTATTTTCTAATTCGGAGGAAACTAGTTTAGAGTCGTTTAATTTTGTTAAGTGTAGTCTTGCAACATTTGGATGTATGCTAAATTCATCTGCGATTTCCTGTACGGTGACTTGTTTCTTTTCTTTCACTATATATTGATAGATGGAGTATCTAGTTTCATCAGCTAGTGTATTTGTAATTTTTAATGTATCTTTCATACTAATTTCTCCTTTCCTATCTTTTCTATAATTATAAAGTAGAAATATAAAATAACAAATAAAACTAAATATTAATAATTAGAAAATTTTAAGAAATCTCTTTATTTATTTGGAGATTGGAAGTATACTTATTTTGTATAAGTTGGATGCGGTCCCAACTTATATCTGGAGAAAGGAACGATGCATGCAACAATTAGAAAATACGATTGAGCAAAAATGTGCCCAATTATTAAGGAAAGCACATAGGTTTGGTGCTTCTGATTTGCATATGATCCCTAATGAAGAAAATTATTTCTATTATTTTAAAAAACACTCCCAAATGTTTGAGGCAGGGAAGCTTCCCCTCCCATTGGGTGAACGTATTATTTCATTCTTCAAGTTTTTATCCTCTCTTGATATCAGCGAAAAAAGAAAGCCACAAAGTGGTTCATTTCAACAAACATTCAATTCTCAAAAATTCTCATTTCGTGTTTCAACATTACCATCTGTATACGGAAAAGAAAGTCTTGTTATTCGATTGCAGCAACATGATAATGCCAAAATAATCCATGCGTTGTCATTATTTCGAGATGCCTCCGAAAAAATAGTTGAGCTTGCGAACAATCGACAAGGACTAATTCTGTTTGTAGGTCCTACTGGCTCTGGTAAATCAACGACCATGTACTCACTCACTAAATATTGTTCTGAAAACTTGAATCGTCATGTTATTTCTTTGGAGGATCCAGTAGAAAATAGTCAATCTCATTTATTGCAAATTCAAGTAAATGAACGATCGGGAGTAACTTATTCAACGGGATTAAAAGCCATCCTAAGACATTCACCAGATGTAATAATGATAGGCGAAATCCGTGATGAAGCTACTGCAAAAGCCGCTATTCAAGCTTCTTTGACTGGTCATTTAGTGGTGTCTACAATTCACGCTAAAGATGGTATTGGTGCTCTCTATCGTTTAATGGACCTAGGAGTATCTGCGGAAGAACTAAAACAAACGATAATTGGTATAGTAACGCAAAGACTAGTACCAATATCAAACTTCAAACAACCGGAGCTTTCCGCCATATTCGAAATAATTTCTGATGAATTCTTAATAGAGGCATTAAGCTCTCTTATTACTGGTAAGGACTTTCATATCCCACATGCAATTACTCTTTCCTATCAAATTGAGAGAGGGGTAAGAGAAGGTGTCATTCAAAGAAATTAAAGCGTACTTTATGAAAAAAGATGAAACAATTCCTTCTCATATGCAATCACCATTTTAAGTAGACTAAGTGACTTATTGAAAGAGGGATATACTTTTCATGAGGCTGTTTCTATGTTACTGCCTTTCCATGTGAAAAATGCGAATAAAGTAATCATCCAAGTGACGGAGATCCAAAAAAATGGTTTAAATGCGAGCGAAGTATTTAAATTATTAGGTTTTCCAGCTCGATTACTTCTTCCAATTAATTTAGCGATGATTCATGGACAGTTACAGGAGACAGTCGCAACTCTCGGGGTGAATGTCGCTGTTTATGAACGAGCGAAAAAACGATTAAATAATCTATTGATGTATCCGCTCTTTTTGTTTGTCGCTATCTTTTTGTTGTTTACCATTTTCAGAATATATTTTCTTCCCAATATGGAAACCTTGCTCGGCACGAGAGAGTCTAACACTTCTGATAATTCTATAGCTTGGACAAGTGTATTATTGCAAATGCCGAATACTTTTTTAATCTTAATGGTTGTGGCTATAGCTCTTATAAGCCTTTTCCTACTATTTATGAATAAGCGAACAGTGGAAGAACAGCTTAGATTTTATCGGAAGATCCCAATTATAAATAGATGGTATAGACTATTGCTGACTAGAGTATTCTCGAGAGAAATAGGTGGGTTGATCGAAAGTGGTATGCCGCTGCAACAATCGTTAGATGCATTAATCAGTCAACAAGAACATAAAGCCCTTCAGTTTATGGCGGAACAAATGAAAAACAAAATTGTGCACGGTGAATGTTTTTCTAAATCAGTTTTACTATTAGACTACTTTACGGAAGATTTTCATCATTTTGTCGTGCACGGAGAAAACAGTGGGTATCTTGGAAGAGAATTAACCTTATATAGCGAGTTTCTATCAGATCGGATTGAAACAAAGCTTTCTCGGTATTTAAGCATCCTCCAACCAACATTGTTTTTCATATTAGCTGTTTTCATTATCGGAGCGTATTTAGCGATATTATTACCAATTTACGAAATGATAAATATTGTATAAGGGAGATTATTATGAAGAAATTATGGAAAAATCAACGAGGTTTCACTTTAGTAGAAATGATGATTGTATTACTTATTATTTCAGTTTTGATACTTATCTCTATCCCAAATGTTACGAAGCATTCTGCCAATATAGATGAGAAAGGCTGCGATGCTTTTTTAAAGATGGTGGAAGGACAGATTCAAGCATATAAAATAGAAAATAAAAAAATACCAACCATGGAGGAACTTAGTGAAAGCGAATTTTTAAATGGGATGGATGCGTGTCCAAATGGAGATAAAATAGAAATTGCCTCAGATGGAAGTGTTGATGTCATAAAAGGAAAAACGGAATAGATAGATGGAGCAATTCAGACGAAATGAACGAGGCTTCACGTTAGTTGAAACAATTCTTGTGTTATCTATCGTGATGGTTATTACAGCCTCCGTCGTTTATGTGACGACTTCAAGAATAGAAGCTGCAGAAGAAAAACGTTTTTTTAGACAGTTTCATTTAGATATGCAAAAAATCCAGTCTATTGCTATTGGAGAAACCAAATATACGCATATTTATTTTGATGAAAATGGCTCTAAATATGTGGGGGAATGGGCAAAAACTCGACTATTTGAGTATAAAGTGCCGAAGCATATACGCCTTTCTGCTGATAGTAGTTTAAAGAGAGTCTCTTTTCATCCCAATGGAATGGTGAGCCAATTTGGAACATTTTTGTTTGAGATTGAAAAAGGGACTAAAACAGTCACAAAAACAGTTACAGTGTATATCGGCACTGGCAGGTTAAATTATGAGGAATAGTGATGGGTTTTCTTGGCCAGAGACTATATTGGCACTAAGTATTACTTTTATCATTGCAACTACTTTACTTCCATTACTTAATAATATGCAAGTTCAATTAGAAGAGAAGAAACGAAAATATCATGCCTCTATTGTTATGCTGGAAGCTGCCAAAAAATATGTAACAGAAACGAGTCAAGATGGATCAATGGATATTGAAAAGGTTACGTATACGTATGAGATTCATGAACATCAAATTTGCGTGTACTACAAAGGAATGCGAGAGGAGAAATCGAATTGCGTAACTTTTTCAGATTGAACATTAGTAACCAAAAAGGGTATACACTAGTGGATGGGATTATACAATTATCTGTTTTAATGCTATTTTCTCAAGTATTTGCCGTAACAGTCGGCTGGACAAATAAAATAGAAGATAGTATAACAAATCCTTTGGACACGGAATGGGCGTTATTTGTTCAAAACGTAGGAACATATTTAAATGATATAGACACTCTGATCATTCAAAAAGAGCAACCGGGCATACGAGTCAAAAAAGGCGGAGAAGAGTATGACATCGAATTGTACCAAAATTTAATAAGAAAACAAAAGAATCGTTTGGGACATGAGCATATGTTATTACATGTAAAATCTATTTCAATTTCTATAGAAGGACAAACTCTACGCTTTTATGTCCAATTTTTGAATGGAATGGAAAAGGAGCATAATTTTTATGTTACGTTTCGTTCAGAATGAAAAAGGAGTATTGTTTACCAGCTGCAATGTTACTCTTATTAGTCGTTTGTTTGTCGTTATTTACGACAACCGCTGCATATCAATCTAAATATCGAACATATGATTCGTTGGAATTGAGCAACATTAATGCTACTATCATTAAAATAGTAGTATGAAATTCAAGAAACGTTGACATATAAGCTTTAAAGCAATAAAAAATGCGAGTTAAAAATGCAAAAATCACATTTCACTCACATTTCTCTTTATTTCTTCTTAAAATCCATTAAATCGTTAAATAGTTCTCCAACTTTTTCTTGAACTTGTTCTCGCATACCTTTTGTTACATGCATATAAATTTGAGTGGTGGTATCAGAATTTTTATGACCTACTTGTTTCATGATGAATGGAAGACTGAATCCTTTTTCTGCTAACATGCTAATATGTGTGTGCCTTAAAATGTAAGGATACAATTTTTTCTTGATTGGAGTTGTTGCACGAATTTCATTTAATGCCTTTGCTAAGTACTCTTCTTTAATAGGATAACCATCTGGTGTGGAAAAAACATGATCACTTTTAGTGAAATGATGTTTTTCTTTGTATTCCAGCACATTTTTTATCATATTCATTATTCTTTCTTCCATATCGATTAACCTTATGCTAGTTGTATTTTTGGGAGGAGTAAGCTTAAATACTTTCTTTAAATTTTTCTTTCTATAAATCGTCTTGGTAATACTTAATTGATTCGATTCGAACAATACATCTTTTTCTTTTAACGCGATTGCTTCGCCGGGGCGCATTCCGGAAAAGGCGATTGTATAAATTGCAATCACATTCACGTAGTTATAATACTTGTCCGCAGCATTTAACAACTCCCATAATTCTTCTGTCTCAAGATATTTTTCTGAGACGTTATCATTTTCAATATCTTCTACAGTCTTTTGTTTTTTAGGGATTTCCGCGTTTAGCGTTGGATTGGATTTTATCAAATTTATTTCAGTGGCATATCTAAAAATCATCCTCGCAGTAGTGTGGATCATTTTCATCGTATTCAAGGATTGTTCCTTTTTAAATAAATCATTTAAGATTTTTTGATAATGCGTTAATGTGACGCTTTTCATTTTCAGACTTCCTATATACTTTATCAGGACTTCGATACAATATTCCCTTATTGCATATGTCGATTCTTTTTGACCTTTAAGTAGGTACTGTTCAAACCATTGATAAGCAAAGTCTTTAAAAGTAATATTAGGGTCATATATAAGATTGTGGTCGATTTCTTCAATAGCAACTAATACCTTTGCTTTTGCTTCTTTCTGGCTTTTACCTCGCCTAGATATTTGTTTTCTTCTTCCGGTAGCTGGATCACGCGGACCATCAGCAACACAAACCCATTTTTTCCCCTTTATTAATTCGCGACAATACATAAAATCACTCCTTACTATCACGCTAACACAGATTTTCAGGATAATAGGTCTCTTTAGGTGAGCGTTTACACCATTATGTGAGCCGTAGGATTAATGCTTTGTCTTAAGCATTAAAATTACTTTCACAGGCTCATTTGTAGATGTATTGTTTCCGATTACTTAAGTACTGGTGAAGCCTTTTTTCTGCAAATTCATAGTTGACGCGAAACGTCTTCTGAAGCACCCAGACAGCTTTCTTTTGATTGGTGGGTAAATCTATTCGTTCAAGCATAAAAGTCGGCACACAGGCATGATAGGCGAAATTTGACGCTTTAAATTCTTGATACTCCAAAAATGAAGAGGGGAGAACTCTCTGATTGCCATCGTGCCACTCAATATGGCATAACTCATGACCAAAATCTTGCCATTGTTCGCATTCAGTCAATCTATCATCTATCAAAATAGCATTTCCTACCGTCATGGAGCTGTATGGTAAATAGACAAGGGTTGTACCTAAACGTGCTGAAATCGATTCCATATCCAACTGATGTGGCCAATAGATGCCGATGCTGTTGTACATTTTCTTAACGTATTCTTCCATAACGTTGTATGTGTATCTCATGAAGTTAACTCCTTTCGGAACATACGTTCTCTTTTTAGTATAAAGGAAAACCTTACTGATTGAAAGTAAGGCTTTAATGTTTGTTTAAATAAGAGGAGATTTCATTTTGAATCTCATTAAGGTAATTTATTTCTTTAATGAGGTCATCTATGTTTTTTTGATCCAGTAATTGAGGATCATTTTGTATTCTATATAAGACTCTATAATATCTACTAAGCAATTCAAAAAACTTGTCAATTTTTAGATTTGTTTTTAGGTTTAAAAACATTTGATCAGAGATACTGTATTTAATAATTGAAGAGATTGTATTAGGATCAGATGTTAATGATATCTCTTTTAAAAAGATCTGATTTGTATCTATTTCATTTTTAAGTAGTATTTCATAACGCCGGTGGGTATGAAGTTCCTTAGCCATGTTTTCATTTTTCAAGTTTTCAATTTGGTCCTTTGCAATTTTAAATGCAACTATACCACCTATAATACCACCGAATATACTTCCAAATGCACCAATGAACGCAGATACAATAGAAACATTTGATATGAGAAGCAAAAATTTTGTCATTAGGGGTTTGAATAAAATTATAAGTAAGGAATTTATTATATATTCAATCATAGATTGTTTTTTCTTAAAATATCACTCATTGCAAATGAATATTTCTTTTCAGCATTTCGGAATTCTAATATTCCAACCCCTCGTGGCTTTCCCGAACCATCATCAATATTTATATTAGGTACTTCTTCAGGCTCTTCTAATAGTTCAAAATAAATAAGTATATCGTTATCCGATATCTCAAACTCTTCGTTGCTCTCCGAATCGACGAAAATTTCTGGTATATCGTTATAATCGTAATATGAGCCTATTTTTAAACCTATACTTCTAATAAAAACATCGTACCTTGCTTTTAGAATATTTACTTTATCTGAAGTGCAATAATAAAATAAATCAATACATAGAGTACTATCAACATCTGAAAATTGACTAAATGAATATGGGCTTAAATAATTTCTCACCGCCACTCTTCTTGAGGCTAGCCAAAAATCAAGTTGCTCTACCAATTTCTCATTTATCTTATTATTCCCATCTGATACCTTCATAATTTGTAAGTTTGGAAAATACAAATTTTTCCACCTCCTCAGACAAATGAATACGACGAAAGTGTATTAAATAATAATATGTAGAACTATCAAATTTTGTGCTTATCCTAACTGGTATTTGCTCTTCATTATGTTGTATTATTTTGAACCAGTCAATCCATAGGGTATCCAAACATTTCTTTTTTTCGATTGTCTTTCTTGTGTCAAAAAAGACATCGCTTAATTCTAATGTATCTCCCTCTTTAGTTCCCGAACTAGCATTGACCGAAGCTCCAGTTTCGTCTGTAAATTGCATTTTATTTAGAACTCCGTCCTTACCTTCAGCATAACCAAGATATTGAGAAAAATTCTCCTGGATAACAACTCTTTCTAATAAATCAACAACACGCTCTTTAAACAAATGATGTGATGATGTCTTTTCAAAAACACCGCTATCTTCAACTCCCTTAATGAAAGGTTCAATAAGATCAAGATGTGGCTTTATTTTGTCTCTAAATGGCTTTTCAGAAACATCAGTGATGTCCTTAAATATATGATAAAGTGTCTCATTAAAATTCGTTATATCAATTTCACTTATACCAAAGGATTTATTAATAATTTTAATTATTGTGTTATATAAAATAATTGCAGAACGATTTGTGCCGAATATATCTTGTTTTGGGGGATGGAGACGGACACAAACATAACGTTTGTTAGTGTTTATTTCAACCCAAACGTATTCCTTAGTTTGTACTTTTGTCTCGCTTTCATTTTTAGTTTTAATAGTAACTTCATTAAAATATGCAAAACAAATATCTATTTTAGTAATGACATTGCCATCTTTTTTATATTTAAATACTCAATAATTAATTCATTAATTAAATCTTCAGAAAAAGTATTTGATTCCTGTGTATTTAGGTTATTTATATATGTATTATTTTTACTACCCGTTAATTCTCTTAGGGCATTGCCAATATTTCTATCGGATTCAATTTTTCTAGAATCTGAATTATTTATAATAGAAGTAAAAAGGTATCTGCGTCTACCGTATTTTATTTCATGATTAATTAGTTCGTAAACATCTTCTTCAGTTAACTTTGGACTTTCTTTGGTTAGCTCTTCTTCAATATTGTCAAACAAAACTTCTTTTTTAAAGGAATAAGGCAACTTAAATTTTTTTAAAAATTGTTGCAAACTTTCGTACGATATTTCATCTTTGATAAAGTTTCCAAATTTAAACGTCATTTAATACACCTCTTATGGAATAATTATTACTTTAATAAAACTTTAATTAATGGTGATTCCCATATTTGATAACTTTTCCTGGATAACCAATAATCGATTTCTCCTCTTTTCCTTATTTGCATGATATTTGAAGTATATAAGTAAAAAGGAGAGCATATTTCTATGCTCAAGGACTTGCGCAAATATGACTATGGAAAGCTTATAAAAAAAGAGATATAGAAAACTACATCTCGTATTACTATTCTATAACTTTCCTTGACCCTTTAAAATTTCCCACATCTTCAGCAAGGCTTCTTTTTGCTCATCGGAACTTTCATTAAATTCCTTGAACAATATTTTCGAGCGTGGATCATTTAACCATTTATCGAATTCATCATTCTTTAATTCAGTAGATTGTTTTTGAATATCGGCATTATCTAAAAGGTAGTCAGTAGTTACTTCATATAGATCTGCGATTTTTAAGAGCATTTCGTTATCAGGTTGTCTTAGATCATATTCCCAATTAGCATATGTAGACATTGTCTTTATACCAAGTTGTTTTGCTGCATATGTTTTAGTCCAACCTCTTTTTTCACGCAACTCCTGCATTCTAGAGCCCAACGTCGACATTAATAACACCTCATTTACACGTAATATAACAAAAATTACTCAAGTAATGTAAAAAGTTACACAAAAAGAATAGAAAACAGTTGACTTACCCGAATCGAGTAATTATAATAAAAACAAGAGTTACACACATCGAGTAAAGGTGGTGAAAAGGAATGAACAAATCTTTACGTAACGCCCGAAAATCTAAAGGTGTTTCTATGACATATATGGCGAAGAAATTGGGGTATAAAAGTGTTTCAGGTTATGCAAACATTGAGTACGGTATTACAAAACCTTCTTTAGAAAATGCTGTTAAGATATCTGAAATGTTAGATGTATCCTTAGATGAGCTTTTTTTTGAAGAAAAGTTACACAATACGAGTAATAAGGTTGTTTCCTAAAAAATAAACACCTCGCACCCAGCAACAAGCTTTTAAACGAGCGGAGGTTCGCCAAGACATTCCTTGTAGGAATCGAGCGCCGCCGATTGGTCACGCGAAGACTTTAAAAACTTGTTGGTGGGTGTGGGAGAAAAAAGAGGAGGAATAAAGATGAATCAATTGGTGGTTATGCAAAATCAGAAGGCGGTAACAACATCTTGCAAGTAGCTGATTCTTTTAACAAGCAACACAAGCATGTATTAGAGGCTATTGATGAATTAAAAGGGGTAGCCGAAAATTCGGCAGACCTATTTTACGAGTCTTCTTATCAACATCCGCAAAATAAACAAAATTATCGTATGTATTTAATAAATCGAGATGGATTCACCTTACTGGCGATGGGATTCACAGGCAAAGAAGCGATTCAATTCAAATTAAAGTACATTGAAGCATTTAACAAAATGGAACAATCACTGTACCAACCAAAAGTATTATCCGAAAAAGAACAATTGCGAGCTTCCATGAAATTATCACTCGAAACATCTGAGGAAGTCGAGGTCCTCAAAGTTGAAGTGAATGATTTGAAAGAAAAAGTCGAAAACCAAATCACAATAGATCATGGTGAACAACGTCGACTGCAAAAAGCTATTGGAAGTAGAGTTTACGAATTGGAAAGCGTTGCTGAACTACGTCCAAAGTTATTTCGTGAAATCTATAGAGAAATAAAAGACCGATTTGGTGTTGCTTCATATAAAGACGTTAAACGCAAAGATTTGCAGTTCGCGATTAGATATGTTGAAGCTTGGATTCCAAAGCGTGCGGCATAAATGGAGAAGGGCGAATAATCGCCCGAATGACAGGAGGAGTACAAACATGTTAAACGTTCAGTTCGATGCAGAAGCATTGCGGCAGATTATCCGCGAGGAAATTCAAGAAGCGGTGATTGATACACAAAAGGCGAGAGAGCTTCCGCCACTTTTAACGAGAAAAGAGCTTATGGAGTTACTTCATATTGGTCAAACCAAAACATCGGAATTACTAGCTCGCTCAGACTTTCCAGTGTTTCGAGAAGCTGGATTATTAATCCCTACAGACCTCTTATTCAAATGGATTGAAAAGAATACTAAGTGGGTTGAAGAAAACTCGAACTATCTCTCTGTAATTTAATTATAACTTTGTTGACTACAAGCAACGGTCTACAACAAGTTAACTTGGAAATGAAATGTGAATTCAATTAAATAGAAAGGTTGGTAAAAATGACTAGAACCAAGGTGGGGGAAATGTTGAAAGAAATAAGAGGTGAGCAAACGCAATTATCGCTAGGGTTAGAGCTCAATTTAACTCGCGAAACGATTTCAAAATACGAGAATGAGAGATCAAAAGTGCCAACTGATATATCTAGAACTCTCGTAAACAAATACGATAATCCGAAGTTTGCGATGACAATCCGAAACGAATATACCGGTACTGGTCCAAAGTGGCTGGATGGTCCAAACGTTGATCTACACAGATCGAGCGTTAAAGAAAAAACAGTTGAGGAATTACAAGAGGCGCTTGAGTCAATTGTAGGTATCGGTTTAGCGAAACCATTAAAAAAACTTCAACACTTCGAGGTTCAAAATGTTGAAGCGATGCTTCAAGAAGCTGCGGAAGCAATGACTGCGTTAGATCATTTCATAGCAGTAGTTTGTAAAGAAGCGGAAATTAGCTACACAGGGGTGTGGGACAAACATTACCGATCACTGGCGTCAGCTGGATATATAGGAGGAGCAAAATGAAACCAGAACTATTCAGAAGAGAAGATTACCACGCAGCACTACGAGAGCACGCAAGCATCATGGATTGCTCAAAAGCTATTGAGGATTGTGTAAGATGTGGTGATTTAAAAGAAGCACTTATGTTTGTTCGTGACATAAATAAATCGTTAGAAGTTTTAAAACGATTAGCAGAAAAGCAAAAGAAAGAAACGGAAATGAAGCAATTGTTAGATCGGTTAGTAGCTGCAGGAATAAATGTGATGGTGGTGAGAAGACATGAAAATAAAAGTATCTGAGTGGTTAGCTTTAGAACCAGTTGAAAGATATCTGTTAATCGTGAAAAAAGCAAATAAAAAAGCTGACTAACTCGGTAAAGTTAATCAGCAGTTTACTACAGGTATCTCTATTATGACGCAGAGCTTGGCTCTCGTCAAGAAGTCCATGAGTAATCGGTATACCCGTAGGACTCTCCCTTCGCGCTCGTGGACTTCTTGACGGGTTTCAACCGTCGGGAAGAGGTGAACTATTTGATAGAAGCAAAATCTAGTTATTGCGGTGAGTGCCAATCGGATTTCAAACCAGGTCAAATCGTGTACTATGCATGGATTGAAAATCGTTCGTTTTGTGGGAAATGCCATATTCAATTACGAACGTTAATCCAAGATTGGGAAACGCGACAAGTACCAAAAAAGGAGGCGTAAACATGCTAGAAAACGGAATGGTTGCAGGTTATGGATATGAAGAGTCGTTACATGTTCCGAAACAAGTCGGTAAATGCAATTACAAGTATTGCGACGAAGCGTTGTTTGAAGGCGAAGGCATCGAGTTTGATGGTTACCTTTATTGTTCTACTGGATGTATTGGTGAACACCTTATCGAAGAAGGTGCCGCAGTCGATTTAAGCGCATAAAAAAATCCGCTATTAGAGGTAGCGGATCATCAAGGTCTCTCGAATTAATATGTACTTTCATTATAACGAGAGACCTCAAATTAATCAAGAGGAGGCTTATGTATGGTTGCAGATTTAACTCAAAGATTTCAAAGCTTATCACTTTTCGCCAAGAAAAATAATATGAGCAAAGGTGAATTGGATGTTTTAAATATTGCTTTTGCCGTCGAATGTCAGTTGTTAGTTATTAACCAAGAGGTAGAACTACTACCCGAACTTACAAAACAGTATACGCAACTTGAAAAACAAATATTACAAGAAGATGGAGTGAAGATAGCATGAGCGAATTAGCAATGCAATATCAACAGAACCAACAGCAAGGTGGAGTAATTGGACAAGCAACAGCTTCAAGGGAAATGGAGGAAGTGAAGGGAGCTATCTTCCTTGCGAAACAATTTCCTAGAAACATCTTTCAATCGGAACAACGCATATTAGATTCATGCAAACGTCCTTCATTAGCAGAAGTTGCTATGTATCAGTATCCGCGTGGAGGAACGAAAGTTAGTGGCCCTTCAATTCGGTTAGCAGAAGTATTAGCTCAAAACTGGGGGAATATCTCCTTTGGTGTGAAGGAGCTTGAACAACGTGAAGGTGAATCGGTTGCTATGGCGTACGCTTGGGACCTTGAAACAAATGTTAGACAAGAAAAAGTATTTACTGTAAAGCATAGCCGTCAAGCCAAAGGTAGCTTACAGAAACTAACGGATCCTCGTGATATTTACGAATTGGTTGCAAGTAGTGGAGCTCGTCGTGTTCGTGCTTGTGTTCTCGGAATTATTCCAGGAGACATTGTAGATAAGGCTGTAGCTGAATGTGAACAGACTTTGCGAGGGAACAATAAGGGTCCACTTAAAGACCGTATTGCAAACGCTTTGAAATCATTTAAAGAGAATTATCGTGTCACACAAGAAATGGTAGAAGCCAAGTTTGGCTATAACGCTGAATCCTTCACTGAGTACGACTATGTAGAGCTTATTAAAATTTTCACTTCTCTAAAAGATGGCATGAGCAAAATAGAAGACTGGTTCGACAAAGATGCAGGCAAAAAGAAGTCTAGTGATCTAGCAGAAGCATTTAACAAAGAGGGTAAGAAGGAGGTTCCTGTAGATGGAAAAGCAGAAACTCCAGCTGAACAGCCAGAACTATCACAGCAACCAAGCGAATAAAGACTACTTTTCAGTATCGCAGTTTAAGAGCTTCATGGATTGCCAGGCTAGAACATTAGCTGAGTTGAAGGGCGAATATACTCGTCCTCCTTCTACAGCATTAACTGTAGGTTCATATACACATGCAGCATTTGAAGATGATGAAGCATTTAGTGAATTTCTTGAAAACGAGCATGATTCTATATTTAAAGCACGAGGCGGTAAATACGCTGAATTTGTTCAAGCAGACATGATGATTGAAACAATTATGAATGATCCTTTTGCAATGTTCGCATTAGAAGGTGATAAAGAACGAATCTTCACCGCTGAATTGTTCGGAGCTACTTGGAAAATTAAAGTCGACTCCATTAATTATGAACGTAAAACATTTATCGATTTAAAGACCACTCAGAGCCTTTCTAGTCGTTACTGGTCGGATAAGTACCAGAAGTATGTTTCGTTCGTACAAGCCTATGATTATGTACTACAAATGGCCATTTATCGTGAAGTGATCAAACAGAATACAGGTGAGTACTTTAATCCGTACATTGTAGCGGTTACGAAGGAAAGTCCTCCAGATAAAGCGGTGCTGCATTTCGATAATTCACGATTTGATTTTGAATTAGAGTACGTGCAAACCATGATGAACAATTTTATACAGGTGAAAAGTGGCGAAGAAAAGCCTATTAGATGCGAGAAATGTGCTTATTGCAGACAGACGAAGGTGTTAAACAACACGTTTGAGATTGAATATTTACTAGATTAATAGCAAGGAGGGGGTTTCCCCTCTAATCACAACAGAAATGAGGTATCCAAATGGCAAAGTACAGACAGGTACACACAACATTTTGGGATGACGGCTTTGTATTGGATCTAACACCAGAAGAGAAATACTTCTATCTATATTTAATGACTAATGGGAACACAACACAATGTGGCATATATGAATTGCCTTACAGAGTAATAGAAATGCACACAGGTTACAACAGGGAAACGGTACTTAAATTACTTCAACGTTTTGTTGAATATGGAAAAATCACTTACAACGAATCAACCAAAGAAATCATGATAAATAATTGGGCAAGGTACAACTTTATTAACTCTCCGAAAGTGAAAAAATGCATTGAAAAAGAGTTAATTGCTGTTAAACATATACCGTTTGTACACGCTTATCTTACATCTTTAAAGCAGTATGGATACAGTATCGATACCGTATCAATACCACATATAAGTGAAAGTGAGACAAAAGGCATACAACCAAGTGATAGCAACGGTTCGATACCGTATCAATACCCTATGGATAGTCCATGCATAGACCTGGGGGAAGAAGAAGAACAAGAAGAAGAACAAGAAAAAGAAAGAGAAGAAGAACAAGAAGAACAACAAGAAGAACAACAAGAGAAAGTTGGTCAGTCGGTTCGTCCTTCTTCTGGATTCGCTAAATTAGTAGATTTCACCAATAACAATATTCAACCAGTTGCTCAAGCCGTTGGAGAGAAGTTAGGTTACATGCTTGATGATTACAAGGATGCAGAGTTAATCATTGAAGCCCTTAAAGAAGCAATTCTAAAGCCAGATGTGAAAAACAAATATACCTATGCAGAAGGAATATTGCGCAACTGGAAAAATGAAATGATCACTAACCTTGAACAACTAAATACTAAATGCACAAGGGAGGCTACTCAACATGGAAGCAATGGCAAGAGTAATGGCTCAACTACAGGAAAAAATCTCGATGAATTCTATAAGCAACTCGAACGAGACAAGCAAGCTTGGGGAGACTAAATGCCCTAAATGCTACGGAACAGAAGTGGTATTTAGCCATTCAGAAACAGTCGGAACAATGACATACGACATTCATAAACCTTGCGAATGTAGAGAACGGAATGAATGGAGTCGTCGATTCAAGAATGCACTTATTCCAGAAGAATTTGTGCATGCCAACCTTGAAAACTATCAACGAGAAAACGAGAATCAGCGGAAAATGTTTGAACAAACGGTTAAGTATTTAGAGAGCTTCCCTGCTGATCGTGAAGAACTACAAGAGTTAGGCACTAAAAACTTTGGTTTTACTGCAACAATTGGCGAGCAACGTATCAGAGCATTGAATCCCGGAGATCGTTCGGAGATTAAACATAAGCATAACAACTTTGGGATAGGCAAAACTCATCTCCAAATAGCATTGGCAAAACAGTTAATCAAGCAAGGATTTAACGTCTTTGTTGTATCGGATGTCACTTTCATGGACGAAATGATGAACGCTAAGCGCATGAATGATGATGGCGAGTCGTACAACAGGATGCTAAATAGCGTGTTGAATGCTGATGTACTCCTTTGGGATGACATTGGTAAAGCAAAGCCAACAGAGGCTAAAGAGGGGCTTTATTACACAATCATCAACGAACGCTACAAACGTAAACAACCAATCATTTTTAACACGAACGAAGATAAAAACACACTTGCAGACCGTATCGGTTATGCAGCAAATAGTAGATTGCTAGAGCGCGGTGCTGGCGAATACTACGTGATGGAAACAGAAGGAATTGACTGGAGGTTGAAAAAGAATGCCTAAATGGATACCAGGACAAGGATTTTACTACGTGCAACTTAGCGGACCAATGGACGAAGCAGAAAACGAAAGGCAGCTGGAGCTAGTGAAACAAAAGCTCTATGAAGCTGAAATTAAGTTTGGGATGAGAAGGGAGAAATCAGCGTGAAAACACCAGTAGCAGTATGTGAGAGCGATCGTTGCGAAAAGGTCATCAAAAAAGGAGAAGAAATGTGGCACAAGGGCTCTGAACTGTATTGCTCAGGGAAATGTCTATTCGATTCATTCGGACACGTTAAACAAACGATTTTGCGTGAAAAACAGGTTGTTGGAGGTACGAGATGAATTTAACTAAACTTTTCGAAACACAAAGAATACTTGATACGAGAATCGAGAAAGAACATCCTCGTGTGGAAGGTGAAGAACGTTTAGCTAAAAAGATTTTATCTTTACTGGTTGAACTAGGCGAATTAGCGAACGAACAACGTTCTTGGAAGTTTTGGAGTAATGATCAGGAACCGAGAATAACAAAAACGTGTTCATTTTGTAACGGATTAGGCTCTGTAAAACTTTCGGATCACAAAAAAACATGTCGCCGGTGCGGAGGTAAGGGTTCAACTGGAAATCCACTTCTCGAAGAATACGTAGATTGTTTGCATTTCATCTTGTCAATCGGATTGGAGATAGGCGAGGAATACTTTGATTACAACCAAAACCATACTTTCAAAGAGCGTGATATAACAATTCAATTTTTAAGGGTGATAGATTACACAATCGGTCTACGAGAAGATGATTATTGCTCCGAATTACTAGAATCATTTACTCACCTTGGCGAAATGCTTGGATTTACATGGGAGCAAGTAGAGGAAGCTTACTACGCTAAAAACAAAATAAATCACGAACGACAGGAAAGTGGTTACTGATGGGCAGAAACATTCTTTTCGAAATACCGGGCGAACCAGTTGCACAAGGTCGTCCGAGAGCAGGGAAATCATGGACAGGTAAAACTGTCCTCTATGATCCTGAGAAGTCTAGGGACTTTAAGCAGTACGTGAAGTTAGTAGCGGGTCAACATGCACCAATAGAGCTCATTACAGGTCCGATTGATTTATCGATAGATATTTACAGGGCAACTCCTAAAAAGTATCAGACGAAGCCAAAACAGGAACTTATTGAGAAGGGTGAGCTGAGACCGACAACTAAACCGGATGTTGACAATTACGTTAAGGGTGTAAAAGACGGATTGAACAAAGTTATTTGGCAGGATGATAGCCAAGTTGTTTCGTTGAAAGTTCGTAAGTTCTATAGCATGAATCCAAGGGTTGTTGTGAGGGTTGCTTATTGATGCTACGCAGTAGACACAAAAGCGTCGTAAATAAAACATGAAAAGAGGAAAAATAATGAACTTAAATAAAATGGTAATGGACAGTTTAACGAAATTGGAATCGGAAGGAAAGGTACAAGAAATTGTTGAAAAGCACGTTTCATCAACAGTTGAGTCGATTGTAAAAGATGCTTTTGGAAGTTGGAGTGATTTCTCTAAAAACCTAAAAGTACAAGTAGAGTCACAACTTGCAATCAATTTAAAAGAGCTAAATTTTACAACGTATAACGCTACGATCCTATCAGCGGTTAAAGAAAAATTAAATGATCAAATTGCTGCAGAAGGTGTAGCCAGAATAAATGAATCGCTTGAGGAGTTGTTATCAGTAACTAAAGATGAATATAAACTATCGGAATTAGTCAAAGAATTAGCAGATGAAGTTGACACTGATGATATAGGTTACGATGACTATCACGAAATGTCGATGCATATAGACGATTCTTTTAGTTTAGCAAAAATAATCTACCTTGATTCTGAATCCGGTAAGGATAAATACGATTGTAAATATGGTTTTTGGGTTGAAAAGGAAACTGGAAAAATTAAAAACATCGAAATAAAAGAGGGGCGTTTTAGTACTAAGAGGGACGTTAGAGAATTTGATGCTCGTGCAATTATGAGAGGTTTCCGTGGTTTGGAAGAGACTTTATTTAAGATGTATGCACGAGGTGCAAAGTTAATCGTTGATGAAGATGATGTTGAATTAGAAATATCTAATCCTGATTACGATTAATGAACAGTACGACCAAATAACACTTTTATGTACGAATCATTATAATAACTTACTTATGTTGGAGGCGAACCACTACTCTTTACATTACAAGAGCACTGGTTGTTGAAAGTCAGCTAAGAAAATAAATATCTGATAAAAGTCTCGAAAATTAACATAATTAGTTTTTCGAGAAATTTCTTCCAGATTTTCTTCCAATCCTTTGGCATGACTTTCACCTCCTTACGAAGATGACATAGTTTTTTTCAATCAATTTTATCTTATTCAGATTGTTGAAAAAGTGTGCTAGGAAAGGAGAATGAACGTGGAAATTAAAGAAGCGCAAAAAGTCATTCATGCAGGATTAGCTTGGGCAAATTGGACAGATGAACAACAATCAGCCATGCGAAAAGCGTTGGATTGCATGATGAAGGTAGAACAAATCAGAAAAGAAGCGAATGATTTGTACAACGAAGAAATTGATCTTACTGATTTCGGTGAACGGGTTTCAAATATTATTTAGCTACACAGTTCGTAGATAAAGCAAAGTAGAAAGGATGACGACAATGGAACTTAATAAAATCTATCAAGGCCATTGTCTTGATGTATTGAAAACATTTACAGACGAAAGTGTAAATGCGGTTGTTACAAGTCCTCCATACTGGGGACTTCGTGACTATGGAATGGGTGAACAGATTGGATTGGAAAGTTCGGTTGATGAATATGTACAAGCATTGGTGGAAGTGTTTCGCCAAGTTAAAAGAGTCCTTCGAGACGATGGCACACTTTGGTTGAACCTTGGCGATGCTTATGCAGGAAGTGGAAAAGGCAGAAATGCAGATGGTAAAGGTAATCCCGGAAATAACCATATGCAAAGCGAAGGACAATTTAAGGGGATTGTAAAATTACCTAAGATTATGAATGGTTTGAAGCCTAAAGATTTAATTGGTTTACCTTGGAGAGTTGCTTTTGCACTCCAGCAAGATGGTTGGTATTTAAGACAAGATATCATTTGGAATAAGCCTAATGCTATGCCTGAGAGTGTAACTGATCGGCCAACCAAATCCGATGAATATATCTTTCTGTTATCCAAGTCACCTAAGTATTTTTATGATCATGAGATTATTAAAGAACAGGCCATTTACGGAACACAAGATATTAGAGGTTCTCAAGGGGCGTTTGGACAACCACAAAAGCAAAGAAGAGAAAGCAAGGTTCGTGGTTCATTCGATGGCAAGTATGGAAAAGAGGCATTCCGAGCTATTCGAGATAAAAGGAATAAACGATCAGTATGGACTGTTTCCACTAAACCATTGAAGGAAGCACACTTTGCTACGTTTCCGCAAGAATTAATTGAGCCATGTGTATTAGCTGGATGCCCAATTAATGGAGTGGTATTGGATCCATTCTTTGGTTCAGGAACAACAGGGGTGGTTTCACTAAAACATGGACGTAATTTTGTTGGTATAGAGTTAAATCCAGAATATATAAAGATTGCTGAAAAACGATTAAGTGAAGTGCAGCTGGAATTGATTCATGAAATGTAACACCATACAATTCGACCATTATGTGAATTAGAAAAGGAGAATGAAAAATAGCCACAATGTATTATTTATCTTTTTTTATTATCAGATAAGCCAAAAACATTATGATTATGAGAAAGCAAAGAATAGGAAAGATTGGGGTGTTTATAAAGTGTTGGTACAACCAAGAAGACATTTTTCGCACCTCTGTATTAATGTATTTTCATCATGTTAATATTATGGCTTTTATATTTGAATGCTATTCAAAAATAAGATTTAACTCACAGTTCGTAGAATCGGTGTAGAAGAGACACATATTGTGCAAAAATTAGTTGCATAGATAGCAAAACGGCATGTCGAGGAAATAGACTGGGAAAAAGTCACTACTGTACAAATTGAATTGTCTTATTAATGAACAGTTAGACCAGTAGTTATATGAAGCCTTTAAACATCAAAAAAAGACCTTCTTTATGAAGGTCAAGATTATATGTTATCTAGAGGCTTTAATTCCAAATCAATATTCATCAGTAATAATGCGTCTTGCAATAATTCAATATCAATAAGAATTTGTTCTTTTATATGCGCATGGGGACATTTGTTATAGTCTTCTACTAAACGGTAAAATTCTTGAGCAACCAACTTCATCGGTGCTATCTCCTTCTGTTTAGTTCTGTTTTTCACAGTATGAACTAAAGCAAAGTGAATTGATATAGTTTTTAAAAATAAAGGCATCTACCGTAGAAAATATAAAACATATCAGACACTAACGAAAGTCCGATTCGTGTGGTAGCTCAATACGCAGTTGTAGATTATTTACACCGACTGGAGTTCAAGATTTCTTCTTACGGTATTCCTTTATAAAAATAAAATAAATAAAGGTACTGTATAGAATACTAATACCGACGATTATTAGAAATATTTTCATGAGCTCCACCTCGTTTGAATTAAAAACACCAGAACCTAGATTGGCAAGATTAACAGAGCTTACTAAGAACTACTTTCGGTTCTGTGTATGCATTATTAGCAAATGAATTTAGATTTATACTTCACGTTTCGTAGATTTGGTGTAGTTATGTGAAAGAGATATAAAAAATGCAAGTAGGAAATAATCCCACTTGCTACTCTATTATTTATTAATTATTGGGGAAACACTCCAACGCATCGATGGAATAATATTTTTGTTTAACAGTTCGGCAAACTTTAATGCTGCTTCTTTATCTGAAAAAGTTTTATCCACTTGGCTGTTTGATGACTTTAAAACCTCTGCTGTTCCGTTTATATTTCGTGTAATTACGAACATGGCACAACTCCTTGTTGAGACATCAAAAATTAGTTCTTGTAAGTTTATTGTCACATATTGTCTAAATATTCGGAATAGATTTATGTGAAATGAAATGTATTTGTAAATATACGTCCTTTTATTAGGAATAATATCTATTCTTTACAACTAGAAATGAGAAAAAGCACGATGTAAACGGTACAAATTAAAGGAGTAGAGAAATGATTATTACTTCAAAGTATACAGAGAAACAGGAAATTCAGTTTTTAAGATTAATTCGTCCTAACATTGTAGAAATTTTAAGAGAAAAGAAGGGGGTTGCTACGCTCATTCGGTTTAACGAACACCAATATGTTGTGCAGCACCCATCGCATACAAGAGGCAATCAGAATTTGAAAAAGAAAGCGAAGTGAAGTAATGATTAACCGCGTCGTATTAGTTGGAAGGCTTACGAAAGATCCTGAGCTTAGGTATACACCTTCAGGAGTTGCAATGGTCAGATTTACATTAGCAGTAAACAGAACGTTTAAGTCAGAAGGTCAACCTGATGCTGATTTTATAAATATTGTGGTATGGAGAAAACAAGCTGAGAACACAGCAAACTTCTTGAAGAAAGGTAGTTTAGCAGGTATTGAGGGAAGAATCCAAACAGGCAGTTACGAGGGGCAAGATGGTAAGCGTGTTTATACGACTGATGTTGTCGCAGATAGCGTGCAGTTCCTTGAACCGAAGAATGGACAAGCATCGCAAAATAACGGTACTAGAAGTCAAAATAACGACCATCAACGAAGCCATGCTGAATATCAGCAACCACAAACAACGCAACAAAATTATACAAGAGTGGATGATGATCCGTTTGCCAATAGCGGCGGTCCTGTCGAAGTGACAGACGACGATCTTCCTTTCTAGTGAGGTGATAGCATGAATTACTATTTGTTTGAGGACGAGGGGCACAAAGTGAATGTGGTTTATAAACCTGCTGAATTGGATGAAATTGTAGTCTACTGGAATAAAGGTTATGACATCAAAGAAATAGCAAAAAAGATGAACCGAAAGCCTATAGAAGTGTTATTACTGGCTTTGGATAGGGCTGAAATAGGGAAGATAAAACGTAGGAAACACAGTATTTTTGGATAACAAAAAAGACAGGACTCCTCCTGTCTCGCACACCTCAATTATAACATGAAGGAGGGGTCTTGGTGGATAAAGAAGATTTAAGAATAGATACAAGTACAATGCAGCTGACAGTTGACATTTTGGATATACCTAGAAGTTGTGTAATCGTTATTTGTGAAGGAAAAGTAAAGCTAAGAGAGCTACCACCTCATGGGGAGTATAAGATTGTAACTCATCAAGGGAAAGTCAAACGGATGAGAAGGGAAGAGGGGGAAGAATTCTAAAAATCATACAAACTTTAAAAAAATGGTATACAAATCATATTTTCTTTAATAAAATAGATTTATTATGTTTAAAAGAAAATATGGGGGTGTATGTTAATGAATGATTACAAATTAGCGGAAGTATTAAATCAAAAAATAGTCGATGGATTAATGGAAGGATATCGTGAATATCTTAATGTTAGAAGAGAAAAGTCTCGTACAATGAGAGTTAGCGGAGCTTATGCATGGGTTAAGGGGAACCATATAGATGATCAAGTAGCAACGTCTTGTGAATCATATGGTGTGCAAAGTAAACTAGCTAAAGCGGGATTAACTTGGCAATATTTACAATTCAAACACCATGATGAAAAAATTCTTTTCATTGTTAAAAATGCCAGATATTTTGATGAAGAGCAAGTTGATCAAGGAAAAGATGCTAATGGAAAGACACGAAAATCGAAAATGTCCTATATGGAGAAACTAATGGGAATTAACGAGGGTATTGATTTTGGAAATATCAAAACTCAAGAATCAAATGGATCTGTACAGCTGGAGTTACTTGAAGACCTTCGCCTTAGTGAAGCAGACGATATTGCAATTGCGAGTATAGAGTCTGAATTCACTCGATTCTATATTGTCACATATGCAATTGATGAAAACCAGTTAATATCAAAAATTTCTCTTCTTATGCCAAATCCCAAAAACAATAAAGCCTATTTGATTGATGATTTAATAAAATATGTTAATCCTTCACATGATATAGATATTGATGAAGAATTAAAGGATGCGTTGTCAAATAGTGTAGAGACTAATGATGATTATAATGCATTTAAATTTGATATTGGCTTAAATGATGACTCTGAAGAAAAGGGTCAAGAGAGTTAATGTTTAAATAAGGAGGTATAGCCTGTGTTTATGGGCAAAAGTTTGACTAACATACGGATACTAAATGACTTGAGTAGGAATCAGTTAGCAGAAAAAATTGGTGTAACTGAACAAGCTATTTGGCAGTATGAAAATGGATATATGTCTCCGAAATTGGAAGTAGTAAATAAATTGAAAACCATCTTTCGAGTGAAATCGACATATTTTTACAACCACGATTTGTTGAATGGTGTGGGTATGGACAATATACAGGTTGAAAATATTGCATATCGTTCTGAAACAATTAATTCATTAAATAAATCTCAAAGTGAATCGATGCATGTAAGATTTATCGATGCATTTATAAGGAAGATTGAAACAAGAATTAACTATCCAAAAAATATAATTTTAGAATTGAGAAATGAAGCAATTACTTTTTTAAAAAATAATGATGATATGGATAGAAATGTACAAATTGATTATATAGCTAGTATGGCAAGAGAAAAGATAGGACTTAATAACAATTCTAATCAAAATTTACTGTTTTTGTTAGAGAAAGCTGGTATCTTTGTATTTGAAAAAGAAATCGGTGAGACAATTGATGCATATAGTTTGTGGAGCAAAGAAGAAAGACCCTATATCATGTTAGGGACTATAAAAAAATCAGAAGTTAGAAGAAATTTTGATTTAGCTCATGAATTAGGACATTTACTTATTCATTACAAAGTTGAATTTACTATGCAAGATAAAAAAACTTATAAAAGTATTGAGGATGAGGCTAACAGTTTTGCTTCTGCATTCCTTTTGCCAGAAGTTCAATTTAGAAAAGATTGCAGTAGTATTGTTAAAAGATCTAATCCTGATGCCTATATCGATATAAAGCAAAAATGGCAAGTTTCTTTACAAGCTATTGCAATGCGTGCATTTAAATTAAATATCATTGATTATCAACAATACCGTTATTTCTATATTAAAATCAATCAAAATGGTTATAAAGTAGTGGAGCCTTTAGATAGAGATATTCCTATCAGTCGTCCGACAAAAGTAAAAAGTATTTTACAGTTACTCTTTGATAAGGGATTGTATACTGTGTCAGAAATAATGGACGAATTCAAGGTAGATCAAAGCTTTCTTACTTTATTAACTGGAATTGAAAATGATTTTTTTGAGAGACATCGACAGAACGAAAATAAAAAATTTTCAGTAAAAGAATTAGGTTTTAAAACAAATTAATTAGTACTGTCAGCCAACTGGAGGACAACATTTGATTACAGCAACCGTTGTGTCATTTGTTGTCCTTTTTTGTTTAAAAAAGTTAAATAATGTTTGTACTAGGAAACTTTTATTGGTATAATAGAACTATATAGATGGTGTGTCATTAGACTTATAAAAATATAGCTGACAAAGAGGACATTTTTAGATAGAGAGCATAAGATTGTATCGTATAAGGGAAAGTGAAGCGAATGCGGAGGGAAGAGGGAGAAGAGTTTTGAAAGAAAAAGCAATATTATTTGTAATATTAAACATAATGTTTATAGGAATCATATACTGTTTATCTTTAATGATGGACATACAGTTTGATATAGTTTTTTACCTTTTATTTTCGTTAATTTCATTGTTATTAGTGTTTGTTAATTCGAATACACTTGTATTGAGACTAAAACAATTCATATTGACGGCAGTTCTTTTTTTTATAGGAATAGCTTCTTTCCTTCTAGCAAGTTTTACAGTTGAGCATCTTATTCCAATATTTGATTTAAACGAAAATGTAAATAAAATATTTAACTCATTCAATAATGAGATTTATACTACATACGTAGATAATCTGTTTTTTAGTATTATATTAATATTGATAATATCCTATTTCTTTTATTCCTTAGCGATTAAAGGTCTTAAAAAGTTAATATCAGCCGGTAACTATTATAAGTGGGATAATGTGATATTGTATTACGTAACAAACAAAAAGATAGTAACTGCATATCTCACTGTTTTTCTAGTGGTTTTCGGTTTTTTACCTTTAATTATAGGATTGCTGGAATTTGAGAATATTAATAGACTATCTCAATCAGATCTATTGGAGATAATAAAGTTGTTTAATGTTAATATTTTTGGGGGATTTGTAGCTGCAATTACCCCTTATGCGTATCTTCTTTTTGAAGATACAAAAAATATAGATAAAGAAAGCGTATCGAATTTTAAAAAAGATGAAGATGAAGATGAAGATGAAGACTGGTTTCAAAGAAAATTAATAAATTTATTCAGTTTTCTAGGAATTGTCTTGATATTAACGGCTATTATGGTTCCATTTATTATTAAAAATCATTATAAGAATCTAATAGTTAACTATAAAACTATAGCTGATTTGGGTGGGATTGGAGATTTTATTGGAGGTACAACAGTTACATTTTTAACTGCTTCTAGTGTCTTCCTACTATTAGCAACTATCATTATGCAACGTAAGGAGATAAAAATAAGTCAACAAAGCATAAAAGAACTGGTTAAACAAACCAAAGCATCTGTTAGTCAAGCCGAAGAAGCTAGAAAAGAAACAGGAATTACAAACCAAACTATGAAGAGACAACAGTTTGAGAGTACTTTTTCAATATGGTTAATCTTCACCATAATATATTAGCAAATATGAAATTGAATGATGTATCTGGAAGAGAGCTAATAATGGAATTGTTTTATAAATTCAAAAAGGAAGGGATAAAGGGATACAGAGAATATAAATTTAAGGAATATTTTACTGAACAAGAAGTGGAAGAGGTTTTTCATAAAGCTCATGATAGAATTCTTAAAGAAAGCTTAAAAGAAAAAGTATATCAGATGTCTTCATTTGAAGGGTATACAAAGGAAGAATACGAAGAAATAATTGATAAAATTGATGATGGTATATACCCTGAAAATAATTATTACATCAACATATTGTTTGAAGCTGAACAAATTATAACAGATCTCGAACAAGAGAATACTTCTTATTGTGATGCAATATTAAATTTCCCGGAAAAAACATTCATATCAGATATTCATGTATGTTTAAGTGATGATTTTATAATATCGGATAACAAAACTTGGAAAGATAAAAAAATAAATATTTACACAAAATTTTACTTAAGTTATGAATATTTAATTGGTCATTATTATCGTAATTTATATAGAATAGTTAAGTATATTAATGAATCAGACTTGATTAGTCACGAGTTGAAGAAGGAATTCAGAGGGATTTTAAGAGCGCAATTATCATCGTTTGAATTAATGATGTTATTTTATAATGTAATGTATTCAGAAAAGGGCGAAAAGTTTAATGATCAGTTACAAAATAAGAATTTTTTTGACAATCATTTATTACTTGAAGAATTTGTTTGGAATGATGACATACATTATTTAGAAGAGATAAAATAATAAATAAAAAGTCCCCCTGGACAACCAGAGGACAACACTTGATTGCAGCATTAGCTGTGTCATTTGTTGTCCTCTTTTTTATTTCATCCATAAGGGAGAGATGAGCATGAGAACGCTTCAAACAGAGCTTATCGAAAAAGGGGTAAAACAGGCTACTAGGGGCGAGTTAGTTAATCCGAGTATAAAGACAAGCTACAAAAGAAAAGAAATGTTAACTCGAAGGGAAATTGAAGAATTGATGGGGTGCAATCGAGATACCTACAAAAGAGTACGCGGTGCGGTCAAAAGACGATAGGGGGATTAAATATGGATAACTGGGCAGATAGATTGATACATGAATATAACGAGGGCAAAAAGGAATTGAATACATTAAAAGAAAAGTCGATTGATGCACTGGATATTAAACAGATTAACAGCATGATTGATAGCATGACGTACTCCATCGATTGGATGACCACAGGACGTCAACCAGGTACATATCGAGGGGTAGATAAAAAAGCGGTTTATCAGCGCCAATATATCAGCAGTATGGAATGCATACCAGATATAACCGAGCAACTTGAGTCAGAACCAAAGCAATTATATATGACGAGAGAAGAGAAGATTATTCTTGCGGATATACTGGCAGCGTTATCTCATAGAGAAAGACATTGCTATATCCTACATGTTTCACAAGGGTTAAGTATGAGTAAGATTGCAGAAGAGATTGGACTTAGCAAAGGAACAGTCCAAATGTATATCAAAAGAGCGAAAGAAAAGGTGAAGGAAAGAATTGCATAATATTCTTGTCTTACGATTGTCTTACGAAGTAATTACTTATGAGGGGGAGAAAAAGAGGGGGTGCGTTCGTGGGATGAACGCCTCCTACTAGCCCCGTTGCATACGAGTAATTGCCTTGGTAATAACCTCTTATTCTGGTAATATTGTCAGGGGGAGGTTTATGTAATGAAGAAAACAAGGTTAATTTTAACTTTTATTTTAGTTGTCAGCTTAGTTTGCATTTTTATAATTAAATATCTTTGGGGACAAACACCTGAGAAATGGGATTTCGGCGAAGAAACTGGAGAGGTGATATTTGGCCTTTGCATTAGTTATATAGCAGCTTTCATATTTTACATTATAGACATATGGATACCACAAAACCAAGAAAAGAAGAAAAGGTATAACCGTTTAGCTGTACCGTTGAGTAGATTGTTAAACCATATGAAAGACCAATTCATTGGTTTAACAAACAGTAAAACAAAGGAAGAGTTAAACTTTAATGACTTTGAAAAAGAGTTATTTATTAAAAATGTCGAAAGTTATGATTTGATGAATGATATTTCGTCAATGTATTATATGGATTTGGATAGAAATGCAACATACGGCGAATATCTGGAGCACCACATTTCCAGAGTGAATGAGTATATTGAAGAGATATATAAGTTGCCGGTTAATTTAGAGATTGAGTTTGTAGAGATTTTAGATGATATAAAAAAATCAACGTATCATGAAATTATGGAATCAATGAAGCGATTAGGAGGTTTTGATGGTTCAGCTATGGTTAAAGGTCAGAAAATTGGTATGCAAGGTGTTGCTATCTCGGAGCCTCTCTACTTATACTACGAAAACTATCTGCGACTCAAAAATTATATGAAAACTAATCGTATTACACTTACGATCGAAAATTTATAAGCATCCATAGAGGTGCTTTTTTCATACCTAAAAACAGGAGGTGGCAGGTGATGTGACATGATCAACTGGAATGAAATAAAACAAGAATGGGAAACCACAAAAATCACTTTGGCTGCATTAGCTGAAAAACATAATATTAAGCTTGGTACATTAAAGAGCCGGAAAAGTCGTGATGCTTGGTCAAGAAGTGCACCAAGAAAAGATGCAACTAAAAAGAAAAAGGTTGCAACCATTCCTAAAAAGGATGCAACTAAATCCGCAGAAGAATTACCATCATTAGATGAACTGATTGACGACATAAGCATGACAGAGAAACAACAGCTATTCTGCATTTATTACGTTAAATCATTCAATGCAACACAGTCCGCTATCAAAGCAGGCTATGCAAAAGATAGCGCTCATGTACAAGGAAGTGTCCTATTAAGGAATCCTAAGGTCGCAGAAGAAATTCGCAGAATTAAAGGTGAGATGCGACAAGGCCTGTTTATAGATGCAATGGACGTGTTGGACAAATACATCAAGATAGCTTTTGCAGACATAACCGAGTATGCAATTTTCGGTAAAAAAGAAGTCCCTGTAATAGGTATGATGGGACCTGTCCTTGATGAACAAGGCAATCCAGTAATGAAAGAAGTTAATTATGTGGATTTCAATGAATCATCGATGGTGGATGGTTCAATTATTACTGAGGTCAAGCAAGGTAAAGATGGTGTATCTATCAAGCTTGCAGACAAAATGAAAGCTTTAGAGAAGCTGGCCTTATACTTCGATCTATTCCCTGACAAGTTCCAACGTGAAGTCGAAGAAGAAAAACTGAAAATCGCTCACCATAAAGCATTTGGAGCAAATGAGCTAGAAGAGTATGAAGACGATGGTTTCAACGATGCATTAAACGCAACAACTTCGGAGGTGTGGGGCGATGTCGACACTAACACCGAAGAATCCTAAGACTCGTTATCTTTCGTTCTTTACCGAAAAGAGTGAGTACAAAAAGAAGCCTGCACCATTCAAATTTAAGACGTTTTCTAAGAAACAAAAGCAAGTATTAACCTGGTGGCGTGATGGTTCACCAATGAAAGATATGGATGGTATCATTTGTGATGGGTCTGTACGTGCCGGTAAAACGGTTGTTATGTCCCTTTCATATGTTATGTGGGCTATGGACACTTTCAAAGATGTTAACTTAGGGATGGCCGGTAAAACGATTGGTTCATTCAGACGTAACGTTATTACTCCCTTAAAACGCATGCTTAAATCACGGGGTTATATCGTAAAGGACCATCGTTCAGATAACATGCTCTCCATTACATATAAAGGAGTTACCAATTACTTTTATGTGTTTGGAGGGAAGGATGAAAGTTCACAAGACCTCATTCAAGGGATTACGCTTGCTGGGATGTTTTTTGATGAAGTTGCATTAATGCCTCAATCATTTGTCAATCAAGCTACAGCTCGTTGCTCGGTTGAAGGCTCGAAGTTATGGTTTAACTGTAACCCGGAAGGACCGTATCATTGGTTTAAGGTTGAGTTCATCGACAAGATGAAAGAGAAAAAGTTGTTTCAGCTGCATTTCACAATGGAGGACAATCTCTCTTTATCGTCAGAAGTGAAAGAACGCTATACCAGATTGTATACCGGTATATTCTATAAACGTTTCATTTTAGGGTTATGGGTGCTTGCTGAAGGTATCATTTTTGATATGTTTGATAAAGACAAGCATGTTGTTCCTACAATCGAACGAAGATACACCAAGCATTACGTCAGCATAGATTATGGTACTCAAAACCCTACGACATTCGGTCTGTGGGGCTTTTTTAATGGAGTATGGTACAAAGTGAAAGAATACCACTATGACGGTCGTAGGAGTTCGAAACAAAAGACTGACCAAGAGTACTTGGAGGACTTGCAAAAATTCGTTGAAGGCAAAAGCAATCTTCAAGGAATCATCGTCGATCCGTCTGCTGCATCTTTTATAGCCTTACTTAAAAAAAATGGCATGCGAGTAGTTAAAGCAAAGAACGATGTTTTAGACGGTATTCGAAATGTAGGAAATGCGTTAATTAAAGGATTAATATTATACAACGACTGTTGCAAGGAAACATTTAGAGAATTTAGTTCTTATATTTGGGATGAAAAGGCAGCTGACCGTGGGGAAGATAAACCAATTAAACAAAATGACCACCAAATGGATGGCGATCGTTATTTTGTGAATACGATTGTACTTAAAAAAGGTGGAGTAATGGTACTGAAATGAGGTGGATAAATGTTAGTAGAAGATGTATTTAAGAGACCCTATTACGAATATCTGAATGACATCATCAAGCGTATGGTTGGCGAGTCCATGACAATCAACGAGGTAATAGTACAAGAGTTGAAAGACTGGCAAAACAGCGAAACACGTAGGAAAATGTTAGTCGGTGAAGCTTATTATCTTGAAACGACGGATATCCAAAAAAATAAAACGCAAGAAATTTCATGGAAATCCAATATCAAGCTAGAGCATGGCTTTGCCAAAAAGCTAGTCAATCAGAAGGTGGGCTATCTTTTATCCAAAGAACCGACATTAGCTACTGAAAATGAAGCTTATGCCGAACAATTGAAAGAAATCATTAATCGAGATCTCCTGAAAAAGTTAAAGAACATCGGTAAAGAAGCGATTAACAAAGGCATTGGTTATCTGTATGTCTATATAGACGAGGAAGAAAAATTAGCCTTTAAAAAGCTTCCATCCGAACAGATTTTGCCATTTTGGAAAGATGCGGAACATACAGAAGTCTCGTCATTTATTCGTAGCTACAAAGAGAAAGTTTACGTTAACAAAATCAAAAAGACCGTTGAAAAAGTCGAGTATCACCATCCTGGTGGCATCGACTATTTTATTTTAGAGGGAAATAAATTGGTTCCAGATGATGCAGCAGGCATTTCAGTGAATTATCACATCATGATTAACGATAAGCTGTTTTTGTGGAAGCGAATCCCGTTACTTCCGTTTAAGTATAACGAGGAAGAACAACCATTGATTGATTCTATTAAATCCCTTATCGACAATTACAACTTGCAAGCTTCTACGAATGCAGATTTACTAGCTGATATTCCGAAAATCGTTTATAAATTAATTAATTACGGTGGAGTTGATTTAGCGGAGTTTATCTCAGATTTAAATTTGTATAGGGCTATCAAAACAGATGATGGTGGCGATGTCGGCACAATTGAGGCAAACCCAGCAACCGATGCGAACGAGAAAGAATTAGATCGTGACCGAAAATCCATTTATGAATTTGGGCGGGGTGTAGATACATCCGACTCCAATCTAGGAAATGCATCAGGTGTAGCCTTACGTTACCGTTATTCTGATTTAGACATGGACTGTAACAACTTAGAATCTGAATTCCATTCAAGTCTTGAGCATTTAATGTGGTTTGTGAATGAATATTTGGATATGAAAGGATTAGGCGATTTCTCCAATGAATCAGTAGAATTTATTTTTAATCGCGACATCATTATCAGTGAATCGGAGGTAATTACAGATGCTAAAAACTCTGTAGGCATCTTGGATGACAAGACGATACGCGAAAATCATCCATGGTACACAAAAGATGTGGAAGAACGTCTTGCTGAACAAAAAAAGTTGGAAATGGATCAATACGATAACTACGAAACCACTTTCAAAAAGAAACAAGGTGACGTGAATGGCGAAACCACGTAGTTATTGGCAAAAAAGATTTGAGCTCTTGGAAGATGCCCAGTACAACAAAAGCGCCTCTTACTATAAGGATTTAGAGAAAGCTTATATCCAAACGATGGCTGAACTTGAAAAGGATATCACTCGTTGGTATCAACGTTTTGCTACAAACAATGAAATTTCCTTGGATGAAGCAAAACAGCTTTTGAAGTCGAATGAATTGAAAGAATTACAATGGTCTGTAGAAGAATACATTAAATACGGTCAAGAAAATGCGCTCAATCAAAAGTGGATGAAGCAACTTGAGAATGCTTCTTCACGCGTCCATATAAGCCGTTTAGAAAGTTTGCAACTACAACTTCAACAACATGTTGAAAGGCTGTATGGAGAGCAAATTGAAGGTTTTGAGCGACTGATTAAAGAAGTTTATCAGGATCAGTATTATCATGCAGCAATTGAAATTCAAAAAGGCTTTGAAGTTGGTTTTGCTTTACAAGTTTTGGATGAAGCGCAGCTAACAAAAATCATTAGTAAGCCATGGACAGCAGATGGAGCAACGTTTAGCGGTAAGATATGGCGAGATAAAAACATGTTGTTGGATACGTTGCACACTGAATTGATCCAATCTATCGCACGTGGTGAATCACCTCATCGGATGATATCGGTTGTTCAAAAGAAAATGAATACCTCTCGCTCAAACGCTGCCCGATTAGTAATGACAGAATCAGCGTTTTTTAGTGCTGCCGCACAAAAAGATGCATTTGGTGCACTTGATGTAGAAAAATATGAGATAATCGCAACTTTGGATAGTAGAACAAGTGATATATGCCAATCTATGGACGGAAAGGTATTTAAATTGAGTGTTTTTGAGCCAGGCGTCACGGCAAATCCTTTCCATCCTAGATGTAGAACTACAACGGCACCTTATTTTGAAGATGATTATAGCCAACGACTAGCCCGCGGGTTGGATGGAAAGACGTATCATGTTCCTGGTAATATGACATACAAGGAATGGTATAATGAGTATGTATTGAAACCAAAAGAGCTAGCTGAACGTAAAGAGAAAGAGAAACAAGAAAAATTAAAAGCCCAAATTAAAGATGATATAAGAAACGGTCAATTCAAGCTGAATCACAGTAAAAATCGTTACGATAATCATAACCCAAGACATAAGAGGTATGCTGAATACATTGAAAGAAATAAATCTAAAGGATTGCAAAAACCAAGTTATTTAACTATTTCTTTTGAAGAGACGAATGATTTAGTGAAAAAGTATTCGGGCTCTGGTAGTATTACTTTAAAGAAAAACGGAACTTGGGACAATAAAGAATTAATAATAAGCTCATCTGTTATCGGTATTCATGTAAACCAGGGAACAGGAGTAGAAACACCTACAAAAGCCTTTTATATACACTATAGTAAAACAGGCACGCATATAGTTCCGACTTTAGTAGATGAGGAGTGATTTAATTGGAACTTTGGAAATATACACAAAAGAAAGTGAAAGTATTATTCACTGATGGTGATACTATGACAGGGTTTGTTCGAGATTTTGTAAATCAAGAAGATACCGAAAATGATTATGATGAACTTAGCTTTATACCTGAAGGAGAACCAGAAATCACCATTGGAGAAAATGAGATAAAATCAATAGTTGTTATCGAATGAAGCACCTGACCAAACAAATTGGTTGAGTGCTTTTTATTATGTCTTCAAGGTAGGTGAAATGGTTGAAAAAGACGATTGAAATTCCAATTTTGGTGTACTTAATGTTGCTATTGATTGCAATTTTAATCATCATATCATTCGTAGTTGATTCACTGGATAACAAACCCGAAATTCATATCCACTACCTAGAAAACGAAAGGAAGTGATCCAATATCTCGGAGCTATTCGTTAAATAGCATCCGTCTTTTTGGTATTGTAGACGTAAAAGAACAAGACAAATCCGTGGACGAAACCCACGTTAAAAAGCGTAATTTGAAGGAGGAAACGATAGATGACAAAAGAACAATTAATCGCATTAGGTTTAACGCCAGAGCAAGCAAATAGTGTAATTACAGGTTTCGGTTCAATGATTTCTATAAGTCGCTTTGATGAAGTAAATGAGGCCAAGAAACAGCTTGAAAAGGATATAGCTTCACGTGACAAGCAATTGGAAGAACTGAAAAAAGTAGATGTAGAGGGGTTACAGGTCCAAATCGAAAAACTGCAAGGTGAAAATGCAACAGCAAAGCAAGAATACGAATCCAAATTAAAAGAAACCCAGTTATCCGGTGCCATTAAACTAGCTTTAGCTGGAAAGGTACATGATGCAGATATCGCCATCGGTCAAATCGATAAAAAGCTAATTGAATTAGATGCAGAAGGCAAGGTTACCAAAGGTTTAGATGAGCAGTTAAAAACACTGCAAGAATCGAAGCCTTTTTTGTTTGTCCCAGAAACGACTCAAACGTTAAAAGGGGTTATCCCAGTAACTCCCGTTGAGAAAGACAAGGATGGTAATCCGGTAGCAGGAAGTTACGGAAAGCAACTTGCAGAGACAAGCAATCAAGGCGCAAAAGAATTAGCAGATGCACAAAAATCTTATTTTGATTAAGGAGGAAAACATGAATGAGTAAATTTGTAGAAACAACTTATACGAATAAAAAAGAAATCTTAAAGTTTCCAGATCACTATGTGAATCTAGCGATTACTGTTTCAGATGAAGGTGTTGTAGCTAATGGGGAAGGCAAAAAAATCGTTCCTGCTGGCACTATTTTAGGTGGAGGGTTCCTAGCAAGCGAAACTGTGCATGCAGTTAAAACAAATGGTGCAGGCGCTGAAGGCGTTCTTTTCAATGATACGGATGTCACTTATGGTCCTGCATCTGGTGCAGCACTGATCCATGGTTTCATTGCACTAGACAAGCTTCCGGAAGCACCAACAGCAGAAGCAATCACAGCACTAAAACAAATCACATTTTTGAAATAAGAGAGGATGAATTAAATGCCAACAATTTATGATTTAGTAAATGCACAAAACATTGCAACGTATTACCAAAACAACCCTTCTAATTCGATCCCGTATTTAGGAGCAACGCTATTCCCTGCTAAGAAACAGTTGGGACTGGACCTATCTTGGATCAAAGGGTCAAAAGGATTGCCTGTAGCCCTTGAACCTTCTGCATTCGATGCAAAGGCGAATGTTCGCGACCGTATTGGATTCAGTAAGGTGCAAACAGAAATGCCTTTCTTCCGAGAAGCAATGCGCATTGGAGAGAAAGACCGTCAAGAGTTGAATCGCTTACTTGCTTCTAATTTAGATGAGATGACTCGTACAGTAATTGCTAATATTTACGATGATGTTACTAATCTAGTAAACGGGGCTAATGTACAGCCGGAGCGTATGATCATGCAATTGCTTTCAAAAGGTAAAATCTCTATTACAGCTAATCGTCAAAATCTTGATTACAACTATAAAATGCAAGGTGATCATCAAGAAACTTTAGCTGGAGGAGCTGAGTGGAGTGCTGCAGATTCAACTCCTATCCAAGATATCATGAGATGGCAGGATACAGTTGAAGATAATACAGGTTCTCGCCCAACTAAAGCAATTACAACTCGAAAAACATGGGGCTACCTAATGAAGCACAAGAGTATTCTTTTAGATATGAATCCACTTGGCGGACAAAATGTGATTATGACTGATGCTTTATTGAAACAGTATCTGCAAACTAAATTTGGTTTATCTGTAGCGATTTATAACAAAAAATACCGTGATGAAAGTGGCGCATTGCAAAACTTCTACCCAGATGATTACTTCACTTTGATTCCAGAAGGGAATTTAGGAAATACATTCTATGGGACAACTCCTGAAGAATCGGATCTTTTGACTGGTCAATCAGTTGCGGATGTATCTATCGTAAACACAGGTGTAGCAATTGCAACGATTAAAGAACCACATCCAGTTAACGTTGAAACGATCGTATCTGAAATTGTTTTACCATCGTTCGAAACACTCGATAACATCTTTGCAGCTAAAGTTAACTAACTGATTCTAAATGTCAGGGAAGGAGGCTATTAATCTTGGCTACTGAAAAGAAAGAGACTACTAGAACCGCTAAAAAGAAAAGCGTTACATTTTCCGTCAACGTGAAATACGGAAGTCAGCCTTACCGAAAAGGTGAGAGTTTAGAAGTTTCGGAGAAAGAATACGAGGATTTACTAAGCGCAGGTATTGTCGAAAGTAAAGGTGATTGATGTGGATGTATTTGATATCGTCAAAGCAAAATTACCTGTTGATTTACTTCCAGATGATACGGCTTTAGCAATGGACGTTGCAGAGGTGGGGCAATCCATCCTCACTTACTGCAATCGTTTGGATATCCCAAAAGAGCTTGTATTTACGCATGCCAATATGGTGATTGATTTAATTACAGGAGAAGCGAAACGTAATGATACGGATAGCCCTGGTGATATTAAATCTATCAAAGAGGGGGATGTGCAAGTTACATATGAAGCAACTCGTGCCAGTTCACGAGAAGCTCATATGGAAGCACTTCTCTTCAATTATCAGAGCCAGATGAACCGTTTTAGGAAATTGAGGTGGTAGATTGAATGCCGTTAGAAAAGCTATTGAAAGCTTATATCAAGGTAATTGCACTATCGAAGAATTTAAGAGTGTAAAAGATCCTAACACTCATATTACGTCAAAAAAAGAAGTCATCGTTCTAGAAAATCAAAAATGTAGGTTGTCATACGAGAAAATTGCATCCGCAAATCAAACTAATGGGCCTGCCATTATTGCTCAATCTATTAAACTGTTTATTGCTCCTGAGATAGTTGTTAATCCCGGTTCCAAAATCATTGTTACACAACACGGAAAAACTACAGCATTTCAGCAAAGTGGTGAGCCTGCTTTATATACTAACCATCAGGAGATACGCCTTGAGTTATTTAAGGAGTATGCCTAATGGCTAAGTGGGGCAGTGCTGACTTTCGACAATTGAAACGAATGCAAAAGAAGATGGAGAAATTAGCACAAGTTGATTTCGAAAAGTTTTGTGAGCAAGCTGCAAAAGAATTGGCTGCACGTTTACTATCTAAAGTTATTAGGCGTACTCCAGTAGATGATGGCGTATTAAGAAGAGGGTGGACAGCGGCAACGAACGCAGATGCCCAGAACAGTGGAAAAACAAACGTCACAGCTTATGCTGAATCCTTGAGTATAAGGAAAACAGGAAACGTTTATGAAGTGGAAATTATCAACCCTGTAAACTATGCCTCTTACGTGGAATTCGGGCACAGAACAGCTAATCATGCAGGATGGGTAAATGGCCGATTCATGCTCACTATCTCGGAGCAAGAATTAGAAGCTCAAGCTCCTAAAATCTTAGAAAATAAATTAACGAAGTTCCTAGGCGGTGTTTTTGGTGGAGATTAATGACGTAATAACCGCTATTTCTATTAAATTATATGAGACCTTTGGGGAATCTTACGAAATCTATACTGAATCTATTGAGCAAGGCTTTCAAGAGCCTGCTTTTTTTATTGCTTTATTAAGTTCGGACAAAAATCAGGTAATCGGAAATAGGTATCACGAAACACTTCCTTTTGATATTCATTATTTCGGTCGTGGCAATATGGATGCCTATAGCACCTTAGATAAACTTATGAACGAAATGGAGTATATCAAACTATTAAACGGGGATTTATTACGCGGTACGAAAATGAAAGGTGAAGTAGTAGATGGCGTGCTTCACTTTTTTGTTCATTACAATTTCCATGTTTATAAAATGACAGACCCAATACCTGTAATGGGAGAATTACAAATACCTAGCGATACAAAGGAGTGAAAATATGGACGTCAAACGTAAAAAGGTTGATCAACCTTTTGAGGAGTCTAACTACGATTTTGCTAATCAACAATCAAATGAAGTAGCAACGTTTAAGTTTACAAAACAACAACTCGTTACCAGTAAAAAGTATTCGCATCGACAAGACGCCTTGAATGTCCTTCTGGAAGAAGGTAAGTCCTACACATTCAATGAGGTTGATCAAAAGTTAAGAGAATTTCTGGAAGGGAAGGTGGAAGAATAATGGCTTTAGGTGGAGGTACATTTTTAACGCAAAATAAAGTATTGCCGGGTACGTATCACAACTTTATTTCAGCAGCTCGAGCATTCGTTAATCTATCTGATCGAGGTTATTCAGCTCTACCCATTGCGCTTGACTGGGGAGTAGATGAAGGCGTGTTTCCTGTTACCCAAGAAGATTTACAAAAGAATTCTCGTAAGATTTTTGGTTATGACTACACCCATCCAAAATTAAAAGGTATTCGAGACATTTTTAAAAATGCGATTACTGTTTATTTCGCAAAGTTGAATATAGGTGGTACTGCTGCTGAAAATGACTATGCAAAAGCGTTATATAAAGGAGTTAGAGGGAACGATATCAAGATTATCATCCAACCTAATGTGGACGAGCCTACTAATTTCGATGTACAAACACTAATCGAAAATACATTAGTGGATGAGCAAACAGTCTCTTCTGCTGCTGATCTAGTTGCAAATGATTTTGTGGCATTTAAAACAGGAGCATCGTTATCCGCAACAGCCGGCACACCTTTAACTGGTGGATTAAACGGAGCAACGGCTTTAACGAACGGTGGCGCCCATCAAACTGCATTGGATGATTTAGAAGCTTATGGTTTCAATACGCTTGGTTGTCTCTCTGATGATCAAACAATTAAATCACTTTATATAGAGTATACAAAACGTATTCGTGATCAGGTAGGTGGTAAGTTCCAACTGGTTGGCCACAAGTTAGGTGCAGCGGACCATGAAGGTGTAATCGATGTACAAAATGACGCTATTGGAGAAGGGGAAGAAATCTTCGGCGCGGTTTATTGGACTGCAGGTGCCCAGGCAGGCGTTGCGGTGAATAAGTCGAATACAAACAAAAAATATGATGGTGAACATACGCTTGATATGTCAGAAACAAAGACACAGCCTCAGCTTACTTCATTATTAAAAGGCGGCAAATATGTATTCCACAAGGTAGGTGCAGAAGTACGAGTATTGGAGGATGTGAACACCTTTACGTCTTTCACTCCTGATAAAAACGAAGATTTTAGCATGAATCAAGTAATACGAGTGTTAGATCAAATTGCAATTGATACAGCTCATTTATTTAATACGCGTTATCTTGGAGAAGTTCCAAATGATCCGGCAGGGCGCATTACTTTATGGAAAGACATTGTTGCACATCGATTAGAGATGCAAAGAATTCGAGCGATTGAAAATTACGATAAAGATGTTTTAACTGTTGAGCAAGGAAATACGAAGAAGTCTGTAGTACTTTTTGAAAGAGTACAAGCTACAGTTGCCATGTCTCAACTTTATATCACGACAGAAGTAGCATAAGGAGGGATATCTGTGAAAGAGAAATTATTAAAACTAAATCTTCAATACTTTGCGGATAACACGATGCATGCTAGAGACGCTATTCATGGCGGGCAAGGAGAATGTTACGTAACTATTGAAGGAAATCGTTACAAATTTGCGCAGGCAATTAATATTGACGCAGATATGACAAAAACAAAAACGAAAGTGCCTATCCTAGGTAAAATTTCGAAAGGAAATAAAGCCACAGGTGCTGAGTATGAAGCTAGCGCAACTTTTCACTTCAATACGTCTATCTTCCGAGAAATTCTTTATCGTTATAAAGAAACTGGAGAAGATATTTATTTTGATATGCAGGTAACGAATGAAGATAAATCTTCTTCTGTCGGGCGTCAAACAACTATCTTGATAGATTGTAATCTAGATGGAGGTAAATTGGCTTTATTAGATGCAGACGCGGACTACTTAGAAGATGAAATCAGCTTCACTTTTGAGGATTGGGAAATGCCAGAAAAATTCTCTATTCTTGGAGCTATGCTTTAAAATCAAGAGTCCACTTCGGTGGGCTTTTTATTATGGAAGGGTGTATTGATATGCCACTAGAAGTTAGGAAAGTTCTAGTCACAGCAGTACCGAAGGGAAAGACACCATCAGAACATTTCACGACTTTATACGAAGAAATCGGTAAACATTTAGTAAATAACGCTTCGGTTTTGGCTAGTGATGTAACGGAATTAACTAGCGACGTGAAAATTGAAATTAGTCTAAACCCTCACGAAGTTATAACATTACAAAAAACATCAAACACAATCATGATAGGGGAATAAATAATGAGTAACTTAACCGCATTTTTAGCTCAAAACGCATTAAAATCAGAAGTAGAAAAACATGTAGTATCTAAACGTTTCATCGATGAAAATAAGAAACCAATTAAGTGGGAAGTTGGGGCTATTGATTCAGTTGAGGATGAAGCATTACGAAAAAGCCATACAAAGCGTATGCCAGTGCCAGGTAAAAAGAATTTGTTTCAACCAGTAACCGACTTTGATGCATATTCAGCGTCACTCGCAGTGAAATGTACGATTTTTCCTAATCTACATGATGCAGAACTACAAAAATCATATGGTGTAATGGGTGCAGAAGCATTACTCAAAACCATGCTATTACCTGGGGAATATGCTGAATATCTGAAGATTGTACAAGCAGTGAATGCCTTTGATGTAGGGATGGAAGAAACAGTAGAAGAAGCAAAAAACTAATTGAAGACGGTGACTATGAAGCAAATGTAGCTTACTATTGCTTGCATAAGCTCCATAAGTGGCCGTCTGAATTCGACTCACTTCCAAAATACGAAAAAGCCTTTGTCATAGCTGCGGTTCAACTAAAGATGGAAAATGATAAGAAGCAAGAGAAAGAAACGAAACGAAAAGGAAAAGGAAGAGGAAAGAAATAGTTGTGGTAATATTTACCCTCTCTGATGTATGCTAATCGTATAAAAGTAATAGAGGGGGAATTCCGTGAAAAAGTTTTTTAAAATTGGTTGTCTTGGAATAATAGTGCTATTCATATTACTAATAATAATTGGCGCACTGCTAGGTGATGACTCTCAAAATAAAAATGGTGATAGCTCTGAAAAAGAAAAATTTGCGGAAAATATCGAGACAACTGCAGAAGTTAAGAATATTAGCATCGGTGATGATTTATCTGTAGGAAAAGTAGTTTTTAAAGTTAACTCGATAGAAGAAACTAAACAAATAACAGCTGGTAATGGTATGTTTAAATATTCTCCTGAAGCAGAGGGGGCTGTATTTTTAATTGTAAATGTTACAGTGAAAAATGATGACGTCGAAATGATTCAGACAGATTCTTCGTTCTTCAAACTCATTGCTGAAAATGATGCAAAATACTCACCGTCTAGAATCTTAGTAGCGGACGATAAATATTTTGTTTATGAGGGCATCAACCCTGGCCTATCACTTACAGGAAATATAGTATTTGAAGTTCCGAGCGGGTTAACTGGATTAGACTTACAAGTGAAGTTAGGTAATTGGGGATCTAAATCAGGATTAATAAATTTAAATTAAATGTTAAAGAAAGTCGCTCACTTATGTGAGTGGCTTTTATTTTGTTCTAAAGGAGGTGAGGGAAATAGCGACTATCAGAACAGCAATACAAATTCACGATGGAATGTCTAGTGCCTTTCAATCAATGAACAATGCAATGAATATTGTGATAAACAGCTTCGAATCATTGCAAGATGCGTCCAGTAATGCAGTTGATACCGCTAGCATTGAGGCGGCAAGACATGAACTGAATCAAGCAGAAATTGCCTTTAACCAGATAGAACAAGAAATCACTCAAGCAAACGAAGCTCAAAATGAATTTAATGCTAGCATAAATGAAGGTGCTTCTGCAGCTGATGATTTATTAGGCAAGATTGTAGGATTGGTAGCAGCGTTTGTTGGTATTCAAGCCGCAGGAGATGTGCTCGGACTTTCAGATGCGCTAGCTCAGTCATCTGCAAGGTTAGAATTAATTAATGATCAACAACAAACGACTGCCGAACTCCAGCAAATGATTTTTGATTCAGCAGAACGAGCCAGAGCATCCTATATGGATACCGCTAACATCGTGGGACGAGTCGGAGCGAATGCAGGAGATGCATTTGAAAGTACGGCTGAGATGGTAGCTTTTGCGGAGCAACTTAATAAAAAATTCAAAATTGCAGGTGCTTCATCCGAAGAAATGAGTTCCGCTTTATTACAATTAACACAGGGACTCGGTTCAGGTGTTCTACGAGGTGAAGAGTTAAATGCGGTATTTGAAAGTGCACCTAACATTATTCAAAGTATCGCTGATTATCTTGAAGTTCCTTTAGGTACTATTCGAGAAATGGCAGCGGATGGTATGATCACAGCAGATATCGTCAAAAATGCGATGTTCGCAGCAGCTGAAGAAACGAGTGCGGCATTTGAGAAATTACCTATGACTTTTGCTGATATTTGGACAAGTTTTAAAAATCAAGCGCTATGGGCATTTAAAGATGTTCTGCAAAAGATAAATGAGATAGCAAACAATGACAAATTTCAGGGGATGGTTGATGGCGTTGTAAATTCGTTGTACACCTTATCAGCAGTAGCGATGTGGGCAATGGATACGATGATGTCTATCGGAAGCTTTATGTACGATAGTTGGTCATTTATAGCTCCAGTACTTTGGGGCGCGACTGCAGCTTTAACAGCTTATGGCGTAGCATTAGTAGCAGTAAAACTAGCTACTATAGCTTCAACTATATGGACTGGTCTACAAACACTTGCTGTAGGTCTGCTGACAGCTACTACATGGGCAAGTGTAATGGCAACCTTTGCAGCTACTGGTGCAGTATGGGGATTGAATGCTGCATTATACGCCAATCCAATATTTTGGATTGTAATGATTATTATTGCCTTAATTTCTGTATTGTATTTGGCGGTAGCGGCTTTTAATTTTTTGGCAGGTACTTCGATTAGTGCTACAGGTGTAATTGCAGGGGCATTTTCTGTTTTAGGAGTATTTATTTACAATATATTCGCCGCCATATCAAATATCATTTGGACAGTTATTGAATACTTTGTCAATTTGATGAGTAATGGCACTTTTGCAGCAAAGAAGTTTTGGGCAAGTTTAGCTCAAACTGTTCTTGATTTATGTATTTCAATGACAGATGGGTTTGATAACGTTGCGACTAGTATCGCAAATGCCTTTATTGATGGCGCAAACATAGCAATTAAAGCGATAAATTGGATAGTTGATGCTTTAAATCAAATACCAGGCGTGCAATTAGGTAATGTTAGTGAACTTGGTCATACAGCTTCAATTACAAGTTCAATGAGAAACGCTAGAATGGCATTGGATGATTGGGTAGGAGAGACTCCAGAGAACTATTGGGAAGCTCCTAAAGTTGAAATGAAATCATTAGGTGGAGCATGGGATGCCGGATATGATTGGGGAGCAAATTTATTTAACGGAGTGGACAATCCAAGTCCTAATATTGATCCATTACAAGGAGTATTAGATGGAATGCAAGGTGCTATGGCACCTCTTCAGGATAGCGGAAAGGACACTGCCGGTAATACTGCAAAAATGGCTAAATCGATGGATGCTACTGAAGAAGATTTAAAATACCTTCGTGACATCGCAGAACGTGATGTGATCAATCGATTTACGACTGCCGAAGTGAAAGTGAATGTGAAAAACGATAATCATATCAATAATGAACTGGATTTAGACGGCATCATCGACCATTTTGGCGAAAAATTAGAAGAAACATTAGTATCAGTAGCGGAAGGGGTGCAATAGATGGCATATAGTTTTTTCATAGACGGTGTACAGCTACCTGTTGCCCCTTCTGACATGGAGACTAAGATTAACAATCAAAACACAACGATTACTTTAATGAATGAAGGAGAAGTTAACCTACTTAAAAAAGCAGGATTAACTGATATTACTTTTGAATTGATGCTTCCCAATTCAAAATATCCTTTTGGAGTGTATCCAGACGGTTTTCAACCAGCAAGCTATTTTTTAGACAAACTTGAGAAATTAAAAACTGAACAAAAGCCTTTCCAATTCATCGTCTCTCGTTTAAAACCGAGTGGCGATTTATTATTTGATACGAATCTGACTGTTTCATTGGAAGACTATGTGATCAAGGAACGTGCTGAAGAGGGATTTGACATTATTGTCCCTATAAGTTTAAAGCAATATCGTAAGTTTGGAACAAAGGTAATAGAAATCAAAAAAACTACTAACGTCAATGGCAATGCAAAAGCTAAACCGGTTGCCTCGGTAAAAAAGCCGCGAGCTTCAACAAAAGAAATCCCTAAATCTCATAAAGTGGTGAAAGGCGATACGTTATGGGCTATCTGCAAGAAAACCTTTGGGAAGGTAACTAAAGCTATGACAGATGAGTTGGCCGCTAAAAACGGCATTAAGAATCCTAATCTTATTTATCCCGGGCAGGTGATTAAATTTTGAGTATAGAGTTAATCATCCAAAACGGCTCGAAGTTATTACAGCCCTCTGTTGAAGAAGGGATTGTTTGGGAAACTTCCCGAAAAGGTGTGCCAGGCAAACTCACTTTTAAAGTCATTAAAGATCAAGCGCTAGAGTTTGAGGAAGGAAATGCTATCCGTTTTAAGAAAGATGGTAAAAACATTTTTTACGGATTTGTGTTCACTAAAAAACATGATAAGAATGGACTTATTAACGTGACTGCATACGATCAATTGCGTTATCTAAAAAATAAAGATACGTATGTTTATACGAATAAGACTGCAGCAGAATTCATTAGGATGGTTGCCCACGATTTTCGTCTAAATACAGGGACTATTGAAGATACAGGTTTTAAGATTGCTAGCAGAGTAGAAGACAATAAGACCTTATTTGATATGTTTCAAAATGCTCTTGATTTAACATTAGAGAATAAAAAGAAAATGTTTATCCTGTACGACAACTTTGGGAAATTAACTCTAAGAGACATCGAAAAGATGAAATTAGATATTTTACTAGATGAAGAGACTGGAGAAAACTTTGACTACACTTCTTCCATCGATTCCAATACGTACAATAAAATCAAACTTTCCTATGAAAATGAGAAGAAAGGGAAGCGCGAAATCTATATAGCACAAGACGGTAATCATATGAACGACTGGGGTGTCTTACAATACTTCGAATCGATTAAAGAGAATACAAACGGGAAAGCGAAGGCAGATGCTTTGCTAGCTCTGTATAATCGAAAAACACGTAATTTGAGCATGAAAAGGGCGTTCGGGAACATCTATGTTCGCGGAGGCAATATGTTAGTCGTTCGAATGAATTTAGGCGATATCAAGCTGATGAATTATATGATTGTAGAGAATGTGAAACACACGTTTAAAGAGAGTGAGCACTTCATGGATCTCACACTGATCGGCGGTGATTTTGTTGCGTAATATGAATGATATCCTCACCCTGTTTAAAATAGCTGCAAAAGAAGCGATAGAGGCAGCTGATCCAACAGCTATTGAATTTGGGGAAGTAACAAGTGTCGCGCCATTAAAAATATTGGTAGAACAAAAGAAGCCCCTGACAACGGCTCAGCTAATATTAACTCGTCAAGTTCGGGACCATGAAATTGAAATGACGGTAGAACACTCGACAGAAGAAAGTGAATCGCATACACATGAATACAAAGGTAAGAAGAAATTCACTGTGCATAATGCTTTAAAAATAGGCGATACCGTTCTCTTAGTCAAAATGCAGGGCGGTCAGAAGTATATTGTTTGGGATAAAGAGGTGGATGTATGATTCCAAAAATCAATGATGAACTGATGGCAGATTTTGAGGAAGCTATTCAGCAGCCATCAAAAACATATAAATTAGACTTGGAGAGAAAACGGGTTATTGGTTATGTGGATGGCCGTGAAGCGATTGAACAATTTATCTACAAAACACTGAGTACGGAACGTTATGACCATATAATTTATTCGTGGGATTATGGTGCTGAAATAGCGCAACTTTTTGGGAAACCAATTCCATTTGTGTATTCAGAACTAAAAAGGCTAATAACAGAAGCATTGACACAAGACGATCGGATTGAAAGTGTGGATGCTTTTTCTTTTGAGAAAAATAAAAGTAAAGTTTTAGTCAAATTCACAGCACGCACTACAGAAGGCGAAATTGAAGCAGAGTCAGAGGTGGTTGTATAAATGTATGAACACATGACTTATGATTTCATTTTACAAAGAATGCTGGATAGAGTGACAAATGATGTAGATAAACGGGAGGGGTCGATAGTATACGATGCCCTTGCACCAGCTGCAGCTGAATTAACACAAGCCTATATTGCGATAAATACGATGAGTGACACCGTATCTATCGATACAGCCGTTGACTATGAATTAACAGAATTAGCATTCCAGAATGGCGTCTTTCGAAAAGGTGCGACTAAGGCTATTCTAAGAGGAAAATTTAATATAAATGTTCCTTTGGGGTTTACATTTAGCTCTCCTGAAAACACCTTTGTTGTACGGGAAAAGATTAGTGATGGTATCTACAAATTAGAATCAGAATTACCTGGACTTGTCGGGAACGAATATCTAGGAGAGATAATTCCTAGCGATTATCTAGAGGGCCTAACTAGTGCTACTCTTACTGACATCATCGCTTATGGAGTTGGCGAGGAAAATGATGATCAATTGCGAGAAAAGTTAAGGCGAAAAATCCTATATCCAGATCAAGATGGAAATGTTGCTCAATATATCGAGTGGGCTGATGCATATGACGGTGTAGGGGCGGTAAAAGTATTCCCGCTATTTTATGGCGGAAACACTGTAAAGGTCGCTATTTCGGACAGATCTTTTCAAGTAGCCGACTCTTTATTGATCGATTCTTTTCAACATCACCTGGATCCCGGTGGTCTTGGTTTAGGTAACGGAGTTGCACCAATAGGCTCAAAAGTAACGGTAACTGGTGGCGTTAAAAAAGATATAAATATTAGCGTAAATATTGTACTTGCAGAAGGATATACGGAGCCGGAGGGAGTTGCCCAAGCAATAAGCAACTACTTAGCAAGCGTTACTTTCGTGAAGAATAAAGTTAGCTATATGCGAATGGCTGTCACGATTATAGATACTCCAAGTATTGCAGATTTAAATGATTTTCGAATGAATGGCGGAATAGAGGACGTCGAATTGGTTGGTGATGAAATCCCTATGATTAATAGCATTAATCTTACGGTGGTGAGCGGATGATTGAGTATATCAAGTACACCATCAATGGTCAAACATACAGTTTAGTAAACAATGGGGACGGAACATGGAGTAAAGAATTAGAAGCTCCTGGAGTTGCGGGATTGTACGATTTAAAGCTTGAAATCAAGCAGGGCGGTTCCATCACATATATCGACAGCACAGATAGTCGTTACAATTTCTTCTTAGAAGTTATTCAAGATGCAGAACGCTCAGCGGATTTAATCCAACATTTACCCGACTTTTTACAAGATGTATTAGAGTTCCAAGTTTTGTTTAACGCCGAAAATATAGAGATAGATCGTTTGAATTCGAGCATACAAAAAGGGTTGCTAGATGTATTTATTCGAACAGCAAGTATCGAAAGAATTACTCGACTTGAAACATTCCTTCGGTATAAAGGAGAGGGGACATTAGAACAAAGACGCTCGTACCTACTAGCTCTAATGCAAAAAGGAAAAAAACTAAATGAGCCAATGATTAAAGAGGTTGCGAAAACTATCACGGGAAGTGATTGTATCGTGAGTTTTTTTGGTTCCGATGAATTGAATAACCCTGAGCCTGGTCAAGGGGTATTGCTTGTACAAGTGCTGAGTCCAGATAGTTCTAAGGATTATCGTTATGCAGATATTGCGCGAGCATTAAAACCATTGGCTCCTGCCCATATAAAATTGTTAGTGATTAAATACTTCTCCACTTGGGAAGATATCAAAAATAACTTCCATGATTGGAATGCGGTTGCTGCTATGAAAGATTGGCAAGCAGTTAAAGACTATATCGCTCCACAATAAAGGAGTGGATGAATTGAGTGTAAAAATATCCAAAGTACAGATCATAACCAATCGAGAAAACGAACTCCCGGCACAAACTACATTTACTGGAGAAACAGTCTTTATCGAGGTAGAAGTGTTTGAAAAGAACTGGTTGGGTATTAAGTCGAACTTTAAAAATTGGAACGACGTAAAAAATGCATTTAGCAATTGGTTAGAGCTAAAAAATTGGTAGACAGAGGTGAGGCGAATTGGCATTAAAAAAAGTGAGCGTAGTAATTAATGGTTCACGTGTGGAGCTAACCAAAAATCCTAGTACTGGAAAGTATGAAGGTACGATAGCAGCGCCGAATATGACAAGTTTTAATGTGAATGCAGGACACTATTATCCCATAACAGTAGAGGCGGAAGATTTAGCAGGGAATGTTACAAGTGCTAATGATTCGGATAGTGCGCTGGGAGAAAGTTTAAAGCTATTTGTGAAAGAGACAACGAAACCAACCATCCTCATAACAAGTCCAGCAAGTGGTGCATATATCATCACAAATAAACCGGCTATTACCTTTCAGTTAAGAGACGAAACGAATGGATCCGGAATAAAAATTAGTTCGTTAACCATAAAAGTGGATAGTGGAACAACACTTACGAATACAAGTCCAGGCGTGGTAGTCACTTCCGTAACAGGAGGCTATAACGTTACCTATACACCACAAACAGCTTTATCCGATGGTAGCCATACGATACTTCTGAATGTACAGGATAACGATGGAAATGCAGCTACTGCTGTTTCAAGAACATTTACAGTAGATACTGTTCCACCAATTTTGAATGTTTCTAGCCCAGCAGAAGTTACAAGCTATCAAAATGTTGCCAGTCTCACAGTGCTGGGGACTACCAATGATGCGACAAGTAGTCCAGTTGGAGTGACGGTGAAATTGAATACCGGTGCTGCTACTGCCACAGTTGTGGACGGGAACGGTAACTTTAGCAAGACTCTAACACTTGTGGAAGGAACAAACACCATTGTTATTACCGCTACGGATGCAGCAGGTAAAACAAGCAGCGTAACAAGAACTGTCGTTTTAGATACAGTGGCGCCGGTAGTATCTAGCATCACCATCGCGCCAAACCCTGTCAATGTAGGACAGAGCTATATTATCACTGTGGATGTTACAGACTAAGAAAGGAGTGTGAGTGCAATTGTTACAAACAGCTAATTATGGATTTAAAAAGCGAGAATTAATTGATAGCCCACCTGACATTACATTGACGAATTCTAACTGGGACATTATTGATGAAGAGTTAAAAAAGAATGCTGACAATGCGGTTAAATATGCTGTAGATACTGGTTCTGCTAATGCAAAGGTTGTGACTCTAAATCCGGCACTTGAAGGTTATAAAGAAGGAATGGCTATTGCTTTTAAAAACAGGTTACAAAACACTGGTGCAATAACAATTAATATAAATGGTTTAGGTGTAAAATCCATTTTAAAATCAAATGGAAATGACTTGACTAGTGGGAATCTAAAAGCTGATAGCATCTATACTATTCGTTATAATGGAACGTCTTTTATCTTACAGGGTGAAGGGGGAAGCGGTAACGCTTTAGCATCTGACCTTCTCTCTGGTAAAACAGCGAGTACAGATGCAGGTGATATTATTGGCACAATGCCTAACAGGGGCGCTGGTGGGACGGTAACACCTAGTACGGTCAATCAAACCAAAGAAGCTGGATATTATTCAAGCCCTATAATTATAATTGGGGATATGGATTTGATTCCGGAAAACATAAGAGCCGGCACAGATATTTTCGGAGTTATCGGGACGCTTGATTGGACATACGTCGCGACTCCAGGGGATGAAGTGTTATTTACAAGCCCTACAGCTTCCCACACAACGAGTAGTAGTTGGACGTTACATCATGACGTAGAAGTAAATTTTGACGGTTTAGTCAGAGTTAAATATGCCACTTATGTTTCTAGTACGGACAGAAGCGGAAACTATCAGTTATATAAAAATGGTGTCCCTGTTGGAGTATTGAGAACTGTATCTGGGAGTTCGTACGAGTCTTATACTGGCTATGCAGAAGACATGATAGTATCAAAAGGAGATAACATCCAATTATATGCTAAAGGGAACAACAATGGACAACCAAGATCAAAAGACTTCAAAATTTGTGTAGCGAAAAATCCGATTGCGACAGTTATTAACTAATAAAAGGGAGTGAGAATATTGATTTATAGATTTCAGTATACAGATGAAGCTAGTCGCGAACAGATTATTTCTCTTAATCAAGACAAACGAATTATTGAAGAACAAAACATAATTGATGGAAACTTTTTGATTTTTACAGATGAAAAACCTTCTGTAACAGTGGTGGATGAGAGATTAGAACTTTTAGAACAAGAAAGATTATTTTTACAAATTGCTTTAGCTGAAAGTATCGAAAAACAGGAAGTCGACAAGATAAACAATCAAATCGCCTTAGCCGAAGTAATTGAAACATTAACTATAAAAGGAGTGTTGTAAAATGGTAACATTGTACGCAGATTTAGTAGAATTAGGTTTAAGAGTAATGGAGAATCCGAAACAAGGTGAAATTGCAGTACCAGCATTTTTAAAAGTAGATGTAAAAAATGAATTAGTTAGGCGAGGAGTAATTGACGCAGCATAAGCTAGCGTCATTTTTTTGTTTTAAAACGGGGCATCCACAATGGGTGCTCTTTTGTTTTTTAAAAATCTAAAAGGAGCTGGACTCTATGGAGGGAATCAATTTGGAACACTTAGAAGTAGCACATATGTATTTATTTGGTGGGGTAAAATTTTTACATTTTCTAATGTTGTTAATGCTAATTGACATTATTACAGGTATTTTTAAGGCTATAAAAAACGGGAATTTGTGGAGTCGTAAAAGTCTGTTTGGCTATTCAAGAAAACTGTTAGTATTGTTAGTTATTATTACAGCAAATGTGATTGACCAAGTGTTGAACCTTGGAGGGGCATTAACGCTAGCTACTGTATGGTTCTATATTGCAAATGAAGGATTAAGTATAGTAGAGAATATGGCAGAACTAGAAGTTCTTGTTCCAACAAATTTAGCGGAAAAATTAAAAGTAATTGAGGCTACAAAGCATGAAAAAGCAGGAATCAGTACCGAAATACGGGAAGAACTTATTGGCTCTAAAGTTGACGAACAGTTAAAGGAGAGTGAGAAGTAATGGTAAAAGTATTTATTGATGCAGGACACGGAGGCAGTGATCCGGGGGCAGTTGGAAATGGTTTAAAAGAAAAAGACATTACTCTAAAAATAGCGAAGCGTGTAGATGAATTACTCAAAGAGTATCAAAATGTACAAACAAAAATGAGTCGTACTGGCGATACTTATCCATCTCTAACCGACCGCACAAATGAAGCAAATAACTGGGGAGCAAATTTCTTACTGTCCATCCACATTAACGCTGGAGGTGGTAATGGTTACGAAGATTATGTATATCCAGATAGCACAAATTCAATCGCTTATCAAAATATTATCCATGCAGAAATTATCAAGAAGATTGGTCAAATGGGGAATCGTGGTAAGAAGCAAGCAAATTATCATATGCTACGTGAGTCAAATATGCCATCCATATTAACCGAGTGTGGCTTCATCGATAATTCTTCCGATGCTGCATTACTTAAACAAGATGCGTTTATTGAAGGTTTAGCACAAGGTCATGTAAATGGTTTGGTTAAATCATTTGGATTAATAAAGAAAGAGGTGGGGGGAGTGACAGAAGAAAAAATCGTATTAACACCAGGACAAAAAAATGCGTTTGATAAATTAGTAAAGCATGGTTTAATGGCAGCTGATTATGAAGTTAAGGATTCAGTCGATATTCGTTTAATCACAATGCTTGCACCGTTATTAACTAAATTGGAAACGAAAGGTTCTCTATGACATCAATCCCTGCTCATCTGAGTATTTTTTTATGTTTTAAAATGATATAGACATTATTATTTCCAAAATGTACTATTAAAATAATTAGGAAGGGGAGAAGTCATATGTGTTCAAAATTTATTAAGAGCGCCTTAGTTGCAATATTTGCTCTAACTGTATTTACTTTTCAAGTAAATACCGCTGAGGCAGCTTCGAAAGTTATGTGGGGAAAGACAGAGCTAAAGATTGGTCAAATTGGTAAAGTTACAGTTTTGGCATCAACAAATTTAGTTAAATTAAATGCGAATGGATCACTTACAACTGTTCGTACTTTAAAAAAAGGTGAAGAATACCGAGTTTATAGCTATAAAAGTAATAATGGTGGTTTGTATGGTGTAGGTGGTGGTAGTTATGTTCAACAGACTACCAAAGTTAAATATGAGACACCATCAAAAAGTAAACTAGCTTTGTTAAACGCAGTAACAAGTGGTCTTTCTCCAAAAGAGGGTTTGAAACTCACATATTATCCAAATTTCATCGATGACACAACACAATCTTTTATTGTGACTAAGTCTTCTTTAGATTCTACAACATATTCAAAATTAACTTCAGTAAATGATGGATATGAATACATGTTTGCTGAAAATAGCAGTGGAATTAGTTTTGGTATGGATGAATCCGATTTTATATTTTTTGATTTAACTTATCCTTTCATTGAAGGAAAAGAAACGATAAATAGTTACTTTACTGAAGATTGGGAGGAAGCAATTGAATATATAAATGTTGAAAGCACGACAAGTACAGTCACCGTAAAAGCTGGAACATTTAAAAATGTAGTTATTATTAGATATTCAAACGGTTTAAGAGATTACCTTGCTCCTGGCTTCGGTATAATCAAAACTGTTGATTCAGATGGGGAAACTATAACTGAACTTATTTCATTTCAGTAGCTCTAAGAAAGATATGAAATTACTAAAATGAACGGATATATTAAGTATGAAACACCATCCAAAGCTACGCTTGCTAAATTAAATAGTAAATAATATCAAGCCCTGCTCATTCGAGTGGGGCTTTTTTTAATTGCCTTTTCATGTACAATATTAATAATTATAAGATTTTTCTTATTGAACTAACGCCGCAGTTTAGTTCATTAAGAATAAATATTTACATTGAACTTTTGTATGTTATTATTAATGTAAATAAAATAACATGGTGCTGTTTTTATCCCCGGGTAAAAACATTTAATAAAGCATTGAGTCTCATTCCCATTAGGGCCTATTTATAGGCGGGGTGAGATTCAATGCTTTTTGTTTTTTATAACCATTGTTATTAGACAAGTATAAGGAGGTAAAGTCAATGTTTGAATTTAGAGTTTTGAGTAATGAAATCGTTAAACAAGTATTAAAAGTCAATCAAGTGATCGATTTAGTTGAGACAGTTTATAAATCTAAGAGTGAGAGTAAAACTGAAACATGGCCAACTATTTTTTATGATTTTGAGCCAGGTAAGGCAGATATGGACATTAAATCGGGTTTTTTAAAGAGTGAAAAGCTGTTTGGACATAAGACTGTAACATGGTTTGGTGAGAATGAAGAAAAGGGCATACCAACTTTAATAGGATTGATTGTCGTATTTGATGCTGAAACAGGAAAACCTTTAGGGATAACGGATGCTTCGTTCATTACAGGAATACGAACTGGTGCGTCTGGTGCTATAGGAGCTAAATACTTAGCTAGAAAAAATTCTAAGAATCTACTTGTTCTTGGAGCCGGAAACCAGGCAATTTTTCAAATTGCAGCTACACTGACAGCATTGCCAAATCTAAAAAAAGTAATGATATCAGCAAGAAATAAAATTAAACTAGAAAGTTTTATTAGCAGTATTTCTCAAAGACTACAACATGAATTTGGAATCGATACAGAAACAATAATATTTGAAGAAGTTGAATGTTTGGAAAGTGCAGTGAAAAACAGTGACATCATCATCACTGTGACGTCTTCTAGAGTACCGTTAATAAAAAATCAGTGGGTACAAAAAGGAACGCATATTTCCTGCATAGGGGCGGATATGGTAGGTAAGCAGGAAATAGAATCTGAAATCCTGTCAAAAGCTAGCATTTATGTAGATGACATAGAACATTGTGTACAAGTAGGTGAAATTGAACTACCTCTTAAGCAAGGCATAATTACAGAGAGGAATATCAATGGGGAGATTGGTGATTTAATACTGGGGAAAATTAAGGGAAGGTCCAACGATGAACAAATAACTGTATTTGATGCTACAGGAATGGCTCTTTTAGATATCTATACAGCAAAAATTGCACTACAGACAGCAGAAGAAAAAGGGCTTGGGATAAAATCAGAAATTTAGAAGGTGGAGTATAAATGATGAGTTTTAATTATAATCATGTTAAAGACGCTTATGAACGTATCAAAAATTATGTAACAAAAACACCACTTGAGGAATCTTTTTACTTGGGAGATGAAAGTAAAAAATATTTCTTTAAACTCGAATCTTTACAAAGAGTAAAAAGCTTCAAAATCCGAGGAGCATTAAATAAAATGATGACTTTAACTAAGGAGGAAATGAGTCATGGTGTTGCTGCAATTTCATCAGGCAACCATGGAAGTTCCGTAAGTTATGCAGCTTCGATTCTTCGAATAAATAATGTGAAAATCATTGTTCCTAAAACTACCCCACAAAGCAAAATAGACAAAATTCAATATTTTGGAGGTGAAGTAATACTATTAGGAAATAATTATGATGAAGCTCATTCATTAGGGATGGAATTTATAAAAGAACATAAATTAATTTATATTGATGCTTATTACAGTGATCCTCAAATTTATGGAGGTCAGGGTACAGTTGCGATTGAACTTCTTGAGCAAAATAGTGACATTGATACCATCGTAGTGCCGATAGGGGGAGGCGGGCTAATTACAGGAATAGCTGTTGCCGCTAAAACTATAAAACCGGGGATTCGTATCATAGGGGTACAAACAGAAGCATGTCCTGCCATGATAAAATCTTATGAAGACAATATTTTTTATGAAGAATATCACAGTGAGGAATCATTATGTGATGCTCTTGTTGGAGGGGTCGGTAAGCTCAGCTATGATTTGGCCAAAGATTACGTAGATGACTTTATAGCTGTATCAGAAGAATCAATTGCTAAAGCAGTTAGTTTCATGGCAAAAAAGGAAAAGTATATTGTGGAAGCAGGTAGCTGCACTACGGTAGCTGCTGTTATGGACTATAGAGAGCAAGTTGGAGGGAAAAACATTGCTCTTGTTTTATCTGGTGGTAATATAGATGGAGATGTATTGACTGATATTTTATCAAAGTACTAATGTGATGTGTTATTATGACAGAACATATTAAATAAAAAAATCCTTCGACAGTATAAATTTGATTACAAATTAAAAAGGCTCTCATTAATGGAGGGCCTTTTTTTATATATTCGGAATAGAGCATTTTCGTTAACTTAGAAATGTAATAAGCTAAATTGGAGTGTTTACAATGATTAAATTCTTTGAATACAACTGGCAGGTAAGAGATGAATGGTTTGACTGGTGCAATCAACTGACAGTTAAAGAGTTGTTAAAAGACCGCAGGGGTGGAGTAGGAAATATATTATATACACTTTTTCACATAATAGATGTGGAATATAGTTGGATTCGTGGTATTCAAGGTAAAGAAGATGTAGTATTTCAGTTTACTGATTATAATACACTTGAAAAGGTTAAATCTCTTTCAGATAAATCAAGAAATGAAATAGGTGAATTTTTTAAAACAAATTTAGGAGGTTTAAAAGAAAAACTAGTTAGTGTTTCTTGGGATGAAGATAAATACACTGTTGATGAAATATTACACCATATAATTACTCACGAAATTCACCACATAGGTCAACTTTCTGTTTGGGCAAGAGAATTAGAACTAAGCCCTGTACCTGCTAACTTTATTGGTAGAGAGTTAAAACCAGTCCATTCTTATTGAAGTAACGGGTGCTTTAGTTTAAGAAGAATACAAAAAAGGACCTTATCCTGGTCCTTTTAATTTTGCCCTGCTCAATTGGGCGGGCTTTTTTTAATACCTTTTCATTTACATTATGATCGATTAAATAGTTATCCAAAAATTTTTATTTATATTGTTACGAAAAACAGAAAGATGCCAGGATAATGAGTGTATTAAAATAAGGTGCTGAACTAACTTAATACGAACAGACAAACAAAAAGTCATTTCCATAATGTTGTTGGTTGGTAGCCCTCAACGGAAATGACTTTACCTTATGTACACCACAAGATTAACCTTATGATTCTCCCACAAGGTTATTGACAGTTCTCATTTTACTATCTTTTACCAGGTTATCAAGTACAAAATATTGGTAATGTGAAAAATTTACTCGGGTCTGAAAAATTAGTAAGACAGTTTAAAACGATAGATGATTTACGACCTTTATATCTCCTCTTCTAAAAGAATCGATCTTCTCCTAAACGAGTTGGTTGCTTTTTTTATTAGCCCAATAATTAACATCATAATTTTAATTGTAAAATCAAACGAATGTTCGTACACTAAATAAAAAAAGGAGGGAACGAGTGTGCGTATTAATATTTTAAAAGTAATTTATAAAGTATTTGTGCTGCCGTTAGATGCGATAGTAGATGTGACGATGACAGAATGAGGTGTTTTAGATGAATGAAGAACAAAAAGAAAAATTAAATGAATTAGCGGACATCTTGAAGGATAAAGCGCCAAAAGAAGTAATTCTCGGTGCAATTGAAGAAATTCAAAATATGAATTCAGAGCAATTACAAGGATTATATAATATGTGTGAATTCCTTAATAAATATGAAGAAACCACCAACCATTAATTTGGAAGGTGGTTTTTTTCTTCTATTAATAGAAATAATTTGTCGCTTTTTAAAATACCTTGTAATACTCAAAGCAGGTCTCTATAATAAGGATAACTTTAATGAATAATTAATAAATTTTGACCGGTAATAAAAAATGAGTAAAAAATAACATTTAAATCACAATTCTTTTGTGAGTAGCTGAAGAAATATGAAACAAACGAGTTAGTGATATTGAAATTATCTATAAGATAGAACGCATGTGAAGTGGTATGGAAAAGTATGAAAAGTCGATGTACTATCATTAAAATAGATAATTTTAAAGAGCGAGAAAATAATCTTGATATGTAGCGAGTTGGTGAAGCATGTACAAAGTATATTTAGTTGGATTTATGGGAAGCGGAAAAAGTGCAGTCGGGAGAAGACTGAGCTATTTGTTAAAAATGCCTTATTACGACATGGATAAAGAAATCGTAAATAAGCAGAAAAGGACTATACCCGAAATATTTGAACAGGAAGGGGAAGCATACTTTCGACAATTAGAAACTGATTTCTTGAAAAACTTCCGTAAGGAGTCCTGTATTATTTCTACAGGTGGAGGTGTTGCGATGAATGAAGAAAATGTTCGAATTATGCGTCAAACCGGTTTAGTATTGTATTTAGATGCGACATTCAATGACATTTGGATGCGTATTAAAAATGATAAGAACAGACCGATTGTGCAAAGTAGTACAAAAGAAGAGTTAGAGCAACTGTATAATAAGAGACGAAGAGCCTATAAAAAAGCAACACATATTACAATCCTTACCGAAAATCGTCCATTGCGACAAGTTACAGAATATGCTGGATACCAAGTAAATCGACTAAAAGGCGAATGAATGATATAAAAAAAGATGTATCGTTCGTATTTTAAGTAATTTTATAAAAAGTATTGCGTCTTTTAATGTTCAATGTTAGGATATAGACAAAGCAAGCCATATATACAGATATCGCGGTTGAGTATACGGGGAGAGAACGCTGTAAGTAGCGTCGCCGAAGGAGCAAGTAATCACTATTATGAATCTCTCAGGCAAAAGAACTCGTATAGGACGCAACTCTGGAGAGTGCTTTCGTTTAGTATCACGCAAAGCCACCAAAGAGGAAAGCCATTTTGGTAAACTTTCAGGTGCCAGGACAGAGACCCCTTGTTAATCTAAAGGGGGTACTCTGTCCTTTTTCATGTGTGAAAAACTTAAGGAGGAGATTTTATTGTCAGAACAGTTGAAGCGTACACCTCTATTTGATGATTATGCAACATATGGAGGAAAAACAATTGATTTTGGTGGCTGGGAATTACCTGTACAGTTTTCTAGTATTAAAGAAGAGCATGAAGCAGTAAGGACAAAAGCAGGATTGTTTGATGTCTCTCATATGGGAGAAATTATCGTTACAGGTTCAGCTAGTGAGACGTTTTTACAAAAGATCATGACAAATGATGTTTCCAAATTAGTAAATGGGCAAGCGCAATATACTGCAATGTGTTACGAAGATGGTGGCATTGTAGATGATCTATTGGTCTATAAAGTAGAAGATAACCATTATTTATTAGTAGTAAACGCAGGCAACATTGAAAAAGATTTTGACTGGATGAAACAATTCGTGACAGATGATGTAGAACTTGTAAATAAATCGGATGAATACGGTTTACTTGCACTCCAAGGACCACTTGCACAAGGGATTTTACAAAAGCTTACTTCCATAAACCTAGATGAAATTGGATTCTTCCGTTTCTCGGATGATGTCGAAGTAGCTGGAAAATCAGTTCTTGTTTCTCGTACCGGTTATACAGGAGAAGATGGATTTGAAATCTATGCAGCTAGTAATGATGTAAGAGATTTATGGAGCAATATTTTAGACGCTGGAAAAGAAGAGGGACTTCTACCATGTGGTCTAGGGGCACGTGATACATTACGATTTGAAGCATGTTTACCATTATATGGTCAAGAACTTTCAAAAGATATCTCCCCACTAGAAGCAGGTCTGGGCTTTGTTGTAAAGCTTAAAAAAGAACAAGATTTCAATGGGAAAACTATTTTAGCTGATCAAAAAGAAAACGGTGTTCCAAGAAAAAGTATTGGTATTGAAATGATTGATAAAGGGATTCCACGAACTGGTTATCCGGTGTATGCAGGGGATAAACAAGTAGGTTTTGTCACTACAGGAACGCAATCTCCTACGCTCAAAAAAAATATCGGTTTAGTGTTAATTGACACAAAATTTGCGGAAATCGGAAAAGAGCTAGAAGTAGAAATTAGAAATAAACGACTAAAAGCAGTTACCGTACCTACTCCATTTTATAAAAGAGAAAAATAAGACAAGAAAGAGGTTGTCCTTCCATGAAGCATCGTTATTTACCAATGACTGAGCAAGATCAAAAAGAGATGTTAGATGTAATCGGCATTTCTTCTATTGATGAATTGTTTGCAGACATTCCTGAAAAAGTACGTTTTAATGGTGAGTATAATATTAAACCTGCGAAAGCAGAATCAGAGTTACTGAAAGAATTAGCAGCTCTTGCTGATAAAAATGCGGATAGCAAAAAGTACGCTTCTTTCCTTGGTGCTGGAGTTTATGATCATTTCAAGCCAATTATTGTAGATCATGTTATCTCTCGTTCTGAATTTTATACGGCATATACTCCATATCAGCCAGAAATTTCACAAGGGGAATTGCAAGCAATTTTTGAATTCCAAACGATGATTTGTGAATTAACTGGTATGGATATCGCAAACTCTTCTATGTATGATGGTGGTACAGCGCTTGCTGAAGCTGGAAACTTAGCTGCAGGGCACACTCGCCGTAAAAAAATTATTGTTTCTGAAGCCGTTCATCCTGAATATATTGATGTAGTGAAAATGTATGCTAAAGGGCAAAATGTTCAAGTGGTAACAGTACCAATAAAAAATGGCTTAACTGATTTGTCGAAACTAGAAGAATTAGTGGATGAAGAAACAGCAGCCGTTTTAGTTCAGTACCCAAACTTCTTTGGTCAAATTGAAGATTTAGCAAAAGTAGAACAACTAACACATGCTCAAAAAGCATTATTCGTTGTTTCTACAAACCCACTTGCACTTGGAGCTTTGACGCCACCTGGTAAATTTGGGGCAGATATTACAGTTGGAGACGCACAACCATTTGGAATCGCGGAAGCTTTTGGTGGACCTCACTGTGGTTTCTTCGCAGTAACATCTAAATTGATGCGCAAAGTTCCAGGACGTTTGGTTGGAGAAACAACGGATGAAGATGGCCGTCGTGGATTTGTGTTAACATTACAAGCCCGTGAGCAACATATCCGTCGTGACAAAGCGACTTCTAACATCTGTTCGAACCAAGCGTTAAATGCACTTGCAGCTTCTGTTGCAATGACAGCACTTGGGAAAAAAGGTGTTAAAGAAATAGCGATTCAAAATATCACAAAAACACATTATGCGAAACAAGCTTTTGAAAAAGCAGGATTTGAAGTACCTTTCCAAGGAGCACATTTCAACGAAATCGTTGTGAAAGTAAATGGTTCTATTACGGATAGTAACAAAGCACTCCTTGAAAAAGGAATTATCGGAGGATTTGACTTAGGTAGAGTGAATTCCGATCTTAAAAATCACGTATTAATCGCTGTAACTGAGCAACGTACAAAAGAAGAAATAGATGCACTCGTGCAAGAAATGGGGGCTCTTCATGCATAAGGATAACCAACCACTAATTTTTGAAATTACGAGAGAAGGTCGTGTAGGATATAACCTACCTGAATTAGATGTTCCTGAAGTAGACATAGCGTCATTATTACCACAAGGTATGCTACGCGAAGAAGAGGCGGAATTACCAGAGGTCTCCGAGCTAGATATTATGCGCCATTATACTGCTCTATCAAACCGTAACCACGGTGTGGATACAGGATTCTACCCACTTGGATCTTGTACGATGAAATACAATCCGAAAGTTAATGAATCGGTTGCACGTTTCCCAGGTTTTGCTAACATTCATCCATTACAAGATGAATCTTCTGTTCAAGGCGCAATGGAGCTAATGTATGATCTTCAAGAGCATTTAATCGAAATCACTGGTATGGACGAAGTGACACTTCAACCTGCAGCTGGTGCGCACGGTGAATGGACTGCTTTAATGATGATTCGTGCATTCCATGAAGCAAATGGCGACTTACAACGTACAAAAGTAATCGTTCCAGACTCTGCTCATGGAACTAACCCTGCATCTGCAACTGTAGCTGGCTTTGAAACTATTACAGTAAAATCAGATGAAAACGGATTAGTAGATTTAGAGGACTTGCGTCGAGTTGCTGGTCCAGATACAGCAGCCCTAATGCTAACAAACCCAAATACATTAGGTCTATTTGAAGAAAGCATTTTAGAAATGGCTGAAATCATCCATGGTGTTGGTGGTAAATTATACTATGATGGCGCAAACTTAAATGCGGTTATGTCTAAAGCACGTCCAGGAGACATGGGCTTTGACTGTGTTCACTTAAACTTACACAAAACATTTACTGGCCCTCACGGAGGCGGTGGTCCAGGTTCAGGTCCGGTTGGAGTAAAGGCTGACCTGATTCCATACCTACCAAGTCCAGTACTGGTAAAAGAAGAAGATAAATATACATTTGATTACAATCGTCCACAAGCAATTGGTCGTGTAAAACCGTTCTATGGCAACTTTGGTATCAATGTTCGTGCTTACACGTATATCCGCTCAATGGGTCCGGATGGTTTAAAAGCTGTTACTGAATATGCAGTACTAAATGCAAACTATATGATGAGACGTCTAGAAGAGTATTTCGATCTTCCATACAATCGTCATTGTAAGCATGAATTCGTATTAAGTGGTCGTCGTCAAAAGAAACTTGGCGTTCGTACTTTAGATATGGCGAAACGTCTGCTTGATTTTGGATATCATCCACCAACAATCTACTTCCCACTGAATGTAGAAGAGGGTATGATGATCGAGCCAACAGAAACAGAGTCCAAAGAAACATTAGACGCATTCTGTGATGCATTAATCCAAATTGCCAAAGAAGCGCAAGAGGATCCAGAAATTGTTCAAAATGCACCCCATACAACAGTTATTAATCGTTTAGATGAAACAAAAGCTGCTCGTAAGCCAGTTTTACGTTATACAAAAGCATAAAAAGAAAGTGCGGTCCTCAAATGGTCCGCACTTTTTCAGTCTTCAAATGGTATTTCGTATTGCCTTGCTTTTTGGTAAATTGCACTTTGCACTGATCCATTAACAACTCCGGATACAGGAAATTCAATTACATACCCATCTGTAAACTCAAAAATATATATTTCATCTTGTTTCTCTTCTGGTTCCTCTAATACATGTACTACCTTCGCAAGGTTTCCCCATTCGTATTCTACTTTTTTTCCGAGAAGTGGATTAAATTCTATTTTATCTTCATGTAGATAAACATAGTTTTGAATACCTAACGTAAAAATGAGTATAAATCCAATTGCTGCGATAACAATCATTATCGCTCTAACTATATTAGATTTTAAAAAATAGGACGCACAAAGAAGCATAATTGCAAAAACAAATGAGCATGCAAGCGCCAAAAAACTCGTGCTAAGTGGTACAAAAACAATCGATCCAGGGCCGCTATAAAATGTAATCGACGTAATGACCGGAGTGAGGATGCAAGCAAATGGTGCTACTATTAATAAAATAAGTGCAAAAATCCAAAACAAATCCTTGCGATTTCCTAGTGCCAAAATAATCCACCTCATTCAAATGATTTCATAATTAAACATCATGTTGATTGTTATACGAAAATAGAAGAGGGAAGTTTCAGGAATTATATGAAAAGAAAAAAAGAATCACAGCGGATTCTTTTTGTTTATAGATAAATGGTTAAAATCCTATAGAAGATTCGTCTTTCTCCCAATCGTTTTTTATGGATCGTTTGTTTTGCTTGATCAGTTCCTCAATTCGTTTTTCATAAGCGAGTTCTCCATCATAATGCCAATTGAGCGCAACCGACATATACAGCTCGTTCAATTGAGACATAGATAATCCTTTCGAACGTTTCGCCATATCTGCAAATTGATCATCCGTGAAAATATGCTTAATATCCAGTTTGCGTAAATAGTTTTCCCGCACTTTTTCAGATGGGGAAGGGATTTCGTAAGCACGATCAAAACGACCAGCCCTATTAATAAGCGCAGGATCGATTTTTTGCGGGTAGTTTGTCGTCCCTATGATAAATAACCCTTCTCTTGATTGAGCGCCGTCTAAAGTATTTAAAAAGACGGAACGTGTGTATTCTGGCATGGAATCGATATCTTCAATTACTAAAATTGCTGGTGCTAGCCGAGTGACAATTCCAAATACTTCTTGTACCGAATGACTACCAGTGAATTCAGTTATTTGCCAATAGACGACCGGAGCCTTGGTAGAACCGGTAATCGATTTCACTAAAGTCGTTTTACCATTACCAGGTGACCCGTATAGTAATATCCCGCGTTTATAGGGTAGTCCATAATCTTTGAAAAAGTGTCCATCTTCTTTAAAAAATTCATCGATTGATCGGAAAATGTCTTGTTTAATGCTTTCAGATAATAATACATCATCACGACTTACCGCAGCTTGCTCGCCGTACTTTCTGCGTTGTACCCCATGCTCGGTATCTACCAAATAGGTAACGGATTGCATAAGCAGCTGACGCATTTTTTCATTGATTTCTTGCAAGAATGTAAGTGCTGTTTCTGCCGAAATTGAAAAGAAATAGTATTCTGGCCAACTGTTCCCGCCAGAGTAGTTAAAAGAGAATGTCATTGCGACATCATATTCGGGGAAAAAGATTAGATTATTTTCAAAGGTATCAACAATCTCTAGCTTACTTTCTACTGACAATTGTGATTTACTTGTAATTTTACTTTGTGCCCTTGTTTCAAATATAGATGCTAACACTTCATAGGTAACGAGATTATTTTCCATCATTTCTAATAAGTTTCCGTCTAATTGTAAAATAGATTCTCCTATATCGATGGTTTGCCAATTAGCATATTTGCGTTCTTTTAGCAAATGAATAATGCGTTTGGATACGATGGCAAAGTCCTCGTAGTTTGGATGTGTTTCTCTGAAATCTTCATTATGTGAAAATAAAACATGTTTTGCATCTAATACCTCCATTAGCGGGATGATTATAGAAAAAGGTCCCTCTTTTAAAAGAAGAACCTTTATGTATATCTAGACTCAGAATTTCAGCTCATTTTACAAGGAGCACTTTTTAATATTATTTTGTTTTAATCTTACCTGTCCAAGTTTTGAAGCCACCTTGAAGTTGGTTTAAATCAGAATAGCCTTTTTTCTTTAAAAACATTGCTGCACGAGAACTTCTTGCGCTGCTTTGGCAATATAAGTAAACAGGCTTATCTGGGCGAATTTCTTTGAAACGTTGGCGAAGTTGTGACGAAGGAATATTTCTTGCTCCAAGAATATGTCCAGCATCGAATTCTTTTGGTTCTCTCACATCGATAAGTTGGGCTTTACGATAACCCGTTATAAACTGTTCTTGCGTAAGGTTTGTAACTGCTTTTTTTAATCGTAATGCTTGAATAATAGCGTAAACTATTAACACGACAATTACGGCTATTAAAAAGTATAAAGTATTAGACACGGTCTTTCCCCTTTCTATGTTTCCATATCTATTATAAAAGATTCACTAGATACAATTCAATCTATTTGATAAAATGAATATCGTTGTGAAGGGAGAAGACTTACGTGGAAAAGACAAATGGTATTTCATTAATTCTGGACCTTGTAGTCCAGCATATAATATGGCACTTGATGAGGCGCTATTAGATTGGCATAGCGAGGGGCTCATCCCACCAGTCATACGATTTTATGAGTGGAATCCCGCTACTTTATCGATTGGCTATTTTCAATCGGTTGAGAAAGAAATAGACATGGATGCCATTGAAAAATTAGGACTAGGATTTGTTCGAAGACCTACCGGTGGAAGAGGCGTGCTCCATGAACATGAACTTACATATAGCGTAATTGTGACAGAAAGTTATCCTGATATGCCTGCAACTGTAACGGAAGCTTACCGGGTCATTAGTGAAGGTTTGTTACTTGGCTTCCAGAATCTCGGTTTAGATGCTTATTTTTCTGTTCCAGATACGGAACAAAAAAGAGAGGATCTAAAAAAACCGAAATCTGCTGTATGTTTTGATTCTCCAAGTTGGTATGAACTTGTAGTAGAGGGTAGAAAAGTGGCAGGTAGTGCACAAACAAGGCAAAAAGGGGTCATTTTGCAGCACGGAGCTATTTTATTGGATTTAGATGAAGATAAGTTAATTCAAACATTTAAGTTTTCCTCTGATGAATTAAGGGAAAGAGTAAAAGCGAGTTTGTCGAAAAAAGCGGTTGCCATCAACAAAATTAGTAAAAATCCGGTCACGATCGATGAATGCAAGGTGGCATTTAAAAAAGGTTTTGAAGACGCTTTGGAAATTGAATTAGTGGAATATAAGTTAACAGAAGAACAAGAGTTGTATGTAAAAGATTTGGAAGCAAAGCGATATGCTAATGATGAATGGAACTTTAGAAAATAATTTTTTTTTAGTCATTTAGTCCATTGACTACTGCGATCATTAGGTTTGCGTCAAATCTATTCATTTGCAAAATAACACAACATATAGTATCGTTTATTAACAGCGATACACTATATATGGTGTGTTTTATTTTTTATTAAAAGGGAGGCAATATGATGGTATTAGCATCTCAAAACCCAAATGCAACCATTAACATTAAACAATTAAACAAAGATATTGAGCAATTTCCACAAGTACACCCAATTACTACGGACATGAAATTAACGCATAAAGGTGTATCTAAACTAGTTATGATTGACCGTTACTCTTTTAAAGATACGGAGAAAAAAACGTTAAAAACAGGAGATTTTGTCGTATTAACGGTAAAAGACGATCCAAAGTTTCCAGCGCGCGGTTTAGGATATATCGTGTCGATTGATGTTGAAGCGAAAACGGCGGATGTATTGATTGAAGAAGATTATCGAAGTGCAATTGATGACAACAATCAAGTTGCATCAGGTGTTGTAACTCGCCCGCTTAGCGTAATTGAAAAGCCTTTAGAAGTATTCTATGAACAAATTGCTAAACGAAATGCTACTGGACTTGCTTCAGTGGAGAAGACGGAAGAAAAAAGAGCTGAATGGTTCGAAAAGTTTTATCAGCAATTAGTTTCTTTAAAATTCATCCCTGCTGGACGAGTATTATACGGAGCAGGCACAGGAACGGATGTAACATATTTTAACTGTTACGTTATGCCGTTTGTGGCTGATTCTCGTGAGGGAATTAGTGATCATCGTAAACAAGTAATGGAGATTATGAGCCGCGGTGGTGGAGTTGGTACAAATGGTTCTACACTTCGTCCACGTAATACATTAGCACGCGGGGTAAATGGTAAATCTTCCGGTTCTGTATCTTGGTTAGATGATATTGCTAAATTGACTCATCTTGTCGAACAAGGTGGTTCACGTCGTTAACATATCGGCGACGTAATCTCGTGAATTGCTGGAACATCCTTAGAGCTCCCTTCACCACAACGTGACTAGTAATAGTGAGCGTGAAGGTTTGAAAAGAAGAGAGATTGGACAATCAGCAGCGAAGGGTCTTTGGAAACGGAGATCAACGTTCAACGACTATTGAAACTTCCTAACGCATTGCTATGGAAGAAGTAAATTATAGTTATCAGTAATGATTCTATAAGGCACGAGACAAAGAATAATGATTTTTCTTTGATGATATAGTCTGAACTTATGTGAAAGCATAAGAGTTAGGCAGAAATGACCTAACCCCACATATGGTGGTGTAACAAAATTGGGAGCACAAATGATAATGCTGGCAGATTGGCATCCGGATATTGCGGAATTCATCATTTCGAAAATGCAAAATCCGCGAATTTTACGATTCCTAATCGAAAATACAAAAGACGAAACGATTAAACAATTAGCGAAGGACAAGCTTAAATTTAAACCGTTGACATTGCAGGAAGAAGCGATGTATCAAGGTATTATAAACTATAAAGCAATCCCTGGTCTTGGTGGGTTCAGCAATGAAATCATTCGTGATGCAGAGACGAAACTTCGTGATGGTGGTACATACACTGTTCATAATCCAGAATTTTTAACTGGTGCCAACATTTCAGTAACACTAACAGATGATTTCATGAAAGCAGTAGAAAATGATGAAGATTTTGATCTTCGATTCCCAGCGACTGAATCATATACAGAAGAGGAAATGGCATTCTATAACGAAAATTGGCATACGATTGGCGACGTTCGTGAGTGGGAGAAAATGGGTTATGCAGTAAGAACTTATCGCACAGTAAAAGCGAAAGAACTTTGGAATTTGATTAATATTTGTGCGACATACTCAGCTGAGCCAGGTGTTTTCTTCATTGACAATGCGAATGAAAAAACAAATGCAAAAGCATATGGACAAAAGGTTGTTGCAACCAATCCATGTGGTGAGCAGCCATTAGCTCCGTATTCAGTTTGTAACCTAGCTGCTGTGAACCTAGCACAATTTGCAAATAAAGAAACAAAAACAGTAAACTATGAAGCATTAAAAGAAACGGTACGCGTTGGTGTGCGTATGCAAGATAATGTTATTGACGCAACCCCATATTTCTTAGAAGAAAATAAAGTACAAGCACTAGGCGAGCGACGTGTTGGACTTGGCGTAATGGGATTAGCAGATTTACTAATTTATTGTGAAAAAGAATACGGTTCTGAAGAAGGCAATATTTTAGTAGATGAGATCTTTAAAACCATTGCGATTGCAGCATATGAAACTTCGGCGGAACTTGCAAAAGAACGAGGAAGCTTCCCGTTCCTAACAGGGGAAACAGAGGAAGAAACGAATCGACTTCGTAAAGCTTTTACTGAAACAGGATTTATGCAAACAATGCCAGAGGAAATTAGAAATGCTATTTTAGAATCAGGCATTCGTAACTCGCATTTATTAACAGTTGCTCCTACGGGATCTACTGGAACAATGGTTGGTGTTTCGACAGGTCTGGAGCCTTATTATTCGTTTACGTATTACAGAAGTGGACGTTTAGGGAAATTTATCGAAGTGAAAGCGGATATTGTAAAAGAATATTTAGCTAAAAATGAAACAGCGGAAGAAGAAAATCTTCCGAACTGGTTTGTTACAGCTATGGAATTACCACCAGAAGCACATGCAGATGTGCAATGTATTATCCAACGCTGGATTGATAGTTCGATCTCGAAAACAGTAAATGCCCCACGTGGCTACACAGTAGAGCAAGTAGAAGCTGTTTATGAACGCTTATACAATGGCGGAGCAAAAGGCGGCACTGTATACGTGGATGGAAGTCGTGATGCGCAAGTATTAACGCTAAAAGCGGAGGAAAATACATTAGACGATCAGGAGCAGGAAGAAGAAAAAGTATTTGAAAAACGTCCTATTGTATTAATCGATACAATCCAAGATTTACGCTCAACGAATGTAACGATTGGTTCAGAAGTAGGAAATACTTGTCCAGTTTGCCGAAAAGGTACGGTAGAAGAAATGGGCGGCTGTAACACATGCACGAACTGTAATGCACAGTTAAAATGTGGTTTATAATATAATAAAGAATTAAACAAATATAGATTTAAAATAAACTTTTACCGTTACACCCCTTTGGATAAAAAATATCTAAAGGGGTGTTTTTTATGTCCAAAAGAAAACGATCATCTCAAATTATTTAATACTATTTCTGAAGTAAACATTGTTAGGATTTATGCAACTGTATCGTCGCTAGTGCGTTTATTTCCTTTATATATAAAATAAAGGGAAATAACCATAAATAATAAAGCAAAAACCCGTTTTATATCTAATTCTATGATTAAACTATTGAACCATTCAAAATGATCAATAATAAGCCCAATTACTAGTTGACCAGCTATACCAGCAATATTTGTTGCTATTACTCCAATTCTTGGTACTGCCATAACAGTGAAAAGTAAATACATAGTGCCTAAAAATGCTGCACTTAATTGCCATTTTGGTGCTTCTAAAAGTGCTAGTATATTCCCGCTACCAAAAAATAAAATAAAAATGGTCAAAAACATTGTTCCAGTGAGAAAGGTTAATAATGTTGTTTCTATTGTTCCAGCTTTTCGACTAAATGTACCATTGATAGATGATTGTGCGCTTAATGTGATGCCACCAATTAATGTGAATATAATCATAAATAAACCCATAAGGGTCATACCTCCTAGTTTATTAATATTAGTGCCATGATCATGGAAAGAACTGCAAATAGTTTTTCTTTATTAATCTTGTTTTTCTGACTACCTAACCATCCAAAATGTTCAATAATCATACTCATTACTAATTGCCCGATTATAACAGCAACCATTGTTATGCCAACACCAACGAATGGGACACTGACAACAATGGAAGTTAAATAAATAACACCCAAGACACCTCCAAGTAATGACCACTTAGGTGCCTCTAAAGTATATGAAATTCTTCCTTTTCCAAAAAATAGCCACAATAGACTCATGATTATTGAGCCCATAAAGAAGTTATAAAAACTTGTCTCTATTTGTCCAATTGTTTTTCCTAATTCAGCATAGATAGCTCCTTCAAAGCTAAGTGCCGCTCCAGCTAGTAGGGCTAACATATAAGATATAAAGCGCATAGATCGATTCCTCTTTTCTGTATAATTGTATATCTAGAAAAATAGATATAAGGTGGTAAAAAAAAACAGAAATCAATATTAATTAGATGTCTGTTTTAAAATATTCAGCTAAATGTTGAATAAATTCTTCATTGCGTCTGTAGTATGTCCATTGTCCATGACGAATAGATTCAAGTAAACCAGCTCTTTGCATCATATTTAAGTAGCTAGAAACGGTAGATTGAGAAATTTTGGCTTTTTCTTGAATATCTCCAACACATACTCCGCCTTTGTAACTTACCTCCTTGGGTAGGTGAGCGCCTTGTTTTGGGAAATGTTTCTCGGGTTCCTTTAACCACTCTAAAATCTTGAGTCTTGTTTCATTAGATAATGCTTTGAAAACATCAATAGGTTTCATGAGGGTAATTATATATCTAGAAATTTCGATATGTCAAGTTGAAGGAGAGAATAATTTCTTACATTCAAGCGGTACTCGCAATATTGTAGTACCTACGCGCAAAATTTAAAAAAGAGTTACAGATACTGTCCTCTCATCTCATGTAAGTTTGCAATTTTGTGAATTGGTTGCTGTCAATCAGTGATTAGTCGCCCTTAGCCATCGGAGATAAGCATTTATGTATTTACTTTTTCTTGTTTAAAAAATCCTTTCAAAGCCTACACTAGAGTAAAAAAGTTGAGGAGATTTACATGAAAGGTTTAGCGATCAGTACTAGTTTTACGGTGGCATTGATTACTGTAATTATGCTCAAAATATTAGATTTTTTTCATTTCATTAAATGGGATCCAGTAGGATTTTCAGATACTTTTCATGTATTAAAGGATAGCAATGTTTTTATCAAATGGATAATATTGTTTATCGTCGTGTGGGCAGCAAGCATCATTTTATATTATATTAGTTTGGTGTTCATGAAAATCCCGGTAGCTATTACAAGTATTGCACTAGGATTAATAATCGCCTTTATTTTAGAATGGATTATTCTGGATGCTAATACCATCGATAAAACGATCAAAAAAATGTCTATCCCCTTTATCTGTATTATTATCGTGGCTACACGATTTTTAATGGAATCCGCCATCTTTCATGCGCAAGATAAACCATTAAGCAAATGAAAATTTACCATCCTTATTTCGTATGCTAAAATAATAGGCAGAAGTTATTAGAAAATGAGATGAGGGGTAATCATGAAAGTTGCGAAGTTACGTACAGCGTTAGAAGAAAAAGGAATTGACGCATTATTAATTACAAATGGATACAATAGACGCTATATGACAGGATTTACTGGAACGGCTGGTGTTGCCATTGTTTCTAAAAACGATGCAGTTTTTATCACGGATTTTCGTTATACAGAACAAGCGGCAAGCCAGATTAAAGATTTCCGCATTGTAAAACATGAGAAGACTTTAATCGAAGAAGTAGCTAAACAAGTTGCTGAAATGGGCATTCAATCGCTTGGATTTGAAAAAGAGGATTTGACATACAGTAGCTTTGAATTGTATAAACAAGCTGTCAAGGCAGATTTAGTGCCTTTATCTGGTCTTGTGGAAAAAATTCGCTTGATAAAGACGGACGAAGAGATTAGTATAATAAAGGCAGCTTGTCGCATTGCAGATGAAGCTTACGAGCATATCGTTACATACATAAAACCAGGGATGACGGAACTACAAGTGTCCAACGAATTAGAATTTTTCATGCGCAAGCGTGGAGCAACCTCTTCTTCTTTTGATACAATCGTTGCTTCAGGAGTTCGTTCTGCACTACCACATGGTGTAGCATCGGATAAAGTAATTGAAGTAGGCAACTTCGTGACATTAGACTTTGGTGCAATATATAATGGCTATATTTCTGACACGACTCGAACAGTTGCAGTTGGGGAGCCAAGCGAACAGTTGAAAGAAATTTACCAAATTGTCCTAGATTCGCAATTACTTGCTTTAGAAAAGGTTAAACCGGGTATGACAGGTAAAGAGGCAGATGCAATTGCGCGCGATTATATTGCTTCTAAAGGCTACGGAGAAGCATTTGGACATTCATTGGGTCATGGAATTGGTCTAGAGGTTCACGAAGGGCCAGGATTATCATTCCGTTCGGATATTGTGTTAGAACCAGGTATGGTTATTACGATTGAACCAGGTATTTACTTACCGAATATCGGTGGTGTAAGAATCGAAGATGATGCACTAGTAACAGAAAATGGTTTAGAAAAGCTTACGCATTCGACAAAAGAACTTTTAATACTAACTTAATTTTGGAGGGAAATAGATGATTTCAGTAAATGATTTTAAAACAGGCTTAACAATTGTAGTAGATGGTGTACTTTACCGAGTATTGGATTTCCAACACGTAAAACCAGGAAAAGGTGCAGCATTCGTTCGTTCAAAATTAAGAAATTTACGTAATGGTTCGGTGAATGAAAAAACATTCCGTGCTGGAGAAAAAGTAGAAAAAGCACAAATTGATAACAAAAAAATGCAATACTTATATGCAAGTGGTGATCAACACGTATTCATGGACACTGATTCATATGAGCAATTAGAGTTAAATGAAAACCAAATCGAAGAAGAATTAAAATATTTACGTGAAAATATGGAAATTCATATTATTCAATATCAAGGTGAAACTCTTGGAGTAGAATTACCAAAATCAGTTGAATTAGAAGTAACAGAAACAGAACCAGGTATTAAAGGAGACACTTCTGGTGGTGGATCTAAAACAGCAACACTTGAAACTGGTTTAGTAGTAACAGTTCCACTTTTCATCAACGTTGGGGATAGATTAATCATTAACACAGATGAAGGTTCATACGTATCAAGAGCTTAAAATAAAACTATAAGTAGGGAGTCTTTTCTCGATTTTTTCGAGAGAAGGCTCGTTTTTTTGTTGTTTTCACATATTAAAAGCCTGATGTGCAGAACTTTATGTTCGCACAGGAGGTTTAGTTGGAAAATTTAAAGCTTTAGTTGGAATTTTGCTCTGTTTAGTTGTAAAAAACCTCTTTTTAGTTGTAAAAGGAAATTTATGTTTCTACTCACTGCTCTAATGTTTAATGGAGCTTCCCTTAATTTGCGATAATCTTTTTCATATTCTCGTATATCCGTTCATATGTTATTCGTATGGAAGGGGGAGGCATTGTGGAACTTCACGATGTACTTCGAGTTGCGGGTATAGGATTATTGATTGCGATTCTGCACTTGTTTTTTGAATCTACTGGTAAAAAAGAATTTGCTTTTTTCTTGTTTTTTGTTGGATATATATATATGACAATCGAATTGTTGCGTTTATTAAGATTATTTTTTTACGAGATTTCCACATTTCTAGAATGGCTTCTTATGACGAGTTAGCCAATGATCGTATATGTGACGATTATCCTCGCATTTTGCTTGCTGGAATTAGTAAAAGAAACGTATCCGCGCTTACATTCGATTATCTATACTATTTATATCTTTCTTTTTTTAACATATTTAGTGATTTCCCTTATTATCCCGTTTGTAACTCACTATTTCTCCATAGTTCCAGTCGCCCTACTACCCGTATTTAAATTACTCCTTTTTTCGGTCTTATTACTTTTTATTACTCAAATTGTGGAAGAGCTTCTTTCGGAGTATGAGTATACAAGCCTTGCAACGATACTTTCGTTTACTACAAAAGCAATCATCCTTCTCGCTTGGCTGCAACATATGAAGCAATTTTACGAAAAGTTTTTTTCCGTACTCGGATTACTTTCTTGAAGGAATGAACAATGAATGATGGATGAAATGTTACAGACATTAATGCAGCCGGTCAAAGAGGTCATCCAAACATTTACGTATATTTTACTGTTTGGATTGGTATTTGTATGTTTAGAGTGGTTAATACCATCTAGTAAACGGTTATTAAAGTTTTTGTTTATCATGATTATTTGTTTTATTGTTTAGAGCCTGCAATTCGAACGTTAGATATGATCCAAGCGCTCTCCAAACAATTAGTAACCTTGTTTTTAGGGATGTATCCATTACTAACGGCAGGAATAGCTTTATCTGGTGGCGCGTTACTAATCACCTTGTGGAATCCAATGGTTATGGTGTTTGCTTCTTTTACAACGATATTAGCTGAAAAAGTATTAATCCCCTCCATTATGGCGGCATTCATATTTGATGTAATAACTAGAATACATCCAGCTACTTCGTTTTCAAAAATGTCTGATCTCATTCGCATGACGTTAGTTGGGACTACCTCTATTATCTTAGTTTTGTATAGTTTTTTTATGACCGTTAACGGTGTATTTACATGGTCTGTCAGTGGGGCGGTTAACGAATCGGCAAAAAGACTAATCGCCAATAATATTCCCTTTGTTGGGTCACTGTTAACAGAAAGTATTAGTACGATGAAAAGTTACTCATCATCCGCATCGGTTGTTACAGGCAACGCAGTACTGTTTTCTGTACTAGTCCTTGTATCGATACCGACGATTCAGACGATATTAATTGCTTTTTTATACAGATTATTGGGAGCGATTCTCGATCCTTTTATCGATGGTGATATCAGTGGTTTACTAGACGATATTGGTAGAACATTGTTTGTGTTGTCTGTGATTTCAGTATTAATCGCATTTGCTTTCTTTTTTACCATTATTCTAACGATGCTTTTTGCGAAATTACTCATAAGTGTGAAAGGATAAGAAAAATCGTTAACAATTTCTTGTTTGGATTGCTACTGATTGTCGTTGTCGGTGAACTTTTAACGATATTACTAGAAGGTTCGGGCAGTGAAAAGATAGACTTTCTCGTAAAAATTGCGATAATCTTCTGGATCTTGTCCTTTCTCTTCATATAAATAGTTTGTCTTGCATAAAGTATTGTAACCATCATGAAAAGAAGGGTGAACATTATATCAATTAAACAAAAGCCCACTTTTCGTTTTGTTGTCATAAGTATTGCTGTTCTCATTATCAGTCTACTTTTTTCAGAAATGTTCCTTTGGAATGATGAAAGCAACGAACAAGAAACAAAACTAGCTCCTAAAACAACAGAAGATTTAGGCTACATATTGGAGAAAATCAATGGGGTTGGTCGCGTGGAAGTTTATTTTCATTACAAAGAGAACACTGAAAAAACAACGGAAAGCGAGGTATCATTTTTCCAGTGGACAAGTGACAGTAGGGGGGACAAGGAAGAACTGATTGGAATACTAGTAGTAGCGGAAGGAGCGAGGGATAAACGCGTACAAAATAATTTGATTAAGACCCTTTCATCTGTTTTGCAAATAGCTCCACATCGAATTGTGATACAAGAAATGGAAATGGAGGATAAATAATATGAATATAAAAAAGAGATCAGTTTGGTTTTTAACTTTAATCAGTTTAGCAGCGGTAGTGACGGTTTTCTACTTATCAGATCGACCATCGCCTTTTGATGGAATCGCTCTTTTTTCCAATGACACATTAGATGACGTGGAATTAGTAGAAACATCTTCTACGAACGAAGAATCATTTGCCTCTAGTAATAATGCATTCGAAGAGATGAGAATGGAAGTACAAGAACAACGTAGCCAGCTTCGTGCCCAATTAGAGACAAAAGTCGGTTCGAATGAATTTACTGCAGAACAAAAAGATGAAGCGTTTAACAAAATTGAAGAATTAGTTAAGGTAGATTCCACAGAAGCGATGCTGGAGCTAATTATTAAATCGTTAGGATATGACGACGCGCTTGTTCGAATCGAAGATAATGATGTATTAATAGATGTTGTGGCGAACGAACAATCTACTAAAAAAGCATCAGATATTATTTATGCTGTAAAAAGAGAATGGCCACAAGCTTACAATGTGGAAGTAAAATTCAACGGTTTATGATAAAAAAAGTGCCTCTAGCGGGCGCTTTTTTTCATTCTTTCGTGAAGATTTCCGCCGTAGCTATTTCAAATTGTCGTAAAAACGTCTAAAATGGGTAGAGTAAGTATTAATAATGTATATAAAAGGGAGACAAGTCACATGAAAATCCAAGAAATTAGAGAAATTATTAAATTGATTGATCAATCTTCATTAGACGAATTTTTATATGAATCAGATGGTACAAAAATTAAACTAAAGAAGAATGATAAAGGTATAATCTCTACAGGTGGACAATCATTTGAAAGCTCTTCTGTAGTGGAAGAACCGAAAATGGTAGAAGTTAAGGCTGAGCCAGTAAGCGAAATCAAGGAAGAGGTAGTTGTGACAGAAGCAAAACCTGTTGTAGAAGAAAGCTCGTTACATAAAATTACTTCCCCAATGGTCGGTACTTTTTATCAATCTTCTTCTCCGGATGCGGATGCATACGTACAAGTTGGCAGTAAAATAAATGCAGATTCCATCGTTTGTATTGTAGAGGCAATGAAACTATTCAACGAAATTGAAGCGGAAGTAGAAGGCGAAATCGTAGAAATTCTTGTGAAAGACGGACAATTAGTTGAATATGGTCAACCGTTGTTCCTCGTAAAAGGAAATTAAGAAAACAATAGACGAGGAAAGGGGCATAAAGAATGAAAAAAGTATTAATCGCCAATCGTGGTGAAATTGCGGTTCGAATTATACGTGCGTGCAAGGAGTTAGGGATTGAAACGGTTGCAGTTTACTCAGAAGCAGATCGTGAAGCCCTTCATGTCCAAATTGCGGATGAGGCGTATTGTATTGGACCAAGATTATCAAAAGATTCGTATTTAAACTTTTCAAATATTATTAGCGTAGCAAAACTAACTGGGTGTGAAGGTATTCACCCTGGTTATGGATTTTTAGCTGAAAATGCAGAATTCGCGGAGCTATGTGAGGAATGCGATATTAAATTTATCGGGCCGACATCTCAAGCGATTAGAAGTATGGGTATTAAAGACGTTGCAAAAGAAACGATGCAAAAAGCAGGTGTTCCAACAGTTCCAGGATCAAAAGGGATTGTAGAAACAGAAGAGGATGCACTTAATGTTGCAAGAGAAATCGGATTTCCAGTCATTATCAAAGCAACTGCTGGTGGTGGTGGTAAAGGAATTCGCGTTGCAAAAGACGAAGAAGATCTTATTAAAGGCATTAAAATTACGCAAAAAGAAGCTGCTGCTGCATTTGGCAATCCAGGCGTATACTTAGAAAAATACATTGAAGTATTCCGTCATGTGGAAATTCAAGTACTTGCAGACGGCCACGGCCACGCTATCCATCTTGGAGAACGAGATTGCTCTGTTCAACGTCGTATGCAAAAACTGGTAGAAGAAGCGCCATCTCCAGCATTATCACCAGAGCTTCGTGCTGAAATGGGAGAAGCAGCTGTAAAAGCAGCACTTGCAGTTGGTTATGAAAGTGCCGGTACTGTAGAATTTATATTTGATCACATCCATCAAAAATTCTACTTCATGGAAATGAATACCCGTATCCAAGTAGAACATCCGGTTACAGAAATGATTACTGGAATCGATTTGATCAAACAAATGCTATTAGTTGCTTCAGGTGAAAAATTAGCATTTAAACAAGAAGATATTAAACTTAACGGATGGGCAATGGAATGCCGTATCAACGCAGAAAATCCTGCCAAAAACTTTATGCCATCCCCTGGATTAGTTGAGTTTTACTTGCCTCCAGGTGGGCTAGGCGTACGTGTAGACTCGGCTGTTTACCCAGGCTATAGCATTCCACCGTTTTATGATTCCATGGTAGCTAAGCTAATTACTTACGGAGAAACACGAGAGGAAGCTATCGCAAAGATGAAGCGTGCACTATCCGAGTTTGCAATAGAAGGCGTGGAAACAACCATTGCTTTTCATGAGAAACTTATGAATCATGAAGTGTTTGTATCTGGAGATTTTGATACGAAGTTTTTAGAAAAATACGATGTGATGAATTCATAAAAGGAGTGTTCTAAATGACAGAAAATAACGAACAAAAATTTGTTCAAATGACTCCTGAAGGAAAAGATAACTTAGGGACAATTGAAATTGCTCCTGAAGTAATTACTGTAATTGCGGGTATTGCAACGAATGAAGTGGAAGGAATTGCCGGAACTCGCGGTAACTTTGCTGCCGGCGTTGTAGAACGGCTAGGAAAAAAAGTCCATGGAAAAGGGATTAAAACAGAAATCACAAACGATGGATTATTTATCGATGTGTATTGTTTAGTTAAATACGGTGCTTCTGTTCCAGTTGTTGCAAGAGAAGTGCAATCCCAAATTCGTCAAGCAATCGAGAATATGACAAGTCTTACTCCTAAAGAAGTGAACGTTCATATTACCGGTGTGCAATTCGAAACAGCAGAATAATAGGAAAAGAGTCATCCCGAGGGTGGCTCTTTTCATTTTTTCTTTCTTCTCCTACGCATTGTGGAGGGAAATATGCTATTATTGTTCTTTAGATAGCTACATTTAAAGGAGAACTTATTTATGAAACGAAGACAAGCAAGAGAGCTAGCATTGCAAGCACTATTTCAGTTAGACAATCATGAGATTTCCATAGAAGAGGCAATTGGCCATGTTACGGAAAAACAAGACCCATTTTTAACTCAATTAGTTAGAGGAACGATAGATCATAAAGAAGAGATAGACGCTTCTTTAGTAGACAAGTTAGAAAACTGGTCACTCGCTAGATTACCAAAAATAGAACGAACAGTTCTTCGTATTGCGGTATATGAATTATTATTTACGGAAGACACACCAGCGAAAGTAGTTATTAACGAAGCTTTAGAGATTTGCAAAGTATTCGGCGATGAAAAATCTAGTCGTTTTGTAAATGGCGTATTATCCAAATATACAGAGCAATAATTTTTTACAATGAAGGAGCATTTATCGTGACTAATCATATAATTGATGGAAAACAAATCGCAGGTAAAGTAACAGAAAAAGTAAAAGAACGTGTGGAAAATTTAAAGGCTCAAGGTGTCACACCTGGTTTAGCAGTTGTGTTAGTTGGGAATAATCCAGCTTCTCAAACTTACGTTAACAACAAAACAAAAACATGTGAAAGATTAGGTATGTATTCTGTCATGATTGAATTAGAAGAGACAATCTCAGAAGAGGAGCTTCTAAAACATGTCGAAACATTAAATAATGATCCAAAAATTCACGGTATTTTAGTGCAGTTACCTTTACCTAAACAAATAGACGAAGACCGTGTAATTGCAGCAATTTCTCCTCTTAAAGATGTGGACGGCTTTCATCCTGAAAGTGTTGGTAAAATGATGATTGGTCAACCAACTTTCCTTTCTTGTACACCATTTGGCATTATGAAATTGTTAGAATACAGTGATGTGGAAATAGCAGGAAAACATGCAGTTATTATTGGGAGAAGTAATATTGTAGGCAAACCAATGGGACAATTGTTGTTACAAAAAGATGCAACCGTAACCTATTGCCATTCCAAAACGAAAGATTTACATACATTTACAAAACAAGCGGATATTTTAGTGGTGGCTACTGGGCGTGCGAAAATGATTGACGCAAGCTATATAAAAGAAGGTGCAGTTGTTATTGATGTAGGTATAAATCGTGATGAAAATAACAAGCTTTGTGGCGATGTTGATTTTGCATCAGCACAAGAAGTAGCATCTAAAATCACGCCAGTTCCTGGTGGAGTAGGACCAATGACAATTGCTATGCTTATGGAAAATACATGCTTATCGGCTGAAAATACCCTAATCAACTAATACTAAGGAAAGCTGTTTTTCTACAGAAAGACAGCTTTTACATTGTGGAAAGTCTGAGGAGTTGTTTCGTTCGTGACATCACATACATACTTAACGGTAAAAGCATTAACTAAATACATAAAAAGAAAATTCGATGCAGATACACACTTGCGTGATGTGTATGTAAAGGGAGAGCTTTCCAATGTGAAAGTCCATTCAAGCGGACATATTTATTTTACATTGAAAGATGATGCTGCAAGAGTCACTTCTGTCATGTTTGCGATGAATGCAAGGGCCCTCAAGTTCATTCCTGAAAGTGGCATGAATGTACTTATTCGCGGTGATATCAACGTCTTTGAAGCGGCAGGGCAATATCAACTCTACGCATCCAGTATGCAACCGGACGGCATTGGAGAACTTTTCCTCGCTTTTGAACAATTAAAAAAGAAATTAGAAAAAGAAGGATTGTTTCATCCAAGTCGTAAAAAGCCAATTCCTAGTTTCCCTAAAAAAATTGGAGTAGTTACGTCGAAAACCGGAGCTGCAATTCGAGATATTTTAACAACTTTAGAACGTAGATATCCGCTTAGCGAAGTAATAGTGTTTCCGAGTATTGTTCAAGGCCCTCAAGCAGCCCCGTCGATTGTAAAATCTATTGAACAAGCAAATAGTCTACAATCGATAGATGTTCTCATTGTGGGACGAGGCGGGGGATCCATTGAGGATTTATGGGCATTCAATGAGGAAGTAGTGGCTAGAGCCATTGCAAAAAGTGATATACCGATTATTAGTGCAGTGGGCCATGAAACAGATACAACGATTGCAGACTTTGTCTCTGATTTACGTGCACCAACCCCAACAGCAGCTGCAGAGATGGCTGTTCCAAGCAAAGAAAACTTGATGAAAAATGTTTTATCCTATCAATCTGCCTGCTTACATTTCATAACAAAAAAATTAGCAGATGAGAAAAATAGATACAAACGAGCAATGGAATCGCCTGTGCTTGCAACTCCCGAAAAGTTATATCGTCCTTTTATAGAAAGATATGTACGTGTAGAGCAACAACTACAAAGAGAAACAAGTCGTTTATATAAAGATAAAAATCGTTCTTTCACGCAAATACAGAATAGATTTATCCAACTTTCACCTCAGAAAGTCATAGACCAACATCAAAGATCTATACAAACAATTACAAACCAACTAAATCAAGTAGCTATATCAACATTTGAAAAAAATCGGCATCAATTTATCTCCTCTATTCGTACGTTAGAAGCATTAAATCCACTAAAAATAATGGACCGTGGATATAGCATTACGTATAAAAACGGTAAGTTAGTAAAATCAGTGGCTGATGTACAGCAAGGTGATTCCATCATTGTTACTTTATCAGACGGCCGACTCGAAGCGATTATTCAAGAAGTAGATAGAAATGAGAGAGGGGACTAATTTTTATGACTAAAAAAGAAATTCCATTTGATGAAGCTATGCTACAACTAGAGAATATTGTGCGTCAATTAGAACAAGGAGATGTTCCATTAGAAAACGCTATCGAACTGTATCAAAAAGGCATGGAGCTATCCAAGCTTTGTAGTGAAAAACTACAAAGTGCAGAAAAGCAACTTGTCTCTTTCATGGGAGAAACGACAGAGGAAGCTGGTAAAGAAAATGAGTAATGGATTACAAGCATTCATCCAAAACAATCAGCCAATTATCGAACAAAAGCTATTTACATTAATACAAGAGATACATGCCCCTGAAAAATTAAAAGAAGCAATGATTTATTCACTTCAAGCAGGTGGAAAAAGAATTAGACCACTCTATACACTTGCTGTATTAGAAGAACTGAATACAACAAGCGAAGTTGCTTCTACTGTTGCTAGTACGATAGAAATGATTCATACGTATTCCCTTATTCATGATGATCTTCCAGCAATGGATGATGATGATTTACGAAGAGGTAAACCAACGAATCATGTCGTATTTGGAGAAGCACTCGCTATTTTAGCTGGAGATGGACTTCTGACACTTGCGTTTGGAATACTAGCTCGACTTCCTGAATTAACTGCAAGCCAGAAAATAGAATTGATCGAACGACTAAGCTATGCAGCGGGAGCGGAAGGCATGGTTGGTGGGCAAGTGCTAGATATATTAGGTGAAGGAAAATCGTTAACGCTTGAGGAATTAGAAAAAGTTCATATAAATAAAACAGGGGCACTTCTATCCTTCAGCATATTAGCCGGCGGTATTATTGCCAATGCTTCTGAAGAAATTATGAAAGCATTACAAACCTATGCTTTCCATATTGGCTTGGCTTTTCAAATTCAAGATGATATTTTAGATATCGAAGGAACCTCAGAGCAACTTGGAAAAACTGCGGGGAAAGATGTATTAAGTGAAAAAAATACATATCCTTCAATATTAACGCTCATCGGTGCGAAAGAGCAGTTGCAAAAACAATATGAGTCAGCAATCATTGCATTAGAACAAGTAAATATGCATAATGGTATACTTGTAGAATTTGCCAATTATATTACGAAAAGATCGAACTGACAGCGTATAACTTTGTTTTAATAGGATTTATTGATATTATATTAACTAGTTGTAAAGAAGGAAATCTTAAAAGAAGGTGTGTGATGGCAATGGATCTAACTTCAATTTCTAGCCCATCCTTTTTAAAAAGTTTAGATAATGAACAATTAAAGGAATTAAGTGAAGATATTCGATCGTTTCTAATAGAGAAATTATCTATAACGGGTGGTCATATTGGACCCAATTTAGGTGTTGTAGAATTGACAATTGCACTTCATAAGGCGTTTAATAGTCCAGAAGATAAATTTCTGTGGGATGTTGGACATCAAGCATATGTGCACAAAATATTAACAGGGCGAGCAGATCAGTTTGATACGCTACGTCAATTTAAAGGGCTTTGTGGCTTTCCTAAAAGAATTGAAAGCGAGCATGATGTATGGGAGGCAGGACATAGCTCCACATCACTATCTGCCGCAATGGGAATGGCAAAAGCGCGTGATTTACAAAACAAAAAGAATTTTGTCGTACCAATTATTGGAGACGGAGCATTAACAGGCGGAATGGCATTAGAAGCACTCAATCATATTGGTCACGAAAAAACGGATATGATAGTCATCTTAAATGATAACGAAATGTCGATCGCTCCGAATGTAGGCGCATTGCATAATGTGTTAGGAAAACTACGTACCCATGGTAAGTACAATAAAGCTAAAGATGAGTTAGAATATTTGCTGAAAAAGATTCCAGCAGTTGGCGGGAAACTTGCAGGGACAGCTGAGCGAGTAAAAGACAGTTTGAAATACTTGCTTGTATCCGGTGTATTTTTTGAAGAATTAGGCTTCACGTATTTAGGTCCAATTGATGGGCATAGTTTCGAAGCGTTAGAAGAAAATTTAAAAAATGCAAAGAAAATGAAAGGTCCTGTTCTCCTTCATGTTATCACCAAAAAAGGAAAAGGATATAAACCTGCTGAGCAAGATAAGATTGGTACTTGGCACGGAACTGGTCCTTATAAAACAGAAACAGGTGCTTTTGTAAAATCTGCAACTAATGCTCCTTCTTGGAGCGGATTAATTGCGGAAACTGCTAGGAAACTTGCACGTACTGATAAGCGTATCGTAGCAATTACACCTGCTATGCCTGTCGGTTCTAAACTAGAAGGATTTGCTTCTGAGTTCCCGAATCGCATGTTTGATGTGGGAATTGCGGAACAGCATGCAACCACAATGGCAGCTGGAATGGCTGCAGATGGGATGAAACCTTTTTTAGTTATTTATTCAACATTTCTACAAAGAGCGTATGATCAAGTGCTTCATGATATCTGTCGCCAAAACTTGAACGTTGTAATCGGTATTGATCGCTCGGGGTTAGTAGGAGCAGATGGTGAAACGCATCAAGGAATTTACGACATTTCGTTTTTACGTCATATGCCTAATATGGTTATTATGATGCCAAAAGATGAAAATGAAGGTCAACATATGGTAAAAACAGCCTTCGAATATGAGGATGGCCCGATTGCCATACGTTATCCAAGAGGAAATGGCTTAGGTGTGCCAATGGATGAGAATTTAAAAACGATTCCAATTGGTTCATGGGAAGTATTAAAAGAGGGTACACAAGCCGTTATCTTAACGTTTGGTACGACAATCCCAATGGCGATGAGAGCTGCAGAACAACTGGCAGAAGCAAATATATCTGTCGAAGTCGTGAATGCCCGTTTTATTAAGCCACTGGATGAACAGATGCTAGTGAACTTGCAGGAACGTAATATTCCCATTATTACTGTGGAGGAAAGTGCACTTCAAGGTGGTTTTGGAAGTGCCGTTCTAGAGTTTTACAACGAGCAACATTTGCAAGCAAATGTTAAACGCATTGGTATTCCGGACGTATTTATCGAACATGGTGATGTCGATCAATTGTTAGAGGAAATTCATATTACGACAGAAGATATAGTAAAACTAGTGAGAACTTCTGTAACTGAAAGTTCAAGGTATATTTCGTCATGACAAAAGTACCGAAAGAGCGTGTAGACATACTATTAGTGGAACAAGGTTTGTTCGATACGAGAGAAAAAGCAAAACGCGCGATTATGGCGGGACTTGTATACATCAAAGAAGAACGCGTAGATAAACCAGGAGAAAAAATAGGAATCGATTCTTTACTAACCGTTAAGGGTCAAGTATTGAAATATGTAAGCAGAGGCGGTCTAAAGCTTGAGAAGGCGTTAGAGCAATTCGATCTTACCGTTCAAGACAAGATCATGTTAGATATCGGTTCCTCTACTGGTGGATTCACAGACTGTGGGCTACAAAATGGTGTTAAGCATGCATATGCACTAGATGTAGGAAGCAACCAATTAGCATGGAAAATTCGTCAAGATTCTCGTGTAACGGTCATGGAGAAAACGAATTTTAGATATTCGACTCCATCTGATTTTAAAGAAGGTCTACCTTCGTTTGCTTCTATTGACGTATCTTTTATTTCTTTGAAATTGATTTTTCCAACTTTAAAAACAATTCTGGTTCCAAACGGGGATGTAATAGCCCTTGTTAAGCCGCAGTTTGAAGCGGGGAAGGAACGAGTTGGAAAAAAGGTATTGTTAGAGACCCAGCAGTACATGTAGATGTATTAAATGAAATTGCGAGCTTCGCAGAAACACAAAATTTCCAATTGAAAAATGCTTCATTTTCACCGATAACCGGTGGAGAAGGAAATATCGAGTTTCTTTTTCATTTAATAAGCGTAGATGAGGGACAAGTTATTCCTCACGATATAGATTTTACAAAGCTCGTCCATGTTGCACATAATTCGTTGAAATAATTCGCGGCTCTACACGAGAGTCGCGTTTTTTCTTGTGACTTTTAAGGTGAAGTGCTAATGTATAAAGTAACTAATATAAATGGAAGCTTCCATCAACGGAGATTTTTCTTTCCCAACAGCTTAAATTGACTCAGGCCTTAACATCGTGTCGTGCGGAAATGCCTGAGTGACCAACATTCTGTTGATCCAAACAATCGGGGATGCAAAGGTGATTTTTCCCCTACTATTTAGTGTATTTTCTTTCACAAAAGTCGTGGTGAGAATATTATTCCCTGTTACTCCGAATAAATATACAATGAGGTGACTTATTTGAATAAAGGACAAAGGCATATACGAATTCGTGATATTATTGCCAATAACGAAATTGAGACACAAGACGATTTAGTCGATTTTAAAATACAAGCTACTGTTTCTAGAGATATAAAAGAATTACATTTAGTAAAAGTGCCACTTCCAAACGGTAGTTATAAGTACAGCTTACCTGCAGATCAGCGATTTAATCCGACACAAAAATTGCGTCGTGCATTAACAGATGCTTTTGTTAGTATTGATGGGGCAAGCCATTTTCTAGTCATGAAGACGTTACCAGGAAATGCTCATGCAATTGGTTCGTTAATTGATTATTTAGATTGGACAGAAATACTTGGAACAATTTGTGGGGACGATACTTGCTTAATCTTATGCAGAGAAGAAGCGGATAGTGAAATCGTTAAAAGCAGACTACTGGAGATGCTATAACATAGCTCAGCAAATACTGAATGTTTATTACTAGAGCTTCTCTAAGGACGTTGCGTCCTTGCGGTAACGCCTAATTGATAAAAAGAGGTGTGGACAGTTGTTAAAGGAAATATCCATAAAAAACTTTGCGATTATTGATGAACTAACGGTTAGTTTTGAAGAAGGACTAACCGTTTTAACCGGAGAGACAGGGGCAGGTAAATCTATAATTATTGATGCCGTTCATTTATTATGTGGTGGAAGAGGCTCTCAAGAATTTATTCGCCATGGAGCAAAAAAAGCAGAATTAGAAGGATTGTTTATCATTTCTAACCCAAAACATGGTGTATTCAAAAAAATGTTGGATGTCGGGATTGAAATAGACGAAGAGTCGATTATTTTAAGAAGAGATATTAATGATTCTGGTAAGAGTGTTTGTCGAGTAAATGGGAAACTTGTAACAATAGGTATTCTAAGAGAGATCGGTGCTTCCTTGATCGATATTCATGGGCAACATGAAAGCCAGGAGTTGATGGATGACAAAGCGCATATCCATTTGTTGGATCAATTTGCAGGAGAAAATTTAAAACTCATAAAAGAATCGTATAAAGAATTATTTACGAAATATAAAAAATGGAAAAAAGAACTTGCCACTTTAACGGAAAATGAACAGCAAATTGCCCATAAAATAGATTTATATACTTTTCAAGTGGACGAGATCGAAGAAGCCGGTCTAGTTGTCGGAGAGGAAGAACAGCTTCAGGAAGAAAAAAAGAAGCTACAAAATTTCCATAAAGTCTTCGATAAAATGGGGAATGCTTACGAAGCCATTTTAGCCGAGTCGAGAGGATTAGATTATATCGGTACAGCAATGGCTGAATTACAGGATATTGCGGATGTCGATAAAAATATGCATGACTTAAGTGAAAATGTATCAACCGCATTTTATATGTTACAAGAAGCTGCATACCAATTAAAAAATGAATTAGATGAAATGGAATACGATAGCAATCAATTACAACATGTAGAAGATCGGTTAGCCTTAATCCAAACTTTAAAAAGAAAATATGGATCTTCCGTAGAAGAAATTTTACAATACAAAGATCAAATCGAGTTTAGTTTAGGACAACTTGTAAATAGAGATGAACAAATACAAAAAATGGCAGACAAAATCAATCAAATCGAAAAAGACTTAGAGCTAGAAGCAACTGATTTAACAGAGAAGCGAAAAGTAGCAGCGAAACAGTTAAGCAAAGCAATAATGGAACAATTACAGGAGCTTTATATGGAAAAGGCTACCTTTTCGGTTATGTTTCATGAAACAGAGAAAATGGCCTATAATGAAAATGGATTAGATGAATTGTCTTTTTATATTTCCACAAATGTAGGAGAACCATTAAAAGCATTAACTAAAATTGCATCAGGCGGCGAGCTATCCCGAATGATGCTTGCTTTGAAAAGTATTTTCTCCAAACATCAGGGTATAACGTCGATTATATTTGATGAAGTGGATACTGGAGTAAGTGGGAGAGTTGCACAGGCAATCGCTGAAAAAATTTCAGGAATTGCTACAAATTCCCAAGTATTATGTATTTCCCATTTGCCTCAGGTCGCAGCGATGGCTGACCAACATTTAATGATTAAAAAAGAAGTTAATGGCAATCGCACATTTACCGTTTTAGAAGAAGTAATAGGTGATAAGCGTGCTGAAGAACTAAGTCGCATGATGTCTGGTGCTGAAATTACAAGTACAACGTTACGACATTCAAAAGAGCTATTAAAAATTAGCGAAGGATCGAAAAAAAATATTAAGAAATGTATGAAGACCCTTTAATTGGGTCTTCATTTTTTGTGACTTCAGTACTTTATTTTTTATCAATTATTTACCTCACATAGAGTTCTTTCTGCGGGACATAGTATTTGTATAGGAGGTGAAATATGAAAAAAACCTATCGTAAATGGTCGCTAATGCCAATACTTTTCATTACATTATTCTTTGCAAGCAATCCTACTTTTGCAGAGCAAACCTCGGTCGTCCCACTTGGTCAATCAATACAAATTGATCTTCAATACGGTGCTGTTTTCCTTAGTCACGATGTTATGCTTACAGATGAAGAATGGTTGCGCGCGGGTGATTCCATTCACCAAATTAATGATCAAAAGATATCAAACGTTGAGGATGTAAAAACGCACGTAAAAGACAAAGAACAAATTACTATTCAGTATGAGCACAATAAAAAAATGCATACAAAAGAAATTACATCCGAACAAACTCTAAAACTTCTCCCCTTTTTACGTGATGCTACAGAAGGAATTGGCACATTGACGTATTTTGACCCCGCTACAAAAGAATTTGGAGCACTTGGACATCAAATTGTCGACCATGCGACAGGAGTAACTCCCAAGTTTTCAGAAGGATCCATTTATTTATCTACCATTGAACAAATAAAGAAAAGTATTCCAGGTCAACCAGGTTATAAAATCACATCCCATGAGGCAAATACATCGCCAATAGGCGGTGTCGATGAAAACAATGTATATGGCATATTTGGTAAGTTAGAGGAAAATGCTCTAGAAAATATTCCATTGCAGCAAGTAGAAATCGCAGACGCAGAAACAATAATGTCAGGTGAAGCAATTATGCGAACATCCATCGATGGTGAAAAAGTACAAGATTTTTCGATAAATATTTCTTCGGTCGATGGACATCTTTTTCAATTCACTGTTACCGATAAATCGCTCATAGAAAAGACAGGCGGAATTTTACAAGGTATGAGTGGAAGTCCGATCATCCAAAAAGATAAACTAATCGGTGTCGTAACACATATGTATGTGGACAAGCCTAAAAATGGTGCGGCACTAGCAATTACTGAAATGATGAAAAAAAATCCATGAAAATGATTATGAGGGTAGACCGAAATTGGGTCTACCCTTTTTCATGAAGAGAAGTTACAATGTAGCTAGAGAGAAATGGACGAAATTGTCGAAACAATTATTTAATTATCGAAAAAGGTAGAAAGTGTAATAGGAAAGGCTTATTTTTAACAAAAATAAAGGAAGTAGTCTAAAAATAGCGAATAGTACTAAAGTCAAAAAACATAAAGGTGGATGAGTATGATGGAAAAAATTAAAATTGCAATAGTAGACGACAACAAAGACTTACTACGGACAATGGGTTCTTATTTTGAACAACATCCAGAAATAGAAGTTATTGGTACTGCGAGTAATGGGAAGCTTTGCTTGGAATTATTAGAATCTAAAAAACCAGACGTTCTTTTACTGGACATTATCATGCCTCATCTGGATGGAATCGCAGTACTGGATAGCTTACAAAAAAATAACCAATTAAATGATATCCAAATTATTATGCTAACTGCTTTTGGTCAAGAAGATGTTATGAAGCAGGCAGTTGATCTAGGGGCATCTTATTTTATGTTAAAGCCTTTTGAATTTGATCGCCTTGTAACCCAAATAAAGCAAGTGGCAGGCAAAAAAGAATTTGTCCAAGACATTCCAGTAAAGTCTAATCCAGAAAAAGAAGCAGCACAAAGTAAACGGATGATTGATCATACAATTACAAACGTTATTAAAGAAATTGGAGTGCCTGCACATATTAAAGGATACTCGTATTTACGCGAGGCGATCCAAATGGTTTACTCGGATGTTGAGTTACTTGGCTCCATTACGAAAGTATTATATCCAGAAATCGCTAAAAAATTTCAAACGACACCATCTCGTGTAGAGCGTGCAATTCGACATGCGATCGAAGTCGCATGGAATCGTGGAAACTACGAAACTATTTCGAAAATGTTTGGATACACAGTTCACCATTTAAAGTCAAAACCTACCAATTCTGAGTTTATCGCGATGATTGCAGATAAAATTCGCATGGAGAACATGGCTAGTTAATCGTTGGTAATACTGGACTAATTCTATATATAACCTAAACCAACGAATTATTGATTCGCTGGTTTTTTTTATGGCTTAGAAAGTTATAAGCTCTATAGCCTATTGATGAGTATAGGAAAACTACGGGGGAGAGAAATGAATAAAGTGGGGTTAAAATTTTCACTGCAGGGCGGAAAAACAATAGGTATTTTATCGTTACCATAAGCTAGATTGCACACACGACAGGTATGTTAGATCTTTTGAAGATTTCTGTCCTTGCTCATAATGCTGCAGGGCATAAGTGCAGTATAAAACATAGACTGTTGAATTTAAAGTGAGTGATTTAATTTCAACTTTATATAGGGATAATATCTTCGAATTCATATGGAAGATAGAATGGTTATATATTTAGTCTTAATTAAAACTAAGACAGATATAACTTAAGTACTGTTTTATATTTTGAGTTTTCATTATTTTGTGTCTGAGTTAGGTATTATTATGGAAATTCAACTACCATTCTATTTTTTTCGTACGTTAATCATTATTAGACGTATAATAATGCAGGAGAGGAAGTGTGAACTTGAAAATTATCGAACAGAATGATGAAATTACATTAACTGAGAAGAATGGACGTGTGTTCATAGCGATAACTAATGGTGGATATAACTTGAAGAAATTTGATGAATTGACACGCAAGCACACCCGTCTGAAAGTATCAAATTTTTTAGCGTTAAAAAATGCAATGGAACACAAAACGGATGATCCTATTGAGATAGGCAGTTGGATTGAAAGCATGGAGTTAGAAATAAGTGCAGATAGAATGGAAGCACTTCTTACAATTTATGAATCGCAGGCATACATCCAAGAAAATTTAGCAGAAATTCATACAAACATTCAAAAAGTATTGCAGGAACAACAAATCATCTATGGTCATAAACCAATCGATTTACTAAATGTTAAGTCAGGAAAAACATACATAGTTGCAACAGGTTTACCTCCTCAAAAAGGGGAAAATGCGAAAGTGACATATTTGGATCAAGCAGAAAAAAGGCCTGTCATTAAAGAGGGTGGTAACGCAGACTTTTTTGACATGAATTTTATTGTCGAAATAAAAGAAGGTTCCTGGTTGGGAGAAAAAATCTCACCCAAAAAAGGGGTAGATGGCATAAATATATTTGGGGAAAACGTACCGGCCGAACCAGGAGATGATATAAAATTAAAATATGATACAAAAAGTGCATACGAAGTAGAGGAAGACGGAAAAACAGTGCTTCGTTCTAAAACAAAGGGTATTATAGGAGAGATAAATGGCGTACTATCCGTTCAAAAACATTTAGTCATTGATGGAGATGTTGGATTAGAAACGGGAAACCTAACATTTGATGGTTCGATACAGGTGAAAGGTACGGTGATGGCAGGATATTCAGTTATCGCATCAGGAGACATATCGATTGATGGAAAAGTAGGAGTAAATGCGGCGGAATTGATAAAATCTGCAGAAGGAGATGTCTTTATAAGAGGAGGCATTTTCGGACGTGGTGTTACAAAAGTCGAAGCATACAAGAATATTTTTGTTAAACATGCGAACGAATGTACTTTAGAAGCAAAAGATACTATTAATATTGGATTTTATGCGCTCGGCTCTACTATTTTAGCCAACCAAATCTTCCTCGATGAACGAAAAGGGAAAATTATTGGTGGAAAGACGATAGCGGTCAATTCGATAACCGCTGCATATTCTGGTAATAGTTTGGAAAGAAAAACGGAACTGATTGTCCAAGGGATTGATCGGAAAATATTAAAAGAAAACGCAAAAGAGAAAGCGCAGGAAATGATAAAACTACAAGAGGAAATGTCGAAGTTGGAAATTCAAATCGACCAATTAAAAAATGCCTTTACTGTGCAACAAATAGCTGTTTTCGAACAAACAAAGCAAAAGTACAATCAATTGCAAGTGGAAATAAAAGAAATCGATACAGAGATTAAGCGTATTTTAAGAACGTTACGAAAGTCTAATGATTATTATATTCATATTACAAAAGAAGCAAATGCTGGGACAATGATTCAAATAGGCTACAAATCTTCTGTGTTATCAAATCCTAAGAAAGGGAAATTTAAAATAGAAAATGGGGAGTTAAATGTCTAAAATACCCGTATATGCACACCGTGGAGCTCCAAATCGTGCAGTAGAGAATTCTTTAAAAGCTTTCAAGCGAGTGTTAATGTTAGGAGTAGATGGAATCGAAATTGATTTACAGCTTTCTGCAGATGGTGTTGCATTCGTTACGCATGATATTGACTTTTTTAGATTAGCTGGAAATAGTCGACGTATTACGGATATGACAGCTGAAGAAATTTTACAGCTTAAATTAGGAAGTCCGTTGTATCGTAAATTTTGGTACAGTCGAGTAATGACATTCGATCAGTTTATCCAACTAGTAGCTCCTACCGGTATAAAGTTGAATATTGAACTGAAGGAATCGTTTTTGGGAAAAATAGAGAAGATTGTAGAAGTTGTAGAAAAAACAAAAGGGATAGAAGATGTACATTTTTCTTCTTTCGAATTTAGTATATTGCAAGCAATTCATGCGCTTGGTTTGAACGTCAAAACAGCTTTTATCGGGAAAAAAAACTCCGATTGGGATTATATTTTATCTATCAGAAAATGGGATGCAATCCATTTAAACAAAAGATTTTATGATTCGGAGTTAATGTATAGAATATGGAACGAAGGATTCCCACTTCGCTTTTATAATGTAAAAGGGAATGAAAAGTATATCGTCCATCCACATGAATCCGTCATAGGATGGATTACAGATTATCCAGAAAAAGTTATACAGCGACAAAAAAGGAATCTGACTTAGAAAGTCAAGATTCCTTCTTCTTTTGAAATCGTGGAGCTACTTTTCCGTTTTTTCGATCCCTGTTCAATAAAAATCCGGCAAAGAAGCCTAACCCTAAAACAGTGAAAATAATTCCGCATATAAATTGTACGGCCAAGCCTCCAATAGGGAGAATCTGTAATCCGAAAAACGTATCTCTCATTAATTTAATCCCGAACGCTGCTAAAATACCAGGAATTAATAACACGATTAAAGCCGCTAAACGACCCATTTTCTTCACTCCTGTTCCTACATTTTTAATTTTACATGCAAGAATATGATTGTCAACGAAAGAAACTTACGTTATGATAAATGAGAAGTGCAATAAGTTGCGAAAAAGAAAACGGGGGTGTGCATATTTTTGCAAAACATACTCATTGTAGGTGCAGGTAACGGTGGATATGCACTTCTGAAGTTGATGGAACAGGCGGATTACTTACAAGTAACAGCAATTGTTGATATCAACGAAGAAGCTCCTGGAATAATTTACGCAAAAGAGCATAAGATTCCAACTTATTCAGACTGGAAACCACTTTTAAGCGGAAATATTCAAATCATCATTGATGTAACAGGAAAAAAAGAGGTTTTTCAAGAACTTCTTGCAAATAGACCTGCTACCGCGGTTGTTATACCAGGTGAAATAGCTAACTTAATCGTTACGTTATTGGAAGAGAAAGATGATTATATTCAAATCATCGATCGTAAAAAATGATGCAAGAATTAATTTTTAACTCCATCGAAGAAGGCATGATTGGGATAGACGACCGGGGAATCGTCAATTTTTTCAATAAAAGTGCAGAAAAAATGACAAAAATGCCAAGAGAAAAGGCAATTGGGAAGCATGTGCATGAAGTAATAGGCTTAAGTGAATTACCGAGAATATTCGAGACTGGTAGTGTCGAATTAAACAAAGAACTCACTCTTGAAAGCGGTACCAAAATTGTTACGTCAAGGTATCCGATGATTAATGAAGAGGGAAAAAGGATCGGTGCATTTGCAGTATTTAAGGATATTTCAGAGGTGCTTCGTCTTGCAGAAGAGATTACCAATTTAACAGAAATTCAAAAAATGCTAGAGGCCATTATACATTCGAGTGATGACGCAATATCCGTAGTGGATGAAGAAGGAAAAGGGATTCTTATTAACCCTGCCTATACTCGAATTACTGGTTTTAGCGAAGAAGAAGTAATCGGAAGGCCTGCGACAGCGGATATTTCTGAAGGGGAAAGTATTCATTTAAAAGTGTTGCAAACGAAAAAGCCGATTCGTGGGGTGAATCTTCGAGTTGGAAAACAGAAAAAAGAAGTGATTGTAAATGTTGCACCGATCATTGTAAATAGCGAGCTAAAAGGAAGTGTCGGTGTAATCCATGACATGACTGAGATGCGTGGTTTAATGAAAGAGTTGGATCGTGCAAAAACGCTTATTCGCACATTGGAATTATCGTATTCTTTAAAGGATATTTCGGGAACCTCGAAACAGATAAATTTTGCGATTGATCAAGCAAGACTAGCAGCAAGCGTACCTGTTACCGTCCTCTTAAGGGGAGAGGTTGGTTCAGGAAAGGATTTATTTGCTCATGCTATTCATAGTGAAAGTCCCAGAGCGTCTCATCCGTTTATCCGGGTGAATTGCAGTGCATTGGAAGAACATTTATTAGAAAAAGAATTATTTGGATTTGAAGAAAACGGATTGAGTCAAGCAGGACTAATCGAAAATGCTGTAAATGGTACTATTTTCTTGGACGAAGTTGGGGAACTTACGAAAAAGACGCAAGCAAAATTGCTCCGCGTTTTACGAGAGGATATTATCATTCGGGTTGGAGGGACTTCTTCTATTCCTGTAGATGTACGGGTTATTGCATCTAGTAGTTTAAATCTAGAAAAAGCAATGCGTGAAGGCACATTTAGAGAAGATTTTTATTTCCAATTAAATCGAATGCCTATCCATATTCCTGCATTAAGTGAGCGTAAAGAAGATATTCCGATAATAGCAGAACATTTACTAGTGAAGCTAAACCAAGAATTTGGTCGGAATGTGGAAGGGTTCACAAAGGAAGCGATGGAAAGCTTACTTGACTATAATTGGCCCGGAAATGTGCGAGAACTTGAAAACATTATTAGTCGTTCAATGATTTTCTTGCAGCCGAACGATCGTTTTGTCGAAGAACAGCATCTACCAAAGTCGATGCTTGCGTTAGAAAATAATGACGATGATGAGCCGATTGGCACGCTAGCAGAACAAATGGATGAGATGGAAAAGAAAGTATTAGCGCGGGCGCTTAAAGCATCCGGGGGAAATAAATCGCAAACAGCTAAAAAACTTCAAATTTCTCTTCGCACACTATATTATAAGTTAGAAAAATATCAGTTAGTTTAAAATGGGAGTTATTTTCACGTAACAAGGGGTATTTATATATATAACAGAAATTACTATCTAGGAGGAATTACACATGGAAATTTTCAAATATATGGAGACTTACGATTATGAGCAATTAGTTTTTTGCCAAGACAAAACATCAGGATTGAAAGCAATTATTGCAATTCATGACACTACGCTTGGACCTGCACTCGGTGGAACTCGTATGTGGAATTATTCGTCTGAAGAAGAGGCGATTGAAGATGCTCTACGCTTAGCAAAAGGAATGACTTATAAAAATGCTGCTGCTGGTCTAAATCTTGGTGGTGGGAAAACAGTTATTATTGGTGATCCATTAAAAGATAAAAACGAAGAAATGTTCCGCGCATTTGGTCGTTTCATCCAAGGGCTAAACGGTCGTTATATTACTGCAGAAGATGTTGGTACTACTGTAGCAGATATGGATATTATTCATGAGGAAACAAATTATGTAACCGGTATTTCAGAAGCATTCGGTTCATCGGGTAACCCATCACCAGTAACTGCTTATGGAGTATATGTAGGGATGAAAGCTGCTGCAAAAGAGGCTTTTGGTTCTGATTCACTTGAAGGCAAAACAGTTGCTGTTCAAGGTGTAGGAAATGTTGCATACACATTATGCGATTATTTACACAAAGAAGGTGCAAAGCTAATTGTTGCTGATATTAACCAGGCTTCAGTTGACCGAGCTGTAAATGCGTTTGATGCTGTTCAAGTTGGAGTAGATGAAATTTACTCTCAAGATGCAGATATTTTCGCACCATGTGCACTAGGTGCAATTATTAATGACAACACAATTCCGCAACTTAAAGCAAAAGTAATTGCAGGTTCTGCGAATAACCAATTAAAAGACACAAAACATGGGGATATCATCCATGAAATGGGCATTGTTTACGCACCAGATTATGTGATCAATTCAGGTGGCGTGATTAACGTAGCAGACGAATTATATGGCTACAATCACGATCGTGCAATGAAACGTGTTTCTGGGATATATGATACAATTGAAAAGATTTTCGCTATTTCTAAAAGAGATGAGATTCCAACATATGTAGCAGCAGACCGACTTGCTGAAGAACGCATTGAGCGTGTTGGGAAATCTCGTAGCCAATTTTTACAAAATGGCAAACATATTATTACCAATCGATAATATTAAATAGACGGATCATAGAAAATAAATGATAACCAAATGATGGGCCGACTTTGAAAAAAGCGGCCTTCTTCGTTCTAAATTGGTTTTGTTCAGTATTAAGGAGGCAAAGTCGTGGCAAAAGAATATGATGTAGTCATCATTGGTGGCGGTACAGGCGGTTATGTGGCTGCTATTAGGGCAGCTCAATTAGGATTGAAAACTGCAATTGTAGAAAAAGGCAATCTTGGAGGTACATGCTTACATAAAGGATGTATTCCAAGTAAAGCATTGCTTCGTAGCGCAGAAGTATATGCAACAACAAAAAATCATGCAGCAGACTTCGGTGTAAACACAGGAGAAGTGACACTGGACTTCAGCCGTGTGCAGGCTCGTAAAGAATCTATTGTTAGCGGATTACATCAAGGCGTTCAGGGACTCATGAAAAAAGGTAAAATTGATGTGTTAGAAGGTACAGGAAGAATGCTTGGTCCTTCAATTTTTTCTCCATCACCAGGAGGAACAATTTCAGTCGAAATGAATAATGGTGATGAAAACGAAATGCTTATCCCTAAAAATGTAGTGATTGCCACTGGTTCCAGACCACGTACTTTACCGGGGCTAACAATTGATGGAACATTTGTTATGAGTTCAGATGAAGCACTTGCGATGACTGAATTGCCACAATCAATTTTAATAGTAGGTGGCGGTGTAATTGGCATTGAGTGGGCTTCTATGTTAAATGATTTCGGAGTCAAAGTGACCGTTATAGAGTATGCGGACCGTATCATACCAACAGAAGACAAAGATATTTCTAAAGAAATGCAAAAATTACTTGCTAAAAAAGGAGTCACTTTTGCAACAAGTGCAAAAGTCCTTCCAGAAACATTGGAAACGGCAAACGATCAAGTTACCATTTCAGCGGAAATAAATGGGGAAAATAAAACATTCACAGCTGAGAAAATGCTTGTTTCAGTTGGTCGCCAAGCAAATGTTGAAGGTATTGGTATTGAAAATACGGATATCGTTGTAGAAAAAGGATTTATCCAAGTATCTGAAACATTCCAAACAAAAGAATCACATATTTATGCTATTGGCGATGTTATCGGAGGTCTCCAACTAGCACATGTGGCAAGTCACGAAGGTATTACAGCTATAGAGCATATCGCGGGTAACGACATTTCACCAATTGACTACAAACTAGTTTCACGTTGTATTTATTCAAATCCAGAAGCCTCTAGTGTTGGAATTACAGAGCAACAAGCAAAAGAGCAAGGATTTGATGTGAAAGTTGGTAAATTCTCTTTTAAAGCGATTGGAAAAGCGCTTGTTTATGGCGAATCAGATGGTTTTGTCAAAATCGTTGCAGATAAGAAAACAGATGATATATTAGGTGTTCATATGATTGGACCTCATGTAACAGATATGATTTCAGAGGCAGGTCTAGCTATGGTTCTGGATGCAACTCCTTGGGAAATCGCACATACGATTCATCCACACCCAACACTGAGTGAAGTTATGGGAGAAGCGGCACTTGCCGTAGATGGTAAAGCTATTCATATGTAATAAGGAGGAGTTCTATATGACAACAAATCGTCACGCAGAATTAGGGTTAACAAATGAAGATGTGTTAAAAATGTTTGAAACGATGCTTATGGCACGTCGTATCGATGAACGTATGTGGTTATTAAACCGGGCAGGTAAAATTCCTTTTGTTATTTCTTGTCAAGGGCAAGAAGCAGCACAAGTAGGAGCAGCATTTGCTTTAGATAATACAAAAGATTATATTGCACCGTATTACCGTGATATGGGTGTTGTTTTACACTTTGGTATGACGGCAAAAGATTTAATGCTATCGGCTTTTGCAAAAGCGGAAGATCCAAACTCTGGCGGTCGACAAATGCCAGGTCATTTTGGTCAAAAGAAAAATAGAATTTTAACTGGTTCTTCACCGGTTACTACTCAATTACCACATGCAGTGGGAGTTGCTTTAGCTGCAAAAATTGAAAAGAAGGATTTTATTACGTTTGTAACATTAGGAGAAGGTTCTTCTAACCAAGGAGATTTCCACGAAGGATTAAACTTTGCGGGAGTTCACCAGTTGCCATGTATCACAATGGTTGAAAACAATAATTATGCTATTTCTGTGCCTTTCGAAAGACAAGTTGCGAGTAAAACGGTTGCAGACCGTGCATCTAGTTACGGAATGCCAGGTGTGAGGGTAGATGGAAAAGATCCGATTGAGGTTTATAAAGTAGTAAAAGAAGCTGCAGATCGTGCTCGTAACGGAGAAGGACCAAGCTTAATCGAAGCGGTAACCTATCGTTTAACGGCGCATTCTTCAGATGATGATGATCGTCAGTACCGTACTGCGGAGGACATTGCAGAAGGAAAAGCATTAGATCCGCTAATCACGTTCGCAAAATATCTAAGAGATAATGATATATTAACTGCGGAATTAGAAAAAGAAATTAACGACCGCATCATGAAGGAAGTAAATGAGGCAACAGATTATGCAGAAAACGCACCATATGCTGCTCCAGAAGATGCATTGAAACATGTATATGCAGAAAAAGATGGGGGGATCGTATAATGGCAATCATGTCTTATATCGATGCAATTACACTTGCGATGAAAGAAGAAATGACTCGCGATGAGCGCGTATTCGTTCTTGGTGAAGACGTAGGTAGAAAAGGCGGCGTTTTTAAAGCAACGAATGGCCTATATGATGAATTCGGTGAATACCGTGTTTTAGATACACCTCTTGCTGAATCTGCCATTGCAGGTGTTGGTATTGGTGCTGCAATGTACGGGCTTCGTCCAATTGCGGAGATGCAGTTTGCGGATTTTATCATGCCTGCAGTCAATCAAATTATTTCAGAAGCTGCGCGTATTCGTTATCGTTCGAATAATGACTGGACTTGTCCAATTGTTATTCGTGCCCCGTTTGGCGGAGGGATTCATGGTGCTCTTTATCACTCACAATCAGTGGAAGCTGTTTTTGCGAACCAACCAGGATTGAAAATTGTTATTCCTTCTACTCCGTACGACGCAAAAGGATTATTAAAAGCAGCTATTCGCGATGAAGATCCAGTTATGTTCTTTGAGCATAAAAGAGCATATCGTCTTATTAAAGGGGAAGTTCCGGAAGAGGATTATACGATTGAAATCGGAAAAGCTGATGTAAAACGTGAAGGCGAAGACATTACGGTTATTACGTATGGTCTTGCTGTTCACTTTGCCCTACAAGCTGCAGAACGTTTAGAAAAAGACGGAATTTCTGCACATATTCTTGACTTAAGGACAATTTATCCATTAGATAAAGAGGGGATTATAGAAGCTGCTTCTAAAACAGGAAAAGTTCTTTTGGTAACAGAAGATAACAAAGAGGGCAGTGTCATTAGTGAAGTAGCGGCAATTATTGCAGAAAACTGCTTATTTGATCTAGATGCACCGATTATGCGTCTTGCTGGACCAGATGTTCCTGCTATGCCGTATGCGCCAACAATGGAAAAATTCTTTATGATCAATCCAGATAAAGTCGAAAAAGCGATGCGCGACCTAGCGGAATATTAAGGAGGAACATACATGGCTTTAGAACAAATCAAAATGCCTCAACTTGGTGAAAGTGTAACGGAAGGTACGATTGAAAAGTGGTTGGTAAAACCAGGCGATCATGTCAATAAATACGACGCTTTAGCGGAAGTAAATACAGACAAAGTAACAGCTGAAGTACCTTCTTCTTTTACAGGAGTTATTAAAGAGCTTATTGCAAACGAAGGAGATACACTAGCGGTTGGAGAAATCGTTTGTACGATAGAAACAGAAGGTGGAGTTACCGAAGAAGTAGTGGAAGCCGCTCCTGAACAACCAACTGCTGAAACAGTAAAACCAGCAGAAGTACAAAAGCATGCTACACCGGTTAACCGTGAAAAAGGAGCAAAAGCTCGCTATTCACCAGCAGTACTAAAATTATCACAAGAACATGGAATTGACCTTACGTTAGTTAGTGGAACAGGCAACGAAGGACGAATTACACGCAAAGATTTACTGAAAATCATTGAGAGTGGAGAAATTCCAGTAGCTGCACAAGCTGAACCAGTAGTTGAGCAAACACAAGCAACACCACAAGCTCAAGTGACAGCTCCACCAAAAGCTGCCCCTGTAAATGTTCCTGTATCAGCTGGAGATATTGAAATACCAGTAACAGGTGTTCGTAAAGCAATAGCAGCGAATATGCTACGCAGTAAACATGAAGCTCCACATGCTTGGACAATGATTGAAGTAGATGTAACGAATATGGTTCAATACCGAGACTCTATTAAAAATGACTTCAAACAAAAAGAAGGCTTTAATGTTACGTACTTCGCTTTCTTTGTAAAAGCTGTATCACAAGCTCTGAAAGAATTCCCAATGATGAATTCGATGTGGGCTGGAGATAAAATTATACAGAAAAAAGATATCAATATTTCCATCGCTGTTGCGACTGAGGATGCACTTTTTGTTCCAGTCATCAAAAATGCGGATGAGAAAACAATCAAAGGCATCGCTCGTGAGGTCAATGAACTTGCTGCAAAAGTTCGCTCTGGGAAGTTAAAATCAGACGAAATGCAAGGTGGTACATTCACTGTAAACAACACAGGATCATTTGGTTCTGTTCAATCTATGGGAATTATCAACTACCCTCAAGCAGCCATTCTTCAAGTGGAATCCATCGTAAAACGTCCAGTTATTATGGACGGTGGAATGATTGCAGCTCGTGACATGGTAAACCTATGTTTATCACTTGATCACCGAGTACTAGACGGTTTAGTTGCTGGTCGTTTCCTAGCACGAGTGAAAGAGATCTTGGAGAATATTACAAAAGAGAATACGTCTGTATATTAATAAAAGTGACTCAAAATCGTTTTTGGAACGGTTTTGAGTTTTTTTAAATTGAAAGATTAAATTAATACCAGGAAATAATTCTGTACAATTATAGGAGATTAGCTGACTCTAATTCCCATGAAAGATTAATAAGAGAAGTACAAATTATTATGTTAAAATTATTTAATAATTGACTGAAAAATTTTAATAGAAAGGCAGATTAGTTAAATTGACTAAAATTCGATTGGGTTTGTTCGGAGCGGAAGATTCTATTGAAATAATGGAATCAGTTGTTAGGCAATATCCTGAATTCAGCTATATTTCTATCTCATATTGGCATGATGAGGAGATAATAGAGAAATTGACCATGTATAAGAACGATGTAGATATGTGGCTTTTCTCTGGACAGATTCCATATGGATTTGCTAAGAAGTGGGGGGGCATTGTACAACCAATGTTTTATGTACCATCTTCCGGCTCCAGCTTGTTTAAAACGTTGTTGCAAATTGCTTATAATCAGAAAATACCATTCGAACAAATTAGCTTTGACATGTTTCATCCTGATGAATTAGAGCGAGTGTTTAAAGAATCTAATATAGCTGTAAAACCACCGTATTTAAAATATTACGAAGGGGAAGTTCCTACAGATGAAATAGTAAACTATCATTATGAACTTTGGAAAAATGGAAAGACCTTAGCTGCAGTCACTTGTCTAAAAAATGCTCAACATGAACTTCGTAAACTTGGTGTTCCTGCATTTCGAGTACTTCCTACTCAATCTGCTATCGTTTCAACATTAGCTCTTATTCTTCAAACACATGAGACGATGCATTTTAAAGATACACAAATTGCGGTGCAAATGATTGAATTCGATTCTTTTTCAAGTTTAACGAAAGATACTTTTAGCACAGATGAAATTTATAAAATTGAAATTAAAATGACCGAAAAGCTATTGGAATATACAAAAAAAATAAATGGTTCCCTTAAAGCTGCGGGACCAGGCCGGTTTGTCATATTTACCACGCATGGACTTCTGAAAGAAATGACAAGAGATTTCACTATTATCCCAGATTTCGAGATTCTACAGTTGAAAGGACAAGATGCAGTGACAAGTGGTATTGGAATTGGAAAAACTGTCTATGAGGCAGAGATTAATGCTGGGACAGCCTTATTGCACGCAAAAGAATTTCACAAAGGCGCATCGATGGTTATATTGGACGATAAAACAATTATTGGACCACTTGGTCGACCTGAGCAGATTACATATGGATATGCCCCAAAACATCTACAAACATTAAGTGAGCAAACATCACTAAGTATTGCAACTTTAAGTAGATTGGAATCAATTTTAAGAAAGATTGGCAAGATAGAAATCAATGCGCATGATTTAGCACAACATATGAGTATTATGCCGAGAAGTGCTAGAAGAATTTTGACTGAGCTGGAGTCTAAAGGTTTTGCACAAGTGATTGGAGAAGAGAACCCTCACCCTAGGGGTAGACCAAGAAAAATTTATCAAATTATATTAAAACAAGATCTTTAAATGGTCTTGTTTTTTTAGTTTATTTATAGATTTTAGAAAATTAACACTTGATTCAAATGTCTCAATTAATATATAATTTTGGTCATAGCCGAAAATGAACCTAAATGAATTCTATGATTTACAGCAAGCTAATACATAGAATGTGAGGAGAAAATATGATGGAAAATACAGCGATTCCTCCTTTAATAGAGGAGATTAAGGATGAAGTGATTGCTTGGAGAAGGTATCTTCATACCCATCCAGAATTATCCTTTCAAGAAGAAAAGACAGCTCAATTTATTTATGAAACGCTTCAGTCTTTCGATAATTTAGAAGTTTTACGTCCCACGAAAACAAGTGTTATGGCACGACTAATAGGGAAGCGACCGGGTAAAGTGATAGCAATTCGTGCGGATATTGATGCATTGCCTATTCAAGAAGAAACTTCTTTATCATTTTCCTCGCAAAATCCAGGTGTTATGCATGCTTGTGGTCATGATGGACATACGGCAATTTTACTTGGAACAGCGAAACTTCTTTCTACTTTGCAGGATCAATTGAAAGGCGAGGTCCGTTTTCTATTTCAGCATGCGGAAGAGTTGGCTCCCGGTGGAGCGGAAGAAATGGTGCGGGCCGGAGTTATGGACGGAGTAGATATGGTCATTGGAGCTCATCTGTGGTCACCACTAGAAACCGGAAAAATTGGAGTTGCAGCTGGTCCTGTAATGGCATCTCCTGATACCTTTACTATTTCCATTACGGGGCAAGGCGGACATGCAGGTCTTCCACATCAAACGGTCGATGCTATTGCTGTAGGAGCACAAGTCGTATCTAATTTACAGCATATTGTCTCTCGAAATGTAGATCCGTTAGATACACTAGTCTTATCTATCACTAAATTTGCAGGAGGGACTGCCATGAATATTATTACAGGATCCGTTGAAATTGCGGGGACTGTTCGCCTCTTTAATATGGAACTTAGACCAGTTGTTGTGGACTTGATGGAACGAGTGGTAAAAGGGATAACGGAAGCTCATGGAGCTACTTATCAATTTGAATATATGGAAGGTCCATCTCCAGTCATTAACGATAATGAGATAACTCGTTTAATCAAAGAAACAGTATGTGAACTTTATGGAGAAGAAGCGTTAGTTAAGGTGAAACCCAATATGGGAGCGGAGGATTTCTCTGCTTTCCTACGGAAGGCCCCAGGCACCTATTTTTTCATTGGTTCAGGCAATAAAGAAAAGGGAACTGACTACCCGCATCACCATCCACGTTTTGATCTGGATGAAGATGCTTTTTCAAAAGGGATGAATATGTTTGTGCATGCAACCTTAGAGCTTTTAGGTTGATGATGGATAAGTGAAATAGTTTGCTTTTAACAGAAGGAGGAGCCTATGAAAGCTGCAACAAAAAACAAGAAACGATTTTCTTTGAAAATGCCAGATACGTACGTTTTACTTTTTGGCATTTTATTGATCGCTGCAATAGCTACGTATCTAGTTCCAGCAGGACAGTTTGAAAGAGTTGAAAAAGATGGACTAACAATGGTCGTCCCTGGCACTTACCAGAGTGTGGAGAGCAGTGGGGTTGGTGTAATGGATATTCTTTTATCCATGCAAAAGGTATGGTGGAATCTGGTAGTATTATATTCCTAGTGTTATTTATCGGTGGGTTGATGGAGGTCATTGAATCGACTGGGTCTATTAAAGCAGCAGTAATGAAAGCGATAGATAAAACAAGAGGAAATGAATTTATTTTAATAGCTGTTATTACGATTCTTTTTGCTTTAGGAGGAGCTGTAGGTGCTGTCGCTAACTCAGTCATCGCTTTTGTTTCCATTGGGCTTATTATTTCCAAAGCGTTGAGACTCGATCCGATTATTGCAGTTGCGATTACTTTTGGAGCTACCTTTGCAGGGTTTAATGTGGGCTTCATCAATCCTTACTCAGTTGGTATAGCACATAAAATCGCTGAGTTGCCACTATTTTCTGGGCTACTGTTCCGTGTTATTGTTTTTGTCGTAATTGTAACGATTACCATTGGTATACATGGCGCTATGCTAAAAAAGTGTTAAAGGATCCTAAAAATAGTATACTTTCTCATTCATTTTTAGAGGAATCTGACCTTGATGAAAGTGAGCTGCATAGTGAATTTACGAACAAACATAAAGGGATTCTCCTTTTTGTAGGCCTTGCTTTTGCTTTTATGGTGTATGGTACGATACAGTTCAAATGGACACTTGATCATATGTCTGCATACTTCTTGGGTGTTGCAATTTTGGTTGGAGTGATTGGAAAGATCCATTACAATCAGTTTATCGTTCATTTTATGAAGGGTGCTGAAAAATTATTGTATGGAGCACTCATTGTAGGAGCAGCACGTGCCATATTAGTCGTATTGGAGCAGGGACAAGTATTAGATACAATTGTGTATGCTTTATCGAATTTATTTACCGGTCTCTCGCCAATAATGGCTACAATGGCGATGTTCGTTGCAAACACAATTATTAGTATTGTCGTACCCTCTGGGAGCGGACAAGCTGTACTTATTATGCCAATTATGACTCCTTTAGCGGATATGCTGGGAGTAACAAGACAGGTTGCTGTTCAGACGTATTTGTTCGGAGATGGGTTCACAAATAGTATTATTCCAACGTCAGGAACATTAATGGCAAGTCTTGCGATAGCTGGAATACCATATACGAAATGGTTCAAATGGATGTTTCCTCTTTTCCTTATTTGGATGGTTATCGCTGTCATTACGCTAATTATTGCAGTTTCGATCAATTGGGGACCATTTTAGTAATTAGTAAATACTTAAAAAGTTGTTTGAATGAACTAGCATAGATGTTATGATTTGTTAAGGTAAAAAAAATCCTCTTCTATGAATACTTGTTCAGCAAGTATTCTTCAAGAAGGATTTTTTTATTTTAACAAATATCTGTCTCCATTTTCATCATTGAGTTTTGAAGGATTTAGACAGCATGGGGAGGTAGATTGGCAGGAATTTAGGAACGATAAGAGATTTTCAAATTACATAAAAAAGAGGTAGGGTATTTTCAAGGAGGAGAAACTATTGTTAAAAGATTGGAAGCTTCATATTATCGTTCTTTTTTTCGTTCTGATAGGTGAAGCTATAGGTGTGAAACAGTTCAATTTAGGAGTAGGTACAATTGCTTTGTTTCCAATGTTATATGTTTTATTGATGGGTGGAGTAGTTAGTTTTCCAAAACTGAAATTAATGAATGAAGTACAAATGAAGCGTGCAGCTGGAATACTAGGAATATCTTTTTTACTTTTTGTAGCAAAGCTTGGATCGATGTTAGGCCCATCATTACCTAAAATTTTCGATGCAGGAGTATCATTAGCTGTTCAAGAAGTTGGACATGTTTTAGGGACAATTATTATTGGATTGCCAATAGCATTACTCATTGGTATGAAACGAGAGGCGATCGGAGCTACCTTCTCGATCGACCGAGAGCCAAACTTAGCCATTATTTCAGAAAAGTACGGAGCAGATTCACCAGAAGGAAGAGGAGCATTAGGTGTCTATATCTGTGGAACAGTATTTGGGGCCATCTATTTGGCTATTTTAGCAGGTTTTTTAGGAAGCTTAGGAATTTTCCATCCCATTTCATTGGCGATGGGAGCTGGGGTTGGATCAGGTAGTATGATGGCGGCTGCTTCTGGGGCACTGGCTGTTACTTTTCCAAATGATGCGGAAGATATCGCTTTGTTTGCGGCTGCGGCCAACTTGATCTCTACAATTCTAGGAACGTATTTATGTGTATTTTTCTCACTTCCTGTAACGGCGCGTCTTTATGAATGGCTAGAGCCTAAAATAGGACGTACACGTAAGGAGGGTGCAAAATAATGCTAGAAAAAACAAAAGTATTAGTATTAATAGGAGTAATCGCAATTCTCGGAAACTGGGTGGGATATGGTGTATCTCCTGTACAAGCACTTCCTGGAATGCTACTTATCGTATTGTTTACAGTAATCGGTTTAGGCTTAAACAAGCTCATACCTAAAATGCCAGCGGTCGTATGGATTTCGTTGATAGCATTAATTGCGACAACTCCAATTTTTCCTGGGAATGAATGGATTGTTGCAAAAACGGCAGAGATTAATTTTATGGCCTTAGCTACCCCGATTCTAGCATATGCTGGCCTATCCCTTGGGAAAGACTTAGAAAGCTTTAAAAAGCTAGGTTGGCGAATTGTTGTCATTTCTCTTGTTGTTTACACAGGAACCTTCTTATTTGCAACATTATTTGCGGAGATTGTTTTTAAGTTGCAGGGTAGATTTTAAGAGCGATGGATTATTAAGATTTTCGACATAATTATTAGGAATTTTAAATATAATCTCAAAAAGCTGGCAGAAGTAATTTATCTGCCAGCTTTTTGCTTTATATTAGAATGAAAAAGAAACAATTCTTTTATAAAGTTTTTATAGATTTGTTATGTGGTCAGCCCTAATAACTTTTGAAACTTCGCATTTACTATAAAGTATATGGAAGGAGGTGAATGAATTGGCACTTTCCCTGATGAATATTCATGTAAATGTTTCTGGTACCTCAACAAGATTCTTTAATGTATTGGCTGCACCATTAGTTGTAACTGATGGAACAACCATCCCTGCAACTGCATTTTTAGATGATAGTGGAACGGCAGCAACTGCTTTTCCAGTAATTACGAATGGATACTATAATCTTTATGTAAACGGTGTACTACAAGAAGGCGACGCATATACAATTTCTGCTACAGAATTGACCTTTAATGATGTCGATGGAATTATTACTGCTGGGACTCCTCTAGTTGTTGAAGCTGTAGATTTAGTTACAGTAATTTAATGAAAATAAAAGTTCTAAAAGTTACTGAATAAGTTTTCCTAAATTTTTTGAAATAAGGAATGGGGTAATTCCAATCTATCCAGAGCGTGTATAGGATAAATGAATAACCCCGTTCATTTTCTATCAAGAATTTAGAACGTAATTCACTGGCAGTTTTAATATTTACGATTCTGAAATACGTAAGTTAATGGTTGGGATAGGGAATTCATTTTATCCCGCATTAACGGGCAGTAAGACTCCCACTTCAAGATTAAAGAAAAGCGAAAAGATAAGTGGGAGATCAACTGCTGGCATGCGCCCGATGAAATGATCCCAGACTAAGTACGCAACATCGTGTTGCTCCTGCGCAAAGCTCGTCGCAAAATAAAAGAGCGTTTGCAACGTCTGTGTGACCCACATCGTGTGGGATGACGGGGACTAAAAGCGCGACGTCCATGTCGCAACGTCCCCACTAGCACGTCCTGTGCGTCGAAAACCCCACTGATTGAAGTTTCACTTTATGAATCATTTTGCAAAAGTTAGTTAATGGAAAATAACGTATATATCGAATAGCGTTAAAAGATAAACAAAAAACTAACTATGTACATATAGTAAAAGGAAGGAGGTGTCCATACGATGGGAAAACATAAAAAGCCCCCAAAAATAATGCGAGTATACGATTGTCATACGAATAGAAGAAGGTTTGTCTGTAAATCTTTCAATGAAATTACGATAATAGCTCCCCCTGTCGTAAATGTTATACCGACTGTCAAAAGGTATTTTTATATTCCAGAAGCCAATGTGAATTTGGCTAGTGGGACTACTATTTCTTCCAATCTATTTACTGACGACGATGGAAACCAAGTAACTAACTTTATGAGCTTTAACCCAAATGGCTACGCCAATCTATATATCAATGGTGTAATTCAAGAGGGAGGGCTGTATACGGTAAATACCCAGTCTTTAACTATTGCCCCAGTCCATTCTACAATTAGTGCACAAACCCCTATAATAGTTGAGTTGTTGACGTTCTCAACCACACTAAGCTAAGACGTTAACCTTAAGACAGGTTTTTAGATAGAGTATTGTAAACCAATGAAAGAATAAGATGATTGGTTTCTTTTAGTGTAAACGAATAAGTACACTTCCCCACTAAGGAGAAAGTGTACTCTCGAGTAACGAAATTATTAAGGTGTAGAACTTTCAGAAGAATCGGTACCCTCATCCACCTCTTCCTCATTTTCATCATCTGGAACGCCAATGTCATTTTCACCATCATCTTCTAACATTGGGTCGTTTACTTCCACATCATCTAAGTCATCATCATTATCTCCACATGCGCCTAATAAAAGAGCTGTTGATAGTGCAAAAGGCAAAGCAATCATTCTTTTTTTCATGTTTATTTCCTCCGTTTCCATTTATAAAAGTTATTGTGCCTATTATTTATGTACCTCTTATTTCATAATATAAACACATTTCTATTAATAGAGTCAGAAAGTCACTTTTGTTTACCAACCAACAGTTAAAGAATACAATTTGATAAAGAGAACAATTTCTATCTAACTTTACATATATAGAAGGGAAGATCATCGAATGAAGTTAAGTGTTCTAGATCAAGCACCTATCACCGTAGGTAATACTGCGGTAGATGCTTTAAAGAAAGCGGAAGAGCTTGCAATATTAGCTGAACAGTTGGGTTATCATCGAATGTGGATGGCAGAACATCATGGAACTGGAACGATTGCGAGCTCAGCTCCGGAGGTTATTGCAGCACATTTAGCCGCGAAAACGAACAATATTCGCATCGGGACAGGTGGTGTGATGATGATGCATTACTCACCACTCAAGCTTGCGGAAGTGTTTAAAACATTAAGTGCATTTTCACCGGGGCGTATAGATTTTGGTGTGGGACGTGCTCCAGGTGGAGATAATTATGCTATGTATGCTCTATCAGAAGGTCGTCAGCCAATGTTAAATAATATGTATGAAAAGCTGTCGACTACCTTGCAATTTTTGAACGATGAAGTACCAGAGGATAGCTTATATAATCGTTCAATTGCTACTCCTTCGAATGTCATTTTACCAGAAGCTTGGTTACTCGGCTCCACTGGAAATAGTGCCATTCAAGCAGGTCGATTAGGAGTCGGCTATTCATTTGCACAGTTTTTCCAAGGCGGAATGACGAAAGAAATTTTTGATGCTTATAGACGCAATTTTACACCTTCCGCATTAATGGAAAAACCAGAGATCAATGTAACATACATGGTAACTGTTGCTGAAACGAAAGAAGAAGCAGAATTTGAAGCGTTGCCCCAGGATATTTCCAGATTATCACTAATGAGAGGGCAAATTCGCCAAACATTAACACCAGAAGAGGCTCAAAATTATCCATTAACGGAAATGGATGGTATGGCAATTCAACAAAATCGCAAAATACACTTAGTTGGAACGCCAAATGAGGTTGCCACTATATTACAAGAAGAACAAGCCAGGTATGGATTTGACGAAGCGATGATTTGTAGCATTCCACACTCTCAAGAAAAACGGTTGGACGTCTACCGACTTCTTGCACGTGAATTATTTTAATTTATAGGCAAAGACATTAGAAAAAGAACCACTCTCACTGAGATGGTTCTTTTCTACTGTCTGATGCGTTAAGTAGTATAACTCCGGCTATAATAAGTGCCAATCCAGAAAGAGTGAGTAAGTTAAACGGGTCATCCCAAATGAGCACACCTATAATTGCGGTAATTGCAGTACCGACACCAGACCAAATGGCATATGCCAAACTTAGAGGAATTGTTTTTAAACACAAGGACAAACAATAAAATGATAAGCCATATCCGGCAATAACCCCAATAGTAGGGCCAAGATTTGTGAAACCCTCTGATAATTTCAACATAGCTGTCCCAAAAACCTCCGTTAAAATTGAAATACTTAGTAAGCTATAGCCCTTCATATATGATTTCTCTCCTTCTCTACGCAAGCGCATCTCCAGTTGATAAATTTAATAAGATAACTCCGCAAATAATCAATAAAAGTCCGATAAGTTTTTTCCTATTAAAGGCTTCCTTATAGAGAACTATGCCGATTAAAGCAGTTAATGCAGTACCTACTCCGGCCCAAATTGCATAAGCTGTTCCAATTGGAAGTGCTTTTAGCGATAAAGATAATGCATAAAATGCAAGGGCATAACCTAACACCACCCCAACAGAAGGCAGCACTTTTTTAAAACCTTCTGTCACTTTCAACATAGAGCTACCAAAAACTTCACTAATAATTGCGATTGCAAGTAATATGTATGCATTCATATAAAACACCTCCTATCATTATTAAAACGTTAAAAGCAAGCAAACGTCAAACTTACATACTTTCAATTTTAAAGAAGGAGTTTTGTATAAGTATGTGGAAGGTACATGGATAAATAGATAGAAAAGTGGATTCTAGTTGGAAAGACCAATTTTACTTTATCCCACATTAACGGGCAGTAAGACTCCCACTTCAAGATGTAAGAAAAGCGCAAATATAAGTGGGAGATTAACTGCCCGTAAAAGCCCGATTGGTTCAACTAACAATCAGTGGGGGATGACGGGGACTAAAAGCGCGACGTCCATGTCGCAATGCCCCCACTAGCACGTCCCATACGTCGAAAACCCCACTGATTGAAGTTTCACTTTATGTGGAAGTTTTCGAGAAAATGAGGGTTTGAAGATTAAGCTTAAGAAGATAAAAAAGTATAAAGAATAAATACAAAGGAGAAGAGATATGATTGGTTTACTTAATCTTGGTAGCCTCGTGCTTGGAATAATTGCTTGGATACTGCCTGTTGTTTATCTCATGAGATATCAAAACAGACTCACAGAAACTGGATAGCCCTATCTGTTATGAGCCTGATCGCCTGTGCTATTTCATTAAGTTTCCAAATTTTCTACACTGCTCATTTGGTGAAGATTGAGGATTGGTCTGCTCTTATGGACACAACGCATGCTACTGCTTTAGCCACTGCAGTACTTCTCATCGTCACTATTGTATTAAATGTCATCACACTGCTTATGTATCGTTACAAAATGGCTGTGAACAGCAATATTAAAATGAATGATATCTATCAAGAAAATCATTGATTTTGCTGACAATGGTAGTGGTGTATTGGATAATTGTATTTGGTGGAAGACATGAGAGAATAACAATAAAAAGAAGGAAGTGTTAAACGATGGATTTGGAAATGGTTATGCAGGAGCTTGAAGCCCTAGGAAAGGAACGAACGAAAAAAATGTACATATCAAATGGTGCACGTGAACCATTATTTGGGGTAGCAACCGGAGCGATGAAGCCAATCGCTAAGAAAATAAAAATAAATCAGCCTTTAGCTGAAGAACTTTATGCTACAGGGAATTATGATGCCATGTATTTTGCGGGTGTTATTGCAGATCCAAAAGGTATGACAGAGTCGGATTACGATCGGTGGGTGGATGCAGCGTATTTTTATATGCTGTCTGATTATGTGGTGGCCGTCACATTATCAGAGTCAGATATTGCACAGGAAGTATCGGATAAATGGATAGCAAGTGGTGAAGAGCTAAAAATGTCAGCGGGCTGGAGCTGTTATTGTTGGCTATTAGGTAATCGAAAAGACGTGGAGTTTTCAGAAACCAAGATTTCAAATATGTTAGATATGGTAAAAGATACGATTCACGATTCCCCCGAACGTACCAAATCTGCTATGAATAATTTTCTATACACAGTAGGAATTTCCTATTTGCCTCTTCATGAAAAAGCAGTAGAGACAGCAAAGGAGTTAGGAGTAGTAGAAATGAAACGAGATAATAAAAAAAGTAGTTTTCTTAATGCTTACGAAAGTATTCAAAAAGAACTCGATAGAGGAAGGCTAGGCTTTAAACGTAAATATGTAAGATGTTAATATAGCTTTGCAATGCAAAACAGTTTTCTGCTTTCGGAGGAAGTTGTTTCAAAAGAACACGCATTATAAAACCGCTAGAGAAGAAATCCATTCTCTAGCGGTTTACTTTTAACCATCTATTTACTTACTAGTGCCATTACACCTTTAAAGATCAGGACAAGCGAGAAGATTACAATAGCCACAATACCGATAAGGTCAGTTACTGGCTGTAAACCAGATAAGAAAGTACCTGCTAATGGAGCCTTTAATAATGCGAAACCAGCTAAAATACTAGCCAACATTAAAAGAATAAAACGATCCATTTCATTATGCCTCCTCTTTTGTACAGTATATGAACAAATGGAAGGAAAGTTGAACTGATACCCTCTTTCTGTTTCAACATATTTCGTTGAAAAGTCGAAAGTATAGGTGAAATAGTTGATACCTATATTATTTAACGTTTCATATACCTATCGAGCATAACACGTTATCTGATATAGGTATTGGTATATTGTATTATGACGTCTTATGATTTAAACGTGACATACAAGAGGAGGAGTTTTAATTGGCAATTAAAGATAAAGTAGTCATTATTATGGGCGCTTCTAGTGGAATAGGAGAAGCGACAGCGAAATTATTAGCACAGCATGATGCAAAATTAGTTTTAGCTGCTAGACGAATGGATCGTCTGGAAGTTATTAAAGAAGCGTATCCAGAAGTAAATATTCTCATACAGCAAGCAGACGTAACAAACTTTGAAGATGTAAAAAAGGTTGCTCAGCTTGCATTAGACACATTTGGAAAGATAGATGTATTGTACAACAATGCAGGTATTATGCCGACTGCTCCTATCATAGAAGGAAGACGTGATGAGTGGAAACAAATGCTTGATATTAATATCATGGGTGTGTTAAACGGCATTGCAGCTGTTATCCCGTTTATGGCTGAGCAAAAGTCAGGACATATTATTGCAACGGATTCTGTAGCAGGACATGTAGTGTATCCAGATTCAGCGGTGTATTGTGGAACAAAATTTGCCGTACGTGCAATCATGGAAGGGTTAAGACAGGAACAGAGGGAGAATAATATCAAATCAACTATTATTTCCCCTGGTGCTGTAGATACTGAATTGTACAATACCATAAATGATAAAGACGTTGCGGAGAAAGTCCATAAGATGCAAATAGAATCCGGTTTAATCCCTGAAGACATTGCATCTGCAGTTATGTTTGCGATAAGTACTCCTGATCGTATGTCTATAAGTGATATGATTGTACGTCCAACCAGTCAACAAGTTTAATGCAAGCTCTCATTGACCCTACCTGGATTGGATAAGTACAGGGAGGGTTAAGCTTGTTTTTTTACTCAATAGGCTTATGATTGGAAAACTTATCCTTAATTTCTTCAAAAAACAGATTTGCTGCATGGGAGAAAACCTGATGCTTTTTCCAAACAATATTTAGACCCGATTCAAGTCTCGGTTCTAATGGCCTAAAACAAAGGTTACTATCACTGGATGTATTAGCTATTTTATCAAGGGTGACTGCATAACCGATTCCTTCCTCAACTAAGATGGCCGCATTATAAACAAGATTATACGTTGTGACAACATTCAATTTATCATAGTCCTCTCCAAACCACTCTGAAAACTCATTTTTAGATAATCCTGGTTTAATAGCTTGTCTTGATAGGAGGAGAGGTACATCTATTAAATCAGTCTTCTGTATGCTTTCTTTTTCAGCAAGCGGACTATCTTTTCTCATCACAACTCCCCATACGTCTTTGGCTGGAAGATTGATGTAATTGTATTTAGACAAATCGGCCGGTTGAATTAGAATTCCAAAATCGAGTAAACCTTTATCAAGTTGCTCCGTCACATCATCGGAATTTCCACTATAAAAGTGATATTTAATAGTTGGATATTTTAACTGCAAATCTTTTACTATCTGGGCAATTAGCTTCATAGCTTTTGTTTCTCCGCCACCTATGTAAATATCTCCTCCTACAGATTCTTCCATAGAACTAAATTCGGCTTCCACCTTAACTACCATGTCAATGATTTCTTCTGCTCTCTTTCTTAGGATCATTCCTTCCTCTGTCAAAACAATATGATGACTTTTCCGGATAAATAATTTCTTTCCCAACTCCTCTTCCAGCTCTTTTAATTGCCTAGACAAAGTTGGCTGTGTAATATGCAAAAAATTTGCCGCTCCTGTTATACTTCCTTCTCTTGCGACGGTAAGAAAATAACGAAGTACTCTAAATTCCATAAATTAATCATCCTCCACACTCTAAATATACCTTTAAAGCATATCACAGAATAAGATATAGGTATTGGTAATCAATCGTACATAAAAGTAAAATAAATAAGCAGATGTGCAAGAGAGGAGCTATTTTAAATTGCAACGAAAAAACTTATTAATATTTATTTTAACAATAGGTGTTTTTGGCATCTTAAATACGGAAATGGGGTTTATCGGCATATTGCCTGATATCGCCAATCACTTTGGCGTTAGTGTTTCAACAGCAGGATGGGTGGTAAGTATTTTTGCCATTGGCGTTGCAATATCGGCACCAACCATGCCGCTATTATTTTCAGGGATAAATCGAAAAAAAGTGATGATAGTTGTCCTAAGTGTTTTTGTTGCGGGAAACATTATATCCATATTTACATCCAATTTTACTGTTTTATTAATTGCTCGAATCATTCCTGCGCTTTTTCATCCGGTCTATGTTTCTTTGGCATTTTCAGCGGCTGCCGATTCTGTCAGTAAAGAGGAAGCTCCAAAAGCTGTCTCCAAAATTTTTATAGGAGTGTCTGCGGGGATGGTAGTGGGAGTTCCAATCGTTAGTTTTATCGCTAGCGTGTCTAATCTACAACTAGCGATGGCGTTTTTCGCTATTGTTAATGTACTTGTACTTATTGCTACATTATTATTCGTTCCATCCATGCCAGTTAAAGAAAAAATCTCCTATGGTACTCAATTGAAGGTATTGAAAAAAACAGTTACATGGCTGTCTATTATAATTGTCATTTTGCTAAACTCAGCTGTTTTTGGAGTTTATAGCTATCTCGCAGATTATTTACAAACCGTAACGAACATAGCGGCAAATATAACTAGCTTGATGTTATTCATTTACGGAGCAGCAAATATTATTGGGAACATTTTGGCTGGAAGGCTACTAACTATTAATCCTATCAAAACAATCTTATCTCTTCCTTTTCTATTGGGAATTGTCTATATCATTCAATTTTTCATGGGATATCTCACTTTGGCTATGGTAATTATTATCTTACTATGGGGAATTTTAGCTGGAATATCAGCAAACATTACTCAATATGTAGTTTCATCGGCGGCACCTGAAGCCCCTGACTTTGCTAACGGATTGTTTTTATCATCTGCAAATATAGGAACAACAATTGGTACAGCTGTAGGAGGCTTATTTATCTCCATAATGGGAACGCAATACGTTATCTTAGTAGGATTATTATCCGTAATATTGAGTGTGGTATTTATTTTTCTAAGAAACAACATGTATAGTGCTAAATAAAATACTGTCGAGGTGAGAAAAATCAACTAGTTGTATTCGATGCACTAGCAGTTGCCTCCATCGCTTGAGGAGCAAACTTCATTATAAATTACTACACCTGGAAGAATATCAGAATGGGTAACCGCAGCGATAGATTAAAAGTACCGCCTATCCCAAGTTAGCCTTATATATTCATTCAAAACAAATTTAAGGTTTGTTGCAGTGCTCTCATTAAGTTATTTTCTTCATCTCTCTAAAATTATCCTTTCAAGAAACTGTAAAAAAAAATAATATTAATAGTATAAATTTATGTTAGTATTTATATAGCATGAATAATACGAATGATCGAAAAGTTGGGAGAGTGCGTTATGACAGAAGAAGAATATATGAATGAGGGGTATAGAAAATACGAAGGAACAGATCTAGATATATTTTACTCAGCAAAAAAATGTCAACACGCCGGAATTTGCGTTCAAGGTAATGGAGATGTTTTTCAAGTAAAACGTAAACCTTGGATTCTACCGGATAACGGGAAAACAAGTGAAGTAACAATAATAATCGATGCATGCCCATCAGAGGCATTGCGTTATATAAGAAAGGAAGTAGAACCTATGGTAGATTTATTACAAGGTAAGAACCGATTTTATTTAGAAGATGATAATAAACAATTAATTGCCGAAATTACTTTTACAGAGCCTAATAATGAGTTCTTTATTATTGATCATACTTTTGTAGATGATAGATTGAGAGGGAAGGGCATAGCGCAAGCGTTAGTAAAAGCTGTTGCAAATAAAGCACGAGTAGAAAATAAAACAATCATACCATTATGTCCTTTCGCTAAATTGGAATTTGAAAAAAAAGCAGAATATACTGATGTGTGGAAACGTTAATCTAGAACAAAATATATAAGAAATCCCCACTATAATATTATATCTTTAAGAGGACTTTTAATAAGAGGTGAGGATATGCGCATAAAAAAAGCCCGATTGATTAATTTGGAAGGAAACGATACCGCAGTTCTATTACTACATTCTTATACAAGCCATACGCGTGACATGAAAGCGTTAGCCGAATCAATTCATCAAACATTAGGGTTTACTTGTTTTGCTCCATTATATAGGGGACATGGTGAGGAAGCAGAGGCATTAATTCCTTATACAATTGATAATTGGTGGGAGGATGCACTAGAAAGCTATAAGCAATTAGCAAAGAAATATAATCAGGTCTTTGTCATTGGATTATCGGTAGGGGGAATTTTCGCTTTAAAATTAGCCCAACAATTTCCGGTTGAGCGGATGGTAGTCATGTCTGTGCCTACAGATAAATCGCCTATACAAGCGAAACAACGCATTATTGATTATGCTGTACGTTATAAGAAATTAGAAAATAAATCCGAAGTACAGATACAAGACGAATTAAAGAAATTTGATCGAATACCAATGAACTCATTTGAGCGATTTCAAGAATTTATACATGAGACCATGAGTGACTTATCTGTAATCACATCTCCAATAGCTATTTACTATGGAGGGCGTGATGAGGAAACCTATGAAGAAAGCGCGGTTGAAATTGCTGAAAGTGTTTCCTCAGCATTAATCGAACTAAAAAAGTTTGAAAACACCTCACATCTTATGACATTAAGTAAAGAAAAGGGTGGTATATATAGACAAATCATTCAATTTCTCGGCCCTGATGTTTGATAAAAATGGAATTAAATGAAACTTTCATCCTTGTGGTCGCGTACATAAGGAAAGGGGGAATGCATGATGTGGCAACACTTACAAGAAAAACAAGCTCAGTTAATCGTCAAGAAAAATGAACGCGATCGGCTGCAAAGAAAGCAGGCATCGCTCCAAACACAGCGGATGGAATTAGAAATTGTATGTAAGAGGTTGGAAGAAAAGCGTTTGAAAGAGCAAAAAGATGTTCTAAAATTAGAGAAGTTCTCCTTTTCCAATTTAGTTAGCAAGTGGAATGGAACGATGAACGAAAAACAAAAAAAAGAAATTTCAGAAGCAACAGAAGTTGAAATGAAATATCAAGAAGCTGAAAAAACCTTAAGTGATCTCAAGAAAGATATAGAAATTGTCAAACTAGAACTGCAAAATGTTGATTATTGTTTAATAGATCAGCATTGGGAATCATTAATGCATGAAAAGAAGGAGTGGCTTTACGCTAACACTGTCGATGAACGACAAGAGCTGGAAAATCTATATGAAAATCGGGCAGGTTTGGAGTCGATGCAAAAAGAAATAGAAGAAGCTCTGGTAGCGGGTAGAGCTGCCAAAAGCGCACTTGAACAAGCGAACTCGGAACTCGATTCAGCATCTGCGTTGTCGACTTGGGACACCTTCCTCGGCGGCGGTGTTTTTGTGACAGCTATGAAGCATAACAGTCTCAATAGTTCACAAGACTATATCCATTTAGCGCAAATGGCCCTTCGTCGTTTTGAAACGGAATTGATGGATGTAAAAAACATTGTGACAGAAGTCATTCAAGTGGATCGTAGCAATTTCATGACATTTACCGATTATTTCTTCGATAATATATTTACGGATTGGATGATTCATTCACAGATTAATACATCTAAAGATCGACTGGAAGAAGTCTTGGACCAAGTGGAAAGAGTGGTAGAAAAGTTGAGCACTAAGATGGATGAAGTGAAGTCTGAATTAGAAAATGTCAAAGATAATCTAAAAAGTATTATAGAAATGTGAAATTGTCGTGGTTCAAATTGGTTAAAGTTAAAAGCCAAATGCAGTAAAACAATTTTATTTGTTGTGAAAATCGAACTCATCATGCAAATTTTCATTGAAAACGTCCTATATCGGGACGTTTTTTTAATTTCCAATAACACCATATAAAGTATTATTGATAATAATACTTTACAAAACTTTTAGTTGTAGTGTACTATGTAACTAATACACTAATACTTAAGGAGAAGAGCATATGAAACAATTGAAAGGCCTTATTCAAAAAGAATGGATGCTGATGAGGTTTTGGCTTGTCGTATTATTCATATTGAATATATTAGGAATTGTAGGAATTCCATTACTGTTGAAAACATGGATAGAGGATGTTCCTATTTTTAAGACCGCGGTAATATTAGCAGGGATTTGGCTTATTTTTAGTCATCTGATTGCCATCCTTCTTTTCATTGTAAGTTTGCAACTCGATATGAAAAGACCAGATATCTGGTTGCATACGGAAAGCTCTATTTATAAGCTAATTGGCACAAAACTAGCATTTGCTACTGTCCTCACATCATTGTCATTACTGTTGATCGAGCTATTGTTAGTCGTCTTGCAAGCGCTATATGGCGATCCCAAGTTTATGACAATGGGTCAGCTATTAGAAATGAAAGTGTATGTATTAGTTGGTATCTTTTTCTCCATCCTATTGAACTTAATTATCGTGCTTTTCTTTTGGGTCATTTACCATTTGATGCGTCCATACGTAAAAGGATTTTCTATTATTATTACCGTTTTCTTGTTTATCGTTAGTTCTATCATTTGGAGTATGAACAGCACCGTTAAATTATTTGAAAAGTTTCCTCGTTTTGGAGGCATTAAGATTCCGATCCCAGATTTTATTCAGAAGTTTAGAAAGTATGAGAACTACGAAGATTTGACGTTTTTAGTAGAACCGACAATTTACGTCAGTGAAATTGTTTTCATCACTGCGTTTGCGATCATTCTTTTTTGGGTGTCGGCTCTATGGTTCGACAAGAAAGTGAGGATTTAAGATGAGTATCGATTTTTTGCCGGACAAACCAATTTATCAACAACTAATTGACCGAATTACTGGGGAAATTATTCGAGGAAATGTGAAACCAGGCGAGAAATTGCCTTCGGTTCGTGAATATGCAGTGGAAGTCGGTGTGAATGCAAATACAATGCAACGTGTATATAAGGAGCTGGAGATGATGGGAATTTCAGAAACAAAACGTGGTCAAGGAACTTTTGTAACGGATAACGAAACACGTTTACAGCAATTACGCGATGAAGTAAAGGAAGGGCTTGTGGAGTCATTTCTAAACAGTATCGAAGCATTAGGTTTTTCAAAAAAAGAGATGATTGAATTTATTCAAACAAGGGAACGAGGGGAGAAACAGTGATTGCCTTAGAACAGGTTGAGAAAAATTATGGAAAGAAGCAAGCGTTAAAAGGAGTAAATCTCATCATTCCACCCGGAAAGATTATTGGATTAGTAGGCGAAAACGGAAGCGGAAAATCCACGCTTTTAAAGATCATTGCTGGTCTCACAACTCCCTCAAGTGGAACCATTCAGGTAAATGGACTTAAGGCAACGAGAAGCATCGCAAGTAAGGTAGCTTATATGCCGGACGCAGATGTCTTTTATCCGTTCTATTCAGTCGAGAAGTTATTCCGTTTTTATGAAACACAGTTTGAAGACTTCAATTATTCGAAAGCCTGTATTGTTGCCCAATATTTAAATGTACCTTTGGACGCGAAGCTAAAAACCTTATCAAAAGGGAACAGGGGTCGTGCCAAAATGGCGGCAACATTAGGAAGGGAAGCCTCTTACTATTTGTTGGATGAACCATTTTCGGGATTCGATCCAATCGTTAGGGAGGACATCATCAAAGGGATGATACAATTTACTGATACTGAAACGCAAACGGTTCTTATGTCCACACATGAAATTAGGGAAGCAGAGCCATTACTCGACGCTATTATACTATTAAACCAAGGGAAAATTTTAGCATATGAGGAAGTGGAAACTATCCGTGATCAGTTCCGTATGGATGCCATAACATGGATGACAAAACTAATAAAGGAAGGTGATTTAAGTGGAAATGAAACCTATCGTTGAATTAAAAAATCTATCGAAAACAATCGGAAAGAAAAAAATTATTGATCAATTGAATCTAACCTTATATCCCGGACAAATTACAGGATTTTTAGGACCAAATGGAGCTGGTAAAACTACGACGATCCGTATGATGGCGGGTCTCATGGAGTCAACTACTGGGGATGTGATGATTGACGGTCTTTCCCTGAAGTCCAATTTTGAAGAAGGTATTAGTAAATGGGGGCAATCGTGGAAAATCCTGAAATGTATAAGTTTATGTCGGGATATAAAAACTTGGTTCATTTCGCTCGCATGCATAAAAATGTGACGAAGGAAAGGATTGACGAGGTCATTCGACAAGTAGGAATGGAAAAACGCATTCATGAAAAGGTATCCACCTATTCGCTTGGTATGCGTCAACGCTTAGGTTTAGCTCAGGCATTGTTAAATAAACCAAAGTTTCTTATTTTAGATGAACCGACGAACGGTCTAGATCCTGCGGGCATTCGAGAATTTCGTACCTATTTACGGAAAATTGCAGAAGAAGATGGTGTTTCCGTATTAGTGTCGAGTCATCTATTGTCCGAAATTGAGTTAATGTGTGATCGGATTGCAGTCATTCAAAACGGTAAACTTGTAACGATTCGAGAAGTAGACGCTATAGAAGAGTCACAATATTATATCGAGGCACAGCCGGTGGATAAGGCTCGTCACATACTAATTGAAAATGGAATAAGTGTAGAAGACTACCAAAACGGTTTATTAATTAGTGTAGAACAGGCTGATGTTCCAACAGTTGTTGAACAATTAGTGCAACAAAATATATTAATTTATGCGGTTTCACATCATCGTAAAACTCTGGAAGAGCAGTTCTTAGAAATGACAGGAGGTGGGCAAATTGTTGAATCTAATACGAAATGAATGGATGAAGCTTTGGCATAAAAAGGCAACATGGGTAATGGTAGCATTATTAATTGCGATGATTATTGGAATGGTTGCTATAACGAAATGGATAGATCGTAATACGGAAACTCCTGCTTGGGAGCATACAGTTTCAGAAGAACTTACAATTGTTGAGCAACAGTTGGCGACACCGGGTATAGATGAAGAAACGAAAAAGAGTTTGAAAGAACAGCAAATGTTACTTCAATATCGTCTAGATGAAGGTATCGCACCTCTAGCAAGTAATAGTTTGGAAGGGTTCATAATGGATTCATATGGCATGTCATCTATAATTACATTGTTGTCCGTAATTGTAGCTGCAGGTATTGTCGCTTCCGAGTTTTCACAAGGAACTATTAAAATGTTGCTGGCACGTCCTGTGCGGAGATGGAAAATTCTAACGTCGAAATTTTTGACAGTCGTGGCTTTTGCTTTGTTCTTAACTTTGGTCTCTTACGTTGTTTCACTCTTGATGGGTATTATTTTTTATGAGGCTTCAGGTGGTGGATTATTAGAAGTTGTGAATGGGCAAGTGACAGAAGTATCATATTGGCTAAAATCGATTTGGTTAAATGTATTGGCATTAGGTGACGTTATCATTATTGGAAGCTTTGCCTTTGCAATCGGTACCGTTTTCCGTTCTAGTTCATTGGCAATTGGAATCGCGATTTTCCTTATGTTCACAGGTAGCCAGTTTGCCTTTTTATTACGAAATTACGAAATCGTGAAATATATATTATTCTCTCATACGTTCACTCAAATGGAGACAGGGGGTTCCTTTATTGAAGGAATGTCGACACCATTTTCAGTGGCTGTATTAGTTGGTTACTTTATTTTCTTCTTAGCAATCAGCTATTGGACATTTACAAAACGTGACGTCACAGCATAAGTATATAAACTATTAACTGGAAAAGCACTGCAGTTCGCAGTGCTTTTTTTATTCATTTCCTAACACCTATGTTAATAGCTCTTTCGTTAGTGATAGCTTGTTTGTCATAACAAAAAAGGGCAGCCCCATCGATCATTAATTTAATTGACAGAGGGGCTGCCACGTACAACAGATATTAACTTGTAGATTCTTTTTTAATAACTAGAGAATTTGTACTAATTCTGAGTGTAAAACTCGTTGAGCAGTAATAATTACACCTGAAGCTGTTCTTCCGTAGACTGAATACAATCCGCCGGTTTGATTAGGAACGATTTCAACTTCATATTGAGCTGCTCCACCAACAGAAAGGGTTACAAAAGTAGAAGCATTAGCAGCTGCGCTAAAGTTAGCTGATGCAACTTGTTGTCTTGTCCCATTAAGTCTGAAAACTCTTACTACACCAGTAAGTGGTCCTCCTGTACGATTAAGAATTTTAACTCGAGCATTAGTTGCGTTAGCCGGTTGATTTCCTTGATTTTCAATTGGTCCAGTTGTTAAAGGCATTTAAAATACACCTCCTCACATTGAGAGATTTATAATCTGCAGATTATACATTCATTCTATTCAGTACTCTATTAATACTCTAAACGGATTAACTAATTTTCTTAAAGTAATTTTATTGCTGTCCCATATAGGACATAATAGGAGCCATTATCAATAAAATATGTTTAAAGAAGGATTTATTAATGGTAATAAAGAATTGTTAAAGTTATTAATAATTCTAGGGGAAAATATTTTGGAAAAAATATTTATAGATGAGGATTTTAAAAATTATTTTAAGAGCCATAAACAAGACTTTGAAAATCATTTATTAAATCAAGCTGTGAATGTAAGAGACAAAATAGATGATATCCTAAAGATTGGAGAAATTGACCTCATTAATAATGCACACAAACTCATTAATTTCATCATCGATGGAGAAAAACAGACAGAACTTCGTTTATTTGCTAAACAAGAAGGAATAGCCTGGGCAACACATTCTTTAACTTTATCTTTTAAACTGGAATGGGTACAAGCAATTCGCAGGACCCTATGGAGCTTCTTGCAGAAATTTAACAATCAAACGCAAAAGTTTAATTTAGATGCGATATTCTTATTAGAAAAACAACTCAATAATAATGTTGATGACTTTTTAAATTCATTCTTTATAAGCTATTCTACATTTAAGGATTCTTTAATTCTCGCTCAAAGAGAAGTGGTTGAAAAGTTGTCAGTTCCAATTATCCCTATAACTCCAACTATATGTATATTGCCCTTAATTGGAACAATAGACTCCTTTAGAACAACTGTTTTAGAGGAAAAGGTTCTGACAGAGATTAATAGACTTCAAATTGAAACTTTAATAATTGATTTATCGGGTATAGCTGAAATGGAAAACAAAGTAATAGAACACCTAATGAAAACTATATACGGTACTTCGATGATGGGATGTCGCACAATTATTACAGGCTTGCGCCCTGACGTTGTCAGACAAATGATTAATTTAGGTATCAAATTTAATAAAGAGACAAAAACTTTTGGTACTTTACAACAAGCTTTAAATGAATTCTTTATTGGAAAATAAGATTGACTATTGAAGACCTCATTTCTCTATCAATGCTCCCCCTCTAACATAGTTTTTATTTTTGTTTATAATCATAGTCCAAAATGTGGCTAAAGAGCAAGTAGTGCCAGCAGGCGTAACATTTGGCGTTGACTTTGAGGTTTTAACGCTTGGACAATGGTATTGGAGATAACAAAAAAAGCGTTATTCCGCATTAGGTCATTACAGTGTCAATTGCTGTGGTGACTTTTTTAATTGAACCTCCCACAGCAGTCTTTGGGGATAGCCCTCAAGTGCTCTGCTCATTAAGTTGAGTGAGGCTTTTTTTTGAAAGAAACCTTGAAGAAGGATTTACCAAGATAAATTACCTTATGCATTTTAAATTCTCTGCATAATCTATATATAGCAAGAGGAAAGGAGGGGGAATAAGATGTCTGGATATTGTGGAAGTGAAGGTGGCGGATACGGTAATCGCGGATCGAACTTCGCGTTGATTGTAGTGCTGTTTATCCTACTAATTATTGTGGGGGCAAGTTTTATGAGCTACTAAACAAATATGATGTAGATTAAGAGAGAATGTCAAGCTTTAACAAAATCACTTTAGTCATACGGTATATTTTGTCCGCTGTACCTGAGGACTTTAAGAATGGTGGTTAGTAAGAAAGTTTAAAACGATAGATGATGTCCCATAACTCCTCTTCTAAAAAATCGATCTTCTTCTAATCGGGTTGATCGATTTTTTATTCAATAGAAACAATTAAATGGTGGAGTCATAAAATATGTGTGTACTATCAATAATATAATACGCATAATTTGTAAGGCGGAAGGATTTTTACATATATATGTGGAAATTAGAGTTAGAAGCAGAAATTAGAGGGGGATTTTATAAATGGAACAAACTATTTTGCATCATATGGAAACGGTACGAAGTATAACGATAAAATCTATAAATACAATACCAGAAGAGATAACAGATATTGTTCCTGAAGGCTTTAATAATAATATTCGTTGGAATTTTGGACATATTGCATTTGTGCAAGAAAGACTGGTATATAGTGTTTTAGGTGAAAAAACGAGTCTCCCAGTAGAGTATGAGAAATTTTTTGGTCCAGGAACAAAACCAGCTGATTGGAAAGAAACTCCTCCAACACTCACGGAGATCTCTTCTATACTAGCTGAACAAACTGAAAGAATAAAAAGATTCGTTCCAGAACGCTTTTCCGATAAACTGCCAACTCCATTTACAAATCGGATGGGTATCTCTTTCTATACCCTTGGTGAAACTCTATTGTTCAGTTTTTACCATGAAGCAATGCATATGGAAACGATTAAAAGAATATACAAAACTATTTCTAATTAAATATTGCTAGTATAGTTTGTAAAATTTAATCCCCTTTAAGTAGTCAGTGTATGCAATGATACGCAGTTACTTAAAGGGGATTTTATGATGGCAATGCTTGTATTAGAAATTTATTGTAATTAAACAAACCTTCCAGATAGGCACATCGTCTAATGAATTGAGAGGAGGGGTACTGTGGAAGAAGTATTCGAAAAAGCAGTTGAACTAGAAAATCGGAAAGAACTAATGTATGAAATGATGAACAAATATGGTCAAGATATATTAAGGCTTGTCTATTCATATGTGAATAACAAAGAAGTCGCAGAGGATTTAACCCAAGATATATTTGTGAAATTTTATCAATCTATACATACATTTAAAGGGAAATCTAAACTGAAAACTTGGTTGTGGCGAATTGCTATCAATCATTGCAAAGATTTCTTAAAGAGCTGGTACAACAAACATGTATTCATTGCAGAGCATACGGAGAATAGTCCAACGAAAAAAGAAATCGTGGAAGAAGTAATTATACAAAAAGAAACGGATGATCAATTAATCGCTGCACTAATGACATTGCCTATTAAATACCGGGAAGTAATCTATCTCTTTTACTATGAGGAACGACTTGTGAAGGAAATTGCCATACTAACGGAAGTAAGTGCGAATACAGTTAAAACGAGACTCAGACGTGCCAAGCAACTTCTGGAAGAGCGATTGGGGGAACAATAATGGAAGAACGTTTAAAAAAGTTGAAAAAATCGATGGATCAAACGACATTTTCGGAACTAACTTTTGATGAACAGCATCGTAAGGCAATTCAAGAAAAAATAATGAAAGAAGAAAATGAGGATACGATTTTTATAGCAGTGATGCAGCTGCTTGTTCAAGAAAAAACAGGTTACGAATTAGTGAAATTATTAAGAGGGCGGGGCATCCGAAAATTTGAAGAAAATGAAGGCATATTATATACATTCCTGCATCAGCTCGAGCAAGAAGGCTATTTGAATACACGCTGGAACGATTCAAATATAAAACATTACCGACTAAATAATAAAGGAACAAAACTGTTACGAAAATCGGAAAAACAATCAATACCTAAACCATTTGCATTTAAAGAATTAGTAGAGAGGTGAGATACAAATGAAAAACAACAAGCAATCCTATTTAATGGAAGTGCAAAACCAAATCCGTTCAAAGGAGGCTAAGGAATTTGTATCGGCTGAACTGAATTATCATATTACAGCAATGAAAAGCGAATGGATTAATAAGGGTCTAAATGAAGAGGATGCAGAAGAAAAAGCAGTTAAGCAAATGGGAAACCCTATAACGCTTGGGCAAAGGCTTAACAAGCTACATCGACCAAAAGTAGATTGGTTTACAATAATATTGCTAGTTATCACGTTAGGTTTAAGTTTTTTACCGATGCTTTCTCTCGGCAATTTTTTTAGTGATGAAGCGATGAGTATGGGCTATTGTTCTAAACATAAAATCTTATTTGTTATCTTAGGTGGTATTATAGCATTTGGTATGATGATGTTTGATTTTGGAAAGTTAGAGAAGAAAGGTTGGCTGTTTTACGGAATTGGAATAATCATTCTTTTCATAATAAGATTTTTCTCAACAGGAATAATTAGTGGTACTTCTGTTATAGAAATCGGACCTTTAACAATTGAAAGCTTGATGGCTGTTCCCTTTTTGTTTTTTGCATGGGCATCTTTTTTCAATGATAAGAGACTAAAAATTTGGCAACTGGGTATTTTGTTTTTTATTCCTTGTTACTTTATTTTTTCGCTGCCAAGTATTTCAACAGCTTATATTTACGGTGTCATGGTTTTCGTCATGTTTTGTTGGAGTCAATTTAGTCGAATGACAATTTTATCAGTAATAGGATTAATTATTAGTTCATTTTTTATTATTAGTATCATTTTCTGGCAAGCTAGTTTACCTTATCAGAAAATTAGATTGCTTGCATTTTTAAATCCTGTACAGTATGAAGATAGCGCAGGTTATATGATATTGCTACTAAAAGAGCTACTGGCAGGAGCAGGCTGGTTTGGAAATGCTACAAAAACAGAGTTCATACCGGAATTTCATGCTGACTTTGTTTTTGTAAATCTTACTTCATACTTTGGCTGGATTTTTGCGATTGCGCTCGTTTTTATACTATCTTTATTCATCGCAAGAATTATTGTAATTGCTCGTAAAGTGCAGCATTCATATGGGAAGCTATTACTTATTGGGGTAGTAGCCCTTTATAGCGTTCAGCTTGTTACGAATATTGCAATGATGCTTGGGTTTCTCCCGTTGATTTCTATGTCACTGCCATTTATTAGTTACGGTTTAATGCCTACTATCTTTAATTCCTTTTTAATCGGTGTCGTGTTAAGTGTATATCGACGGAAGGATTCGGTCGCTAGTGGTTTTAGGTCAGTTCCAGTTCATGGTAAATGATTTTTTGAAACCAAATCCCTCCTCACAACGACTAACTGGTTGGAGGTGGGAAATGAATAAAGTGATTGTAAGTTTAATGATCATTACATGTGCAATCTATTTAACTAGCTGCTCCGGTGCGGAAACTGAAGTCACAGTTTCTAAAAATCCAGATGCAGAGGAAGTTTTACGTTTAGATTCACATGCAGATATTTTTCAATGGGAGGGGTTAATTTATAAAACTAATATCGACTGGGTGAATGAAATCGAACTTACTAAAGATGAATTGGTAGGAGAAATAGAAGAAGTTTACGATAATAATCTTAATTTTAAGGACGGAATAGCAAGCAAATTGCCAATAGGAGCGAAAATCTTCTCCACAAAAGAGCGAGAAGATATTTTATTGGTGTATTACAAAGGGAAAACTAAAAAATACTTAGCACTCGGCGAAGGATAAAGGGAGCAGATGTCTCCCTTTGTGTCGTCAATATGTAAAAGTAAAAATGAACTAATTCGATGTTTAACTATAGACGATTGGGAGTAATCACTTGTATGGTAAAAGCCTGTTGGTCAATATGATTTTTTATCATCATGTCGTTGAAAATCTGTAATATTTCTGATTGCTGATGCTCTGAAATTTCTTTTATATTATTTAGAATGATATCAACCCTAATATCATTGGAAGAATATAACATAGCCGCTATGGAATACTCGTATCCCGCTCTTTCCATTTCTATCCTCACTTGTTCAAAGAATCCTCCATCTGTATAAAGGTACTCTTGAACATCGTATAAAGCTTGCTCTTCCTCACCGGTAATTTGAAAAAGGGATTCTTTTGTTTCTTTTTTCGATCCAGATGGCTGAGGGTACATAAATAAAGCAACGAGCATTAATAGAAAGAAACCAAAGCTGCCTATAAGGCGATTCCATCTCCTCACATTGCCCCTCCTATAGCGTTTATTCAATTATATGTTTACATAGTTGTATTAATAACCACTTGCCGATATGTGGGCAGATTCAGTGGATGGATATATTACTTCTGACTATAAGATAGCCTGTTCGCTTGCTTTTAGATTAGCTTCTCTAGAAGAATTTAAAGTAAATTCAGCTGGTAGTGGTTTAAATCAGTATAAAGTATGGGTGACTTCAGAAAGAGATATAACAATTGAAATCCAATAAAGTTAACGCTAATAAAGATATAAAAAACAAGCTGAGTCCATGTATATATGTACTCAGCTTGTTTGCAATGTTCTTCTCTAAAATTATTTATTAAAATGATATACATCCCAAATATCAGGTGTTTCGGAACCAACGTACCAAGCGGCTATACCACCCAGATTATATTGTTTTGCTAGGTCAATTCGTAGTTGCATAGATTGTTTATCTTCTACCCAAATTTGATGCATCTCACCATTAGTAGTGTATTCTATATAGTTTTGTTGCGTAGTTGAATCCCAAGTTTTTTGGAGACCTTTGGAAGAAATAATTTGCTCCACTTCACCCATTGTGCGGTCTATACTTTTCACTTTTTTTGTAGATAAATTGGTGATCCATTCTCTTGTGAAGAAGGGGACCGCCAAAACGATTTTTTGTGAGGGTACTTCCTCCATTAAAAGCTCCACCCCTAGTTTTGTCCAAGGCATAGAAGCTACAGAACCAGCTTTCGGACTGCCTCCCCAATGCTCCTCATAACCCATCATTATTATATAGTCAGCTATCTTTCCTAGCTCTTTACGGTCCAAGCTACCGGACCAAAAAGGGTCGCTGTTTTCGCGTGTGACATCTACAGAGACTTTAATTTCATGAGGCTGAAGTGCTTTTTTCAGTTCCGTTATGAAAAGAACAAAATCTTTTTTGTTTTTCGGATCAATATTTTCAAAGTCTACATTGATTCCGTCACTTTTTGTTTGAACTAAAGAATTCTTTAGCGCTGACACTAGTTTTTGACGATTCCCAGCATTACTTAGTACTTTGTCAGTCAAAATTGGATCGAATTTATTTCCAATTAGTGGCCATACTTTCTTGCCGTTACTATGTGCAGCTTGTAGATATTTTGAATCGGATGCAATGGTAACAAAATTGCCCGTATTATTTAACGTATACCAACGAGGTGATACTACATTTAAATTTGGATGATTTAATTGTTCCGTATAATTTTTGGAACTTCCATTATACTTCCACCCCATGACGATACGTTCCTGCGTCTTTAGTTGTAAGAATGACTTTTTAACCCATCCTGTTTTACCACCAAGTAACTGAACTTGTACGTAGTAGTCAGGGAGTTTTAATTTCTGTCCGATATCCAAGTTGGAAGATCGTAAATTGTTCAATTTGGTTAATTCATTTATAGATACTCCATAGTTTTTTGAAATCTTCCATAAAGTATCATCTTTAATAACAGTATATAGGTTGTACTTTTGTGGAATGATTAATTGTTGTCCGATACGAATTTCTGTAGTGTAGAGCTTATTTGCTGTTACTAGGTCATTCAGTGAAATGCTGTATTGGTTTGAAATTTTCCATAATGTATTCCCTGGAACTACTGTATGAATAATAGTAGTAGAAGAGTCTCCCGAAACAGTCGATAGAAGGGATAATTCTTCTCCTTTATCTAAAGTAGTGATAACCGAAGAACCTTGTTTAGGCATACTTAATGCATTTACGTTATCTGTTAGAACAGTTCCGATTGAAAGTGAATTCGCTGCAGCTAAACCTTGTACAGGTCCTGCATATAAAAGTAAAATAAATAGAATAATAGGTAGTATTTTTTTCACTTAAACCCATGCTCCTCTGGTTTGAAAGTATTATTATAACTCTCCTAGATTACTATGGATGAAGACTAATAGATACAGGTACTTTGTGGTAAGGAGACCAATTACAATAAACTAATCTCTCACTCTGGAATTAATAAAGGTTTTGGGAGAAAAAACAAAATTGAATAGGTATTGGAAGTTTCTATGATTTATGCACTCCACCTTGCTATCAGGAGTGTAAAAATTAAAATTCTAATTGTCCATCGAGTAGGAAGAGGAAATTGTACGAAGTAAGATACCTAAAAGAAAATGAAAAGAATTTTTTTCTAGAAATGCTTTATGAATCTATATATTGAAGAAGAGAGAAAACCAAGCATAGAAGTACTCCTATATACCAATGAATTAATAAAATACCATCAGGATTGGGGAAGAAAAGGGGATACGGTATAAGTTGCTACTGATGATCATCTAGGAACACCTATTGGAGCAGTGTGGTACAGATTATTTAGCAGTGAAAAACGTGGGTATGGTTATGTGGACGATTATACTCCCGAGTTAGGAATTGCACTAAAAAAAGAAGCAAAAAACAATAATTATAGAAGATTATCATTAAGTGTAGATATTGCTAACACTAATGCTATAAATCTTTATCGTAGATTGGGTTTTGTTGAAGTAGGTGGTGAGGGAAATTTAATCACTATGCTATCGGGGAACAGCATTGATTAATTAGATTATATCTTTAAGCTGGAATAGCAATGTGCATTATTAAGCGAGACAACTCAATCGAATTTTACATAAAGGATGAGGAAAAGATGGAAATGGATCAAAGAGAATTTCAAATTAAGGGAATAGGTTACATAATACGACCAGCAATAAAGAAAGATGCAAAGGAACTATCTGAAATTAGGGTACAAATTGATGGAGAGACCGAGAATCTCGATAGAGAAAAAGGAGAAGCCTATATAGACACACTTGGTTTTGAGGAACTAATTAATGCGGATACAAAAGAAAGGAATAATCTTTTTTTAGTTGCCGTTATGAATGACAAGATTGTGGGATTTTCAAGATGTGAAGGAAATCTCTTAAAACGCTTTGCTCATAAAGTGGAGTTTGGAGTTTGCGTATTAAAAGATTATTGGGGCTACGGTATTGGAACAAACCTGTTAAAAGAATCTATTGGTTGGGCGGATTCAAACAAAATTACTAAAATTACACTACAGGTTATTGAAACAAATGTAAAGGCAGTAAATCTTTATAAGAAATTTGGTTTTAAAATAGAAGGTGTACTAGAAAAAGATAAAATTCTTTCAGACGGCAAATACTATAATACCATCGTTATGGGAAGGTTTAATGGGTAGAGATGGTTCTCGTTTTTTATTGTTTTAGGAAACTATAGAAGATTTAGAAATGTGAATAACTTTTTTAGGAAGCATAATTAACTGCATGCTTTAATTTAATCGTGGTATAGGGAAACTGCGCGGTCGAATGTTTTAAAATGACCGCTAGGATTTTAGCTGCAGGCGGGCGCTTTCCGCGGGGCGGGCGGTGAGCCTCCTCGTCGCTGACGCTCCTGCGGGGTCTCACCTGTCCCGCTTAATCCCGCCGGAGTCGCCACCTTCCGCTACAATCCATAAGGATAACGCTAACTAATTAGCGTCACTGTTTAACAAATCAAACTTCTACATAGATTTTCCGCTTATTAAATACCAATAAGTGGTGTAACGCGACATAACATGCTATGAACGCGACAAAAAAACTCGGTGCGGATGCGACATAGCCGATCAAGCTGAAGCTTTTTATAAAGTAATCCTAAATAATGTCCATAAATATTGCCATCACATTTCAAGTAATCTTGTGTTATGAAAAAATGGTTGCTCTCAGGGGTAATTTGGTTGCTTTCAGACTAGATCTAGTTGCTCTTAACATTCGTTTGGTTACTAGAAAGTTGACTATAAATAAAAAAGAAATTACCATTGATTTTCACTGCAGGCGGTGACTCCTATGGGATGAGTGGACTAATGAGCCAACCCAACGACGACCAAAGCGGAGGGGATGGCTCATCACTCACCCCACGGAAAGCGTACGACTGTAATGAAAATCACGGCGGACACATAATAAAGCTTTACCGGGCAGTTTCCCTATTATGTGCATTATTCCATTTTATTTTTAAAATGAGCTAAATTGGCCAGAGACAAGTGCTTTAGCAATTGTGTTCTTCGTAGGAAGTAAAAAAAATCATCATTAAAAACCACTTCATAATTTAGAGATTTAAACTATGAAAGCGTTCTGCTACAAGCGTCAAGTCCTCCAAAAATAAAGCACGTAAATTAGGACGACGCCTAATTGCAAGTGGATGATAGGCGACTGTTGTCTCAAATCCTCGTACATTGTGCCAACTGCCTCGCAATGATTTCACTTCGGCTTCTGGGTTTTGAAAAAAGGATTGGACCGCTACGTTGCCTAAGCAAAGAATAATGTGAGGCTTTTTTTCTTTTAGCTGCTCTTCTAAATGTCCCATACAAATTTGACGAACTAACTCTTTATCATATGTACGGACGGGTTTTCTTTTAAGGATGAAAGTAACATACAAATCATCTATATTTAAGCCGGCTTCATTAGCCACTTCTTGCAGTGTTTGCCGCGTCCCGCAAACAAATGATTCACCATCACGATTCTCACGAGCTCCTGGATTATCTAGAATAATCATAATCCGCGCTTCCGAATTCCCTTCACCCCAAACCATCCGGGTCCCTTGTTTATAAAGTCCGCATTCCTGGCAATTTATAAGATGATCGGGGGTCGGTTCCTCCTTTAGCATTTTTTGGCAAAATCTAGTCATTATATTCAGCTCTCTTTGACTTTTATTTTCAATAATGAAAGCTTTCCATAATACAGTGGAGATTAAACAAGTATTTAAAACACTTGGGTCAAAGTTATTTGCGTTCACTTATTTCTGGCACAACGTCATTCTTTAACTGCATTTTTTGAATCACCTTACTAAAAACCGCAGCTAGCACTTGTTGAAAAAGCATGCCAAAAACTACGGGCATCGCCACTTTTGGTGGGAAATACGTCGTAGCAACAATAACACCAACGGCAATATTTCGCATACCACCAATGAAAACAAAGGTTGTAAGGATGCTTGTATCTTTCCAGATAAATCGGCCAAGCAGCAAAGCAAAGGTATAACCGGAGATAGCGAGAAGAAGTACTACGAATATCACACCGATCAATTCCCAACTAATATCCTTTAGGTAAGGTGCCACTGCACTACTATTAATCATCACTACACCAAAAAGACTCAGTTTTGAAAAAGGTGCTAAGTATTTCCCGAAGTTTTTTCGAATGGAGCCTTTAGAAACCTCATTAAGTATAATTCCAACAATTGAAGGAAGTACGATCATCCAAAGTAAGTCGATGATAATGGACTTTGTATCAATTGCTATACTTTTACCTGCAATTACATCCAATAAAAAAGGCATAACAATAGGAGATAATAACGTATCAATCAATATGATAGATAAACTAAGTGGTAAATGGCCTTTGCACATATTGACCCAAATGACACTTGTAACACCAGTTGGCACAGCAACAGAAATAACGTATCCAACCGTTAATAATGATCATCAAAAATAAGGGTGGATAAGAAATAGGCCCAAATAGGCATCAAAATATGTAAAAATGCAATGCTAAACAAAATAGTTTTCGGATATGTAGTAAATACCTTGATATCATTAAACTTCATACTCAGACTGCTAGAAAAAGTCATAAAAGCAAATAACCAGGGAACTAAAAATAGTAGATGCCCACCCACATCTTCCAGTAATACACCTAGTACTAAACTTAAAGGAGTTAACACAGCCATCCATTTTTGAATAAAGAAATTGAATTTTTGTAGCAAAAGACTTCCTTCCTTCTAATTATAGGGTGTGTACATTATACACCTGAAAAATAGAAAAGAGAGATTAATATATTAAAAAGGAATTTGAAGTGGATATGGAGAATATTACATATTAGTTCAAAAAATGGGGTGGAAATTAATGAGTAACATAATCAACTACTACAATCAATTCGACGAGTGGGGAAGGCTAGATAGAGAACCGATTGAATTTCAAGTAAATTGGCACTATATAAAGAAATATTTACCTACAATTGGACGAGTACTAGATAATGGAGCAGGGCCTGGAAAATATTCAATGAAGCTTGCTGCAGAAGGTTATAAAGTGACCTTAACTGATCTAACACCTAAATTAGTCGATTTTGCAAAAAGTAAAGCTATAGAATTAGGTTTAGAAAAGCAATTTGATGGTTTATATGCAGCTGACGCTAGAAAGCTTAACATGTTGAAGAATGAACAGTTCGATGCATCCTTAATGCTTGGCCCAATGTATCATTTGCAGGATGAACAAGATCGTTTAAAAGCAGTTGAAGAATTATATAGAGTGACCAAAAAGAATGGACTTGTCTTTGTTGCTTATATGCCAAGAGTTAGGCATATCCTTACCTCCCTTTTAGCTCCGGAAAACTGGAAACCAAATAATAATATAGATACGATTGTTCAATTCTCCCAAACTGGTTGCTTTAATCATGCAGATGAAGGGCGTTTTACAGGTGCCTACTATTTCAATATAGAAGACATTAACCCTTTCATGGAATCGCAGGGATTTGAAAGCATACAATTGATTGGTTCTAATATCGGAACCATATTGAACAATGAGAGTTGGAATTATTGGAGAGACAAAGGAGAACAAGAGCTACAAAAAGTAATAGATTTAATCATTGAAAAAGGAGCAGATCCATATATACTTGGGATTTCCTCTCACTTACTTTACATTGGAAGAAAAAGATAAAAGGTTATTTTAAAAAAATTGAAGATGAGGTTTTATTTATGGGGATTTTTTTTGAAAAAGTGGAAAGAAAAAAAAGTACAAAGCCGATTTTTACTATTAGAATCTTACTAAATATTGTGATGGTTATTTGTTTAATATTAGCCTTTGCTAACGAATTAGATATCTTTTATTTTCGAATTGTCATATTACTAGCAGGTGTTGGATCACTTATAGAGGGAATCGAAAGTTACCTTCGAAAAGAAGATAGAAAAGTTTATCTTGGTGAATTCAGCTTTACAGCTATATTGTTTCTTTTTGCGTTTACTCTTTGGAATATGGAGTAGTAGGAGAAACAAGAAATTGAACTGGAGGTTGTTAGATGCTTTTTTATACAGTAACATGTTTGTTTTGCAAAAAAGAGTTCAAGCTTTACGACAATGACCCGCAGTATCAAAAGTTTAAGCGCAATATGAAAGGGAAATTTTCATGTCCTACATGTAAGGAAAGAATCGAGAGCGATGCCAGAAAAATGAGATTTTGAACATACGGTGTTAAAAGCTATATTTATAAAAGGAATGATAATAGTGAAAATGCTTATATTGGGGGCAACAGGTTTTTTTAGGTTCGACTTTATTAGGATTGGCTACTAAGATGCCTAATACCTTCGTAAAAGGTACTTCCCGTTATTCTAATGAGGATGCTCATATTATTCAAGTAGATGTAATAGATAAACAATCTATTGAAAAAGCAATCAAACAAATTGAGCCAGATGTTGTTGTTTGGTCTCTAATGAATGGAGAAAAAGAAGATGAGCTAACTGATATAGGACTTAGGAATTTATTAGAGATGATTGAAAATGAGACAAAACTTATTTTTCTTTCAACAGATGCTATTTTTGTAGATGGTAGAGGTAATTATACGGAATCAGACCAAACGGGTTCGCTTGCCCCGGATGCTCCTTTGTTTACATATGTAACAGCTAAATCAAAGGCTGAAAATATTATTCAGCATAAACATTTAAATAATGTAATAGTTCGCACGGGACCTTTGTATGGAGAGGATTTCAATCAAAAGATAGAACAACGAACACAAATGATGATTAAACAAATAGAAATTGGCGAACAACCTAAAGCTTACGTTAACGTATATAAAATATTTGTACATGTGGAAGATCTAGCAAAAGCGATACTTGAAATTTCAAGTAAACAATTTACTGGAATATTACATATAGGACCAATGCAAAAAGAGAGTTATTACTCTTTTTTTAAGAAGCGATTGTCACAACTTGGATATGAAAATAGTCTTGTCCAACCGTATTTAATAGAAGACGGGCAAATGCCACATTTAGCACATGATACTTCTTTAAACACAGAAAAAGCAAGAACTTTACTTGAAACAGCTTTTCGAGAAGTCTAATTGGTTGGTGAGGAATTTAAGTCTAAGCATCTTAATAAATTGGAGATGAATGGGGAGATGCTGGAAATGGGGACCTATTCGGCTACAGAATATTAAATGGGAGCATTCAAGATGATGAAATTTTTGTGTGGAATCATGAAGACGATAGCAGAACATGGATTGCCTCTTCGTTGGAAAGCTATGTGAAAGTCTGGATTACAGACGACATTAATATTTAAGAAGTATATGAAAATTAAGAGGGATTAAAATGGCATATCAATTTAGAATTATGACACAAGAACAAGCTGAAAATATTGCATTTAATTGGCATTATGATGGAGAATATTCATTTTACGATATGGAATCAGACAAAGAAGACTTAGAAGAATTTTTAAATCCTGAAACAAGGGGAAATTCGACATATGCAGTAACATTTGATTGTAACTTGATTGGTTTCTTTGTTGTAAACAAAGTTGCTGATAGAATTTTTGATATCGGTTTAGGAATGAGTCCTAACTTAACTGGAAAAGGGCAGGGGTTACAATTTCTAAAGGCCGGAATGGATTTTGTTCAATCTAATTATACAGTCGAAAAAATAACTTTATCAGTTGCGACTTTTAATCAAAGAGCGATAAAAGTATACAAAAGATTTGGCTTTATAGATATCGAAACTTTTATGCAAGAAACAAATGGTTGTACATTTGAATTTTTAAGTATGGAATATAATTGTTAGATGAAGTGGCAAGATGTCCATTAATAAACACAAAGTTGGGAGGGATAAAAAATGAAACTGGGGGACCCAATAGCAACAGGAAATACAGCTAAAATTTATCTTTACGAAAACAAGGTTATCAAGATATTTAATGATTATTTGCCCGATACAGAAGCGTTATACGAAGCAAATAAGCAGAAATTTGCTTATACATGTGGACTTTCGGTTCCTAAAATATGGAATGTCACTAAGATAGATGGTAAACAAGCTATTATAATGGAATATATTAAGGGAAAAACGTTGGGTGAGCTCTTAACTGAAAACAGGAAACAAGCGGAATACTACATGCAAGTTTCCATTGAAATACAGCAAAAGATTCATATGATTAAAACAGATCTCCTGGAACCAATGACTGAAAAGTTATGTCGTCAAATAAATTCAGTTGATATTTTAGATGAAAGAAAAAAGTCAAATTTAATAAACAAATTAGACTCAATAACCTTTGAAAAAAGACTTTGCCATGGAGACTTCCATCTATTTAATTTAATCATGTTAAATAACAAAGTGACGATTATTGATTGGGTCGATTCCAGCGTTGGGGATATACGTGCAGATGTATATCGAACATATCTTTTGTATCTCCAATTTTCCGAAGAGATGGCTGAAATGTATTTGCGACTCTATTGTGAGAAAAGTGGATTGTCTAAAAATAACATTTTTCAGTGGGCTCCAATCATTGCTGCTGCAAGATTAGCTGAAAATGTTTCAACTGAAAAAGCGGAACGTCTTTTAGATATAATAAAACAATACTGTCCTTAATAATTAGCGATTCGAGTAGAAATTTCCATCGCCGCTTTTAAATGGTTTAGCTTTTCAGACTTCTATTTTAGTTAGGAGCTGTCATCTTTGGTGCAGATATTTCAATCTAAATCAAGCGAATTGAAGAGTGGTCTTTATGATCCCTCTCCAACACACATTCACAGGATACCTAGAAACTAATAGTCTGGCCGTTGGATGCCGCTCCAGTCTTTTACATCGCATTGTCCATATTCATTATCACCCACAGCAACCACCGTGCCGTCCGATTTTAACCCGACGCTATGGGCACACCCCGCTGCAATTGCCACAATATCACACCATCCACTTACATCACATTGATCATAATTATTATCACCCACACCCATGACAGTACCATCTGATTAAAGGGCGATGGTATGACGGCGTCCAGCAGCTATAGTATCTTTAGGATATCGTTTATGTTTGGGTTTGTCTTCGTGAGTATCCCGAATATCACTATTAATGTTTCTCACCTCACTAATATGTTTACAGTTTAAAGCACTATTCTATTTTAGAATACGAAGGGACTCGATAGGAACTTTTAGGTAACGTAATATGAACTTACTTCTTTTAAGTCTACTGTTAAGTATTGGAGGGGATGTAACTTAAATGATTCCGAACTTTTTTAACGCAAAATCGATGCCGTCTTCATTTGACTTCTTCGTAACGAAATTTGCCACTTTTTTTAAGTTTTCAGATCCATTTCCCATCGCTATACCAAGCCCTACTAATTCCAACATGTCTATATCATTTTCTCCATCCCCAAATGCGATAGCCTCAGATTTATCAATGTCGAAGTACTGTAAAACTTTTAGAATCGCTATAGATTTAGAAACTTCTTCTTGTAATACATTTGATACAAAAGGGTGCCATCTCAAAAAAGTTAAATGCGGAAATTTTAGCATGTATTTCTTAACAGTTTCATCGTTTGCATACAAGCACATTAAGTAAACTTCTTGTTTGTGTATTAAATGATCAACAATAGGGTAGTCATTTAATGATAAAGTTTCCTTTAATGCTTTTAAAGTTTCGGTATTTTTTACACCGTTCATACTAAATTCTTCCGTGAAAAAAGATAGATCTTGATTCTCCCTAGATGCAAATTCAAATACTTCTTGTATTGTTCTGTTATCCATCGGCACTTTATGTATAACCATTTGATCATGCTTCACATAAGCCCCATTTGCTGTGATGAATGTATCTATTCCTAATTCCTTTATTTCTTTACACATGGATAATGGTCTTCCAGTTGCAGCTACCACTATTAATCCTTTGTTTTTTAATGTTCTTATCGCTTCTTTTGTGTTATTCGAAATACTACCATCCGCATGATTCGTAATTGTTCCATCCACATCGAAAAATACTATTTTATATTTCATAAAAATCTCCCCATTAATGAATATAGAACTCTTAATAAACTATAACCCATTCTATCAAAAAAATGGAAGAAACGATTTGTTTATAATTTCTGAATTTTAGCTCGATAACGTATATTCCTGTGCTAAAATAAAAAGAAAAAGGATGGAAAAGTGATGATAAGGAAAGATGAAAAAGAAATGCTCTTACAGAATAGCGATAAGAATTTAAATGCATTATTTGAAATAATTGAATCTGTACCTAGTAGAAGAAGGAATATTTCTATAGAAACGGGAGAAAGAGATAAGAATTTTCGGGATGTAATAATGCATTTGTATGAATGGCATGCGATGCTTGAAAGATGGTATAGAGAGGGGATGGATGGAGATATTCCTTCTATACCAGCACCTGGCAATAAATGGAGTACTATTAAGTTACTCAATATGCAAATTTGGGAAAACTATCAAGATATAACTTTAAATAAAGCGATTAAGAAATTGAAATTAAGCCATGAAAGAGTAATGAATTTAATTAAGTCGCACAGCAATGAAGAAATGTTGACAAAACAATACTATAAGTGGACAAAAACAAGTAATTTATATAGCTATTTTATGGCGAATACTTCGCAACATTACATTTGGGCTATAAAAAAGTGTGAAGTTATTGCAAATTCTATCAACCAGGAGATTTCAATAATGAAATAGTGTATATTCTTTTTTATTACTTATTGAACTAACTAGAATTTTTGAGGAATGGGAATCAGTTTTAAGAACTAAGCGGCAAGATGTGAGTTAAAACATACAAAGAAGATAGGGGTGAAATTGATTGCAACAACTAAATCAAATAATAGATAAATTAAAACTGAACGTGCTTTCAATTGAAGATGTTCCAGATTCTTTTAGCTCAACAGTTTATAAAATAAAGCAAATTAATCAACAAATAGTATATCTGAAAATACCTTATTCTAAAGTAAAATTAGCACGTGAATACGAAGCGTTAGAGATACTAAGTGATACGCTGGAAGTTCCTAGATTATTAGAATATTGGGAAGGGAACGATGAAATAGCAGGAGCGCTTCTGTTGTCAGCCATTAAAGGAGAACCACTCTCCGAAAAAGTGGATGAAAAACTAGCTTTTGATATTGGCGTTAACCATGCAAAATTACATCAAGTAGCTCCACAAAAAAACTATTCATATAAGGGAATTTCAAATGTATACGATCAATGGTCCACATTTCTTGAGAACCAATTTTACAGTTTTGCCGAAGATGTAAAAGATGTGATTCCTGAGGCTTTATATGAACAATCACTAGAACTATTTGAAAAACAGCGTAAATCGCTTCCTCATCCAGATGGACCAAGCTTTATACATATGGATTTTCGTCCAGCAAATATAATAATCCATGAAAATCTAGTTTCAGGAATTATCGATTTTGAGAGTGCTCGCTTTGGTTCAACGGAAATGGATTTTACAAAAATTAATCGCGATATTTTTATGAAAAACCCAGGCACTTTAGAAGCTTATCAAAAAGGATATCAAACAATTCGCCAGCTGATAGATTTAGAAATTGTACTACCGTTTTATCGCTTTACGGATGCATTCAATTCGATTGGTTGGTGTAAAAGGCGTGGAATCCAAAAGCATCAACAATTTTTTGACGAAAATTATGTTACTTTAAAATCTATTCTAACGAATGAACAATAATATCAGTTGCTCAAAGCTGTTCATACATTCTTTTATGTTAAACGCCAGGTTAGCGAATCTATAAAGGATATGCAATCTTGCACATCCTTTTTTCTTAGTCTAATTCTGGACGTACCCATAATTTAGAAAAGTCTACATAGCCAAAATGCTTAATGTTAATATTCATCAAATCTGCGGAAAAAGGTATTTGCCGTTTTGCATAATAAAGGGGAACAATAATGGATTGATCGATTAATTCTTTTTCTACCTTTAGATTTAAATCAGTCCATTCTTCAAAAGGGGTATGTATATATTCCTCTAAATAACTTGCTAATTTCTTTTCTTTTTTGAGAATGCTAGCTAATTTTGAATACCCATTCAGTAAGAAAAAGAAAAATGAAAAATTTTGGTTCATCTCAAATACTTCACCATGTATAAAAAGATCAGCTTCTTCGTTTGCACTATTATTTATCACTGTATCCTTAAAAGACACCCACTTCGTTACAACTGGAACGCCTTCCTCCACCAATAGATTTTTCAACCACAATGTCGTATTTTCTGTGTAATTTACTAATTTTAAAACAAGAGGTTCCGTAAAATCTGGCTTTTTTGTCTTAGGGATAGGGTAGCTTTGACTTTTCCCAATGAGACAGCCTTTATGATTTGGCAGTTTACGAGAACTTGTTAGGGCAATTTCATGTCGTTTTTTCGCAATAATATAATGTAGATAATCACGAATTTCCTTCCGTTGTATCGCAGAATTTCTAAATGTATTCATCATAACTATTCCAAAACCAGAATCGCTTTCTACTTGAAATGTTGAGTGATTCTCTTCTAGTGCGGAGGATCGATACACTACATCAAACTCCTCTGGAACTTGTACAAATTCAATCATGTCGAGTAAAGGTCGTTCTCCAAAAAAATCCTTAAACGCTACTAAAGTTGTTTTCTTTTCATCGTTTTCCTCCATGTAAAAACAACCTGTGCCAACCAATCCACTTTTAGTTTCTTTATAAATGCTTGCATTCATCGTACCAAGCATCTGCAGACAATAACTACATCCAGTAGGGAAATGAATATCGATTACGAGTGGTGCTGCTACTTTTATTTGTTGTACAGGTTTCCAGAGTAGTTGATACTGCGGATAGTTACGTAATTTCCCTAAGCAAGTTACTACATCTTCAGCGGTTAATATGGAACCATCATGGAATTTAATCTCTTTTTTTATATAAAGTCGAACTTTAGTAGAACTGACATCCCAACTATGAGCTAATTCAGGTGAAACGAAGCCCTTTTCATCAACGGCTACCAATCGATTATATAAATTTGCAACCAGGCTGGCGCTATTAACATCGGCAGCCTCTAATGGATGTATGGTCAAAAAAGGGTATCTTCTAGGAATGACAAGCTTATCATTAGTTGATTGATCGTATCCAAATTTTGTTCTAAATTTATTCATCAGACGAAGTTTACTGTCTGGTGACCAATCTAATACTAAATATTTACTGCTAAGTTCTACAGAATCTTCGTCAATCATTTTCATTACCTGTTCTTCAAAAATCGCTTCCACGTTTTTTAGCCATTTAAGTGTAGAAACATTTCCTCTTCCATGACCAGGAATGTATTTTAGCCATCCATCTTTAGTCCACTTTTGTAAACAACGAGCAGTTTGTTTCGGGCTTAATTGAAGTAAATCGGATATTTCTATTTGTTTAATACTACCTGAAGAGACGGACTGCCATAAAGTCAGTAAATGTTTATCCATTAAAGGCCTCCTGTTAAAAGTGGACATAAGTATTGGAAGTGTCCATTTATAGTTAGTTGAGTCTAGTTTAATATACATAAGACAGAGGAGGTTGACAACATGTCTTGGAAAAAGTATCCACAAAACATTAAAGTGCGATTAATTACATCATTTTTTAATCGTGCGGTTTCATCAGCGGTAATGCCTTTTATGGCCTTATTTTTTGCCCAAGAGTTAGATAAAGTGTGGGCTGGTGTCTTTTTAATTTTTACAGTTATCATCAGTTTTTTTGTGAGTTTGATAGGTGGCTATATTTCGGATCGTTTTCCACGAAAACGTGTGCTAGTGCTTACGTCATTTTTAAGTGGTTTCATGTTTTTCTTCATGACTTTAAGCTTAATTCCAATGATAATATTATTTGGCTATTTGCTATTGCGTATGTTGTCTACATTATTACCAGCAGTCTTGGTCGACGGCGATGCATGCTATAATTATTGATTCCACTACGCCTGAAAATAGAAAAGAAGTGTATGCACTCGATTATTGGCTAGTAAATTTATCTATGGCTATAGGAGCGGCACTTGGTGGCTTGCTTTACATAAATCACCAAATGGAGCTATTTGCATTGCTAACTCTTACTTCAATAATCCTTCCAATCGCTTATAAGATTTGGTTGATTGATGAACATACACACACCTTAGAAAAGCGTTATGAAAATGTATTTATTGATTTATTTCAAAATTATAAAGTGGCTTTTCAAGATATCCCTTTTGTTAAAGTGGTAGTGGGTTCTATGTTTATCTTTTCCGCTGAATTTACATTAAATAGCTATATTGGTGTCCGATTAGCAGAAACGTTTCAAGCGGTTCAAGTTGGAGCGTTTGAGCTAGTCGGTGTACGTATGTTAAGTATACTTAATATAGAAAATATGCTGCTCGTGGTTTGCTTCACATTTTTGATCAATAGGTTTACTGATCGGTTCAGCAAGCAAAGGGTATTATTGATTGGTCTGATTATTTACAGTATCGGATACATTACGGTGACTTCAGCAAACACTTGGTATATGCTGATTTTGTTCAATCTAATTGCAACAATTGGCGAATTAGTTTACTCCCCGGTTAGAAATGCAGAACAAGCAAATATGATTCCTGCAGACAAAAGAGGATCCTATTCTGCATTTTCAAATATTTCGTTTAGCGGAGCGGATTTAATCGCTCGATCAAGCATCATCATCGGTGCTTTTTTAGTCCCTACAATGATGTCCGTTTATATTGGCATTATTTTAATGATAGGAATTATCTTTGTGTACACTGGTCTGTTTATGAATCTAAATACTTTTATAAAAAAAGAATTAACATAAATGAGTAAATAAGTACTTTACTCTGTTCACGTATAGCTACGTAGTAAAAAAAGGGTTTTTTGTTTGATACATCGAATATAATAGTGTTCCGGATAGGGATAAGCGATTAAGGGGGACGTGGTAACATGGATTTAAACATAGTATCTAAAATTTCCATTGTAAATACATTAGACAATTTGGATTGGGACGAGTTAGAGCAACTTTTTCTAGCGGTTGAATGGGAGGGCTTTCCTAAGCATAAACTTCAACAAGCTTTTAAGGCTAGTTATTTAGTTTCACTTGCTTATTTAGATGGTAGGTTAGTTGGATGTGGAAGGGTAGTTACGGATGGAGTCTTTTATGGAAGTATTTATGATATTATTGTTCATCCAGAATTTCAAGGTATAGGCATAGGTAAAATGGTAATGACAGATTTATTGACAAAGTGTAGTGATATTTTCTTTCTTCATTTAACAGCAACGCATGGTAGAGAAGGATTTTATGAAAAACTTGGGCTTCGAAAGCATAAAACAGCGATGGGTAGATACACACATCCTGCTCCTGCTAAAGCTTATTTAGAAGAAATACCAGACACAAAACAGTAAACTTGGAAAGGAAAAGCAACGATATGACCGAAACGATACAAGAGTTAACGAGCCGGGCACAATATTTAGAGGCATTTCCAGTTATGAATCAGTTGCGAACCGAGTTAACTAAAGAGACATATCTGGCGTTACTTGAAGAAATGAAAAAAGATGGATATACCTTATACGCTCTATATAAAGATTGTGAAATTGTTTCTTTAGCCGGTTTTAGCTGGAGAACTAACTTTTACAACAAACGACATATTTTCATCTATGATTTGGTAACTGATTATTCACACCGTTCATTTGGATACGGAGAGAAATTATTAAGTTTTTTACATAGTTTTGCGGAAAGAAATGGCGCTGAATATGTGGCACTAGAATCAGGCATACAGCGAAGTAATGCTCATCGTTTTTATGAAGAAAAACTAGGTTATGATAAATGGTGTTTTTCTTTTAGGAAGTCTTTGAAACCCAAATAACTTTTATATGATGGAAATGGAAGCATTAATGGGTTACCGATCAAATAATTGATCAGTAACTCTTTTTATTGATTTGATTATATGTTTAATTATCGATAATCATTGAAAATCATTCTATTAAGCGACAAAATATATGTTTAGAAAGGAATGGAGTAACATGAAAAGAGTAGACGTGACCTATGTCCTTTTGTTTGACGAACTTGAGCAGAATGTATTGATGGTAAAAAATAAAGGCACAGGAGACTCTTACTATACACTCCCAGGAGGGGCAGTTGAAAAGGGAGAAACGCTTAAGGAAGCTGCTGTACGTGAAGTGAAGGAAGAAACAGGATTAGATGTACAAGTGGATGGTGTTTTCTCTGTAGGTGAAGCTTTTTTTGAAGAAAGAGGACACCATGCTATTTTCTTTACTTTTACGGGTAAAATAATTGATGGAGAAATAAACATATCATTGCCAGAAGAAATTGAAGAAGTAATATGGATGGATGTGAAACAAGCAGAAAAGTATATACATATTTCCAGTGAAATTGAAGGGTTGGTAAAAGACAAAAATACAGTGCCATATATTCTTAGAAAAAGGGATAACTTTTGATGTCTGGTATTCAAGTGAGATCAAATAGGTATATAATAAAGTTATATCAAAAAAAGGTGGCAGAATTGTGAACAATAGATTATTACCAATAAATATTACTGGCACAGATGCTCTAAATAGTATTGGTGAAAATATTATTATTGCAGATATAAACTACAATATTATTTGGTTAAATGCTTATGCTAGGAAATCACTTAATTCAATAGCTCCATGGTATGATCTTTCCAATTCAGATGATTTTATTGGTATGAACATGGATTTCTTTCATAAAGAGCCTAGTCACCAGCGACAAGTGATGTCTGAAATAAAAAATGGCCATAAAGCGAGGATCAATATAAAAAATAACTTTATTGCTGATATTGTCATAACACCAATTAAGAGTATACGGAATCAGAATCAGGAGATTGAGGGTTACATGGTAATGCTCATGGATGTTACTAGTGAAGCGGATGAAGCAAGGAGATTGGAGGATAAAGTCAGTGAATTATCAACTCCCATACTACATATTTGGGATAACACGATAGCTCTTACGCTTGTAGGGGAGTTTGATGTAGTTCGAGGAGAGACACTAATACCTATTGTATTAGAGGAATGTATCTCAAAAGGTATAGAATTTGTTATGGTTAGTCTCAGTGGTATAGGAAATTTTGATGATAGCGTGAGGCAAATCCTTCAAAAATTACATGATTGTTTAAGATTATTAGGAGTACAATGCATTATAGTTGGTATTAAGCCTGAATTGGCAGTTAGAATTGGAACGTTAGGAAATATAGCTACTTTTGTAGATGCACATCAAGGTTTAAAGCATATTATGAAGCTGCAAGAAAACCGTTCCTAAAACTAAAATAAGTTAATTCTATGTTCACTTTTTATCCTATTCAAAATACAGGGAGCTTGGAGATCTCTTTCTCAGCTCCTTTTTTATCTGCATTTTACATCAACCATTATCTTTAACTTAGCCAAAAGTTAAAAAAACTATAGGGATTTATTCTCTTGTATTTTATTGTTCCTCTTGGGAATCTTAAGTACAAAAGGTTTTTGAAGACGACTGGAAGGCGGGAAGTAAATGAAGAAAGCGGTATTTTTGGATAGAGACGGTGTCATAAATGAAGTTCTATCAGATCGGGTTAAATTTGTGAACAGAGCTAAAGAGCTTTATTTTCTACCGGGAGTGCCAGAAGCAATTAAGAAATTGAATGCTTTCTTTGATTACATATTTGTTGTAACAAATCAAGGCGGTGTTGGACTCGGATTTATGAAAGAATCACAGCTCCAAAACATTCATGACTATATGATTGCAGAACTCAACAAAAAAGGAGCAATTATTCATGAAGCGGTTTATTGTCCACATAAACCGAAAGCGGGTTGTGCTTGTCGTAAGCCAAATAGCAAACTAATAGTAGATCTTGGTCAAAAATACGATATTGAATTACAACAATCTTACATGGTTGGAGATACTGATACGGATATTATTGCAGGGAAAAAGGCAGGCACAAAAGGAGTATACTTAGGTAAAAGTGACCCGCTTGCTGATGCCGTATTCCCTGACCTAATAACTGCAGCTGACTGGATTATTAAAGATGCAACTTCGAGAGAAAGTCGGATTTAAGTTCGGCTTGAGAGGGTAAAGAAGATTAATAAAAAGACGAAGAAGAAAAGGAGATACGATGACACAGAAAAAAGAAACAATCAAAACGGGATGGAATTTCGATAATAGTTATACTCGTCTACCAGAAGTGTTTTTTACAAAACAAAACTTAAACGCAGTGCGTGCACCAAAGATAACGATTTTAAATGATCAACTTGCGAAATCATTAGGGCTAGACGTCCAGTCATTAAAAAGTGATGATGGAGTAGCCGAGCTTGCAGGTAACAAAGTACCAGAAGGAGCCTGGCCGATAGCCGAAGCTTATGCGGGACATCAGTTTGGACATTTTAATATGTTAGGTGATGGACGGGCTACGCTCCTTGGGGAGCAAATTACACCTGTTAATAAGCGTTTTGATATCCAGCTTAAAGGGGCAGGAAGAACACTGTATTCACGTGGAGGGGATGGTAGAGCCGCTCTTGGACCAATGTTAAGGGAGTATATCATTAGTGAAGCGATGTTCGGTCTTGGTATACCTACTACCCGAAGTCTGGCTGTTGTGGCAACAGGAGAACCAATTATCCGTGAAACAATACTGCCCGGAGCTATTTTAACTCGAGTGGCTTCAAGTCATTTGCGTGTTGGTACTTTTCAATACGCTGCAAGATGGGGCAGTATAGTGGAGCTTCGTACGTTGGCTGACTATACAATACAACGGCATTTTCCAGAAGTTGAAATGGATGAAAATAGGTATCTTTCTCTTCTTCAGGAAGTAATCAAGCGACAAGCGGAGCTGATTGCCAAATGGCAACTCGTTGGTTTTATTCATGGAGTGATGAATACAGATAATATGAGCATTAGTGGAGAAACAATCGATTATGGTCCTTGTGCTTTTATGGATGTGTATGACCCGAAAACGGTGTTTAGTTCCATTGATACACAGGGGCGCTATGCATATGGTAACCAACCAAATATTGGTGGATGGAATTTAGCTCGCTTTGCAGAAAGTTTATTGCCATTGCTTCATGAAAACCTAGAGGAATCTTACAAACTGGCCGAAAAAGCGCTACAAGCTTTTCCTGAACTGTTTTATGCCCATTGGCTGTCAGGGATGCGAGCAAAATTAGGATTATTTGATGAAAAGGCAGGGGATGAAGCACTTATCGAAGAACTCCTCGGGATAATGCAAAAGTATCGAGCGGATTATACAAATACATTCAGAGCATTAACATTGGATAAAATGGAAGACACCATTTTATTTGGGAAGAAGGAATTTAACAGCTGGTATGCACAATGGCAAGAAAGATTAAATGCTCAGGAGGAGTCAAGAGAATCCGCATATCAGTTTATGCGTAAAAGCAATCCAGCAGTAATACCACGCAACCACCGTGTTGAAGAAGCTTTAAGTGCAGCTGAGCAAGGTGATTTAACTGTAATGGAGCAACTTTTGAAAATTCTATCTGATCCTTTTGCGTATTCTCAAGAACAAGTTGATTATACTACGTTGCCTGTGCAATCTGATTGTAAGTATCAAACTTTCTGTGGAACGTAAGATTACGTTCATCTGCTTGAAAATATTGTTTATATCATATTAAATGCAATAGAAAAAGATGGTGTCTTTCTAACCAAATAAAAAGACGCCATGACAAAAGGGTTAATTGAACTAAAAATCTCGCTTAAAAGACTGATTGATAAAGATATCAACTCAGTCTTTTTTGTTTATAACTTCACTATCAGGACTTACAAAATCCAAAGATGCTTCTTTACAGTAGTAGTTACATTAATGAATAAAGTTTTAATAGTACTTAATCTATTTTTATGTTGGTTTCTTGACTAAAGATAATATAATGAAGGACTCATCTAAAAGTCGTTATTTTGACTGACTTGGGGGAGCTTTTAACTTGGATAGCGATCCTACATTCAAACCTATGGCTAAATAAATAATCTTTGCAGCAAATAAGAAATGATACAGCCACCTCCTTAGAAAAGTATATGGAATAAATGGAAACAAGTTAAAACTAGAGTTCAGTAAAACGTAAAACGACTCAAATCTTGAAGAAACAACCGAACGGACAAAAGAGGAAATAAATAAATTACCAAGTTTATCGATAGTATTAAAAGCTTCTATCTAGAAAAGGAGCGTAAATTAGGAAGGGATAATCCCGGAAACTTCGACTCGGTAAATACTGTTATGGAAGCATTGGTAATGTGCTTGTTATTGAAAGAAACGAAGAAGATCCGGACTAAAAAATATTATGGCTGTGGAAATAGACTTATGAAAAGTGAATTCACTTCCTTGAATATAGACAGTGGAAATTATGATGCAAGAATAAAAGTGCATTTATCAGAATTTAATGTATATTTAGAAGGTGAAATGATAACATCAGAAACAATTCTAAAAGTGTCTTGCAGAGGGACGAGTAGCTTTGATATATTTGATTACAACGAACTTTATCTTTATCGAAGTAACAAATAAAATAAATCTTCCAGACCGGGCATTTCTTAATATGGGGGGATAGGAGAATAAAAAATGCTAGAAAGCTTTTTGGTCAATATATTATTTATTATTTTACCAATTTTACTTATTAATCTCTTTTTTGATAGTACCGAAAAAAATATGAGCAGCTGATTTTCTTGCTTTTTTTCGCTATCTCGATGATTTTATGTATGAATTATCCGTTTAAACTGGAAGCTGATATACTTTATGATTTACGATATATCCCATTTACAATTGTAGCGTTATACGGTGGATATAAGGGTTTATTTCCAATGTATGTATTATTAAATATACAGCGATTTATGATTGGTGGGGAAGGGACGTTTCAGTCATTTCTATTAGCGACAGCTACTTTTATTTTGTTGCCACTCCTAACTAAGCGTTTTCAAGAATATGACTCAAATAAACGGGTTATAGTTGGTGTTTACAGCGCGGTTATAGGAGTTTTAGTTTACTTGTTAACGTTGTCCCTATTTTTGGAAAAAATAACTTCTGAATTTTGGACATTAGCTTTTTATGCATTGATAATTAAAGCAAGTTTCATGATGATAAATCTAATTCTAATAGAAAAAATAATTTCCAATAAGAAACAGCGAGAGTACTTTCTTTTAGCGGAGCAGCTTCATGTCATGGGAGAGCTCTCTGCAAGCTTTTCACATGAATTAAGGAATCCATTAACGGCGACGAAAGGGTTTCTACAATTGTTAGCCATATCTAAAACAAAAACAGATAAAGATCAATTGTATATCGATTACTCTTTAAAAGAAGTGATGCAAGCGGAAAAAATTTTAAATGACTATTTGGCATTTTCAAAGCCTCAGTCAGAGCATATGATTTATTCGGATTTGAAGGAAGAAATTCAATATGTAAAGGATATGTTACAGCCGGTTGCGAGTCTCCATAATGTAGTAATCCGCTTCCATTTTTCTAATTCGTTAAAAAAGAACTATGACCAAAATCAGATAAGGCAATGTTTGCTGAACTTGCTTAATAATGGAATCATGTCTATGAAAGAAAAAGGAGGTATTCTTTCTATTTCCGTAATAGAGGAACGGAAGAATATCGTTATTCGAATAGTGGATGAAGGGGTCGGTATGACAAAGGAGGATCTCTATCACCTAGGTAAACCGTACTATTCCTTTACAAAAGAGGGAACTGGTCTTGGTATGGTACTCGTGTACGGAACGATCGTTAAGCTAAATGGGAATATTGATGTCCAAAGCAAAGTAGGTGAGGGTACAACATTTACTATCGCTATTCCTACATAAAGGTGATTAAATAGGATGTGTCTATGCACATCCTATTTTATTTAACAGTTAAGGTAGGATGTTCCCAGTAACTATCGGATACCTTACTAAAATTTCCAACTTTGAAATATTCAAAGTTTACCTTATCTAATGTATCCCTACTCATGAGCACAATCATCACATCTTCAGTCTTTACGTTGCCAAATGGATCCGTGAGTGGTGCTTGAACAATGAAATTAGCCTGGTTTACATCTGGACGAGATTTCATGGATTGCATATAATCAAAAGCTGTAGTCAACGAAGCCTGTTTGAGTGTTTTCGCAGTTAAAACTTTGTTTGCCACTATAATTACTTCCACGACCCCATCTTCATATTCAGCAGATATCATCGTATTTTCTTTTTCTTCCTTTGTGAATCCGAATCTTTTTTTGATCAAATGTTCTGCAATTACATCTGGTTTCGGCTTGTTCTCCACTATTTTTTCCTTCACTGCTTCCTCTTGAAAAGCAGCTGTAATCGCGTCTGCCCTTTCCATCTTAGCTTGGTCGCTGTCATCAAATGCATTCTCAATAATGCCTACCGCTAAAATAATTATTAATATGATAAACCACCATTGTTGATAAAAAGGATCCTTCCTATTTTCTGACAAAGTAAATCTCCTTTCTTACTGGGACAAGTCTTTTATTGTATGCAAAAAGACGAGAAAATATTTTATCCCGCATTAACGGGCAGTAAGACTCCCACTTCAAGATTGAAGAAAAGCGAAAAGATAAGTGGGAGATCAACTGCTGGCATGCGCCCGATGAAATGATCCCAGACTAAGTAAGCAATATCGTGTTGCTCCCGGGCAAAGCACGTCGCAAAATAAAAGAGCGTTTACAACGTCTGTGTGACCCACATCGTGTGGGACACAACTAACAATCAGTGGGGGATGACGGGGACTAAAAGCGTGACGTCCATGTCGCAACGTCCCCACTAGCACGTCCTGTGCGTCGCCCTCCCCTGATTGAAGTTTCACTTTATTGGATTTGCATGTTTATGTCACGTTGTGATATAGTCATAATACGACATAGTCATGGTATGACATATAAGAGGGTGAATTAGTGGAAAAAGTTATTAAGAAATATGTGCCGATGACAGAAACGGCATTTTATATATTGCTTTCCTTAACTGAACCAAGGCATGGGTACGGCATTATTAAACGAGTTGAAGAAATGACGGAAGGTCGGCTTACATTAGGCTCTGGTACCATTTATGGTACATTAACTAAAATGCAACGAGATGAAATTATTACAATCTATGCAGATGAAAAACGTAAAACTATTTATGAAATAACTGATATTGGTAAGAAGCTGATGCGTGTAGAAATGAAGCGATTGAAAGAATTACATAACAATGTATTACGTTTCGAGGGGGACTTTCAATGATTGAAAAGAAAGTGAAGTGGCTATGGAGCTACAATATCGAGAAAACGGAGCAATGGCTCTCTAAAATGGCAGGGGAAGGTTGGCATTTAACAAGCGTCAACCGGTGGACACGAACTTTTATCTTTGAAAAAGGGGAGTCGAAAGAGGTAATTTATCGTATTCAATATGCTTCAAAGACTAATACTCTTCCCCAAACTCTGCAAAAAGCAGGCTGGTCAGTTGCTTTATCTAACGGAAAATGGTTATTTCTAGTGAATGAAGAGCAGACAGTTCGGCTGTATCCAACAAGAGATGCTCTTGTGAAAAGAAATCGCACACATGCATACGTAATGAGCGCTATCGCTACCTTTTATGTTTCCACATCGATGCTACCAATTATGTTAATATCAATTATTTCGTCAGTACAGACAGGGGAGGAAGTTCCACTTGAAAATTTATGGCTCTTCATACTTCCTTTAACTGGAATTGTAGCGATCGCTAGCTTTGCTATTTACGTATTTAGAGCGTATCGTCGTTTTGAAATTAACGAGATGGATGTAGCTATCGATTCAATACCTCTCGGCAAAAAAATGCGTAAATTCAGAGGAGCTTGGATGTATCAATTAGAGGATACAAGAGAATGGTTAGAAGGTCTTGCAAAACAAGGATATGAACTAGAAAGCGTGAGAGCTTCCATTTTTACATTTAGAAAAACAGATCCTAATCATATAAAATATGAATGTATGTTCGAATATAAGGTACAGCCTTCCTATTTTGCAACGCATAAAGAAATGGGGTGGAAGCTTAAGTATTCCTCCAACATGACGCTATTAAATTATTCAATTTGGGCAAAACATTATGAAGAGGAAGAAGAGATCCCTCGTTTCTCCTATGATAAACAAGAACAAAGACAATCGATTAAACGAGCTTTTAAAATGAATCTTGGCATGAGTATCTATCTCATCCTCATCTTATCCTTTTCTTTTTATATGAATATCCTAATAAAAGACGAATCTTTTGTTGCTTGGAGTTATGGCGGAGTGATGAGACCTTTATTATTTCTCGCATTATTATATTGGATTTATAAATTCGGTCAAATTTTAATCAGTTACCGAAAAACGATAAAGGCTTTAGAGCAATAAGCCAAAAACTATTGAATATAAATTTATAATCGGTATATGGGATTAGTATCTGCTGAAAATAAAACGAAAATACCTATCGAACCAAATGTGTGCGATAGGTATTTTTGTAGTTTCAGTGATAATATATTAAAAAGAACTCGATTAATAAACTGTATTAGTGGGTACATAGAAGAAAGTGAATGGGGTGTGATTTATGGTTTATGTAAAATAATCATTCAAGTACTCATCATAGCTATGTTTATTTTTTATGTGAGTGGTCGATTGATGGGCTCGCAAATTAATCTAATGAAACGAATCATGTCCGTTTTTATTAGTGTAGCGTTTACTTCTCTTGTCTATTGGTATTCGTATTTGCGAGGTACAGATTTTTTAGAAGATGTTTATGTATTTATGGATGTACGAACGATTATTTGGATCGGCAGTATGTTACTTATTTCGATGCTCCTTTATCTCTTTTTCGAATTGTTTGATCCAATGGCAATCGGTGAAAAAGGGGAGCGTTTACCGAGGCAAAAATCGCTGTTATTACGTTTGCGAAACCAGTGGAGAAGTCAAAAAAGATTGCGCCAGGTTGTACAAATTGCTGTGAAAAATGGAATTTCTCGAACGTTAAAATACGCAAGACATAGAGAAAACGACCATGAGTTAGCGATAGCTTTTCGAGATACGCTCGAGGAGTCTGGAGGAATCTTCATCAAATTTGGTCAGGTGCTTTCTACTCGCAATGATATTTTTCCAAAGGCTTTTGTTCAAGAATTAGGAACGCTTCAACAAAACGTACGGCCGCTTTCTAGCGAACAAGTAAAAACAATATTGGAAAAGTCCTTACCATATAAGATGGAGGAAGTGTTTTCACAATTTGATATGAACCCAATTGCGGCTGCTTCCATTGGACAAGTACATAGAGCAGTATTACGAAAGAACGAGCAACAAGTAGTCGTCAAATTACTGCGACCGGATGTAAAAGATATGATGCGAGATGATTTGAATATATTAGTAGAATTTGCGCAATGGGTGTCGGATAAATCTACATGGGCAGAAAACTTAGGATTCAGAGAATTGGCGATTGGATTTGCAGCGAGTTTGCGGGAAGAAGTAAATTTTGATATTGAGATGCGGAATACGATACAGGTGAAGACAGCCCTAAGAAATAGTCCATACAAATTGAAGATTCCTCATGTCTATTCGGAGTTTAGCAACAATCAGTTAATTATCTCTGAATTTGTTCATGGACAAAGCGTTGCTACCGGAAATGCATTATTCACTACTTTGCAGGTAGATAGGGAAGAGTTTGCTCAAACCGTATTATTTTCTTTTTTTTGAGCAAATGTTGTTTTCAGGAATATTCCATGCGGATCCACATCCAGGAAATATTTTTATCGACGAAGTAGATGGAACTCCTATTTTGTTGGATTTCGGAGCAGTTGGGCGATTAGCAGGTCCTCAGCAAGAAGGTATTAAGTTATTTCTGATGGGAATTCAGCAAAATGACGCAAATATTTTATATGATGCTATTACACAACTCGTAGAAGATCATGAACATATAGACCAAGCGAAAATGGAGCAGGCGATGGCTCAAATTTTGTTACGTATCTCGTATGTTCCACGGATACAAACGGACGAATTAATACATTCTTTTTTTGAAGTTATTCGAGATTTTGGTTTATCCTTCTATCCATCGGTCGGCTTAGCATTACGTTCGTTTATCACTTTAGATGGGACGTTGCGTTTGATACAGCCTGATTTTAATTTATTTAATGAAGCAAAAGAATTCTCTAAACACTATATTACTTCCATGATTAAAAGACCGTTTAAAGAACCGCTTGCTACAAAAGAGAGATTGGAAGAAGAGTTAGCATTGTTATTACCTGCTCTTCGTAAGCTTCCTCGACGTGTGGATAAGCTTATGCAACGGGTAGAAAGTGGAAAAATTACGTTACATCACGATATATTCTCAGATAAAAAGAATGCGATGTTCGTGACACAATTGTTTTCCCGATTTGTATTATTGTTTGTTGGTATTACATTTGGCATCTTATCGGTATCGCTTTTAGCGATCGCACAATTCATCGAAGCACCATATGCAGTATATTTAAACAGTGCTGCGTATGTAGGGTTATTCTTATGTGCAGTGCTACTCGTCCGTTTATCGATTCAGGCGATACGCTTGATGAAGCGAGGCTAGAGGAAAACGCAAGAAGGACTAGAACTCCTTCTTGCGTTTTTTGAGATTTAATTAGAATACTACATGAAATACTACACTTAGAAGATACCCTAATAGGATAAAGGTTGCGGCTGATCTAGTAGACATGGCCTTTATATTACGTAGAATAAATTCATTTACACTAGTAATAGCAATAAGTCCAATAGATATGCCTAAAAGGATACTTTGCGCCTTCATGTCGAGATGTATATGGTTGCCAATCCAAATAAACATACTAAAACAGAAAGATAAACTAATAAAACATAGGAATAAGTTTATTATTTTCTGACCCTGTGAAACAAATAGAGAAGTAAGCGCAAAGCCTTCCGGGATATGATGCAAAATGGTAGAAGTTGTGATGGAGCGAGCGAAAGAAGAATCCTCTAGTAAATTTCCAATAGTTAAACTCAAGGGAATGGTATGTATAAAAAGAGCGATCGTTAGCAAATAGACAGACGATTTATGTTGGTTAGAAGAGTGGAATGATGTGTTCACTAGTAATAGAAATATAAATCCGATGAGTATCCCAAGCGCTATTCCAGGTAATTTGTATGAATTTATTGCAGATGGGATAAGATCGAGTGCCAGTATTCCTACTAAGAATCCCCCGCATAAAAGAGCCAAACCTTCCTTGGAATGTTGAAATATAGTGGCGATTAACCAAGCCATTCCAGCTCCGATAACCATACTTATAAAAAGAATTCCCCCGAGAACTATTGCACTCAATATATCATTCCCTTTGATGAAATAAATTTGAACTCTATTTACAAAATATATGCTCCTTGTGTAAGTGTATGTATTCCTGATCATAAATTTTCTTCAATGAAAGCATGTATATTTCCTGCTAATAGGATTGAAAAGTGCTCTTTCGGTTAACCTATGCTTATCGAAGATTCTCTTTCCTGGAGGTTTGTACATGACAAATTTAAAAGAGAAACCGAATCCTCCTAAGTTGATGAGTGAACTTAAGGAGCAACTGAGTCCTTCTTTTGATGTTTTGCTAATCCCTTTACAGCTAGAAGAAGAGGCAGCATTCTTACTTTATTTAAAAACAGCAGTAGACGGCGATAAATTACAAAATATGATTATTAAGCCTTTTTTCGAAATGAAGTCGATGCAACATTATGCGTCTTATGTTCAATCGTCGCCTGATATTCTAGAAATTAAATCAGAAGAAAAAATCCCGCTTGAGCTTACAAAGGGAAGTGTCTTAATAGCGGTTCAGCATCAATTTTTTCTAATAGATGTGAAGAAGGTAAACACGAGTACAGTTCAGCAAACGCTTATGGAACCAACTGTATATGGACCTCAGCAAGCATTAAGCGAGGATATTCTTACCAACTTGAATATAATACGACACCGGTATAAGGAGCCCACTCTGAAGATTGAAATCTTAGAGTTAAAAGATAAAACGCATAATGACATTGCTATAATTTACGATGATCAAACTGTAAAGCCAGCCATTTTAAAAACGATTCGGAAAAGACTGGAAGGATTAGATTCACCGCTTATTCAATCAGCGGGGGAACTTCAACTGTACTTAAATGGAAAGAAGTTTACTTTGTTTCCAACATTAATGCTGACAGAGAGGCCTGATCGTATTTGTTATAATTTGGATGCTGGAAAAGTCATAATTATGATTGACGGAAGTCCACACGCTTTAATAGCTCCAGTCGTCTTTTTTGATTTTATGGTGTCCATGGAAGATAACTATCATTTATTTTGGATTACTTCGTTTACGCTCGTACTTCGATATTTTGGGCTCATAACCTGTTTAATATTGCCTGCTCTATATGTTGCCATTACTTCGTATAATCCTGACATTTTCCGAACAGAGCTCGCTTTAACTGTTGCGGGGAGTAGGATTGGAGTACCTTATCCATCTTTTATCGAAGTGTTATTTATGCTTATTTTTATGGAACTATTAACAGAAGCGAGTATTAGGCTGCCAAAAGCCATTAGTGCCACAGCTACCACGGTTGGTGGTTTAATATTGGGATCTGCAGCTACTGAAGCAGCGCTAACCTCCAATATCATGATTATCATCGTATCAGCGGTCGCTATCTCGAGTTTCGTTATCCCTATTAACGAAATGAGTTTTTCAATTAGATTTTGCAGATATATTCTACTCGCTTTTACAACTTTTTTTTGGTACAGTCGGTTTCATATTGGGCTTTTTAGGGATTCTTATGTTTTTAATAAATAAGGAAAGCTTTGGCGAACCTTATTTAAAAATGTATTGGAAGAGTAGAAGGAGTGAAAAAGGGGTGAAAAGCGAATGAATCGTTTTCTTTATTATTTAATTTTTTTAACGATGATTTCTAATATCGTTGCCTCTGTGCCTAAAATACTTTTATTTGAAAGCAAAACTGGTGCAATTCCTTCTATGTTTGCCGCTGTTATTATTGGAACAATATACGTGTTTATTCTAGTTAAATTATTCAACGCGTTCCCGGGTAAAAGTTTTCCGGATATGTTGAAACAATATACACCTAAATGGTTTGCTTACCCGGTGCTTTTTTATCTATTTTTATGTTGGTTTGGTGCTGGACTTATTACCCTCATTACGTACGTATTTCTATTTATCACTTTTTTTGCACCAGAAACATCCATTGTTATAACAACCTTAGCCTTTGTTCTGGTTATATCCTTTGGAATATTGATGAAATCTAGAAGTATGTTGTATATGGCAGAAATTGTGCTCGTTTTATTTGTTCCTTTAATTTTCTTTTTATTGATAAAATTTTATGTGAACCCCAAACTAGACTGGGATTTTATCAAGATTGCCATGATGCATATAAACCATGTTCCCTCTTATTGGGCATTTGGTGCTGCTCTTTACATATTTATGGGAATTGCAGATTTAGTCATTTTTAACGAACTTTTTACAAAAAAGCATAAAATGGGATGGAAACAAGTCCTGGTTATTGGGTTATCAGGAGCTGCCATATTGTTTACTACTTTTTTGTCCCTATTGGGTATAACGGGGTGGAACAGATAGCAGAACTTACTTTTCCATGGATATCCACGAGTGATTCGGTTCGCATGAAATATGGTTTAATAGAACGAGTTATTTTTATTTTCATCCTCGCTTTTTTGGGAATCGCTTTTGTTAGTTTATTGTTGCATTGGCATGTGGCTTTAAAACTTTTAGAAAGTATTTTTCAACTTAAACGTTTGAAATGGAAAGATAAAATGTTGGCACCTTATATTTTCGTTGTTATATTTGGCATCATTTCTTTAGTTTTAACAAGAAAATTGACACAGTACCAACTATTTTCCTTATCCAATTATTTCTTTGGGTCTATACCAATTTTTTTCGTCGTATTAATCAGTTCCTTAGTTCTTGTGAAAAGGAGAGCGAAACTATGAAGCGTCGATTCAAGAGTTTTAAAGTAGTCGTTGTTGTAGCTATATACTTTTCATGTGTTTCTATATTGGCAGGGTGTGGATTTAAAGATATTGATAAGCGAGTTTTCGTAACGGGTATTGGTGTAGACCCTTCGGAAAAGGAAAAAGGGGGTTATAAAATAACATTAAAACTATCCTTACCAGTCGCTTCCATTAAATCATCTACTGGTCCTAACTATGAATATTTAGTGTATGAAGGGGAAACACTTGCAGAAGCAATCCGAATTTTGGAGACGCACACCGATAAAGTACTAGAATTTGGGCATACCAAAATGATCGTGATTAATGAAGGTTTATTACAAGAGAATATAAAGGATTTTATGGATTATTTTGTGAGACGGAGTGATATTCAGTTAATAGCATGGGTAGCTGCTGCTAAACCTTCTGCGGAATCTATTTTACGAGTTGAACCTGCTGCCGAATCGGCAGTATCCTCTACTCTTATAAACTTTTTTGGTACTAGTGGTACGGATAGTCCTTTCATCACCTCTACTTTCCTTTATGAATTTAGAAGAAATATGTTGTCGGATGGGATAGATGCAGTAGTACCGCTTGTAGAGGCATCAGAAGATAAAAAAGAGTTAATAGTCAATAAATCTCTAGTTGTGAAAGAGGAAACAAAACCGCTCGAATTAGACGCAGAGGAATCAAAGTATTACAATACTATCGTAAATGGAATGAGTGGATTTAGTTATAAAGCAGAATCAGATGATTTAACATTAATCCTTAATATGGAAAGAACAAAGATACATTATAAAATTATAATGGTCGATGAAAAACCAACATCCATTAATATGAAAATAAAAATGGTTGGTGTAATTGGTCAGTCAAATAAAAACCTATCCTTAAAAGACCTAAAGGAGTATGATCAGATAGCTTCAAAAGCAGTGAAAAAAAAGATCATAGATTTTCTCACTACCGTTCAAAAAGAAAATTTTGACCCGATAGGCTTTGGTTTAAGGTATAGGTCGATGGTGCTCTATAATAAGAACACGATTTCTGAATGGCAAAAAGCATATCCAGATTTACCGATTGACGTAAGCGTTGATGTAGAGCTTAAAGGTACGGGAGCAATTGAGTAAAAAACGAAAAATCCTCTTTCGATTATGAGAGAGGATTTTTCGTTTAGTAGAAAATTATAAAAATTATCATTTACGGAAAACTTTCTTCAAGAACTTTTCCGTCCAGGCTCCAGTCCTTTTGCTCTTTCTTCAGACTTCTGAGGAAGTTTCCCTTTCTAATGTAATCATTGTCCGTTAATATATAATTAAGTTAATTTTATTTACATAGGGGGAAGCGAGAGCGTTCATATGACAATAGATAAAATGAAACAAACAATATTTAATAGAGCAACACTCGGTGATTGGGAACAAACAGCACTTAAATCACTAAAAGGGAAAACATTAGACTCCCTTTCTACAAAAACCTTAGAGGATATCATTTTGAAACCGCTTTATTCATTAGCTGATGCGGCATTTATACCTGTTTCACAAACGGATATTGTAAGACAAGCGAAAAATTCTTCCGAATGGTCCATCGCGCAACTTGCAGAGGGTGGTACAAGTGAGGAAGTTTTAATGGATATAAAAGAATCGCTTGGAAAAGGCAATGATGTCATTCATTATAAAGTGGAAAAAGAACATGTATGGAATGCTGAGCAAATAGAGGAATGGAAAGGTCTATTATCAGAACATAAGGCTATTTTAGATGTAACAAACAATCCGTCCTTTTTGGACCACTTCACGGAGTTAAATGGTTTAGTGAAGGGAGCAAAAAATGCTACTACTTTACATGCTAGAACGACTTTCTTAAATGGCTCAAGCATTCATCAAGCTGGAGGAGACGCTGTCAGTGAACTAGCGAGTGTTCTTGTACAGGCAGATTCACTTGCTCGTGAAACAAGCATAGGGGAGCTTGTTCAAAAGGCATTTGTTCAGTTTTCGGTAGATACAAATTTCTTTATGGAAATAGCAAAAATTCGTGCTTTCCGTGTCCTTTGGCAAGCTTTTGGCGAAGGATTTGGACAGACTAATCTAGAAGCAATTCCTGTGCATGTGGAAACTTCATTGCGTTCATTTTCAGTACTAGACTCATATGTTAATATTCTTCGGGCAGGAAATAGTGCGCTTGCCGCGGTGCTTGGAGGAGCAGACAGCGTAACAACGTACCCACATGATTATTTGACAAAAGTTACACCGACATCTAATCGAATCGCGCGTAATATGCAACTCGTATTAAAAGAAGAAACGCATATTCAGCGTGTAATCGATGCGGCCGGTGGGTCTTACTATGTGGAGAGTTTAACAAAAGAATTAGTGGAAAAAGCATGGACCTATTTTTTTGAGTTAATGAAGGAAGCAACGCTAGAAGATAGAGAATCCAAGCTTTTAGCTCGAGCAGATGAAAAATGGCAGCAGCAGCTTGCTCTACTAGCTACTCGAAAAAAATCGCTTATCGGAACGAATATTTACGCAAATCCAGCTGATATATTACCGGAAGCTATTAAACAGATAGATTTTAAACGTCTTGCCGAACCATTCGAACAGCTAAGACAAGCATTTCAACAAAAACCATTAAATACAACTATTATTCCATATGGCTTATTAAAAGAATATAAAGCGCGAATGGATTTCGTTAGCGGTTATTTAGTCGCATTAGGTATTTCTCCAACTGTTGCACCGGAAAACTTAAAACCGTTCGATTTACAAAAGTGGATTGATGAACAACGTATTGACTATGTCATCTTTGTCGGAAATGACGAGCAAACAGCAGGTTTAGTTCCTGCATTATTGAATGAGCAATTGTCCGTTCCAATGGATGTGGCAGGTAAATGCGAGGAGTATGAAGACTGGTTAGAAGCTGGTTTGTCTGGACGCATTTTTGCCGGACAGTCATTACTTGAAAAGGGACAACAATTGCTAGCACTTGCGCAAAAGGAGGATTCCAATGTCAACGCCTAATTATTCAGCCGTTTCTATCGAAAAACTAATAGAAAAATCAATGAATAGTCCACAACAAGGAGATTCCTTTTTAACAAATGAAGGAATCGAGCTAAAAAAAGTATATGAAGAATCTGACCGAAGCAATGTGCAGCATTTAAATGATTTACCAGGAATCGCGCCAAATACACGGGGACCTTATCCAACGATGTATGTGGCAAAACCATGGACTGTGCGTCAATATGCAGGATTTTCAACAGCGGAAGAAAGTAACGCTTTCTATAGAAGAAACTTAGCAATGGGACAAAAAGGTTTGTCGGTAGCATTCGACTTACCTACTCACCGAGGTTACGATTCGGATCATGAACGAGTGACAGGGGACGTTGGAAAAGCGGGAGTTGCTATCGATTCTGTAGAAGATATGAAAATTCTCTTTAGTGGTATTCCACTCGACCAAATGTCCGTGTCAATGACAATGAATGGAGCCGTTTTACCGATACTAGCCTTTTATATTGTCACTGCTGAAGAGCAAGGAGTAACTCCAGAGCAGCTTGCAGGGACAATTCAAAATGATATTTTAAAAGAATACATGGTTCGAAACACGTATATTTACACACCAGATATGTCGATGAAAATAATTGCCGATATTTTTGCATACACTGCCAAGTATATGCCGAAGTTCAACTCGATTTCGATTTCTGGATATCATATGCAAGAAGCGGGAGCTACTGCAGATATTGAGCTTGCTTATACTTTAGCAGATGGTTTGGAATATGTTCGGACAGGTTTAAAAGCCGGCATTGAAATTGATTCATTCGCACCAAGACTTTCATTCTTCTGGGCGATCGGTATGAACTATTTCATGGAAGTAGCAAAAATGCGCGCTGCTCGTAGAATTTGGGCACAAATGATGGCTAGCTTTGACCCTAAAAATCCAAAAACATTGGCGCTACGTACACATTCTCAAACATCCGGCTGGAGTTTAACGGAGCAAGATCCATTTAATAATGTAACGAGAACTCTAGTCGAAGCAAATGCCGCTGCAATGGGGCATACGCAATCACTTCACACGAATGCACTAGATGAGGCGATAGCACTTCCCACCGACTTCTCTGCCCGAATCGCACGTAATACGCAGCTGTTTTTACAAGAAGAAACGAATATGACTAAAGTAATTGATCCTTGGGGCGGTTCGTATTATGTGGAAACACTTACAAACGAATTGATGGAAAAAGCCTGGGCACTAATCGAAGAAATCGAAGAGCTTGGCGGCATGGCAAAAGCAATTGAAACTGGACTGCCGAAGATGAAAATTGAAGAAGCAGCTGCGAAAAAACAAGCGCAAATTGACTCTTCAAAAGAAATCATTATCGGGGTCAATAAATATCGTTTAGAACAAGAAGATGCCATTGATATTTTGAATATCGACAATACAGTCGTGCGTCAAAAACAAATGGAACGCTTGGCAGAAGTAAAAGCAAATCGCGACGAAGAAGCAGTACAAAAAGCACTTAAGGCCTTAACTGAAGCAGCAAAAACAGGTGAAGTAAATCTATTAGCAGCTGCGGTGGATGCAGCTAGAAAACGTGCAACGATTGGAGAAATCTCCGATGCAATTGAATATGTTGCCGGACGACATAAGGCGGTGATTCGTTCAGTGAGCGGCGTATATAGTGCAAACTTTAGTGATGCAGAAGAAATAGAAGCAGTCAAACAAATGGCAGAAGATTTCCGTGACAACGAAGGAAGACGTCCTCGTATTCTGATCGCCAAAATGGGCCAAGATGGGCATGACAGAGGTGCTAAAGTCATTGCAACAGCATTTGCAGACTTAGGATTCGACGTCGATATTAGCCCCTTATTTCAAACACCGGCTGAAACGGCGCAACAAGCAGTGGAAAATGATGTCCATGTAGTAGGGGTAAGTTCATTGGCGGCCGGTCATATGACGCTTGTTCCTGCATTACGAGAAGAGCTAGCAAAACTAGGACGAGAAGATATTTTAATCGTGGTCGGTGGAGTAATCCCTGCTCAAGATTATGCATTTTTACGTAAAAATGGAGCTTCTGCTATTTTCGGACCGGGTACAGTTATTCCCGTTGCCGCTCAAAAAGTCATCGAAGAAGTATATAAACGATTGGGTTATGAGGAAGTAGAAGGATAATGGCCGAATCGAGAAAAAATAACGAAACTTCAATGCATGTCATGAGTGGGATTAAATCGCAGCATGATGGTATGGGAAAAGCGATTGTAAAGAAATTTACGAAAAAGAAAAAGCTTTTTATCGATGTAGAAGAGTTTATTCGTGAAATCCGTAATGGTTCAAGACTACACTTAGCAAAAGCGATTACGTTTATCGAAAGTACGGTAAGTGATCAGCAAGCAATCGGTCAGCAATTATTAAAACAACTTCTGCCACACACAGGAAACAGTATCCGAATTGGGATAACTGGTGTTCCGGGAGCTGGGAAAAGTACATTTATCGAAGCCTTCGGAAAAATGCTCTGTGATCAAGGCTATAAAGTGGCGGTCCTTGCGATTGACCCGAGTTCTTCTTTAACTGGTGGCAGTATTCTTGGCGATAAAACGCGGATGGAAGAGCTAGCGAAAAACTCTAATGCATTTATTAGACCGTCTCCATCTGCCGGTACTCTTGGTGGTGTTCACAAAAAATCTCGCGAAACGATGCTTTTATGTGAAGCAGCTGGATATGATGTCATTTTAGTAGAAACAGTAGGCGTCGGACAAAGCGAAACGATCGTTCGGGGAATGGTTGATTTCTTCTTGCTTCTAGCATTGACTGGAGCAGGAGACGAATTGCAAGGTATGAAAAAAGGCATAATGGAGCTTGCCGATGCTATTGTTGTGAATAAAGCAGACGGAGCGAATGAAAAACTTGCCAAAAAAACAGTGGCAGAATATAAACAAATACTTCACTTTCTAGCACCGTCTACACCCAATTGGACAACACCAGCACTAGCAGTTTCCTCCCTATATAAAAAGGGACTTGATATCGTGTGGGACACAATCTTGTCTTTCCAAAAAAGTATGCTAGAAAATGGTGTTTGGGTACAGAGAAGAAAAGAACAGACCGTTGATTGGTATAAAACAATGATCATCGACCGGTTGTATGATGACTTTTTCTCTTCCAATGAAAAGAAACAATCGATGAAGGAATTAGAACAATTAGTAAGGGGCGAACAAATCACTGTTTCACAGGCAGTTGATGAGTTATTTTCCTCGAACTCTAAACAATAATCTGATAAGATAATACTAGTTTGAAAAGGAGTGTTGAACAATGAATATGGATTTTAATTTATTGATGAATGATATGGTTATGCAAGCACGTGGAGAAATGGAAACTAGTGGTTATGAGCAATTAACAACACCAGAAGAAGTAGACGCGGCTTTATCTCGTCCGGGGACAACACTCGTAATGATTAACTCTGTTTGTGGATGTGCAGGTGGTATCGCTCGACCAGCAGCAGCTAATGCGATCCATTACGATAAACGCCCGGACCATCTGGTAACAGTATTTGCTGGTCAAGATAAATTAGCAACACAACAAGCACGTAATATTTTTGGTGAAGATCATTTACCTTCATCACCTTCATTTGTATTACTAAAAGATGGACAAACAGTAGCAGAAATCGGTCGTCATGAAATCGAAGGGCACGCTCCAACATCAGTTATTACACATCTTCAAGGACTATTTGAAGAACATTGTGAAGAAGTTTAATTCAAGTATAAAACAGCGAAGGCATTTAAATATGCTTTCGCTGTTTTTGTGAGCATTCAAATGGAGAAGATAGGGAGTGCAAAAATGAGAAAGATAACCTTAGCAAATGGACAAATGATAGAAGTGGAGTGTTTTAGTTGTTCGATAACAGAGGGACTGTTTCAACCCGATGGTGGTGTAATTGTCGAAACAGAACACTTCCATACACACCAAGAAGCAATAATGTGTGATTGTTATAAGAAGGATTAACGCAAAAACGATTGAAAATCGACCAAAAGAGAAGAAATTAATGAGGAAAAGGTAATTTTCAATCGAGA
>NZ_JAPNOZ010000010.1:341660-832384 GCF_029955155.1 Psychrobacillus sp. NEAU-3TGS | reverse complement strand
AGTAGATTTACTTGCACTCAATGAACAACTGAAAATCTGCTTAAAATTTTGTTTAACAATGTGATACAAATTAAATAATCAATACTAGTGATTTTCGCTGCAGGCGGTGACTCCAGCGGGAATAGCGTGAGCTGAAGACCCCGCAGGAGCGCAAGCAACGAGGAGGCTGAAGCCATGCCCGCGGAAAGCGTCGCCCTGTAGGAGAAATCCTAGCGGACACTTCATTCAACTCACTACCGCTCAGTATCCCTTTTCTGTGAGTTATTCCATTTTATCGATTCCATGAGGTGCTTTAGCACTTTTGTTGTTTGCCAAATTAGCTTATGTACTCGTTTAGGATAAAGCGCACAAGTAAATAATATAAAGCAGTGGTTTTTTGATGAAATATTTGGGGAAGCCAAATAGGAGGAAGAAATAATGATAGTAGAGAAATTAAATATCGGTATTATAATCGGGAGTGTACGCCAAGGTCGAAATGCAGAAGAAGTAGGGAACTGGATGTATGATTTTGCAGTAAAACGGGGCGATGCAGAATATGAATTAGTTGATCTTGCAAAATATAAGTTACCGTTTTTAGGAGAAGAACTTCCTGCAGAAAGAAGAGACGAAGCAAACAATGCTATCAGTGCTTGGACAGATAAAATGGCTTCTTTTGACGGCTATATTTTCGTGACCCCAGAATATAACCATGCAGTTGGAGGAGCTCTTAAAAATGCATTAGACTACTTGAACATACAATTGAACAATAAAGCAGCAGGATTAGTTGGGTATGGAAGTTTAGGTGGCACTCGTGCACATGAAAATATGCGTTTAATCTTAGGAGAATTACAAGTTGCAGATGTTCGCACTGCTGTAACTTTTTCTTTAATGACCGACTTTGAAAACATGAGTGTCTTCAAACCAGCTGATTACCATACAGCAAATGCTAATACTATGCTTGAAGAAGTTCTCGTATGGAGCGGAGCCTTAAAAACAATTCGTAAATAGTTGTGTGCTGAAAATCTAGTTAATGGCCAAGACGAATATATAATACGATTCGGCTTTTTTAGTATATTTGACGACCTTTCAAATAAAAAGTACAATATATTTAATTCGAGATAGTTTAATTCAAGGTAAAATGAAGGGAGGAGTCAACATGGAGGAAAATCTATCATTAAAATCATTTGTCGCATTGATGAAAGCATCAAAAATGATACAAGAACGAACAAAGAAGGATATAAGTAATTATAATATGCATATGTCTGAATTCATGGTTTTGGAGGCTCTATATAGCAAAGGAAAACAAACGGTTCGGCAAATTTCGAATGCTGTACTTATTAATTCGGGTTCAATCACATACGTTATGGACAAATTAGAACGAAAAAAGCTACTGGAAAGAATCGATTGTAAAGAAGATCGTCGTGTTGTATATATTCAAATTACAGAAGATGGGAAAAGAATAATGGATGATATATTTCCAAAGCACCAACTTGTAATAGAAGAAATATTCTCTTGTATTTCAAACCAGGAAAAAGAAGTATTCATCAATTTATTAAAAAGAGTTGGAAAAATAAGTGTTAGTTCATACTAGCAACAAAAGCAAAGTGAGGAGTCGCATATGTTATCTCTAAATCCTAAAAATAATTCTGAACGAGAAAATTATAAGTTGTTAATAGGAAGTATCGTGCCTAGACCGATTGCATTCGTCACGAGTGTTGGTGAAGATGGGACGATTAATGGTGCACCATTTAGTTACTTTAATATTGTTTCTTCTAGTCCACCGATGATTTCTATCGCAATTCAGCGGAAAAATGGAGAACGAAAAGATACCTCAAGAAACATTGCAGAAAAACATGAATTTGTTGTGCATATCGTTGACGAAGATAATGTAGATAAGATTAATATTACTGCTGCATCACTTCCACCAAACGAAAGTGAAATAGACAAAGCTGATTTAACGCTTGTTTCAAGTGATAGTATTTCTACCCCAGGGATTAAAGAAGCGAAAGTTAGATTTGAATGTATATTAGAGCAAATAGTGGAATTAGGAGAAGAGGGAGCCATTACTACGGATTTACTGATTGGAAAAATAGTGCGTTATCATATAGATGAATCTATTTATGAGCAAGGTCGTATAAATAGCGATACTTTAAAAGCAGTTAGTAGATTAGCAGGATCTAATTATGCCAAAATTGGTGAAGTATTTTCTATTAAAAGACCAGACTAATCTAGTAAAAGAAATGGGAAATCATAAAAGGATACAAGAATAAATAACCTCAATAAACCGAATACAATTGTACTAAGTTTATTGAGGTATTATTTTTTCATACAGAAGTTATTCCCCAGCATGTCTCCACTCTATTTCTTCTCCTGTTTTTGGGGAAGTTAAAAAAACATCTCCTTTTACTAAAGGCATTTCATGTCCATTCGCATCAATATACTTTCCGGATTCCGGTACTACTTCTCCAGTTTTATGAACGTGACCTTCCGCGTGTTTCCAATTAGTAGCTATTTCTGATTGTGGACAGGAAGGGAACTTATCTCCTTTATATAGTTTTTTCGTAATACCTTCCTCACATGTATAATCTCCGGTTTCTTGTACAATGTCGTCTGTTTGGTGTTCATACATATTTTGCATGGTGCATTCCTCCTTCGCATATTAACGTATAGTCATTGTTTACCCATCTATTAATCTAACAAACATTGAAAATATGATTTACACCACTACAAAGTGGGTAATAGAGTAAGTACACGGAATTATCAGTCAATAGATGTGTGGTAGGAGGTGAAAAGATGAATAAAGGCTGGTTTGTGTTTCTATTAGGGATAAGTGCATTCATCATATTTCCTTATCAGGTTTATGGAGAAGAGACGAACCATGAAAGAAAGGGACTACTAGGTGAATCGATTACTAAATTAGTGGAAGAAACAAAAAATGTTACAGAAGAGGTAAACTCGACATTAGATAATACACTTCCAGTTAAAAAAGTGGAAGAGGTAATCCCAGCCGTGGAACCAATGAAAGAGATACTCACAGTTGTTGAACCTGTGGTTGAGACAGTAAAGGAAGTCGAAGAACAGACAAGCGAAGCGGTTGAACAGGTAGTGAATGAAGTACCTTCGACTACTAAATCCGTCGTTTCAAATGTGATGGATATAGTAGATGAAACAGTAGAAACTGTTCCCGATACTCCTATTGTTACCCCTATTTTGACAGAGGTAAACGGTAGTGTAAAAAAGGTAACGAATAAAGTACAGGAGACAGTAGAGGAAGTGTCCAGTACAGCGCTAGTTGTAATCGATGAAAAAGATTTACCAATAGTCGAAGAAAAAAAGACCGACAAATATAAGGCCGCAAAAGCAAGTAGAAGAACCAGTTAAAACTGATACAGCCATTCCTACTGCTGCTCCTGAAGAATCAGTATCCGTGCCAGTCTCAGTTCCAGCTGTAGAAGAATCTCCACTACAAAATCAGTCGCCAGTGGAAGAAACTATAGCGAGTGTAGAAAAAGAATCGTTTGAGATTTTACACATTAAGCAGGATAAAAAGTTAACGGGAAAAGCAGAAAAAAAAGAAACAAAAAAATCTTTCAACAAAAGCTCAATCGTTTTACCTTCTATTCCTGTTAAGCAAAAGAAAAAAGTTATTGTTACACCAATTTCAAACACTTCAACAAGTGCTCCAAGCTCTGCGTCCAATTCCGTAGTAGTACAAAGTGGAGATGCTCCATTTGCTCTATTGCCTTCGCAAGAGCTAATGAAGGAATTGACGCGTAAAAAATGGTATCACAAAAACCATTATGCGATTATCCAGTGGATTCATACTCCGCTTAGGAAACCACCAGAAGTAACTCCTTTTTATACATGATGAAAATCAAAATAAAAAGGAGAGAATATAATGAAAACTATTAGCTTACATTTTACTTGGACTGTACTCAGTTTTTTGATGTTGATATTACTAACCCCGTCTTTGGCAGCAGCGGAAAATGATTCTAACTCTCCCTTACAAATTGAGGTAGATGTATTGAACGATACCCCAGAGAAAGCAACTATTTTGGATGTAGAAGTAAATGATTTACTTGGAATTGACAATATCGACGTAGAGATTCCGAATGCAAATGACGGACAAAATAGTAGCAACGAAGGTAATGAAGAGGAAAAACTCGTAAATTTAACCCTTGCAGATGAGGAAATTGGTGATATGGAAGTCGATGTACTTTCGCACACTGAATCAAGTGCATCAAGTGAAAAAGCGGTAGTAGATATTAAAACAGAAGATCTGGTAGTTGCGGACGATTTAGATATTGAAGTACTCGAACAAGAAGAAACTTTAACAAAAGCTGCATATTCCAACGAAAGTACTTTAGCCGATATCATGGCAGAGGACTTGGTAGTAGCGGATGATATGGGGATTGAAGTACTCGAACAAGAAGAAGCCTTAACAAGCACTGCTTATTCCAACGAAAGTGCTTTAGCTGATATAACGGCAGAGGACTTGGTGGTAGCGGACGATGTTGAAATTGAAGTACTCAAACAAGAAGAAACTTTAACAAGCATTGCATATTCCAACGAAAATGCTTTAGCCGACATCACGGCAGAAGACCTGGTAGTAACGGATGATGTAGGGATTGAAGTACTCGAACAAGAAGAAGCTTTAACAAGCACTGCTTATTCCAACGAAAGTGCGTTAGCTGATATTATGGCAGACGACTTGAAAGTAGCGGATGACGTAGAGATTGAAGTACTAGGACAAGAAGAATCTTGGACAAATACTGCTTATTCCAACGAAAGTGCGTTAGCTGATATCATGGCGGACGACTTGGTGGTAGCGGATGACGTAGAGATCGAAGTACTAGGACAAGAAGAAACTTGGACAAAAGCTGGTTATTCCAATGAAAGTGCGTTAGCTGATATCATGGCAGACGACTTGGTAGTAACGGATGACGTAGAGATTGAAGTACTAGGACAAGAAGAAACTTGGACAAATACTGCTTATTCCAACGAAAGTGCGTTAGCTGATATCATGGCAGAGGACTTGGTGGTAGCGGATGATATAGCGATCGAAATACTAGGACAAGAAGAAACTATAACAGAAACAACTTATTCAAGTGAAGATGCAGTGGTAGATGCAGAACTGGGATCAAGTGTAATTGCTGACAAGATAGAATTAGATGTGCTTGCAGATAAAACGCAAATGATAAATGAAGGTAGATTAGAAGAAACAAGCCGTATGGAAAAAGGCGTGCATTTGAAACTTACAAATGTACCAGTTCTTGAAGATGTTCATATAGGAATATTAGAAAATCAAACATCTACTTCTAATGAAGGCTATGCAGACAGTTCAAGCCTTCTCCATGTAGAAATTGAAGATGAGAACTCAAGTTCCTTACTGAATGATTTGGAACTAAATGTCTTACCTATAAGTGATTCGATGGAAGGGGAACTAGAGCAAAACAGCTCATCAGCTTTATCTCTTGAAACAACAGATGGTTTACTAGGCGATCTATCTGCAGATGTATTGTTATCAAGAACCGCTAGTGATAATGACATGGAAATGTCTGATAGTGGGGTAGTGGAAATAGTGAGTGATCAATTTCCACTAACGGATCAAATGCATGTAGGAATATTGGATCGTCATGAAATGAACGGCATTAACAAACGATATAGTAATAGAGGCGTTTTACAGTTAGATGTATTATCTGATCCATTGGATCAATTAACAGTCGATGTGTTGACAGATGATCAGTACACAAATAGCGATGGTTCTTCCCAAATAAATCACGGTCTGTCTCTAGGAATAGATAATGATTTATTAGAAAATACAACTGTACAAATTCTTGGAAGAGAAGAATTGGTAGCTGCTGATCCTACTATCATTCCGAATAATCCCAATGAATCAGTTGAGAACTCTCCTGAAGAAGTTGGAGGAAATACAGGGGAAACAGCTATGGAAAATGAAATACCGGCAATAGTGGATGAGGGCATTGAGGAAGTTTATGCAGATGCGGGTGAAAGTGAGAACATGAATGAAAACACAAATGCAGATACTGAAACTGAAACCGACTCAGAAACAGCTGCGATTACAGATCCAAATGCAAATATGAACACAAGCCCAGAAGAGAAAGTAGAAAATGGCATAGGTGAAATTGAAATTGCTACAAACAATGAGGAAGACCAAGACGATGCAAGTATGTTTGGTAATCTGAATGATATCTCTTTTAATGGAAATGAAATGCAAGATGGTTCCATGCTTCCAAAAACAGGTGGTTTTTTTGACGGTATGCTACTGATGTTATTGGCTTTGAGTCTTCTTATTGGTGGATTAACAATTCGTAAATTCGCGTAGAAGAGGGGGCATACTATGATGAAAAAACACATCGGAAATTTATTGATTTTGATAGCTATTTCCATGTTAATAATTGTTGGTCATGGAATGTTAAAAAACAAACAACATCAAGAACAATTAGTAGAATCCTTTGCTAGCATAAAAACAGAGGCAGCTACTAGTGAATCGAAAGGTAGTCAACCTACTAAAGATGAAGATGAATCTACTCTATCAATGGAGAGAGCAGATGATGCAATGGGCATTTTAACAATCGATTCTATCGACTTGCAAGCGCCTATTGTAAGAGGAGCGGCTCCAGAAAAATTGAATAAAGCACTGGGAACCATTGATAGACTTGATGAACCCGGGACATTAAATGGCACTTCTGCAATTGCAGGGCATCAATCCCATGTATTTGGCCAGTTTTTCAACAGATTGAACGAACTTCAAATTGGCGACCAATTTGAATTGGAAACAATAACGGAGATTCTGCGGTATGAGATATTCAATATAGTGATCGTCAAGCCAGAAAATGTGGATATTCTAAAAAGGCAGAAAGGCATTACGCTTTTGTCCTTAGTTACATGTTATCCAGAACGATCCAATCAGTTTAGGCTTGTCGTTCAAGCTAAGCAAATTTACGATTGATCTACTAAACAACTAAACGCAAGAAGAAAAGTAAACTACTTTTCTTCTTGCGTTTTTAATCGCGAAGGAAACAATCATAATTTAGACATAATCAAAAATACCATATTTTTTAATTTTATTATAAAGACTTACCCTAGAGATTCCTAATTTCTTTGCAGCTGCACTTTTATTTCCATAAGTCACTGCTAGAGCTTCTTGAATTCGATCTTTTTCCAAGCGCGCTTTTTCGTGTTCTAACCCCTCTTTGTCTACGGTATTATTAGTATAAGAAGGGAATATGCTTGCGATATCTTCGGCAGTAATCGTTGAATGATCGATAAATATAATCATTCGCTCTACGATGTTTCTTAACTCACGAATATTTCCAGGCCAGTCATAGTTTGTGAACATTTCCATTGCGCTATCCAAAAGAGTAGGCACCTCTTTTTGGTATTTGGCAGAGTATTCTTGTGCAAAACCATTGACCAAGATCGGAATGTCTTCAATTCGTTTACGGAGGGATGGCACTTTTAAAGTGACGACGTTGATCCGGTAATATAAATCCTCTCGAAATTGGCCATTTTTGATCATCTCTTCCAAATCACTATTTGTGGCTGCAACAATCCTAATATCCACTTTTTTTGAAACATTGCCACCTATGCGTATCACTTCTCTTTCTTGTAGCACCCTTAATAGTTTTACTTGCATATCAAGCGGTAACATACCAATTTCATCTAGAAATAAAGTCCCACCATCTGCCATTTCTACTTTTCCTGCTTTTCCGTCTTTGTTAGCACCGGTAAAAGATCCTTTTTCGTAGCCAAAGAACTCGCTTTCAAAAAGAGCCTCGGGAATTGCCCCACAGTTAATCGGTATAAAAGGTTGGTCCTTTCTCAAGCTTGCTTCATGTACACCTTGAGCAAACAGTTCTTTCCCTACGCCACTTTCCCCTTGAATTAAAACCGTTGCATCCGTCTTCGCTACTTTAAGAACCAAGTCTTTCGTAGTTTGTATCACTGTGCTACCGCCTTTTATTTCACCTAAAGGTCCAATTTGTTCTTGTAGATTAAATTGTTGTTTTACTTTCTGTAATTCAGTAGTCGTTAAGGATAGTTTCTCATTTAACTTTACGATATTGGTAATATCTTGATCGATTGAAATGGCTCCGATTAACGTCCCACCATCGTCAAAGATAGGAGAGGAACTAATGAGTACATGTTTGTCAGGCCTTGGCTGATGGTAAACGTTAAAAACAGGTTTTTGTGTTTTCAGAATCTCCAATAATTTTAAATCTTCCTTTTTGAAAAACGTACTAATTTTCTTATTTTGGATTCGTTCCACAGGAATCCCATACATTTCTTCGGCTTTTGTGCTCCAATATTCCACTACTCCTAATACATTAATAATGATAATGGCATCAGAACTCGTTTCAATTAACGTATTCAAATAATGGAGTGCATGTTCTAATGAAGTACGATTCATTCCGTACACCTCTTATAAAAAATATGATTTTACTCTTTCTTTACACTAATGTAAACTTTCTGAACACTTATCATTATAAATAATGACGAAAATGATTGCAATGCCAGAATAACCGGCTTTATAAAAGTTGGCACGCTTCTTGCAATATGATATTGCGAACAGATAATTAAGCATTTGGGAGGTATCGTTACATTTATGGTGAAGTTAGGAAATATTATTCAAACGATTGATGCACATACAATGGGGGAAGCGGCTAGAATTGTAGTTGAGGGGATTCCTGAGATTCAAGGCGAAACGATGATGCAGAAGAAAAATTATATGCAAACTGAAATGGATCATATAAGAAAGTTACTTATGCACGAACCAAGAGGACATTTGAATATGTTCGGCGCTATTTTGACAGAACCTTGCAATCAGGAAAGTGATCTTGGAGTGTTATTTATGGATAGTGGTGGCTATTTGAATATGTGTGGGCACGGAACGATTGCTGCTATAACGATTGCGATTGACAGAAACTTTATTGATAAAAAGGAAAAAGTGTTGTTGGATACGCCATCTGGAATTGTTGAGTGTCATGTTGCGTATGAAAATGACAAGGTACAAGAAGTTTCATTTATTAACGTACCATATTTTTATTGAAAAAGAATGTTAGTGTTTTAGTCGATAAAGTAGGAACTGTGAAGATAGATATTGCATTTGGCGGTAGTTTTTTTGCAATTGTCGATGTGACGCAATTTGATTTTGATCTTGATATTGAAGTGCAAGACAAAATAGCGGAAATAGGAATGGCCATTCGAAAAGCAGCAAATGAACAAATAGAAATCCAACATCCTGAAATTCCACAGATTAACACTATTGACCTTGTTGAGTTTAGTTTGGAATTAGGCAAGAATCATTATAAAAATACGGTAGTTTTTGGAGACGGACAAATCGATCGGTCACCTTGTGGAACAGGGACATGCGCAAAGCTTGCAACATTAGATCTCGAAAAAGGGGAAGAAATTATCCAAGACAGTATCATTGGATCAAGATTTAAAGGCGAAATTGTTGATTTTACAGAGGTTCAAAATCTAAGTGCTATTATCCCTAAAATTACGGGATCTGCTTGGATGACAGGAGTTCATCAATTTTCCTTAGATGAAACAGACCCGTATATTGAGGGGTTTCTATTAAAATAATTGGACAATCTTTATAAAAAATTGGAGGTATTTATAATGGGATTAACGAAAGACTTTTTCATTTCCTTATCACAAAATAAAGTATTAAATAGTGCCGCAAAAAAATGGGGCCTCAAATTAGGTGCCCAGTCCGTCGTCGCTGGAACGAGTGTTGAAGAAATGGTTGAAAGTGTTAAGAAATTGAATGCTAAAGGCATTGCTGCAACAATCGACAATCTTGGCGAATTTGTTTTCGAAAAACAAGAGGCACTTGAGGCGAAAAGACAAATATTAGCGGTAATCGAAGCGATTCATGAAAATGCGTTGAATGCGCATATCTCCTTGAAACCCACACAGCTTGGTTTGGACATCGAATACGATTTTTGCTTACATAATTTAAAAGACATCGTTACCAAGGCGAATGAATACAGTATATTCATTAACTTTGATACAGAAGACTATGGTCATTTGCAGCCAACATTTGATCTCTTGGACGAGCTTTCAAAAGACTATAAAAATGTTGGAACTGTTATTCAGGCTTACTTCTATGAAGCGGATGAGAATTTAAAAAAATATATCAATCATCGTACGAGAATTGTTAAAGGTGCTTACAAAGAGCCAGCAAATTTGGCGTATCAAGAAAAAGATGAAATCGACAAAAATTATATAAAACTTATTGAATATCATTTGTTGAACGGTAAGTTTACATCGATTGCCACGCATGATCATCATGTCATTAATCATGTAAAGAAGTTTGTAGATGAACATAATATATCGAAGGACAAATTCGAGTTCCAAATGCTATATGGATTTAGAAACGAACTACAGCTTAAACTTGCTAATGAAGGTTACAACTTCTGTACATATGTGCCATTTGGCGGCGATTGGTATGGCTATTTTATGCGAAGACTTGCGGAGCGCCCTCAAAACCTAAACCTTGTTGTTAAGCAAGTATTCAATAAAAAGACGAATACATTGATAGGGCTTGGTGCAAGTGCTTTCTTATTAGGACGCTTAAGTAAAACGAAGTAAATGTAAGGAATCAGTTATTTTCAGGGGATGGTTTCACCAACCATCCTCCAACTATTCAAAAACAGCCAGAGAATTCGAGATAGAAAGATACAGATTGATTTTTGAGGTATTTGCTTGAAGATTCTTCAATAAGGAGGGAATTATAATGGGGAAAAACATATCATTTTCACAAGTATTGGCAATTGGATTTATGCTTTTCGCGATGTTTTTAGGAGCAGGAAACGTTATATTTGCACCAATGGTTGGCCAACAGGCTGGAACAAATACATGGATTGCCATGGGCGGCTTCTTAGTAACTGGTGTGGGGCTTGTTCTCCTCGCAATTATTGCATTAACTCGAGGTGGAGGGACAGTAGAAAAACTTGCTGGGAGGGTGCACCCGTTATTCGCCACAATATTTTCAATCTTACTTTTCTTATCACTTGGACCCATTTATGTATTGCCGAGAACAACATCTGTTGTTTATGAAATTGGGATTAATCCGTTAGTCCAAGGACAGTCCAATGTAGGCCTCTATTTGCTAATCTTCTCAATCATATTTTTTGCCTTAACTATTGTATTATCTTGGAACACCACAAAATTTGTCGATCATTTAGGCAAGATTATAACGCCAATTTTTGTCGTTCTACTAATCGTACTTGTTGGTAAGTCAATTATTACACCGATGGGAAGTTTCGGACCACCTACAGGAGAATATATCGAGGCAGGTAGTGCCTTCTTAAAAGGGTTCACACAAGGATATTATACAATGGATGTTCTTGCTGCTTTTGTATTTGGAGGGATTTTCATTAAGTCCATCAGTTCTTATGGAATCAAATCAGAAAAGGAAGTTTCAAAGCTATTTATCCAAGCGGGACTCATAACAATTGTTGGCTTGGTTGCTTTACAAATCTCCATGGCATGGATTGGTGCTACCAGTATAGACCCGCTTGGTTATATGGATAACGGGGGAGAAGTATTAGCCCAAAGTTCTATCGTTCTATTTGGTGAAATTGGGATTTATATTATCGGAACGGTCATTTTATTAACTGGGATTACGACAAATGTTGCTTGTTTAGCAGCTGTTTCTGAGTACTTTGAAAGAATCGTACCTTCTGTTTCTTATAAAAAGTGGTTAATTATTTTCTCTGCTTTAAGTTTAGTAATTACAAACTTTGGTCTAAACACTATTTTGACGATGGCGTCTCCAATCTTACTCTTGCTCTATCCATTAGCGATTGCTTTAATTGCTCTAATATTTATGAACAACTTCTTTAATGGTCATCAATCAGTTTATGTCGGTACGATTATTGGTGTTGGCATTGTGGCCATCCTTGATGCTTTAAAAGAAGCAAATATTGCTACACAAGCGATCAATAACGTCTTCGGGTTTATCCCATTATTTGAACAAGGTGCCGGATGGATAATTACAGGTATTATCGGCTCTATTATAGGTTTGCTTGTAGCGAAATCAAAGAAAGAGCCAGCTACAATAATTAATATTGCTGGTGAAAAAGTTAATTAGTATTAATAGATTGAGGCGGGAATATCAAGGGGAGGAACGGCAATCAGCAAATTTGATAGCTGCTTTATAATAATTGTTAATCTCCTTATGGAAACAAGCCATTTTTTGAAGATAATCTTATATAAAATACCTTAAAAGAAGCAACTTCTTTCAAATATGTTTTTTAGAAAGAAGTTGCTTATTACTTAAACTATAAGTTTTTCAATATATAACCCAGGAATCGAATATATTTTTTTAGTGGATTTCAGTTTAAGAAACAATACTACTCATAATTTCTTGATTGGTTATTTCCAAGTATCCTCAGCGATTTTCACAACATGGCGAATTTTTTCCCATTGTTCTTCTTCGGTTAAAATATTTCCTTCTTCTGTGGAAGAGAAGCCACATTGTGGACTTAAGCAAAGTTGCTCAAGTGGTGCATGTTTAGTAGCTTCTTCAATTCTTGCTTTTACTTCATCCGCATTTTCAAGTGCTCCGTGCTTAGAAGTGATGAGCCCTAATACGATATATAGATCAGGACGGCTGATATGACGAAGCGGTTCAAAATCACCAGATCGTTCATCATCAAACTCAAGGAATAAACCATCTACATCTAATCCGTTAAAAATAGTTTCCGATACAAGTTCATAACTACCGCTTGTAATATAGGTCGAACGGAAATTACCGCGACAAATATGCATTGTGACAAGCATATCATCCGGTCTTTTCGCGATTGATTCATTAATCGCACGTGCGGAAAGTTTTAGTGCTTCCTCTACGCTATATTTTCTATCTTTAAGTCCGGCAATGCCTTCCTCGGAAAAAGAAGTCGCCCATGAAGTATCATCGATTTGTAAATAACGACAGCCTTCATCATATAAAGCTTGAATAAATCCTTGATAAGCTGTGATTAGATCATTGAATAGTTCTTCATCACTGTTATAAACTCCCACTTCAATTTTGGCTCTGTAGTACAGCATATTTGGACTTGGGATTGTAAATTTAGCAACAGCATCGCCAGCCACACTTTGCAAAAACTTAAAGTGATCAATCATATAATGCGTGCTAAATCCGATTTTTCCAGTTACTTTAATGCCATGTGCTTGTGTTTTTACGCCTTTAAATGATAGGCCTTCCTCTGGTTCATAAAATTCGACTCCGTCTAGACCGCCTAGAAAGTCAAAATGCCACCATTTGCGACGGAATTCGCCGTCAGTTACAGATTGAAGACCTGCTTCTTTTTGTTTGGCAACGAGTTTCGTAATTTCTTCGTCTTCAATTTGTCTTAATTGATCTGCAGTGATTTCTTTATTTTCAAATTGTGCACGTGCCTCTTTTAGTCGTGCTGGTCGTAAAAAGCTTCCTACGTGATCTGCGCGAAATGGAGCTTTTTGAACTAATTGTTTTGTCATGTTAAATTCCTACTTTCTGTTTGATATTAGATGCTATTATTAATGCTTGGTCGAAGTCTGCGATAAGATCGTCTACATGCTCCAGACCAACAGAGAACCTTAGAAGGCCATCTGAAATTCCTCGTTTTTCTCGTTCTTCTTTCGGTATTGCAGCATGGGACATGGTAGCAGGATAAGAAAGAATCGATTCGACGCCACCTAAACTTACTGCAAAAACTGGAATTTGAAGATTTTCTACAAAAGCTTTTGCCGTTTCTCTGTCAGGAAGACAGAAAGATAAAACGGCCCCTGGACTTTTTGCTTGTCTTGTATGAATCTCATATCCTGGATGCGTGGATAAGCCTGGGTATAACACTTCCTTTACTAAAGGATGACTATTTAAATAATTTGCAAGTTTTTTTGTAGATTCCGTGGATTGAGACAAGCGAGCACCCATTGTTTTGATTCCTTGAATTAAGGAAAAAGAATCTTGTGCACCAAGAATAGCGCCAAAAGAGTTTTGGATAAATCCTAATTTCTTTCCAAGTTTTTCGTCCTTCGTAACAGCAAGCCCAGCTATGATATCACTGTGCCCAGACAAAAATTTCGTAGCACTATGTAACACGATGTCCACACCTAGATCAAGAGGGCGTTGATAAAGGGGAGTCATAAAAGTATTATCAAGAAAAGTCAAACAATCATTAGCTTTTGCAAGTGCAACAATTGCCTCGATATCCGTTATTCCTAATCTAGGGTTTGCAGGTGTTTCGATATAAAGTACTCTTGTATTTGGACGTATCGCTTTTTCAACTTCTTCAGCCTTCGTAAAGTCTACAAATGTATGGTCGATTCCGAATCTCGGTAAAACTTCCGTTACGAAGCGATAGGTTCCGCCATATACTTCTTCCGTTACAACAAGATGGTCCCCTGAGGAAAGCAGCATTAAAGCTGAGGAAATTGCCGCTATGCCGGAAGCAAAAGCAAAACCTCTTGTGCCACCCTCTAATTCAGCTATCGTTTTTTCTAGCGCGTCTCTTGTCGGGTTGCCAGATCTACTATAGTCGTATGGTCCAAAGCTATCAAAGCTTTCTTGATGGAAAGTAGAGGATGCATAGATGGGTACATTGACTGCCCCTGTTTTTTGCTCGTAATTCCCACGAGTGGAAGCGGTAATTAAGCTAGTTTCTATACTTTCTTTCACGTTACTCATGAATGAATCACATCCCGTTCTAATTTTGCAAAAACCTGTTTCAAATCTGCGATTAAGTCTTCCGCCTCCTCAACGCCAACAGAGAAGCGTAACAAACTATTATCCACACCTCGAGCAATTCGCTCTTCTTCTGGAATATCCGCATGGGTTTGAGTAGTAGGATATGTGATAAAACTTTCGACACCGCCTAAACTTTCTGCAAAAACGATCAATTGAAGGTTTTCTAAGAAAGGTCCAACCCATTCACTTTTTTGTAAACGGAAAGAGAGCATACCTCCAATTCCAGGATATAATACGTCTTTTACAACACTTTCATTTTGTAAGAACGCCACGATTTTTTTCGCATTCGCATCATGTTGTTTCATGCGTAAGTGTAATGTTTTCAATCCTCGTATCAATAACCAACTATCGAAAGGGGAAAGTACGGCTCCTGAAGCGTTTTGATTCTCCACTAATTTTTTGCTTAGTGCTTCCCCTTTAGAGACAACGAGCCCAGCAAGGACATCATTATGTCCACCGATATATTTCGTTCCACTGTGCATAACAATATCTGCACCTAGCTCAATCGGACGCTGTAAATAAGGAGTTAAGAAGGTGTTATCCACAATTAGTAGTAATTGATATTTTTTTGCCAAGACACTGTATTGTGCTATATCAAATTCTTGCATGAGTGGATTTGTGGGTGTTTCGATAAAAAGAGCTTTTGTGTTTTCCGTGATTAATGCTTCTACTTCCTCGATGGATTCAAATTTAGCGTAGGAAGTACGAATGTTATAGGAATCCGCGTATTGATTGAATAAACGATATGTTCCACCGTAAAGATCTTCCGGTGCAATGATTTCATCACCGGAACGGAAAAGTGACAAAATTAATTGGATCGCTGCCATACCGGAGCTACAGGCAAAACCCGCATCGCCGCCTTCTAACTTTGCAATTCCTTCTTCTAAAATCGTACGGGTCGGATTTTTTGTACGTGTGTAGTCGTAACCAGTGGATTTGCCAACCCCTGCATGTATATAAGCTGTTGATAAATGAATAGGTGGATTAACAGCACCTGTTCGCGGATCACTATGATTTCCTAGTTGCACTAATTCGGTTTCTAAACCCTTTTTTGTCATTATTAATCATCCTCTGCAAATAAAGTAAAATAAAAAGAGGATTCCCTGTAAGAAGAGAATCCTCAAAAAAATTGAAGTTAGTCTTCTTATCTTCTAGGCGATCGCCGCCTATTGGAGTTAGCACCATACCTAAACTTGGCTGGTTGCTGAGACATCTTCGGGCCAATCCCTCCGTCTCTCTGGATAAGAAATAAAATATGAAATTTTCTAAAATCTTTATGTAGGTAATGGTATCATGAAGAAGAAATAAAAACAAGAAGCATTTTAAAATGGTAAATCTTCGGTTGAAAAATTAACTGAAAAAATATATAATCCTATTTGTTTAGTAAGAATTAAAAAGAATGGGGGAAGGAACATGAAATCATCTACGTTAGAAAATGAAATGCAATCTATTTTTTCCGAAATAGATAGTAACTTCGAAGAAATTGTCAGTTGGAGAAGATATTTGCACCAGCATCCGGAGTTATCTTTTGAGGAAACGGAGACTGCCAAGTATATTGCACAGAAACTTGAAGACTTCGGATTAGAAGTGAAAAAGAATATTGGCGGGAATGGCCTTGTAGGAATTTTAACGGGGGCACAGCCAGGGAAAACAATTGCTCTAAGAGCAGACTTTGATGCCTTGCCAATTGTAGATGAGAAAGATGTACCTTATAAATCATTGAACCCTGGTGTTATGCATGCATGTGGCCATGATGGACATACGACTGCGTTATTGGGTACTGCACAAGTATTAAGCAAACACCGAGATAAAGTGAAGGGGAAAGTTATTTTCATATTCCAACCAGCGGAAGAAAAGCCACCAGGCGGTGCGAAGTTCATGATTGAAGAAAACGTCCTTGATGGTGTCGATTATGTATTTGCTGCTCATCTCGATTCAAAAGTACGGGTTGGTAAAGTGGCAGTAGGAGAAGGCTACAAAATGGCAGCTGTTGATAAGTTTGAAATCAAAATTCAAGGACTTGGTGGACATGGAGCAAGACCTCAGGATTCCGTTGATTCAATTGTCATTGGTAGTGAAATCGTTAATTCTCTACAAAAAATTGTAAGTCGCAGAATAAACCCTTTAGAATCTGCAGTAGTCACAATTGGTGTTTTCCATGCAGGCAGTGCTTTTAATATTATTGCAGATACGGCTAAGCTGGAAGGGACTGTCCGAACGTTTAGTGAATCTGTAAGAAAACAAGTAAGAGAGGAAATCTATTCCATTGTAAAAGGAATAACAGAAGGATTTCATGCGAGTGCCGAAATCGATTATCTTCATGGTTATCCAGCATTATACAATCATCCGAAAGAAAGTGATTTAGTTCACCAGCTTTTGTCGGATGTATTCGGTGAGGAACAGGTGATAGATATTGAAACATCCATGGGAGCAGAGGATTTCGCTTATTTCTTATTAGAAAAGCCGGGAACATATTTCAAAGTAGGCTCGAACAATGAGGACGAAAGTACACATTATCCGCACCATCATCCAAAGTTCGACTTTGACGAGCGTGCTTTATTGAACATCCAAAAGTCATTCGTGCAAATCGTTGCACATTATTTATTTTAATAATAAAGGCATGTGCGGTAAATTCTCCGTACATGCCTTTGTTTATATCGAATAACTCAGCTACTGCAGCATCGGAAGAAAGAATGCAATTGCTCCAAGCACAATGGAAGACCAAGCTAGGAATTTTTGAGGGAATGTTAAGCCGAGTAAGCCTAATACTACTGCAGCACCACCAAACCATAATGGATAATAGAAGAATCCAACGACTGCTAGCACGATTCCTATCCAGCCGATCCAACTACCTAAAGAAGCTTTCATCACAATCACCTCCTCATACAATTCAAAGAACAATGAGGGCTAAAAATCGACATGATTGTTCTTTTTATAGTATATGAAGAGGTGCTCAATAAATAATAAACAATTTGGACGAAAATCGTAGAATTATAGCATTTTAGTTTTTAACAAAAAAGGGTCAAATAAACCAATAAAGTAGAAACTTTTCGTTAGAACAAGCCATAAAAAAAGTACAGGTGGTCGCACCTGTACTTTTTTATATTATTTGCCGCCTAAAAGATCGAAAAGACCGCCTGTAATACTTCCTTCACCTTTAGAACCGCCACCTGGAGTTTGAGGAGCAGCTGCGAATACACGGCTAGCAAGACGGCTAAATGGTAACGATTGAATCCATACTGTACCTGGTCCGCGCAAGGTTGCGAAGAACAAGCCTTCACCACCGAATAATGCAGTTTTGACTCCTTTTACCATTTCGATATTATAGTCTACCTCTGATGTCATCGCTACTAAACATCCTGTGTCTACACGTAGCGTTTCTCCTACTTGTAAGCTTTTACGGTGAATAGTACCACCAGCATGAACAAAGGCTAAACCGTCACCTTCCAGTTTTTGCATGATAAATCCTTCTCCACCGAAGAATCCAGCCCCTAGCTTGCGTTGAAATTCGATTCCAACTGAAACACCTTTAGCTGCCGCTAAAAAAGCATCTTTTTGACAAATAATTTTGCCGCGATACTTGCTTAAATCCATCGGAATGATTTTTCCGGGATATGGAGAAGCAAAATATACATGTTTCTTTCCACTACCAACGTTTGTAAAGGTAGTCATGAATAAACTTTCACCCGTAAGCATACGTTTACCTGCGCCCATTAATTTTCCCATAAGTCCGCTACCACCAGAAGAACTAGAACCATCGCCAAAAATAGTTTCCATCGAAATACCATCTTCCATCATCATTAAGCTACCTGCTTCAGCAACTACTGTTTCTTGTGGATCTAATTCGATTTCTACAAATTGCATGTCATCTCCAAATAATTTGTAGTCAATTTCGTGATTGTTCATGTGTTATTTCCTCCTAGGATTTGAATTAATAATGTATACGAAAAACAAATGAAAAAGTTTCGTAATAATTAGAGGGATTCAATAGAGATTATCGAATGTATTTATAATGTAAGCATTTTCAATGAATAAGAAAAGAGGTAAACAGATGAAGTTAACTAATTTTATTGATGGAAAATGGCAAGAGGCTGGAGAGGAAAGGTATACAGCGGTTTTTAATCCAGCGAACGGAGAACAATTAGCAAAAGTTAGAATGTCTACAAAAGAAGAAGTGGATTTGGCAGTTGAAGCTGCAGTGAAGGCACAAAAGAAATGGGCACTTGTCCCGGCTCCCAAACGAGCAGATTATTTATATGAAATTGGTAGATTGATGAAAGAAAAGAAGGAACATCTCGCTCAAGTATTAACAAAAGAAATGGGAAAAGTGATAGAAGAAGGGCGAGGAGAAGTACAAGAAGGAATTGATATGGCATTTTATATGGCGGGAGAAGGACGTCGTCTATTTGGAGAAACGACCCCTTCTGAGCTTGCAGATAAATTTGCGATGAGTGTCCGTGCACCAATAGGAGTCGTCGGACTTATTACACCGTGGAACTTCCCAGTAGCGATTGCCACTTGGAAGTCATTTCCCGCAATTGTGGCCGGAAACGCTTTCATTTGGAAGCCAGCTACAGAAACGCCAATGATGGCTTATGAGATGGCGAAAATATTTGAAGAAGTTGGATTGCCCGCGGGAGTTGCGAATGTCGTTTTTGGTTCGGGATCAGAGGTAGGAACAGCGATGATTGAACATCCGGATGTAAAAGTAATATCGTTTACAGGGTCTACAGAAACAGGTAGTAAGGTTGCTGAACTTGGAGGTCGCCATTTAAAAAAAGTATCGCTCGAAATGGGTGGGAAGAATGCGGTTATCGTTATGGATGACGCCGATCTTCAGCTCGCTGTAGAAGGTATTTTATGGAGTGCATTCGGAACAGCAGGTCAACGTTGTACGGCATGTAGTCGAGTGATTGTGCATAAAGATGTAAAGAGTGAGTTGGAAAGCATGCTGCTAGCACAGATGGAAAATTTAACAATCGGCGATGGTTTAGATGAAACGGTTAAAATCGGTCCTGTTATAAACAAACAAGCACTGGAAAAAATTCATTCCTATACAAAGATTGGACAAGAAGAGGGCGCTAAACTACTGGCTGGGGGACATGTACTAGATGATGGAAATCTAGCAAATGGCAATTATTATGCCCCTACGTTATTTACAGATGTAACTTCGAATATGCGTATTGCGCAAGAAGAGATTTTTGGTCCAGTAGTTTCACTTATTGAGGTCAGCTCATTAGAAGAGGCGATTGAAGTAAATAATGGAGTGAAATTTGGACTATCGAGCTCCATCTTTTCTCGAGATGTAAACAATGTATTTCGTGCGCAGCGTGATTTAGACACTGGAATTGTTTATATCAACGCAGGAACGACGGGTGCTGAAATTCACTTGCCATTTGGGGGAACAAAAGGGACAGGTAATGGGCACCGAGATTCAGGAGTAGCAGCACTGGATGTATATACAGAATGGAAAAGTATTTACGTAGATTTTAGTGGAAAATTGCAACGTGCACAAATAGACACAGAATAATAGGGGGTACTAGCATGAAGGTTGCTATATTAGGTGCAGGATTAATGGGAAAAGAAGCAGCACGTGATTTAGTGAAAAGTCCTAATGTGGAAAAAGTATTATTATGTGATTTAGACGTCGGACAAGCAAATATGTTTAAAGAAAAACTCCAAAATTCAAAGATTGAAGTATGTAGATTAGATGCAAATGATGAGGAGAATTTACGACAAGTTATGAAAAAAGCGGACGTTGTCATCAACGCACTTTTTTATACATTCAATGAAAAAGTAGCAAGGCTCGCAGTAGAGGTTGGTGTACATTCGATCGATTTAGGTGGTCATATAGGCGGAGCTACGGATGCAGTACTTTCACTTCATCAAGCGGCGCAAGAAAAAGGGGTTACCCTTATTCCTGATTTAGGAGTAGCACCCGGCATGATAAATATTCTAACTGGTTACGGAGCAAGCAAAATGGATCAGGTAGAGGGAATTCATCTATATGTCGGTGGAATTCCAGCAGAGCCAGAAGGAATTTTTGGATATAATATTGTCTTTTCACTGGAAGGAGTATTCGACCATTATACAGATCGTTCTCATGTAGTGCGTAATGGAAAACTTCAAGAGGTAGAATCCCTTTCAGAAATTGAACCCATTTTCTTTAAAAATTTCGGAGAGTTAGAAGCTTTTCATACAGCTGGTGGCACATCTACATTGAGCAAATCTTTTCCGAGCGTTGATACTTTGGAGTATAAGACGATTCGTTATAAAGGGCATGCTGAGAAATTTAAGCTGCTAGTAGACTTAGGGTTAACGAATAAAAACACGGTTGCCAATGTGAAAGGCAATATGGTGAAGGTACGCGATGTATTAAAAGAAGTACTAACGCCGCAGTTACTACTAGGAGATAAAGAGGACGTAGTTTTACTAAGAGTCATCGTAACGGGTATAGAAAACGGGGATAATGTTACGTATACGTATGAACTGGCAACAAAAAAAGATCGCATATCTGGGACAACCGCAATGGCAAGGGCGACGGCAAACACAATTTCTGTAGTTGCCCAAATGATTGGAAATAACGTCATTACTAAACGAGGTGTCTATCCTCCTGAACTGATCGTGCCTGGAGAATTATATATAAGAGAAATGGCTGCTCGTGATGTGAATATTGAGGAAACGGTGTTAAGAGGTGAACGTGTATGAACTTCGATTTCCAAGAGGAACAACAATTGCTTCGCAAAACAGTAAGGCAATTTGTGGATCAAGAAATAATACCGTATATAGCAAAATGGGAAGAACAAGGTGCTTTTGATAAAAGTATCTGGAAACGGTTAGCTGATCTTGGATTGATGGGAGTATGTGTTCCTGAAAAGTATGGTGGGAGCGGGATGGATTATAATTCGCTTGCAATCGTGTGTGAAGAGCTAGAACGGGGAGACACTGCGTTTCGTACTGCTGTATCCGTGCATACCGGCCTAAACTCGATGACCCTCATGCAGTGGGGAACGGAGCAACAAAAGCAAAAATATTTAACCCCTCAAGCAAAAGGAGAAAAAATAGGAGCTTTCGGATTAACGGAGCCAGGAGCAGGTTCTGATGTTGCTGCAATGTCAACGGTCGCAGTTCTTGACGGTGAAGATTATATTATAAATGGGCAAAAAACATGGATTTCCCTCTGTGATTCAGCCGATAATTTCATCGTATTCGCTTATACAGACAAATCGAAAAAGCATCATGGAATAAGTGCATTTATCGTAGAACGTACAATGGCTGGGTTCTCGTCAAAGGCTATTAAAGGGAAATACGGTATCAAATCTGGTAATACAGGTGAATTATTTTTTGACCAAATGCGTGTACCAAAAGAAAATTTGCTGGGCAAAGAAGGAGAAGGCTTTAAAATTGCAATGTCCGCTCTTGATAATGGTAGGTTCACTGTTGCAGCTGGAGCAGTCGGACTATCTCTTGCGTGCCTAGAAGCAAGCGTGAAGTACTGTCATGAGCGCCAAACCTTTGGCAAAGAAATAGGCAAGCATCAGCTTGTCCAGCAAATGATTGCTAAAATGGAAGCTGGTCTCCAAATGAGTCGTTTACTTGTGTACCGAGTGGGAGAATTGAAAAATAAAGGGGTACGAAACACAAGGGAAACGTCTCTTGCAAAATGGCAAGCATGTGATTTTGCCAACAAAGCAGCGGACGATGCAGTGCAAATTCACGGTGCATATGGCTATTCAGACGAATATCCAGTGGCGAGGTTTTTGCGTAATTCGAAAGCTCCTGTTATTTACGAAGGGACAAGGGAGATCCACACCATTATGCAAGCGGAATATGTACTTGGTTATAGGGAAGACAAGACGCTCTCCCATATGCTACCTAAATGGCCATTTGAAGAAGAATAACTAATTGATTAGGCTTCTAAAATAAGACGCAAGAAGAAAATTATTCCCTTTTCTTCTTGCGTTTTTTATTGAAAAAAATTGGACTCCATATTCCTATATTGCTCAACTTCTTATAAATTGAAAGTCGTAGTAAACAAAAAACACTTAATATTTCTAAATTTATCGAAAAATCATGAAACTAAAAGGCAGAATTTCAGTCTAATGGATTAACTAAGAAATAAGAAAGGGAGATTATAATGAAAAAATGGCTGATTTCCACTGTTGCTTTCGCTTTCATAATTGGTATGGCAGGCGCGTTTTATTTTTCTAAAACAGAGATAAGTGCTCAATCATTTAAAGAAAGTGATGAAATTCAACCTGTTCAATCTAAAGAACAATTAAAAGCTTATTTTGAAAAGATAAGAGAGATTCAAAAACAACAAAATAACGGGGCAGAGGTAACTGAAGAAAGCGCAAATACGATGGAAGCCAAAGATTCCTCAGGTGGTAATTCAGGGGGCTATTCAACTACGAATAACCAAGTAGAAGGTGTAGATGAGGCGGATACAGTAAAGACAAATGGCAAGCATGTATTTTCGGTGAGTGAAAGCAATGTGGTCATTGCAAACGTTAAAGATCCAAAACAAATGAAAGAAGAAACAACCATCTCTTTTAAAAATGATTTTTATCCAACACAGTTATTACTTTCAGATCAAACATTAATGGTTTTGGGTCAGAAAAATGTCCTTCGTAAGCTAGAGGCTGAAAGTACACAAAAGATGAATAGTGTTATGATGCCAATGGATTCCATGACAACTGTATACTTCTATGATATTTCAAACCCTGCAAAACCGAAACTAATGAGGGAAATTGCAACAGAAGGATATATGAATGGAGCACGACTAAATAATAACACATTGTATTATGTAACTACTATCTATCCGAAGTTTTGGATGATGGAAGAAAATGCAGATGTAGAATTACGCCCGTTCACTTATGACTCCAAATTCGATAAAGAAGCAAAACCGATGAACTATGACAGTATTGCAATTCTTCCAAGTTCTATGGAAGGGAATTACAGTATTATTTCGGCGATTAATGTATCTAAACCAGCAGAAAATGAAGTAAAAACGAAAGGGTATCTTGGAGGCAGTGAACAATTGTACATGTCAAAAGATAACCTATACTTAACTTCTACTATTTATGAGCAAAACAATATTAATGCTAAAAAAATGATTTGGAATCCTGGTGAAATGGATACTGAAGTATTTAAGTTTGCATTAGACAAAACATCCGTAAAATTCGTGGCGTCCAGTCGATTAACAGGAACAATATTAAATCAGTTTTCGATGGATGAGCATAACGGTTATTTCCGCGCTGTAACGACAAAAGGAAATAGTTGGAATGAAAACAAAGTATCTGAAAATAATTTATTTATACTCGACGATAAGATGAAAACAGTAGGCTCGTTAACAGGTCTGGCAAAAGACGAACGTATCTATTCAGCAAGATTCATGGGAGATAAAGCATATATGGTAACGTTTAAAGAAACCGATCCATTATTCGTTATTGATGTAGCAAAACCGACCGACCCAAAAGTATTAGGGGAACTAAAGATTCCAGGCTTTAGTAATTATCTACATCCGTTAGATGAAAATCATTTAATTGGTTTCGGCTATGAAACAATAGTAGATACTCAATCGGGTGGTAAACAACCTGTTATTATGACAGGAGGGATGAAAATTTCCCTATTCGATGTAAGTGATTTTGCAAAACCAAAAGAACTGGACACAGAAATAATTGGAGACCAAGGAACATACTCTCCGGTTCAATATGATCACCATGCATTGTTTGAGTACAAAGAAAAAGGCTTATATGGATTCCCTATCTCCATTTATCGGAAAGGGAAAGAGTATGCAGAGTTCAAGCAAGATGGTGCATTGATCTATGAAATTACACCTGAAAACGGAATTGTTTTAAAAGGAGATTTATTAAACCCAGAAGATCCAAAACAGCAATACGAAAATTGGGAAACAAGTATCCAGCGAATGATCTATGTGGAAGACTCCTTATACACAATTGCGATGAAAGAAATCAAAAGCTACAATTTAAACTCCTTTAAACAGTTGAGTAAAATGTCTTATTAATACAAAAGAAAAAGACTCCAAAAGCGAAACGATGCTTTTGGAGTCTTTTGCATGTAGCGTTATATAGGGATAGTGCGTCTTAGAAAGTAGAATGAAATGTACACTAAGATTTTCGCAACAGACCGCGAAAATCATATAGGCATCTCATGCACTCGTAAATCTTCGGTATCCGCTCCTAAACGAACGCCATGCGCTCCTTAAAACAGTTTGCGCTCGTACATACTTCCCATGCGCTCCTTAAAACAGTTTGCGCTCGTATATACTTCCCATGCGCTCGTATAACTTAGGTATCCGCTCCTAAACCAACGCCTAGCGCTCTTTAAGCAGTTTGCGCTCGTACATACTTCCCATGCGCTCATATAACTTTGTTATCCGCTCCTAGCAGAAGGCAAGTATGGCGATTTCGAAAAGCTTTGAGACACATTGTCCCTATATTGTGAATTATCCTTGCTTATGAGTAGTTTTCAATTGGCTAAATTATTCAGTTCGGAAACGGTGACAAACGAATATCCTTCTTTTTGCAAGTAGGCAAGCACTGCATCTAGTCCTTCAGCCGTAGACATATGTATATCATGCATTAAAATAGTAGAGCCTTCTTTTACATGGCCCTTCACATGCTCGAGTAAACGGTTAGCGTCGCGATATTTCCAATCAAGTGTATCCACATTCCATAAAACGACTGGAAGGGAAGTTTGGGTGCGAACAGTATTATTTACAGCTCCGTACGGTGGGCGGAAGACAGTTGGTTTGCTACCAGATGCTTGTTCTATTGCATCGCTTGTATTATTAATCTCTAAAGCAATTTTTTCAGAAGAAGCTTTTGTTAAGTCTATATGATTCCAAGTATGATTACCTAACTCATGTCCTGCTTCTTTCATTTCTTTTACAATTTCCGGATAGAAGGAAACGCGACTTCCAAGCATAAAAAATGTAGCTTTTGCATTATACTTCTTTAGTGTTTCAAGTATCAATGTAGTTGACTCTGGGTTCGGTCCATCATCAAATGTGAGTGCTACTACTTTTGCGGATGGGGCTACTTCCGTATCTTCTTGTCGTATGTCTTCTTCGGTTTTTTCATCTTCTGTTTCTGATGCGGTAGGGGGTGGTTGAATAGCCGCCTCGGGAAGTTTAAAGCTGTCGGCGATGATATTGTTCAAATCCTCTAGTGGAATAGAAACAACCGTCGATCTAGTTGTAATTACATGGTCATCATAATAAAATTCGATCGAATCTTTCTTTAGAGAAAAATTAGAGTAGTTATCCCAGCTAGGCATGGTTTTCTCTTTAAATTGATCCTGCATTAAGTGGGGAATCAATTGTTCATCAGATAATATGGATTCTCTTACTTTTGTAGCAAGCTTTACAAGTGCTTTTTTATTGTTAGCGAGTAAATCATTTATTGTGAGCATGTGACCGGATTGATTATGTATACGGAAAATTTTTGTTTCGGATAAACGGTTTTCTCCACCTATATTCATGTATGTATGAATCACAAACGAATAGTATCCGGTTGTATGCTGAAAAACTTCGAATGATATATTCAATTCACCACTAGGATGTATATTCGAATCAGTTAAGTCATCTTTCTGATTTAAATAAGATGTTTTTATCTGATTTGTATAGGCTCTCACTGTGTCATTGAACTCGGGAACATTGCTTTGTGGAAATTGAATGGCATACGGAGTTTTTTCGTCATTTGACATTTCCGTAATAATTCGAATTCCTGGGTAAACCGAATCACTTTCGTTAATTTGTTCTTTTGGTTTAGTCGGAGGGTTAGCAGACACTACTTCTTTTTCTTTTTTTGCAGGATTAGGAAGCATCAGAAGAAAAACCATTAAACTACTTAATGTAAGAATGATAATGATAAACGTAATATCAATCCAACGTCCTCTTTTTTTCGATTTTGAATGCGCGGACATGATGATGATTCTCCTTTTCTAGTACTTATCTATTATATTAAATTAGACGGATGAATAGGTAAGAAAGTTTTAGTTTTCATTGTTTTTATTTTCAACGTTCGATAAGATTATCGTAGTTAAGTTTCGCTTTAGAAAGGAAGGTGCTCTGAAATGACGCAAGACTTTGAATTAGCTGTAGAATGCTGTTTATTAGCAGGTCGTTTAATGATGGAAAGTGGAGCAGAGACGTACCGTGCGGAGGATACAATGGATCGGATGGCGATTTCGCAACATCTAACGCAATCACAAAGTTTTGTTACACCAACTGGTATTATTTTTTCAGGTAGTAATAGCCTTCCAACTAGATTAGTAAGGATTAGCAATCGATCAACGGATTTAGAAAGAATCGCGCTCGTAAATAATGTCTCACGAAAACTAGTTAATAAGGATATTACACTGGAAGAAGCTTATTCGGAGCTAGTCAGTATTGAAAACGAACATAAAACAATCCCGTTGTGGATACAAATAGTCGCAGCATCCATTGCATCGGCTTCATTTCTTTTGTTATACGGCGGTACATTCAAGGATGTACCCACTGCACTTATAGCCGGGGGGGTTGGATTTTCTATTTCAACGCTGTTAGAAATGAAAACGAGGGTAAAGTTTTTTGCGGAGTTTTTGGCAGCATTATGTATTTGTTTAATCGCGATCTTTTCTGTGACGTGGGGATTAGGAAGTGACGTGGATCGAATCATTATTGGTTCTGTCATGCCCCTAGTTCCGGGATTACTCATAACGAATGCTGTACGTGATTTAATGGCTGGTCATTTTGTGTCCGGTGTATCCAAAGGAGCAGAAGCGTTTCTTACAGCTTTTGCCATTGGAGCAGGGGTTGCATTAGGATTGTCATTTTAAGGAGGAATAGCTATGGCCTATTGGATGCAAGGGATTTTAAGCTTTGCAGCAGCCGCTGGATTTGGAATCATATTTAATGCACCAAGAAAATTACTTTTCTATTGTGGTATCGTAGGCATGACGGGCTGGCTTGTATATTCTTATATAGACGATTTAAGTAATGATCCTGCAAAATCTTCCTTCGCGGGTGCATTTACGGTTGCTTTTGTGGCGCATTTAATGGCCAAGAGATTTAAAATGCCTATGATCATCTTCAGTGTAGCAGGTATTATTCCGTTAGTTCCAGGAGGATCTGCGTATAATGCCATGCGAAATGTGATTGAGAAGAACTATACAGTTGCAATGGAATATGCATCAGTAGCCCTTATCATCTCAGGCTCTATTGCGATGGGATTAGTGTTTGCAGAAATTATTACACAGTTATTAGTGAAAGTAGTAGGAAGACTTAAAGTAAAACCGTGAGAAAAGTATTCTCACGGTTTTTTATATCAAACATGTCAGTTGTTCAATTGGCTTTCCTACTCGCTATGTTGCAAAATTGTATTTGTGTAAGTCTTTTTAATCCACTCTTTTTGTCTATAGCTCACTGAAGTCTACAATGTGTATTAGGTTTTTTCATTTTATCTTAAGAGTGCTTCCACTTCTTCGGCTGGGATTGGTCGGCTTATATAGTAGCCTTGAACAGCATCGCAGCCCATTTGTTTTAACAAAGCAAATTGTTCTTCTGTTTCTACACCTTCCGCAACTACATCCACATTTAAGGATTGTCCAAATTGGATTAAACCTTGTACGAGTTTTTGCAATCTCTCTTGTTGCATAATAGAGCTCACAAATGATTTATCAATTTTTAATTTGCTAATTGGAAGAAGCTGCAAATACCTAAGTGACGCATATCCAGTACCGAAATCATCTAACACAAAAACAACCCCATCCTTTTGAAGCGTCTGCATTTGACCAATTATCGATTTTTCAGCTTCCGCCTCGAGTGCGAACTTTTCTGTAAATTCAATTTGTAACAGCTTCGGAGAGCAGTTGTACTTATCTAACATATTCCGAATTGTTTTCACCATGTTTTTATCACGAAATTCTCGAATGGAAGAGTTAAAGCTTACTTTTATCGGAATCCCTTTTTGCTGCCAAATAGCTGCTTGTTCACAAACCTTTTCCAACATAAAAGAACCGATTTTATTTATTAATCCGGTTTCCTCTGCGATAGGGATTAACTCTTCTGGAGAAACAATTCCAAGTACATCATCATCCCAACGGACGAGTGCTTCGACAGCAGTAATTTGATTGGTTAATACATCTTTTTGTGGTAAATAGAGTACATGAAGATCATGCTGATTTAAAGCTTCTAATAAACGTTTTTCAATTTGCGCACGACGAGTAAGCTTGTGATGGTCAGATGGAGAAAGGTTTGCGATCATGCCACCACCTTCTAATTTCACTTGCTGGATTTTCGTATCCGTAGCCTTCAATAAATGCAAATAGGTTTGCTGATCTTCAGGGTATCTAGTGATGGCTCCGCTGACCGTAATAGGCACTACTTTATTGTCTAGATAGATCGGGTTTTGTTTTAAATACTGGATAAATCCTTGAACGTACCATTCCCCTAAAGTTGTAATGACTGCAAATTCATCTCGACCAGCTCTAGCAATAATGGATTCTTCGAAATAGATTTTCAGTCTTTTAGTAAACTCATTTAATAATTGAGATTCTGTTTGATCATTGAATATTTCTTTTAATGTATAAAATTGATCGATACTAATGAAAACAAAGGAGAAGTATTTGTCATTTTGAATGTGTTCATTCACTATTTCTTCTAAACGATGTCTACTCATTAAACCTGTTTCCGTATCTACATATGCAATTTGTTCCAGGCGCGTTTGTATTAATTTCTTTTCTGTAATTTCTTCTTCCAATAACAAATGGTATAGTGTATGATTTTCCGTATCAGTAATTGGGAATGCGATCATATTAACCCAATAAGTAACGCCATCTTTTGTTATTTTTTCAACTGTACCCTGGAAAACTTGACCTTTTTGTAATGTGTTGATAATTTTATCTGCAATGGCAATATGATGGGAGGAATTAGGGAAAAACTGCCAAAAAGTTTTTCCTACAATTCGTTTTGGTGTCCAATTGCTTCTTTTTAAAAATAGTTCATTTGCGTGTAGGATTAAACCTTCTTTGTCTAAATAAGCAACCATGAATGATTTAGATAAACCTTTTTTTAATAATTGCAACTCTGAAAAAGAAGAGGATTCTGTATCTTGTATAGTATTAGATTCAATTTGAAAGAAAACATAATAGTCATCGTTCAGAAGAATTGATTTTGCGACAATAGATGTTTTTATCGGGTTTCTATCTTTTGAATAAAGGACGACCGGACTGAAGCGGATAGGCTCATCTTGATGTAGAATCGATTCCCAATTTGCAGCTAAGTGCCCGTAAGTATGCTCATTGAACAATGGTGCTCTTGGACCTTGTACATCTTCTAAACGATATCCGTATTGCTTTTCAGCTTCCTTGCTCCACCAAATAATATGGCCGTCCTTATCTGTCATAAAGGTTGGGAAAGGCAAATGACTAAAAACAGAGTTACTTAAATCTAATAATTCATCTTTAAGATACATATTAACGGCCCCTTTAAATAATTTATATTCATTATATAAAATATACATAAATTAGTCATTAAAATAGAGCAATTTATTCATTGATAAAAATTTTTCAGGTATAAAGTAGTGGGTATATATAAGGGGATAAAGGAGGTAATGTGAAAATGGGACGATGGAAAGGAATAATTTTAATTGTTTTTGGTTCAATGTTGTGGGGAGCGACCGGTCCGATGATGGAGTGGGTATTTAAAAATAGTGGCCTGTCTGTCTCCTTTTTCCTAACGGTACGCTTAATTATTGCAGGAGTTGGTTTATTAGCATATTTAAAAATAACAGGAAAACCTATTTTCTCTATATGGAAAGAGCAAAGTTGGTTAAAGCAATTGATCATTTTTGGTATTTTCGGGATGCTCGGTGTTCAGTACACATTTGTTGCGGCGATTGAGGCAAGTAATGCTTCTATTGCAACATTATTGCAATTTTTGGGGCCAATTTATATTGTGATATTTGTATCGTGGAAGAGCAAGATGTTTCCTCCAAGGTATCAAATCATTGGCATTATCGGAACGCTTATTGGATTGTTTTTTTTGCTAACAAATGCCAAAGTGGATCAGTTATTGATCAGCAATGAAGCGCTTATTTGGGGATTGGCAATCGGTGTTGCATTTGCTATTTATACAGTTTACCCTGCAAGGCTTATGAAAGAATGGGGAGTCCTTATCATCGTTGGCTGGGGAATGCTAATAGGAGGCATAGTGTTAGCTCTGATTTCGCAAATTTGGCATACCGATGAATGGGGAGAACTTACAAATTACCCGATCAACTTAATGAGCTTTATCATTATTCTTGTAGGAACAATCGCTTTTATACTCTTCTTAACAAGTATGAAGTATATATCTCCTGTAGAAACTAGTATTCTATCTAGTATGGAACCATTAACCGCTATGGTTATTTCGGTTATTTGGTTAGGACAAGTTTTTGGAGCTTGGCAATATGTCGGGGTGGTAGTAATGATCGTATTTGTCACATGGCTTTCAATTGCAGGCGAAATTAAATGGAAACGAAAAGAAAAGATGGCTAATTGAAGCCATCTTTTTCTATATGTAAGAACCGTGTTATGGCATAATAGTTTGTATATAGAAATAATTCGGGTAACGAAGAATCAGGGGTGTTGATTTGTGAAGACGATTTTTTCTTATTTGTCGCCATATAGGTGGCTTGTCATTATTGCGTTATTACTCATGTTAGTCGAACTTTCTGTTGAGCTTGTGCAGCCTTTGTTAATAGCAACTATCATTGATGACGGAATACTCGCAGGGGATCAGCATACGATTATTTTTTGGGGACTGATTATGCTTGGAATCTCGGTAATTGCTTTTTTAGCGGGAATCACCAATACATTTATAGCTTCCCATGTAGTACAAAGCTATGGGTATGATATTCGTCAGGCGCTATTTAAGAAAGTGCAATCTTTTACAATGGCTACTTTTATAAAGTTTCCTTCGGCAAGCTTAATCACACGGTTAACGAACGATGTGACGATAACACAAAACGTAATATTCATGGGTCTTCGTATAATGCTGCGAGCGCCACTATTAGTAATTGGAAGCATTATTATGTCTTTTTTTGTTCATGCTTATCTAGCCATGTTTTTAGTGATGGGAGCACCTATTTTACTTCTTTTCCTTTATCTCATGAGTAGAAAAGGGCTTAAACTTTTTGGGAAAGTGCAAAAAAGTGTAGACCAAGTGACGCGTAAAATGCAGGAAAATTTGCAAGCGGTTCGACTCATTAAAGCGTATTTACGTGGTCATTACGAATCGACTCGTTTTGCATCCGTTGCAGACACATTAAAAATAGATAATGTGAAAGCATTCCGTATAATGGAGCTCATTTTACCGGTTCTTTTGTTTGTTATGAATGTGAGTTTGATGGCTGTACTTTGGTTTGGTGCAAAAGAAATACAAACAGGGAATACGCAAATGGGGGATCTTGTTGCGATTGTTAACTATGCAATGCGAATGACTGGTGCATTTTCGATGTTTTCTTTCATTATTATATTTTTCTCTAGAGCAAAAGCATCTGCCGAACGGATGGAAGAGGTTTTGGTGGTGGATGAAGGAACCGAAGAAATAAGTTCAGATCCTAAAGACTTCATTTCTAAAGAAGGTGAAATAGAGTTTCAGCACGTTTCTTTTCATTATCCATCGACCGATACACCGGTACTAAAGGATGTTTCCTTTTCTGTTAAACCTGGTGAAAAGTTAGCGATTATGGGAGCTACTGGTTCTGGGAAATCGACGCTATTAAACTTAATACCTCGCTTCTTTGATGCGACTGAAGGGGAAATATGGATTGACGGTGTAGAAGTAAAAGAGTGGCCACTAAAAGAGCTAAGACAAGCAATTGGGCTTGTTCCACAGCAATCCATTCTGTTTACAGGAAGTATTGAAGATAATTTAGGCTGGGGAGATTCTACTGCTACGGAGGAATCTCTTAAAGAAGCAGCGATACAAGCGCAAATTCATCAGTCTATCGAACAATTTCCACTTCAATATGACACGAGGGTCGGGCAAAAAGGAGTCAATTTATCCGGGGGACAGAAACAAAGATTGTCCATTGCACGTGCATTAGTGCGAAAACCAGAAATTTTATTATTAGATGATAGTACAAGTGCACTGGATGTCTCTACGGAGAATGCACTATGGGAAGCTTTAGAAAAAGAAAATGCTACGATGCTCGTGATTACGCAAAAGATAAGAACGGCCAAAGGTGCAGATCATATTCTTTTGTTGGAAGAAGGAGAAGTTTCTGCATACGGTACACATGAACAACTGATGGAAAGCTCCTCTTTATATAGAGAAATTGCAGAATCGCAACAGGAAGGAGGAGAACCTGATGAACTTCATTCGTAAACCTTTTGGGTATGAACCTATTGTGACCAAGGAAGATTTAAAGAAAGACCATAAGAAAAAAGTGGAGAAAGCATCTGATTGGAAAGGTGTGCTAAGTAGGCTTTGGAAGCTTGTTGATGAGCAGCGTTTCTTGTTGGTCATTGTCCTTTTATTGGTAATAGCTAGTTCGGCTTTAGCTTTGTTTGGACCATATTTAATCGGTGTTATTATCGACGAATACATTGCTAAAAGTGTTTTTGCAGGACTTGCGAATATGATTGCATTACTAATAGTTGTCTATGTATTTCTTTCCGTTACGATGTACTTGCAAAGCTACTGGATGATTGGTATTGCTCAGCAAACGATTTATCGATTAAGAACAGGCTTGTTTGATCACTTGCAAAAGCTACCTGTCTCGTTTTTTGATAAACGGCAGCACGGAGAATTGATGAGTCGGGTGACGAATGATATTGAAAATGTCAGTCAAACGTTGAATTCATCTTTTATCCAAGTATTTTCAAGTATTTTAACTTTAGTTGGAACAACGGTTGTCATGCTTCTGTTAAGTCCATTGATGACCGTCATCACATTGATCATTGTGCCTTTTATGTTTTTTGCAATGCGCTGGATAACAAGAAGAACCTCCAAATTATTTAAAGAACAGCAAAAAGCGCTTGGCGAATTAAATGGAATGATTGAAGAGACGGTTTCTGGGCAGCGAATCGTTAAGGCATTTTCTCAAGAAAAGCGTATGTTAGAAGACTTTGCAGAAAAAAGTGAGCGTTTAAAAAGAACTGGATTTTGGGCTCTTACTTATTCAGGGTTTATCCCCAAAGTGATGAACTTGTTGAATAATATAAGTTTTACGCTTGTAGCAGCAGCCGGGGGGATACTTGCCTTTTATGGTCATATAACCATAGGAGAAATCGTTATTTTCACCGAATATGCCCGTCAGTTTACGCGTCCTTTAAATGATTTAGCAAACCAGTTTAACACTGTGTTATCGGCAATTGCGGGAGCGGAGCGTGTATTTGCAATTATTGATGAACCAGAAGAATTAGATGCAGCAAAGGAACATCAAGATTATAAAATAAAAGGAAATGTAACCTTCGAGGACGTTACGTTTTGGTATGATAAAAATGATGAAAAACCTACGATTGAGGATGTTTCTTTTCATGTAGAAGCTGGAAAGACGGCTGCTTTAGTAGGAGCTACTGGTGCAGGGAAAACGACCATCATGCAGCTGCTCGCTCGTTTTTATGAAGTGAACGGGGGAAGGATATTAATCGATGGTATTAAGCTGGAAAGTTTGCCAAGACAAACGTTGCGAAGTCAAACAGCATTTGTACTTCAAGATCCATTTCTTTTTGAAATGACTGTTATGGAAAATATACGGTACGGCAAATTAAGTGCAACAGATGAGGAAGTTATAAAAGCAGCAAAAGAGGCAAATGCGCATGAGTTTATTACGAAGTTACCTAATGGATATGATACGACTTTATCGGCAGACGGTGGGGAGATTAGTCAAGGACAAAAGCAGTTGTTATCCATTGCGAGAGCACTAGTTGCAGATCCTGCAATCCTACTATTAGACGAAGCAACCTCCAGTATTGATACGGTTACTGAACTAAAAATACAGGAAGCACTGGAACGTCTAATGACAGGCAGGACAAGCTTCGTTATTGCGCATCGTTTAAACACAGTGCGTAAAGCGGATCTTATATTTGTAATGGAAAATGGAAAGTTAGTAGAAGCAGGCCCGCAAGAAGAGTTGCTTCAAAAACAAGGACGATATTATCGTATGTTAACGAATACGAAGATTTAAGGAGAGTTTTATGGATATTTTAATCATGACCGTATCTATTCCTTTAGATAGTGATACGATGCAAGAAGTAAAGGAGCTACTGCAAGAAGATAAGGTAAATTATGCGTCGCTCCTAAGCGTAGACGAGTTAACAGATTCTCATATAAAAGGTTTTTGTGTACTTGCATACGACGATGAATCGGATAAATTAGTCGGTGTATTAACTTCTATAGATCGACTGGAAACAGGAGACTTTGAGTGGAGCGCGGTTGTTTCACCTTCTATACGCAGAGAAGGAATTGGAACAGGGCTTGTAGCAGAGTTAGATAGAAACTTAGCGCTCCGCGAAGCAACATACGATTTAGCTTTAGTACCGGAGGATTCGCAAGAAGCACAGGAATGGTTGGAGAAAATTGGCTATGTATATGACTTTACAGAAAGAACAATGATGGCGAAGGCTGTAGAAACAGAGGTCCAAAGTGAAGTTAATATCATGCCATACACTTCGGAAGAGCCTGAAGTAATGGAAGTCTTAATTAGTGCATTTGGAGATACGCTGGATGAAGTGAGTAATTTTATAGCATATAATACACAAACACCTAATCGAAAGCTTTGGATTGCATCATTAGAAAGCAAAGTGGTTGGTACTTTTGCCATCGTAGAGGATCTTGACAAATTGTGGATTACTGGACTTGGCGTACATGAGCAAGCAAGTGGTAAAGGTGTCGCTACTGCCATACTAGAATGGGCGAAAAACGAAGCGAAACATGTGGGGAAAGCTAGCATTTATTTAGATGTGGAAATAGATAATGAAAAAGCATTAGCTGTCTATCAAAAAGCAGGATTTGAAACAATCCGTCATACACATTACTATCAAAAAGGATGACCCGATTGGGCCATCCTTTTTTCAAACTAACTCAATTAGCACTAACAAATGGAGGGAGTGTATCTTCAAATATAGACCAATCTTCCTTCATCTCTTCATCTGTCAGCAGGCAGGCATCTAATGCTATTTCTATTTCTTCTTTATTCATATCCAGTCCGATAATAACAATTTCCGTTTGACGGTCACCGTACTTATCATCCCATCTACTTGATACAGTATTATCCTCCTCGAAAATCTGTTGTTGCTGTGCAATAGGGAGTGTAGCAATCCAGTATCCAGCTCCTTGAAATTGAAGAGAGGCACCAGCTTGAGAAATTAAACCAGCCATATTATTTCTAGAGGCTAACCAGAAGAAACCCTTTGAGCGAACAACTTCTTGTGGGAAGCTGTTTAACCATTGCTCCCATCTTTTTGGATGAAACGGGCGTTTTCTTTTATAAACAAAGGAGCTAATGCCATATTCCTCCGTTTCCGGTATATGTTCTTCATTTAATTCTTTTATCCAGCCAGCTCCACTAGAAGCCTTTTCAAAATCAAATAAATGACGATCCAATAAGACAGAAGTATCGATAACACCATTTGCAATTGTATGGATTTCTGCATCTGGATTCATTTTTCGCAAGAATGCTTGGAAAGCATCTAGATAAGCAGGAGTGACTAAATCTATTTTCGATACAAGTAAAATATCAGCAAATTCAATTTGATCGATTAATAAATCGGATACATCTCTTTGATCATATTCATCGTCTGTTTGTTTTCTTTCTAGTAATGTTTCTCCACTTTCATAATCAGTCCAAAAACGAAATGAGTCTATTACTGTGATCATAGCATCTAACCTGCAAAATTTTGATAAGTCAATTCCCACTTCATCATCGATATATGTAAAGGTTTGTGCAACGGGAATTGGTTCAGAAATGCCGGTTGATTCGATTACAATATTATCAATATCTCCCTGCTTAGCTAGCTTTTCTACTTCAATCATTAAATCTTCTCTTAGCGTGCAACAAATACAACCGTTCGTTAGCTCCACAAGCTTTTCTTCGGTTCTAGAAAACCCACCATCTTGAATTAGCTGGGAGTCGATATTAATTTCACTCATATCATTTACGATGACTGCAATCTTCTTTCCTTCTTTATTGGCAAGTAAATGATTGAGTACTGTTGTTTTTCCTGCTCCTAGATATCCGCTTAACACAGTAACTGGAATTTGTGTTTGTATAGTCATTTTATTCTCCTTTATTTAAATAGTAATGGTTACGATTTAAATAATAAACGATGAAAAAGCAGAATGCAAGAGGAAAAAAGACAGCCTTTTACAATCTCCTAACATAATTTCAATATGCACTACATAAACTTTCTATAGGATGAAGGGTGAAGAGATCGTTCAATCGAAAAGGAGAGATACTTATTGGGTTTGAATGAACGCAATGTGACGATGAAAGTTTCGAACAAACGGTTGAATACTTTACAATTTAGTTCTATTAGAAAGAAAGTACATACGAGCTTACAATGGTTCATTATGAAAAAAGCGAGACCCCCGCGATATAAATACATCCCGCTTCCGCCTAGGAAGTAAATAGACTTACGTCATCTCTTGTGCAGAGATGGCGTTTTCCGTTTGGAAAAAAGTATAATAAACTTAGAAAAGCTTAGGCGCTAGAAAGATACTAAAGGGAGGCTATTTTTATGAAAATTTATGCACATAGAGGTTGTTCAGGGACATATCCAGAAAATACGATAGCCGCATTTAAAGCGGCGGCAAGTTTGCCAATAGACGGTGTAGAGTTCGATGTACATATGACAAAAGACGGGGAACTTGTTGTCATCCACGATGAATCGATTGATCGTACTTCGAATGGTAGAGGTTTCATAAAGGATATGACACTTAAAGAATTACAAACTTTTGATTACGGGGCATGGTTTTCAACGCAATTCAAAGGGGAAAAAGTGCCTACGCTAAGTGAAGTATTAGATGTGTTTAAAGGAACACATCATCATATTAATATTGAATTGAAATCAGATGTTTTTCCTTATGAAGGGATGGAACAGAAAGTAATAGAGATGTTAAAACAGTATCGACTGGATGACAGGGTCGTTATTTCGTCATTCAACCATGAAATGATTCAACAGGTAAAAAAACTAGCCCCACATATCGAAACGGCTATTTTATTTATGGAAGTGATGGTTGCTCCAAAGGAATACGCACTAAAAGTAGGAGCAGACGCATTCCATGCCTTTTTTCCAACTGCATTGCGGAAAATGGGTAAAGAGATTATCGCAAGTGGAAAACAGCTACGTGTTTTTACTGTAAATGAAGAGGAGTATGCTAAAATACTTCAAGCTGTAGGAGTGCATGCCATTTTTACAGATTATCCGCAAAAATTGAGCGACTATTTAAAAGAATAAATAGAATATTTAAAGGATGTCCCCTTAATCGAAACTCGACTGACGAAGGAGACATCCTTTTCTTATTGCATAGAGGACTATAAAAAACTTAGAAGTGTGAATAATTTTTTTGGATTACATAAGGTATGGAATTTTTTAGATTACTTAATATAGAAAAAGTGCGACGTAGTGTGTTGACTAGTGACCGCTGTGATTTTCGTTACAGGATGGACGCTTTCCGCCGGGTGAGCGATGAGCCAGCACCGACGCTTCGCTTACGTTGTGCAGTCTCATCTGCACACTCATCCGGCAGGAGTCGCCATCCTTTCACGAAAATCAATGTAGCGGCATGTTTAAAACCATCATTTTTTTCATAAAATATAACTTTTCCAGTAGCTAGGAAGAGAACTTCCAATCGTTTGATCTAAAGCACTAATGGTAGGTAGCATTTTGCTAACTAGTTATCATTTAGAAAAATACAACTTTATATCCTCTCTCTCTTACTAGTCGACAAGTTCTAGTGGATTGTAGCGAAAGGGTGGCGACTCCAGCGGGAATAGCACGTGCTGAAAGCCCCGCAGGAGCGTGAGCGACGAGGAGATTGAAGCCGTGCCCGCGGAAAGCGTCCACCCTGTAGCGGAAATCCCAACAGACATTTAATAGCTCTGTCTTACGACGCATTATCTCTATTATGTGTGTTATTACATTTATTGTTCCTCTTGCTAAATGGAATCGAGAAAGGTGCTTTAGCGCGATTGTTTATTTTTTTAACAACAGATACATAAAATATGGAGCGCCGATTAGAGCAACCATTATTCCAGCAGGAATCCCGTTTGGCTCTACTACATTTCGACCAATTGTATCTGCAAATAGTAATAGCCAACCGCCGATTAAAATCGCAACAGGGACAAATAATTGGTGTCTAGGGCCGACTATTGCTTTTGCAATATGGGGTGCCATCAATCCGATAAAGGCAATTCCTCCTGTAACGGAAACAGCGGAAGCTGCAAGTGCAACCGCAGCGAGTAAGAGAACGATTCGCTCTTTTTCAAGGGACATCCCAACACCAATCGCCACTGGTTGGCTTAAGCCAAGTATATTTAACTTATTCGCTTTATATAAAGTGAATGGGATTAAAACAATTAGCCATGGAAGTAATGCTAAGATGAATGGCCAATCAGACCCCCAAATATTACCGGCTAGCCACTTAGAGATAAAATCAACTTTTTCACGTTCAGTTGATGAAATAATGACAATCATTAATCCAGATAAAGCCATTGAAAATCCTATACCTACAAGTACTAATCGAACAGGCTGTAACCCTGCTTTTCGATTGTAGGACAGTATGTAAATAAAAAATGCTGTAAGTAAAGCCCCGATAAATGCCATAAAAGGAAGCATATATACAAACGAACCAGGGTCGATAGGAGAATATAAGAAGAACAAAGAAATTGCTACTCCTGCTCCGGAATTTATACCAATAATACCTGGATCCGCCAAATCATTACGTGTAATCCCTTGTAAAATCGCACCTGACAAAGCTAGTGCCATTCCTGCAAGTAATGTAATAATAATGCGGGGTAAACGAATGGAAAATAACACAAACTCTTCTTTGAATGTACCTTGTCCAAATAGTGTAGGTATCAAACGATCAAATGATAAAGAAGAATAACCGATACCAGCACTAAGAATAGCGGTAGTCAGTATTAAAATGGATAAAATCACAACAAGCACTCGTTGTTTTTTGATAACTCCTTTTGGAATCATTGGAATGCGCCTCCTCCTTTACGAACAACAAGAAGAAAGAAAGGCAGTCCCATGATCGCAATAATTGCTGCAACCGGTGTCTCATAAGGAATGTTAATCGTTCTTCCAAGCGTGTCAGCAATTAGCATAAGAATAGCTCCAGCTATGACCGACATGGGAATGATCGAGCGATAATCAGTTCCAACAATAGCTCGAACAATATGAGGAACCATTAATCCGATAAAAGCCATATTCCCTACAAGTGCAACAGATGCCCCTGCGAGTAGTATGATGACGATAAATAGAATGGATTTTATGAGAACTGTTTTCTGGCCCAATCCTACTGCAACTTCTTCATTTAAGCTCAAAATAGTAAGTTGTCGAGAAAGTAAGAGAGCGATTAAAATTCCTATACATACAAAAGGAATAATAATAGATAACTGGCTCCAATTTGTTCCGATTAGCCCTCCTGCTGTCCACATATTTATGTTTTTCGATATTTTGAAAAAAATACCGACTCCATCTGCGATAGCATATAAAAAAGCGGAAACGGCAGCACCAGCAAGCACGATTCGAAGGGGAGAGAATCCTCCTTTTTTCATCGCTCCGATACTAAATACCATAATGGCACCGATTGCAGCTCCAATAAAGCAGGCAATTGTGATTCCAAAATAATTTACCATAGGAAAAAAAGCGAGTGTTACCGCGAGTGCAGCATTCGCTCCCGAGGTAAGCCCTAGCAGTCCAGGATCAGCAAGAGGATTTCTTGTAATTCCTTGCATAATAGCTCCTGAAACGGCAAGTGCCGCACCTACAACGACTGCTCCCACTTCTCTAGGAAAACGAATTTCACGAAGTATATTTATCTGATCATTTTTCAAGTTAGAAAATAAAGCATTCCACACATCTTGTAGGGAAGTTTCGGCTGCTCCGAAAATCATTGCAATAATAAATATAGCGAAAAGTAACAATAACCCAATTATGAACTTTATGCTAAAACGAATAGAAGATTTCATCGTTCGTTTCCTTTCTATACAATAAGAGGGGAGGAATTCCAAAACCGAATTCCTCCACGACTATTATTTGCTGTTTAAAAAGTGTTCTTGGAAGAATTCAAGTTGATAATCTAAGGTGATTGGATCATTAAAATAAAACTCTTCCATTGGTGCTTCAAACACTCTATTATTTTTTACAGCAGGTATATTTTTATAAGTATCTGTATTTTGGAATGAATTGTCTGCAGCTGTTGATTTACTTAAAATTACATAATCTCCTGCAAATTCAGGAAGTACTTCTAAAGACAAAGCATAGTATCCAGGCTCTAAAGCGGACTCTTCTACTTTTTTTAGGCATTTTTAAGCCCATTTCTTGATAAAGAATCTCTGTTCCTCGACCCCAGTTATTGCCGTATACATATAATTGTTTATCAAAATTTTCAATTACCGATACAGTAGCATCTTCACCGATAGCAGCTTTGATTTCTTCTCCAGTAGACTTCGCACGTTTTTTAAAGTCATCGACCCAGTCTTGCGCTTCTTTTTCTTTATTTAGTAATTTACCAATCTCTACTTCCTGTGTTAAATAATCTACCTTCCCATAAGTAAATGTTACTGTTGGTGCGATCTCTTTTAATTTATCTAAATTTTGTACTGTAGAATATCCGATAATTAAATCTGGATCTAGTTCAATAATTTTCTCTAAGTTTTCTTCCGATACTTCTTCCACATCTTTGAAATATTTATCATATCGTGGATTTTGTTTAGACCAAGGATCCACGCCAACTATATTTACATCAAGTGCAGCAACGTGACCAGCATAAGCAAGAACCACTACACGTTTTGGATCAGCTGGTACTTCAATCGGACCTTCTTCTGATTGGTAGGTAATAGTAGAGGACTCTTCTTTTCCATCGTCAGATGAAGTACTTGTTTTTGTTTCAGTTGTTTCGTTATTGCAAGCAGTTAAAGCTAGTACAAATAAGAACAATATTGGCAATAAGAATTTTTTCAACATGTTATTCTCCCTTAAGTAAATTGTATGTAATACACATAGGTTTATTTGTTCTCGGATCCAATCCAATTTCTGCATCTATTTGGAAAACGTCTCGCAGTACCTCTTTTGATATAACCTCTTCACAGCTACCTGCTTTTACAATTTGCCCAGCTTTTAAGGCAATAATATTGTCTGCAAAGCGTGCTGCTTGATTGAGATCATGTAAAACCATCACAATGGTACGTTTTTCTTCTTTGTTTAGTTTTTGTAAAAGCTCAAGAACTTCTAGTTGATGTGCCATATCTAAATAGGTAGTTGGCTCATCTAAAAAAATGATTTCGGTTTCTTGCGCTAATGCCATGGCAATCCAAACACGTTGACGTTGTCCACCCGATAATGCATCAACTGGAAAATATTTAAAATCTAGCGTTCCAGTAACTTGAAGCGCCCAATCGATCACTTCGTAATCTTTTGTCGTAAGTCGACCAAAACCAGTTTGGTAGGGGAATCTACCATAGGAAACAAGCTCTCCTACTGTGAGACCTGCCGCACTTTCAGGTGTCTGCGGTAAAATTGCCATTTTTTTGGCGAGTTGTTTTGTATTTTCTTTAGTTACACTTTTTCCATCTAATACAATCGAGCCAGATTGATGAGAGATAATACGTGTAATAGCTTTTAAAAGAGTAGATTTTCCACAGCCGTTAGGTCCAATGATTGTTGTAATTTGTTGATCTGGAATTTGTACAGACAGATCTTTTACAATTAAACGCTCGCCGTAGCCAATAGATAAATCATCTGTGTAAAGACGGACCATGCCGTAACCTCCAAACTTAATCTTGCAATTATCGATGATAACGATTATCATTATCACAATAGCAACTATATTTAAATTATGGCAAAATGTCAACAATAAATTTTAGGAGACTAAAAAATGAATGATATATTTGATGTGACGATCATTGGTGGAGGTCCGGCTGGACTATATTCTGCGTTCTATAGTGGGCTTCGAGAATTGAAAACAAAGATTATTGAGTTTCAACCTTATTTAGGTGGAAAAATACATGTTTATCCGGAGAAAATGATTTGGGATGTAGGGGGGCAACCTCCAATTCCAGGGGAACGATTAATCGAGCAATTAGTACAGCAAGGTCTTACTTTTGATCCAGAGGTTGTTTTAAATGAGAAAGTGGAGTCTATCACTAGAGACGATCAACAAATTTTTTGTTTAAAAACGGCTTCAGGTCAAATGCATTATTCGAAAACAATTATTTTAGCTGTTGGTGGGGGAATCCTTAATCCTTTGAAGTTAGATATCGAAGGAGCAGAGCGATTCGAAGTAAGCAACTTAAATTACACCGTAAAGTCTATTCAACGATTTAAAGGTAAGACAGTTGTTATTTCCGGTGGAGGAAATTCAGCAGTGGATTGGGCAAATGAACTAGAGCCTATTGCGAAGAAGGTTTATGTGACATATCGAAAAGATGCTTTAAATGGTCACGAAGCACAAGTTAGTCAATTATTATCAAGCTCTGCGACAGTCTTTTTCAATACTTCCATTTCCAAACTAATCGCTTCCCAAAGTCATGATGTAGTTGAAAAAGTGGCTTTAACAAATCATGAAACGGGAGAAGTAACCTTCTTAGAAATCGATGAAGTGATTATTAATCATGGATATGAAAGAGAAGCGGAACTTCTCAAAAATAGTGATGTGGATATTGCAATGGTAGAGGACTTCTATGTGGACGGTTCTAGTATGAGCGAGTCATCTGTGGATGGTATTTATGCAGCCGGTGATATATTGGCACATCCCGGAAAATTACATCTAATAGCAGGAACATTCCAAGATGCAGCAAATGCAGTAAACAAAGCAAAACAATTCCTACAACCTGATGCATATAAAGTAGCAATGGTCTCTTCTCATAATGACATTTTCAAAGAAAAAAATAAAAAGTTGATCAAGCAGCTCGTTTAATTGGAAAAGTGGTTTTACAATTAATCAAGTAAAACTAGATTTCGACGATAAGAAAAAGTTGCCATCCAGTAGAAAAATAATGGATTGGCAACTTTTGTTTCACCATTTTGCTTTACGTTCTACGATACAGCCTAACATTTCTCGGATATGTATGGGAGGACCTTCTTCTAATTGAATTTTACCATTATAGTAACCCATCATTTGATGGACTTCCGTAGTAGCAAGTTTTATATCCGTTTTTGCCGTTCGGTGGAAAAAAGGGGTAAATGTTAAATCTACTTCCTTTGAAAATTTGGTTTTCACTTTCCAAGGTAACATGAAATTATTGGTATCATAAGTAAACAACAAGTCCTCATGAATTTTCATTAGTTTTCCGTCTATGAATATTGCATTTTCAGTCATACCCGTACCATCAGTCCATTTACCACCAAAGTTTAAGCCAATGCGTCTAAAACCGACCCGTTGAGAAGCAAATCCCCAATTCCATGTTGCTACTCTAGGGAGAATTCCTCTGCTGTAATCGAGTACAGCAAAGTTATCCTCTGCTTGAAAAGCATAACGAGCATCCCCCATTTTTACAAATCCAAAAGTGGGTAATATATGATGCTTTGCAGTAAATTGAAATTGCGTTCGATTCCAAGGGATAACGACATTCAATGACTCATCTTCTATAGGATGTGAAATATGTAAATCAGCATGCAAAAAGTCTCCATCAAAGTCTGGTATCGTTATAGTCATATGCGTTTCGTTTTGTATATATAATAGTTGGATAGACATCTCCTTCGAATGAAGGTAAACACTTTCTAAAACGTTCGAAGGCATTTTTACTTTATTGCCTAAAGGAATCGTAACTGTTTTTTCAACATATCGCTGTGTTTCATAATTTAAAAAATAGACAGTGCAAATTGCAGCATAATCTAAATGAATAATAGTTGCAGAAAAGAGTATATCATCTCCAAAGACACACCAGTAATTCCACTTTTTCTTCCGCATATAATGACCTTTTAAATTGCTCTCAATGATTGGTTTTTTTGCATATCCAATTGCTTTTGGATTCAAATTACCTTTTTCATCACATAGCAATGTCGACTCGGTAATTTCTTTTTCTGCATGCTGTATCACTAGCCATCATCCCTTCTAAAAAGTAGGTTGCCATCAAAAAAAATAAAATGAAATTCATTGACTCAATACTAGCATATAATTCCCTTGAAATCATATAAACAAATAGAAGGAGGTTGAAAATTGGCAACTTATAACCGTGATGCTGCGGTAGCTTATGCTCAAAAGTGGTGGAATAGCTACAACCCCAAGTTTCCTGTTTTTGATGTGGATTGTACCAATTATATTTCACAATGCTTGTTTGCCGGTGGTGCCCCTATGAGAGGACAATTTAATCGAGAAAGGGGATGGTGGTTAGGGAATAATACTTGGAGTTTGAGTTGGAGTACACCTCATTCCTTACGCTGGTATTTGGCAGGTTCGACAATCGGATTACAGGCAACCCAAGTGGATTCACCGACTAAACTAATCCCAGGAGATCTAATTTTTTATGATTTTGAAGGGGACGGAAGATACGACCATTCGACGATTGTAACGAGTGTTCAAGATGGTATTCCTTATGTAAATGCGCATACAAATAATAGTCGAAACCGGCATTGGAACTATGCAGATTCCTATGCACATACACCAAATACGAAGTATGTCTTTTTCCATGTAAAAGATCAGTTTTAATAGACAAAGGGCAACTAAATGTGCATACACTTAGTTGCCCTTTTTTAATACATGATATATAGATAATGTGTCGTAGTGACCACTGGGATTTCCGCTACAGGGCGGACGCTTTCCACGGGCGTTGCCTCAGCCGCTTCCCTCGCTTGCGCCCAGTCCAGGGTCTATGGCTAACGCTATTCCCGTAGGAGTCGCCGCGCCCTTTCGCTATAGAACGTGCCTACTAGCAAGTGAGTAGGCACGAAGTTCTCTTCGTACTAAATGATTATTTTAGGAAAGCCGCTCTAAATAAAGAAGTAATTTCGATTGATTTTCGTGAAAGGATGGCGACTCCAGCCGGATGAGGGAGCAAAATGAGCCTTCACAAGGGTGAAGGCTCATCGTTCACCCGGGGGAAAGCGTCCATCCTGAAGCGAAAATCATAGTGGACACCTAATAGAGCAACTTACGCCGCACTTTTATCTACAATGCGTGAATTAGCTATTTACAACAAAGTTTTATTAAGGCACATACCAAAGGACAGCTAATGTCTCTTCGCCAGCATGAACTGCTAAAACGGTGCTGATTTCACCAATCTCGATTTTAAGATGAGGTGTTTGAAGTAAAATCGCCTCTTTTAAACTTTCAGCTTGGGTCAGTGCATTAGAGTGCATGATATATACTAATTTGGCACCTTCTTGTTCAACTGATTCTCCAACTCTGTCGATCAAATATTGAACTGCTTTTTTCTGAGAGCGAACTTTATCCAGCTCTTGCAATTCACCTTTCTTATTAATCTGTATAATTGGTTTTATTTTTAATAAACTACCCAAATAAAATTGGGCACTACTCAATCTTCCACCTTTGTATAACTGAGTTAAGTTACCGATTAAGATATAATTCCGAAATTTAGAAGTTTCCTTTCTTAACAAAGCTGCAATTTCATCAAAAGGTAGACCTTGTGCTTGCAACTCCAGACCTTTTTCCACGAGTCCTGTTATACCAGCAGATAAAGAAAGAGAATCGACACATTCCATTGGTACTTCTGCTATTTTCGCGCCGCTTATGGAAGAAGAAATCGTTCCGCTCAAACTATTGGAAACATGTATTGCAATGATAGACTCATACTCTTTACTTAGATTTGTATAAACTTCTGCAAATTCTCCTGCGGATGGTTGAGAAGTTTTTACTGGATCTGTGCCGTTCCGAATACGTTCATATAGCTGATCAGAAGTTAAATCTATGCCGTCTATAAATTGCTGTTGACCAAAATGAATATTAAGTGGAATTTCGAAAACATCTGGATGATTTTTTAAAAAGGAATTCACATAAGCAGTGCTATCTACAACCCAAGCGATTTTTTTCAAAGTCATGTTTGACATCCTATCTCATACATTATTTATTATTAAGTAATTATAGCATATGTATCCGTTTACAATACACATGATTCTAGAAAAATACTATTAAGCAAATAGTAATTATTTCGTGGATTTCCACCAACGCGCATTCCAAGATTCTAAAATATCCAATCGGTGACGATATAGAATGAGAAGAATTGCAATTGAAAGTGGAGAGAGATGGGAAAAAGTAGGAACTATCCAGCATAAAATAGCATATGCACTAAAGGCGATGGACATACTTAATGTTGCACTTCTTAATAATGCGATTACTAGTACAAAACATATGGCCATGACCCCAAATAACGATGGATCTAAAACGAGTGCTACTCCTATAAAAGTAGCGATTCCTTTACCGCCCTTAAAGTGGAGCCAGAAAGGAAACATATGACCGACAATCCCTAATAACCCTCCAATGGCAATAACCTCGAAAGAAAAATGATAATAAAAGCCAATATAGAGGATAAGCACCCCTTTCAGCGCATCTCCTAAAAAAGTCAATAAAAATGCCGTTTTCCCAAGAACAGCACCTGCATTTCTTGCTCCTAAGTTGCCGCTACGCATTTTAGTTAAGTCCGTTTTTTTCCATTTTCCAATCCACCAAGCAGTAAGAAAGGTTCCTATAAAATAACTGGTTAACCAATAAAGAATCATATGATCACCTCGAAACTGTTTTTATGTAAAATAGCAAGCCTTTTAATATAACGTTTTAATTGGTATGATGTTAGTAATAATGGATGCTATAGAAAAGGGAGTTTTTCATACAATGATGCAACAATCATTAACTATTCGTGATGCAATTATTCAAAGAAGGTCGATCAAGGCATTTAATGGACAACCCGTTGAAAAAGATACTTTACTTTCTATTATGGAAGATTCTACTTGGGCACCGAATCATCAAAATAGACAGCCTTGGCGTTTCGTCGTTGCTTGCGGGAAAGAGCTTTTAGATTTATATGAAGTGTTGAAAGAATTTGCAATCCCGAAGTGGAAAGAGCTGTCGGATGAAGAATTAGAAAAACAAATGAAAAAGTTTAAAAGTCCGGGAGGCTATATTTTTGTTATTGTCCCGGAAGATGCACGTCAAAAAGAGCGTTTAGAAGACTATGCTGCTGCAAGTATGCTTATTCAAAACATCCAATTGCTTGCTTGGGATCGTGGCATTGGTTCATGCTGGAAAACACCAGGCTTTTTAGATAATCCTAAATTCCGTGAAGCACTTGGAGTAAAACAAGGGGAACGCATCATTAGTATGTTACAGGTTGGCTATTTTGATGAAATGCCAAAACCGAAAGAACGAAAACATGTCGATGAATTAATTACGATATTTGGTGAATAAAATAGAGCTATCTCCTCAACAGGGGATAGCTCTATTTTGTTTTAGCATAGGATGCTTTATTTTTTTAGTTGCTCTTTAGTTAGATCTGCTAGTTCGTAGTAATAATCACCAATAACTCTCAGCCCTTGGTCAAAGTTTTCTAAATGGAAATGCTCATTTGGTGCATGGAAATTTTCAGATGATAAACCGAAGCCCATTAATACTACAGGTAAGCCAAGTATTTCATCGAAAGCAGCTACGATTGGGATAGAACCGCCACCCCGTGTGTATGCTGTTGGAACATGATACACTTTTTCGTAACTACGACCAGCTGCTTGAATAGCAGGATGATCAAAAGGAGTGATAAATGGTTTACCTTTATCAAATTCAGTGACCGTAACTGTAACACCGGTCGGTTTATTTTTTTCGATATGCGCTTTTAATTTCGCAACGATTTCGTCCGGATCTTGGTCTGGCACTAAACGGCAAGTAATTTTTGCTCCAGCTTCACTTGGTAATACTGTTTTAATGCCTTCTCCAGAAAATCCTCCAAATACACCATTCACTTCAAGCGTTGGGCGAGCCCAAACACGTTCTAAATGAGAAAAACCTTTCTCACCGAAAAGCTCCTCGACTCCAACTTCTTTTTTCAATTCTTCTTCGTCAAAGCCAAGTGCTTTATACGCTTCACGTTCCTCATCAAGTAGGGGACGTACATTCTCATAAAATCCTTCTACTTGAATAGTACCTTCAGCGTCACGGAAAGAGTCTAATACCGATACGAGTGCATGAATAGAGTTTTGAACTCCGCCTCCGTAAAGTCCAGAGTGTAGGTCACCTTTAGCTCCTTTTACGTCGATTTGAACGCCGCAAAGACCACGTAACCCGTAGCATACAGCAGGTTGTCCTGGACCTTGCATACCAGTATCAGAAATAACGATGACGTCTGCAGCGAGTTTGGCTTTGTTTTCTTCAATATAGACTTCTAAGTTTGGACTGCCAACTTCTTCTTCGCCCTCTATTAAAAATTTTACGTTAACTGGAAGTGCACCCTCTGTTTGAAGAAGTGCTTCTACTGCTTTTACATGCATGAACACTTGACCTTTATCGTCACTAGCACCACGAGCAAATAGCTTGTTGTCACGGACTTCAGGTTCAAACGGCTCTGATTCCCAAAGGTTCAGTGGATCAACAGGTTGTACATCATAATGGCCATATACAAGGATTGTTGGTTTGCCTTCAGCATGTAACCAATCCGCATATACGACAGGATGGCCCTTTGTTTTATCGATGATTACATTTTCTAAGCCCGCTTTTGTGCATGAGTCAGCTAGCCACTCAGCACCCTTTTGCATATCTGCTTTATGTTCTGATAAAGAAGAGATACTTGGTATGCGTAAAAACTGTTTTAATTCTTCTAAATGTGCTTCGCGTTTTTCTGTAAAGTAATTATTTAATGCTGTTAAATGACTCACTTGGATCCCTCTTTTCATGAAATTTCGTGAATAGAAATAGTATAGCATAAGAATTGTGACAACTAAAATCGTAGTGTGCTATAGTAGTAAAAAGAAATACGGAACTATGTTATTATTTTAGGAGGATACAAAATTGTACATAGAATTTGTACTTTTAGCATTTGCATTACTGGTTTCATTCTTTTTATCGGGAAGTGAAACCGCTTTAATGACAGTAAATAGGATGAAGGTCCGACTGCGAGCTGAACAAGGTGACCGAGCAGCGGAAAGATTGCTCGTTCTTTTATTAAAGTCGGACCGAATGATTGTTACGATATTAATAGGGAACACGATTGCGAATGTAGCCATGACTGTCTTAGTTATTTTCATTGCGGAAAGTCATGGTTGGAATATTGTTTGGTCTGTGATCATACTGACCGTGATTATTATATTATTTGCAGAAGTATTACCAAAAACAATCGCTGCTACTTTTTCGGAAAGAATTGTGTATATTGTGGCTCCGATGATTCGATTATTGATCGTTTTACTACGACCGTTATCGTTTTTAGTTGCTGCATTTATCAATATGATGATCCGTATAGGTTCAAAAGGTGCCGTGAAGGAAACAATCATTACGAAAGAAGAACTGTTGAATATGGTTGACATAGCATCTACAGATGGCACATTTGAAGAAGAGGAATCCGAGCGAATAAAAGGTATACTGGATTTTCCAAATAAAGATGTATCGGACGTATTATTTACACATCGTACCGAAATGGTGGCATTATCGATAGAATCTACATACGAAGAAGTGCGAGATACGATACTCGAGCATTCTTATACGAGATATCCTGTGTATGATGAAAATTTAGACACGGTAGTTGGGATGTTCTATTCGAAAAAGCTGATCGAATGGTCTATGGACTCATCGTTAAAACTAGAAACGCTTATTGATAGGGAACCACTGTTTGTCGTGCAAAATTTAAGTGTGGAAAAAGTATTTGAACTGATGCTCACGCATAAAAAGCATATGGCAATTGTGTTAGATGAATACGGGGGTACGCTTGGAATTGTAACCCATGAAGATTTAATCGAAGAAATGATTGGGCAAGAAATAGAAGACGAAACAGACGACGATGAAGAAATATTAATTCATGAAATGACGGAAAGTCGTCTAATCTGCGCTGGTCGCGTAGAAATAGAAGAAGTAAATTTACTGTTCGATCTATCTATCGTAAACGAAAATGAAACAATCGGAGGATTCGTACTGGATCAGCTAGGGCATGTTCCAGTAGAAGGCGAGCAATTTACTTACGAGAATTTATTAATCGAGATTAATGAAATGGATCGTAGCCGAATTGTGACATTAACGATTACAAAAAGAGAAGAACCAGCAGTTGATGAAGCGCAAGAGGAGTAATACTTCCTTTTGCGTTTTTCTTTTGGCTTAGGGAATTAAAAGTTCTATGGCTTATCGATCAGTATAAGTAAACTGCGACGTAAGAGATACGGCAAAGGCAATTGATTTCCGCTCCAGGCGGACGCTTACCGCGGGGCGGGCGGTGAGCCTCCTCGTCGCACGCTCCTGCGGGGTCTCACCTGTCCCGCTGATCCCGCAGGTGTCGCCGCCTTGCGCTACAATCAATAGGAATTTCTTGCTCATTTAGTATCCGCATTTAGCAGGATAAAGCTCGAATTACTCAACCATTTATTAGGATAGCATCGCTTAATAATTATCGCTTTTAGAAGTAAACTTGTTCTTTTACGATTTGATTGCTTTCCTGCTAATTTAGTTACTTTCAGCGACTAGTTTGTTGCTCTGAATGGAAAGAGTAAAGGTTGAGTTGTTAGCTATTATGATGGATTGGAGCGAAAGGGCGTGGACTCCAGCCGGCGGAAAGCGTACGCCCTGTAGCGGAAATCCTAGCGGACACTTCATTCAACTCACTACCGCACGGTTTCTCTATTATGCTCGACATACCAATTTTATTGCAGACATAGGCGTTTGCATTTTTTTAACTTACACGATTGTAATTATATTGAAAGAGAATACGATAGAGGGTAAGGTTCGGATTTGGCATTATAGAGTTATAAAGAAAAGCCGAGCGGAGGAATAAAAAATGCAAGTTCAAATTGAAAATATTTACGAAGAATATAACCGATACATATATTACTTATGCTTGAAACTAACTAAAAATCAAATAGATGCAGAAGATTTAATGCAAGAAGTATGGATGAAAGTTGTACGATACGAATCCTATATGAAAGAAGTGGACCATGTAAAAGCTTGGTTAACGACTATTTGTATGAATACTTTCCGCGACAGATACCGTAAACAAGTAAGACGTAGCAAATACGTTGCCAACCAACCAGAGCAACTAGATATTTCTTTATTGGATTTAATTGCTGCGGATGTTTTATCTGTAGAAGAGCAGTTGGAGAAAGAAGATGTAGGAGAAATTATTCGTTCCAAAGTTGCTGAATTAGATGGCATCTACCAAAAAACAGTGATGTATTTCTACGTACATCAATTTTCACTGATGGAAATTGCAGAAGTGATGAAAGTTTCCATCGGTACAGTAAAATCAAGATTATTTAGAGCGAAGCAACGTCTAAAAGAGCTCATCATGAGTGATGAAGTTGCAAAAGATTCATTAGTTTTAGTGTAATGTGAAAGAGCTTCCCTTGTTCGAGAGTGGCAGGGGAGGCTTTTTTTTGTTGCTTACAAAACTAACAAAAATGGTATGTGGATAACTTTCTCTAATAATATAAAATATGGAGTTTTGTATATTGTGCGTGGTATAGGGATAATGCGTCGTAAAGATACTAAGATGTCCGCCATGATTTCCGCTCCAGGCGGACGCTTTCCGTGGGGCGAGAGGTGAGCCTCCTCCTCCGCTAAGGCTACGTGCGGGGTCTCACCTGTCTCGCTAATCCCACAGGAGTCGCCGCCTTGCGCTTCAATCAATCGAACTTGCTAATCATCACTAAAGTAAGTCTTATTCAGTTATTCATAGATTTTTCCTATAGAAAACAATATAGTACGAGAACTAGTGCATCATTTCTTAGTAATTAGCAAACTTACTGGATTGTAGCGAAAGGGTGGCGACTCCGGCGGGAAAAGCATGAGCTGAAAGCCCCACAGGAGCGTGAGCGACGAGGAGATTGAAGCCGTGCCCGCGGAAAGCGTCCACCCTGTAGCGAAAATCCCAGTGGACACTTAATAGCCCTGTCTTATGACGTATTATCCCTATCATGTACGAGATTTCACTCATCATGCCTACATGCCATAGTGATTAGGAAAAGGTGCTTGCAGTTTTTCTTTTTGTAGTTGCTAGGAATGCGCGGGCGTTATGGGGTGATTCCGAAGCAATTCTACACAGTATCTGCACATATCCAACCAAAAACCCCAAGCGCAAAATGCTTGGGGTCACCAAAATACTATTCTTCTACAACCTCTTTACCAGTAGAGAACCATTCTTCCACGTTCCATACTTTCGTTACTAATCCTTCATAAAACTCAGGTTCATGGCTGACGAGGACGATTGTGCCTTTAAATTCTTTCATCGCACGTTTCAATTCTTCTTTTGCATGAATGTCTAAATGGTTCGTCGGCTCATCGAATATTAACCAGTTACTTTCTTCCATCATAAGCTTACATAAACGCACTTTCGCTTGTTCTCCACCGCTTAAAGAAGAAAGTGGGCGAGAGATATGCTCACTTTTCAAGCCAGTGCGAGCTAGAGCGGCACGAACTTGGTTTTGTTCCATACTCGGATAAGTTTCCCAAATGGATTCAATTGGTGTAATATTACCAGCTTTTACTTCTTGCTCGAAGTAAGAAGGGTATAAGAAATCCCCGCGGATTACTTTTCCGCCTAGTGCAGGAATCTTACCTAAAATTGTTTTAAGTAAGGTCGATTTACCGATACCATTCATGCCAACAAGTGCAATTTTTTCTCCACGCTCAATGGTAAATGTAAGTGGTGGGAGGAGTGGATTATCATAACCAATTTGTAAATGCTCTGCTTCGACTACGTAACGTCCAGAGCTACGTGATTCTTTAAAACCGAATTCTGGTTTAGCAGCGGTTTCTGGACGATCAATGCGTTCGATGCGGTCCAATTGTTTTTGTCGAGATTTTGCACGACCAGTTGTAGAATAGCGTGCTTTATTTTTGGCGATGAAATCTTCTTGTTTTTTAATGAATTCTTGTTGCTTTTCATAAGCGTCGATATGCTGTCTTTTATTCAACTCGGCAAGCTCTAAAAACTTTTCGTATGACGCAGTGTAACGCGTAAGCTTAGAGAATTCTAAGTGGAAAATAACATCGACAATGCCATTCATGAATTCCGTATCATGGGAGATCAATAGAAATGCATAGGGATAGTTCTTCAAGTAATTGGATAACCAATTAACATGCTCTTCGTCTAAATAGTTGGTAGGTTCGTCCAATAAAAGCACTTTTGGCTTTTCTAATAATAGTTTTGCCAATAGAACTTTCGTACGCTGACCACCAGAAAGTGCTTCCACAGGTCGATCTAAACCAATAGCATCTAGGCCAAGCCCGCGTGCAACTTCTTCTACTTTCATATCTAGCGAATAAAAATCTCCGGCATCTAATACATCTTGTATTTCGGCCATTTTTTCTAGTAACACTTCTAATTCTTCTGGCGTTGCATCCGCCATTTTAGCAATGATTTCATTCAATTCTTCCTCTTTCTTATAAAGAGGTAAGAATGCATCACGTAATGTATCGAACATTGAGCGTCCTGGTTGCAGGCGAGTATGCTGATCTAAATAGCCGTAATGTGTACCGGGAAGCCATTCAACACGGCCTTCATCGTAAATGATTTCCCCTGTTAAAATATTCATCAATGTCGATTTTCCAACACCGTTTGCCCCAACAAGTCCAACGTGTTCACCTTCCACCAAGCGAAACGAAACTTCTTTAAAAAGCGTACGATCTCCGAATGTATGTCCCAAATTTTCTACATTTAATAAGCTCATATATTATTTCCTCCAAAAAGAAAGCTCAACGGACTATAGTGCCGCGAGCTGTTTGTTTAGTTCTGCAAGGTCTTCTTCCATTTTGGCTAATCTACGTTCGGCGTTTTCTACTTGAGTGGGGTGGCCATTCGACTCTAGTTTTTCCATGTCACCTTGTAATCGGATATAGTCCATTTTTAACTCAGCAATTTCCGCTTGTAGTTGATCTTTTGTCATGAATAATCACCTTCAGCTTTTTGCCCTATTGTAGCATAAAAATGGGTTTAACGTGCGATTTCTTCTTCAGCTTTTTTATTTGCAATCGTTTGTTCAATCAGTTCTACTACTTCTACTAAATTAGGAGTAAAGTCAAAGTTTTTTTGTTTTTGGATATAAGCTTTTCTTCGATTATCATGCAGTATAATTTCCATAACGGCATTTTGTAAGTACGATTGTTTTATTTTCCGACCTAGCCCTAAATTTGCGAAGCCATGTCCTTCCTGTGGGAAGGCGTAATTCACTTCCTCCTCGTGTGCACAAAGGATAATACATGGAATTTGGAATTGTGCTACTAAGAAAGGCATGTAAGAACCGGAAGTTATGACGATATCACTAGTAGTAATAAAAGAATCCGGCGTGGCTGTCTGGATAACCTTAATCGATTTTCGAGTGAGTGCAAACCGTTTAAGATCCAAGATATCATGCTTGTAGTGCTCATCTACTAAAACACTAATCTGCAAAGGAATATGAAGTTGCACAAGATGTCTAAGCGTTCGATATGTTAAGTTTTCTGGATCCTCATGTGGAAACGCGACAACAATATGTGGTGGATTCTGTGTCGTGTTATTATTTTTAGGAACAATTGCTTGGGATGGGATATATCCTGTTAGCCCATAAACAAAATGCTCTTTGGAAAGGTCTTTTGGATTTTCATACAATGCTTGGAAAACAAGATCAGCTAGAGCGCCGCCATCCCCGTGATCGTCAAAATGAATAAGTGGACAGTTCAAAGCTTTTAAACGGCGAATTAAATCCTTTTCAGAATTTCCACTATCATGGATTATACAATTGGGGTTAAAAGATTTCATTTCTTCTAGTAAATGTGCATTATTATTAAAAGTATATGTTTTAATATGTTTTTTTCTAAATAGTTTAGAAGGCTTGTATTAGTACTAGGCACAAAAACCTTATAATCGGATGTTTTCAAAGCAGGTAACAGCGCATTCGCACGGTCAGCAGGGTATAAACCCCGGTGTGGTAATGTATTTAATAGATAAGCTAGTTTCATTATTCATCTTCCTTTCCTGTGCATATTCTTAATATTGTATGGAAAAGGACAGGTGTATATGACAACTAGAAATGCGAAAGCACCTGTCACTGCTCCGACAGGCAAAAGGGAAAAAGCGAGGAGGGATTGAGGTGGCAAAAAGAACGGCCATCGTAGTGGGGGCTACGGGCTTTACCGGGCAACACTTAGTCAAACAATTATGTGAAAGTGAAGAATATGTTGCAGTGACGATAATTGCTCGAAGAAACATTACATACACACATGCAAAACTAGATGTGAAGATTCGAGAATTCGATAAACTAGAAGAAAGAGATTTTGAAATTGCGGATGATTTATTTTGCTGTTTAGGGACCACGATGAAAAAAGCGAAAACAAGAGAAAACTTCGAAAAAGTAGATTTGGAATATCCACTTAGAATTGCTTCTTTAGCTAAAAAGCGTGGTATTCCCAACTTTCATGTTATCTCTGCCGCTGGATCCAGTAAAAGATCACCTTTTTTCTATAGCCGTACAAAGGGAAGAATGGAGCAAGAGCTGATTGACTTAAAGCTACCGCATCTATTTATTTTCCGTCCTTCGTTATTGACGGGGGGACGGGCAGAATTTCGATTAGGGGAGCGGTTAGCAGAAGGGATTTTTCAATTAATCAATCCGATATTAGTCGGTCCATTTAGAGGCTTGCGGGCAATTGAAGGGAAGCAACTAGCATTTGCTATGTACCATTATGCAGTGCATGGAAGAACAATGAGTGTAAATATATATAAATCGAGCGATATTTTATATGCTAGACCTATTGAAAAGAATGTTGAAGAACCAATTACTAGAGAAGAGCTATTTGATTGGAGCAAGCGGAAAGATATTTTTGTAGAAGCTGAAGCTGATAAAATGCAGGAACAAACAAGTGACAATCTTCTCAGTCGAAAGAATGAACTTTTTTAGAACCATGCCAATTTTCTCACAAGAGAGCCCCTTCTTTGATACAATAAAGTACGGGTAAAGGAGGTTCTACAACTATGAAAATTCTACTCGTAGACGGAACAATTATCGGCACGAAAACAAGTGTCATTCTTGAAAAAGTGAAAGACTATATAGAGGAAATTAGTACAGAGCACACCCTAGAAATTATACGATTTGCCAATTATGAGCATCAGTTTGTAGATGGCAGACCAATGGATCAATACAATGATGATATGAAGCTGCTGGTCAGTAAGTTCGAGCGAGCAGATGGATATATCATTGCAACGCCGATTTTCCAAGGATCCATTCCAGGTGTTCTAAAAAACGCTTTTGACTTTTTACATCCGAAAACGATGCGATACAAACCAGTATCTATTGTTGCTAACGGTGGGACATATCAACATCACTTAGTAATCGAAAATCAGCTGAAGCCGATTTTGGATTACTTCAGATGTCTTGTAACACCAAATTATGTATACACCCATTCAAGCCATTTTGATGAGCACAATGAAATAGTGGACGAAGATGTGCATAATCGTCTGCGCGAACTAGCTCGTGTATTCGTACAGTATGCGGAAATGAGCAAAGGTCTCTGTAAAGAGCCGATTGATACGCATTAAATTAGTCAGAGGATATCCCATTCAGTTGGTGGTATCCTTTTTTTATGGACTTTCTATCACAAATGTACAAACCGCCAAGGAAATCTTCACCTTGGCGGTTATATAATTCCCTTAACGACTCTCTTCCTTATAAACAGCAATCAGTAAGACAGCGTTCTCTTCCCCAATATTTTTAACAAAGTGGGGAACACAAGCGTTCCAACTGAATGAGTCACCTTCATTTGCAATGACCGAGTCTTCCCCTTGTTCTGCGAGTACAGTTCCCTTAAGGACAATATGACTTTCTTCTCCTTCGTGCGCATTTGCTTCTCCGGTTGATGCACCGGGTGCTAATTCTACATGCATCATGCGTAGTCCGCTTTGAGAGGTAAGATGTTCAATTTTAATATCATTATGTGTTGTATACACTCGCTCGGACTTCCTTACTACTTTCATATGTTCCTTTTTTTCTAGTAGTAAGTAAGGCAATGGAACATCCAAATAGTTTGCGATCGTTTGTAGTGTATTGAGGGAAGGGGAGGTATTATCGTTTTCGATATTACTGATAAACCCTTTTGACAAGCCGATTTGATCACTCATTTGCGCAATGGTAATCTTCTTTCGTTTACGTATATCCCGGATTTTGGAGCCAATTTCCATGTTCAATCCTCCCGAAATAGTTTTATTGGTTATATCGTAACACAATTTAATTGACTATATCTATTACTCGATGTTATCTTATAAGAAATAAATATTCTTAATAGAAAACCATGTTTTAGTTGATTGGGCCCAATTCAAAAAAGAATATTTTTTTAAATAGAAAGTTCACTTATATGAATAAAATATTTTTAAGTGAATAAAAAATAGACGAAAGAAGGAAAATAAAGTGGATAAATTAGGTATTGGTACATTATTATTAAGACTTGTGTTAGGAATTAGTTTTTTTATACATGGGCTTGTAAAGTTTCAAGGTGGTATTGAAAATACGGTAGGATGGTTTGAAAGCATTGGAATTTTAGGTTTCTTCGCTTATGCAGTAGCTACATTGGAATTAGTAGGAGGCATTGCACTTATTTTAGGAATTGGAACTCGTGTAGTTTCTGCATTTTTTGTTGTATTAATGGTTGGCGCAATTATAAAAGTGAAATTTGCTATCGGGTTTTTAGGTACATCTGAGATGGCTGGTTATGAACTAGATCTTGCATTTTTAGTAATTGCTCTGTTTTTAGTGTTAAACGGAAGTAAGTTTTTATCTATTGACGAAGCATATTTTAAATAAAACATCGAGTGACGGATTCTAGAAACGCGCTTTGATAAAGTGGAGACTCACAAAGCTGCTTAAAGCCAACTTTGTGAGTCTTTTATTTGACAGTAAATGGCTAAGGGTTACCAAAAAGGTGTGAAAGCAACCAATTGGACGGCGAAAGCAATTAATTTCTGGATGAGAGCAACCAATTCACGCGCAGGAGAAATTACTGTCTGCGACGAGCTTTGCGCAGGAGCAATAACTTTCTGCGACGAGCTTTGCGCAGGAGCAATAACTTTCTGCGACGAGCTTTGCGCAGGAGCAACCAACTATAAACAAGCCGATTCATACAAAGAATCGGCTTGTTTTCATTATAGTTTTAAGTTTTTCAAAGCTTCAGCTAGTGCATTGTTCACTGGCTCTTCTTCTTTATTTTGCTTTTTCAAATACTTTTGTACATCGCGTTTATCTGCTTTTCCACCGGAAGTTTTTTTGCGTCGTGCTTCGAAAGCAGACAGCTTTTCACGGTAACCACATGTACAAGTGAAAATTTGTCCATCACCTTCACCGCGTAACTCTAGTTTTTTCTTACACTGTGGACAGCGAGCGTTTGTCACTCTCGATACGTTTTTGCGATGTCCGCATTCACGGTCTTGGCAAACGAGCATTTTGCCTTTTTTGCCGTTCACTTCAAGCATTGGCTTGCCGCAGTCTGGACAGCTCTTGGTGGAAATATTATCATGTTTGAATTTTTTATCGCTGTTTTTAATGTCACTAACAATTGTTTTTGTATAGTTTTTCATTTCACCGATAAACAGGTTTTTGTTCAATTTACCTTTTGCGATAGCCTCGAGTTTTTGTTCCCATTCTGCTGTAAGAGCAGGAGTTTTCAAATCAGCTGGAACTAAATCTAGCAATTGCTTCCCTTTAGAAGTAAGGTAAATATCTTTTCCTCTTTTCTCCAATAGGAAAGAATTGAATAGTTTTTCGATAATATCAGCTCTTGTCGCAACTGTACCCAAACCACCTGTTTTATCGAGCGTTTTTGCTAATTCTTTATCCTGTGTCCCCATATATTTTGCTGGGTTTTCCATTGCTGTTAATAGAGAAGCCTCATTGAATCTTGCAGGTGGCTTTGTTTGTCCAGATGTTTCGTTTACGAATTTGATGGAAAGCTTATCGCCTTTTTCGATACGAGGAAGTATTTGTTCCTTCATATCATCCGAATTTTCATCTTCGTCAAAGTGATTTTCATATACTTCCTTCCATCCAGAGGAAAGGATCGTTTTTCCTCTTGCTACAAAAGTTTCGTCACCAATAGAAGCTTTCACTGTAATTTGCTCGTATTCAAAAAGAGGGTATAGAACTGCTAAAAAGCGTTTCACGACTAAATCATAAATTTTACGTTCTTTATCTGTGAAGCTGGCTTGATTGACAATTTCCTCTGTTGGAATGATCGCGTGATGATCTGATACTTTACTATCGTCGACAAATGCTCTATTTGCTTTAATTGGTTTTTGTAACACTTTGTTCGCAAGCTGTCTATATTGTCCAATCCCACAAGATTTTAGACGCTCCGGTAACGTTTCTACAATATCACTAGACAGGTATCTCGAATCTGTACGAGGGTAAGTTAATACTTTGTGTCGCTCATACAGTGTTTGCATAATACCTAGTGTTTCTTTCGCGGAGAAGCCAAATATTTTATTGGCATCGCGTTGTAATTCTGTTAAATCATAAAGCTGTGGAGCATAGCTCTTTTTGTGTTTTTTATCGACATCGATAATCGTACCTTGCTTATTGTCTACTTTTGCAATAACTTGTTCTGCTTTTTCCTTGGAGAATGTCCGCATATCACTAGTTTGGCGATCCTGCCATGTTAGTTTTAGGTTATTCGTTGTATGTGCTTCTACACCGTAGAATGTTTTCGGTTTAAAATTGCGTATTTCATCTTCTCTTTGTGCGATGATCGCAACTGTAGGAGTTTGCACGCGCCCACATGATAACTGCGCATTGAATTTACTTGTCAGTGCACGAGTAGCGTTTAGTCCGATATACCAATCTGCTTCTGAGCGGGCAACAGCTGCATGGTACAAGTTTTCGTACGCTTTACCGGATTTTAAGTTTTGAAAGCCCTCTTTAATTGCTTTATCTGTAACAGATGAAATCCAAAGACGTTTAATCGGTTTGTTTACTTTTGCTTTTTCAATAATCCATCTGGCAACTAGCTCACCTTCACGACCAGCGTCTGTTGCGATAATAATATCATTAACATCCGTACGAACTAGCTGACTTTTGACTGCATTATATTGCTTGCTTGTTTGTTTAATCACAACTAGTTTTAAATCATTTGGAAGCATCGGTAAGTCTTCTAGATTCCATGTTTTGTATTTTACATCGTAGCTTTCCGGATCTGCTAGCGTTACGAGATGCCCGAGTGCCCATGTGACAATATATTTGTCGCCTTCTAAAAACCCGTTTCCTTTTTTATGACAATTCAATACACGCGCAATATCGCGAGCTACTGATGGTTTTTCTGCAATTACTACACTTTTCTTCATCTATATAAAACATCCTTTCCACGGTAACCATTATATCAATTATGCCTCGGAGTAATTGCGTCCAGATTTGGAATTGAGCTTTAGCCTGCGTGACGCAGGTAAGGTAGCCGTTGTCGCATGGATGCGACGTACTTAGGCTAACATCCTCTACAAAATCCTTACCAAATCTGTGACATCCGCCGGAGGCTTTAACTTTGATGAGTTGGTTTTTTGTCCAACTCATTAAAGTTAAATATAGCATAGAAGGTATGTTTTTACTTGCTGATGATTTCAATCGTGTTTCTTGAGGGATCTTGCACGATGATTGAGCTACCTTTCTCTTCAAACTGAAAATCCAAATCGGTCAGTCGAGCTTTTGCTTCGTCTAATTCTTCTTTTGAAAAAAGAAGGGTAAAGTTTTTTAGCCCTCTAGAATTATCTGGTGGAGCAGGGATCCCAGTACCTGACCATGTGTTTAGAGCTACATGGTGATGGTAGTTATCTTTGGATAAAAATAAACTACCATTATCTTTACTCGTAATATCAAATCCAAGGCTATCCACATAAAATTTTTCCGTCATTACAAGTTCTGTAGCTTGCAGATGCATATGGCCGATCCGTGTATTTTCCGGAAGTCCGCTCCAATTAGGATGAGCTTCATTCGCTAATTTTTCAAAATCAATCGGATAAGATCCACCTGCATAACCACCGTTCTTGTCTCTTTCCCAAGTATCAGGAGGAAGATCTGCATAAATTTCTATCCCATTGCCATCTGGATCTGCTAAATAAAGCGCGTCACTATACTGATGATTGGCAGCGCCTTGCATTGGATATTCGGTTTGTGCTAAATGCAACATCATATTTCCTAAACTAGCATGATTAGGCATTAAGATCGCAAAATGATAAAGTCCCGTTGTGGGAAATGGTCTTTCCACAGAGTCCTCTTTCTCTTCCAGTATAAGTAGGGGAGTGCTCCCATCGGCAGTAAGTGTTACCCTTTTTGGTTCTTTCGATAAAATATCAAATCCTATTACTTGTTGATAAAACTCAGTAAGGTTATCGATATCAGAAACAACTAAGTGCACTTCTCCGATTCTAGTAGGAGAGTCTGTATTATATACTTCATAAGTTGAATCGTTCTTTTTAAATAGTATAAATAGTAAACTAAACACTATTATTAAGACAATACCTATGATGATGAATCGTTTATTTTTCATTGCAAATTTCTCCTTTTTCATTTAAACTACATTTTGTAGTGTAACAAGAGAGCTTTACAAAATACAATTATTTTATTCGCATATTCTTATACGAGCAAATATGTTTGACCGAAAATCCTGTTTAAACTACAATGTGTAATGTGAGGTGGTTAAGCTATGAAAATTCGAAAGTTTAAAATGAATGAGAGTGGATTGAACCGCTTTTTTGGTCCTCTAGAAGCAAAAATTATGGACATCTTATGGAACGACGTAGAAATGACGATTAAAGATGTGCAACAAGTGCTTGATAAGGAAAAGGTTACGAATTTTAACACAGTGATGACCGTCATGAACAGACTAGTAGAAAAAGGAATTTTGCAAAAGAAAGCAGAAGGAAGGTCCTCTCTTTTTAAACCGGTACAAACGAGGGATGAGTTTTTAAGTGCGCAATCGAAAGAAATGACAAACGAGTTGATGGATGAATTCGGCAACGTTGTAGTCAGTCATATGTTGGATGCACTAGAAGACGTAGACGATGACCTTGTGGCGAAGCTAGAGCAAAAAATTAAAGAATTGAAAAAGGAACAATAGCCTATGTCCAAACGTCAATCATCGCTTCTATTTCTCGCAGCACTCGTCATTTCAGGTACCATTTTCCTGCAGATGGCTATATACGCAGTCTCTATACTAGTAGGGTGGAACGTCAAATTCAATCTCGTGGTAGTATGTCATAGCTGGTTGAAGGCAGTTGGTCTATCTTCACTGGAGTATGCTTTGGACGGACTCGTAATCTTTACGCTCCTTTTAACTATTTGGCATATTAGCTCGCAATTAATTCATACTGCACGTATGAAAACACGATTAGAGCAATATAGAGCAAAAAAACTTACGACTGAGTTCAATCAAACCTATAGCAATGAAAAAGAAGATGTAATTATCATCTCGCACCCTACACCAATGGCAATTACCATGGGATTTGTGCAACCTAAAATTGTTATTTCAACAGGCTTGATAAACTTATTAACAAGGGACGAACTAGAAGCTGTCCTTGCACATGAGATGTACCATAAGGCAAACCGTGATCCACTAAAGTTATTTATATTATCGCTTTGTGCATCTACAATTGGATATATCCCAATTTTAAAATGTTTTAACCAGCAATTTAGAATTATTCAAGAAATTTTAGCGGATGAATTTGCTATTAAAAAACAAGCAACATCTGTGCACTTAGGTAGCGCACTTTTGAAAATGTTAAAGGTGGGAACGGCTAAAAAAATGCCATTTTCCTATGCATCCTTTGCAGATACATCGGTTAATTACCGAATTGAATATATATTGAATCCATTACAAATTCAAATGAAAATTCCGGTAAAAGTTGCATGGCTATCATTCGCTATTTTTAGCATGATGTGCGCCGTTTTTATGTATGCGATAGCGTAGTTAATTTTTTTGTTTGGATAAGCTTACCGCTCGATTCTCCGGGAAATCGAGCAGTGAGCTTTAGAAAACAAGATATTTTCATTTTTTACCCCATTACACTACATGATGTAGTTTTAATTAGGAGTGTTTTAATTGTCAAAAAAATTATTTTGGATCATTGGAATAATCGCTGTATGTATTATAGGGATTATCGTATTAACAGACGCAAAGAAAGAATCGGTAGACATTGATTATGCAGGGCAGCCGTTTATTGGAGAAGAATCGGCACCAGTAGAAATTATCGAGTTTGGGGATTATAAATGCCCGCATTGTGGAGATTTTGACAGTACATTATTTCCGCTCATCAATGAACAGTTTGTGGAAACAGGAAAAGCGAAGTTTTACTTTATGAACTACTCATTCATCGCACCAGACTCTACGACTTCTGCACAATTTGCAGAGACCGTGTATAAAGAGCTTGGCAATGAAAAGTTTTGGGAATTCCATCACTTATTATTTGCCAATCAGACAACCGAATCTGGACAAGAAAATGTAATGACGGAAGAGTTTTTACAGGCAGTATTAGCAGAGGTGGCGACTGCTGAAGAAGTAGAAAAGGTAAGTCTTGCATATAGCGAAAGTTCTGCAAAAGATGCATGGCAGAAGGATATGAATATAGCAAACAATCTAGGAGTTGCTTCTACACCGACAATCTACATAGGCGGGAAGGAATTCACTGGTGCAACGATGGATGATTTTGCGAAGAGGGTAGAAGAGGCTGCCGATGGTAAATAAGCCACTTCTATTTGCATGGCTCACCTCTCTTGTTGCCATGGTAGGTAGTTTGTTCTTCAGCGAGCGTATGGGGTTTATCCCATGTACGCTTTGCTGGTATCAGCGAATTTTAATGTATCCTCTTGTTATATTTCTAGGCATCGCTTTTTATCGAAATGATCGGGAGATTTATAAATATATATTGCCCATTTCGATTATTGGCATCGTTATGTCTAGCTATCATTATGCGCTGCAAAAGATTCCTTCCATGCATGAATTCAGTAGCTGCACAAGTGGAGTTCCATGTACTGGACAATATATTAACTGGTTTGGATTTGTGACGATTCCTTTTTTAGCACTCATTGCTTTTATATTTATCACAATCATGATGCTCATACTCTGGAAACAGAAGTAAGAAAGGAGAATTGTGACTATGGAAAAAAAGAAAAGACGGTTTTACATTCGAGCAAGTATTTTAACCTTATTAGTCGTAGCAATCGTTTTTACTATCTATTCGAATTTAACGAAAGAGAAAACAGCGATATTACAAGTAGGAGACAATGCACCGGATTTTGCGCTTATTGATATGAATGGTGAAAAGCATCAATTATCCGATTACAAAGGGCAAGGCGTCTTCTTAAACTTTTGGGGAACTTGGTGTAAACCATGTGAAAGAGAATTTCCACTCATGGACAAACACTATCAGGATTACAAAGATCAAGGTGTTCAAATCCTCGCCGTTAATATTGGAGAATCCGATTTTGCTGTTCAGAAATATGTAGATAGAAAAGGATTAACATTTCCAGTTTTAATAGACGACAATAAGAGTGTCATGGAAACATACAATATCAATCCTTTGCCAACAACGATGCTTGTGAACCCAGAAGGCAAGATAGAGAAAATCATAACTGGGGAAATGAGCGATGAAGCAATTAAAGGAAATATGGAACAAATTAAGCCGAATTAAAGCATCCTTACAATAGCAGTGCAAACCAATGTCTGGTTTGTGCTGTTGTTTTTTTATTCATGCTAGAGACATTGACTGCCAATTAAAACAAAATTTCATATAGTATTTTTCAATAAATGCATCCAGGAAATGGTTAAGGGCAACCAATCAACCATTGAAAACAATCAGTTTTACTTGGAAAGCAACTAAAATAGCAGGAGAGCAACCAAATTGCGTGTGAAAGCAATCAATTCTTAAAATAACAAGTTTACTTGGATTGAGATACCAACGATTGAAACATGTTATTGACACGAATAACCCTATATAAGTTTCACATTTATTATTGTCCATAGCCTAATAGTTATTTATACCTGTTTTGTCTATAAAAAGCTTTACTGCATTTTGTATCATTTTTCATACATAAGCTTATGACTAAAGTTCGTTTGATTATTCTGATAATGTGGTAAAATATTCTATAATAGAAATGCAGGAAAGAGGTGCATCATTTGAACTTAGTAAGATCCACTGGTAATGGCATGCTAGGGCGATGGGCAGACGTTGAAGAAAGAAAACGAATGCACAAACGTCATAATGCTGGCGATGCATACCGTAGACAAGCGGAATATTTCCAACCCAAAATACCAACCCTATCGCAAATAGAAGAGTTGCTATTAGGGAATAAAGAAAAAGTAACTGATACGCCAAGCAATCCAAAAACGAATATAATTGATATAAAAGGTCCTAGTATCCCAGTGCAAACAATCGATGGACCGACACTAGAAAAAACAGTGGAGCTATTAGAGAAAGTAAGAAGCACCGCACTTGCTCCTGCAGAGCCAACGCCTGAGGACCTACGTGTTGCGGCTAGTGCATCCGCTAAGATTCAGCGTGTGAATGCACAAATAACTTTAAATATGGAAGCGAACCGTCAAATTGCGCTTGAAGTAAAACAACAACTAGAAGACGAAGCATCTATTTCGAACGGCTCCGTTCCTTCTGATCTTTCCTCACCCAAAGTGTTGCAAGTAGACCTACAGAAAAAACGATTGAAAGAACAAGCGATTGCAAAATATTCGTATCAAGTACATTTAAAGAGATACGGATTTGCCGATTTAGAGCCGAGTTTCTTCCATATAGCTTAGGAGTAATAAGAAATGGCCAAAAAACCAAAAACGAATGCAGTTCGAATGTTAGAACTGCAAAAAATAGATTTTGAGCTAATTGAATATGAATTGACTGGTGACAAAGTAGACGGGGTAACTGTAGCAAACAAAATCGGCTATCCTGTTTTTGTCGTCTATAAAACGCTGCTTGTAACAGCTGGAACAGGGAAATATTATGTGTGCATCATTCCTGTTGACAATGAACTGAATCTAAAAGCGATTGCGAAGGTAGTAGGAGAGAAAAAGGTAGAATTGCTTCCTCTAAAAGATTTACTCCCGATTACTGGATACATACGGGGGGGATGTTCTCCTATTGGAATGAAAAAACTATTTCCAACAGTAGTGGACGCAAGTGCGGAAAAGCAGGATTTTATAATTGTAAGTGGCGGGAAAATTGGACTTCAAGTAAAGCTTGCATTACCTGATTTACTTCGGATGACAAAAGGGCAGGTAGCTGCAATTAGTAATAATGGATAGTTATATCTAATTGTGGAACGTTATAACTTTTTGGTGAAGGTTTTTTGTAGGAAAGAAGGAGTGAAATGAGCAAAGAATGTATATGGCGCTGGACGTTTTTTATTAGCGGTATTCTTTTGATGTCTCTTGGTATTTCATTGACGATTAAAGGGCAGCGCTTTGGAATTAGTCCATGGGATGTTTTGCATGTTGGACTGTATAATCACTTAGGATTATCGATTGGTACGTGGGCTATATTAACTGGCATTATTATCGTCTTAGCTACGATGATTGGCACAAAAAAATGGCCACAATTAGGTACATGGCTAAATATACTTTTCATCGGTTTTTTTATTGATTTCTTCAACTGGATGTTACCAGATTTCAAGAGCTTTGCTGGGCAATCTATTAGTTTTTTATTAGGGCTTATGATTATGGGGATGGGTGTTGGAGTATATGTATCTCCTAATATTGGAGCTGGACCGCGAGATTCATTGATGCTTTTAATAGTACAGAAGTTGGGGTGGAGCATTAAAACAGTACGTACTGGCATTGAAGTAATTGTAGGATTTGCCGGTTGGATACTAGGAGGTCCAGTAGGTATTGGAACCGTTATAACAGCACTCCTTCTCGGCCAACTTGTTCATTACACTTTACCGATGTCTCAAAAAATTTTACTAAATATTAGTGGCTATACGCAGCATTTTACAAAACTGAGTGTGGAAGATCAGAAATGATTTTCGGCACTTTTTTTCATCTTTTTCAATTCATTCGCATATAGTATCCATGGAACGAAGAGATGGAAAGGGTGATAATTTGGGCGGTACAGTTACGCATTATATGGGAAGATCTTATACAGGACAAGGCGTAAAAAACTTTTATAAAGAACTAATTCAGGAAGCTAAAAAAGTATATTTTTTTAAAGGACCGACTTCTTATCGACTAACAGAAGTATTGAAAGAAATAGGATACGCCGCTATTCGCAGAGGCAAAGATACGGAATGGTTCTATGATCCATTACATGAGGATGTTTTAGAAGCTGTATATATTATCGATTCGAAAACGCTCTATTTACAAGCGGATACGATTGATCCTACTTACTACGGGGCCGGACATATATGGGTTCCATTTTATGAAACGTATGATGATCGAAAGCTGCACGATTTAGCTCCTTTAATTCGCGATAAACAAATTGCCAATGAAGTTTGGTTGACGAAAGGGTTACAAACATTATCACGAGCTAAAGTTATCCATGATGAATGGGAGCAGCTGATCCTTCCGGCAATCGATTGGGATGGCATCAACGCATTGCTAGAAACGGTCAAAAAGAAATGTCTTGGAAATGTGCAGCTTCAAAAAAAGTCAGACGTGACGCATCGGTTAATGGGGTCACTGACTCCTGTAGGCGCACAAGATACGTTAAAGTCTATTTCTAAAAACTTAAAGTCTCGTTTATATATAAAAGGTTTACCTGGTAGCGGAAAATCCTCCTTTATGAAAAAGTTTGGAGAAGCCGCAAAGCTACAAGGATTGGATATCCGCTTCATCTGGTGCGGGCTAGATGCAAATAGTGTGGATGGCATTATTATTCCTGAGTTGCAACTATGTATGGTAGACGCAACAAGCCCTCATGTATACGACCCTGAACGTGAAGGAGACGAGATTGTCGATTTCATGTCCCATATCAATCAAGAATTATTAGAGGATAAGAAGATTGCAGAGGTAAGACAACGATATTCAAATGAAATGGAGCTTGCCCAAGACTACATTTCCACTTATGCAAGTGACTCCAGAACGATCAGAATGCTCTATGATTCTACAATAGATGAAGAGAAATGGACAACTTTTCAAAATGAAATGATTTCAACAATCGAGTGAGCAGGGAATATTCTGCTCGCTTTTTTTGAAAAGATTAAAAACAATTATTTTTGTACTTTATATAAAAAATATTGACCGTAGGCGGAATTTTCTGTATTCTATCGTAAACGCTTACATATTTTAAATCATATAAAAAATATTTGTACTCAAATCTTATTACATTAGTTTCACCATTGGAGAAATTAATGTAATAAGGTATTAATTTAACGAATAATTAGTATGATGAGTTAATAATTATTTACACGGTGGTTAAAATTATTTTCGATTTATTGTTTTATATGCATAGAAACGAAAATATTTTATAGCTTTACCAAAAATAAACAAAGGGGATGGATGTTGAAATGAGAAAGGTAAATTCTTGGAAAATGCTATTTTTCGCTTTAGTTTGTTCAATTTTACTTGTTGGTTGTTCAGATGAAAAAAGTGCGAATAGCGAGAAAGGGCAAACAGGTAAAGAAAAAGAAATTGTGATCGCTGTAAACGAAAACTTTATTTCAATGGATCCACATAACACTGGTGATACAAATTCAAACTCTGTTCAATCAGCGATGTTGGAGGGTTTATTGGGGTTTGATAAAGACGGCAAAATAATACCTGTATTGGCTGAAGAGTACAGCGTAAGTGAAGATGCGTTGGAATTTACGTTTAAATTGAATCAGGGAATTAAGTTCCATGATGGAGAAGATTTTAATGCGGAAGCTGTCAAAACGAACGTTGAAAGGATTATGAACGATGAAAGCTTGAGATTAAATAGTAGGGGCTTCAATTTAATAACAAGTATAGATATTTTAGGAGACTACGAAATTAAGATTACTATAGAGAAACCTTATGGTGCTATGTTAACTAGATTTGGTTCTGCTAAAATGATTAGTCCAAAGTTAATCAAAGAAAATAGTAGTGATATTCCGAAGAGCCCAGTAGGAACTGGACCATTTAAGTTTGTAGAATGGGTTCAAGGTGATCACTTAACAATTGAAAGATTTGATGATTATTGGAAAAAAGGAGAACGCGTTAAGAAAATAACTTATAAACCGGTACCAGAAAATGGTTCTCGTGTTGCGATGTTAAAAACAGGTGAGGCAAGTGTAATTTATCCATTGCCAGCTCAAAATCTTGAAGAACTTGAAGCTAATAAAGATGTTGTGGTTAGTAAAATTCCTTCAACAATCGCTCGCTATGTATCAATAAATACGATGAAAGAGCCGTTTAATGATGTTCGTGTACGTCAGGCTTTCAATTACGCAGTAGATAAGGATGCTTTTATTAACGTAGTTAACTCTGGGTTTGGACTACCTTTAGATTCTATCATCCCGAGTAAAACAATTTATTATGCTAAGCAAGATGTCTATGAGCAAAACATAGAAAAGGCTAAAGAACTACTGAAAGAAGCAGGATTTGAAAATGGGTTTACGGCCGAAATTTGGGGTAATACAAACTCCGATACGATGAAAGGCATGCAATTTATTCAACAACAATTAAAAGAGATTGGTGTAACAGTAGAGATTAAATCCATGGAAGAAGGAACACTTTCAGATGAAATCTATGGTGCACAAACACCAGAAGATTCGAAGTTACAAATGTGGTATGTGAGCTGGTCTGCTTATGCATCTGATATAACAAATGCAACAAAGCCATTGTTCCATAGTGAATCATTTCCTCCTAATGGTTCGAATACCGCTTACTACAATAATGCGGAAGTAGATGAGTGGATGGATGCAGCTAATTCTACAGGTGATACTAGTAAACAAGCTGAGTTGTATGAAAAAATTCAATCAGCTGTTTATAAGGATTCACCTTGGATTTTCCTTGGTGTAGATGAACTGCTCTACGGTTCACGTTCTGATATAGAAGGTATTTATGTTGAAACCGGTGGTGGTATTAATGTAAATGACGCAAATTTTAAATGATTAAAAAGTAGAAGTAGAAAAGATTGAAGTTTACAGCTAAGCTAGGGCGCTGATTGTACAAACGCCCTAGCACTATAAAATCATTACGACTATATAATTCAACTAATCATATTAATAACTTCTATCCACCTTTTATAGAGAGGGGAAATATTTTTGTTCCAATACATTTTAAAAAGAATCATAGAAATGATACCACTTCTTTTAGTTATTTCTATTTTATCATTTCTTTTTATCCATATGATTCCTGGTGATCCGGCACGGTTAGTAGCTGGGAAAGATGCAACACTTGAGGATGTCAACCGCGTCAGTATCGAATTGGGATTAGATCAACCAATATGGAAGCAGTATATTTCATTTATGGGAAACTTATTTCAGGGAGATTTAGGGACTTCATTAAAAACAGGTTTACCGGTTTCTACTATGTTTGCAGATCGATTTATGCCATCCGTCTATTTAACCCTGCTAAGCATGGGTTGGGCAGTAGTCATTGGTCTAATAATAGGAACATTGTCTGCTGTTTTTAAAAATAAGTGGCCGGATCATTTGGGAATGGTTACTGCTGTATCTGGTATTTCTTTACCAGGATTTTGGCTAGGGTTAATTCTCATTCAAATCTTTTCTGTGCAACTAGGATGGTTTCCGACAGGTGGTTCTGAAGGATGGAAGAGCTATGTGTTACCTTCTATTACACTTGGAGCAGGAATAATGTCTATGCTAGCACGCTTCACTAGGTCTTCATTACTTGAAACTTTAAAAGCTGATTTTATCCGAACTGGAAGAGCGAAAGGATTGAAAGAATCTAGTGTACTAACAAAGCATGCATTAAGGAACTCGTTAATTCCTGTTGTTACAATTGCAGGATTACAATTTGGTTTCTTGTTAGGTGGCTCGGTAGTTGTAGAAACTGTTTTTAGTTTTCCAGGAATGGGACGTTTACTAATTGATTCGATTGCATTCAGAGATTACCCTGTTATTCAATCCGCACTACTGTTATTTTCAGTTGAATTTATTTTAGTGAACTTAATAGTCGATATTTTATATAGTACCCTAAATCCAAAAATTCAATATGAATCATAAAGGAGAGTAGGTATGGAATTTACAAGTACAGTAAGGGAAAAGAAACATGTTGTTCCTAAAAAGAAATACTCACCTGTCCGAGAGTTTTGGGTGAATTTCAGGCGTCAAAAGACTGCTTTCTTTGCAAGTATGTTTATTTTATTACTAATTATTATTGCGTTTGTAGGACCTTCTATTGCTCCTTATGATCCTTATCAACCAGATTATGATGCAACATTACAGGGACCAAGTAGTGAACATGTTTTAGGAACAGATGAATATGGTCGAGACATATTTAGTCGAATACTAGTTGGAACTAGAATTACCTTAAGTGTAAGTATGTCATCTGTATTAATAGGTGCTGTTGTAGGTACTGTATTAGGAATAATGAGTGGGTATTTTGGTGGTTGGTTAGATCGAATTATTATGAGATCAAGTGATGTAATGTTTGCGTTTCCAGATTTATTACTGGCCATTGCGATTGTGGCAATTTTAGGGCCAGGACTGAATAACGTAATTATAGCTGTGTCTGTGTTTAGTGTACCTTCGTTTGCAAGATTAGTAAGAAGCTCTACGCTGGAAGCGAAAGAGAATACTTTTGTAGAAGCAGCAAAATCAATGGGTGCACCCCACAAACGGATTATGTTTAAGCATATTTTTCCAGAAACAGTTAGCGGTTTAATAGTTTTCGTTACGATGCGAATTGGTGGGGCCATAATTGCTGCATCTAGCTTGAGTTTCCTCGGATTAGGTGCGAGTCCAGAAACACCAGACTGGGGAGCAATGCTTAGTATGGGTCGTGATTATTTAGGAACCGCTTCTCATGTCGTCATGATGCCTGGTATTGCTATATTTTTGACAGTTTTGGCATTCAATCTCATTGGGGATGGTTTACGTGATGTTTTGGATCCTAAAACAAAGAACGAATAAGGGAGTTTGTAAAGGATGAGCGAAAAACTACTGCAAGTCGAGCAGCTTCAAACTGATTTTACGAAAGATAAGCGGAAAATTAGAATCCTACATGGAGTAAATTTTCATATAAACAAAGGCGAAGTTATAGGTTTAGTTGGCGAATCAGGTTGTGGTAAAAGTTTAACATCACTTTCCATCATGGGGTTATTTAAAGGAACAAGTGGAGAAATAACAGGTGGAAACATTCGATTTAATGGGCAGGATTTAACTAGCTTAAATGTAAATGAAATGAGAAAAATGCGTGGTAAACAAATTGCAATGATATTCCAAGAACCAATGACTTCTCTAAATCCAGTGATGAAAATAGGGGAGCAGTTAATGGAACCAATCCGAATTCATTTGAATTTGAATAAGAAGCAGGCAAAAGAGCACGCGGTTTCTATGTTAAAGAAAGTTGGAATTGCTCGTTCGGATGAAGTAATAAATGAGTATCCACATCAATTATCTGGTGGGATGAGACAAAGAGTAATGATTGCAATGGCAATGTCCTGTAATCCCAATCTATTAATTGCAGATGAACCTACAACTGCGCTTGATGTAACAATTCAAGCACAAATATTGGAATTGATGAAACAACTTCAACAGCAAGAGAATATGTCTATTTTGTTGATAACTCATGATTTAGGTATTGTAGCTGAAATGTGTGATCGAGTAGTGGTTATGTATGCAGGAAGAGTTGTCGAAGAAGCAGACGTATTTGATTTATTTGAAAAACCAAAACATCCTTATACTCAGGGACTAATTGGCTCTGTACCTAAAATTGGTGATAAAAGGGATAAGTTAGATTCGATTAAAGGGAATGTCCCAGACCCTAGTGATATGCCGATAGGATGTAAATTTGCACCGAGATGTACACAGGTAATGCCAATTTGTTTAGAGAAAGAACCAACTAGTATGATGCTAGAAAACGAAAGGCTGTGTAGCTGTTGGCTTTATGATCATGAAAGGGGGGAAACGCATGTCTAATAAGCTTCTAAAAGTCACAGGTATTAGAAAATCATTTGATATTCCGAGTGGTGTATTCGGGAGGAAAAAGACACTAAAGGCTGTTAACGATGTATCTTTCGAAATTATGGAAGGGCAAACATTCAGTTTAGTAGGAGAAAGTGGCTGTGGGAAATCGTCAACTGGTCGTCTTGTATCTCGCTTACTTACACCGAGTGACGGGGAAATTTGGATCGACGGGGAAGAGATTTCTCAAAAGAAAGAATCACAGTTAAAGAAAATGAGACAAAAAGTTCAAATGATTTTTCAAGATCCGTATGCTTCTTTAAACCCTAGAATGAAAGTGCGAGATATTATTGCAGAACCCCTTTTGATTCATACAAAGTTATCAAAACTAGAACAGCAACGTTTAGTTTCTGAGATTTTAAAAGTTGTAGGATTAAACGAATCTCACGCGGATCGATATGCACATGAATTCAGTGGGGGTCAACGTCAACGTATTGGAATTGCTCGTGCGCTTATCATGAAGCCACGATTAATAATTGCGGATGAACCTGTTTCGGCTCTTGACGTTTCGATCCAATCACAAATATTAAATTTATTAAAGGATTTACAAAGTGAGTACAATATCACCTATTTGTTTATCTCCCACGATTTAAGTGTGGTAGAACATATTAGCGATTATATCGGTGTAATGTATTTAGGGACAATTGTTGAATCAGGACCAAAAGATGCTATCTTCTCTGATCCGCAACATCCTTATACAAAGGCCTTGCTATCTTCCGTGCCAGTACCAGATCCAACGTTTAGGAAAGAACGAATTATCCTAAAAGGAGATTTGCCAAGCCCGATGAATCCTCCAACAGGTTGTCCATTCCATACACGTTGCCCGGTTAGTATGGAAGTGTGTAAAACTATAGAACCGAAAGTTACACAAGTGGCATTAGACAATCATTTCGTTTCATGTCATTTAATGAGCTCGTAAATGTAGAAATGAATAAAAATCAAGTAAACGAAAAAAGTATCATATCAAATTGAAGAGGTGAAGAGAATGAAAGTAGGTTTAAGTACATACAGCCTAGTAAAAGAATTGAGAGAAGGAACAATGACAGTTTTGGATGTTATCCAATGGATTGCAGACAACGGAGGGGAACATATGGAAATTGTTCCTTATGGTTTTACTGTTGTGGATAATGTGGAGTTAGCTGATCAGATTAAGGCAAAAGCCGAATCTGTTGGAATAGAATTGTCTGCGTATTCTTTACCAGCAAATTTTGTGCAAGAAACAGAAGAAGCGTTTGAAGAAGAAGTAACTCGTTTGAAACAACATGTGGATATTGTGAACCGTCTAGGTATTAAAATTATGCGTCATGATGTGACGGCATTTACATTACAGCCTGAAGAAATGACCATTCACTACTTTGAGGAGCATTTCTCCAAATTCGTGAAAGGTAGTCAATTAGTGGCTGACTATGCTGCACAATTCGGTATTACTACTACAATTGAAAACCATGGATTTAATGTTCAAACGAGCGATCGTGTGCAAAGTGTTATTCATGCAGTGAATCGCGAGAACTTCAAAACAACACTTGATGTTGGAAACTTCCTATGTATAGATGAAGATCCACTTGTAGGTGTGAAGAAAAATTTGAAGTATGCTGCAACCGTTCATTTTAAAGACTTTTATATCCGACCTTATTATGAAAATCCAGGAGACGGGGTATGGTTTAGAACGGTGAATGAAAACTATTTGCGCGGGGCTATTGTAGGGCACGGGGACATCAATATTCGAGAAGTGATGAAATTAGTGAAAAACTCCGGTTATGATGGATATCTTACGGTTGAATTTGAAGGTATGGAAGATTGTAAAGTAGGCTCAAAAATTGGTATGGACAACGTAAGAAGATTATGGAATGAAGTTGAACAGTAAGAAAACAAAAATTAATGAGCTTAAAGGGGAAATAACTTTGAAAAAACTAAAGGTTTGTATAATAGGAACAGGATCAATATCAGATTTTCATTTCAACTCATATGTAAATAATCCAGACGTTATTCTACATGGCATTTTCGATTATGTATCAGAAAGAGCTACGCAAAAAGCTGCTCAATATGGTGTTTCACATGTGTATCAGAGTTTAGATGAAGTATTTACAGATCCACAGGTCGACGCAGTGAGTATTTGTACATGGAACAATACACATGCGGAAATCTCCATTGCAGCACTTAATAGTGGAAAACATGTACTTGTCGAAAAACCATTGTCTTTGAATGTTGAAGAAGCACTTAGGGTTCAAGGTGCAGTTGAAAAGTCCGAAAAAGTGTTACAAGTAGGTTTTGTGAGAAGATTTGCGACAAATACTAAAGTATTAAAATCATTTATTGATGCAGGTAAGTTGGGGGAAATTTACTACGCGAAAGCCTCATGTCTAAGACGTCTTGGAAATCCAGGAGGATGGTTTGCTGATAAAGAAAGATCTGGCGGAGGACCACTAATTGATTTAGGTGTTCACGTGATAGATATTTGTTGGTATTTAATGGGGCGACCAAAAGTAAAGTCTATTTCTGGAAATACTTATAGTAACCTAGGCAACAGAGGAAATGTAGAAAATTTAAGTTTTTATAAAGCGGCTGATTACGATAAATCCAAAAATACGGTAGAAGATTTAGCTAATGCTCTTATTACCTTTGAAAATGGGGCTTCTCTGTTTGTAGACGTTTCATTCACTTTGCAGGCTAAAAAAGATGAAATTAACGTCAAACTGTTTGGAACAAAAGGTGGGGCTGAGTTAGAGCCTGAATTGGTTATCGTTAGTGAAGAAAATAATACAATTTTAAATATACATCCACAAATGGACAATTTATCTTTTGATTTTGAAAAAGCATTTCAAAGTGAAATTGATTCATTTGTAAATAGCTGTTTAACGGGAGAGAAACCAGTTGCTCCAATTGAAGATGGTGTGGAAATGATGAAAATGCTGGAAGGTATTTATGAAGCTGCGGAGAAAAAGTGTGAGGTGATTTTTTCGTAATGAGCTTACAAGTCAAATTATCCAACAAAATTGGTGTGATTGTAGATAGTCTTAGATTGCCACTTTATGAGGGCTTAAAAAAAGCGAAGGAAATAGGAGCGGATGGTGTCCAAATTTATGCAGTAGATGGAGGAATGGAACCGGAAAATATGAGCTCTGTGGCACGAAAAGAGTTAAAAAATTTCTTGGATTCAATAGGATTAGAAATTTCAGCACTTTGCGGAGATTTAGGAGGACATGGATTTCAAGATGCTATTCTCAATGAAGAAAAGGTGGAAAAGTCTAAGCGCATCTTAGATTTGGCAGTAGATTTAGGAACAAATATAGTTACTACCCATATTGGAATAATACCTGAAAATCAAAATAGCAAGGTCTACGAGGCAATGCAAAAAGCATGCGAAGAATTAGGCGTATATGCTAAAAGTCTAAATGCATTCTTTGCAATTGAAACAGGTCCTGAAAAAGCTAATAGATTAAAATCATTTTTGGACAGTCTTAGCACAAACGGTGTTTCTGTTAACTTTGATCCGGCTAATATGGTAATGGTTACAGGAGACGATCCGGTAGAAGGGGCAAAACTACTAAAAGATTACATTGTTCATACACATGTAAAAGATGGTGTTCAACTAAAGGCAGTTGATCCTCGTGATGTTTACGGCTACTTAGGATATGGAGGAGGAGTAGACCATGCAAAAATTGCTGAAATGGTTTCCTCTGGCGAATATTTTCGAGAAACACCATTGGGGCAAGGAGAAGTGAATTTCAAAAACTATTTCAATGCGTTGAAAGAAATCAATTACCGTGGATACCTAACTATTGAGAGAGAAGTAAATATTGATCCAGCTAAAGATATTGCAGATGCAGTGCAATATATTCAGAAGTTTAAAAATTAGTAGAGTTTATAATAAAATCTATTTCTGAGGAATGACGGAAGCCTACCTGTGAGAAATCCAGTATAGGCTTCTCGTTATAGATTTATAAATGGTTGTACATTATTATAAAATAGCATGCCAATTAATAATTGAAAAGATAAATTATTTCATGCGTTTAGGTATGTAAATAATACTTGGTTGATTAGTAATAAACTAATCTCCACAAAAGAAGGTTAATAATTGATGGAAAAACAAGACCAAATCTTGATGAAAAAACAAAATAAAACATACGTACTTGAATTAATCAAAAATATGGCTCCAATTTCTAGAATGCAAATTTCAAAAATTACTAAAATGAGTCCTACATCTATTACTCGAATTGTTGGTGAATTGCAGGAACAAGGTTTTGTTAAGGAAACGAAATCAGTTACTTCCGGTGTTGGGAGAAGGGCTACCTTACTTGATATATGTGGTGATGTCTTATTTACCATCGGGGTAGAATTGGATAAAGCTGTTTTAAAAATTGGCATTGTGAATTATGTAGGTGAAGTGGTGGATTTGCAAACCCATGTTAGAAATCCCCTAGAGTCATATGAAGAAACAGTGCAAAATATTAATAATAAAGTTAAAAATATTATTAAGCTAAATGAAATACCTATGGAGAAAATTATTGGATTAGCGGTTGGACTTCCAGGTTCTATTGATTATGAGAATGGTATTGTGAGACTTGCAGAACAACTAAGATGGAAAAATGTTCATCTTATGCGTGATTTAAGTAAGTTATCGTCACTAAATGTTGTGATAGATAATGAATTAAAAATGAAAATTATTGCTGAAAATACAGTAGGAAAAGCAAAGGATTCAAAAAGTTCCATCCTAGTTGGTATTGGTTCCGGTATCGGCGCAGCAATTCTTCTGAATGGGGAAGTGCATCGTGGAGAATCTAATAACGCTGGAGAAATTGGTCACACAGTTATAGATCCAAATGGGAATGTATGTAGTTGTGGGAAATTCGGGTGCTTATGCACATATATTTCAGAAGGGGCTATACTTGCAGATGCAAAGAAAATGAAGGATATTTCTTCAATAGATGAAGTGTTCGGAGCTTTTAGAGATGGAGAATCGTGGGCGCATAATATTTTGGATCGTACAGCGACATATATTGCTTTAGCTATTAGCAATCTTGCGTGTTTATACGAACCGGAATGTATTATATTGAGTGGAAACTTAATCGATAAAATGCCTGAAATGACAGGACAAATTGTAGAAAAGTGTGAAAGGTATATGTGGGAACCGATTAAAAAGAACTTACAAATCGTCCATTCTAGTTTAGGTAGTCAAGGTGTTGTCCTTGGAGCTGCAATTCAAGCACAAAATTCGTTATTTGATATAAATTAAAGATAAAAGATGATCGAATTTGAAACAACTGCCTCTTGTATAAGATTCCATGTAGTTTCAGTAAATATAGGAAAATAGTAAGGGTGACTTAAAAAGTAGTTTAAAACAACTTTTTAGCTCACCCTATTTTATTAGGGATAACGGGAAGGATTTTTGGGAATGGAGATGGGGATATGTACGTATTAGGAATTGATGGTGGTGGCACAACAACTTCTGCAGTTATTGCAGATGAGCATGGAAAAATTTATAGCCAACTAATAGGTGGACGAAGTAATCCAACTGCCATGTCAAAGGAAGAATTTAAGAAAGTAATACAAGATGTACTTCTCAACATTCAAAGCCAAAATCCGAATGTATTTAATGAGCTTGCCTATTGTTACGCTGGAATGGCTGGAGTTGGAGAAGGTAACTATGAAGGAATGCTTCAGCATGAGTTACAGCAATATTTGCCTTCAAAGACAGAGATATTACTTGCAAATGACGCAGTTAATGCCTTATATTCCGGAACATTAGGCCGTGAAGGAATTGTTCAAATTGCTGGGACTGGTGCTATAACGGTAGGTATTAACGAGCATCATGAATTGTTTCGTACTGCAGGATGGGGATATATATTCGATGACGAGGGAAGCGGTTACGATTTAGGAATAGGGGTAATAAAGGCGGTATTTAAAGCATTCGATGGGCGAGGCTTAGCCACTTCGTTGACTAAGCGATTGTTAAGTCATTTTAATGTTAGCTCAGTTCCAGAGATAATTGAAATAGTTTATGGTGATGAACATCCCCGTTCAATTATTGCACCGTTGGGCGTTTATGCAGTAGAGGAAGCATTAAGTAACGACGAAATAGCGCAATCAATCATACAAAAGGCTTGTGAAGACCTCTTTATTTCTATTAAAGCTTGTCATAGCAAAATGAAATTAAAAGATAAAGAAACAATGGTTGTGTTATCGGGTGGGGTATTTTTGAACGCAGATTTATTTATTCCGAAATTGGTGGAATTAGCGAAGATATCACATTTAAATATTTCATTTAAGAAGCCGCTTATTCCACCAGTTGGAGGTGCAATCATTGCTGGGTTAATTGCTCTAAAGGTCCCAATCAGCTCAGTGTTTGTAAGAGAGTTTAATAATCAATACAAAAGTAGTCACCAATTGAAAAAAGATTAAGAAGGCGAATGAAATGACAGAAATTTTGATGCAAAATATTCGAATTGCTCTAGATAAATGGACAATTAATGAATGGGCAATCTTGATTAGAAAAGGTAAGATTGCTCAAATTACTGAAGAATCCTTATCAAGTTATCGGGGGAAAACATTTGAAAATCTAGAGGATGTACCAAAACAAGCAATTACAATGGGTATTCAATCGATTATGAATGCTAAAAAAATTGTACTAATCGCCTTTGGAGATAAAAAAGTAGCAGCAATAGAGCGATTATATAAAGGTATAATTACAGAAGATTTTCCAGCAAGTCAATTGCTAAAGCACACGAATCTTACAGTTATTTATAGTAGTAATGGATAGGGAAAAATACGGTACTTGGTACAAGAACATGGAGTATGTCTGAAACTAGTACATACAAAGAAGCTTACTCTTATAAGAGGATTCATGTTAAACTAGAGAGGAATATTTCGCTTGAAAGGAAAGATGACCTTGTCAAACGTACTAAACAACTTTTTAACAGAAAACTTAGATGCACTAAAAAACCAAGGATTATATAACGAAATTGATCCAGTTGAGGGAGCAAATGGTGCAAAGATTCTAGTTCGTGGTTCGGAACTTATTAACTTATCTTCTAATAACTATTTAGGACTAGCAACTAATCAAGAGCTTAAACAAATCGCAAAAGACGCAATCGACAAATATGGTGTCGGAGCAGGAGCAGTTCGTACAATCAATGGAACACTTGACCTTCACGTAAAACTAGAACAAAAACTAGCAGAATTCAAAGGAACTGAAGCAGCTATTTCCTATCAATCCGGCTTTAATTGCAACATGGCAGCCATTTCAGCTGTAATGGACAAAAACGATGCAATTCTATCGGACCAATTAAACCACGCATCCATTATCGATGGTTGCCGACTATCCAAAGCAAAAATCATTCCATTCAACCACTCAGACATGGATGATTTACGCGCAAAAGCAAAACAAGCTACAGAATCGGGCCAATACAATAAAGTAATGGTTATCACGGATGGCGTATTCTCGATGGACGGCGATATCGCAAAACTACCAGAAATCGTAGAAATCGCAAAAGAATTTGACCTAATCACTTACGTAGATGACGCTCACGGTTCAGGTGTGACTGGTAAAGGAAAAGGAACAGTAAAACACTTCGGTTTAGAAAAAGAAATCGACTTCCAAATCGGTACTTTATCCAAAGCGATCGGGGTCGTAGGTGGATACGTTGCCGGTAAAAAGAACCTAATCGACTGGCTAAAAGTTCGTTCACGTCCATTCCTATTCTCAACAGCACTACCACCAGGGGACGTTGCGGCAATCACTGCAGCAGTTCAAATGATTATCGATTCAACAGAATTGCACGACAAGCTTTGGGAAAATGGTGATTATTTAAAAGCAGGTCTATCTAAGCTTGGATTCGATATAGGAGCATCTGAAACACCTATCACTCCATGTATTATCGGAGACGAAAAACTAACACAAGAATTCTCTAAACGACTATTCGAAGAAGGTGTATACGCAAAATCCATCGTATTCCCAACGGTACCAAAAGGCACTGGCCGCGTCCGCAATATGCCAACAGCAGCTCATACGAAAGAGATGCTTGATGAAGCACTTGCGATTTATGAAAGAGTTGGGAAAGAGCTTGGGGTAATAAAGTAATGAAATCATCATAGGTAACTCTTAGAGGGGCCTGTAATCCAAATTAAATTATTGTCCAAAACAAAAAGCAGCCACGTAGGGCTGCTTTTTCTTACTATATGTCTCATTCAAATCTCTTAAATGAATAAAGTAAACTAAACTAAACTTCTGAATACCCCTAGCACTCTCAATACTAGCATCCGCTTCTTTCCGGAACGTCTCCATATCTCCTTGTTCTTTCGCAATAATCGCTTCGATTGAATGCTTCATCCAAGAGGCTTGTAGACTCTCTTTTAATGTTCGAGCTTCCACGAATTTTCCTTGTAATGCTTCAGCATATGCTTTGTAGTATGTACGAAGTGGTTCTTTACTTATTTGTCTAGCAAGTATATTGAATTCAGAAACATTGTTTTCATATAGCGCCAGATTCGCTTTATATACTTCTTGCATATATGGTTGTTTATATTTCTTTAAGATGTCATTAATTGCTTGAATAATCGTTGGAAGATCGCCGGTTTTTACCGCAAGCGGGAATGTAAAGAGCACTTTCTTTTTATTTTCCTCTAAATACCGTTCAATTTTTGCTAGGTTATTCGATTTATACACAATATACATCGAAGGAACAACGAGTAAAAGAATATACAAAAACACGATACTCAAATAAATAATCCAGAAGGGTATTTCTAAAAAGCTCATCACTACTGTTAATGCAATGCCGAGTAGAATAATCAATACATATCTAAGAATTTTCATATTTACCTCTTTTTTCTTTTATTATATCAAATCCCCATATAAATCTCTTATTGTATTTTCCAAAAGAACAGCATATAATAAGTAAAAATAAACGCTATTAAAACAAGGTTAATAAATACAAAGTGTTCTTTCCAAAAATACAATTGTTTTCGAGAGGGAGTAGACAGCATGAAAAAATTATGGTCACCGGAGCTTTAGGGCAAATTGGTTCAGAATTAATCACCAAACTTCGAAAAGAATATGGTGCAGAAAACGTACTTGCAACAGATATTCGACAAATCACGTCTGAAACAACGAAAAGTGGCCCATTCGAAATCCTTGATGTAACAGACGGAGAAAAAATGCATCAAATTGCCAAGAACTTTGGAGCAGATACCATTATGCATATGGCTGCACTTTTATCCGCGACTGCAGAAGCGAAACCGTTATTTGCTTGGAACTTAAACATGGGTGGGCTAATGAATGCGCTAGAAACTGCTCGCGATTTAAATATGCAATTTTTCACGCCAAGCTCAATTGGAGCATTTGGACCTTCTACTCCTAAACAAAACACACCGCAAGACACACTTCAACGCCCGACGACTATGTACGGTGTAAACAAAGTGTCAGGAGAATTATTATGTGATTATTACTTCCATAAATTTGGATTAGATACACGTGGTGTACGTTTCCCGGGGCTGATTTCAAACGAGACATTACCTGGTGGTGGAACGACTGATTATGCAGTAGATATTTATTACAAAGCGTTAGCAGAAGGGAAGTACACTTCTTATATTGCTCAAGGTACTTACATGGATATGATGTATATGCCGGATGCACTGCAGGCGATAGTAGATCTAATGGAAGCAGACGCGTCGAAGTTAAATCACCGTAATGCGTTTAATGTAACAGCGATGAGTTTTGAGCCAGAACAAATTGCTACATCTATTAAAAAAGTAATTCCAACATTTACTTTAGATTATGATGTGGACCATGTACGCCAAGCGATTGCTGACAGCTGGCCGGATTCAATTGACGCAACTGCTGCAAAAGAAGAGTGGGGCTTTACGTATAAATATGATTTAGATGCAATGACGAAAGATATGCTAGAAAAGCTAGCAACTAAAAAAACAGCGGACACCTTGTAAAAGGGTTCGCTGTTTTTGATTTCTTAGACTATAAAATTGATCACATGTAGATAGCTTACTATGAGTACAATTACATCCAGACTCCAGCGCCTTGCCCTCGGGGTCAAATGTGAAAAAGCTGTGGTGGCTTGGTAGCTGCCTCCTTGCTTTTCCTCATTTGCCTGTCGGGGCAGACATAGGCGCTTCCACTTTTGTTCTTAGAACAAAATATGTGCTGCTGCTGCAATAATAGGAAATGCAATAAGTGTACGTAGTAGGAAAATAAAGATTAAATCTTTAAAGTTAACTGGAATTTTCGAACCAAGTAACAACCCACCAACCTCAGACATATAGATGAGCTGCGTCACGGACATTGCGGCGATGAAGAATAGTGTCTTATCTGACTCAATTCCACCGCTTAGTAGCGTCGGTAAGAACATATCCGCAAACCCGACAACCATTGTCTGAGCCGCCTCGGCAGCTTCCGGAATACCAAAAAGCATTAATAAAGGTTCAAAAGGTTTTCCTAAAATCGTGAAAATTGGTGTGAACTCTGCAAGCATTAATGCGACCGTACCAAAAGCAAGTACGACTGGTGCAACACCGATGTATAAATCAATTACATTTTTAATACCATCTGAGAAAAACTTCTTGATGGAGCGATTATCATTTGCTTTCACAAGTGCATTTTCTAAACCATGTGTAAAAGCATTATAGCCTTCCGGAAAGTCTTCAGCTTTTAAGTCAAGCGGACGACCATCAATGTGTTCCTCTGGTTTCCCACGTAATGGATAAATTCGAGGCATGATGAATGCTAAAACAAGACCGCAAAGCAGAACCGTAAAGTAAAATGGCAAGAAATAGTTAGAAAGACCAACCTCATCAAGTACGACGATACAAAATGTGATAGATACCACGGAAAATGTAGAACCAATAATGGCTGCTTCTTTTTTCGTGTAATAGCCCTCTTCATATTGTCTTGCTGTCAGTAAAACACCGATCGTTCCGTCACCAACCCAAGAAGTCAGGGCGTCTACTGCAGAACGCCCTGGAAGCTTGAAAAGCGGGCGCATAATTTTTACTGCCATTGTACCGAAAAACTCTAGTAATCCAAAGTTCAATAAAAACGGCAATAATAGACCTGCGAATAAGAAGATCGTAAATAAAAACGATACTAAACCGTCTGGGCTAAGTAGCATTCCACCAGTATTTTCATTCCAAACCGCTTCCGGTCCAATTTGGAAGATGATTAATACAGCAAAAACAGCACCAACTACACGAGTAACGGTCCAAAATATCGATACCTTAAATAATTGGTTAATAAATGTATTTTGCTTAGGTAAAAATAGAAATACAACTGATCCAATTGCCGCAATCCATATCATTACTAATGCAATCCATTGCACGAATGGAGAAATTGCATTAGATAACATATTAGAAAACAACGCAATCGGAATTTTAAAGCCTTCCGAAGTAGGAAGGGGAATCATAAACATAATAACTCCTGCAATCGATGGAAGCAGGAACAAAATCCATGTAGATAAAGAAAACTTCTTCAATGTTATTGCCCAACTTTCTATGAATGAATAAATATGCGTAGTGTCAAGTCATTTATACATACTAATTCATTTGCATAGAGAAGTCTATAAAAACAAGGGATGTTCTATTATTCGAAATCTTTGTTGAAATCATACGTATAGAAGCGTTCGAAATGTAGCCAATTTTCTGCTTCTGGCTCCCCGTCTGCTAAGCGTTTATCCATTTCTTCTAGCATCCATGCCGTTTGCGAAATATGTGCGCGCATCGCACCCATTTTTTCTTCTCTCGACTCCTTGATATTATGCACAATATCTGGTTCTCCTAAAGCTTCCTTGGTATCATTTGAAAAAGCAAGTGCATAATGGTAGGACGAGCCTCTTCTGGCATGCGGCGAATTGCACGGATCATAGCACGCCCGGTTGCATCATGGTCAGGGTGGACCGCATAGTTTGGATAGAACGTAATAACAAGCGACGGATTTGTATCTGCAATTAGATTCTCCATCATTTCCACCATTTTTTCATCATCTTCAAACTCCACTGTTTTATCACGAAGCCCCATCATTCGAAGATCCGTTACGCCCATTGCTTTGGCAGAAGCGAGTAGCTCCTCTTTACGAATTTGTGGAAGGGTTTCACGTGTCGCAAAAGGTGGGTTTCCCAAGTTTCTTCCCATTTCGCCTAAAGTTAGACACGCATATGTAACCGGAATTCCTTGTTTTACGTAAGTTGCAATCGTTCCGGAAACGCCGAAAGCTTCGTCATCTGGGTGAGGGAATACAACAAGTACATGTCGTTCCATTGGTAAAGTCATTTGTGTGTCCTCCTTAATAAGTGAATGGTGTTTTACTAATTTCTAATGCGACCGCAAGCTTCCCATTTTGGTCATGTCCTGCCATTAGTAAACGATCATGTTCGTCTAATTCGAAATGCGTAATGCCTTGAGCGTATACCCAACCATGTGGTAATTTAAGGCCGACACGATGTGGTGCTTCTCCTGCTACTTTTCCAAGCTCATATCGAAGCATGACATTGCGGATAAAAGCCCCTGCATTGAATACCTTTTCATCAAAATGAGATGCATATGCACCATTTGTAGTTTCTAGATGAATATATACATCTTCGTTTGCAAATTTATTCAAAAGTACTTGTAGTTGTTCTACATTAACAAGTTCCATTTATATATAGCCTCCTAACATAAAGTCTTTTATAAGTATAATGAAAATAAGTTTGGGAAGCGAATGATTGAGATGAAAAACTCGCAAAGTCAGTGAGACTTTGCGAGTGAATAATTTCTTATACAGTAGTTGTCGTTACTTCTGGTGCACCGTATTTCCCTTTTGCACCGTGAAGAACTGGTCCTACATATTGGTTTAGTTTCCAACCATGTGCTATAGCGGCTGAAACGAATTCTTTTGCTTCAAAAACAGCATCTGCAACTGATAAACCATTTGCCAAGTTAGCAGTCACCGCTGCAGCAAAAGTACAGCCAGCTCCGTGGTTATAAGTTGTATCTGTTTTTTCTGTCTCTAACAAAGTGTGTGCTTGTCCATCATAGAAGAGATCGACCGCTTTATCATGTGCTAATTGTTTGCCGCCTTTGATAACAACATTTTTAGCGCCAAGTGCATGAATTTTTTCCGCAGCAGCTTTCATATCGTCAATTGTTTTAAGTGTTCCCAGACCTGAAAGTTGTCCAGCTTCAAAAAGATTTGGAGTAACGACTAAAGCACGTGGCAGTAGGTTAGTAATCATCGCATCCACTGTGCCTGGGTTTAATACTTCATCTTCACCCTTGCACACCATAACAGGGTCGATTACGACATTGTTTGTGCCAGACGCTTCAATGATGTTTCCAGCTGTTTCGATAATTTCTTCTGTACTTAGCATACCCGTTTTAATCGCATCGACATTTGTCGATAAAGCGGTTTTAGCTTGTCGTTTTATCTCGTCTACTGGAAGAGAAAATACACCATGGCTCCAACCGTTATCAGGATCCATTGTAGCAACAACCGTTAGAACGTTCATGCCATATGTACCGTGCTCTTGGAATGTTTTTAAATCTGCTTGTATTCCAGCTCCGCCTGAAGTGTCAGAGCCTGCAATTGTTAGTGTTTTTTTAATCGACATTTTAGCGTTTCCCCTTTTGATAAAAAGTTAATATTTTTCATTATATCAGACAATAGTCGAAACTTAAATTAAGGAAGTTTCGGAGCTGTTAATAATTTCAGCAGAATGAAAATGAAAAGAGCTGCGACGAAAAAAGTGATAACGGATCCGAATATAATATCATTAATAAATAAGGAGATTGCTAAAAATAGAAGAAAGCCAATGAATAGTAGCATGCCCACTGTAAAGCAGCCAAGTCCAAAACTTTTCGCACCGTTAGAAACTTCATTTGTACTAGCAGCTTGTTCAATTTTTCTTAGTTTCTCCCGATAATGTAAATCAGCCATACACATATCACCCTTTTTCATCGTAACAGATATAGAATAGTTGTGAAACGGACAATTTTTTTGTACTGTTAACGTAGTAGATTAAGAGGAAAAGAGAGATGATATGCGAAAAGATGACAAAATTCGAGAAATGGAAAAACTATTAGAAGAACTAAAAGCGCAAAAAAACGAAACAACTGCAACGATTGCAGAAAATCCTTCTAGACAAGGGTTTGGCTTTGGGAAAATTCCACGTGCTTTATATAGATTTAGAACGAAATCGATTATCCTTATTGTAATAATTGTTCTCCTCTTGTTAGCTGCCTTACCATTTGCCGCATTTTGGGCGATTCAAGGCAGCACCTTTTCGGAAAACAAAGGTTCTATTGTCGAACGAGTACAGGCACTAAATGAATTGTCGACCGCTGAAGCGTATACAAAAGTAATTATCGAAGAACAGGACAACCAATTATTCGGAAAAGAAATTGGCATGGATTTACCGGGTACTAAAAGGCAGTTGCTCGTTGTTGTGCCGGGTAGAGTACGAGCGGGTGTAGATTTTTCGCAAGTGAAGGAATCGGATATAAAAGTGGACAAAGATAAAAAAACGGCGAGTCTCACATTACCGGCGCCACAAATTCTAGGTGGTACGGAAATTTTCTTTGACCAGGCGAAAGTATTTTCTAATGAAGGATTATTCCGTGAAAAAGCGGATATAAAAGAAGGGTATGAGCTGGCGGAAAAGGCCAAAAAATGATGATAGAAGAGGCGACGGGACAAGGCATTTTACAGTTAGCGGAAGAAAATGCGGAGAAATCTGTAAAAGAGATGTTCCAATTAGTAGATTACGACGTACAAGTTCAGTTTAAGGAGTGACGCGCATTGCCAAGCTGGAAAGAAGTATTAGCAGATGAATGGGAAAAGCCATATTTTTTAGAACTCCAATCTTTTTTAGATAAAGAATACGCAGAACAAACGATTTATCCAAAGCGAAAGGATATTGGCAACGCTTTTCGTGCAACGCCTTTTGATGAAGTGAAAATAGTTATTTTAGGACAGGATCCCTATCACGGGGAAGGACAGGCGCATGGGATGAGCTTTTCGGTAAATCCTGGGGTAAGGGTACCACCGAGTCTACGCAATATGTTTAAGGAACTTGCGGATGATATAGGGTGTCCGGTTCCTTCAAACGGCTATTTATTGAAATGGGCACAGCAGGGGGTTTTATTGCTTAATACGGTAATGACCGTAAGAGCAGGGCAAGCTAATTCCCATAAAGGAATGGGCTGGGAAACGTTTACGGATGAAGTGATTAAGCGTCTATCGGAAAGAGAAAAGCCGATTATTTTTGTCCTCTGGGGAAGACCAGCGCAAATGAAGAAAAAGCTAATAGATACGAAAAAACATATGATTTTAGAATCTCCACATCCAAGTCCGCTAAGTGTACATCGAGGATTTTTTGGGAGTAAGCCGTATTCTAAGATAAATGCGCAGCTCGAAGCATGGGGAGAGACACCAATCGATTTTTGCTTATGATTATGCTATTATATGGACGGGAAAGCGAGGGAGTAATTTGGCAGTAAACTGTTTTAAATGCCGCTTCTTTTTTACTACATGGGATGCGAGACATCCACGTGGGTGCAAAGCTTACGGATTTAAAACGAAAGAGCTCCCATCTGCATTAGTAAAGCGTACCTCGGGCATGGAATGCTTGAAATTCGAACGAAAGCAAGAAGAGGGGCAAAGACGATGATTTCAAATGAACATATTTTCATGCAAATAGATAAACAGCTTACGCTAGCCAAAACAACTGGTAATGAACAAACGAAAAGAGAGGCACTCGCTGCAATACGAGCATTATGCGATTTAGCGTTAGAATCCGGGCCATCATCCCAAGCTTCACCAGTTGTCCAAGCAGTAGCCATAGCCCCAGCAATACAACAGCCGGTTGCATTAAAAGAAGACGATGCAAACGGAGAGTCATTATTTGATTTCTAAATAGAAAGTAGGAATGATTGTGAAATTATTTATTATTGCAGGAGCTATCAATGGATTTTTGGCAGTAGCATTTGGTGCTTTTGGCGCACACGCTTTAAAGGAAAAACTATCGGAAAAGTATTTAGCGATTTGGGAAACGGCTGTACAATATCAAATGTTCCATGCACTTGCGTTAATCGCAATCGGTATTTTGATGAGTAGCAAGATACTTGGACCTGTTTCATCATTAAATACAGCGGGCTATTTAATCCTAGCAGGGATTATTTTATTCTCTGGTAGCTTGTATGTATTGAGTTTAACTGGTATTGGCATTTTAGGAGCTATTACTCCAATCGGCGGCGTAGCATTTTTAGTTGGATGGATTATGATTATTGTTGCTGCTGCGAAGTTTGCGAGTTAATGAAGTGAATAGCGTAATAGCCACAACAAAGAGACTTATCCTTAAATTCGGATAAGTCTCTTTGTTTATAAGTTATAGTTAATTTCTTCATCAAATGTTACATAGTCTAGATAAATCATTAACATTAAGTATCTTTTCCCATTTGGATCACTTATGATCACATGATCGCGGCCTGCTGCTTCTACATAGCCTTTAATCACTTTAGCGTTCCATTCTTTGTTATTTTCAAAAGTGAAATAGAATGTACCTAGCTTACCTCTGTTCATTCGTAAAATGTTCTCGATATACGATTCTTCTTGTCGGCCTGGGCTTGGCGGTTGAGCAGGAGGAGTCATCGGTTGTTGCTGTTGAGGTGGAAAAGCTCCAGGATACCAATAATATTGAACCATTCATACATCCTTTCTGGAAATAGAATTATACACTTGGGCATTCGGCAACGGTTGGAGAGTAAAAACAATGCGTTTTAAAACGTCCGGTGTTCCATTGGTTATACCACTGAGGAGGACAATCGCCACCTGGATCAAAAAACCATAAGGAGCGTTCGCCGGGACTAAAACGTTCCCCATTAATAACGCGTCTTGCTAAATTTCGATCCTGTTCACGGGCACGTTGATAAAAATAAGATTGGGTTGTTGCCACAAAGCCACCTGGTTTTTGGAATACCATCTCTTCCAAATTACGAATATTACGAAAATCTAAGCAATCGGCAAGAACCCGGTTCACTCCAACATTACCAACCAATAACATACCAAGCTGACCATCACCCTCAGCTTCCGCACGCATTAGCCTTGCTAGTAAATCTAGTTGCTTTGAAGTGGACTTAACTACTGCCAACGCATCACCTCCTATATATACACTATGTTAGGAAAGAAGAAATGATACATATCGCTAAAAGAGAGGAACAGAAAAAAGACCGCATTCTTTTTAAAGAAATTATACAATTTAACACTCGAGATGGATGTTTTCTACGTGTGAGCGGTTAGCCGTCAATGCCTACAGTTACAATCCATTAATTGTTTTCAAATCCATCAAAAAAAGAAAGAGTGATCTGTTAGTTAGGAAGAATCTTTAAATAGACATTTTTTCTAATTTCTTTATTGGTCAAAGAGTATAGAATCAAAAATAGTTAGTGTCAATTATATAGAGCAGCTACTTGAGCACCCGAAATTTCATCTTCGGGTGCTTCCTTTATGAGTTGGAAAGCATCTTTTCACTCATTATCCAAAAAGTTCTTCACCTGTTTTATACTGTTGAGAGAGGGCGCCGGATAGACAGATGCCATAAGATTACCAAGAAAAAATAGGCTGGTTGTGACGTCAGTCACGACCAGCCTATCTAAAAAATGGTAATGATATAGCAACAAGTTTGTCCAAAGCCCACGGGGAATTATAGGAACAGGTTTTAATTTTAAAGCGCGCTTGTTCCTTTCTCATTAACCTATTAAATGTTGAAAAATTCTACTCGTTTTTCGCCTGCTAAAATAGTACCGATAAAGAATGAACCAAATTCCGCATAACGAGCACTTACTTCATCAAAACGCATTTCGTACACTAACTTTTTAAATTGAAGCACATCATCCGAGAATAATGTTACGCCCCACTCGAAATCATCAAATCCGACAGAGCCAGAAATGATTTGTTTTACTTTCCCAGCATAACCGCGACCGATTTTTCCGTGGCTTGCCATAAGAGCGCGACGATCTTCCATAGAAAGCATATACCAGTTGTCTTCACCATTACGACGCTTGTCCATTGGATAGAAGCAAATATATTGTGAACGTTGAAGTTCTGGATATAATCGAGCTCGTACATGTGGATTTTGATATGGATCTTCCGTAGATTCTCCAGCTAGGTAGTTAGATAATTCTACAACTGATACATAAGAATAAGCAGGAATTGTAAAGTCTGCAATCGTTAACTTATTGAATTTCGCTTCGATTTCTTGAAGTTCGTCTATTGTTGGACGTAGAGTCATTAACATGAAATCTGCTTTTTGCCCTACAATCGTGTAAAAAGCATGTGCGCCTGTTTTTGCGTCATCTGCTTGTTGAAGTTCGTCTAAAAATGCCACAAATTCATCTGTTGCTTCTTTGCGAAGTTCTGGATCTACTTGTTTCCAAGATGCCCAGTCCATTTGGCGAAAATCATGTAAAACGTACCAGCCGTCTAGTGTAATTGCTGCTTCATTCATTTTATCAGACACTCCTTTTATATAAGAAATTTACATCTTTAGTTTATCACAAGAAAAGATTCTTATCTCGTAATGACCTCGATATTGCATGACAATATGTGACAAAGTCGTGTATGCTTGAACTAATGAAAACAGTAGAGCAATCGTTAGATTAAGGAGTAAGAAATATGTCACAAATAGAAGCATTATTACAGCACAAAGTTTGGCGATTTTGGGATCAATCACTAAGTGGTAAAAGTCGCTCCGCATTGGAGTCATTTGCAGCGGACGATCTTCTTTGTCATTTAGTTGGTCAAGGATTGTCGCCAGCAACTGTTCGAACATGGGTACATGATCAGACGGTTGTGTTAGGTATCCAAGATCACCGATTACCATTCGTAGAAGAAGCACAAGATTTTCTACGTACACAAGGATACATACCAATTGTCCGTAATTCGGGAGGTCTCGCGGTTGTATTGGATGATGGAGTGCTGAATATTTCCATCGTATTGTCTGAACAAGCGCAGTCAGTTGATATTTCCGCGGGTTATGACGTAATGCTTACTTTCATCCGGCTTCTCTTTCCAGAAGCAGAAGGAAAAATAGAAGCTTATGAAATTGTCGGTTCCTATTGCCCCGGTTCATATGATTTAAGTATTGATGGCAAGAAATTTGCTGGAATATCACAGCGAAGGCTTCGTCAAGGAATAGCTGTGCAAATATACTTATGTGTAGAAGGTAGTGGAAGTGAGCGTGCTGAATTGATTCGCCAGTTTTATGAAATCGGTGTGCAAGGGGAAGAAACGAAATTCACCTACCCGGTCATAAAACCAGAAGTAATGGCTTCGTTAAACGAACTATTAAATGAATCCTTTACAGTTCAGGATATCGTCATCCGAGTTCAACAGGTTCTACAACAGCTATCTACAAAAATAGTATCGCAATCCGTCACGCAAGATGAAATGGAGCTTTATCAGTTTTATATGCAACGTGTTGTCGATCGAAATAAAAAGATGCTTACAAAGGAATAAGAAAAACCACCAACTGCATTACATAGTTGGTGGTTCTTTTGAAACTAGGTTTCCGTTTTTTTCCATTTGGAAAACAGGTACTGCTGGCACTTCTTCATCATTCAATGTAACAAGTCGTCGTGCGCGGTTCATAATTTGTACAAACTGCTCGTAATCTTGTTTAATCGCTGCATTTTCTTTTTCTAGTTTGGCAAGTTCAGTTTCTAGTTTGCGAATTTTCTCGTTTGATATAGAAGCTAAATGACGATATCTAGAAATATCCGAATCGCTATGCTGTAAACGAACGAGATAGGCAATAATAATATCGATTGATAAAGCAGAAACTGGAACCGATGTGGTGCGTTCGCCTTCTTCTTGAGGCTTGGCAAGATAAATACCGTTTCCTCTACGTCTATAATCTTTTCCTAATATACGTAGCTTTTCTTTTCTTTCTTTTTTTGCTTCCTTTAATTCACTTTCATATTGATGGCGGACAACTGCATTCCAGCGAAATCCACATGCAGCAGCAGTTCGATTTAATTCGTCACCTGCTTCTTCAAATGCATTTAGTTGTGTACTGCCTTCGCGGACATGTCGTAACACCATTTCCGCTAACATTTCATCATTTTCTGTCATCCATGCGTCTTGTCTAATTTTTACCATATTGCTCCTCCTACCATGTTCATAGTTTCGTTACTCTATTAACATCATGGACAACATAGCGCTCTTTTATTCACGTAAAATACACTTGATAGCAATATATATTTTAAGATACAATGGCGTGTAGACTATTATCTAATCTAATTTAGTTGGTATAAGGACACCAACTAAATTAGATTAATGCCTCCGGCGGATGTCACAGATTTTAAAAAGGAGTCAATTGTGCGTGCACAATTCAAAATCTGGACGCAATTACGTCGAGACGTAATTGATGAAAGGGGTTGTGGACGAATGGCAAACCATTTCAGAGTTTGCGATGAGTGTCAGGCCGTTAATTTAAAAACATTAATTCCAAAGCTTAAAACAATAGATCCAGAAGCAGAAATTGAAATTAAAGAATGTCAATCCTACTGCGGGCCGGGGCGAAAAAAGACATTCGCATTTGTGAATAACCGTCCTGTTGCAGCTTTGACAGAAGATGAATTAATGGAAAAAGTACGCGCCAAACTAGAAGACTAAACAGAACTTTTGCCGCCTTACCATGAGCGGTTTTTTTCTTTATAATGAAGGGTAAATAACATTTAACTTCACGGAGGTGGGCAAATGAGCTATGCAACGCAGAAACTAGCAGAAGAGAAAGTGTTTAAAGATCCGGTTCACAGGTACATTCATGTTCGTGACCAGGTCATTTGGGACGTCATCGGCGCAAAGGAATTTCAACGACTTCGCCGCGTTAAACAGCTTGGAACTACATATCTAGTTTTTCACGGGGCAGAACATAGTCGCTTTAGTCACTCTCTAGGAGTTTACGAAATTGTCCGTCGTATTGTGGATGATAGTTTCAATGGCCGACCCGAATGGGATGCCTCTGAAAGACTTTTAGTTTTATGTGCAGCACTTTTACATGATTTAGGACATGGACCGTTCTCACATGCTTTCGAAAATGTGTTCAATCTAGATCATGAGGAATTTACAAGAAAGATATTACTTGGGGAAACCGAAGTAAATGAAATATTAAAGAGGGTAAGCAAAGACTTCCCGCAAAAAGTAGCAGACGTTATTGCAAAAACCTATGGAAATAAACAAGTCGTTAGCTTAATATCCAGCCAAATCGACGCCGATCGTATGGATTATTTACAGCGAGATGCCTACTTTACAGGAGTAAGCTACGGTCATTTTGATATGGAGCGAATTCTGCGTGTCATGCGTCCAAGGGAAGATCAAATCGTGATCAAATCTAGCGGTATGCATGCAGTGGAAGACTATATTATGAGTCGCTATCAAATGTACTGGCAAGTGTATTTTCATCCCGTTTCCAGAAGCGCAGAAGTGATCTTAACGAAAATCTTACATCGTGCAAAAGCTTTAAGTAAAAGTGGGTATGATTTTGCGCAGCAACCAACTCACTTCCAAGGTTTTTTCGATGGCACATTCACGTTAAATGAGTATTTAGCTTTAGATGAAGGTGTCTTAATGACCTATTTTCAGCTTTGGGTGAACGAGAAGGATCCAATCTTAGCTGATTTAAGCTATCGTTTTGTCAATCGGAAGCTATTCCAATATATTGAGTTTGACCTAGCAAAAGATTATATGAAGATGAAAGAGTTGGAGTTATTATTTAAAAAAGCGGGTATAGACCCAGAGTATTATTTAGTATTTGATTCGTCATCGGATTTACCATACGATTTTTATCGTCCAGGGGAAGAGGGAGAACGAATTCCTATCCATTTACTCATGCCATCCGGAGAAATTAGAGAGCTTTCTCGTGAATCGGAAGTAGTAGAAGCGATTTCAGGAAAACGTCGAACTGATCATAAATTATATTTTCCAGAAGACTTTTTAACGGAAGATGGAAAGAAAAAAGCATTAAAAAAACAAATATTAGATCTGTTGAAATAAAGGTGGGGGCTAGAATTGCTAGAGGAACATGCAAAAATCATACAATTTATCGGAGCAGCAGACGGAATAACTGGCAGAAAAAAACTTCAAAAAATGGTGTACATCGCTAAAAAGTTAGACTATCCATATAAAGAAAAGTACGAGTTTCATGTATATGGTCCATATTCGCATGAGCTCACATTGCGAGTAGAAGAGCTTTGCAATATGGGATTTTTACAGGAAGACAGACAGGATAAAGGCTCATACGTCCAATACAAATACCAAATGACGGACGCAGGCGAGCATTTCACGCAAATGGCGCAACTGGAAGAAGCTGCACCAGCGCTAGTCGAGTGTATTTCACAAATGAAAAACAAAAGCTCTCGCTTCCTAGAGCTCGTTTCAACTCTATTGTTTTTCGACCATCTTCCAAAAGAAGAACAAATAGAAAAGCTCCACGCTGTGAAAGGAAAGCTAAATTTCACAGAAGAAGAAATTGCAGATGCATACGAATTCGTCATGAATTTAATGAACATGAGAACTATCCACTAAGGGATGGTTCTTTTTTTATGGAGCAATAATCCAAACTGAGACAAAACAAGCGCCGAACGCGATAAAACCAAAAAATGCCCTTTGCTAAAGCAAAGAGCACTCTCCAAAATTATTTATCACTAAATAACTTCCCTGCAACACCGTAGTGATTTTTTGGCATGTCCTCGATAAACACGACAACATTTTCAGCTGGTGCGTTCACTGTTTCCACTACTGCAGCTGTTACTTTTTCTACCAAAGCTCTTTTTTGTTCTTCAGTACGGCCTTCTAGCATTTTTACTGTTACATATGGCATTTCATTTCCTCCTTTAGTGAAAATTTCTGTATAGTAGTATCATAACATAGTGATTTGCAAAAAAATCAGATATATTCAAAACAAAATAGTGGACTATACCCTTCATGCGAATGAAAAAATAAAGTGAAAATGGAAACCGTAATAGGAAAGAAAGGATGATTATAAATGAAATACTTCGCTGTTTTATTACCAATGATAAATCAGGAGAAGAGCATGGAATACCGCGCACAGCATCTTCAGTATTTAGAGCAAAAGCGCAATGGAGGCAAAATAATTGCCAATGGCCGATTTGCTGATGGTACTGGGGGATTAGTCATTTATCGAGTTGAAACGGTAGAAGAAGTGGAACAACTTGCAAAACAAGACCCTTATGTGATTCAAGGAGCGCGAGGGTGTGAAATACACGAATGGGAAATGGACAGTAACTCAGCATTATCCCATTAATGTGAAAAGTGTACACGATGGAGGCATTGCTGCACTTTTATAGTGCGTATGGGATAGGAAGTGTGACCTTTAACATAGTCTATAAATGTATGAACAGTAAAGGTGTTAAACCTTCCTTTTAATGCTCTCAAGTTAGGCGTTTTTTTCCTCGACAACTGTTTTGTACATACGCGCCACTTAGCCTGCTTTTCTATGCTTTAAGTTGCGTTTATGATAAGATTAAGAAAAGTTTCAATCCTTGATATATCAAGGGTTCAGGAAGTATAATTCACATTATGTAATAGGAAAAACTAGATATAAAAAAAGAACGGAGGGAACTTTCGGATGGCAAATGAAGAAAAACCAAAACAAAAAATCGGCTTCACCATTATAAAAAATGATCCAACTGATGGACATAAAGGATTCGGAATTGGTTCTCTATCTTTAGAGAATGTGTCACCGGTTATTATCGACGTTGAAGAAGATGTTGCAAGAATTGAAATTGGTGCGATGCACGCGCGCAGCGACACCGAAAAAGGTATCAAGTTTACGACGAACCGCGAAGACTCAGAAGGCGGAAAACCGTATTGGCTAGTGTGGGTAACAATCGATTATAAAGCAGAAGGTCCGTATTATGCAGGGGTTACTGCATGCGAAATGGTAGTAAACCGCGAAAAACGCCGTGGCTACAAATTACTTGCAGACCACGTAAATCGAATGGACAAATCGATGAAACGCCATATTATGGTAGAATTTATGGATGATCGTTCCAAAAATATTTTAAGCGACTTCTTACAAACGCATAACCGAGAAATGTGGGAGCGTAGCGACGAAAAGCTACATAATGACCTGGCTGTAACTTCCAATTAAACAGTAACAATTTGGTATAATTTCGTAATGAGGTTGAATTCAAACCAAAAAGAAAGTACAATTTACTTAAAGCTTACTTCACAGTAATGCTAGGACACTTAGGAGTCGTAAGTAGGCTAGGAAAGTGTAATCATTGTGACAACCCAATCCTGTAATTACATAATTTTGGCAGAACGCAACACTAAGAAAAAGCTTTCTATTACCTTTTATAGGTAGTAGAAAGCTTTTTATTTTGGTTTAGTTGCTATAGTCTGCAATTGGTTGCCCTTATCCGTTTATTCCCAATTAAGCTAACTAGTTACTCATATCCATCCATTCCCACTAACTTCATTCTCCAAAAAACGAAAATGGGAATATGGACCATGGTGTTGTATCCTCGCTATCGGATGCTTCGAATGTTTGTTGCTTCAAAGTTGGATCTGTACATAGCTTAGTTGGAATGTCTTCCTCTTTTAAATAGACAAGTCGTTGTTTTTCACAAGCGGAAGTGGCAATTCCACCAGTCTCAATATCCACAATAACTCCGCGAACTCCTGCAGGAGCAATAAATGGTTCTGATGGTAAGCCTTGATGTGCTTTTTCCATAAATTCAATCCACACTTGTTTTGTTACTTGTCGAGCTTCGGCTTCACTCACTTGTTTTCCTTGGTCATAGCCATTCCAAACACCAGCAGTCAATTGAGGGGAGAAACCGATTAAATATTGGTCGGAAATCGTCGTCCCGGATTTTGCTGCATATGGTCTCGTCTGTTTTGCACGAATACTTAAGCCGGTTGCAGGAGAGTAATCATTGAAAGTCGGATCGAACATACCGGTTAGTAAATGAGACAGCAAAAAGGCATCTTGTTCAAGCAACACTTTTTTATCTTTCCTTTTATCTTTTTCCAAATCATAAAGAACCTTGCCGTTGTTATCAGTTATTTTCGTAATATAAGTTGGTTCTCTTAGTATTCCCTTTGCAGAAATAGCATTATATGCTTTCGTCATATCCAACAAAGAAGCTTCTGAAGTGCCGAGCGCAGTTGCGGGCGTTTCATCGATGTCCATTTTAATATTAAACCGTTCAATCAGTTGTTCAAAAGGCTTGTACCCAATTTGTTCAAGCGTTTTGACAGCGTAAATGTTATCCGAGATAGCAAGTGCTTGTGCCATCGATATAGGGTGCTCCGCAAACTTATCATTGACGTTTTTCGGCTCATATTCCTGTCGTCCATTATCATAAGTGAAAATAGTTCGTTCACTTTTCATATAAGTCAGAGGAGTGAATCCATTTTCTAACGCAGAAGCAAATAATAATGGTTTTATCGTCGAACCAGGCTGCCTTTTCGCTTGTGTTACTCGGTTAAATGGACTTTCGCTGAAATCGCGTCCACCGACCATTGCTGTAACGTATCCCGTTTTTGGCTCGATGCTGACAAACCCAATTTGTAGCTCTCCTTCGGGCATCCACTTTTCGATGACCTCTTCGGCTGCTTGTTGGTGACTTCTGTTCAAAGTGGTCTCGATTGTCCAACCACCTTCTTCAATTCGGCGACCCTTTTTCTGAAGAATTGCTGTCGCTTCCTTCCAAACCTCTTCTAAAAAGTAAGGAGCCGCTTTTTTCTTCACAAGCGAATCTTCCGTCTTTAACACATAATGTTCACTGACTGCACGTTCCCGTTGTTCTGCAGTAATGAATTGCTCGTTTTCCATTAATTTTAAAATCAGTTGTTGTCGGTTCCCCGCTTTTTCCTCATCGACTAATGGGGAGTAATAGGTAGGTCCTTTAGGGATTCCCATCAATAAAGCCGATTCTGCAAGTGTTAAGTCTTTTGCACTTTTTCCAAAATAATATCGGCTAGCGGCTTCTACACCGTACATACCGTGACCAAAATAAACAGTGTTTAAAAATCCTTCGAGCAATTCATCTTTTTCATAGAAAACTTCCAAACGGTAAGCATACAAAGCTTCATTGATCTTCCGAGTCCAAGACTTTTCATGTGTCAAAAATAGATTTCTAGCATATTGCTGGGTAATCGTACTCGCGCCTTCCACTTTTCGCATCGCTTTTATATCCTTCAAAAGGGCAGAAGCAATTCGAGTATAATCAAACCCGTGATGCTTATAAAATTCCTGATCTTCTACTGCAATAATCGCATCAGGAATAAATGGTGACATGTCCTCGAGGGAAACCCAGTAACGCCTTTGATCTTCAAATCGATCCCCAATTACATTTCCCTGGTCATCTAAAAATACCGACGAAATAGGTACTTGGATAATAGGTGCACCAACGATTTGAGCGTAAACCCGGAGCGTAACAAGTGCACCAATTAATGCAAAGCTAGCAACGATACTTAGTAAAAAAACTCTTTTCATGCGTTTAGATCGAGTGGCTTTTTTCCGGTATTGTGCACGCCCCAATAAAATCTCCTCCGTCCTGTTTGGATGTTTTTATTAGTATGAGAACAATAGATTCAAATTAAACGGAAAAAGAAAAAAGTATTGCACTTTTGTGAAAAAGCTCTATACTTTCTTTGTATTATTTTTTTGATACACTATATACAAACGTATTCACAAAGGAGATAGATAGATGAGCGGATTTTGGTTTACTGAAAAACAAACCGAGAATTTTGGAATTACGATGAAGGTAAAACGTACACTTCATACGGAGCAAACAGACTTTCAATTATTGGAAATGGCAGAAACAGAAGAGTGGGGGAATATGCTCTTTTTAGATGGCATGGTTATGACATCTCAAAAAGATGAGTTTGTTTACCACGAGATGGTTGCACATGTTCCTTTATTTACTCATCCAAACCCGGAAAATGTATTAGTTGTTGGTGGCGGAGACGGTGGCGTAATTCGTGAAATTATGAAGCACCCGAAAGTAAAAAAAGCAACACTTGTTGATATAGATGGAAAAGTTATTGAGTATTCGAAGAAATATTTACCGGAAATTGCTTGTGAATTAGAAAACCCACGTGTAGACGTTCAAGTAGGCGACGGATTCATGCATATTGCAGAATCTGAAAACGAATACGACGTTATCATGGTAGATTCTACTGAGCCAGTAGGTCCTGCGGTAAACCTATTTACAAAAGGTTTCTATGCTGGAATCTCAAAAGCCCTAAAAGAAGACGGATTGTTCGTTGCACAATCGGACAACCCATGGTTCAAAGCAGACTTAATTCGCCAAGTACAAAAGGACGTAAAAGAGATTTTCCCAATTACAAATATGTACTTAGCGAATATCCCGACGTATCCAAGTGGACTTTGGTGCTTTACGATCGGATCAAAAAAATACGATCCACTTCAAGTGCCGGACGAGCAGTTCCACGAAATCGACACAAAATATTACACAAAAGAGCTTCACAAAGCAGCATTCGTATTGCCTAAATTTGTGAAGGACTTAGCAGGAGAGTAAGCCGATGCGATTTGATGAAGCTTATTCAGGAAATGTTTTTATTAAAAGCAAGCAAAATTACGAAGAAGCACAAGCAGTTATTTACGGGATGCCAATGGACTGGACAGTAAGCTATCGTCCAGGTTCACGCTTCGGCCCGCAGCGTATTCGTGAGGTTTCCATTGGTTTAGAGGAGTATAGCCCATATTTAGACCGTGAGCTAGATGAAGTAAACTATTTTGATGCAGGAGACATTCCGCTTCCATTTGGAAATGCATCGAAAAGCTTAGATTTAATCGCAGGTTTCATTCGCCAACTTATGCAAGACGGGAAAGTTCCTGTTGGCATGGGCGGCGAGCATTTAGTGTCATGGCCGGTTATGAAAACAGTGGCGGACAACTACAAAAATCTTGCGATCATTCATATGGATGCGCATACGGATTTACGTGTGGAATATGAAGGGGAGCCACTTTCTCACTCGACACCGATTCGTAAAATTGCGGAATACATCGGTCCAAAAAACGTTTATTCATTTGGAATCCGTTCCGGAATGAAAGAAGAGTTCGATTGGGCAAAAGAAAATGGCATGCATATTTCAAAGTTTGAAGTATTAGAGCCATTAAAAGAAGTATTGCCTACGCTAGAAGGTCGTCCTGTCTATGTCACAATTGACATCGACGTATTAGACCCTGCACACGCACCTGGTACGGGAACAGTAGATTGCGGTGGTATCACTAGCCGTGAGTTACTTGCTTCTATCCATGCGATCGCAAACTCAGGCGTCAATGTAGTTGGATTCGATTTAGTAGAAGTTGCACCGATTTACGATTCATCGGAACAAACTGCCAATACTGCTTCGAAGCTGCTGCGAGAAATGATTTTAGGCTGGGTTAAATAATTTAAAAACGTGTTGTCCTTTTAGGACACACGTTTTTTTTAGGTTTTACCTATGTTTAGTTGTCATTATCATGCTTTTAGCTTTATAATAAAAAGGTTACATTAAAATGCTCTAAAGGATGAACGCAATGTCTCAACCAATAAAAAAAATAGTTAATATCCACTTACAATCTACGATTCAACACCCAGATGCCGCATTAGAAACATTTAATATCCAAACAACAGGTGAACTTACGATAAAAGGGAATCAATCTTATTTGGTTTACGAAGAAACACAAAATGACAAAGCAGTCAAAACGACCGTAAAGTTAAATAGTGATTCTGCTTTAATTCTTAGAAGTGGCTTCGTAAAAATGAGACTGCCATTCGTAAAAGGAGAGCTTCAAACAGGAAGCTATGATCCAGGTTACGGAACTATGATGATCACAACAAATACGAAACAACTACGATTTGAAGATGGGCAATTTCGAGTGGAGTATGAACTCTTGATAAACGAAGAAGTAGTTGGTACATATACATTAGAACTAATTTACACGGAGGCGAATTAAATGAACGCAGTAGAACAAGTACAACAATCGATCAAAAAAGCGTTACAACAAGCAATTGTGAAAGCGGAACTTGTAAAAGAAGAACAAATTCCTTCTATCCATTTAGAAACACCGAAAGACAAAGCAAATGGGGATTACGCAACAAATATTGCAATGCAATTAACGAAACTAGCGAAAAAAAATCCACGTCAAATTGCAGACGCTATCGTAGAAAACCTAGATATGTCAGGTACAATGATGGAAAAAATCGACATCGCTGGTCCAGGATTTATGAATATTACCGTGCGTAAGGATTATTTACAGGAAGTAGTAAAAGCAGTACTTGCTGAACAAGCTGATTATGGCCGTACTAAATCTGGTGCTGGCGAAAAAATTCAAGTCGAGTTCGTGTCTGCGAATCCAACTGGTGACTTGCATTTAGGACATGCGCGTGGTGCATCTGTTGGAGATTCACTATGTAACGTACTTGATTTTGCTGGATATGATGTTTCTCGTGAATATTATATTAATGATGCTGGAAATCAAATCCATAACTTAGCGGTTTCTATTGAAGTGCGCTATTTCGAAGCATTAGGCTTAGAAAAAGAAATGCCAGAAGACGGATACCGTGGAAAAGATATTATTGATATCGCAGCGGATCTAGTAAAAGAGCATGGCGATAAATTTGTGAACATGTCTGACGAAGAACGCTATAAAGCTTTCCGTGCACACGGCTTAAAAGTAGAGCTTGCGAAACTACAAAAAGACTTATCCGACTTCCGCGTAGGCTTTGATAATTGGTTCTCTGAAACTTCTTTATACACAGATGGAAAAATTGAAGTAGCATTAGATAAATTAAAAGCAAACGGTCATATTTTCGAAGAAGAAGGAGCAACTTGGTTCCGCTCTACAACGTTTGGCGATGACAAAGACCGCGTATTGATTAAAAGTGACGGCTCTTTCACGTATTTATTACCAGATATCGCTTACCATGAAGATAAGCTAGTACGCGGCTTCGACCAACTGATCAACATTTGGGGAGCAGACCACCACGGATACATCCCACGTATGAAAGCGGCGATTGAAGCACTTGGATACGAGCGTGAAAAACTAGAAGTTTCCGTTATTCAAATGGTTCAACTATATAAAGACGGCGAAAAAATGAAGATGAGTAAACGTACTGGTAAAGCAGTTACGATGCGTGAACTAGTAGAAGAGGTAGGCCTAGATGCAGTTCGTTACTTCTTTGGCATGCGTTCAGGCGACTCACATATGGACTTCGATTTGGACTTAGCAGTTTCCCAGTCAAATGAAAACCCAGTGTATTATGCACAGTATGCACATGCACGTATTTGCTCCATCTTACGAGCAGCTGAAACTCAACAATTAAAAGCTTCAACAGATTCACTTGATTTATTACAAAGCGAAAAAGAATTAGATCTATTGAAAAAAATCGGTGACTTCCCACAAGTAGTAGCAGATGCTGCAAAACTTCGTGCACCTCACCGTGTCGCAACTTATATCCAAGAGCTAGCGGCAACATTCCACAGCTTCTACAATGCGGATAAAGTACTCGATGCAGAAAATGTCGCTTTAACTGGCGCTCGTCTTGCACTAGTTACATCTGCTCGCCAAACAATCGCGAACGCACTTCGCTTAATCGGCGTTGCCGCTCCAGAAAAAATGTAATATCGAACACTTCGACCTCGGTCGGAGTGTTTTTTTATTAGAGGGAAAGGAGTACTTAAATGGGGTAAAAGTAAAAAAGAGGAGAAATATATTCAAATTGTCGCTATTATCTCCATAGAGCTTTGGAAAGCACATTAGTCTTACTTTATTGTGAGAATCCAGAACCAATAGTAAAGTTATGATCGAACAGCTCTTTTCATGGGTAATTCTATGAAGACACATTTGACCAATGTTCTTCTTGAGTCTGTACACTTCTCCATTCAGCCCGATTGTTTAAAAAGTCACAGACCGAGCACTATTCCTCATCGATCTATCCTCGGTTGCCCTTGACGGCAGGTGTCTCATCTAACTTCACATCGAACATGTTCTGTAGAGTCTGATTGTCGGAAAACTCATATTTGCAGTTTCTTATTATGTCATGCATATAACGAATAGCACCCAAATCATTTTTATTGTCTTACTGGAGATACAAAGTATTTATTATCCAATACGATTCTATTTGTTAAGAAAAAGTTAAAAATATCACAAATTCAAGTCAAAATACTAAAAAAATAATATCTGAATAATCCGTATAATTGAAAAAACAGTATTAATGGGAGGTTCAGATGAGATTGAAGAAACATTGGCTTGGTTTGGCTATTACTGGACTGTTGCTTTTAACAGGATGCTCTACACAGCTTTCGGCAGATGATGGATCATCTAGTAACGCGCAAGCGTCAGATGCAGATACGTTAATCATTGCACGTCTGTCAGATGCAGAAAACTTAGATCATCAATTTATGTCGACTATTAATGCGGCGAGTGTTACACATGGGAAGGTATACGAAGGATTAGTAGGGCGTGATAAAAGTTCTGAATTTGTGCCACTTCTAGCTGAAAGTTGGAAACAAATCAGTGATACCGTTTGGGAATTTTCTCTTCGAGAAGATGTAACATTTCACGATGGAGAACCGTTTACGGCAGAGGCAGTGAAGAAAACATTCGAACGATTGTTAGATCCAAATGTAGGGTCGCCACGAGCGGGTGCTCTTTCTATGGTTCAAGAAATTAAAGCTGTTGATGATCATACTGTACAATTTATTCTTACTGAACCATATGCTCCTTTACTTTCTATTCTGGCGGGTCACGAAAGTGGAATCATCAGCCCTAAAGCAATTGAACGCTTTGGGAAGGAGCTCATCAATGAACCTGTCGGTACTGGCCCATTCCGTTTTGAGCATTGGAAACCAGGGCAAGAAATCGTTTTAGTACGAAATGAAGAATATTGGGGATCGGCTAGTAAATTAGCGAAAGTCATCTTTAAAGTAGTACCTGAAGAAACGACTCGTGTATCCATGATTGAGACCGGGGAGGCGCACGTTACAGAACCATTGTCAGTTACAATGATGGAGACAGTTGAAAATTCGCAGTCTAGTAATCTTTATCGAAGTGAAAGCTATGGTACGGAGTATCTTGGATTTAATGTTTCAAAGCAACCATTCGATAATGTACTTTTACGAAAAGCAGTTGCTCATGCAATTGAGGTTGATTCCATTCGAAAAGGAGTATTTAACAACGTTGGTGGAGTTGCCAATTCACTTCTAGGATCTAAAGTGTTCGGATACGATGATACGATGCAGCCGTATAGCTATAATTTGGATGAAGCGAAACGTTTGATGGCTGAAGCTGGATATAAAGATGGATTGACGATTAAACTTACAACGATGGATAGCAAAGAACGTATTAACCTTGCTGAGGTGGTCCAATCTCAACTAAAAGGTATTGGTATTACAGTTGAAATAGAAGTTTTAGAATATGGTACCTTTGTAGATACGACGAATTCCGGTAATACAGAAATGTATATTTTGAGTTGGAGAAATGCCACAGGAGATGCCGATTATAACCAGTTTAATCTCTTGCATTCTAGTACACATGGACCGGGTGGAAATAGATTCTTCTACGCAGATCCACAAGTTGATGAATGGATTGAACAGGCAAGACAAGAGATGGATAGTGACAAGCGAGGCGAGCTTTATTCCAAAGCGCAACACAAACAAATGGAAGATGCTCTCTACATTCCAGTCCGTGTGATTGAAAACATGGCTGCGGTGCATAAAGATGTTAAAGGTTTCGATATCACCCCAGCGGGATATATCGATCTCTCAACAACTCGTATAAACAATTAACTACAGACAGGCTTCCTTGAAGCCTCTTTTCCATTTAGAGGAGGGTATTTTATGAAAGGTCTAAGAAATGTAAGAATAGAAAAAGGATGGAGTCAAGTTGATCACCAACGCGTAGAAACAGTTACAGAACTAGTGGATATAGAGTGGAAGAATGGTAAGATTGTCAAGATTAGCGAGACAACAGGAGATTCTTTAGCGGAAGGATGGCTAGATGCTGGTGGGAGATTGGCATTACCAGGAATTTCTGAAAAACACGTGCATTTAGACAAAACTTATTTCGGTATGCCATGGAAAGCGTGTATCCCAGCTTCCTCCGTATTGGAGAGAAGCTATATGGAAAAGTCAATACTAAAGAAAGCTGAATATACGGCAGAAAAAAGGGCAGAGAACTTATTTAAACATTTAATTTCGATGGGTGCCACTTCCATACGAACCCATGTGGACATCTATCCTGAAGTTGGTCTCTCTTTTTATAGAGAAGTAAAAAAAGTAACTGAGAAGTATCCTGAAATACAAACAGAAATCGTGGCATTTGCCCAACATGGTTTTCTTAACGACGATACAATCTCTGCTATGCGTCAGGCAATTGTAGAAGGGGCTGACTTTATCGGTTCTGTTGATCCGGCTACCGTGGATCAAGATATCGAAAAGTCTCTACGTACCCTACTGGAAATGGCAGTAGAAGGTAATGTCGGTGTGGACATACATTTGCACGATCCTGGACACCTTGGAACGTATACTATTGAAAGGTTAGCAAAATTGACTTGCGAGTACCGACTTCAAGGGCGTGTTTATGTGAGCCATGCATTTGGGCTTGGAGATGTGTCGACAGAAGCTCTAGGTTCTGTTATACAAGCAATGAAAGAGGCGGAAATTCAAATTATTACAACAGTCCCTATTGGTCGAAATGCACCTCCAGTCGATTGGCTAGATAAACAAGGGATAGGTGTGTATCTAGGTAGCGACAATATTTATGATTCTTGGTGGCCGACAGGAAATGGGGATTTGGTAGAAAGATTAGGGAGATTGCTAGAAAAAAATCGATGGACCAATGAAAAAGCATTGGCCGCGTCTCTCAAATTTATCACAGACGGTATTACTCCTCTCTCCGAACAAGGTGAGAGACTTTGGCCCTGTGTAGGTCAAGATGCTTCGATGATTTTAACTTCTGCTCAGTGTTCTGCAGAATTTATAGCACGACGTACTCCTAGAGAGGTAGTAATCGCTAAAGGAGTACGTATGTATTAAGGAAAAGCCTTCTAACTTAAGAAGGCTTTTTTCTTTGAAAGGAATCAGGTGGTATTGAGAAATGCAAAGACATCATAGAAAAAATGAGGGCCAAAAGAACCTACCAAGTACACAAAATAATCCCACAACCAATGAGACGATGGACGTTTGAGATGTTCTGGTATACCTTGTCTTTCGGAGTAACTGACGAAAGGAGCAATCCGAGTGGCAGTTAGTAAGGTTTATCCGATGCAGTACGTGCCATTATGTCAATTTCCTATTCCATCGGTTTCTTGTATTTTTGTAGGTTAAATAAATAAAACGCTATAAAAAGTAGGCATGCTGACAAAAAGCTTGCCCATATTGAAAAGAAGGAATGAAGTGATAGATGACTCACAATTCCTATGACAGAACCTATCGCAACAATTATGGCAGGTGCAGGTCCCGTGCGATGCTCTGTTATCAATATATACATCACAGCTGGAATCAAAGAAGCGTACAGATTCCCAAAAAAGAAGAGTAAGGAAAAAGACGAAGGGAAAACAATTGCAACGATTACGAAAAGGATAAATGCCAAGAGCCAAACAGATAGGTGACGATACTGTGTAATCTGTTTATCCGTTAATGATTTTTCTAGCCATACGTTTTTGATGAGAAGAGATGTCCAACCATGCAATTCACTACTCGAAGCTGTAAGCATTGCTATCAAACAAAAAACACAAAGATAATCATTAAGAAAGATGCATCTAGTGCTTGCAACATTGTTTGGATGAGAAGGTATACATGATCAAATGATTTCCCAGATATTGCGAACAACAACAGTGCTAATAGTGCCATAGGAACGGTGGCCCAGATAAGCCCAGTAGATTGAAATGCTAAACCAATTTTTTCTGGTTTTGTTACAAAAATTCGCATCCAAGTAGCGCTATCCGTTAGAATTTGCCCGGTGAATACAAGGATGGCAGCCGACACAAACCAAACCGTCTCATGACTTCCCATGAAAAAAAGATACGGATGATATAGTTTGACCCCATCATAGATGGGGCTTATACCGTTTTGAAGATACGAATAAATAGGGAGCAGGATAGTCGTCAGAAATATCATGACGACACTGTAGAACGAGAGGGAGGTTAGTTTTTTCAACCCACCATACCCGCCAAAATAGATAACCAAAAGCAAAAATCCTCCAAAACCAATGAGTGGTAACTGAGGAATTGCATAATAAAACAGTGTTCCAGCTGCATAAAATTGCACCATAAGAGCATATGCACCCATGAAGAGTAGCATCAGAATAAAAGTATGATAATAAGAAGGCAAAAGCTTTTCTTTTAACACATCACCAATCGTTATTGCTTCAGGAAAACTACGTCGGACTCGTTTTGCCACAAGCCCAAGAAAAAAGAAAGCGAGTCCGCCTGCAATAGCGTACCCGATACTACCAGCAATTCCATATTGAATTAGCGTCTGAGGAGAAGAAAGGATGGTGTTTCCGGTTACCCACCGTGCAAGTAATGTAATAATTGCTAATCCTAATCCAAAGGTAACCGACCCACGCATATAGAGCATCCATTTGTCGTTCATGCCATGTACAGCTCCTTGGCTCTGTAATCTCGTGGGGTGGTGTTAAATTCTTTGCGAAACATTTGGCTAAAGTAGTGCTGGCTGTTGAAGCCGCAACATTCAGCAATAGATGAAATTGTGGCATCTGGCTTTTCGCATAACATTCGCTTGGCTGCGACGAGACGATAATGGTTCACGTATTCAGCAAACCCCGTTCCAACTTCTTCTTGAAACTTTCGACTTAAGTAGGCCGGATTGATATGTATACGGGACGCTAAACTGCTAAGTGTTAGACGCTCACCAAATTCTTCATGAATAATTTGAAGCGTACGGCGTATCGTCTCGGAATAGTGAGAATGAGCTGTATAATGATTTAGTACACGCACTAGATCCTCTTCTATAATCGGTTTAGTCAAATAATCCAATACTCCGACTTTGATAGCCTGTTGTGCAAATTCAAAACTTTGAAATGCAGTGACCATAACCAGATCAGCTTTTGTTTCTGTTTTAAGTTCCTGAGCAAGGTCCAATCCACTTTTACCGGGCATCTGTATATCCAAAAAGGCAAGACGAATAGAAGTCTTTCGGGCAAGACGAATAGCTTGCGATGCGTCTTGGGCTTTCCACACTGTAGCGGTAGGGAAATGCTTTTCAATGAGATACACCATCTGTTCAATCTCGAGAGGTTCGTCATCTACTACTAAAATGTTCATTTTTATTTCTCCTTTCTTCCCAATATTGAAATGGATATGAGATAGATACGGTGATCCATTCCCCGTTTATCTGGCTTTCAATAGATATTTCGTCTTTCGAAAACAAGAGCGAGAGACGATTCTCTAAGTTTGATAACCCTATTCCTGTAGTATCTTCTTTATCTGTTGAAGAAACGACAAGATTGTTGGTGACAGCTATTTGTACTTGCGACCCTTTACGAATTGCAGAAATGATTAAATGAGCTCGCCCTGGATTTTTTTCAAATGCATGTTTAAAGGCATTTTCAATTAATGTTTGGACTAAATATGGAATAGTAAGAGCAGACGATACCTGCTGTTCTGTTTGCCAATCGATTTCAAGGCGTTCACGGAACCTGATTCGTTGTATTGCCAAGTAGTATTCGACATATTCAAGTTCCTTTTGCAAGGTTAGTGTTCTATCAGTAGTAATATATTTGTGTTTTAGTAACTTTGAGAAGTTTTCAATTCCTGAAATTAACTCTTCTTTTCGTCCAAGTCTTGCTAAACTCAGCAAGGAATTTAGCGTGTTAAAAAAGAAATGAGGTTGTATTTCTTGATTGAGTTGATTGTAGAGTGCTTCCTGTAAATCACGTTCTAAAGCCATTTCTTTCTTTTGTTTTTCTAGTAAATCAATTCGATTTTCGTAAGCTAATAAAAACAATAGGGCAAGCGCTCCTAAAATAGGAGCCAGAATGCAGAGGGCGATGAATATCGTAAAAGCCTCAATTGTTAACATATGCTCTGACTCCTTTTTAAAAATCGGTTAAGCAGAGAAGAAATCGTTCGCGTAGTGACACGCAACGTAGTGTCCATTTTGCACTTCTACTGTCTCCGGTTCCTTGCTACTACATAATTCTGTCGCAAAAGGACAGCGAGTATGAAAGCGACAACCAGATGGCGGATTGATTGGTGAGGGGACATCCCCTGATAAAAGAATACGTTCCGTTTGTACCTTAGGATTGGGTACAGGTATTGATGAGAGTAATGCTCGAGTATACGGGTGTGTTGGTTGATCAAACAGTGCGTGTTTAGGCGCAATTTCTACTACTTTACCAAGGTACATTACCATGACACGATCAGAGATATGACGAACAACGCTTAAATCATGTGATATAAACAAAAATGTCAAATTCAATTGACGTTGTAGTCGTTTTAACAAATTTAAGATTTGTGCTTGAATTGATACATCTAAGGCAGATACGGCTTCGTCACAAATTATCAATTTAGGGTTCACAGCCAATGCTCGTGCAATTCCGATACGCTGTCGCTGTCCGCCACTAAATTCATGAGGATGACGAGACAATGCTTCTTCAGGCAGTCCTACGAGATGCATAAGTTCTCTCATTCGATCTTTTCTTAACTCTTTCTGAACGGAGTTTTGAATCGACATCGCTTCAGAAAGGATCTGTTGAATCGTTTGTCGTGGATTTAAAGATGCGAAAGGGTCTTGGAAAATTACTTGTAAGTCACCTCGTAATGTCCGCAAATCCTTTTTTGACAATTCTAATATATTCTTACCATTATACACTACTTTTCCCGCTGTCGGTTCGTCTAATCTTAGGATCGCTCGACCGGTTGTAGATTTACCACAACCGCTTTCTCCTACAATACTTAACGTTTCTCCTTCGCGCAGTGTGAAACTAATATCATCCACAGCCTTCACAGAAAGCTTAGGTTGCAATAGCTTTTCTCGTTTTACAGGGAAGTACTGTTTAAGATTTTGTACTTCTAGGAGAACCTTTTGTTCTTGGACATTTACCATTACACAACTACCTCCTGTTCTTGCCACTTATTACTGTAAACCCAGCATCGTACCTTTGAGCCGCTTTCATGTTCAATTAATTCAGGCTTATACTCTCGACATAGGTTTGTTGCCAATGGACATCGGGAAGCAAAACGGCAACCGGATGGCATATTGAATGCACTTGGTACATTTCCCTCAATTGTATAAAGCTCTTCTTGATCCTCATCAATTTTTGGCAATGAAGCTAATAGTCCTTGCGTGTATGGGTGCAAGGGAGTTTCAAATAACGTTTCTGTAGTTGCATGTTCTACGATGTTTCCTGCATACATAACGGCCACTTTATCGCATGTTTCAGCGACCACTCCCAAATCGTGTGTAATGAGTATTACACCCATCCCTAATCGTTCTTGCAGTTCTTTCATCAATCTTAAGATTTGAGCTTGAATAGTTACATCTAATGCCGTTGTTGGTTCATCTGCAATAAGAACTTCAGGATTACATGATAGTGCCATCGCGATCATCACACGTTGTCGCATGCCGCCACTCAATTGAAACGGCTCTTGTTTGGCGCGTTTTTCGGGAGATGGGATACCTACAAGACCTAACATTTCTACTGCTTTTTTAGCAGCCTCTTTTTTATTTAGGTTCTGATGAAGGCGGATAGCTTCTGCAATCTGCTCACCAACAGGAAGTACTGGGTTCAGCGACGTCATTGGTTCCTGAAAAATCATCGAGATCTCATTTCCCCGTAATTTTCTCATCTCAGATTCAGGAAGTTCCACTAAGTTCCTTCCTTTGAAGAGAACTTCTCCTCCGGCAATTTTTCCTGGAGGAGAAGGAATTAGACGTAAGATTGAAAGCGACGTGATACTCTTACCACATCCCGACTCCCCTACAATTCCAAGGGTTTCCCCTTTGTGAAGTGTAAAATCAATCCCATCCACGGCCTTACTTGTACCTCGTTTAGTTGTGAAATGAGTCTGCAGATTTTTAACTTCTAATATGACCTCTTTTGACATGAAAATCACCTACTTTCTTGAATTAATTAAGTTCGATACGTTTATTGAATAGACGATATAGAATATCTACGATTAGGTTTACTACAACGAATACAAGAGAAGCGACAAGAACACCGCCTTGGACGACAGGCAGGTCACGCATACGAATTGCGTCGACAATCATACGACCTAATCCATTGATTGCAAAGATGGACTCCACTAGAACAGTTCCACCTAAAAGAGCACCGAATTGCAATCCGACAACAGTAATGACAGGAATTAGCGCATTTCTTAATGCGTGCTTGTAGATGATTACACGCTCTTTAACACCCTTTGCACGTGCTGTCCGAATATAATCTTGGCGAATAACTTCTAGCATGCTCGAACGTGTCATTCGAGCCACGATTGCAGCACCACCTGCTCCAAGCGTGAATGCGGGAAGAACAACGTGTAACATGCTATCCCACCCTGCAACAGGGAAAATATGAAGTTTGACTGAAAAGGAATACATTAACATCAAACCGAACCAAAAGCTTGGTAATGAGATACCTAGTAATGCAACAACCATAACAACTGTATCTAAGATGGAATACGGTCTAATCGCAGAGATGATACCTGCAAGCATCCCAAGGACGATAGTGATAAGCGTACTGAAAATAGCAAGCTCTAATGTAATCGGTAGACGAGTCATAATTTCTTGCAACACGGGCTGGTTATTTTTGAGTGAGAAGCCCATATCGCCCCGTAGTAGATTGCTAACATAATCGAAGTATTGTACATAGAGAGGTTGATGAAGACCGAGTTGTTCACGAAGTGCTTCAATCGTCTCTTTTGTTGCCCCTTCACCAGCAAGTAGGACAGCCGGATCTCCAGGAACAAGTTGCATAATGACAAATACTACAATAGTAACTCCAATAATGACCGGTACGGTCTGCATTAAACGTTTTGTAATGAACCAAATCATGTAAGCACCTCCTAATTTTTCATACGCGGATCTAGTGCATCACGCAATCCGTCGCCAAAGATATTAAAGCCAAGAACTAGAATGGCGATGGCCATTCCTGGGAAAATAGCAATGTAAGGTGCAGAGAATAAGAAATCACGTCCGCCGCTTAACATAGTTCCCCATTCAGACGATGGAGGCTGGGCTCCTAGACCTAGGAAGGATAAACCAGCAGCAGACAAAATTGCTGTAGCAATCCTTAATGTCCCTTGCACGATAATCGGTGATAGAATGTTCGGTAAGATGTGGCGAAAGATGATTGTACTGTCTTTAGCACCTAATGACCGAATGGCATCTACATACTCTAATTTCTTTACTTCTAAAGTAGAACCGCGTACGATTCGAGCAAATAGAGGTACTGAAAATGCTCCTACTGCTATCGTTACATTGATCATTCCTGGTCCTAATGCACTGATGATAGCAAGTGCTAAGAGAATACCTGGAAATGCAAGAAGTACATCCATACACCGCATAATGAGGGAATCTACCCATTTACCGTAATAACCTGCAATCAAGCCAAAAAGAATTCCAAAGAATGCACCAAAGGCTACAGCAGCAAATCCAACTCCCATAGAGAGACGAGAGCCATAAAGAATTCTGCTTAATATGTCTCGTCCTTTGTCGTCAGTACCCATCCAGTGTTCAATAGAAGGAGATTGAAGCTTGTTCTCCAATTGAATCTCGTAAGGATCATAAGGAGCAAGTAGTGGAGCAAAGATAGCAATAAAAACATAGAAGGCAATGATAATAGCTCCAACAACAGCCGCTTTATTTCGGAAAAACTGAGAAATAAAATTGCGCCAAGCGGACTCTTTGGGAGCGCCTAATACTTGAGTGACAGCAAGTGTATCTGTCTCTTGGATCGTTGACATAATGTTCTCTCCTTTTTCAATTTAAAATCAGTAAGCTAGCTTAAAATTATCAAATTATATAGAAAAGTAAATGTGTTTTGAATATATAGTCGAAATAGTAAAACAACTTGTAAAAATAATGCAAAACGCATGGGGAACATTTAAGTACGATAGGTACTGTAACCAATAGATGCTATGCATCAATTTCAAAGGGAAGGGAAATGAGAGTGATGAAAAAGATGAAACATTTGTTCCTTGCTGGGAGTATCACGCTACTATTAGCAGCATGTTCGACTAGTGGTTCGACAGGGACAGAGGAACAAACTGATGGGGTAGAAAATACGGCGGAAGAGTTGATTGTAGTACGTCTGTCGGATGCTACAAATCTTGATCCCCATTTTATTACGGATATCCCATCTGCAAATATTTTGTACCAAAAAGTCTATGAAACGTTAGTAAGGCCTGATGAGAACTTTGAGACTCAACCCGGTCTGGCAAAAGAATGGAATGTAATCGATGATACTACTTGGGAATTCAAACTTCAGGAGGGCGTGACTTTCCATGACGGGACTCCATTCAACGCTGATGCAGTGAAAGCGACTATGGATCGTCTTTTAGATCCAGCTGTAGGGTCACCACAACGTGAAAAGTTTTCAATGATCGAAGAAATAGAGATTGTTGATGAACTGACGGTTCGTTTCCATCTCTCTTATCCATACGCTCCATTGCTTTCCATTTTGGCAAGTCAAGAGGGAAGTATGATCAGTCCAACAGCTATCACAGAAAATCCTGAAGCCCTTAAAGAAAATCCGATAGGTACCGGACCATATACATTTGAAAAGTGGATCTCAGGGCAAGAGGTTTCTATTGTGAAGAATCCAGACTATTGGGGGGAGGAAGCTGCTGTTGAACGTGTAGTCTTTAAAGTGGTGCCAGAAGACGCTACACGTCTGGCGATGATTGAGACTGGTGAGGCGCATATTAACGACCAAGTACCAGTAACAGAGATAGAACGAATCGAAGCTTCGGATACGATGGAACTTTATCGAACGGAAGGTCTTGCAGTTGAATACCTAGGATTCAATGTTGAAAAGGAACCATTTGATGATTTGCGTGTACGTCAAGCGATCAGCCACGCAATTGAAAGGGAAGCTATTATTTCTGGAGTCTACAATGATGTCGGTACATTAGCGAACTCTGCAATGAGTCCAAAGGTCTTCGGTTATAGCGAATCTTCTAAACCACTTGCCTACGATCTAAATGCAGCGAAAAAATTACTAAAAGAAGCTGGTATTGAAGAAGGCTACAAAATTTCCTTGCTGACTAGTGACCGTAAAGAACGTATTAATATGGCTGAAGTCATCCAGTCCCAATTAAAAGGCATTGGCATTGATGTTGAGATTCAAGTGATGGAATATGGAGCATTTATTGAGATGACGAACAACGGCGAACATGAAATGTTTATCTCAGGTTGGGGTAATGCAACAGGAGATGGAGACTACAATCAATATAATCTGTTCCATTCCTCATCACATGGACCTGCCGGAAACTCATTCTATTACACTAATCCGGAAGTCGACCAATTAATTGAGCAAGCGAGACAAGAAACAGACCAAGAAGAGCGTAAAGCGCTTTACGAAAAAGTGTTACAAATTGAGTTAGACGAAGCAGTATATGTACCAATCCGTAACTATGAACACTTGGCTGTATCCAACAAAAATGTGTCTGGTTATTGGTTAAACGCATCGAACTACCTCATGATTGAGAATGTAAAGATTACTGAATAATCATCATATCTCGGCATCAGCTATCAAGGTATTGCCACTGACTATTAAAGGAGGAAGAAATAAATGAATAATTATTGGATTACAAACGTTCGAATTGAAAAAGGATACGAAAAGCCTGAAAATACAGTCGCTAAAACATTGACAGAACTAGTGAATATTCAAATTGAAAAAGGGGAAATTGCCAATGTCACAACAGAAGCACCTCCATCTGAAAGTGAAATGATAGATGCAAATGGGGCGTTGATGATTCCTGCATTCCGTGAGATGCACATTCACATTGATAAAACATACTACGGGGGACCTTGGAAGGCAGTCAGACCAGCAATTAATGGAATATTTACTCGAATTGAAGAAGAACAAAAGGTGTTAAAAGACCAATTGCCAACGGTGGAAGAGCGTGCAAAGAAAATGCTCGAATTGTTGATTCAGAATGGACATACACACATACGTACACATTGTAATATCGACCCAGTCGTTGGAATTGAGAATTTGAAAGCTACAGTCAGAGCACTAGAAGCCTATAAAGACTTGATCACCTATGAAATTGTAGCTTTCCCACAACACGGACTATTACGCAGTGATTCAGTCGAACTTGTTCGTCAAGCAATGGCGAATGGAGCAACGCATGTTGGGGGTGTCGATCCAGCAACTGTTGACCGTAACATCGAAAAAAGCTTAGAAACTGTCTTCTCAATTGCACAGGAATTTGATGCACCGATTGATATTCACTTACATGATCCAGATTCCCTTGGAACCTTTCAAATGGAACAAATTGCAGAACTGACAGAGGCATCAGGAAAGCAGGGCAAGGTAACTATCAGCCATGCTTTGGCTCTCGGAGATCTTGTCGATCCACGATTACAGATAGTAACCGAAAGACTTGCAGAGGTTGGTATTGATGTAACGACTACAGTACCTGTCAATCGACCGACTATACCTATTCCCTACCTCTGGGAAAACAATGTTCCGGTTTCAGTTGGACATGACAGTATTACAGATCACTGGTCTCCATTTGGAACAGGGGATACCATTCAGAAATTAGCATTATTGGGAGAGCGTTTTCGTATTAGTGATGAAATTGGTCTAAGCCAATTACTTCGTTTCGCTACAGGTGGGGTGACACCACTATCACCAACTGGAGACCTACAATGGCCAAAGGCGGGAGATGATGCTTCATTTTTATTGGTTGACGCTACCTGCAGTGCAGAAGCGATTGCAAGACGAAAACCAATTCGCGCTGTGTATGGGAAGGGAAATATATTTGTTCCTAAACAAGTTGTGGAAGAAGGCGTTCATTCATGACGTTTTGGTTAACCGATGTGAAGATTGAGACTGGACGAAAAACAGATGCAAATGGAACACTGTATACCATTACAGAACTTGTTTCCATTGAGATAGTTGAAGGGAAAATACAGTCTGTTCAACCTGTCGAAGTTCCTCTCCCGACTGATGTTCGATCTCAATCGATGAATGGTTTGTTATTAATGCCCGGATTTAGGGAAATGCACAATCATTTGGACAAAACATACCTATCGTTGGACTGGAAATCAATTCAGCCAGCTGCAAATTTAAAAGAACGCCTGAGATTGGAGGCAGTCGAACTTGCGGAGCTAGCACAGACAGGAAAGCAACGTGCATTGGCGATGATCGATCTGCTTGCTTCACAAGGCGCAACGCATATTCGGACACATGTAAATATTGACCCGTACATCGGTCTCCAGAATTTGATTTCAGTTCGAGAAGCGTTAGAGGAATCCAAGGATAAATTGAGTTATGAAATCGTTGCTTTTCCGCAACATGGGATGTTAAACACAGGAGTCGTTGAACTAATGCATGAGGCTATGCTTGAAGGTGCTACCCATATCGGTGGATTAGACCCTGCAGGCATTGATGGGAAAATTGAAACTTCACTGCGCACGATGATGCAACTTGCAGAGCGATACAATGCGGATGTTGATATTCACTTGCATGATGAAGGACATATAGGTGCATATACAATATCTAAACTCTTAGAGATTGTTCGGAGTCAGGGGTGGGAAGGTCGAACAGCTGTCAGCCATGCTTTTGCATTGGGTAGTATTCCGGAAGTTCAGCAACGTACATTGATCGAAGAACTTGTACAGACAGAAACTGCAATTATGTCTACCGTACCTTTAACTCGTTCAATTCCCCCAATTGATTTATTAGATCATTCAGGTGTAAAGGTACATTTTGGTTGCGATGGATTCTATGATTCCTGGTCCTCCTTTGGAACAGGGAGTTTACTTGAAAAATCAACGAAATATAGTCTTGTCTATCGCCAGGCTCAAGAAGATCAATTAGCACGTAATTTAAAGTTTATTACAGGTGGGGTTACCCCTTTATCTACTTCGGGAGAACAGCAATGGCCAAAAGTAGGAGATGAAGCAACGTTTGTATTCGTCAACGCTACCTCTAGCGCAGAGGCTGTAGCTCGAACATCTAAAACTGAAGCCATCTTCTATAAAGGCAATCAGACATATGGAGAAGTGAGTTGGAATGCAGAAAACTCAATTCATGCACGAACTGTTTGAGGCCATTACTCAATTTGACGAAATGATTTGTTGAAATTTCTTGCAATTTGCGTAGATTCAAATAGTACCAACTAAGTAGAATTACCGGCAACTTTTGCGGTGGCAGCAAGTGATTTTACAAAAGGCATGCAGATTCTTTATAGAGCTGGACCAGACCGAAATGCAGCGCCAATCTACTAAACAGCACAGTCAAATAATGCTTTGTTTCAGTATTAAGTAGGATGAAAGCATGGACACACAATTTGTCCATGCTTTTTTATGTATTGTATTCAATGGATACAAGGTTGAAAACTTGTCTTTATCTACGATATTCACCATACAATTACTGAAAAGAGAATCAGGGAAGTGAAGTAGTAACTCGCCTGATTCTCAAAAATTTCCACGGTAAGGGTGTAGCAAATTGTCTAGCCAAACGCACTCTCCAAAAAATTCGACAATTACCTATTCTCTAAAAGTCCCTGTCGACAACACTATCATTTCATGTATAATGAAGTCGATGCATACAAAATATTTTGAACATAAAGGTGCTTGCTATGAAACTAGTAAGTTAAAAGGGAAGTTGGTTTAAATCCAGCACGGTCCCGCCACTGTGTGTGATAGTCCGCTATCATGAGTCAGAAAACCTGCCTTTATGTGTAAACACTTTAATGCCTACGAGGATAGGTAACGTGTGAGTCGGCTTGGCTTATGGAAAACCTTGCAGATTTATACCTATTCTATCTCTCGTTCATTGGACGAGAGTTTTTTATTTGCACAGAAGAAAATGGGGGAAAGTAACATGAAGAAATTATGGCAATTATGGATGACAACCGCTTTAGCAGTATTGCTTTTAGTAGGATGTGGCCAAAAAGAAGAAACACCAGTAGAAAATAACGACAATGTACAACAACAAGAACAACCAGCAGAGGTAGATGAAGCTGCATTTCCGATAACAATGACGGATGCGGTTGGCAATGAAATAACCTTAGAAGAAGCTCCAAAAACAATCGTTTCCATGATTCCAAGTAATACGGAAATTTTATTTGCACTTGGATTAAATGAGGAAATCGTTGGTGTAAATGACTATGACAACTATCCAGAAGAAGCGCTAGAAAAAGAGAAAATTGGTGGACAGGAATTCAACGTAGAGAAAATCTTATCGATGAATCCAGAAATCGTATTTGCGCATGAGTCTATGTTAGGAATGGGCGAAGCTGGTTTACAACAACTCCGCGATGCTGGTGTGAAAGTATTCGTTGTGAAAAATGCAGCTGATTTCAATGAAACATATACAACAATCGAACAAATTGGTCGTGCTACAGGTAAATTAGAAGAAGCACAAAAAATTGTAGAAGATATGAAAGTAAAAGTAGAAGAAGTAAAAGAAAAAGTAGCAAAAGTAGAAACGAAGAAAACAGTATTTGTAGAAACTTCGGATGTACCGGAAATTTATACACCTGGTAAAGGAACGTTCATGCAAGAAATTTTAGATATGGTGAATGCAGAAAATATTGCAGCAGATCAAGAAGGCTGGTTTATGATTTCACCGGAAGAAATTGTTAGCCGTAATCCAGACGTGATTATCGTTATGTATAGCTATGTAGATGGAATTGTAGATAGCGTCAAAGCGCGTGAAGGCTTCGATACGATTACTGCGGTTCAAAATGATGCAGTAGTACAAGTGGATGAAAACTTAACAAGTCGTACAGGTCCGCGTCTTGCAGATGGGTTAGAAGAAATCGCGAAAGCAATTTACCCAGAGGCATTTAGTGAGTAAAGCCATGATCGGCTACATCTTGTCGATTGCAGCACTACTTGTTGCAATTTGGCTAGGTGTATCGGTCGGATCCGTTAAGGTACCGATCAGCACATTATGGGATACGGGAGCAGATGCAATCGCATCGAATATTGTTTGGAAAATTCGCATGCCGCGTGTTGTACTTGCAGGGCTAGTTGGTGCATCACTAGCTATTGCAGGCGCTGCGTTTCAAGGATTGTTAAAAAATCCGCTTGCCGATCCTTATACGTTAGGAGTGTCGTCCGGTGCCTCGGTAGGTGCCGTGACTACGCTCTTTTTCGGTATTTCGGTACCATTTTTAGGGATATTCACGTTGCCGGTTTTCAGTATGATCGGTGCATTAGTGACGATGTTTCTAGTTATTTCTTTTGCAAAGCTAGTCGATCGTGCGATGAAAATGGAAACAATTATTTTAACGGGTATTATTTTTAGTTCTTTTTTAGGTTCCGTTATTTCACTAATGATTGCACTCACTGGCGAAGAGTTACGCCAAATTATTAGTTGGCTTCTCGGTAGTGTGTCGATGCGCGGCTGGAGTTTTGTGCAAATGGCTTTCCCTTTTGTGCTCATTGGTACGCTGTTATTATGGTTAAACAGAAGAGAGCTAAATGCGATGCTGTTTGGGGAAGAGCGAGCACAGCATTTAGGGGTAAATGTGAAAAAGAGAAAAATGATGATTTTGATCGGTGGATCAATGCTTACTGGCACAGCAGTTGCAGTATCTGGAACGATTGGATTTGTAGGACTTGTCGTTCCGCATATGACAAGGCTTTTATTTGGCTCGGATAATCGGCATGTATTACCGCTTAGCTTTATAAACGGGGCGGCGTTATTGATCATCTGTGATTTAGTGTCTCGTACGATTATTGCGCCTACTGAGCTGCCGATTGGTGTTATTACAGCATTTATCGGTGCACCGGTGTTTGCATTTATTTTCTTTAGACAACGAAAAAAAGGAGGCATTTAATATGTTGCAAGTAGAAAATGTTTCAGGTGGTTATAACCGTCAATTGATCGTTAAAAATGTCTCCTTTCATGTTGAAAAAGGAGAGATGCTCGGAATTCTTGGACCAAACGGGAGCGGGAAGTCCACACTGTTGAAAGTAATCAGTGGCATACTGCATAAGGAATCTGGAGATGTATTAATAGATGGTAAATCCCTACATGCTTATTCGTCGAAAGAGCTAGCGAAAAAAATGGCGGTTCTTCCACAACTACATAGTCACGCATTTTCTCATACGGTGAGAGATACGATTGCGCTTGGTCGCTACCCTCATCAGAGTGGTTTGTTTGCTTCGTGGTCAAATAAGGATGAAGCAGCCGTAAACTTGGCGATGAAGCAAATGGGGATAGAAAAATACGAGCATCATATGTTAGATCTATTGTCCGGTGGGGAGCAACAGCGTGTATTTGTCGCACAAGCACTCGCACAACAAGCTCCAATCCTGCTACTGGATGAGCCAACAAATCATTTGGATATTGCACATCAAAAACAATTGCTAGATACGATTAAAACGCAAGCAAATGAAAACGGGATGACCATCATCAGTATATTTCATGATATCAATCTTGCATCTCTTTACTGTGACCGGCTCCTATTAATGGATCAAGGAGAAGTAAAAGTCATTGGAGAACCGCATGAAGTTGTTATGAAAGAACAAATTGAAACGGTATATAAAGCCAGAATTAGCACAAATCCGCATCCAGAGCGTCCAAAACCTCAAATCACGATACTACCAGATATAAAAGAGTGGCGTGAGGAGAAACTCATTACAATTGAAAACTTTCAAGTGACAGAGGAGTTAGTTGTATTTCAAGCAGAACACCAATTAAAAACTTGGTCATCCGCAGTCATAAATGCGGGGACTGGCTGGTATCGAACGTTCGTGAATCGAAGAGTAGATGCCCACTATAATATTGATAACGCCCAAACAGAAATGCAACAATTCCTCACCAATCGCGGGTATTCTGAAACGGAAACAGTAGGAATGATGACTGCTGTTTATACAAAAGATGCGGTCATTAAACAATACGATGGAGATTTTGGCTCCGTCATTATTATGGTGACTGCAGGAGTTGGAAATGCAGTAGATGTGGCAAAAGCTTATGAAGTCGAAGCAATGCCCGCTATCGGTACAATTAACACATGGATCATCATAAACGGGGAACTAGCAGAGGAAGCCTTTATACAAGCGGTCATTACTGCAACCGAAGCGAAAACAAAAGCACTAGCCTACGAACAAGTTAAGGATCCACGCACTGGCACGATTGCGACTGGAACCTCGACAGATAGCGTGCTCGTCGCAGCAACACAACAAGGAGCGCATATTCCATATGCAGGCCCAATTACGGAAGTAGGAAAAAAAATTGGGCTTGGTGTCTATGAATGCACAGTAGAGGCAATCCAAACTTACAAAAAAGCAAAAGGCTGGGAATAGAAATGGGTCCTCATATAATCGCAATTGCAATAGCGCTCTTGCTCGATAGAATAATCGGAGATCCGCCGAATTGGCCGCATCCCGTTCGATTTATTGGTACGCTCATTTCAAAGCTAACCACTTGGTTGAATAAAGGAAGGTCGAAGAAAGCAAAAGGGTTTCTACTCGTTTTTATCGTAGTAGGCATTACCTTTTCTGTCACGATTGCACTTTTAGTAAGTGCGTATTCCATTCATATGTGGGTTGGAATTATAGTGGAAAGTATTTTAATTGCTTCAGGATTAGCCCAAAAAAGCTTAAGAGAAGCAGCGATGGATGTATATAAACCGCTAGTTGCAAATGATTTACCTGCTGCTAGACAAAAGCTATCGTGGATCGTCGGAAGAGATACAGAAACGTTAGGTGAACAAGAAATTACACGAGGTGTCGTGGAAACAGTTTCCGAGAATATTAGTGATGGAATTACGGCTCCACTTTTTTATGCATTCTTGTTTGCAGGTGCTCCTGGGCTTTGGGTTTATAAAGCGATCAATACACTCGATTCGATGGTTGGTTATAAAAACGAGCAGTACAAAGAGTTCGGATACGCTGCTGCAAAGCTGGATGATATAGCAAACTTTATACCAAGTCGTTTGACGGGCTATCTTATTATGCTGTGGGGTAAAAAAGAAAGTAAGTTGCCTTTTAACAAGCGTATGAAAGGCTGGTGGCTTGATGCGAAAAAACATCCAAGCCCAAATAGTGGTTATTTAGAAGCAGCAACTGCTTACCAGCTAGGCATTCAACTTGGGGGAATGAATACATATAAAGGAATCATTTCAAATCGTGCCCGCATGGGAATTGGAGAGGTCCCTTTATCACCAAACCATATATTAAGTACCATCTCGCATTTGAATACAGCGGTATTTCTATTTTGGCTTTGGATGATGGTCATTGGAGGAATTTTATATGGCATTACCTAATCATGGAGCAAATGCACATCACGTATATGAACGGCTAGGAATCGAGATGCCAGAAAAAATAATGGATTTTAGTGAAAATGTAAACCCATTAGGCCCGCCAGCTTTCGTAATGGAAAAATGGTCTTCATATGCGGAGTTAATCACAAAATATCCAGATCCGACTGGAGAGCCTTTTTTATCTGCAGCCGCTAAGTATCACGACGTATCCGTTAGTAACATCATCGTTGGAAACGGAGCAGCAGAACTATTTGCAAGCATTGCAAAACGATATGAAAACAAGCGTGTCGTCTTGATTCATCCAACTTTTTCAGAATATGCGGCGACACTTGCTCCTTATCATGTATACATAAAAGAAATAATTGCAACAGGACAGCTTCCTTTAGAGGAAGTGTTCGATGAAATTGAGTTTGCAGAGGCCATCTATATTTGCAGACCAAACAATCCAACCGGCTATTTAATACCTTTAGAGGAAATTATCCAAATTGCACGCTACGCAAAAAGATATAAATGTGAAGTGATTTTAGACGAAGCATTTCTCGACTTTATTGATGAAAAAGAATCCTTTATTCCGTATTTGAAGGATTTTCCGAACGTGATGGTGGTGCGTTCGATGACGAAAATGTATGCGATCCCAGGTTTACGTCTTGGATATGCAGTAGGAAGCGAAGCGTTCATAAAAGATATCCGCTCCCGGTTGTCACATTGGAATAGTAATGCGATTGCTACAACGATCGGAGCTAATTGTTTGCAGGAAGAAGCGTACCGAATGCAAGTAATCACTTTTGCAAAAGAAATGCGGGAGGGCTTTACCGATTTCCTAGAAAAGTGGAATTGCATTGTATTGCCGTCCACAACTAATTTCCTCTGTTTCCAACTGCCCGCACCTTCAAGTTCGAAGGAATTTTTCGAGTATTTATTGGCAAAAGGGTGTGTCCTTCGCCATACAGAAAACTTTAAAGGTTTGGATGGAAAGTGGTTTCGTGTTGGCATGAAGGTAAAGGCACAAATGGAGTATTTGCAAAGGGAGATGACCACATGGTTCGAGGAAAACTTGTCTTCATAACAGGGGGAGTGCGGAGCGGAAAAAGTAGCTTCGCTGAAAAACTTGTCATGAACGAGCAAGCAAAACGAAATGTGTATATTGCTTCTGGTATTGCAGTCGACGAGGAAATGAAAGCACGTATTACCAGACACCAAGACGATCGTCTAAATTACCCAGTCGAATGGGTGACAATTGAGCAGCCACGACATTTGGAGCGGATCCTTCCACAAATTGAAGAAGGAGATGCCATCCTTTGGGATTGTGTCACGACATGGCTTGCAAATGAGCTGTACGAAGGCCAAATGGAAGAAGTAGAAAAGCGATTATTTACGACAATGGAAAAGCTATTAGAAATAGTACAGGTGCTTGTTATTGTTTCAAATGAAGTGCTGGATGAACCAGTATCAAAATATGAATATACAGCTCTCTATCAAGAGTGGATTGGTCGACTCCATCAAAAGCTTGTAGCAAAAGCAGATCATGCCTTCGAAATGGAGTATGGCATCGGTCATCAGTGGAAGTGAGGGATGCAGATGAAAGGCTTAATGGTGCAAGGGACCGCTTCTAGCGTAGGGAAAAGCTTAGTATGTACAGCGATTTGCAGGCTCCTAGCAAATGAAGGAAAGCGAGTGGCTCCATTTAAATCACAAAATATGTCGTCTTTAAGTATCCGAACAGAGGAAGGCTTGGAAATAAGTGTTTCGCAATCCTTACAAGCAAGAGCCGCAAAAACCGCTTATAGAGCAGAAATGAACCCCATATTGCTAAAACCAGTTGGAAATATGGAATCGGACATCATTATTTTAGGGGAAAAGCTGAATAAAATGAATGGAATGCATTACCGGGAGCAGTTTTTTGAAGAAGGTCAACTATTGATAAAAAATAGCTTGAAGAAGCTTTCCACCTCTTATGAATATTTAATTTTAGAAGGGGCCGGTAGCCCTGTAGAAGTGAATTTAAGAGAACGAGAATTAGTAAATATGCGGATAGCTGATTTAGCAGATGTCCCAGTTTTATTAGTAGCAAATATTGAGTATGGGGGAGTATTTGCATCTATCGTCGGTACGCTTGCACTGTTACCAGAAACGCAAAGAGCACGAGTAAAAGGAATCATTATCAATAAGTTTAGAGGGGATGCTTCCTTATTTCAAGACGGAATAGATTTTATCGAGTCATATACGGGAATCGATGTGATTGGAATCGTTCCTTATTTTCCTAATGAACTAGAGGAAGAAGACGGCGAAGCGAAAAATGGCGGGAATGCATCTGATGAACAAATAGACGAATGGGCAAACCATTTCAAAAAACATGTAAAATGGGAAAAGATTATCTCCATATTAAATGGGGTGCAAAAGTGAATAGCTTGTTACTAGCACTTCAATTTTTCACTATAATACCGATGAACAAAAATTTACCGATGGAAAGACGCCAGATTACGGGGATGTATAGTATTTTTCCTTGGTTAGGTGCTGTAATCGGAGCCATTGCCTGTATCGTGCTTTACGCCCAATGGAGTCCATTAATGACTGGATTTAGTATTGTACTGCTTGGCATTTTGTTTTCTGGAGGACTTCATATGGACGGGTTTATCGATACATCGGATGCATTTTTTTCTTATAAAGACCGTATGAAGCGATTTGAAATATTAGATGATCCGCGAGTCGGTGCATTTGGTGTAATGGCTGTTGTTTTGCTGGTCGTTGGCAAAGTTATTATAGTATCGGAAGTACTTGCGGCAACATCTTTTCATTGGATTTTACTCATACTGATCCCTTATTTTTCTAGGGTGGTACTTGTCGTTTTATTCTCTTGCACAAATAATGCGAAAACGAGTGGACTCGCTCATTTTTTCAAGCAAAAAATGAATGAGAGGGCTGTGTTGTTTTCAGCTGTATGTCACTTTTTACTGGGTCTTGCTGTTTTAGGAATGCTGACGGATTGGCTTATTGCGGTTACAGTAGCAGTTGTGTTGTTTGGTTTTATTTGTTTATTTCGCAATTGGGCTCTTAGGAATTTCGGCGGGGTTACAGGTGATTTGCTTGGAGCGAGTGTAGAAGTTTCGGAGGTGGTATTATGGCTGACGCTTTTACTGTTACTCTCGTAAGGCATCTTCCAACGCTAGGCAATCGCGATAAAAAATACATCGGTTGGACCGATGAACCGATCATAGATGACATCCTAACGAAAAAACTATCTAGTACAACCAAACAAGTGATTGGCAGTGATTTAATGCGATGTAAACAAACTGCAGCGAAAGTATTTAGGGGAATTTCTTATAAGGAAAATGCAAATTTCAGGGAATGCTCCTTTGGTGATTGGGAGCAAAAAACATATAATGAATTAAAAGAAGATACTTTATATAGGGATTGGCTGGATAATCCAAGGGAAGTTGCTCCTCCAAATGGAGAGTCGTTAGAACAAATGGAAGACCGCGTATTGCAAGCTTTTTATGAAGTAGTGGAAGAAGTAAACCATCCCATTATTATTACACATGGTGGTCCCATTCGCTTTTTGTTGATGACATTTGCACCTATTAAAAAAAGCTTTTGGGAATGGGAAGTACCACATGGGTGCAGCTACGAGTTGCAATGGACACGTAAAAAAGACGTACTGGAGGGAAAGCGATGCATGTCATTTTCGGTGGAGCATTTAATGGAAAACGTGCGTACGTAGAGAACTTGATTCAAGGACGAAGCGTGCAATGGATGAATGCCGAGGAGGATATTCCAGTATTATTGTCAAATACAGAAGTAGTCGTTGTTTATGGGGTAGAAAATTTGGTACAAACAAAGTTGGAAGAATGGCTCGAACACTTGGAGCGATGGAATATGAAATTCGAGGTTATTGTAATCGCAACTGAAATTGGTCGAGGAATTGTACCGATGGAAGCAACTGCCCGTAGATTAAGAGATGACGTCGGTCGATTTTATCAACAACTTTTTACAAAGGCGGAAAGTGTTACACGTATTTGGTATGGAATTGCACAAACAATAAAGGGAGATGTGTGGAGATGAAGATTTATACAAAAACTGGCGACAAAGGGAAAACAGGCTTAATCGGAGGAAGAACAGATAAGGATAATATACGTGTAGAAGCATACGGAACAATCGATGAGCTAAATTCATTTATCGGAAAAGCGGTGACGGAACTAGATCCCGCTGTATTTGCGGATATTCTAGAAGATCTAGAAACTATTCAGCATGAGCTATTCGATTGTGGCGGAGATCTTGCAAATGTATCGAATCGTCGCGTATATAAAATGACAGACGAACCAATTGAAGCAATGGAAAAACGAATAGATGTACTAGTGGATGAGAGCCCAGCGTTGGAGCGCTTCATTTTGCCTGGCGGAACACCTGCAGCAGCAACACTTCATATAGCACGCACTGTTACGAGACGTGCAGAACGACAGGTGGTCACTTTGACAAAGGCAGAAGAAGATGTACCAACAGTTGTACAACGCTATTTAAATCGACTATCTGACTATTTATTTGCGGCAGCACGAGTGGCTAATGCACGGATGAAAGTTTCAGATGTAGAATATGTTCGAAGTGCAAAAGTATTCAAGAACGTAGGAAGCGTTAAAAAAGAGGGGGAGTAAGTAGAGTGAAGCTTCGGTTACTTACACTTGCAGCAATGTTTGCAGCTCTATCGGCGATAGGGGCATTCGTTAAAATTCCAGTTGGGATAGGGAGTGCGGCACTTGATACAGTGCCAGCACTTATTTCTACGGCATTTTTACCACCTGTTTACGCTGGTGCTGCATCTTTAATTGGACATCTATCATCTTCTTTATATGCTGGATTTCCTCTAGGGCCACTGCATATAATTATCGCTATCGAAATGTTTTTGATTTTATTCGTGTTCTCGAAGCTGCATCAAGCAGGCCGAAATGTATGGAAATGGGTATTTTTCATCTTTGCAAATAGTGTGCTTGCAACACTGCCGTTTTACTGGATTATTTCACCTGCATTTTTTGCAACTGCATTACCGGGAATTACAATCGCGACGGTTTTGAACGCTGGTATCGCGATAGTTGTTACACCAGTCTTAGAGCGAGTAATGGAAAGAGTGAAAATGCATGCGTAACGCGGTATTATTGCCAAATGGGCTTGTATTAACAACCGATAACTCAGCTGCAATCGGTGAGAAACAGGCGGACATTGTCCAAGTACCAGATGAAATCGTTGCTTATTTTGCAGGTAGAGTTGCACTGTTTGAGCAGTGGGCAGCCGGCGCATATCCAGTTTCCATCGTACTACATAATTTTTCTGGCAATAAAAGCTGGGATAAATATATAGCAGGGATGGAGAAATTATTTGGAGAAATAGATCAGCCGTGTCCCGAGATTACTGGCAGCACAGAATCCAACATGGAAACGTTGCAATCAGCGATGGCTGTAACAATGATCGGCACTAAACAAATAACGAGTTCTGAAAATTATGCGTGGTATGTGTACGGAAAACCATGTGTCGGTGAAGAAGTAATGACAGAGTCTGAGAAAATTGCAGACATGAAGAAAATTTTGGACGGTCTGAATAGCGGGTTCGTTCGGAGAGTTTGGCCAGTTGGTTCATCTGGAATTACAGGAGAATGCGAACAACTTGGTTTATCTTGCGAGTTAAAAGAATGGGACACAGAGAAATCGGCAGGTCCAGCAACTTCGGTACTACTTGGCATTGCAAATGATGGAGTGAAAGAAGCAAAACTGCATTTTGGACAGTATTTTGAGAAAATAAATTAATCGGAAAAGGCTATCTCGTTTAGAGATAGCCTTTTATTATAAGTTGTGATTGCTTTCGAGGCCGCCGAATTGATTGCTCTTCGATATGATTCTGTTGCTTTGCTTAGTAAATTGGTTGCTCTTATCCATTTTCTGTAAAAATGGTACATATCACTGTCCAATTGGCTCTTAAAATAGAGTAAGCCATTATCTAAAAATAAAAATTTTCAATAAATAACTGTTGACTGAATGCTCATTCAGTTTTAAGATTAAATTAATTCTTTATTAATCTATTAGCCTAATGGTATTCTATGCATAACATCATTTTACGTCTTTAAGGGGGAGATTAAGATGAATCCATTGTTAATCGCAAACTGGGTGCTGTTTATCGCAGTTACTTTGTATGCAATTGGTTTGTTCGCGTATTTGTTAAAAACAAGATATGCATATATCAAACTTGGGAAAAAAGTGGAGTTTGAAGATAATGTGAAAGAAAGACTCCAGAAAATTTGGGTGTATGTGTTTGGACAAAAGAAGCTGTTAAAGGATAAGAAAAGTGGAGCGATTCATGTCATGTTCTTTTATGGGTTTTTACTTGTTCAATTTGGGGCAATTGATTTTATTTGGAAAGGTTTAGCGCCAGGTTCGCATTTGCCATTAGGTCCGTTGTATCCTGCGTTTACGTTTTTCCAAGAAATTGTGACATTTGTTATTTTAATAGCGGTCGTTTGGGCATTCTACCGACGCTATATTGAAAAGTTAGTTCGTTTAAAACGCGGATGGAAAAGTGGACTAGTTCTTATTTTCATCGGTGGATTAATGGTTTCTGTGTTAGTTGGTAACGGTATGGGCATGATTTGGCATGATCACGCAGCAACTTGGTCAGAGCCGATTGCATCATCTGTAGCGACAATTTTTGGAATATTGCCAACTGCCGCTGCTACCACTATTTTCTATGCCATGTGGTGGGTACACCTATTATTCTTACTAACATTCTTAGTTTACGTACCACAATCGAAGCATTTCCATTTAATCACTGGTCCTGCAAACGTTTACTTCCATCGTTTAGATAATGTTGGGAAATTACGTCCAATCAATTTCGAAGAAGAAGAGGATGAAGAGGCGGACGAAGAAGAAATGCCATCGTTTGGTGTTGGGAATATCCATGAGTTTACACAAGCACAAATGATCGACTTCTATGCATGTGTAGAATGTGGTCGTTGTACGAATATGTGTCCTGCAACGGGAACAGGTAAAATGCTGTCTCCAATGGACTTAATCACCAAGCTTCGTGATCATTTAACATTTACTGGAGCTGTAGAAACAAAAGCTAAACCTTGGGTACCGGCACTTGCTTTCCAAGGAACAAGAGGTAACCAACTTGCAATGGCTGCTGGTGCAGAAGGTGCAATCATCGAAGATATCTACAGCCCGTCTCTAATTGGCGACGTTATTACCGAAGAAGAAATTTGGGCTTGTACGACTTGCCGTAACTGTGAGGATCAATGTCCAGTTATGAATGAACATGTCGATAAAATTATCGACCTTCGCCGTTATTTAGTAATGACGGAAGGTCAAATGGATCCAGATGCACAACGCGCGATGACGAATATTGAGCGTCAAGGAAATCCATGGGGCTTAAACCGTAAAGAAAAAGAAAATTGGAGAGATGCTCGTCCAGAAATTCATATCCCAACAGTGAAAGAAGTATCTAAAGCTGGGGAAGAATTTGAATACTTATTCTGGGTAGGCTCCATGGGATCATTCGATAACCGTTCCCAAAAAATCGCTTTAGCGTTCGCACATTTGATGAACGAAGCTGGAGTGAAATTTGCGATTCTTGGCAATAAAGAAAAGAACTCTGGAGACACACCACGTCGTCTAGGAAACGAATTTTTATTCCAAGAGCTAGCAACATCGAATATTTCAGAGTTTGAAAAAGCTGGTGTCACAAAAATAGTCACTATTGACCCGCATGCATATAATATCTTTAAAAATGAATACAGCGACTTTGGTTGGAATGGGGAAGTGCTGCACCATACAGAAATGCTGTATGACTTAGTGAAAGCAGGACGTTTGAAACCGCAATACGCAGTGGAAGAAACGATTACATTCCATGACTCTTGTTATTTAGGTCGATACAATGATGTATATGACGCACCACGAGAAGTGTTAAAAGCAATTCCTGGTGTGAAATTAGTGGAAATGGATCGTAACCGTGAAACAGGCATGTGCTGTGGAGCAGGTGGCGGGCTCATGTGGATGGAAGAACATGTAGGAAATCGCATTAACGTTGCTCGAACTGAACAAGCGCTTGAAGTGAATCCGACGATTATTTCATCTGGTTGCCCATACTGCTTAACGATGTTATCAGATGGTACAAAAGCAAAAGAAGTAGAAGAGAACGTTGGCACATACGATATTGCTGAATTACTGGAGAAATCTATTTTTGGTGAATTCACTCCATCGTCCGAAGAGGAAGAAAAAGAAGAAGCAATTGTTTGATAAATATATTGCAAATAGTTTAACAGTTTCGTAAACTAGAAGTAACAGTAAAGGGAGTAGTTGATACTCCCTTTTTCTAACAAGTCAAATTGAGCGAGCGTTCAGTCAACTTAATTTTTTATTTTATTGATGATGAAAGCGCATACAAAAGGGGTGGCTATGTTGACAAAAACAGTAATTTTAGATGGAGCACGTACAGCGTTTGGTAAATTCGGTGGAGCACTTAGTAGTTTAACTGCTTCGGATCTTGGGGGTATTGCGATAAAAGAAGCATTGGCTCGTGCTGGGGTACACGGAGTAGATGTGGATGAAGTAATTATGGGATCTGTATTGCAAGCAGGGCAAGGGCAAATTCCTTCTAGACAAGCGGCGACAAAAGCGGGGATTCCATGGTCAGTGAAAACGGAAACGATCAATAAGGTATGTGCTTCTGGTATGAGAAGTGTGACGCTAGCAGATCAATTGATTCGACTTGGTGACGAGGAAATAATCGTTGCAGGTGGAATGGAATCGATGTCAAATGCACCTTATTACTTACCAAAAGGTCGATTTGGTCTTCGCATGGGTGATGGCCAAATGGTAGATGGCATGATTTATGATGGACTTTCTTGTTCATTCCATCCTAAAAAGGTGCATATGGGAACATACGGAAACTCTACTGCCGGGACGTTTGAGTTATCACGTGAGAAACAGGATGAATGGTCTTATAGAAGTCATAACCTTGCATTAAAAGCAATGGACAATGGAATTTTAGCAGAGGAAATCGTTGCAGTAGAAATACCTCAGCGAAAAGGAGATCCAGTTGTCATAAAAGAAGACGAAGCACCAAGACGTGATACATCAATCGATTCACTAGCTAAATTAAAACCAGCGTTTGGGAATGATGGAACGATCACAGCAGGAAATGCACCAGGGGTGAATGACGGGGCATGTGCAATCGTTTTGACCAATGAAGAAAAAGCAAAAGAGCTCGGTAAAGAGCCGCTTGCATACATCATTGGACACGCAGAAATCTCGATTGAGCCAGAAAACTTTCCTCAAACACCGGGAATCGTCATCAATAAGTTGCTTGATAAAACTGGAAAAAGCCTAGAAGATATTGATCTATTTGAAATAAATGAAGCGTTTGCAGCAGTAGCACTAGTTAGTAGCCAAATTGCAGGTCTAAATGAGGAAAAAGTGAATGTAAATGGTGGAGCGGTAGCACTTGGTCACCCAATTGGAGCATCTGGTGCAAGAATCATCTTAACACTTGCGTACGAATTAAAACGCCGTGGCGGTGGAATTGGGGTTGCAGCAATTTGTTCAGGTGGCGGGCAAGGGGATGCAATAATGATTGAAGTTCCGAAAACAGGGGGAAATAACGCATGACGATTCAAAAAGTAATGGTAATTGGTGCAGGTCAAATGGGATCGGGAATTGCGCAAGTTTGTGCGCAGGCTGGATTTGAAGTGAAGCTAAATGATCGAGAAGAACAATACTACGAACGCGGGCTTCAAACAATTACAAAAAATCTTTCACGTAATGTGGAAAAAGGCCGCATGACAGAAGAGGAAAAACAAGCAGTACTAAATAATATTACAAAATCACTAACAATCGAAGATGCAAGCGACGTGGACATCGTTATCGAGGCAGCAGTGGAAAATATGGAAATCAAGCAATCTATTTTCAAACAACTAGATGAAATCACGCCAAAGCACACAATTTTAGCAACAAACACTTCATCATTGCCAATTACAGAAATTGCTGCTGTAACGAATCGTCCGGAGCAAGTCATTGGAATGCATTTTATGAACCCAGTTCCTGTAATGAAGCTAGTAGAAATTATTCGTGGTCTTGCAACTTCTGATGAAGTCTATACAGCAATCGAAGAAATGACAAAGAAGCTAAGCAAAGTACCAGTCGAAGTGAATGATTTTCCGGGTTTTGTCTCTAATCGAATTTTAATGCCGATGATCAACGAAGCTATTTACACGCTATATGAAGGGGTTGCTTCCAAAGAAGCGATAGACGATGTAATGAAACTTGGTATGAATCACCCGATGGGTCCACTTCAACTGGCAGACTTTATCGGTTTGGATACTTGTTTATATATTATGGAAATCTTACACGAAGGATTCGGAGATAGTAAATATCGTCCATGTCCACTACTTAGAAAATATGTAAAAGCTGGTTGGCTAGGGAAAAAATCAGGTAGAGGTTTCTACATTTACGAGTAAAAGGGGAAAATAAGATGGAGCTAAAGTTTACTGAAGAACAACTTATGATGCGCAACATGGTCAGAGATTTTGCTAAAACAGAAATTGAACCTTTTATCGACCGCATGGAGCAAGGGGAATTTCCTCGTGAGATCATTCGGAAAATGGGGGAGCTAGGGCTAATGGGTATTACGGTCCCAGAGGAATACGGCGGCTCAGGGATGGATTTTACAAGCTATGTCCTTGCAATTAATGAACTCTCAAAAGTAAGCGCAGTAGTTGGGGTAATTCTTTCTGTGCACACTTCTGTTGGAACAAACCCAATCCTCTATTTTGGCAATGACGAGCAAAAAAATAAATACATTCCAAAGCTTGCAACTGGTGAATACCTAGGAGCATTTTGCTTAACTGAACCGTCCGCTGGATCTGATGCGGGAGCATTGAAAACAAAAGCTGTAAAGAAAGACGACCACTATGTACTGAATGGTTCCAAAGTATTTATAACAAATGGTGGAGAAGCAGATGTAAACATTGTTTTTGCTACGACAGATCCTTCCCAAGGCTCAAAAGGAATTACAGCATTTATCGTAGAAAAGGATACGCCAGGTTTCATTGTTGGAAAAGACGAAGAAAAAATGGGCTTGCACGGCTCTAGAACAGTTCAGCTGACGTTTGAAGATATGAAAATTCCTGTAGCAAATAGACTTGGTGAAGAAGGCGAAGGATTTAAAATCGCAATGGCGAACTTAAACACAGGGCGCATCGGAATCGCAACGCAAGCGCTAGGCATCGCAGAAGCGGCCTTCGAGGCAGCAGTTGCGTATTCAAAAGAGCGCATTCAATTCGGCAAGCCAATCGCTGCGAATCAAGGAGTAGGCTTCAAACTTGCAGATATGGGGACTGCAGTAGAGGCAGCGAAACTCCTTGTTTACCGAGCGGCAAGTCTTCGCGATCAAGGAGTACCTTGCGGTAAAGAAGCATCGATGGCAAAACTATTTGCCACAAAAACAGCAGTAGAAGTAGCAATTGAAGCAGTGCAGGTGTTCGGTGGATACGGTTACACAGAGGACTATCCAGTAGAACGCTATTTCCGTGACGCGAAAGTAACGGAAATTTACGAAGGTACTAGTGAAATTCAAAGAATAGTTATTAGTAAGTATCTAATAAATTAAGAGAGTATTTATAGATGGATATTTACTTCATTTGATTAGAGCGGAAGGCGGCGACTCCTGCGGGAAAAGCGCGTCCAGGTGAGACCCCGCAGGAGCTTGCGACGAGGAGGCTCACGGACCGCCCGCGGAAAGCGTCCGCCTGAAGTGGAAATTAGTGGCTAATGAGTAGAACTACCAAAAAAAGGGGCGGGATACACAATGAACTTTCAACTTTCAGAAGAGCATGAAATGATTCGTAAAATGGTACGTGATTTTGCAGAAAACGAAGTAGCACCAACAGCGGCGGAGCGTGACGAAGAAGAACGTTTTGACCGTGGAATCTTCGATAAAATGGCAGAACTTGGCTTAACGGGTATTCCTTGGCCAGAAGAATATGGCGGAATCGGTTCTGACTATCTTGCTTATTGTATCGCTGTAGAAGAACTTTCTCGTGTTTGTGCTTCCACGGGAGTTACACTATCTGCACATACTTCACTTGCAGGATGGCCGATCTTCAAATATGGCAATGAAGAGCAAAAGCAAAAGTATCTTCGCCCAATGGCTGAAGGCACTAAAATCGGTGGTTACGGTTTAACAGAAGCTGGCTCTGGTTCAGATGCAGGAGGCATGAAAACGACAGCTAAACTAGATGGCGACCACTATGTTTTAAATGGATCTAAAATCTTCATTACAAATGGTGGAATTGCAGATATTTATGTTGTATTTGCGGTAACAGATCCAGAATCGAAGCATAAAGGAACAAGCGCATTTATCGTAGAAGCAGATTTCCCAGGATTCTCGGTAGGGAAAAAAGAAAAGAAACTAGGCATTCGTTCTTCACCTACAACGGAAATTATTTTCGATAATTGCCGCATACCAAAAGAAAACCTTCTTGGGGAAGAAGGAGAAGGCTTTATCATCGCGATGAAAACTTTAGATGGTGGCCGAAACGGGATTGCTGCTCAAGCAGTTGGAATCGCACAAGGAGCATTAGATGCAGCAGTCGGATATGCAAAAGAGCGCGTGCAATTTGGGAAGCCAATCGTAGCTAACCAAGGGGTATCCTTTAAACTAGCAGATATGGCAACAGCAACAGAAGCATCACGACTACTTACGTATCAAGCAGCGTGGCTGGAATCGAATGGGCTTCCTTACGGAAAAGAATCCGCGATGGCGAAGTTAATGGCTGGAGATACAGCGATGAAAGTAACAACAGAAGCTGTGCAAGTTTTCGGTGGATACGGATATACAAAGGATTATCCAGTTGAGCGCTATATGCGCGATGCTAAAATTACTCAAATATACGAGGGAACGCAAGAAATTCAACGACTTGTTATTTCTCGTATGTTAACGAAGTGATAGATGCCTATGGAAAAAAAGCATGAAGTACTGACATCTATAAAAGATGAAAGTCTCATCGAAAAAAGACGCCACCAAATGATCCGTGCAGGTGTGACGTTATTCAAACAAAAAGGCTTTCACCGAACGACAACAAGAGAAATTGCCAAAGAATCCGGCTTTAGTATCGGAACGCTTTACGAGTACATTCGGACAAAGGAAGATTTACTCTACTTAGTTTGCGACAGTATTTACAATGAAGTGCATGATAAACTATCGCAAATTCCTTTGCAAAACGGAACAACGCACGGTCTTAAAACTGCGATCCGTCAATATTATAAGGTCATTGACGACATGCAGGATGAATTCGTCGTGATGTATCAAGAAACAAAATCTTTGCCTAAAAGTGCACTGCAATACGTACTTACAAAAGAGTTAGAAATGGTTGAAATTTTTCAAAATATTCTTGTTGGCTGTCAACAAGCGGGGGAACTTGAGCTAACGGATACACAGATTAATTTGTATGCTCATACACTTGTCGTTCAAGGGCAAATGTGGGCATTTAGAAGATGGGCACTTGGCAAAGAATATACGCTTGAACAATTTACTGAATTGCAAATACAGTATGTACTGAAGGGGATGGGACAGTAAATGGTTACTAAACAAAGGGGGAGCAACATGTCTTCTGTAGAAGTATATCGTCCAAAAAATCATATTCGTTTTGTCACAGCATCGAGTCTTTTTGACGGGCATGACGCATCGATTAATATAATGCGTCGTATTTTACAAGGGAGCGGGGCCGAAGTCATTCACTTAGGCCATAATCGTTCCGTAGAAGAGGTCGTGAATGCTGCAATTCAAGAAGACGTTCAGGGAATCGCGATATCTTCTTATCAAGGAGGACATGTAGAGTATTTTAAATATATGAAGGATTTACTCGTAGAACGTGGCGCACCTCATATTCAAATATTTGGTGGCGGCGGCGGAGTAATCATTCCAAAAGAAATAAAAGAACTGCAAGAATACGGAATATCCGGTATTTTCTCACCAGAAGATGGTCGAAAACTGGGGCTCCAAGGAATGATCAATAAAATACTAGAAGCATGTGATGTGCCTACTAAATCGAAGGGTGCCACCCTGGAAGTGGAAGCCGTTTCAACGGAAAAACCAGAATTGCTTGCTCACTTAATCACCGTTGCAGAAGAAGCCCACCAAACAGGAGATGCCGAAGCAAAAGCGATGATTGAGCGTGCAAAAACTATTACAAAAGGTACACCAGTGCTTGGTATTACTGGAACAGGGGGAGCAGGGAAAAGTTCATTAACCGACGAATTAATTCGCCGTTTCCTTCATGATTTGCCGAACAAAAAAATTGCGGTCCTTTCTATTGATCCAACGAAGCAAAAAACAGGTGGCGCTTTACTTGGTGACCGTATTCGTATGAACGCTATTTTCAATAAACGAGTATTTATGCGAAGTCTAGCAACACGCGGATCTCGTACAGAATTATCTGGTGCAATATCGGATGTGCTAGATGTTGTAAAAGCTGCGGGATTTGATTTAATCATTGTGGAAACGAGTGGTATTGGACAAGGGGACGCTGAAATTGCAAACGTATCGGATGTATCGATGTATGTAATGACAAGCGAGTTCGGTGCACGTCTCAACTTGAAAAGATTGACATGATTGACTATGCAGATTTAATCGTCATCAATAAATTCGAACGCAAAGGCTCAGAAGATGCACTTCGCCAAGTGCAAAAGCAATATCAACGAAGCCGCGAATTATGGCATGCTGATTTAGATACGATGCCAGTTTACGGGACAATAGCGAGCCAATTTAATGATAAAGGAACGAATTCTTTATTTGCAGCATTAATCGGAGTACTAAATGATAAAGCGGGTACAGATTGGGAGACATCCTACGAGCAGTTCGTCAAAACGCAAAAACAAAATGTCATCATTCCAAACGAGCGTCGCTACTATCTCCGTGAAATTACGGATGCAGTTCGTGGGTACCATAAAAAGTCAGAAGAGCAAGTAGCTTTTGCACGAAGACTATTCCAATTAGAAGGTGCCCTGGAAGCAGTAAAAGAAAAAGCAGCAGATGACGTGCTAGTAAGTTCTCTAGAATCACTTGCTTCTGGTGTACGTGACGAGTTAACGGCAGAATCAAAACGTATATTAGAAAACTGGGCCACTTTAAAAGCGGCGTATGCTGGAGATGAATTCGTCACAAAAGTTCGCGATAAAGAAATTCGTACTATCCTTCGTACTGAAAGCTTATCGGGGCTTAAAATACCAAAAGTAGTCCTTCCGAAATTCGCCGATTACGGGGAAATTTTAAGATGGGTGTATAAAGAAAATGTACCGGGATCGTTCCCATATACAGCAGGAGTTTTCCCTTTCAAACGAGAAGGAGAAGACCCGAAACGTCAATTTGCAGGAGAAGGTACACCAGTACGTACGAATCGTCGTTTCCACTATTTATCAAAAGATGATGATGCCAAACGTTTATCTACTGCATTTGACTCTGTAACTTTGTACGGAGAAGATCCCGATCACCGTCCAGATATCTTCGGAAAAGTGGGCGAATCAGGCGTAAGTGTTTGTACGCTAGATGATATGAAAAAGCTATATGATGGCTTTGATTTATGTGCACCATCGACATCTGTATCGATGACGATTAATGGACCTGCACCAATCATTTTAGCAATGTTCATGAATACAGCAATCGATCAGCAAGTGAAGATTCGAGAAGCAGAACTTGGACGCACTTTGACTTTGGAAGAATTCACTGAAGTAAAAACAAACACATTACAAGTCGTTCGTGGAACTGTGCAAGCAGATATTTTAAAAGAAGACCAAGGACAAAATACCTGCATATTCTCAACAGAATTTGCCCTTCGTATGATGGGTGATATTCAACAATATTTTATCAACCAAAAGGTTCGAAATTATTATTCCGTATCGATTTCCGGATATCATATTGCAGAAGCTGGTGCCAATCCGATTTCACAGCTGGCATTCACGCTTTCTAATGGTTTCACGTACGTAGAGTACTATTTAAGTCGTGGTATGCATATAGATGATTTTGCACCAAACCTATCATTCTTTTTCTCAAATGGCCTAGATCCTGAATATACGGTAATTGGCCGGGTTGCTCGTCGTATTTGGGCAGTGGTAATGCGAGACAAATACGGTGCAAATGAACGAAGTCAAAAACTAAAATATCATGTGCAAACTTCCGGTCGAAGCTTACATGCGCAAGAAATCGACTTTAATGATATTCGCACGACACTTCAAGCATTAATGGCATTGCAAGACAACTGTAATTCACTTCATACAAATGCGTATGATGAAGCGATTACCACACCAACAGAGGAATCGGTTCGACGTGCAATGGCTATTCAAATGATTATTACAAAAGAACATGGTCTATCCAAAAACGAAAATCCACTGCAAGGTGCTTTCATTATCGAAGAACTAACAGACATAGTGGAAGAAGCCGTTCTTGCAGAGTTTGACCGTATTAACGATCGCGGCGGAGTACTTGGTGCAATGGAAACGCAATATCAACGAGGCAAAATCCAAGAAGAATCAATGTACTACGAGATGAAAAAACATACAGGCGAATTACCTATTATTGGAGTTAACACGTACTTAAATCCTAATCCAGCAAGTGCAGAGGATATCGATAATATGGAAATTGCCCGTGCAACAACAGAAGAAAAAGAATCACAAATAAACAATCTTCGAGAATTCCAAACAAAGCATGCAGAAGAAGCAAGCGTTGCGCTTACCAAGCTGAAGCAAGTAGCGGTATCTGGTGGTAACATCTTCGAAGAGCTGATGCACACAGTCCAAAAAGCAAGCTTAGGACAAATCACAAACGCACTTTACGAAGTAGGCGGACAGTACCGAAGAAATATGTAAAAAGAATTAGTGTCTCGATGTATTATCGGGACACTTTTTTGTATAATGAAGTAAGGTAGATTATGTAGTAGAGGAGAATAAGCGTGAAAAACCAATTCAAATAATGCTAATTATTATACTCCTACTACTTACTATTTTTTTGTATAATAGAAGACTGGCTTCTATTCCATTACTCTTGCTCTCTTTTTATTTATTTTTATTGGCAGGAGAAAAGTTTTCTCTTTTCAAAAAGAATAAATGACGGTAGCATATAACATAATGGTTTGTATATAATGGAAAGTATGCAAACGGACATAGAAAGGACGTGCACGATTTGAATTTTCGTGAAATGACAACAGCACAACTACAAGAAGAATCGCTAATAGATTTAGGATTTGCGATTTTAGAAGATAAGAAAAATGCGTTAACACTAACAGATCTATTTGATGAAATACAAAAATTAAATGGATTCACGGATGAAGAAATGGCTGCTCGTAAACCACAATTCTATACAGATATGAATATCGACGGCCGCTTTTTAGCAATTGCTGAAAACCAATGGGGACTAAGAGAATGGTATCCAGTAGAACAAATTGAAGAAGAAACTGCTCCTACTGTTAAAGTACGTAAAAAGAAAGCAAAAGCAGTGGATGATGATGATTTAGAAGATTTAGATGAAGATGAAATCGTATTCGAGGAAGAATTCGATGAGTTTATTGAAGACGAAGAAGAAGACGAAGAAGACGATGTCGTAGTTGACTTTGAAGAAGAAATCGATGAAGAAATCGAAGAGGATCTAATCGATGAGGATGAAGAAGACTTCGACATTATCGATGACGAAGAATTAGATGAAGAAGAAGAGGAAGAAGAATAATTCTTGACATCTTCTTAGAATCGCTATAAGATTCTATTGGGCTCTTTTTAAAGAGACGTTACTCATGTGCATATAGCGCTCCCCTGCCAAATTAGCAGGCGGGGCGCTTTTTTGTTATTGTAGAACTAATTAACATTCTAGGAGGAACACATTTTGACTAAATTTATTTTTGTTACTGGTGGGGTTGTATCTTCATTAGGTAAAGGAATCACTGCAGCATCACTGGGTCGTTTATTGAAAAATAGAGGATTAAATGTAACAGTTCAAAAGTTTGATCCATATATTAACTTGGACCCAGGGACAATGAGTCCATATCAGCACGGGGAAGTTTTCGTTACAGATGATGGTGCAGAAACGGATCTAGACTTAGGTCATTACGAGCGTTTTATGGATATTAATTTGAATAAGTATTCCAATATTACAACAGGGAAAGTGTATTCTTCCGTTTTAAGAAAAGAACGTCGTGGTGATTATAACGGAGCAACTGTACAAGTAATCCCACATATTACAAATGAAATTAAACAACGTCTATTCTTAGCTGCAAAAGAAACACAAGCAGATATCGTTATCACTGAAATCGGTGGGACGGTTGGAGACATCGAATCTCTTCCATTCCTAGAAACGATTCGTCAAATGAAACGTGACGTAGGAAGCAATAATGTGATGTACATTCATTGTACATTAGTTCCTTTTATAAAAGCTGCTGGTGAGATGAAAACAAAACCAACACAACATAGTGTAAAAGAACTGCGTAGCCTTGGTATTCAACCAAACGTAATTGTTCTTCGTTCAGAAGCACCAGTTCCTCAAGATATGAAAGACAAGATCGGGCTTTTCTGTGATATCAAACCAGAAGAAGTAATCGAATGTATCGATGCGGATTCATTATATGAAATCCCATTAAATCTTCAAGCGCAGCATTTAGATCAAATCGTTGTAGATCACTTCCAACTAACTACAAAAGAAGCAGATATGACGGACTGGAGAGCATTAGTAGATCAAGTAAAATCTTTATCAAAAAAGTACGTATTGGTCTAGTTGGTAAATATGTTGAACTTCAAGATGCTTACATCTCTGTTGTAGAAGCAATGAAACATGCAGGATACCAATTCGATGCAGATGTCGAAGTAAAATGGGTGAACGCAGAAGAAGTGAACGATGCAAATGTAGCAGAAGCTCTTTCAGATGTAGACGGCATCCTTGTTCCAGGTGGATTCGGAGACCGCGGTGTAGAAGGGAAAATCTCTGCAACTAAATACGCTCGTGAAAACAATGTGCCTTTCCTAGGTATTTGTTTAGGAATGCAATTGGCAACAGTGGAATTTGCACGTACTATTTTAGAGCTTCAAGGTGCACATTCTTCAGAGCTGGATCCAACTACAGCACATCCAATCATTGACTTATTGCCAGAACAAAAAGATGTAGAAGACTTAGGCGGTACACTGCGTCTTGGATTATATCCATGTAAGCTAACTCCTGGATCTAAAGCTTTCGAAGCTTATGGAGAAGGACTTGTATATGAGCGCCACCGTCACCGTTATGAATTCAACAACGAATACCGTGAACAATTTGAGGCAGCAGGATTTGTATTCTCTGGTACAAGCCCAGATGGTCGTCTAATCGAAATCATCGAGCTCCCAGAGCACCCATTCTTCGTAGCTTCTCAGTTCCATCCGGAATTTGTGTCTCGTCCAAGACGTCCACAACCACTATTCCGTGAATTCATCAAAGCATCTGTAGGTGAATAATATAAAAAAAGCAGTTCGACATAGTCGAGCTGCTTTTTTAGTGTGCATAATGGGATAATTGGCAATAAGAAACCAATTGGAGCAGTGGATTGGAGAAAAATGGCTAAGGGCAACTGAATAACGTGGGAAAGCAACCAAATTCGCGGTTAAAGCACCCAATTTAGCGCGAGGGCAACCAATTCCCCAACAAGAGCAACCAAGCCAAAAAAATGCCCAAAGAAATGTCTTTGGGCACTCTCCATCACTATTCACCTAAAAGCATTTCATCGAGCTTCATCTTTACAGCTTCGTACACAAACATTGCCGCCAATGCATATGGCAAAACAATGCGGGATCCATCTTCCGCAGGTAGCAAACCTTTCGTTAACTTCATTGAAATATATGTATAGGCAAGATCGGCTAGCTTATTTTCTTCGCTTGCAGGCTCTGCGGCAAGTACGCTAAATGGGATAAATTCCTCGCTTAAATGTTCGGCTAGCTCGATTACTTCCTCATTTTCAGAAGAACGAGTGATAATCCAAACGCGATCTGCGCTTGTAAGCTGAACGGTTGGTGTCCAAGTTTTCATACTTGGAAAAGGCTCTGCAGCAAATTGGGCATTTACAGCAATACTTGCCATTTCTCCAAATGTTGCAAAATAGATATTACCTTCTCTTGCAGCGGCTTGTGCCAATAGTCGAGCAGTTTCTTCTATATTCTCTTCCTCCGAAGTTGCTAAACGCTGAAAAAGTCCAGTGAGTTGTGTTGTTAACATTTTCATTCTTTATTCACCTCTTTTCTATTATATCGGAAAGTCAAAAAAAGGTCGCCTTTATGCCTATCAAATGAAAGTTTGAAAAATAATTAGGAAAAAAGGAGGAATAGGAAGCTATGTATCGAATAGTAGTATAAAAGTGGGAAATTCAAAAAAGGGGTTTGTTCATCATGAAACACATTTTAATTGTAGACGATCAGCTCGGAATACGAATGCTCTTAAAAGAAGTTTTTTCACAAGTAAAATACGAAGTAAGTTTAGCAGCAAATGGTTTTGAAGCATTAGAAATTGCAAATTTAGGGCAAATTGACGGTGTACTATTAGATATGAAGATTCCGGGGATGGATGGTATTCAAATCTTAAAAAAACTGAAGGATAAATGGCCCGATCTACCTGTAATGATGATGACTGCTTATGGGGAATTGAACTTAATTCAAGAAGCGATGGATTTAGGAGCATCTCTCTACTTCACAAAGCCCTTTGATATATTTGAAGTGCGTGATGCTGTAACTAAAATATTGAATTAAGGAGCTTTCCTAGCAGGCAGTGGAAAGCATCGCCTTTTTTTGATATGATGAAAAGGATATAGGGTAAAAACACATTATGAAATAGTGAATAGAGGAGGCCCATTTAAATGGCTTTAGTATCAATGAAAGAAATGCTTGAAAAAGGGAAAAAAGAAGGCTATGCAGTAGGACAATTCAATATTAACAATTTAGAATTTACACAAGCTATATTACAAGCTGCTGAAGAAGAAAAGTCTCCAGTTATTTTAGGCGTTTCCGAAGGTGCAGCAAAATATATGGGTGGCTTTACTACAGTAGTGCATATGGTAAAGGGATTAATGGAAGACTACCAAACAACAGTACCAGTAGCTATTCACTTAGACCATGGTTCTAGTTTTGAAAAATGCAAAGCTGCAATTGACGCAGGATTTACATCCGTTATGATAGATGCATCTCATCATCCTTTTGAAGAAAACGTAGAAATTACATCGAAAGTGGTAGATTATGCACATGCACACAATGTTTCTGTAGAAGCAGAGCTTGGCACAGTTGGAGGTCAAGAAGACGATGTAGTAGCTGATGGTGTTATTTATGCAGACCCAGCAGAATGTGCAGAGCTAGTTAAACGTACTGCAATTGATTGTTTAGCTCCAGCGTTAGGCTCTGTTCACGGACCATACAAAGGAGAACCAAATTTAGGGTTCAAGGAAATGGAAGAAATCTCTCAGCTTGCGGACCTTCCATTAGTATTACACGGTGGAACAGGAATTCCAACACATGACATTACACGTGCTATTTCTCTTGGAACAGCGAAAATTAATGTGAACACGGAAAACCAAATTGCTGCTACAAAAGCAATTCGCGCATACTTAGCGGAAAATGAAGCGCAATATGACCCACGTAAATACTTGACTCCAGCACGCGATGCGATTAAAACAACTGTAATCGGCAAAATGCGTGAATTTGGAAGCTCAAACAAAGCGTAAACGAGTCAACACAAACTACTATAAGGGAGAAGTGTTCATCCAAAGGACCTTCTCCTATTTGTCCATCATGAGGAGGAAATACTACAATGAAATTTTTTATCGATACAGCAAATTTTGAAGAAATAAAAGAAGCACACGCATGGGGGATTTTATCTGGTGTTACAACAAACCCATCGCTAGTTGCAAAAGAAAACATTTCTTTTCATGATAGACTTCGTGAAATTACAGCGCTTGTGGATGGCTCGGTCAGTGCTGAAGTAATTGCGCTAGATGCAGAAGGAATGATTAAAGAAGGAAGAGAGCTTGCTGCAATTGCACCAAACATTACAGTAAAGCTACCAATGACGCCAGAAGGTTTAAAAGCTTGTGCCGTATTCACAAAAGAAAATATTAAAACAAACGTAACGCTGATTTTCAGTGCAAACCAAGCATTGCTTGCAGCTCGCGCTGGTGCCACATATGTATCTCCATTTTTAGGCCGTTTAGATGATATTGGGCATGATGGTATGGAGTTGATCGCTAAAATTGCACAGATCTTCGAAATGCATCAAATCGATACAGAAATCATTGCGGCTTCTATTAGACATCCACAGCACATTACAGATGCTGCGTTAAATGGCGCGCATATTTCAACTACTCCATTTAAAGTATTAAAGCAATTATTTAACCATCCTTTAACAGACAAAGGGATTGAAGGGTTTCTAGCGGATTGGAACAATCGTAAAAGCGAGTAACAAGTCGAAGGAGAAACGTATGGAAGTTTATAAGATAAAAGGTGCAAAACGCCTAAAAGGTACGATTAAAGTAAATGGAGCGAAAAATAGTGCGGTTGCATTAATTCCAGCTTCGCTACTTGCAAATTCACCTGTTACAATAGAAGGCTTACCAGAAATATTAGACGTGTGGACGCTAAAAGAAATTTTAGAGGAACTAGGAGCAGATGTTTCTTTTGAGAACGGAACGATGACGATCGATCCAACTAAAGTAGTGGATTTACCGCTTCCAAATGGCAATATTAAAAAGTTACGCGCCTCCTACTATTTAATGGGTGTCTTACTTGGGAAATTTAATAAAGCAGCAATCGGATTGCCGGGTGGATGCCATCTCGGCCCACGTCCGATTGATCAGCATATTAAAGGTTTTGAAGCTTTAGGAGCTACTGTATCCAATGAGCATGGCGCAATTTATTTGCGGACAGATGGGTTAGTAGGATCCAAAATTTATTTAGACGTCGTAAGTGTTGGAGCGACGATTAATATTATGCTTGCCGCAGTACTTGCAAAAGGAAGAACTATCATTGAAAACGCTGCGAAAGAACCGGAAATCATTGATGTTGCAACGCTTCTATCCAATATGGGAGCAAACATAAAAGGTGCCGGAACGAATGTCATTCGTATTGATGGTGTAAAAGAGCTGCATGGTACAAAGCATACAATTATTCCAGATCGCATCGAAGCAGGGACATTTATGATTATGGCAGCGGTTGCAGGAGATGGTGTCACCATCGATAATGTCATCCCATTCCATGTAGAAGCATTAACAGCGAAACTGCGGGAAATGGGCGTAAAAGTAGAAGAATATGAAGAAAAGATATTCATTCCAAAAACAACCCGCTTACATGCAGTAGATGTGAAGACGCTTGTTTATCCAGGCTTTCCAACCGATTTACAACAACCATTCTCGGTGTTAATGACACAAGCAACTGGCACATCGGTTATTACGGATAGCATATATTCTGCCAGATTTAAACAAATCGATGAACTTCGACGCATGAATGCTAATGGTCGTGTCGATGGTAGAACAGCTATCATTACGGGACCAGCGAAGCTAGAAGCGGCAACAGTTCGAGCTAGTGATTTGCGTGCTGGAGCGGCACTCGTTATTGCCGGTTTGCTTGCAGAAGGAGAAACCGAAATTCAAGATATTTTTCATATTGAACGAGGGTACAGCTCAATTATTGAAAGACTTCAAGGACTCGGAGCAGACATTCGCCGTGTAACTGTACAGGAAGTAGAAGTCAACAACGAGTAGGTCTGCTTCCTTGGCATGACATAGGTGCTTCCGTTTTTCTTATAAAATATGCTACAATAAAGCAGGAAGAAACATAGACCGGATTTTATTTACCGTAAAACGGGAGGCATATAATTAGATGGAACGTAGTTTATCAATGGAATTAGTCCGAGTAACAGAAGCAGCAGCAATCGCATCAGCTCGTTGGATGGGACGCGGATTAAAAAATGAAGCAGATGATGCAGCAACTACAGCAATGCGTACAGTTTTTGACACAATCCCAATGGAAGGTGTCGTTGTAATTGGGGAAGGGGAAATGGACGAAGCACCGATGTTATATATCGGAGAAAAGCTCGGACATGGAACTGGAGGACCTCAAGTAGACGTAGCTGTAGACCCTTTAGAAGGTACGAATATCGTAGCTTCAGGTGGCTGGAATGCATTAGCAGTACTTGCTATTGCTGATCGCGGAAATCTGCTTCATGCTCCAGATATGTATATGGACAAACTAGCTGTAGGTCCTGAAGCAGTAGGGCAAGTAGATATAAACGCACCGGTAATTGATAACCTAAGAGCAGTAGCACGTGCAAAAAACAAAGATATTCAAGATGTTGTGGCAACGATTTTAGGTCGTCCACGTCACCAAAAGATTATCGATGAAATTAGAGCTGCTGGTGCTCGTATCAAGTTAATCAATGACGGGGATGTAGCAGGAGCTATTAATACAGCATTTGATAACACTGGTGTAGATATTTTATTTGGCATGGGGGGGGCTCCAGAAGGAGTAATCTCAGCAGTTGGATTAAAATGTTTAGGCGGAGAAATTCAAGGGAAACTTGTACCACAGGATGAAGCAGAACTAGCTCGTTGTATCAAAATGGGTCTTGATGTAGACAAAGTTTTACGTATGGAAGACCTAGTAAAAGGCGACGATGCGATTTTTGCAGCAACTGGGGTAACAGATGGAGAACTTCTTCGTGGTGTACAATTTAAAGGTGCATTTAGTTCTACACACTCAATCGTTATGCGTGCAAAATCAGGTACCATTCGATTTGTAGAAGGACGCCATAGCTTGAACAAAAAACCGAATTTAGTTCTATAAGTGAAACTTCTCTTAAGTATACCCGGTCATTATGTACCGGGTATCCTCATAATAAAGTGAAACTTCCATTAGTGGGGGTTTTTCTTCATCCCTACTTGATGGTTAGTTAAACCAATCGGGGATTTACAGGCTGTTTCTCCCTCTATTTTTCTCTCACAAAAGTTGAGGAGGAATCACAGCATGTTAAACCGGGGTAAACTTCATTCCTATTAAATCCGAAAAAAGTCTTCACAACAAAATATAATAAAGAGTGGTGCGTTGCCGATGACACAAACGACAATTAATGAATTAGAAAGCATGACGCTTAAAGAGCTATATGCACTTGCGCGTAAATACAAAGTGGCTGCTTATAGTAAACTTACAAAAAAAGAACTTATTTTTGCTATATTAAAATCACGTGCCGAACAAGAAGGCTTCTTCTTTATGGAAGGTGTATTAGAAATTATTCAGCAGGAAGGTTTCGGATTCCTACGTCCAATTAACTATTCTCCAAGTTCCGAGGATATTTATATTTCTGCTTCTCAAATTAGAAGATTTGATCTGCGTAACGGAGATAAAGTTACAGGAAAAGTGCGTCCTCCAAAGGAAAGTGAGCGCTACTACGGTCTTCTACATGTAGAACTAGTAAACGGAGAAGATCCGGAAATCGCGAAAGAACGTGTACATTTCCCTGGACTTACACCACTATACCCAGATCGTCATATTAAATTAGAAACTGTTCCGGAAAAGCTATCTACTCGCATAATGGACTTAGTAGCACCGGTTGGATACGGTCAACGTGGATTAATCGTTGCTCCACCAAAAGCAGGGAAAACATTATTGATAAAAGAAATCGCAAATGCTATTACAACTAATCATCCAAACGCAGAACTTATTGTTCTGTTAATAGATGAACGTCCTGAGGAAGTAACTGATATCGAGCGTTCTGTAAAAGCTGATGTCGTGAGCTCCACATTTGATGAAGTGCCAGAAAATCATGTGAAAGTGGCGGAATTAGTTTTAGAAAGAGCAATGCGTATGGTCGAACATAAGCGTGACGTAATCATTTTAATGGATTCTATTACACGTCTTGCTCGTGCGTACAACTTAGTAATTCCACCAAGTGGACGTACATTATCTGGTGGTATTGACCCTGCTGCTTTCCATCGTCCGAAACGATTTTTCGGAGCGGCACGTAATATTGAAGAAGGCGGTAGCTTAACAATTCTTGCTACAGCTTTAGTAGATACAGGTTCCCGCATGGATGAAGTAATCTATGAGGAATTTAAAGGAACAGGTAACTTAGAACTTCACCTAGATAGAAGCCTCGCAGAACGTAGAATTTTCCCAGCCATCGATATTCGCAGATCTGGAACTAGAAAAGAAGAGCTCCTCATCCCTAAAGAGCAGCTTGATAAATTGTGGGCAATCCGCAAAACATTCTCCGACTCATCTGATTTTGCAGAGCGTTTCTTGAAAAAACTTCGCCAAACAAAAACAAACGAAGCATTTTTCGAGCAACTAGCAGAGGAAATGAAAGCACATCGAAGTGGGAAAGTAACGCTTTAAACTAATACTGAGTTAGATTTATAATTAATTTTAACCCTTTTAATTGATTGAAGTAGAAGGTGGCGACTCCGGCGGGAAAAGCTAGAAAGTCGAGACCCCACAGGAAGCGTAGCGACCGAGGAGGCTCGGCCTCGCCCACGGAAAGCGTCCACCTGGAACGGAAACCCATATTGTAGTTTAATGAGCCTAAAATAAAATAGTTGCAAGTGAATGTTAAAGATGATACTATATTTAACGTAACATCATACATTTCTGCTACATATGCGGTTGACATCAATCGGATCGTGTAAGGTATCAGTTTTCATAACCAACTCTGTTCCAGATGGTTCAGGGCGAGAGGAGAGATAGAGATGAAAGCAGGAATTCATCCCGATTACAAAGAAGCAACAGTAACATGTTCATGTGGTAACACATTCACAACAGGTTCTGTTAAATCAGACATTAAAGTCGAGTTCTGTAACGAATGTCACCCATTCTATACTGGACGTCAAAAATTCGCAGCTGCGGATGGCCGTGTTGATCGCTTCAACAAAAAATACGGTATTAAAGAAGAAAACTAATAACAAAATACCTGTAAGGCACATGGTGCTTTACAGGTATTTTTATTTGTGTGATACATATTCTCGTATAGCTATTCGCTAGAATAACGCTGAAGTAAAAAGTGAAAATATTTCTTTAAATGTAGATGTACAGCTGTGTATGTTATAAATAGATAGAGAAAAAATCATAAACTATTAATGTTGAAGTGGAAGTGCTTGGAAACCGATTTTTCTAAAGCACATTTTTATGATAAATAAAAGACAAGATTTTTAATTTGTTTTTCGGTATGATGAGTAAAGACTGTTTGAAAGGGAGTATTTAAATGTTTATTACATCCCAAATGGGCTGGGTAGAAGTTATATGTGGAAGTATGTTCTCTGGTAAATCAGAAGAGCTAATTCGTCGTATTAGACGTGTGCAATTTGCAAAACAGAAAATTGCCGTGTTTAAGCCGATGATTGATAATAGGTATAGTGAAGAGGCAGTCGTGAGCCATGATGGAACATCTACAATCGCGATTCCGATTCAACAATCCGAGGAAATATGGGAACATATTTCAGATGAAATCGATGTAATAGCAGTAGATGAAACGCAATTTTTCGACGAAGGAATAGTGGATGTTGTCGCAAAACTTGCAGATCACGGTTATCGTGTAATTGTAGCGGGACTGGACCAAGACTTCCGTGGCAAGCCATTCGGACCTATGGCTGCTATTTTATGTATGGCGGAGGACGTAACGAAACTCCATGCTGTTTGCGCAGTTTGTGGATCTGAAGCAAGTAGAACTCAAAGGCTAATTAATGGACAACCTGCTGGTGCAGATGATCCGATCATTTTAGTTGGAGCATCGGAAGCGTACGAACCAAGATGCCGTCACCATCATGAAGTACCTGTTGGAACAACAACTCTACAGAAATAACAATTCCAGGAGTGGCTAAAGCTGCTCTTTTTTCTTGCAGTTAAGTTGCCTAAGATAGAAAAAGTAGCGGAAGCGATGTTTTTTCTTTATAATAGGAATGATATAGACTTAAACGAACGAGGTGAGGTCGATGTTTGATCGATTACAGTCGGTGGAAGATCGTTATGATAAATTAAATGAATTACTCAGCGACCCGGATGTCGTAAATGATACGAAAAAATTGAGACAATATTCGAAGGAACAATCCGATTTACAAGATACCGTAGATGTATATCGCGAATACAAAGAAGTAAAAAGTCAGCTTCAGGATGCGAAGCTTATGCTAGAAGATAAGCTAGATGCAGACATGAAAGAAATGGTAAAAGAAGAAGTGAATGAGCTGGAGTCACAAATCGTAGAATTAGAGGAGCGACTTCGTGTTTTATTGATCCCGAAAGATCCAAATGACGATAAAAACGTTATTATGGAAATTCGAGGAGCTGCAGGTGGAGACGAGGCTGCGCTATTTGCGGGTAATCTATTCCGCATGTATAGTCGCTATGCGGAGACTCAAAATTGGAAAATTGATGTAATGGATTCTTCCCCTACAGGACTTGGTGGTTATAAAGAGATTATTTTCATGATCAATGGAAACAATGCCTATTCGAAGATGAAATATGAAAACGGCGCGCATCGAGTACAACGTGTCCCAGAAACAGAGTCTGGTGGTCGTATTCATACATCAACAGCAACAGTTGCGGTACTTCCAGAAGTAGAGGAAGTAGATGTAGAAATTCACGAAAAAGATATCCGAGTTGATACTTTCGCATCTTCTGGTGCAGGGGGACAATCGGTTAATACAACGATGTCTGCTGTGCGTATGACCCATTTACCAACTGGTATTACTGTGTCGATGCAAGATGAAAAATCACAAATCAAAAACAGAGAAAAAGCGATGAAAATACTTCGTGCTCGTGTTGCAGATAAATTCTTACAAGAAGCGCGAGCGGAATATGATGCGGTTCGAAAATCTGCAGTAGGTACAGGGGACCGCTCCGAACGAATTCGCACATACAATTATCCACAAAACCGAGTGACAGATCACCGTATTGGATTAACGATTCAAAAGCTTGACCAAATTTTAGAGGGTAAGCTGGACGAAATCGTTAATGCGTTAATCGTTGAAGATCAAGCAGAAAAACTAGAAAGAATGAATGATACAAATGTGTAAAACAATTTATGAGGCCCTTACCCGGGCTTCTTCTTTTTTAGAGGAGAATAATCGGGAAAAAGGAGTCGCACGTTTTCTACTGCAGCATGTCCTAGGAAAAAGTTATTCCCAACTAATGCAAGACTTATATGACGACATATCCACAGAGCATTTTCGAGCCTTTTGGTCATATGTGGAGGACCATAAAATGGGGCGACCGTTCCAATATATTATCGGGCAAGAAACATTTTATGACCGAAGCTTTTTAGTGAACGAACATGTCCTCATACCTCGACCTGAAACAGAAGAGTTAATAGTAGAGGTAATAAATCGAACGAAAAAGCTATTCGGCGCACAAATGGCACCGAAAATCGCGGATATTGGGACTGGCAGCGGTGCAATTGCCATTACGATAAAAAAAGAAATGCCAACTGCAAGGGTTACAGCAACGGATATTTCAGCTGATGCACTGGAAGTGGCTAAACAAAATGCCAAAATCCTAGAAGCGGAAATTGAATTCAAACAAGGGGATTTACTTGCCCCAATTGCAAATGAAGAATGGGATATCATCTTATCGAATCCACCTTATATAGGAAACGAAGAAGCGAAAGAGATGTCCGATACAGTGCTAGATTATGAGCCACATCTTGCTTTATTTGCGGAAGAAAATGGCTTGCAATTATACCGAAAAATGGCGGAGCAGCTCCCGCAAATGATGAAAATTCCTAGTTTCATAGGTTTTGAGATAGGATATGCCCAAGGACCTGCTGTACAAAGTATGCTACAAACAGCTTTTCCAACTGCAACTGTAGAAATTGTAAAAGATATTAATCAAAAAAATAGATTTGTTTTTTGCACAATCGATGTATAAGTTATGAATCTATTGGTAACAATATTCCTAAGGGAGGAATGTTACATGTTACCAGATTACGAGATAAAAAAAGCACCGCGAATTGGCGGGCAAATAGATGCAGTTATTTTCTTTATATGGATGTTGCTACTTATTCAGTTTTGTTTATTTTTTCTTTTCCAACAAGGAGAAGAAGCAGAAGGGTTACGCTTTCGTTTAATTGCCAATAGCAATACCGTCCAAGACCAACAAATAAAAGAAGAAGTCAAAAAAACAATTGAACCGATTTTACTGAAATATAATCTAGATCAGCAACAAGCATATAACGAATTAGAACAAGTTGTGGATAAGTTGTCAGAAAAATTAAATGAAGAGATTCATCTATCCACAGGTATGGCTCTATTTCCACCTAAAGTTTGGAATGAAGGAATTACTTCCCAAACGAATGTCGAATCAATCGTAATATCTATTGGAAATGCACGTGGAGATAACTGGTGGTGCTCGCTATTTCCTAAGGTTTGTTATAAAGAAGAAGTAGAAAAAGAAGAGAAGCCGAAGTTTTGGGTGTGGGAATGGTTAAAAAAGAAGTTTTCCACATAATTACCCACAAATTTCAGAAAGTTATCAACAAATTGTGGACAAAGTAGAGAGAAAGGAGAAAATACGACATGAAAACTGAAATAATGAGTGTGGATAACTTTTTAACAAGAGATCTTAGTTATACACAAGCTGTGGATTTGTTAAGTGCGGGAGAAACAGTTGCGTTTCCAACTGAAACTGTTTATGGTTTAGGTGCTATTGCCACGAGTGAAAATGCTGTGTCTAAAATTTTCGAAGCAAAGGGCAGACCGCAGGATAATCCACTTATTGTTCATATTGGTTCAAAAGAAGAGCTATCCACATTTACACAAAATGTTCCGAGTCTAGCCAAAATATGTATGGATGCATTTTGGCCAGGACCACTTACGCTAGTATTACCTATTAAAACTGATTCGCTTGCTAAAAATGTGACAGCTGGATTAAATACAGTTGGTGTTCGCATGCCGGATCATCCTGTAGCGCTAGAATTACTTAGACGTTTAAAACAACCAGTCGCTGCTCCAAGTGCAAACAAAAGTGGAAAACCTAGCCCAACAAAAGCTGCACATGTATATCATGACCTTAACGGGAAAATTCCACTTATATTAGATGGCGGAGCAACTGGAATTGGATTAGAGTCAACGGTATTAGATTTTACTACGGAAGTACCAACGATTTTACGCCCAGGTGGGGTAACGAAAGAAATGTTAGAAAAAGTAATAGGTCCGGTAAATGAGTCTAAACTTACAGACGAAGGAGAAGCACCTCGTGCACCAGGGATGAAGTATGCGCATTATTCGCCTGATGCTCCTGTCTATTTAATAGAAGCATCCATTTCAACAGTACAACAGGCGATTGAACAAATACATAAGGATGAAAAAAAAGTAGCGTTAATTGCAACCGAACAGTTCACTCTAACAAAAGCAGACTATTATTTTTCATTAGGACAAGAACACCAACTAGAAGATGCTGCTCACTTGCTATACGAAGCGCTAAGAAATTGTGATGAAACAGACGCACATATTATATTAGTCCCAATATTTGCGAAACAGGGTGTAGGAACAGCTATTATGAATAGACTGGAAAAAGCAGCTAATGGGAATTGGTTTGAGAGTTAACTATTTTAATGCCATTCAGGATACTTTATGTATAGGTGTTTTTGGAGAGCTTTGAACTGAACGAGTTCTACACGATTATCGAGAATCCTTGATGTGAAAGAGATGCGATAAAGTAGCATCTCTTTCACATTTTTTCTATAATCGTGTGGTAGTAGTTCCTCCGTCGCTCTCTAAAAGCACAAGTAATCAAAGTGTCAAACCATTTGGGAACGAAAGAAAAATCACTTTCCTATCGAGAGAAAAGCAGCCAAAGAAAAATCATTCGGTAATGATATCAACATGTCTGTCCAAAGTCCTTCGAAACCAATAGAAACAGATTTAAAATATATAGTACGACCTTTGCTTTATGATCTAGGTGTATTCTCTTCCATTCTTTTGCATACATTTAATTATGCAAAAGGACGGGGGAGATTTTTTTGTGGCGTGAAATTGTCGCGGGTGGATTAATGTCAGTAGATGTTCTTATTTTGTTTTCACTCGTACTATATCGGAAGCAAATATTTACACTGGCAGCGTGGGTCGCATCTTTACATATGCTTTTTCCGTTAATTGGTTACTATGCGGGAGCAATCGTGCAAAATTATTTGAAATTTGCAAGTCCGTACTTATCTTCATTTTTGCTAATACTTGTTGGTTTACAGATGATTTTAGCAAGGTCTCCTAAACAAGTGCCGCTTCTATCACCTTATTTACTGGCGGTTGTTGCAAGCATTGATACCTTTTCAGTAAGTATTTCATTTGGTATGCTTGAAGTAGAAAAGTTTCTATTCATTTTAAGTTCGGGCATATTTTCTTATTTGGCTGTATTTATTGCCCAAAAAGTAATTTTCAAGCATGCTTTTCTGAATAGAGGACTTATAATGAAGTTGGCGGGAGTCGGGATTTTAATATTAGGGGTTATAATTTTACGAAATATTTAACAATTTACAACAATATTTGAGGCTAATTATTATATACTAGAGATGGGGAAATGTTACGATGAATATTTTGTTTGTTTGTACAGGTAATACATGTCGAAGTCCAATGGCAGAAGCAATCTTAAAGGCTAGAGATATAGAGAACATCCAGGTCCGTTCCGCAGGTATTTATGCGGTGGATGGGGGAGAAATGTCTCTTAATGGGCAAAAGGTCTTGGAGAAAGAGAGTATACCTTTTACCCATGAGTCCGCTGCGATGAACGAAGCATTAATGGATTGGGCGGATCTCGTTCTAACAATGACTGCATCACATAAGCAAGCGATTATTTATTCATTTCCACAGGCTATTTCCAAAGTGTATATGTACAAGGAGTTTGTGACACCTGAAAATGCACAAGATGTGTCCGATCCTTATGGAGGCGATTTACGTACATATGAGTACACATTCCAAGAACTAAACACACTTACAGACGGACTAGTGAAAAAACTCCAGGGGGATTAGGATGACAACCGAAAAAAAGCGTTACTCATTTGGAATTCAAAAGAAAATTGTTTTATTTGTTACAGTTCTAGCGTTGGTTACATACACAACGAGTGCATTATTCATCAATTTTGTACAGCCGTTACTTTTTGAAAATGCGACAAATTCGCTTGCATTTGAGATTGCTATGTATGCATTAGGAATAATTTGGTCTGGTATACTTGCTTATTTTTTCAGTGGATTAATAATTAAACCTTTATTTCATTTGGAAAAGATAGCAACACTTGCGTCAGAAGGTAAAATCGGTGTAGACGTGGAAGTACCAAAATCGAAAGATGAAATCCAATCTGTTTCTATCGCTTTTCAATCAATGCTTGTCAATTTAAGAGATATGGTTCAGAGCATTGAAGATAATTTTGAGAAAACGAATAATTCGGTGCAACAATTATCACAGCAATCTTCTGTAGCCGCTGATCAGGCAGAAGCGATTGCGCAAACGATTGCACAAATTTCCGAAGGGGCGGAGCATTCGGCTGTCGCTGTACAAGAGACGGTGGAGTCGGTGGAAGACGTTCGAGTGCTGGCCTCTAAAGTCAATATGCGGGCAGAAAAGTCAAACGTACAGTCTAAGGAAATGATTCAAGGCTTGGCTCAAACAACCGAAGTCATTCAATCGCTTGTGAATGGAATCCAACAAGTTGCTACTGGTAGCGAAGCAGCTTTAGTCAATGTGAAGCAGCTCGAAGTAAACGCCGGAAAAGTGGAAAATATTATTCAACTAGTAGGTGATATAGCAGCTCAAACGAATTTACTTGCATTAAATGCATCGATCGAAGCTGCGCGTGCTGGAGAACATGGAAAAGGTTTTGCTGTAGTGGCAGAGGAAGTTCGTAAACTAGCAGATGAGAGCGGCAAAGCTGTTCAAGGGATTTCTTCATTAATCAACGCCATTCAAACTGATGTCCAAACGGTTGTTCATCAAATGACCAATCAAGTAAACTTTGCAGTGGGAGAAGCGAAACGTGTTTCTGAAACGAATGAAGCAGTAGAAGGAATGTCGGATAAAATCCATCATATGGCGGAATCCGTTTCAGAAATTTCTTCATTAGTAGAAAAACAATTAACGAATATCGAAAATACTGCCCGTCAATCTCAAGAGGTAGCTGCTATTGCTGAAGAAACGTCTGCAGGAGCAGAAGAAGTAAGAAGTGCTACAGATGAACAAGCACGATCAATCGAACAAATTGACCGTTTATCGTTCGGATTAAAGCAACAATCGGAAGAATTATTCAAGGTAATTTCGCAATTTGACAGAAATTCGTCAAAATAGATGCTTTAAATACAATTCACTTTACGTGAATTGTATTTTTTTTTGCAGATAAATGGTATGATGAAGTGGAGTACTAAAACAGAAAAGAGGGAACACATTGAAAATTGCAATTTCTTCTGATCATGGTGGAAATAATCTTCGCAAGGAAATTATACAACAACTAGAAGAACTCGGACTTTCTTATGAAGATTTTGGTCCAATGAGTGACGATTCTGTTGACTATCCTGACTATGCAATACCGGTAACAGAAGGTGTAGTAAGTGGGGAGTTTGATCGTGGTATTTTAATTTGCGGTACAGGCATTGGTATGTCGATTGCGGCAAACAAAGTAAAAGGTATTAGATGTGCGTTAGTGCATGATGTATTTTCGGCAAAGGCAACAAGATGCCATAATGACTCAAACGTACTTGCAATGGGAGAACGAGTAATTGGTCCAGGACTTGCAAGAGAAATCGTTGCAACTTGGCTTGCACAAGATTTTGAAGGCGGACGCCACACGCGCCGTGTAGAAAAAATAACCGCTTTAGAAAACTGAGGAAGAAGGGGATTTTCAGATGGAAGCAAAAGATTTGTGGAAAGAGCAAATAGAACAGCTTCTGCTGGAAGTAGAGCAGCAAATTGACTTTCACGAAGATGATCTTTTTGTTGTCGGCTGTTCAACCTCAGAAATTATAGGGCAAAAAATAGGAACTGCCGGTGGTTTAGAAGTAGCGGAAATCTTATATGGACCATTGCAAGCATTTGCGAAGCGTAACAGTGTGCATTTAGCTTTTCAAGGCTGTGAGCATATCAATCGCGCTATAACAATAGAAAGAAAAACGCAAAAGCTTTATAGATTACCGGAAGTTTCTGTTATTCCAGTTGTTCGTGCAGGCGGCTCCATGTCTGCTTATGCGTACACACAATTCCAAGACCCAGTCGTAGTCGAGCAAGTCCAAGCACGTGCCGGCATTGATATAGGACAAACCCTTATTGGTATGCAACTGCAACCTGTAGCTGTTCCAATTCGCGTGTCCACAAAACAAATTGGGGGAGCAATCGTGACGATTGCAAACACACGTCCGAAACTAATTGGTGGAGAACGTGCATTTTACGGTTGATATTAGAGGAGGAAATGAGAAATGCAGAAAATTTTAGCACAAGATCCAGCGGTATACGAAGCGATGCTTGCGGAGAAAAAACGTCAACAATCCAATATCGAGTTAATCGCATCTGAAAACTTTGTATCCGAAGCAGTGATGGAAGCACAGGGTTCAGTTTTAACTAATAAATATGCAGAAGGCTACCCAGGTAAACGCTACTATGGTGGCTGTGAACATGTGGACGTAGTAGAAAATATTGCTCGTGATCGTTTGAAAGAAATTTTCGGAGCAGAGCATGCAAATGTACAACCCCATTCAGGTTCACAAGCGAATATGGCGGTTTATATGACAGCTTTGCAACCAGGTGACACAATTTTAGGAATGAATTTATCACATGGTGGGCATTTAACACACGGTTCCCCTGTAAACTTTAGTGGAATTCAATATAACTTCATCGAGTACGGTGTAAGTAAAGAGACAGAACTAATCGATTACGAGGAAGTTCGAGCAATTGCATTAGAGCACAAACCAAAAATGATCGTCGCTGGAGCTAGCGCATACTCACGTACAATTGACTTCGCTAAATTCCGTGAAATAGCAGATGAAATCGGCGCATACCTATTTGTAGATATGGCTCATATTGCAGGGCTAGTTGCTGCAGGTCTTCATCCAAACCCAGTTCCACATGCGCATTTTGTAACATCAACAACACATAAAACATTACGTGGACCACGCGGAGGATTAATCTTAACAACTGAAGAATTCGCCAAGAAAATTGATAAAACAATTTTCCCTGGAATTCAAGGTGGTCCACTAATGCATGTGATCGCAGCAAAAGCAGTTGCATTTGGAGAAGCACAACAACCTGCATTCAAAGAATACCAAGCACAAGTGATCGCAAACGCTAAAACACTAGCAGATAGTTTAGTAGCAGAAGGTCTTCGTATCGTATCTGGTGGTACAGACAATCACGTAATGCTGGTAGACGTTTCTGCACTTGATCTTACAGGTAAAGTAGCTGAACACGTTCTGGACGAAGTTGGAATTACGGTTAACAAAAATACAATTCCTTATGAAACACAAAGTCCATTCATCACTTCTGGCGTTCGTCTAGGAACACCAGCGGTAACTTCTCGTGGATTCAAAGAAGAGGAAATGAAGGAAATTGCAGCAATCATTGCAAAACTATTGAACAACCACGAAGACGCAGAAGTAATCCAAGAAGCAAAAGACCGCGTTGCAGCTCTAACAAATAAATATCCATTGTACAATTAATACAATAAATTGAAAGTAAGCTACCTTTTTTCATAGAAAGGTAGCTTACTTTTTTTATGGTACATGCGCTTTCAGGAGACATGGATTCTGCTCAATTTTTGCCAATAAATGGTTTAACGAGACAAACTTCACTGTGAACACGACAAACCGGACAAGCAGATCCATATCCGGCATCCTGCAACTCCAAATCTCTAGCCGTATTTTGGATGGAATATGACCATTTTGGAGAAGCTACATAAATAGTAAGATTTTCAGAGGCAAAGATACTAATTTAGCCAGTAATTTTCCGGCGCTAGAGGAGAAATCATAGAGGGCGTTTAATCGAGCTATATTTTGGATCCACGGTCAAGAAATACTTTTTTACAAACTAATGACGCCAGTGTGAATAGACGCAATATTAAGATATGCTATTAGTAGTATGTTCCCTGCGTTTTTTGTTATAATTAATAGAATTTTAAATAAAACCGCGAAGGAGACAAAAATATGCCAAAAGTATTTGTATTTGATCACCCCCTTATTCAACACAAACTAACATATATCCGCAATATCGAAACGGGAACGAAAGAATTCCGCGAACTTGTTGATGAAGTTGCTACACTAATGGCTTTCGAAATCACACGTGATTTGCCGTTAGAGGAAACAGAAGTAAGAACTCCAGTACAAACAACAAAATCAAAAGTATTAGCTGGAAAGAAAATAGGAATCGTGCCTATTTTACGTGCAGGAATTGGAATGGTTGACGGGATTTTGAAATTAATCCCAGCGGCAAAAGTTGGACATGTCGGCCTTTACAGAGACCCAGAAACATTACAACCAGTGGAATATTATGTGAAGCTTCCAGCAGATGTGGCAGAACGTGATTTCATTTTAGTGGATCCGATGCTTGCAACAGGTGGTTCTGCAATTGAGGCAGTTAATTCTCTTAAAACCCGTGGTGCAACGAGCATTAAGTTTATGTGTTTAATCGCAGCTCCAGAAGGTGTAGAAGCATTACAAAAAGCCCATCCAGATGTAGATATTACATAGCTGCACTTGATGAAAAATTAAATGACCATGGTTACATCGTACCAGGTTTAGGTGATGCTGGAGACCGTCTGTTCGGAACAAAATAAAAAACTCAACCCTATTTAAGTGAAAAACTAGTAATGAAAGTAGCTTGACCATAAAAATGGTCCGCTGACAAGTAAGTAGTTTCCACATTTCTTTTAAATTTGTCAAACCGATGTCAAATAAGAAGTATTTGTGAAGTTTTTCACTCTTACCAATTGACATCAAATTGCCCCTATTGTATGCTTACAAAGGATATCAATGATAGGGGTTTCATGCGCGAAACACCTTGTCACATCTACTTTCTACTAGATTCACAGTTTTTACTTAATGCAGGAAAACATGAGGATTCTATTTATGCGTCACACAAGACGTCCGTTACAAGGGATAGCATTATATTCAGCGATTCTCTCACAACTTGTAGGTTCTATATTAATAGGAATATTCACAGGAATGTGGATAGACAAAACATATGGAACCACTCCAATTTTTTTAATAATTTGCTTACTACTAGGTCTTATGTCTGGTGTGTTAGCGCTTATTACTACCATTCGAAAATATAATTCAGGAGACTAATGAACAATGCTAGAAATGCAACGTATTTTTACGAAGCAGAAGAAATACATATTTTTTTTGCTCGCAGTATGTGCGGTAGGTTGGGGATTCACCCCATATTCGACAATTTTTGCAGGCTTAGCACTAGGTTCGTTGTTTGGTTTGTATAATTTCTGGATTCTAACTCGTAGAATGGAGAAATTTGATCGAGTGTTATCTGGTGAAAAAGGACGAGCAGGTTTAGGAACAGTATTCCGCTTTGGATCTGGTATTGCAGCTGTTGCAATTGCACTTGCCCTTCCACAATACATTCATCTTATTAGCACGGTAATTGGTTTAATGATTCCCTATGTTCTGCTTTTAGTAGAACGAGTTATGTTTCATTCAAAAAATCAGTAATGAGTATGTGAAAGAGAGGTGAACAAATCGTGGAACATGCAAATCCCACATTTAAGTTTCTAGGGATGTACGGTAACTGGTCCAATATTTTAATGCTTGCTGTTACTACACTCATCGTATTTTTGATCGCATACATAGCGACAAGAAACTTGAAACTTAAACCAACTGGTATGCAAAACTTCATGGAGTGGATTATGGACTTCGTGAAGGGCATCATTAAAAGTAACTTCGATTGGCAAACAGGTGGACGATTCCATATTCTTGGTATTACATTAATCATGTTTATCGCAGTAGCGAACGTACTAGGACTTCCGTTTTCTATCTCATATGACGGAGTACTTTGGTGGAAATCTCCAACCGCAGATCCAACAGTAACAATGACACTAGCAGTAATGATTCTTCTATTAACGCACTATTATGGTATAAAAATGAAGGGCTTGTCGGAATATGGGAAAGACTTCTTAAAGCCACTACCATTCCTATTACCTTTAAAGATTATTGAAGAATTTGCAAACACGTTGACACTCGGTCTTCGTCTTTACGGTAACATCTATGCAGGGGAAGTTCTATTAGGACTACTTGCAGGTTTAGCAACATCTAGTATTTTTGGCTTTGTTGGAGCAATTCTTCCAGCAATGGCATGGCAAGGTTTCTCTCTATTTATAGGCGGAATCCAAGCGTTCATTTTCGTTATGTTAACAATGGTGTATATGTCGCACAAAGTGTCGGCGGACCATTAATATAATTGCTTGATTTTTAAGCAAAATAAAACAAAACAACATTCCAAGGAGGAAATTAAACAATGGTAGGTTCAGTTGGTCTTTTAGCAGCAGCTATAGCAATCGGTTTAGGTGCACTTGGTGCAGGTATTGGTAACGGTCTAATCGTTTCAAAAACAGTAGAAGGTATCGCTCGTCAACCAGAAGCTCGTGGAGCTCTACAAACAGTTATGTTCATCGGGGTAGCATTAGTTGAGGCGATTCCAATCATCGCAGCAGTTATCGCGTTCATCGTATTAAACAAATAATAAACATAGACAAGTCTATAATGGCGGAAACTAATCCGCCATTCTCTTTATGAATTAGAAAACAATAATAAAATATTTACATGATAAAAGCAAGATTTTAAAAGCAAGATCTCTTAATAGCGTTTGAAAGGAGTGAAACAATCGTGTCTTTTGATTACCTAGTCCTTGGTGCTAGTGGCCATGACGGATTAAACATTTGGGATATCATCGCTACACTATTCTTCTTCTTATTACTAATGGCTCTTTTGAAGAAAGTAGCATGGGGTCCACTTATGGGAATTATGACTCAACGTGAAGAGTTAATCGCAAGTGAAATCGAAGCAGCTGAAAATAGTCGCCAAGAATCACAGCGTTTACTTGAAGAACAACGTGACTTACTAAAAGAAGCGCGTACAGAAGCATTAGCGATTGTTGAAAATGCGAAGAAGCAAGGAGAAGCATCTCGTGAAGATATTATCACGACTGCTCGTACCGAAGCTGCGCGTTTGAAAGAATCAGCTGTTCGTGAAATCGAGACAGAAAAAGAAAGAGCGATTGCAGCAGTACGACAAGAAGTAGTTTCACTTTCTGTACTTGCAGCGTCGAAGGTTCTTGAAAAAGAAGTTTCGGAAGAAGATAATCGTGCGCTAATCGAGGCAACGATTGCGAAGGCAGGGGAAGCTAATTGAGTAATTCAACTGCAGCAAAACGATATGCAATCGCATTATTCGAGCTAGCACAACAAAAAAACGAAATTCCATCTGTTGAAAATGATTTACGTGAACTTAAGCTTGTTTGGAATGGCAACAAAGAAGTGAAGACATTATTCACTTCACCGAAGCTATCACTAGATAAGAAAAAATCGTTAATTCGTGAGATTTTCAAAGATGCTAATCCGATTGTCATTAATACGCTATTAGTATTGATTGATAAGAAAAGATTAGGTGAAGTATCAGATATCATTACTGAATTTATGGCACTTTCGAACGATGCACAAGGTATTGCAGACGCGAAAGTATATACGACTCGCGAGTTATCAGAACAAGAACGTGCAAACGTTTCAGCTGTATTTGCGAAAAATGTCGGAAAACAATCTTTACGTATTCAAAACATTGTAGATCCATCCATTATTGGTGGAATGCGTGTTCAAATCGGAAACCGCATTTACGACAGCAGTCTAAGCACGAAGCTAGATCGTTTAAAACGTAATTTGATCGGTTAATATTATGAATTTTGAGAGGTGACATACATGAGCATCAAAGCTGAAGAAATCAGTGTCTTGATTAAACAGCAGATTGAGAATTATGAATCTGAGATGAAAGTTAGCGATGTTGGTACAGTTATCAAAATTGGTGACGGTATTGCCCTTGCTCATGGCCTTGACAACGTCATGGCTGGAGAACTTTTAGAATTCTCAACTGGTGTATTAGGTATGGCACAAAACTTGGAAGCGAACAACGTTGGTATCGTTATCCTTGGACCATACACTGACATCAAAGAAGGCGATGAAGTACGTCGAACTGGCCGTATTATGGAAGTTCCTGTAGGGAAAGAATTGATTGGTCGCGTTGTAAACCCACTTGGCCAACCAGTTGATGGACTAGGTCCAATCGCAACTACAAAAACTCGTCCAATCGAAAGTCCTGCACAAGGGGTTATGGCACGTAAATCTGTTCATGAACCACTTCAAACAGGTATTAAAGCGATTGACGCACTTGTTCCTATCGGTCGTGGTCAACGTGAGTTAATCATCGGTGACCGTCAAACAGGTAAAACAACTGTAGCAATCGATACAATCCTTAACCAAGCAGACCAAAACATGATCTGTGTTTACGTTGCAATCGGTCAAAAAGAATCGACTGTACGTAATGTAGTTGAAACACTTCGTAAAAAAGGTGCTTTAGACTATACAATCGTTGTTACTGCATCAGCATCACAACCAGCACCATTATTATACTTAGCTCCTTATGCTGGTGTAACTATGGCAGAAGAATTTATGTTCGAAGGCAAGCACGTGTTAATCGTTTATGATGATTTATCTAAACAAGCTGCTGCTTACCGTGAACTTTCATTACTTCTTCGTCGTCCTCCAGGTCGTGAAGCATATCCAGGGGATGTATTCTACTTACACAGCCGTTTACTAGAGCGCGCTGCGAAGTTAAATGAAACACTTGGTGCAGGTTCAATCACTGCATTACCGTTCGTTGAAACGCAAGCTGGGGATATCTCTGCTTATATTCCAACAAACGTTATCTCAATTACAGATGGTCAAATCTTCTTACAATCTGACCTATTCTTCTCGGGCGTACGTCCAGCGATCAATGCTGGTTTATCTGTATCTCGTGTAGGTGGTTCAGCTCAAATTAAGGCAATGAAAAAAGTTGCGGGTACACTACGTCTAGACTTAGCAGCATACCGTGAACTAGAAGCATTCTCTCAATTTGGATCAGATCTTGACGCTGCAACTCAAGCAAAACTTAACCGTGGTATGCGTACAGTAGAAGTATTGAAACAAGACTTGAATAACCCGATCAAAGTGGAAAAACAAGTTATGATTTTATACGCTCTAACTCGTGGCCATTTAGATGATATTCCAGTAAAAGATGTTACTCGTTTCGAAACAGAACTTAATAGCTGGTTAGATTCAAACCACACAAACGTTTTAGATCATATTCGTACGACTAAAGACCTTCCTTCAGATGAAGATATGTCAAATGCAATCAATGCATTTAAAAAGACTTTCGCTAAATCTGAGTAATTCTAAAGTCTAAGTGAAAAAAAACGATAAGGTGGTGAAATACCAGTGGCATCATTACGCGATATTAAAGGTAAAATTACGTCAACAAAGAAAACAAGTCAGATTACGAAAGCTATGCAAATGGTTTCAGCTTCTAAATTGAATCGTGCGGAGGAAAATGCGAAAGCATACGTTCCTTACATGACGAAAATTCAAGAAGTAGTAGGTGCAATTGCAACAGGAACAAGCGACGGAGCACATCCAATGCTAACTTCTCGTCCTGTGAAAAAGACTGCATATCTTGTTATAACGGCGGATCGTGGCTTAGCTGGTGCGTATAATAGTAATATTATTCGTGCAGCATCTAATGCAATAGCGGAGCGACATTCTTCGAAGGATGAGTATGTTATCTTTGCAATTGGTCGTATGGGACGTGACTTCTTCGTGAAACGTGGTTCGAATGTAATCGGAGATGTAATAGGTTTACCAGACCAACCTGCTTTTTCTGATATTAAAGAAATAGCGCGCAGAGCTGTTGGTATGTTCACGGATGGTACATATGATGAACTTTATATGTACTATAACCACTTTGTCAGTGCCATCTCTAGTGAAGTTACAGAGAAAAAGGTACTGCCACTTACGGATCTTGCAGTAGAAACAGGCACAACTGCTTCTTATGAATTCGATCCTTCAGCTGAAGCGATTCTAGAAGTGTTACTTCCACAATATGCGGAAAGCCTAATTTTTGGTGCATTACTCGATGGTAAAGCAAGTGAACATGCTATGCGTATGTCCGCGATGAAGTCTGCAACAGACAACGCAACTGACTTAATTGGTAACTTAACATTAGTTTATAACCGAGCACGACAAGCAGCAATTACGCAAGAAATTACGGAAATTGTCGGCGGTGCAGCGGCTCTTGAATAGTCTATGAAAGAAAAGTAAGACAGGAGGGAACAGTAGTGAACAAAGGACAAGTACTACAAGTAATGGGTCCAGTTGTTGACGTTAAGTTTGACAACGGACAATTACCAGCTATTTATAACGCTTTAACTGTAGCGATTGAACGTCCAAACGAAGCGCCTACTACGTTAACGCTAGAAGTAGCTTTACACTTAGGAGATGACGCTGTTCGTACTATTGCAATGGCATCAACTGATGGTCTTAAGCGCGGTACGGAAGTAATTGATGCTGGTGCAGCGATTTCTGTTCCTGTTGGTGACGTAACACTAGGACGTGTATTCAACGTATTAGGTGAAGTTATCGACTTAGGAGAAGAAATTTCAGTGAATGATCGTCGTGATCCAATTCACCGTTCAGCTCCAACATTTGAAAATCTTTCAACAGAAGTTGAAATTCTTGAAACAGGTATTAAAGTAGTAGACCTACTTGCTCCATATATTAAAGGTGGTAAAATCGGTCTATTCGGTGGTGCCGGAGTAGGGAAAACAGTTCTTATCCAAGAACTGATTAACAATATCGCACAAGAACACGGTGGTATTTCGGTATTCGCTGGTGTTGGTGAGCGTACACGTGAAGGAAACGACTTATTCCATGAGATGAGCGATTCTGGCGTTATTAAGAAAACAGCAATGGTATTCGGTCAAATGAACGAGCCACCTGGTGCACGTATGCGTGTTGCCTTAACTGGTCTTACAATGGCTGAATATTTCCGTGATGAACAAGGTGCAGACGTACTATTATTCATCGACAACATTTTCCGTTTTACACAAGCTGGTTCGGAAGTATCCGCACTATTAGGTCGTATGCCTTCTGCTGCTGGTTACCAACCAACACTTGCAACGGAAATGGGTCAATTACAAGAGCGTATCACGTCTACTAATACTGGTTCGGTTACATCTATCCAAGCGATCTATGTACCAGCCGATGACTATACGGATCCAGCTCCAGCAACAACATTTGCTCACTTAGACGCAACAACAAACCTAGAGCGTAAATTATCTGAGATGGGTATCTACCCAGCGGTGGATCCTCTAGCTTCTTCTTCTCGTGCGCTTTCACCAGAAATCGTAGGACAAGAGCATTATGAAGTAGCACGCCAAGTGCAATATACTTTACAACGCTACAGAGAGCTACAAGATATCATTGCAATCTTAGGTATGGATGAATTAGGGGACGATGACAAATTAACGGTTAACCGTGCGCGTCGTATTCAGTTCTACCTATCTCAAAACTTCCACGTTGCGGAACAATTTACTGGTCAAAAAGGTTCATACGTTCCAGTTAAAGAAACAGTTCAAGGATTTAAACAAATTCTTGAAGGACAATATGATCACCTTCCAGAAGATGCTTTCCGTCTAGTTGGACGTATTGAAGAAGTAGTTGAAAAAGCGAAAAGCATGGGCGTAGAAGTATAATAAATCGGACCAGGAGGTAAAAATATGAAGACACTTACAGTCAATATTGTCACTCCCGACGGCCCGGTATACGATTCTCAAGTCGACATGATCATCGCTAAAACAGCATCCGGTGAAATCGGTATTTTACCTGGACATATTCCAACAGTTGCGCCACTTGTTATAGGTGCCGTTAAACTGAAAAAAGATGGGAAATCCGAGTACGTAGCAGTAAACGGCGGATTTGTTGAAGTTCGTCCTGAAAAGGTTTCGATTCTAACACAATCAGCTGAAGTTGCTTCCAATATCGATGTAGCTCGTGCTAAAGAATCGATGAAACGTGCAGAACAACGTCTTCAAGGAAAAGCAGATGCAACAGATTTTAATCGTGCAGAGCTTTCCTTGAAACGTGCGATGAATCGTATCAACGTTTATGAGGGTAACATTTAACTATATTTTGCATTATGGAACGGGCAGATAAAGTTCTGCCCGTTTTTTCTTGAATACATAGTTTGCAATGTTATAATACTAATCTAGTGATTTTTTTGTAGTTAACTAGTAAGCGAAGGAATATAAAACGGAGGACGATGAAAAATGAGTTTATTAAATAGCGAACAAGCAGTACTTGCGATTTTAGCAAATATTTTTTTTATCGGAATTTCTTTTTATGCATTACAGGCACTTATGCTGGACAGAATAATTAAAAAGAATCATGTGTTTCAAGCACAGCTTTTATTCATTTTGGCTAGCATTACAATAGGCTCAACTGTCGCAAATTTTTTCTTAAACCTTACTGCATGGTCAGATCAATTACAATTTTTATTTAATTAAAAAACCGATCCTATATGCTCATGCAAATATTGGACAAGTTTGTATGAGCATGTAGAATCTGCTCGTATTTCCTGGGAAATAGTTTGTCGAATAGGTTTTGTTCAACGCTTGAACGGGTACTGAAAATTATCTACACGAAAAGCCTGGGTATTACGTATAATAGAACAAGAAAATATACTGAATTAGACATTGAAAATAGTGTTTTTGATGCTTGTATATAGTCGAATTACGTTGTATGATGAATATTGTTTTGAATACCTAAATATGACATCATACATATTTCTTTTATATAAAGCAAATGAGGATAAGAACGCGGAGGGAACGAAGTGGATAAAATCATTGTTAAAGGTGGCCAAACGTTAAACGGGAAAGTTAGAGTAGAAGGTGCAAAAAACGCAGTTCTACCAGTACTTGCTGCGGCTTTGCTCGCTACAAACGGAAAAAACGTTATTAAAGATGTGCCTACACTTGCAGATGTTTTGACAATAAACGAGGTTTTAAAAAGTTTAAATACAGAAGTAGTATATAATCCTGAAAAGAATGAAGTGATTATTGATTCACAAAATAGACTTTCAAGCGAAGCTCAATTTGAGTATGTGCGCAAAATGCGTGCATCTATCCTTGTAATGGGTCCTATTTTGGCGCGCAATGGTTTTGCTCGTGTTGCGCTACCTGGAGGCTGTGCGATTGGATCACGTCCGATTGATCAGCATTTAAAAGGATTTGAAGCAATGGGTGCTGAAATTTCTTTTGGTAATGGCTTTGTCGAGGCAAAAACAAATGGTCGTTTACAAGGTGCCAAAATTTATCTAGATGTACCAAGCGTCGGTGCAACAGAAAACATTATGACAGCAGCAGCTCTTGCAAAAGGCACTACTGTTATCGAAAATGCTGCAAAAGAACCGGAAATTGTCGATTTAGCTAACTTCATCAATGAAATGGGCGGTAAAGTCAAAGGTGCTGGTACAGATACAATCCGTATCGAAGGAGTAAATGAACTTCACGGCACAGAACACCATATCATCCCAGATCGTATAGAAGCAGGTACTTTTATGGTAGCAGCAGCTATTACAAAAGGTGATGTAATTATCGAAAATGCCGTACCTGAGCATATGACTGCTCTAATTTCGAAAATGCAAGAAATGGGCGTAGAAATCACTGAAGAGGAACAGGGCCTTCGTGTGAAAGCTAGTGGAGATTTAAAATCTGTTGATATTAAAACAATGCCGCATCCTGGTTTCCCAACTGATATGCAATCACAAATGATGGCATTAATGATGACTGCACACGGAACTGGCATTATTACAGAAACAGTTTTTGAAAATCGTTTTATGCACGTAGAAGAATTTCGCCGTATGAATGGCAACATGAAAATTGAAGGTCGCTCCGTTATTATGGAGTCTCCATCTAATCTTCAAGGTGCAGAAGTCGGTGCAACAGACTTACGTGCAGCAGCAGCATTAATCATCGCAGGCTTAGTTGCTAATGGTATCACACGTGTAACAGAGCTATATCATTTAGATCGTGGTTACGTGGACTTCGACAAGAAGCTTGCAGCACTTGGTGCAGACATCGAACGTATTGGAACAGAGAACCCTGAAAAAGCAATACAATTTGTGTAATATTATATGTGAAGCATTATCCATGTATTCGTGGATGGTGCTTTTTTTGTGTTTGGTTGCTTTTGTTTGGGAGCTGGTTGCCTTCGCTAGGGGATTGGTTGCTCTCGACAATAAACTGGTATCTGTCAAAGTAAGTTTGGTTGCCCTTTGCGACTTATTTGAAGACGAGCCTCTTTTTCCGAACGCCTAGCTACTAGTGTAGTTGTTACCTTTAGTTGGTTGCTCTGATCGAAGAATTGGTTGCCATTTGCCACTTATTAGTAGAGAAGCTACTTGATTTTCCTGCTTGGCCACATTATTTATTAAAATTCATCGTATATTTTCTGCTTCGGGACTGTCCTGTTTTGATTAGCATGGGATTGTTTAAAATTTTTGTTGCCTCATACTTATTGTTCAGCTGTAAATATTGTTGGCATTCCTGATTAGATATTGTGCTTTTATAGATGAGAAAATAATCTTTTAGTGCAGATTCGTGTGCATAACGATGAGAGGATTTGCATTTTGGGCAATACGAATTTCTAATTACTTTTTTCATTCCAATCAATCCACAGTGCAAACATTCCACTCCTTTTCGAAGTGAGCTGGGATTTATATCAAAATGATTGGTTAAGGGAAATGGCTGAAAATCGATATTTTCTTTTAGAAGTAAATACTTTAAGTTTTCTAGCTGTGCGGGAGATAGGATGCAAGGACTAGCTTGGAGTTTCCGTATATGCGGTTTGATTCCTCTTCGGAATAATATCGTTTTATTTCTTGGAGGGTCTTTAATAATGCTAGAAGAAAAGGGGAAAGCGACGGCGCTAAAGACAAGTAATGAAATGTGATTTGCTTGAAACAGTCGTTTCAATTGGATTTCGTATTCTTCTAATTGAAGAAATGGATTGTCAAAAGCAAGTGTTTCCTTTGTTGCAAGTGATCTAATCATTTGTTGGTCTGTAAAGGTAATTTCTCCTTTTATATTTTTTACTTCTAAAATTAACGCATAGTACTGGGTAATAATTAGTATATCCATTTGAAAAAGAGTTTCGGAATCCAACAATACATCATGGAAAACGTAGAATTTATACGGTAAATCTAGCTGCTCAATCATTTTCATCACAGCTTCCTCTCCAATATTACCAGCAGCTATTTGATAGTATTCCTCCTGAATCTTAGAAAATTTTAAATGGTTTTTAGGAGTTCTTTAATATAGAGCCTGCAAAGCTTCTGCATATAGCGAAGCCGAATAGTTTTTGACTATCATCATATCACCTCGCAAATAGCTTAGCATAATCTATGGAGATATTAGAAACGGCAGAAATAGCGTTTTGGCATTGTTTTTTTACAAGGGAATGAAGTAGAATTTGCATTCCGAATGGAAACTAGCATCAAAAAATCAATTTTGCCATAAATTTTTTTATATTGGTTGCTTTCGTCATTTAAATAGTCGCCCTTCGCCGTTATTGGTTACTAATTCCGTTCAACCTTCACTGTGCGCAAAAAAATCCACTCATGAGAACTTCCTTCTTAGCATATAGTTGTCCCATGAAACAAAATATCCTACTACTAATCCTATGCATCGGTCTCTTGTTATTACCCTTTTTATTGATCAAAGAAAAGCATGACGCTAAACCTGCACCAGTAGTCGATAAAGTATTAGAAGTAGACTGCCCAATACTAATAGAAGTGGAAGGGGTCAAGGAGAAAATCCCTCTTGAAACATACGTACTAGGTGTCGTGGCTGCAGAAATGCCTGTTTCCTTCCATGAAGAAGCATTAAAGGCCCAATCTATCGCTGCAAGGACGTATGTGCTAAGAGAAACAAACTATGGGGAAAAGTCGATCGACAAAACAGTGCAAAAACAAGTATACGCAACAACCGAAGACCGCAAGAAGAAATGGGGGGCCTCCTTCGAAGCATATGAGGACAAGCTTCAACAGGTTATCGCAGCAACAGAAGGAGAAATTATTGTTTACCAAGATCAACTGATCACTGCTATGTTCTTTTCTTCTAGTAACGGCCAAACAGAAAGCGCGGAAAATTACAGTGGATATGCAATTCCTTATTTGGTCTCCGTACAAAGCGAGGCGGAAGAACAATATGCTCCGAATGTAAAGAAGCAATTTGAGTTCACCCAGAGAGAGTGGGCAAAGGCTTTTGGTATAAAGTGGTCTTCTAACATAGCAACTAGTTTTCAAGTTACAAAGACAGATACAAATCGTGTGGAGTCGATTCAAATGAACGGCAAAACATGGACAGGTAGAGAAGTTAGAGCTCTACTTGGATTACCTTCCACTGATTTCACAGTAACTTTTCAGAATGATAAAGTGGTAGTAAACACTGTGGGATATGGGCATGGGGTAGGTATGAGCCAGTACGGGGCTGAGGTCCTTGCCAACAATAAAGTAAGCGCTCACGATATTTTATTGCACTATTATAAAGGAACAGAAATAAAAAGTTTTTCAGCATGTTTAAAATCTCCTTGATTTGCCAACAATGCAATTGAGGTGATGAAAATGAGAGAAGAACAATCAAACAAGACTTCTCAGAAGAAGAAAAACAATCCGAAAAAGCCATGGTTTTGGCCACTAGTGTATACTGGTTTTTCGGTAGTATTCGTAGGAATGATTTGGGGGTACAATGTCTATGTGAGCAATGATTCAGCAGAGGATGCTGAATGGAGCAAAACTGGTGAAGAACCTGATAAAGTAGCAATTGAAACAAATGCTCAAACAGAAACGCTGAAATATCCATTTGAAGAAGCACTGTTTGACAAAGTGGAAGTTGTACAACATTATTACGACATGGAAGCTGATGAAACGACTCGTGAAAAATCACTACTCGTATTCAATCAAACTTACAGAACAAGCACAGGAGTCTCCCTATCTATGAATAGCGAACCTTTCGAAGTAGTAGCTGCTATGAGTGGAAAAGTAGAAGAAGTAAATTTAGATCCATTTGTAGGAGATGAAATTGTCTTATCACATGCAAATGGTATGCAAACAAAATATCGCTCAGTCACTGGCATTCTAGTAAAAGTTGGAGACGAAGTAGAACAAGGGCAGCCTCTTGCATCTACATCAGAGAATGAATGGAATCCAACAGCAGGTAACCACTTGCAATTTGAAGTACTTGAAAACGGCGTACTTGTTAATCCGGAATCATTACTAGCTTTTTAATTCATAATACCTTATACGTATGCATAAAGTGATGAAAAGTGTTCCTTTACTAACGAAAGGAAGAGTTGGTGCACGAAACGATTCGTCATAGATGTATACGTTTAGGTGAAATGGTCATTGAAACGAAAAAAACTGTCCGTGCCATCGCGAGCACAACCGGTCATTCCAAAAGTACTGTTCATAAGGACTTAACGGAAAGACTTCATTTAGTAGATCCGCAGCTAGCAAAAGAAGTGAAAGAAATTCTTGCGTATCATAAATCGGTCAGGCATTTGCGAGGTGGAGAAGCTACGAAAAGAAAATGGAAGTCAAAAAAGGAAGATAGAAAAGGTCGTGATTTGTAAAATCACGGCTTTTTCTTATGGATCGAACAGAGAGAAAACCTAGATTGGTTGCTCTCCCTCACAAACTAGTTGCTCTACCATAGGATTTGGTTGCTTTCACAGAGATCTAGTTGCTTTCAGGATCCAATTGGTTGCTCTCCGCTCGATTTGGTTGCCCTTATCCATTCATTTCCAATCATGCACCGACGTTCTTCCCAGTTATATCTCTTTTTTAGCTTTAGCGTAAAACTGTTTCACACAACTACCACTCCTCAATTAATTACCCTCCTCCATAAATTTATTTCCCCCAGTCATTCCCCACAAATTCTACCTAATACGTTACTAAAAAAAGTGTAATTCTGACAAAACTATGATAAAATAATAAGTTAGAGACGTATGGAAATATACATATAAAAGGTTCTGACAGGGAAGGAGAAACACTGTTAATGTTTGCGAAGGATATTGGAATAGATTTAGGTACTGCGAACGTACTAATTCATGTAAAAGGAAAAGGGATTGTATTAAACGAACCTTCCGTTGTAGCCATAGATAGAAATACCAAAAAAGTGCTTGCAGTAGGCGAAGAAGCTCGTCAAATGGTTGGGAGAACTCCAGGTAACATCGTAGCGATTAGACCCCTTAAAGACGGTGTAATTGCCGATTTTGATATAACCGAAGCCATGCTCAAGTATTTCATCAATAGTTTGAATGTAAAAGGATTTTTGTCCAAACCACGCATTTTAATTTGTTGTCCAACAAACATTACAAGTGTCGAACAAAAAGCAATCCGTGAAGCTGCAGAGAAATCTGGCGGTAAAAAGATATACTTAGAAGAAGAACCAAAAGTGGCGGCGATCGGTGCCGGCATGGATATATTCCAACCGAGCGGAAATATGGTTGTGGATATAGGAGGCGGTACAACTGACGTTGCAGTGCTATCAATGGGCGATATTGTAACTTCCGAATCCATTAAAATTGCTGGGGACGTTTTTGATAACGATATTCTTCAATATATTAAAAAAGAATATAAACTTTTAATCGGGGAACGTACAGCAGAAGATATTAAAATGACGATTGGTACAGTTTTCCCAGATAGCCGTAAGGAAGAAATGGATATTCGCGGGCGCGATATGGTAACAGGACTTCCACGAACGATAACGATCCATTCAGAAGAAATAGAAAAAGCATTACGAGAATCAGTTTCTGTTATTGTACAAGCTGCCAAAAATGTGCTTGAAAAAACGCCACCTGAATTATCCGCTGATATTATTGATCGTGGTGTCATTATAACTGGCGGGGGAGCTTTGCTTCATGGTATGGACCATTTACTCATGGAAGAATTGAAAGTACCAGTATTTATTGCAGAAGCACCAATGGATTGTGTCGCAATTGGAACCGGAATTATGTTAGATAATATTGATAAAATAAGTAGACGCTAGTTAGAAAAGTGGTAGCGCCTATCTCTGCCACAACGGGCAACGTTCTTCTGAGACGAGCTGTGCGCAGGAGCAAGGCGCTGCAACTAGACATAAGAATTAAACAAATTAGAGTGGAGGCTTTCTCATGTTTCGTGGATTTCATACAGTTGCATCGGGAATGATTGCGCAACAACGTAGAACAGAGTTGCTGACTAATAATATGGCAAATACAAATACACCAGGATATAAAGCAGATCAAACGACGATTCGTTCTTTTCCGGAAATGCTGATGTCTAGACTTGGGCCTACTAAAATACCAACGGAAAATGCTATACATGGAAAGTATGCAGCAGAAATTGGTGGACTAGGAACAGGTGTATATATGCAAGAGACAATTGCATTATTAACACAAGGTCAATTGCAACAAACCGAGTTAAATACGGATATTGCCTTGATCGATGGAGCACTTCCTGTAGACGAGGAAACTGGTCAAACTGGCGCAGTATTTTATCGTTTGCAGCATCCAGAAGAAGGAGAAGCCTACACTCGAAATGGTAATTTCACGTTAGATGCGGCAGGCTTTTTAACGAATGCACAAGGACTATATGTGCTGGATAATAACGGGGAGCGGATTCAACTGCAAAATGATGATTTTCGATTAGCCGAGGATGGGCAGATTTTTGTAAATGATGCTTCCGTTGGACAAATAGGTGTATCATTTGCAACGCAGCCAGATACGTTAATAAAACAAGATAATGGTCTATTCCAAACGGCAGACGGCACAAACCTACCATCTGCTTACGATACAGCAAACGTGAGCTTCTCTATGCAGCAAGGGTATATTGAACGTTCAAACGTCGATGCACAAAAAACGATGACAGAACTATTAACCGCATACCGAGCATTTGAAGCAAATCAAAAAGTACTGCAAGCATACGACCAAAGCATGCAAAAAGCAGTGAACGAAGTTGGAAGAGTAAACTAATGAAGAAAGGAGGTCCACTTACATGTTACGTACAATGATCACTGCAACTAACACGATGTCTCAGCTACAAAGCCAACTAGATATTATCGGAAATAACCTTTCCAACTCAGGCACCCATGGCTATAAAACAAAAGATGTAAAGTTTCAAGAGCTTCTTTACCAGCAATACAATAACGACAAGTTAGATACAGCTGAAAGGCAATCGCCTGTAGGAATTCGTTATGGAGTAGGAGCTTCACTTGCCCAAGCACAGATGAATTGGAAACAAGGAAGCTTGCAATCTACTGGTAGAGATCTAGATTTTGCTTTTCAAGAACCGAAACAATATTTTAATGTGCTAATGCCAGAAGGCGAAAATGGACAACAAACGGCATACACACGCCAAGGCGCATTTTATGTATCACCACTTGAAAATGGTCAATTAATGCTCGTTAATGGCGATGGCTATCCAGTAGCAGATAGTGCCGGACAAGCAATTACAATTCCAGAAAACGTTTCAAGCTTTTCGGTCAATGAAACAGGTATTCTTAAAGCGACCTACCCAGATGGTACAACAGTTCAGCGTGAACTAGCCGTATCTGTATTGCAAAAACCACAGTTAATGGAACAAATCTCTTCGACCTATATTGGGATGCCTACTAATTTTGATGAACTCGGTGTAAATGCAGAGGACGTAATGACGGATCTCCAAGGTGCAGAGCGAAGCGAAATTGCATTAACAAACCAAGTACTTGAAATGTCAAATGTGGATATATCAAAGGAAATGACCGATTTAATGACGGCGCAACGATCGTATCAATTCAATGCACGTTCCATTACAATAGCAGACCAAATGATGGGTCTCATCAATGGAATAAGATAATCATTTCCGTAAGGAGTTAAACTTATGACAGAAGAAGTAAAAATCTCTGGCAGACGACAGCGACGATTAGAGAAAGAACAAGATCAAACAGCAGAGCCTAAAAAAACATATTGGGTACAAATTCGTATGTTTCCTATTTGGCTGCGTATACTACTATGCATCATGCTTTTTGCAGCAGCAGCCGCTGCTGGATTAATGGTAGGATACGGTTTTTTAGGTGACGGCAAGCCAACAGATGCACTAAAATGGGAAACATACCAACATATTTTAGATATAAAAGATGGGAAATAGGAGGACGTTTCTATGTTAACAACCGAGCAAGTACAAGCACTTTTACCTCATCGTTATCCATTTTTAATGATAGATCGTATTTTGGAATTAGAAGAAGGAAAACGTGCAGTAGGATTGAAAAATGTAACAATTAACGAAGATTTTTTTAACGGTCATTTCCCTGGATACCCAGTAATGCCGGGTGTATTGATCGTAGAAGCCCTTGCACAAGTAGGAGCGGTAGCTGTTTTACAAATTCCTGAAAACAAAGGAAGACTCGCTTTCTTTACAGGCATTGATAATTGCCGTTTCAAACGACAAGTAAAACCAGGCGATCAATTAAAATTAGAAGTGGAACTGACAAGATTACGCGGAGCAATGGGCAAAGGCCACGGTATTGCAACAGTAGACGGTGAGCTTGTTTGTGAAGCAGACATTCTATTTGCATTAGGTCCAGTAGTAGAGAATGCTTAATAATAGTATTCCTTTATTCGCTTAAAAATACAGTGAGTTAAACATGTAAAAACAGGCAAGTTTGCCATGGCATAGTTCCTTCTTTTCCTGGACAACCTATCGTAAGTCACAAAAATGTGATGAACAAAATCCAGGAAGGAGGAATTTTTTAATGCTAAAAAAAGCTTTGCCGGTAGTGGCTCTTAGTTCTGTTTTGTTAGTTGGTTGTAATATGAACGATGATAACGTTCCAAATAATAACGAAACGCCGATGGAAGATGTTCGTGAAGGTGTGGACAATATAGTTCCAGATCCAAATGTAAATACACCATCGCCAACAAACGAAAATGGAAATGATAATTTCAACAATAACATTGATAACAATGGTAATACTGGCGGCGGAGCAAACAATGGTGTGAATGATGTGCAGCCGAATATGCAAAATGAGAACGTTCCAAATGTAAGTGACGGTCCAATTGCACAACCGGATACGGGGAATAATGCAGATATGAATACAAATGAAGGCGTTATTCAAAAAGATGACGACAACAAGTAATAAAAAAAGCTGATTCCTTTATTGGGAGTCAGCTCTTTTTTGATTTATTATTGATCCCTTTTTAAAGTAGGTCTCGTCTTCATGTCATGTTCAAATTTAGCTAAAAGTTCTTCTCCGGACAATCCTTCTTCGATTAAATCAGAAAGCAGAGACTCTGCATATTTTCGTCTCGCACGTTTCAACGTACCACGCAATAACACCGATAAATGATCTCCGATTTGTTTCACTGAATAAGTTACTACTTCAAAATGTGCCGGTTCGTTTTCTGGATAAGAAATAACCACCTTTGCATTAAATAATTCGCCAGAGGTTTTCAATTCATTAAAAAAGTCCTCATATTTTTGATCGATAAATAATTCTAATATCCATGACCGACTTGTATTCTCCTGGTTGATGACAATTCCATCTTCCAGTGCAATCTGCGTTTCTTTACTTTCAAGAATAATATCAACGGAAATCATTTTGAATGTTTTCATAGACAGTCCATCCACCTTTACAGGGTTTATTAATACCCATTATAGCATAGCAGTTGTCTCCCATAAAAAAACTTACGGAAATGCCAAAATTGTATTTTGGATTTTCCTTTTATGGAGTCTATTAGTACCTGAGGTTAATAAGGAAATACAAAATACCATTTCCACAAGGGAAAGCCCTGGTAAATGAAATTGTTGGCTTTTGCTAACAATTTTAAAGAGAAGTTATGATGTTGCCATTGAGACAAAAGGAGGTGACAAAAGTGAACACGGTTTCGATAATCGGACGAATGACAAAAGCTCCACAGCTCAAGTATTTATCGGAAGGAAGGTTACAAACAAGCTTTGTCCTTGCCGTAAATAAAGGATATAAAAATGATGATGCGGACTTTGTGCTATGCACGATTTGGGGGAAGCTCGCAGAAACAACGGTCAAGTATTGTGGGAAAGGCTCACTTGTTGGGATATCAGGTAGGCTAAATACGAGATCATATGACAAAGGCGATGGAACAAGAGTATTTGTGACAGAGGTAGTTGTGGAGGACATCCGATTTCTAGTGACTAAAAAACGAGAAGAAGAACAAAATGATATGCAATCGATTGCTACACATGAACACTCCAAGAATGAAGAAACCGATTTCGAGTTTCCAGCAACACAATCCAATCAACTTCCAGTATAGAAAGCGAAGACCGCAAAACTTTGCTGTTACAAAAGAGGAAAACCTGACCGGTGAAGCTCGGTCAGGTTTTAAATAAAATCAAATCGACAATGTTAATAAATCTTTTATATCCGCATCGGACATTTCCGTGATCCACTGACTTGAATGAATCAATTCTTCGGATAATGCTTGTTTTTCCTCTAGTAGCTTATCGATTTTTTCTTCAATAGTACCAATCGTTATAAATTTATGCACATGCACAAAGTTTGTTTGACCAATCCGATATGCTCGGTCGGTTGCCTGATTTTCGACAGCTGGATTCCACCAACGGTCCGCATGCAAAACATGGCTTGCAGCAGTTAAATTTAAACCAGTTCCACCAGCTTTCAATGATAAAAGGAATACAGGAAATTCCTTCGCCTGGAAAGCTGCTACTAAGTGATCACGTTGGTTTTTCGGCATGCTTCCAGTTAAAAATGGTGCATCGACTTCATATAGTTCGGTCAAGCAATGCTGCAGTAAATGCCCCATTCCAATATATTGCGTGAAAATCAGACATTGCTCACCTCGAGCTGCAATTTCACCTGCCAGCGTCACGATTTGCGCAAGTTTTTCAGAGCGTTCAAGCATATCTTCCGCATCATCGAACGGCTCTTTCAAATAAAGAGCGGGATGATTACATAGCTGTTTTAATTTACTAAGCATTTTTAAAATGAGTCCTTTTTTCTCAAAACCAGAAAGTGTATCTAGTTTACTCACTGTTTCTTGAATAAGCGATTCATATAAGGCAGCCTGCTCGGTAGTCAATGCACAATATTCACGTTGTTCTAGTTTTTCCGGTAAGTTGAGCAAAAGCTCTGGATCTTGTTTCGTTCTTCTTAATAAAAAAGGCTGAATTTTTACCCGTAGCTTATGTTTAGTCGCATTTGAATTATCCCGTTCAATCGGCACGATATAGTTTTCCTGGAACTTACCGAACGATCCTAAATAACCTTTATGGATAAAATCAAAAATAGACCATAGCTCTGATAATCTGTTCTCGACAGGCGTACCGGTTAACGCGATATGATGTGCACCTTTTAGCTTTCGAATTGCACGAGACTGCTTTGTATGCATGTTTTTAATGTTTTGTGCCTCATCAAGTGTAATACTAGACCAAACAATTTCTTCAAGTGATTCTGCATCTTGCATGGCAGTCCCGAATGTTGTGATGACAACATCTGCAGTCAAATCTATTTCTTTTGTACGAGCAGAACCATAATGTGTTTGTACTTTTAAAGAAGGTGCAAATTTTGCCAACTCTTTTTGCCAGTTTCCTAAAACGGAAGTCGGACAAATGATGAGCGAAGGAGTTTCTCGCTTTTCATTTTCATGTACATGCAATAAGTAGGATATTAATTGAACCGTTTTTCCAAGCCCCATATCATCCGCTAAACAAGCCCCGAATTGTTCGTTACGCATGAAAACAAGCCATTCTAGACCAAGCTGTTGATAAGGGCGCAGCGTAGTCAGTAAATTAGGAGAAACGGCGACTGCAGGAAATCCTTTTTTCTCTGAAAGTTGTTCCATGAGTGTTTGAAGTGATTTTTGCATTTCGAATTGGAATAATGGATCCTCTTCAGACTCTTCGTCATCATCTAGCATCAGTGCCATTTCTTCCGGTATCTCTCGGAATAATAACTCTTTCACTGTCCAATTTTCGTCCTCTGATTTTTTCATTAGCTCGCGTATTTCATGCATCCATGCAGCATCTATGCGGAACCATTCATTGCCAGCTTGAATATAAGATCGGTTTTCACTTACAAGACGCTGAAAATCCTCCGCTGAAATTTCTTGGCCGTTTAAAGAGAAACTCCAGTTAAATTGCAAGATTTCATTGAGCCCAGCAGTAGTTTTATACGTATTCGCTGTTTTGGCAATTGTTTTGACGCGCATTTTCGTATCTTTTACTGCTTTTAACCATGCAGGAAGTACAATTTCAAATCCCAGCGCTTGTAGTTTAACTAAGTCATCTCGCAAAAATATGCGAACTTCTTCATCCGATAAAGTGGAGGAGAAGAATATGTCCGGATTCAAGCTATCAATCGAAGAAATTAGAGAAAACATTTTCGACTGTATTTCTTCTATAAAACTGCTAAATTCGCTCCATTTATCAGGTAAAGCCTCTTTAATAGGTAATGCTTTTTTACGATAAGCCGGTGTCCAGTATACACTGCTTTTCTTTCCACGAACGACAGTTTCGAGTAACCATGTGTCATCAAGTGCTTCTGGTTCGGATAATCGTAATGCAACGAGTATATTTGGATGCTTTGTTTGCGATTTGATCGGCCATCCGCCTTGTTCAAAAAACGGGATAAGTGCAGGTATATCTTCCATCGCAAGACCGGCTTGATAAAGCTTTTGTGTCACAGCATTCGAAACAAGGACCTTCGCTTTTTCATCAATCGGCGCTTTCACTTCAAATCGATTGTCTTTAAGTTGGAGCTGGTCCCATAAGTTTGGACTCGCCCAAATGTTTGCTGCTTCTTTAAATGTTTGTAACCAATTGTTAGAATCCTCGTTTACACCGGAAAAAGTGATAAAAGGGTGTTTTTTCCGGAAAAAAGTTCAACTAATTCAACTGGTGAAGCAATAAGAGCGTTGTCTTCCACTTGTGCATTAAGTCCGAAATAACTTTCCCGGTGGTCTATATATAAATAGGGAACCCATTGTTCTGCCGGGCTGATTGCCGTTGTTAAATGGAAGTTCCCATTCTCAGTGGCATGAATATGGAGTGAAAAATCTTTTGTAATAGATAAAGGCTGGGTCATAATGGCAAGTTTCCTTTCTCTATTTCTTGTTGTAATGCACGAAGTCGTTTGTATTTTTCACGTACGTTTTCAACATATGCATTCCAATAATCGGTGTCATTTGATTTCTTGGCTACTTGTTTCATCTTCTTCCAAATACGGACTGCCTGTTTGTAGCTATATCGATTTTTTTCTTGGATAAAACGCATCGCATAATGATGATAAAGCGGGAGCAATACTTCTGGAGCTTCTTCCTTAACAACAGGCAAGCCACAAGCCTCCGCATATTCGAGCGATGAATTTGCTGACTGATGTAGCGCCATCCAATCGCGGTAACGTTTATCTTTTAACAACAAAGTCGAATAAGACTGTATCCCATACAGCCCAAATGATTGATATAGCTTTTCAAGTTCTTCTGATTCCAGTTGGATTGATGCAAACAACAACTCTAACCGGCGAATGAGCATAACGCGTGTTGGATTGGTAACCACTTCATTTAGATATCGGGAAACATGCGGCAATATTTTCCGTGCAAGATTATTTACCATATCTTTATTGGTCGTGTGGAGCGCTTTTTCGCACACTTCCAACCATTCTAATAGTTGCTCCGTTTCCATCTTCTCAGCCGCTGCAAGCAACTCATTAGTCATCGATAACGTAAGATAGAAGTATGGTAACACGATATTCAAAGGAATATCCTCATCTGTTTTATCCAGTTGTTCTAAAAATTTTACTTCTTCTAGACGAGTCTTTTTATCCGTTACAAGGGCGTCCCAAAATGCTAAATATACATGCTTTCGAAAACGAAAAAGGGACTCCGTTTCAAAATAAAAAGAACGAACACGTTTCATCATGTCGTCGTAAAAAGGATCTGCTGCGAACATTCTCGGCTTGGAAGCTAGCTGGGCTAAAGAGTCATCCAGTTCATCTACATACTCATGTAAAAAATGAAAAACACGATTGCGCATATTTGAATCGGCAAACGGCTCTAAATAAGGCCAAATTTTAACAAGGATCGAAAGATTTACATACACATCATAAATCGGCTGCCATTCTCTTTCGAAAGGGCGAGATTTTTTAATTTGCGCTTTCAAATCATGTACGGCGAATTCTAATAAGTAAAAACTAGTAGGAGGATATTGAGAAATGAACTTCCGGAAGAAGTTTTCGACGATTAGCTCCCAACTTCGGGGACTACGTTCATCTTTTAACAAAGTTAGCTGGGTCATATCATCATTGGCACGCCACTCCGAAATCCATGTCGACAACGAATCATTTTGTTGATACAAATAAAAAACAGCTGCCACAATATGCCGACAAGGCTTCTGCATTGGGCAAGGACAGTTAAAACGATTTTGTAATAGGTCATAAGATACGTCAATATTACTAACGTCTCGAACCGTGAAATCAATTTTGTGTTCCTGCGGATAATAATTAGAAATAGAAACTGCCCCATTGCGCACAAAAAAAGTGGCACGTCGAACAAGCTCTTCGTCCTCTAAAATAGCAGGATGTAGCTTCTTTTCAATCATGTCCATTGATTGGTAAATATATTTTTTATAATGCGCGGCAAGTTTTTGGTAAGAAGTAAGGTTCAAGGGAATCTCTCCTAAGAAAAAAGGCTTTCCTTCCATTATACGTATAATCGAACGAGAATAAAAGCCGCACCTATTATTTAATAGAGAAAAGCTAAAATGAATTGTACGTTTATTTGGAAGGTGGTTTTTACGTTTTTTACTATTCCTTTAATGAAGTCAGTGGTAATAGTCTTCTTCTTGAAAAGGAACAAGATATCATTATCTACTAAATGATGAAAATTTACAATAATTAACCTAATTTTCGTATTATTTAGGAAATATTATGTTACTATAATTAGGAGGGAAATGGGGTTAAATTGATAAAAAGGACGTGTAGAAAATAGAAAGAATACAGCTGCATATACCTAATTTATTTGGTATTCTAACTCACCAACCGACAATGAAATCTGAAAAAATAAAATTAGTTGGTGCGAAAGCAAGCAATTTAAAGTATTTAAGTAATAGTCCCTCAAAAGTAGAAACATGTATTAAACAAATTGTAGCAGAAGATTTCACAGTTTATGATTTGGAGTTAGATTTTGAAACAGAAACGTTTACGTTCTATTTAGAAAACGACAACGATCTAAACGAACCGGAAATTTTACAAAAAGTATTTAAGACGTTTGCGATTAGATATGGTCCTACAAAGGTGGGATTTTTCTCTTATGCAAAAGGAAGAAATGAACCGACTGCTTTATTAGAAAAAAGATAAATACCAAAAAAGCAAATGCAATCTGCATTTGCTTTTTTTACGCGTGAAACTTCACTAAATACAGGAGATGCACTACACGAAAAACGAAAAATATGATAAACTAGTAGTAATCAGAAAATTCTAATATAAGGAGGGGATGACATGCTACTCGTACAATTAATGAAACCATTTTACACAAAGCAAGAAGGCAATCGAATAAAATTAGTCTTTGCATACCAATACTTCTCCATCCGCAAAGATGATGAATTGTTCCATTTCATACCGGTCGAAGGGAAGGAAATCATTGTTAATGCAGAAACATTGCAAGTGGAAAACCTAGCTGAAATTTTTGTTTTTCAAAAAGGAAATCGATATATCCGTCTACCACTCTATCAACTATTAGTCGTTTCAGATGTTCATAAGCATTTACAAGCAATCATTGAAACAAATGTCCATATGAATTTAAGTTCTTCATCTCTAGAAAATGCTGCAACAGTTATACAGGAGCTAGAAGAAAAAAACTATGAACGTATGATTGATTATGCATTATTGCATAGAGACGTTAGCCTATTCAACAAATTACAACAATATAAAGAATTTAATGGGGGTTTCCCAATTGAATAATACGAACACATAGAAACACCTAACACAAAAAAATGATAGGTGTTTTTGTGATTCTAAAACGAAATGAAAAAGTGAAAAAACAATACGAAACCACTTGATCCAAGCACCCCAAACAAAATATCCCCCCAACTGAAACCTGTCCATTTGTCGATTTTCATATCCTTTCGACTCCTTTCTATGTAAATTTCCCGGGAAATAACTCGATTGAATGTGTAAGTCTAAAATTATTTGAAAAGTTATAAGCAACATCCCCTAAAACCTAACAAATTATACGAAACTACTAGCACCATATTACAAAGGGGTTACATGTACCAAGCATTTGTAACCCCTGAAACAAAACTCTCTCAATATTATGTAAAAATTGCCGATATAAAAAGAAATGCAAGCGCGGAGGGGGCTGAGTCGATGCTAGGGAAATGGAATGCTACTGGGTTGTCTATTTTAAGAAACATGAATACACATTGGGCGATGGCAAATAAGTCCATGGAACGCATCTCCTCTGGCTATCGTATTAACCGTGCTGCAGATGATCCCGCAGGACTTGCTATTTCAGAGAAAATGCGTGCACAGATTCGCGGTCTTGGTCAAGCGGCTCGTAATATTCAAGATGGTATTTCCCTGCTTCAAACAGCAGAAGGCGGACTAAATGAAACTAATTCTATCTTGCAGCGAATGAGGGAACTAAGCGTACAATCTGCCAACGATACATTAACAGATAATGATCGGAACCAATTGGCAATCGAATTTGATGAGCTAAAGAAAGAAATTTCAAGAATTTCTACAGACACAGAATTTAACACAAAGACATTACTCGATGGTTCTCAGACTTCATTAAAAATACAAGCTGGTGCAAATGCAGGGCAACAAATCGAATTGGTAATTGGAGACATGGGAGCAGCCGCAATTGGAATAGAGAATCTTTCTATATCTACAAGAGAAGCAGCTAACAATGCAATTGGCGAAATAGACAAAGCGATAAATAAAGTATCAAGTGAGCGTTCAAGAATGGGCGCATATACAAATCGATTAGAACATGCTTACAATAATGCAGTGAACATGGAAGAAAATTTGACCGCCGCGGAATCTCGAATTCGTGACGCGGACATAGCAAAAGAGATGATGGCACTTACAAAAGCGAACATCCTTGCGCAAGCAGGACAATACGTACTAAGTATGCATATGCAACAAGCGCAATCCATACTACAACTATTAAAATAAGCTGTTCTATATTAATTCTCCAAAACAATCGTGAATGCATCCTATTCACGATTATTTTGTTTGAAAACGGTGAAAGCGCCAATTCATAACTAGTAGGAGTGCTACAATTTATTACCAATTTATTGTTCGTAGAAAGTTCTGCAAATGGTAGGTTTTGGGGTAATATAGGTTTATAGAGTACGAGAGGGGGAATAGGTATGAAGAGGTTTTCTGCATTTGGTGCAATTATGATGACAATTGGTTTGTTGTTGGCTCCAATGACAGCAGCGGCTGCGCCGATTGATGAGGTGAAGCAGCTAGTTAGTGAACATTATATGGGAGAGCTTCCTTCGAATTTACAGAGCATGACTTCGATTAATGACATTATTGTAAAACTGGATCCGTATTCTTCTTATTTTACAAAAGAAGAATTTGAGGCATACACAGGCTCTATCAACAATTCAGCGACTGGTATCGGTGTTATAATTGAAGAACATGAAAAGGGAATCCAAATAGTGAGCACGTTTGATGGAGCAACTGCCGCACTTGCTGGAATAGAGCCAGGAGATATCATTTTGTCGGTTGACGGTGAGACGACAAAAGGTATGTCGATTCAACAGGCATCTTCCCTTATAACTGGCAAGGAAGGGACGACGGTGCAGCTAGTAGTCTTGAAATCTACTAATCTAACAAAAACATACAAAATAACACGCAACAAATTCACTGTTCCCGCCGTATCGAAGCAACTTTTGTATGGAAATATCGGATATATTGGACTCAATACATTTTCAGATGATGGAGCAACACTTGTATTAAAAGCAAAAGAGGAACTCCAAAAGCAAGGAGCAACTTCATTTATCGTGGATCTAACAAATAATGGCGGTGGCTTTGTACATACTGCAGAGGAACTTGTTGGTTTATTTCCAAAAAGTCCTTATGCCTATGCACTCCATATGAAAAAACAAAATGGGCTAGTAAAATCCGTGCAGCAACCATCCCTTTTCCCTGCAAACACAAAAGTACTCATAAATGGATATAGTGCCAGTGCATCAGAAATGGTTGCTGGAGCATTGCTCGATCAGAAATCGGCAACATTATACGGCCAAACGACATATGGCAAAGGATCGATGCAAACGTTTTACGAGTTGTCGGATGGTTCCTATTTAAAACTGACGGTCGCAAACTTCACGGGACCAAAAGGAACGGTTATCCATAAAACCGGCGTCAAGCCACAAATTACGACAACGGTCGGACACGAACTAGCAAAAGCACATCTAGATGCCATTCTCGAAGCAAATAAAACCTACAAAAAAATGCCAGCACTAAAAAATGTACCAACAACAAAAGAATTTACGGTTACATTCTCTAAGTCTGTAACAACAAGCAAACAGCAAAAAGTAGAGTTAGTTAAACTAGGAACTGCGAGCAATGTACAAGTAAACATCAAGCAAAAATCGCAGAATCAGGTCGTATTATCACCAATAGCACCGCTTGAAAAAGGAGCAGCGTACTTACTGCTCATTCATCCAACATTCCAAACAGAAACAGGAGAAATGATGAAAAACGGTGCCTACGTGGAAGTAACTGTCCAGCCATAAGAGGGGGAACAATGGAATGTTTTTTGAATTTCGATTTTGGAAATACCTTTTTAACCGAAATGAGTTAATAGGGTCACTAGAAGATACAAAGATGCGCGGCTTTGAAAAGCGTGTCTGGCTAATCGCAATACTTGGAGTCCTCCTTTTTGCACTTCGTGATATATGGGGTATGCACACAGAAGGACTCACTTCTCTATTTGTGGGTGGCTTTGAAGATACATTCGTCATTGCGCGAGCGACATCTTTAATAGGAGCAATTATTTGGTCCTTTCTTTACATGGCGTTCCATTTCTTTGGAATTGCCTTTCTATTACATAAGATAACGAAAATTGAATTGTCGAAAGTGGCGGTCATCCAGCTATTTGTCGTAGCACTGCTGTTAATGGAAAAAGCATTTACTTTTTTCTTATATGCAATCGTAGGGTATACAACGGACTTTTCCATTTTGTCATTCGGACCGCTTGCTGCAACATTTTTAAACAATGAGTTCTTTACTTACTTTTTCAATGAATTAACGTTAATTACTGGATTAATCATTGCTATTCAATTTCATTTTTTAAGAGCATTTACCGAAATGTCGGCTCGCAATCTCTTTATTATATTACTAGTGATCCAACTGCTTCTTGCTTTATTCGTAGCGGGAATCCAAGTGCTTCCACTGGAAGCATGGTTCGAAGGGGGGCAATCCGTATGAATAAAGTGATAACAATTGGTATTGCCATCGTAGTATCTACATTCGTTGCTTCCAACGCCATTCTTTTATTTTCGGATAAAAGCGAGATAAAAAGAACGTATTACGTCCATGAATACGACCGCGTACACGAAAGTACATATACGAAAGAACTGGAAAAAGAATCCGTCGTCGTACCTACCAATGAAATGACAGTCACCGTTGATGTAGATGCTATTTCTGACATCGTCGTGACAGAAGGAGATATGGTACAAGAAGGAACGGAGCTTGCTACTTTAAATACACAGTCAGCCGATGCACAGCGTGCGCAATGGGAATCTGAGCAACAGGCGTACACGGAAGAACAATCGCAACTCCATGAAATTATGGACAACCTTGAATCAGAGCGCTACGGAGCAGGCTCCAACTCGACTAGCAACCAAACAGCGGGGAATGATGAAACGACCGTAAATGTGCAAGTCGACGTAAACGTTTCACCAGAAGGGAACTTCTCCCAAGCAATTGCTGAAACAGAACAAAAAATTGCTGAAATAGACCGCAAGCTAAAAATTGTCAGCACTCAACTTAGCCAAAATTCTGGCGAAACAGCATTACTAAGCCCAATAGAAGGGAATATTGCTACAATCGAAGAACGAAATGGCAGCTATTTCATCACCATTTATGCAAATGAAAAATCGGTCATCACGTATGCAAAAGAAGATGAATGGCACCAAATCAACGAAGGTCAACGAGTAAACAACTACTCCGCCCACCGAGAGGGCGTAGTAGAGGGAACTGTTTTTGCGAAAACGCAAGTACCAGCAAACGAATCCAAGTGGCTAAAAGCATACAAGCAATTTGGTGAAAATCCAAATGAACCTGTATACGAAGTACAAATCCAACTAGAAGAACAACTAGAATCATTACCGTTTTCAGCAAACATCAACTCCGTCCTCATCACAAATGAAGCGGAAAATGCTGTGCGCGTGAAAGCAAACTGGCTCCTAAATCGGTCAGATGAAACTGCCGAAGTATACACCCTTTCAGCAGATGGAAAAATCATGCGAGCACAAGTAACAGTACCATTTGACTTGAAAAAACACGCGATTCTATCGGAAGGCTTGCAAAACGATAGCATCGTACTTAACGGAGATCCAAAAACCGAAGAAGCACCAGCTTTCCTACCATTCCCACGCGACCTTCCATCCTGGAATAGCATCAAAGCAATCGGATGGAAAGACTACGCTAGATATTTAACTTACAAATAAAAGAAACCAGCTGTTGCACTAAACGCAACAGCTGGTTTCTTTGTTGTCGGGTTGTTACTTGCGCTTGGCGTCAGTAACATCACTCTTGGACAATCTCTCCCGGAAGTTGGACAATCTAATGCAAAACCTGGACAATCACCTCAAATAGATGGGCAATCACGCACGAAAGTTAGACAATTATTTAGAAGTTGGACAATCTCTCCCCCAAGTTGGACAATCCAATGCAAAACCTGGACAATCCCCCCAAATAGTTGGACAATCACGCACGAAAGTTGGACAATCAATTAGAACTTGGACAATCTCTCCGCGAAGTTGGACAATCCAATGCAAAACCTGGACAATCAGCTCAAATAGTTGGACAATCACCCACGAAAGTTAGACAATTATTTAGAACTTGGACAATCTCTCCCCGAAGTTGGACAATCCAATGCAAAACCTGGACAATCAGCTCAAATAGTTGGACAATCACAGTCTAGTTCTGGACAACAAACCAATATTCTTGGACAATCCCCGAGTCTTCTCGGACAAACAATCAATCTCCCTCAATCGATTCATCTAAATCTCCAACCAAAAATCTCCCCTTAACAACTCAAAATAACTTCGCTATACTAATGTAATAATATAAACGCAAGAGGTGGATATTAATGGATCCAAGATTTAAAATCGCCCACCGTGAGGCATGGATCGGAGTGGGTCTGGCGGTTGCTCACTTTGTATGGTGGTTCGGTTTTGCATATGGGCTAGGCTCACGGCCGGTAGAGGAATACACGTATATCCTCGGCTTCCCAGATTGGTTTTTTTATAGCTGTATCATCGGGTTCATCCTCATATCGGTAACGGTGATAGTTCTCGCAAAGTATATTTTAAAAGATGTGTCGTTTGAGGAAGAGGGGGATGAGTCATGAATATCGGGGTGATCATTCCGCTTGTTATTTTTTTAGTACTTATTTTTATCATTGGCTTATGGTCCAGCAAAAAAGTGGAATCGCCCACTGGCGGGTTTTTACAAGACTATTTTTTAGGTGGACGAGAGCTAGGTGGATTTGTGCTCGCAATGACGATGGTTGCAACATATGGAAGTGCATCGAGTTTTCTAGGTGGACCCGGAACCGCCTATACAATGGGCTTCGGTTGGGTACTGCTTGCCATGACACAAGTTGTCACTGGGTATTTTATATTGCTTGTGTTAGGCAAGAAATTTTCCATTTTAGCTCGAAAGTACAATGCAATCACATTAATTGATTTCTTAAAAGTGCGCTATAATAGCTCTGTGGTTGTGTTGCTCGCGGCGATTAGTATGATTATCTTTTTATTTTCCGCAATGACCGCACAATGGGTCGGTGGTGGTCGTTTGATCGAATCATTAACCGGCGTGCAATATACGACGGCCTTATTTATCTTTGCTATATCGGTGCTTGTGTATGTCGTAATAGGAGGTTTCCGAGCAGTTGCGGTGACGGACGCTGTGCAAGGAGCCGTAATGGTCATCGGAACGCTTATTTTATTGATAGCCGTTATAATCGCTGGCGGTGGTGTACCGAACATTATACAGGATCTACTTGCAGAGAACCCAAGACTTTTGACGCCATACGGCAATGAAGGAAATTTATCCGCTGCATATGTATCGTCCTTTTGGATACTTGTCGGTGTAGGTGTTGTCGGGCTACCGCAAATGGCAGTGCGTGCAATGTCCTATAAAAACACACGCTCGATGCACCGAGCACTAGTAATCGGAACGATTGTCACTGGATTTATCATGCTGAATATGCATTTAATCGGGATATTTGCTCGGCCAATATTACCTGGTGTGGAGATCGCGGATTCGGTAATACCGCTTGTGACGCTGAAAGTGCTCCCTGCTTGGCTTGCGGGAATAGTACTAGCTGCCCCACTTGCAGCCATAATGTCGACGGTCGATTCGCTACTCATTTTAGTGAGTTCCTCTATTGTAAAAGATGTATATATTAACTACATAAAGCCAGATGCAAGCGAGAAATCGATTAAACGACTGAGCTTTGGGGTAACAACTCTATTAGGTTCCATCGTCTTTTTATTGGCTTTGGATCCTCCTGACTTACTTATTTTCCTGAACTTATTTGCATTTGGGGGATTAGAAGCGGCATTTATCTGGCCAGTTGTGCTCGGTCTGTACTGGTCATATGGCAATAAATATGGAGCTATTGCATCCATGCTTACTGGAATTATTTCCTATATTGCGTTACACTTTTATAATGAAGCATACGGCAATCTATTCGGCATGCACACAGTTGTGCTGCCCGTTATTTTATCACTACTTGCTTATGTGGCATGTAGCTTATTGATCAAGAAAACCAAATACATTTTTTAACAAGGAGGCCCTCAAGTGAAAGAATGGAAAATTTACGCCATGCTCGTGTTCGTTATGTTCGTTTGGGGAGCCAACCTTCCTATATTAAAATATTTAGTAACCGTAGTACCACCCGTTTCTTTAACGGCTATTCGAATACTATGCGCTAGTTTAGCAGTATTTATCATCTTATGGAAAATGAAACTCCTCCGTAAACCGACAAAACAAGAGTGGAAATATATATTGCTGGGCTCTTTAACAAATGTCGTCTTGCACCACTATTTCCTAAATATCGGTTTATCCATCACAAGTGGTACCCACGGTGGACTCATTTTAGGTACTGGACCAATGCTAACAGCCATATCTGCAGCTATTATATTAAAATACTTTCCAACGAAATTTCAGTGGCTTGGTCTAGTATTCGGACTCGCTGGAGTAAGTGTATCTATTTTAGTTGGCGGGGGCGAGTCGAACGGAGCAAATATTGGAGACTTTTACGTATTTCTCGCTATTTTGGCGCAAGTACTCAGCTATATGGTCGTGAGTAAAGCAGCAGCAACACTTGACCCACGATTGCTGACTGCATATATGATGTTGATCGGTGCAGTAGTATTAGTCATCATAAGTTTTATACAAGAACCTGGAGGAATCGCCGTGTTCGCAGAAACGAATCCGACGTTTTGGGTACTATTCTTAACCTCGGCAATCATCTGCACTGCCATCGGCCACATGATGTACAACTACGCAGTAGGCAAAGCTGGCGCAACGAAATCAGCAATATTTATGAACTTAAATCCATTATTCTCGCTAATTCTATCCGCCATTTTCCTAGGCGAAATATTAACAGGACGCCATTTCATCGGCCTGTTTCTCATCATAATAGGCGTAATGCTCGGATCTGGAGCAGCTGAAGATATGTGGAAGAAATATAGAGAAAAAAGAGCGACTTCCTAAAAGTCGTTCTTTTTTTGTGCCGGTCACCTGTAATATATCTGTAATATTATTTTTTCTAACGTCACCCCCATAAACAGAAAAGTGCCTACGAATAATAGAGTGTCCGAACATAGAAACAAGGACAAAATTTTATTCGAGGTGATTGGAATATGCAGATGAAATGGAAGAAAACTAGCGCAGCATTATTAGTCGCAACACTTACAGTAACAGGTAGTGGATACGCATGGGCAAATGAAAATCTATTTGATACGGTTGATTTGAGTAAATTAACAAAAACAACAGAAGAGACAACTGAAACTACTACAAAAACTACAGAAGATTCCAAGAGTGAAGTAACAACGGGAGATACGGTAGGATTGGATATTCAAATTCCAGAAAATTACCCAGTTGGAAACTTAGAAGCACTCTCAAAAGCATATGAAAATGCCGGCAATGAAACTGCTAAAGCGGCGATCAAACGAAATGCAGAACGTGCAATCGCAAAATTTGAAGCTGCCCAACAAGCGGAGTCAGAAACTCCTGAAATTGAAGAGCCAAAAACAGAACAACCAGAAGTGGAACAACCAGAAACTGAAAAACCAGTAGTAGAAGCACCAAAAACGGAAGTACCAAAAGTAGAAGAACCTAAAGTAGAGCAACCTAAAGCAGAAGAACCAACTGAGGAAAAACCTGTGGAAGAAGTGACATCTACAAAAGAACAACGTAAAGCACTTCAAGAAGAACAAAAAGCAGAGCGTAAAGCTTTGAAAGAAGAGCACAAAGAAGAACGAAAAGCATTACAAGCAGAACACAAGGCTGAAAAACAAGACAACAAAAAGAACAAAAAAAACGAAGACTAATCATTTCGCAAAATAACCGCTTTTCATTTACCGATCTACCCATTACAATAAGGGACGACCGGTCAAGGTGAGAACGGAGGGTATGTATGCTTTTGTCCATTATTCAAGGATTATTCAAAACAAAAACAAAACAAACAATGAACGAGCTTGCTCATAAGGCGAAAGCAGGCGATGAGGAGGTTCTCAGTGACCTCCTTTTTGCCTTTACCCCATTTATAAAAAAAACGGCATCCTTTATTTGCAAAAGGCCGATTGATGAGCATGATGAGGAGTTTAGTGTAGCGATGAATGGGTTTCATGAAGCGGTAATGGCTTTTGATTCTTCAAAAGATGCCTCTATCCAAACATTTGCACATCTTATCATCAAAAGACGTATGATCGATTTCATCCGAAAAGAAGCTGCAAGAAACGAGAAAGAGCTCTTCATGCAAGCTAACGAAGAAGCGGCAACATCAGAACAACATTTTCTATTAGATAAACAATCTATCCATACATACATAGAAGAACAGCGAATAGCTACAAGAAGGGAAGAGCTGATTCGTTACCGTGAACTATTAGCGACATTTAATTTATCATTTGATGAGCTTACAAAAGTAGCACCAAAGCATGCGGATGCAAGAAAAACGGCATTTCAAATCGCGCAAATTGTCGCCGAAACGGAAGAATTCTATGAGCACTTAATGAAAACCAAACAACTACCATTGAAAGAAATCGAAGCAATTGTCGAGGTATCTCGAAAAACATTGGAACGGCATCGCAAATATATGATTGCCGTTGTCTTATTGTTAAACAGTGACTTCGTTTATATAAAAGAGTACGTAAAAGGAGAAATCATATGATGCGCACATACAAGGGCATTGTTTGCGAGAAGAAAAGTAAATACTCGGTTTTCCTGACGGAAGAAGGTAAGTTTCTACGTGGTATTCCAGTCATCCCAAATCCCGAAATTGGGGAGGAAGTGGAATTTCAGTTAGTAAAAGGGGCTCTTCAACAGAAGCGTGCCAAACCTTTTTTCATCGGACCAGCACTTGTCGCAGCGGTGCTACTTGTATTTTTGGTGGCATCTTTCATTCCTAAAACGAGTAGTGCACTAGCAGCTTACGTGCAGCTGGAAGGAGAAACGGCACTTGAACTAGGTGTAAATCAGAAAGGTAACGTCGTCTCCCTAAGGTCTCTAGCTAATGAGCCGATATCCATGGGTGAATGGGAAGGACTACCTTTAGCGATTGTGCTAGATAAAGCAGTAAGCCAGATGAATCCAAAAGTAGAAAAACTAGAAATCATCATGGTATACGAAAACGAAGAGCCAGCAGCGAAGAAAATCGTCGAAGAAGCAGTTCGTACCGTACAAAACGAACACACTAATCGAACCTGGCACGTATCCGAAAGCACAGAAGAAGAACGAACGAAAGCAAACAAAAACAACCAAACGATCAAACAACTAAGAAAAACCGAACAAGTACCAGCAATAAAGAAAGAGCAAAAACCAGCGCCAGCTCAACCGTCTACTCCAGAAACCAAGCAAGATATGCAGCAGGCTCCGCCTAAAGAAATTCCGCAACCGAAAGTAGAGAAACAACAAATAAAGCAAGAGAAACAAGAAGAAAAATCACAAAAGAAAAACGAAAAAGAAGAACAAAAGGTAGAGAAGAAAAATAACGGTAATCAGGGAAATAATCACAATAATAATCAAGGAAATGAAAACAGCAATAAAGAAAATAAGCCTCATAACAATCAAGGAAATAATAATACCAACAATCAGGAGAACAAAAACTCCAATAATCAAGGTAACAAGAATAAAGAAGGAAACAATAACAACAAGCAATAGTACACAAAAAGAGGGCGACTCCCAAACGAGTCGTCCTCTTTTTTTGAAAAATTATCCTAAACGATACAAAACAGAGCGTGTACTTGACCCGCCTCTAACACGATAAGCCCTCAAAAACTACGAATTTCGAAATATATAAAAATACAATTGACTTTATAAATATGCAGTATTATACTTATCTCTAACATTAACGAAGAGGTGAACGAAAATGAAGGTAGGTATTATTGGTGCAACAGGGTATGGAGGACTAGAGCTGATCCGGCTTCTTCATAACCACCAAGAAGTTGAACGCATTGATTTGTTCACTTCTTCGGAAGAGGGAATACAGTTTTCGAATAAATATACACACTTATTGAATATTCACGATCAGCCATTAAAAAAAATTGAAAATGATAAACTAGCAAACTACGATGTCATTTTCACTAGCACACCATCAGGAGTTTCCACCGAACTTTTGCCTCCATTAATCGGAGCAGGACCAAAACTCATCGATTTGTCAGGGGACTTCCGCCTAAAAGATGCAACGGAATACGAGCAATGGTATAAAAAAACACCAGCTTCAGCTGAAGCAGTCGCACAAAGCGTATACGGGCTAACTGAATGGAACGAAGAAGCGATTCAACAAGCGCAGCTAATCGCAAACCCAGGCTGTTATCCAACGGCAGTCCTTCTTTCGGTATTGCCACTTATTAAAGAAAACCTAATCGATGCATCCGGACTCGTGATCGATGCGAAAAGTGGAATTTCCGGAGCAGGCAACAAGCCGAACCAAATGACGCATTTCAGTGAGACAAATGAAAACACAGCTATTTACAAAATTCATGAACACCAACATATTCCAGAAATCGAGCAAGCAATCAGCAACTTTGCAGGTCAAACAGCGCCAGTCACATTTACTACCCATCTAGTACCGATGACAAGAGGGATTATTACAACTAGTTATGCACCAGTAACTTCCGGGGTGACAGAAGAGCAGCTCATAAACGCACTAGAAGAAACATACGCCAACCACCCGTTTGTCCGAATCATCAAAAAGTCAAACAAATTCGGCACAAACCAAGTGTACGGCTCCAACTTCTGTGATGTACATGTGAGACTAGACCCCAGAACGAACCGAGCGACTATCGTTTCGGTTATCGATAACTTAGTAAAAGGAGCAGCCGGGCAAGCGATTCAAAACATGAACGTCCAGTTCGGTTTGGATCAAACGTCAGGCCTCCAGCAAGTCCCTTTATTCATTTAATTTAGCAAAAAAAGACTTGCTGAATTAAATGAATGCCTCCGGCGGATGTCACAGATTTTGTTAGGAGTTCATCGAAAAAGTTCGATGCAAAATCTGGACGCAAATACGCCAAGGCGAATTTGATAATACTAGGAGGAATTTCATTTGACAACAGTAACTACAATGAAATCAATTTCATATAAAAATATTGCATCACCAAAAGGCTTCAAAGCAACCGGCATCCACTGTGGACTTAAACACAAGAAAAAAGATTTAGCTTTACTAGTAAGTGAAGTTCCAGCAAGCGTTGCCGGCGTCTTTACAACGAACGTGTTCCAAGCAGCACCACTTCTTGTCTCCAAAGAAGTCGTGCAAAAAACGGGTAAAATGCAAGCAATCATCGTCAATTCAGGAAATGCGAATTCATGCACCGGCAAACAAGGAATGGCTGATGCCTACACGATGCAACAAAAAACTGCTGAAAAACTAGGCATCGAACCAAACCTAGTAGGAGTAGCATCCACAGGGGTAATCGGTGAAATGATGAAAATGGAACCTCTACTAGAAGGCATTCAAAAACTTCATCCGATCGACGAACTCGAAGGGGCAATGGGGTTCGCACAAGCAATTATGACGACTGATACGGTAACCAAGAATACATCGTACAAAACAACGATAGACGGAAAAGAAGTCATCTTTGCTGGAACGGCAAAAGGCTCTGGAATGATCGAGCCGAACATGGCGACGATGCTTGGATTTATTACAACCGATGCGAACATCGAATCGAATCATCTGCAAGCCGCGCTTAAATCGATTACCGACGTAACGTTCAACTCCATCACAGTGGACGGAGACACATCGACAAATGACATGGTTCTCGTTATGGCAAACGGTCTAGCTGAAAATAACACGCTTACACCTGAACATCCAGACTGGGAAAACTTTATCCAGGCGCTCCATGCAGTCTCTCAAGATTTAGCGAAAATGATTGCAAAAGACGGAGAAGGGGCTACAAAACTGATTGAAGTAGAAGTGAATGGAGCAGCGTCTGATGAGGAAGCGCATAAAATTGCCAAAACGGTAGTAGGTTCACCACTTGTTAAAACAGCTATTTTTGGAAGCGATGCTAACTGGGGAAGAATTATCGCTGCAGTAGGCCGTAGTGGTGCACAGATTGATCCAAGTGCGATCAAGATCAAAATCGGAGACGCTAACGTAGTCGAAAAAGGCGAACCAGTACAATTTTCTGAGGAAGATTTATTTAATTATTTAAAGCAGCATGAAGTGAAAATTTCCGTTGAATTAAACAATGGAAACGGCCAAGGGATAGCATGGGGGTGCGATTTAACATATGACTATGTCCAAATCAACGCAACCTATCGCTCCTAAACGTATCGTTATCAAGCTCGGCGGAAGTATGCTTGAACGGTTAAATGAAGCTCATATCGCAAACTTCAAAAGCTTACAAGAACAAGGGATTGACGTCATCATCGTGCATGGTGGAGGCCCAGCTATCAATAAACAGCTAGATAAAAATGGCGTCACTTCCACGACAGTAGGTGGAATCCGCGTAACGTCAGAAGAAGCAGTTAGCATTGTGCAGTCTACCTTGATCGGTCAAGTGAACCCTACACTAGTTCACCAGCTCAATAAAGGCGGAGTAACCGCAATCGGATTAAGCGGCTATGACAATCTACTGTCTTGCACATTTCTAGACAAAGAAACATATGGCTTCGTTGGTGAAATAAAAGAAGTAAACAGCCAATTACTCGATACCTTGCTTGCAAACGGCATCATGCCAGTCATTTCCTGCTTCGGCTGCTCAAATGACGGCATACCGCTCAACATAAACGGGGACATCGTAGCGAGTAAAATCGCCCTGGCAATCAAAGCAGAAAGCCTGCTACTAGTAACTGACACACCGGGCATCAAAATCTCCGGAGAAGTGCAGCAAGTCGTAACCGTAAAAGCAATAAACAACTGGATCACATCCGAAGACATATACGGTGGAATGATTCCAAAAGTAACTGCAGCACTAGATTGTCTTGCAGAAGGTATCCCATCCGTCCAAATCGTCGGCGAAACATTAGAAGGAACAACCATTTTACAGCAGGAGGTTTACGCATGAGTGCATTATTTCAAAACTACACACGCCGACCTGTTCATCTCGTGCAAGGAAAAGGCACAGTCGTTACAGATGACACAGGGAAAGAATATCTCGATTTCACAAGCGGCATCGCAGTACTAAGTCTAGGCCATGCGAACGCTGCAATCGTGCAAGCCATTCAACAACAAAGCGAAAAATTATGGCACACTTCGAATCTATTCGAAAGCCCGGAACAAGAAAAACTAGCCGCAACTCTTGTAAAAGATACGCATCTTTCGCATGCATTTTTCTGCAACAGTGGAGCAGAAGCAAACGAAGCTGCGATCAAAATGGCACGTAAACATACAGGCAAAAACATTATCATCACATTTGAAAAATCATTCCATGGTCGTACCTTTGGCGCCATGTCAGCAACCGGACAAGATAAGATACGCCAAGGCTTCGGTCCATTATTAGAAACGTTTCGCACGATCCCTTTCAATGACATACAGGCACTAGACGTTGCAATCGACAGTGATGTAGCGGCAATCATGCTCGAAGTCATCCAAGGGGAAGGCGGTATAAACAAAATATCGCCTGAATTCGCACAAGCAATTGCGGACATCTGCGAATCAAAAGGCATTCTATTAATCATCGACGAAGTGCAAACAGGTATCGCACGCACCGGAACTCGCTACGCGTACGAGCAAACCGTTCTAAAACCGGACATCATGACACTCGCAAAAGGTCTCGGCGGCGGCTTCCCTATTGGAGCTATGCTCGGCACAAGTGCACTGTATGACACATTCAGTCCCGGAACACACGGTACAACATTCGGTGGAAACCCACTAGCAGTAGCCGTCGCGCAAACCGTACTCGACAATGTGTTCACGACTGAATTTTTAAATGCAGTCAATGAAAAATCTGCCTACTTTTTGGATAAACTAAAAACAGCACTACCGAACCATCAAATCGTCGGCTCCGGCTTACTGCTAGGAATCAAATGCCAAGAAGATGTAGTACCAATCATTGAAAAAGCAGAACAGGAAGGTCTATTACTAGTATCTGCAGGCCCAAATGTCATTCGACTTCTGCCACCGCTAACTGTTAAGAAAGAAGAGATCGACCAAGCCGTAAACATACTTTCTTCTATATTAATGTAGAACAAAAATACTTGAATTAAAGCGCTCAGAGAACCGCTATTCACAACCGGACCGTCCTATCCCATAGGCCGGTCTTTTTACAATTGTCAAAATAAGCGGCAACCTCCAAGTTATATCCCAATATAGAGTAGTTTGCCGATAAAACAATCCATAAAATGGTTAAGGACAACCAATCGACCATGGAGAGCAACTAAAACTATCGGGAGAGCAACCAAATCGATCCTATAAGCAACCATTTTTCTAAGTAAAAAACTTTTAGCCAAGATTTACTCATATTTGTGCTTACTAACGAAATAATCCTAAATACTCTACATTCAGCGCCTCGATCCACTAAAAAAACAAGCATTGTAATCAACCAATAATATGGTACACTTTAGTAAATTTCACAAACTATTCCGAATACGAAAAAGGAGCGCAAACATGCTAACTTGGCACAAAGAAACCACGATTCAAGCACCAATCGAAACAATTTGGAACCTATTTGACCTCGACAACATCCAAAGAATCATGCCAAACATAGTAGAACACAAACCTCTAGAAATAAAAGAAGGCGTCGTTGGGTCCACCTATCTGCAAACCTATAGAGAAGGAAAAAGAACGGAATCGTACATCGTAACTGATATCGAATATGAAAACACTGCACACAAAAAACACAATAAAATCGAGTTTACATTAGCAAAATTATTTAAGATCCAAGCGGGTTTCACTTTGATAAAAGTGGATGAGCACACAACGAGATTTATATACACCGGTCAAAATGAAGGTATCAATTTCATGGGACGCATTTTATCGAAAATGGGGAGTCAAAAACAAAATGATAAAGTAGTAAATGACTTTTTGGAGCTAGTTCGTTCCGAAGCTTTAAAAGATACAAGTAAAGTGGTATAAAGTCCATTCATTAGCTGCTGTTGGAAGAGAACTATTGTAAATAATATAGGAAGGAATATATTAGTTACTCTCAAGTTCAAAAAGGTTAACGCTAATTATAATCTTCTCTTTTAAATAAGACGCAAAAAATGCCTTTTGCCAAAGCAAAGGGCATTTATAAATCAATAAGATAATTACTTAAAAACTAGAAGTCATCGTCCAAATCGCCACCGCATCCTCGTCCCCTTCATTAAAAAAACGATGCGGCTGCGAACTATCAAAGTAAATACTATCCCCCTGACAAAGCGTGTGGCACTCACCCTCTAGCTCCACACGCAAGCAACCAGAAAGAATCATCCCGCACTCCTCGCCACCATGAAACACAAAAGGAGTATCCAAATCCTGCCCTGGTTCCACAGTCATCTTAAAAAAACTCATCTGCTTGCCGTTGCTTGGCGACAACAACTCATAACTCACAGTCGGACGCACCCGCTTCACCACTTTCGCCTCTCCTGCTCGTGTAATGGAAACAGCAGTCGACTCCTCCGTTTCGAAAAACGAAAAGATCGGCACCTTTAAACTATGACTCAACTTCCATAGCGTCTCCAAAGAAGGTGATACAAGTCCTCTCTCTATTTGGGAAATCATACTTTGACTCACTCCTGCTAGTCTAGCAAGCTCTTCTGACGTTAATCCTTGAAACCTACGCAAATAGCGTATTCGCTTACCAATCTCTCCTTTTGGAAACTCCATAACAAAACCCCTTTTCGAATAAATATACAATTACCAGAATAATAAAACATATAATAATAAAAAATAGCTCACATATAATCTATTAGTAATTCTATTTTGCACCTTTTTGCAAATAGAATCAATAATAATAATATTATAACTATTTATTTTTTATGTAGACAGTTGAATAATAATAATCTATACTACTAATAATTCACTAGTTTCAACAGGGGAACTGAATTAATTAGAGAAAAATGGGGGACACAAACATGAAAAAATGGTTAGCAGCAGTATTAATGATTACCATGTTAATCATTGCAGGGTGTAGCAATGATTCAGGTGGGGGAGTATCGACAGAAAACTCAACCATTCAAAAAGCACTAAAAGCGAAAAAACTAGTAATTGGGATGTCAACAGGTTATTTCCCATTTGATATGAAAGATCCAAAAGGTGAATTCGTTGGGTATGATGCGGACACTGCAGAAGCACTTGCAAAAGCCCTAGGAGTAGAAGTGGAGTACAAGCAATTTACTTTTGACGGACTAATCCCTGCGCTACAAACAGGGGAAGTAGACATGGTTTTCGCTGGGATGACTATTCGCGGGGATCGCGCACTAGCGGTGAGCTTTGCTGATCCATACTTCCAAACTGGTCAAGCAGTAATGCTACCTGGTTCAGATACAGCGACTAAAACATGGCAAGACCTTGATGTAGCAGGCAAAAAAATTGCAGTAGGTATCGGAACGACTGGTGCGTTACTTGCAAAAGACGTATTTAAAAATGCACAAGTAGTGGATTATGAAAACTTCCCAGATGCAGCAGCAGCATTAGCACAAGGGCAAGCAGATGGTATCGTATATGACGAGCCGGCAATTGCAGTTTGGAAACTACAAAATGGAGATAATGTTAGACAATTAGAAGGCTTAATTTCTACGGAAAATCTAGGGATCGCACTTAAGAAAAACGACTTCGAAACAATTCAATGGGTTAATTCATTTTTAAATAGCTACCTTGGAAGTCCAGCAGAGCTTGCATCTCGCGAAAAATGGTTCGAATCTTCTGACTGGTTAGATGAAGTAGTAGAAGAGTAGGACACTCTGGCAATCTAGAGGAGGAACAACTATGTATATGTACGACTGGAGTGTTATTACCCGCAATATGGATGTATTCATCTATGGAGCGTTGAAAACGCTGGAAATTTCAGCGATTTCTATCTTACTTGCAATTCCAATAGGGATTATTTTTGGAATGGGGCGTATCTCGAAAAATAAATTTTTTAGATTAATATCTTCTATATATGTAGAGATAATCCGCGGTGTTCCACTGCTTGTATTACTTATTTGGATTTTCTTCGTTCTCGGACAATTCTTGAAGCTTGGCTCCTATTGGGGGTCAATCTGGGGACTAGCCATTTTTGCTGGGGCATTCATTGCAGAAATCGTTCGTTCAGGTATCCAAGGTGTGCCAAAAGGACAAATGGAAGCTGCACGATCACTTGGTATGTCTCACGCAAAGGCAATGACTCACATTGTTTTGCCGCAAGCATTTAGACGAGTATTACCACCGCTTGCATCCCAATTTATCATGCTAATAAAAGACTCGTCTCTGATATCTATTATCGGAGCGACCGAGTTAACGTTAGACGCAAAAAACCTAGTAGCAACATCATTCCGTTCCATTGAAGTATGGACGTTTGTTGCAGTTGTCTATTTCATCATGACATTCAGCTTATCACTAATCATTCGATACTTCGAAACAAGATTATCGAAAAGCGAAGCATAACGGCAAGGAGGGTGTACCCAAATGATTTCTATTAAAAATGTCAATAAAAGCTTCGGTGCCCACCACGTCCTAACCGACGTTTCGCTCGAAGTACCAAAATCGAATGTAGTCGCACTAATCGGACCGAGTGGAGCAGGTAAATCAACCCTCATCCGAACAATCAATGCACTAGAACCTATCGATAATGGAGAAATTATCGTTGACGGAATATCTATCCATGACAAAAAAACGGATATCAACAAAGCCCGACTAAATATCGGCTTCGTATTCCAAAGCTTTAACCTATTCCCGTTTTTAACAGCACTGGAAAACGTCACGATTTCACCAATGAAAGTAAAAGGTCTATCAAAAGAAGCGGCTGAAAAAAGAGGAAAAGAACTACTGGCATCGCTTGGACTAGCGGACAAATGCGACGCATACCCAAGCAGACTTTCCGGTGGTCAACAACAGCGTGTAGCCATCGCAAGAGCGCTCGCAATGGATCCGCACGTCATGCTATTTGACGAACCAACATCCGCACTAGACCCAGAAATGGTAACCGAAGTGCTCGATGCCATCCGTAAACTAGCAAAAGACGGCATGACCATGGTTGTCGTAACACACGAAATGGGCTTCGCCAAAGAAATCTGCGACGAAATCGTCTTCATGGCGGATGGTAAAATCGTTGAACGCGCAGCACCAGACAAATTTTTCACCAACCCAGACACACAACGCGCGCAAGACTTTTTATCAAAAGTATTAAACCACTAGAGCGATCTAGTGGTTTTCTTCTGTGAATCAAATTGGTGTTAAATAATAATTGATTAATGCATTCCCTATCATAATTGATTACTCTTATATAGTAGAAACTCCCCTAATATTAATAATAATCAGGGCGCTCCAGGAAGTTCGTAGATGTTATAAGTTGCCTAATAGACAATGTATACGAATTTTTAAGACTATATGACATTACTATTCGTTTACGATAGTAATTAAAGCTTAATACTACTGAAAAGTTCGAATAGGTAAACAGTAAGTCATTTTAACTATCATATACAACTATTTTACTCTAATAAAATTGCAAAATTACACCAAATAATCAGCTCTGTTGAATCCGAGTGGCACTATAAAACGCTCTTAATTACTAGCAGAATTCAAACACTAGACGCTTACGCTTACTGCCCAACCTACCCTAAGCAAAAAACTAATGTCCTAACAACCATGGAAGTTATCGTAGATCTGTTCAGAGGGTTTGTATTGGCGGTAAGACTATAAAAAAAACGCCTTCTACATCTGTAAAAGGCGTAAAATAAGAAAAGAAGCATCCGAAGTTCAGATGCTTCTTTTCTTGAGCGATAAAACGAAGGAAGTAGAAGGCTGCACACTAATGAATGTACAAACAAGTTTACGGCGTTACACATCTATAAGTAACCTTCTATACTGTACATCATAACATAAATTTTGAAAAATGCACGCATTTAAACAAAGAAATTTTAAATAAATTAATTCATTAAAAGAAGCTACTATAAATTAGTCAGTAGAAAATAGAAAGAAAAATCAATTGAATTAATAAAAACAATGCTGGGTATTCTATCATTCTAAAAATGGTAATAATTATTCAGAAAAAAGGTAGCATAAATTTTAATATTCCTGTAATATGGAACATGTAATAGAGTCCTTGGTGCTTTCAAAACATCATCCTCAAAAATAAACTGGTAATCTTTGAGGTTTCTAGTTGATTTTAGCATAAGAGTTTTGTATACTCATATATTAGTTAGGGTGATGATATTGGACGCTATCAAGCGACCGGCGTTACACACTACAAAATTGCAACACACAAGCGAAGGGAGATCACAAGTTTATGAAGAAAAAAGCTATCAAAATTGCAGCTTCAACTGCAGTAGCAGCTTCAGCATTCGTTGCAGCAGCACCAGTAAACCAAGCTGATGCAGCAACAAATGTAAACCAATTAGTAACAGACGCACAAAACGCAGGTACAGTATTAAAATGGGCTATCTCAGTAGAAGGTTCTGCTGACTATGTAACACGTCCATATGACCAATACAACGCTGCTAAAAAAGCAATCGCAAATGCAGAAGCAGCAGCTAAAAAAGCTACTGCATCTGAACAATTAAGCATCAACGCTAAACTTGTAGAACCAAAATTACAAGTTAAACGCGCTCAAGCTTACATTGATGCAATCACTTCAAGTGAAAAAATTAAAGAATTAACTGCTGGATTAGATGCAGCAATTAAAACTGACGATATCGAAAAAGTAGAAACTGCTTACCACAAAGCAACTGCTGAGTACCGTAAACAAGCGGCTCTTTTAGACCGCGTATATGGTCAATCAACTCGTGACGGTATCCGTGGCGCAGTTAAACCAGCAATCGAAAAATTAGTTGCTTCAGTTAAAAACGAAGTAACTGTAAACATGTTATCTAAAGCAGCAGCAGCAGACATTAAAGCAGGTAAAACTGCAGACGCTTCTAAAAAGATCGCTGAAGCACAAGCAATCCTTGATGCAAACGTTCTTACATGGGAAACTTCTTTACAAAAATCAGTTGATGATGTAGTTGCTTCTCTTCCATTAGCAGTTCAATCTGTTACTTATGTTGATAACAAAACTGTTGTTTTAACTTTAACTAAACCAGTAGTTGCAGTATCAGAATCTGAATTTGTTTTAGATAATGGCGCTGTTGTAACAAAAACTGCATTTGGTTCAGACAATAAAACTGTAACTTTAACAACTACAGCTTTAGATGCTGCAACTAAATACTCTGTAACTTACAAAAACTCAACAGTTTCATTTGAAACACCTGCTGCTCCAGTTGGAAACGTTAATGTAGATGCAACAGCATTACATGCTGAAGTAGGTCAATCACTTGCTGTATCATCTTCATTCAAGACTACACAAGGTACTACTCATAATGGACCAGTAAGAGTTACATTAACTGATGATACAAACTATGTATTAGCAACTGTAAATGGTGCAGCTGCAACTGCTGCTGATGATATCTACTACCCAGTTAATGGACAATTAGTAGTAACTGTAAAAGCAGCTGATGGTGATGCTGCAACAGGTGGAAAAGTTAAGTTTGAATCTTTAACTGGAGTAACTGGAAGTGTTATTGAAACAAAAACTTCTGGTTCATTAAACTTCTATACTGTACCTGATACATTAACATTAGCTAATGATGCAAGTGGAACTGTTAAATATGTAGATGCAGCTAATAACTATTTTGTTAATAATGCTAACCAAAAGATTCTATTGAAAGCAACTGGTAATGTATATCAAGATACAAACAATGCAGTTATTTCTTTAGATGCTTTAAAAGCTAAATTATCTAAAGGTGATGTAGTTACAGGTTCATACGTTAAAACTGGTGGTTCTACACTTCAGTTAGCACTTGATAAAGTTGCTGGAGTAGACTTCTCATTAGATCAAGAATACTTAGGAGATACTACAGCTTTCCGTGTAGAAGGTAATACTATTACTTTAACTGGAACTGGTGAAGCAGGTAAAGCAGTGTCAATCTATAACACTTCACTAACTCGCCCAGTAGCATCAACTACTGTAAAATCTAACGGTACTTGGTCAGTTGCTCTAAACGTAGACCCAACTGTAGCGGTAACTTTCCAAGCACGCCAAGCAGCTAGCGTTAATGAAGTAGCTCCAGACTACGTTAGCACTTTAGCTGGATTAAGCGACGAACTAAAAGTTGTAGCTGGTAAATACAATGTAGCTGCTGCACCATCTGCTGTTGGTGATAGTTCAACAATTACAGGTAAAACTGTAGTGTTTACAGCTGCTAAAACTGAAGACCAAGATAATGTTAAAATCGCTTCAAAAGCACAAATTACATTATTAGATGGTGACTTAACTAAAGCTACTTACGTTGACGGAGTTAACAATACTTCAATTGAAGAAACTGCAACTGGTTTCGAAATTACTTTTGGTGCTCCATCTTCTATCTCTGGTGGAGATGGTAAAATTAACGGTACTGTAACTGTTAATGGAGTAACAGGTGTAACTAACGAATACGGCTTAAAAGTTAATGTAACAAACTCTATTACTGGTTATTAATATTAATTAGAAATAACCTTTCTAAAAAATATTTCCAGTATTAATAAAAGCACTATTCCATTTATGATGGAATAGTGCTTTTTTGTTTAGTGTCTGCTGTTTGACAAAATTAGAGTTCAATATAGTAAGAGGTAGCTCGATTAAAAGCTTGTGCTATTTCTTTTCTATCATAAAGTTTTTTCTAATTAATTTAATATAATAGTATCGAAATCAAATCACGTTACAAAATTATAGAGTAAATGTGAAGGTTCGAATAGCTAAAAATAAGTTATGGTGGAGAAAGCTCTTAATCATAGAATTGATTAAGGGCTTTTCTTCTTTATAATTGTAATTGTAGTATTGAATAACGAAGTTGTTTATTATGTACATGCTCTGCAAGCCCCTACTTGGATATATTCTTAAAATAAATCATAAGTTTTTTTTATTATTCATTTGTTAATCAGTATGTATTTAAAAACTGAAACTTTTACTGTATTAAGACGTACGTATAGAGTAGAGAAATAATTCTGTAAAAAGGAAAATAAGTAGTATATGTAGAATACATAAATACAACAAAATAAGTGTATGTTGAACATAGTAATTTAGTATAATCATATAATAAACAATATGAGTTTTGTAGAAGGGGATTATAAAATGAAAAACAAGACAATGAAATTAGCAATTTCCACTGCAATTGCATCTTCTGTATTTATCGCAGCTACACCAAGTAACCAGACAAATGCAGCGGCAGCGACAAATATAGACAAATTAATGACCAATGTTCAAAATGCAAGTACTGTTCTAAAATGGGCAATTTCAGTTGAAGGTTCAGCAGATGGGGTAACTCAACCATGGACCCAATACAACGAAGCAAAAAATGCGATTGCTCAAGCAGAAGCGGAAATAAAGAAATTGAGTTTTTCGGATCAATTGACATATGAAGCACGATTGTCAGATCCTAAAATACAATTGAAACGAGCGCAAGGATATCTTGATGCAATTACAGCAAGTACAAAGATTAATGAAAAAACGAGTGCCCTTTCAACAGCCGTGGATGAAAATAACTTAGAAAAAGTTGAAAAAGCGTATCATGAGATGACTGCAGAATTTCGGAAACAGACAATTTTATTGGACCGTGTATATGGTCAATCAACTCGAGATAAAATTCGTAATGCTGTTAAAGGACCGGCAGAAAAGTTAATCAAAGAATTGAAAAATGATGTTACAGTTCATATGTTAACAAAAGCTGCAGTTGAAGATATGCGAGTATCTAAACAAGCGGAAGCGACTAGAAAAATTAATGAAGCACAAGCAATTCTTGATGCAAATATTTTGATTTGGGAAACTACATTACAGAAGAGTTTAGACACTGTTACTAATGCAGTGCCAGTTCAAATTTCTTCTATATCACGTACAGATAATACGACAATAATTGTAAGATTTAACCGTGCAGTTTCTACTATTAAAGCAACTGACTTTACAATTGATAACGCTTTGTCTATAACTAATGCTATATTAAGTAAAGATGGGCTAACCGCAACGTTAACTACGTCAGCTCAAACACCAAGTATTAAATATACAGTTAAATATAAGGGTAGTTCCTCTAGCTTTACTGTTCCAGGAAGTATTGTACCTATTCAAATAGGGGACACTACGACTCAACATAGAGAAACATCGGAAGTTCTTGCATTATCTGCTACCTTTGCAGGTTCATATGGTAATAATACAGTAAGAGTGGATATTCCTGCCGGTGTTAAACTATTAACGATAAATGGCATTGAGAATGTCATCTCTGGAGCAAAAAATGTAAATGTATTACCCGATAAAAATGGAAAGGTGACAATTACCTTTACTGCAAAAGATGTGAGTACTGCGGCAATAGATAAGACGATTTCTTTTAATCAAATGGTTAATAATACAGTAATAGATACACTAACTTCAGCAAAGATAAACTTTTATGCTCCTGCTAAAGCAGGAACTATGACTAATAAAAAAATACATTATGTAGACATCAACAATAACTACTTTGTTACTTCTGATGGACTTAAATATAAACTAAAAGGTTCAAGTGACACATACCGAAATGAAGGAATAGCAGTTTCTTCAGATAGCTTCAAATCCGCATTAGATATTGAAGATACCATCAGTGGAACATATCAATTAACATCTGCTTCGTCATTCAATATTACAGAAAATCATTATTCTGTTGGTTTATCTGTCGATTCAAAGTTTGCACATAAATCAGGAACTACTGGATATCGCATGATTGGAAAAGATATAGAATTGGTAGGAACAGGTCAACCAAACTATGAAGTGTTCTTTTTCAAAAATGGTGCTTATCTTTCAAAAGTTAAAATGAACTCTACTGGTACATGGAAATACAAAACTACCGTTACGCAAAACGACATAACGGATTTTACCATGATACAACAACCAGCTGGAAAAGGTACTCCATCGATTAGTGATTGGAATGGAACAACATTAAGAGTAGTAGAAGGTCCATTTAATTTATCTTCCATAACTGCCGGCAATGATAATGAGGAAGACATATCGAATAAAGTAGTAGCATTTAATATCGCGCCAATAACGCGTGCAAATGGAACAACAGTGACTCAAGATCAAGCGGTAATTTCTAAAACATCCTCCATCACTGTGCAGGATTCAGATGGAACACAAGTTCAATTTACAAACAATGAAAGTGGTACACTCTTCACCAACACTACTAAGGGCTTTAATATTAAGTTCGGTCCAACAGTCGAAGATAAACTTGCTGGTAAGATTCTAAAAAATGGAGAGGATGGAACATTATCTGGCCCGCTAGATGTCATTTCAGTTGACGGTGTTTCAAATGCGTATGGTTTTATTTTAAAGGTAAATACAGGATTCCAAATCAAGGGGTACTAACTAGATAGAATTAAAAAAGCCGTTAAGGGATAATTCCTTTAACGGCTTAACTAATGTAGAAAATCTACAACAGGATGATTTTAGCAACACAATCTTTAATTGGATAAAAGGACAGAAGCTATTCATGATAGACTTACTTATAGAAAGATACTACTTGATAAACAAATGTGGAGATATATCTATAAAGGAAGAACACAAAATATGAGAAAAAAAGTCTTAAAAATAGCATGTTCAATTGCCGTCGCAGCATTAATTACATCATCACCCCAACGAGCGAAAGCGACTCCAAATACAACTCAATTAGTAACTGATGCACAAAATGCAGGTACCATTTTAAAATGGGCTATTTCAGTTGAAGGCTCTGCTGATTTTGTAACTCGTCCATATGATCAATATAATACCGCCAAAAAGGCTATCCAAGCAGCAGAAATAGCAACTGCAAAGCTTTCAACTTCTGAAAAATTAAGTATTCAAGCTAGACTCGTAGAACCTAAAACTCATGTAAGACGTGCTCAGGCATATATCGATGCTCTTACATCCAGTGATAAAATCATCAATCTTACAAACAACCTACAACAAGCAATAGATTCTCAGGACCTTGATAAAGTAAATGCTGCATACCACAGAGCAACGGCTGAGTATCGTAAGCAAGTAATACTTTTAGATCGAGTCTATGGGCAATCTACTAGAAATGGAATTCGTAATGCAGTAAAACCTGCTATGGAGAAGTTAATTGAGCAAGTGAAATATGATATTACAGTGGAAATGTATCTAGAAAAAGCTTCTCAATTTATCAATGAGAATAAGCTAGCAGAAGCAGCCACTGAATTAGAAAAGGCTCATTATTACTTAACTTTTAATGCTGACAAATTTACTTTCAAAAATCAATTAGAGAAGAGCTATGCAAATATAGACGCATCTTTACCATTACAACCACTTGCCGTTTCATCTGATGGACAGAATACAGTAATTGTGCATTTTTCAAAAGAATATTCGATACCATTAGCAGGATTAGAAGCTGGACAATTTAAAATTTCAGGGGAAACTATACAAAGTGCTAAATTATCAGAAGACAAAAAGGTAGTAATACTGACAACTTCTGATCTAAATCCTTCTACAGATTACACAGTCACTTGGAAAGACTATAAAAAGAATTTTAAAACAGAAGCGGTTGCTGATACTACAGGTATTTTATTATATGATACAGATGTTTCTTACTTGGAAACTTCTAATAATCATATATATCGAGCTAATTTAACCAACTCCGATGGTTCTCCATATGTAGGTCGTGTCCGGATCACTTTAACTGAAGCAAACCCTGCTACAGAGACTACTTCTACAGCAGCAGTAATTACCTCTGCAAACGGTCTTATAGGAAATGCGGGACAAGAATTGACCGTGTACACCGATCAAAACGGAAACTTAACTTTCATAATTGCAACAGCTGACGTAACTTCAGCAACTTACGTTCAACCGTTAATTCAAAAGCTTGATGGAAACCAAAAGAGCAAGAAAGCTCCACTTACTCATTTTTACCAGTTACAAAATAGTAGTAATGTTTATGAGTTAAACATCGTGTCTCCATATATATTTACGGAGGAAAACTATCTAATTACTGACGGATTCAAATATAAATGGGATACCAATGATTTGTTTTTCATTCATGGGCAACAAGTGTCACAAGAGGCATTTGAAATGGCACTATCTAATGGTGACTCTGTCACAGCTGGCTATGATATAAAACCAGAAAATATTTCTACTTGGAATATAACTAGCGATGTAACAGAGGCTGCTAAATTGGAGATTACAAATCCGGCGCATACACCAGTGACATATGATGGTTCTAGCTATATCATAAGTGGAACTGCTCAAGCAGGATATTCAGTAAAGGTTTACCGGAATAGTGTTTTCATTGGTACAGCGAAGGTAGATGAAAAAGGAGATTGGACACTAGGTTCGATTAGTTTATTGCAAAACGAAGCGAATACATTTGAAGTATATCAATACGCTCCTGGTAAAGACGGCAATAATGGGGAAGGGTCTGAAAATCCGACTAAACCAGCAACTGCGATGATCAAAGAAGGTGCCTTTGCTTCATCTAAAGTTACTCTAAATGATAACAATGATAATGGATTATCTATTTTTGATACGTTAGATTTTGCATTCATTAATCCTTCATATGAAAATGAATTTAAAAAGGGTTTAACAGGTACGGTAACTATTAATGATGGATTTGGTAGAAATGCGGTTGTTAAAGTGGAGTATGTAGATGGTCATACACTCAAAGTTATGGATTTTGTTTCGATGCAACCTGATTTTACTCATCATTTATCTACATTTGTTATCGTAGCAACTTCTGGAATAGTAAACCAAGATCAGCTTGCATATAATGTAGCTGAATCGAATTCACTACTAGTAAAATAGAAATTTAGAAAAGTTCTTCGGAGAGAAATCTCTGGAGAGCTTTTTTCATTGCTTAAGTAAAATAAAAAGGAAGTCAGAGGGAAGGATTCCTCTCAACTTCCAAAGTTATTAGTTCAATTCATCTAGTAAATCCTTAAATGAAGATATATCTACTTTGGCCTTCTCCAATTTCTCGATTAAAAGGGGGACAAATTTTTTAATAACAGCTGGGCTCCCTAAACCGAGGAAAAGTTTTTTTGCATATTCTTTTAAGGAAGCTGGTGATACTTGTTGCTTTTCGGCTGCTTTTAAGAACAAGGCAGTCAATTCAACAACTTTATTAATATTATTTTCTTTTACTAAAATAGAAATGGCCACTTCGAAATTTGCTATTCCTTTTGCATCAAATTTTAGTGAAGTTGTATTCATCTCTTTTAGATTTGATTCGACAGAAGCAATAAGCTTTTCATTGTCTTCTTTTGTTAGGAGGCTTTGTTGTACGTCATTTTTGATGGCATTTACTTCTGCCCGTGTAATAGAAGTATCTAATATAGTTTTTTCAATTACTTCACTAGATTGAATTTGTTCTTTTTCTTCGTAAGGTGGTAAAGCTGGAACTATAATGAGGAAGTTCTGCTCAAAGTTTGCAGGAGGATCTATTATTTCACCATTGTTGATTTCATCGATGTGCTCCTTAAAGTAATCTACCATTCGTCTCTCACTAGTATGTCTGCTAAACTCAATACATGATTAGGATCAGTGACAAGTGTCCATGTTCCAAAGTAATCATTCGATTGATTCGTATATAAGGCAATTTGGTTCCATTGCCAATCATTAGAAAGCTTCTTCGTTAATTCATCATACTTAAGTTCTTCACTAACAAAGAGAATTCCAACAGGTACCCCTTCTTCTTCCACTAAAACATATGGTTTGGATGGATCGTATCCAGGTATTTCATCCAAGAACTCATCAGGGAATCCAGGTATTTCTCCTTCATTTTCTGTAATTTGTGCATTTTGTTCTACGTTTGCTGGTTGGCTATCATTTTGTGTAACTTCTATTACCACGTTATTATCGGAAGGAGTCTCCTCACTAGTATTGCTAGCTGCAGAAACCCCACCAGCTAACAAGGTAGTGGAAAGAACTCCTGAAGCAATGGTACAAGTTATTATTTTATTTAACCTCTTTTTTCTTTCCTTTGGATCTTTGAAGTACATAGAATGATTCCCCCTGAATAATTAGTAAGACCTAGGAAGTATATGAATTACGGTTTATATATATGAAAAAATTAAAGAGTGTTGTAGAAACAGCAACCGAAAAGACTAAAATTTAGATTTGGAGCGTTAATGGGATTTAAAAATCCATTATCGACTTATTTTTGCTTCGAAAATAAAATTGTTGTATATATGCAACAATTTACTTCCAAATGATAGTGTTGTATCTTAGGAGTAGTATCAGATAGATTATATGACCTTGATTTTGTGCCATGATTATATATCGTGATAAAACATTGGGAGTGATGGTGAGAAAGTGTGGGAAAAAGTACGATTACTAGTTTTTAATTCGAAAAAAACATCAATTCCCTCTTTTGTGTTGCTAACAATAATAGGTATGGCAACAGCATCTATTGTAAATTGGATTAGTGTTACCCCAGTCTTTGCTAAATCATTTTACCTAGGATTTTTCATCGCTGTTACAATGATTTATTTGGGTATCCTATTATTTGAACCGTTTTTTACATTTCGATTTAAATACAAATTTTTAGATGAATATGATGATTCGATTGCTCAAATAATACATACATTAAAAAGAAAAGCAGAAAACCGTTTAAAAAGTACGGATGGTGTGATTGCAATACGTTTATTTAGAGTCGAGCGTCACACATTAGCAGACGAGAGTTTATACCAATTTAATATGGTATATGATGTACGCTCCCAATATGCTCAAGTTGACAAATTGAACCCAATTAAAATAAAAGTGCCAATTGCATTAGACGAATGGATTCAAAAAAATGTTATAGCTAATATAAATAACGTCAATATGGGATATAATGTCGAAAGATTAAATCAAATGAAAATGGACAAATATACAGCACAAATGTTTTTTTACTACTTTAATGAGTACTATCGCGAAAAATATGAAGATGAAAATGAATTATGGTATGAGCAAAATATCGCTAAAGCTATCGGCAGTTGGAAAGCAAAGATTCCTAAAAAGAAACTTTTTAAATCTGTACATTACTCTACCGTATTTTATAAAATGCCATCTTTAATCATTTATGTCTCAAAAGATAAAACACTCCATAAAGAGGGCAAAGTTAAATCGAGCAATCTTTACATGGAAGATAATACGACTACTCATAAGAAAAAGAAGAATAGACGATATGTTGACCTGCACTTAAAAATGATTAGTGATTTTGAAGGAGAATTTGATTTTATTTTACAGGTCATAGTAGATAAACGAGTGATTCCATCAGAAGAGCCTATTTTATCGTTACTTAATAATATGTTATAATAATACAAAAGGGGGAGTGAAAATGTTCTTTCGGAAGAAAACTGTTGCAGAAGCATTAAAGAATTTTCGACCTATTGAAAACAATAAAAGAATATCTGAATCCACCTCTGCCTCAGCTGAACGGTATAAACAATTAACAAACCCGGAGTATGCAGAAAAGGTTTTTTTAAAGAAAATGCAACATAACATAGGAATGCAAAGTATTGTAGCGCAAGATAAAATTATATTAGATGAAAATAAAAACATGTTCGATTGATAGCTGACCATAGCTAATGCAGGCTAGCATATTTTTTAGAAATTGATTTTAATGTGAAATTACAAAGAAATCCACTCTAGTTTATTCTACTTAGAGTGGATTTCTTTTGTTATTTCACCGGAAGCATTTGAACATAAGAACGATGAATATAAACTTCCTCGTATGAAGTGGAGTCAGAAATTACCTTGATCCAATCAGATGCTGGCAAGTTATCATCTAAAATAGTAACTGGCATTCCAGTATTTGAATATTTATAGGCTACAGCATAATTGGTTCCTGGTCCTGTACGAACATTGAGCCCCGAAGTAGTTGTGATACCGATCTTGTATGGTGTTGCAGAATCTTTGCCACCCATCATTTGGTCGATTCGGTACATATGGCCAGCTGCTTTGGCCCCCCAATATGGATCGGATGCATATCTTACGTTTAGTCCGATTGCTTTATTTCCGAAGACACTACCATTCGCATAACCCGCATTAGGTGGTAAATAGTTTTTATTCAAGAACGCATTTATCAGCTCATTAATATTTTGCTCGACTGTGATGAAATTTTTTGCAAGTGGATTGTTGTCGGTTACATATAGTCCAAACAAGTTATTGTATTGTTGGGCTCTGTCACTCAATCCATAAGCACTTTCATGTTGTGCTAAGGCAAGGATGTGTAAAGCATTGATATGGTATGTTGCTTCCACTTGTTTCAAGTAAGAACCAAGTCCTATTAGTTTACTTTTTTGTGTTGCTTGTTGGTACATAGGGATGCTTGGATAATCACTTTCTAGCTTTTGAAGCATAGACATTATATAAGCATCAAGTTCTGCAGCAGTATAATTCGTTTTGCTTCTAGCGGACAGATATTGAAAGTAAGGGTAGCTTGTCCCGACTTCTTGTCCAGTTGCATTTGTAAAATATGCACCGTCTACACTGTAATATGTTGGACCCGAACTTATGAAGTTAGGTGCGTTGCCAACTTGATAGGATGCATATGAGCCAGTGTTAGGAGAGTAAATCGAATGCACGAGCTGACCATTCGAAACAGAATAATAGGATCTTCCTTTTACCGCATTCCAAGGGAGAAGATTACTATTCTCATGCTTGATATATAAGTTTTTGCCGGCAACATTTACTTCTACATATGTATCAGTTGAGTCTATGTAAAGTAATTCTGTGTTAGCGGGTACGTATGTGACGGCTTTCGTTAGCTGCTTGTCCGAATAAATATTCGTTAGAACACTAGACGCCGTCCCTTTTGTGACAACCAAACCACTAGGTATTTTAATAAATGCCCCATTATATTGAATAGCTTGATCCGCTTTCAAATTAGTAACAGCCTCTTCAAACTTAGCGTAAGATTTCACTAGATTAGTGGTTCCATTAGATAAAATCGAGACAATATCGTATGTACCTGAAGCTGAAGAGCCGATTGTAAATTTCTTATAAGTATAAGAGGAAAGAGATTCACCTTTTTCATCTTTAATGTCTCTCGTCATATGGAGCGTATATGTCTCCGCATTAGTATAACCTTCGAGTGGAGGTGCCACTAAGACACTTTTCCGATTTGATGAAACCGTTATAGCACCGTTCTTTTTTTCTCCAGATGAATTTAATACATAAATGGAGTCAGAATTGGCACTAGCAGGATCAATTGGTTTATTGAATGTAATCGTCCAGACCTTATCAGGCCTCACATTCAATGCATCATCTAAATGGCTTTCTAATTCCTCCGCATTTGCCATTGTTGGTAAAACAATAAGTAGAATAAGTGCGAAAAAAGAAAGCATTACATTTCTTTTCTTATGTAGTTTTGCAAACAATTATTTTTTCCTCCTTTAAACCTCACTTTCCACTATTATACTATAAGTCTATTATCGAAAGTTCTCAGATTGAGAGAAGTAAGACAAAAAGGCATGAAAAAAGTCGTTAAAGGGAAGAACCTTTAACGACATAATAATTTATAATGTTTGTGGAATCATTTCAATTTTCCAAGCACTGAAATCAGGATTTTCTTTCAAGAAAACTTCCTTCGAGAATGATAAGCTAAGCGGACGCGCTTGTTTAGAGGCAATTTCGAATTCTCCAATCGGGAAACCGAGTTTACATACTAAATCTCCAGGTGCATCAAACAATTGAATTGGTAGGTTTTCTATTGTTAGTGATTGAGAAAACGCATTGCGAATAATGATATATACATTAACTGCTTCTTCTGATTCATGGAAGTGGAATCCAACAACCGAAATTTCGTTTTCTTTAATAGGTTCTAATGAAGAAACTAAGTTTTGCACATACCCTTTTTGATCGTCTGAAAGACCATTCGACCAATTTTCATCTAAGTATAGTTCGAAGTCTTTTACTACTTTTTCGTAATACTCAAATGCCATTTCAAAATCCATTTCATTTTCAATTTCTTCATAAGGAACTAGCAAATCGTTCATTTCAAATAGGAAGTTCCATGGTCTTGCCGTACATGGTTCTAGCTCTCCAAACAATTCCATATCAAATTGTTTTTTCGCTATTTCTTTTCCTTCTTTATCTTTCACAACTAAAATTACTTGCTCTAGACGTAGTTTTTTCGGTAAAGAATGTCTTATTATTGCCGTTACAACAATACCGTCATTTACTGTATATAATTTAACCCCATGTACATGAAGTTGGTTGGCTTCCAAGTCTGCTAGTTGTTGATGAAAGTATTGAAAAATATACTTCTCCTGTGCTGGGATTTCCCAATCTGTTGAAAAGTCGATTTCTGTTTTATATGTTTTATGTGTATTTGTCATTAGTTAGTTCCTTTCTGCTAAATGTTCTATTTGATAAGTATAACATAATAAGACACATAGTCCTTCTGTAACCTAAAGATCCCTGTATAAGAAACAATCCAGAATTGTTTCTTACACAGGGATAAAAAACAAGACATTGAGCGAAAAATAAGAGAATGCTATACTAATCTGGTTAGTTTTAAAATTCAGACCATAAGAGGGGAAGATTTGAAAATGAGGAAATTTAGTAAAAGTATATCAATACTTATTGCTATGGTATTGATTCTTGCATCAGGGGTTTTATTAAAGCAAACACCTGTAAATGCACAGGAGAAGGAAGAGGAGATTAATATTACGCTCCTTGCCACGTCGGATATCCATGGTCGTTTTATGCCTTGGGATTATGCGATAGATGGTCCTAATTTAACAGGGAGTTTAACTCAATTACATACAATAATACAAGGTATTCGTAAAGATAATCCGAATACTATTTTGCTGGATAATGGAGATTTGATACAAGATAATTCTGCTGAACTATTCAATGACCAACCAGAATCTCCGATGACAGTTGCTATCAATGAAATGGGCTATGAAGCTTGGACTTATGGAAACCATGAGTTTAATTTCGGGCTAGATGTATTAGACAAAGTTTCTAGTCAATTCAAGGGACCTAAACTAGCTGGAAATATATACAAAGAAAATGGAGAACGCTATTCACCGGCATATACCATTATTGAACGTGAAGGGGTTAAGATCGGAATTATTGGCATGGTGACTCCAATGATTACGGAGTATGAGAAGGGTACTAATCATCTAGATGGAGTAGTTGTAAAAAATCCAGTAGACGAGACGAAAAAAGCAGTGAAAGAATTAGAAGGTAAAGTAGATGTAATGATCGGCCTGATGCATATGGGCTTGGAAAATGAGAACGGCAATCCGGGAACGGGAGTGAAGGAAATGGCTAACGCGATTCCAGAACTAGCCGCAATCTTTGCAGGTCATAATCATGTACTTATTAATAAAGAAGATGTTAATGGAGTCCTTATAACGGAACCTAACAAATATGGGACGCATATTTCAAGGATTGATTTGACTTTTTCTCGTCAAGGAGATCAGCTGACATTAAAAGATAAAGATGCATCGACTATCCCAGTAAAGAACGAAGATGGAACATTTGTGGAATCAGATAAAGAACTAGAAAAGATATTAAAGCCATATCATGAGTTTGCTCGTGCGGATGCGAATATTGAGGTAGCACAACTAAAAGGAACAAATCTTGTCCCGAAAAATGAGATTAATGGAGTTCCTGCCGTACAAGTTCAAGAAACTCCTTTGTCAGACTTCTTTCATGAGGTCATGCTTCATTATAGTAAAGCAGATGTAGTAGCACATCAGATAGATAACGACCGAGCTTTCTTGGATATAGGTCCTATCAAGAAAAAAGATATAGCATACAATTATCAATTTGCTGGTGGAGAAGTATCTGTATATGAAGTGACTGGAAAAGACTTAAAAGACTATATGGAATGGGCGGTTGGTTACTTTAATAGTACACGAGATGGGGACGTAACGATTAGCTTTGATAAAAAACGACGTTCCTCTAAATATAGTACGAACGACTTTTTTGGTAATGTTAAATATGAAGTTGACTTAACCGAGAAACCGGGAAACAGAATAAAAAATCTCCGTAAAATAGATGGAACACCTATTGAAATGGAAGATAAGCTGAAACTTGGAATGAACTCATATAGAATGGATTTTCTTCTGTCAAAAGATCAAGCACTTGAAGGGCGTAAATTTAACATGATTTGGTCTTCTAAAGAGGAAAGTGCATTTGGGGAAACAGGAGGTACTATCCGTAATCTAGCAATTAGATACTTAACAGAAGAGATGAACGGTAAGTATGAACCTACGATCCAAAATAACTGGAAAATTGTTGGGGTTGATACAACATCAGCTGCTCGTACGGCTGCTGTTGAACTCATCAATAAAGGTATTTTAGAAATTCCTACGTCAGAAGATGGAAAATTTACGAATGTTGCTTCGATCAATGTAAAAGATGCAATAACTAAAAAAGAAATTGAAGAGTTAACAAAGAAAGCAAAAGTAGATTCAACTAAATTTTCTCAATTAAAAACGACAGGAGAATTTTATCAAGAGCTTGTGAAAGTCTTGAATACTCCGCTAAAAGAGAAAGAAACCGAAAAACCGGCAGAAAAGCCAACGATTCCAAGTAACACAACAACAGATAAACCAAAGCCAACAAATACGAAACCAGTATTATCTAAAGAGAAAGGAATTGTTACTTCCTACTTCCTAAATGTTCGTCCTAAGCCATCCAACAATAGTAAACCAATGGGAGCAATCTCTAAGAATACAGAAATAACAATTCTAGGAAAAGAAAACGGCTGGTATAAGATTTCTTATAAAGGCAAAAAAGGCTATGTTTATAGTCGATATATTAAAATAGAAAAATAAGTTAGTTCTGTCCCTGTGTACGACTCAATTCTGAATAGTGTTTTACACAGGGACAATATCAAAAGAAGTGGCCAATGCAAACTGTTGGCTACTTCTTTTTTATATACAGTTATTGTTACTGTTGTCCGCACCAGTAACAATATTGTAATATTTCCCAAAATCCTCGCATAACTCTCCAACAATCGGAATATAGTAGTTTAAATTCCTAACATTTCATTAGGACAAGCCACTCTTCACAACATTTTCAGGAATTAAATAAAAAATACAGGGGGTCATTTTTTCATGTACAGGAAACGATTTATAGTTTTTATGATGTTAATTGTCTTCGTACTTATCGTCTCTGGATGTAATCGCTCAAAGGATTCAGATGCTAAAAAAGGCAATGATCGGGAAGTTGTGGTTGGTTTGGTTTCAGAGCCGGATTCTGTGGATATTCATCGGACATCTTCTACCGGTGAAGCGAATATACCGCTATATGATACATTGTTGAAACTTGATAATGACGGCAACATTGTACCAAATCTAATTACAGATTATGAGGTAATTGGAGATGGGAAGGAAGTTATTTTTAATTTGAAAGAGGATGCAGTATTTCATTCGGGAAAACCGGTGAATGCGGAGGCTGTGAAGTTATCTTTTGAACGGTTAGTTTCTTCTTCACCATTTAGTACGAATGCAGGGGATATTGATAGCATCGAAGTATTAAGTGACTACTCCTTTAAAATTACATGGAAGAATCAATTTGCACCGTTCTTTATTAATGCAACGACTCCATTTTTAGCACCTTTGGATGTCTCCGTATTGAATGGAGAAGGGGAAGGATTTGAGAAAGAGCCTAGTGGGTCTGGTCCGCTTAAGCTAGTGAAGATTAATAGAGGAGATTCACTTGTATATGAGCCTTATAAGGATTTTAATTGGGAAGGCCAAAAACCTGGTTTTGATAGTGTAAAATTTAGATTTATTCCAGACGAGGAAACAAGAATTTTAGAATTTAAAAAAGGAAATGTGGATGTCTTGTTAAATGTTCCTTATCAATATATAGAAGACCTTGAAAAAGATTCGGAAGTAACTATAAAGAGAGTACAAAGTGATACATTAAGTTATTTGGGATGGAACAATAAACAACCTATTTTCCAAGATGTAAAAGTGAGACAAGCACTTGCACTTGCGATTGATCGAGAGTCAATTATCGACAACACATTAAATGGTGAAGCGCAAGCAGTATTCGGCCCACTACCAAAAACAGTGTTTGGCTATAGCGAAAAAATTGAGACAATGGCTCGGGACAAATATACAAGAGATATTGAAGCAGCGAAAAAGCTTTTAGCTGAAGCTGGCTGGAATGAGACGAATAAAGATGGAGTCGTGATGAAAGATGGTAAGGAATTTTCGGTGGAGTTGTGGGTGGATGATGATCCAGCCAACCAAAGAGCGGCACAAGTCATACAAAATCAGTTAATGGAAATAGGGGTAAAAATAAATATTGCAGTGAAGGAATCCGCAACAATTATTGAACAAACGCCAAAAGGAGTACATGAAATGTTGTTGTGGAGCTACGGTTGGCCGGATGCAGATGTACTGAACTTTTTACTTTTCGGTAAAGACAAATCGAAAAGATTACATTATGAGAATGAGAAAATATACAGCATTTTAGACAAAGCAGCTATTGAAATGGACCAAGAGGCTCGCTCAAAGTTGTATGAAGAGGCGCAAGAAATGCTTGTGGAAGAATCTCCTTTTATCCCATTGTACGTAAAGGAAAACGTCACTGCCATCCGCAACTTTGAAAGCTTTGAAATTCATCCTATTAATAACACGATCGAGTGGACTAGCGTGAAGGTAAAAGAATAAATAAGTATTTGAGTTAATGTCACAATCGCTAATTATAACTAAAATCCAGATATTCATATGGAGTTCTAAATACATTGATTGAAGCGGAAGGCGGCGGGTTTAGCTTGAGCTAAAGACCACGCAGGAGCGGAGCGACGAGGAGGCTGAAGCCAAGCCCGCGGAAAGCGTCCGCCTGGAGCGGAATCACATCGTTGTAGATTTTAACTGTTTTTCCCTATGATGAAATTGATTTAATTAACAATCTAATCCGAAGCAGAGGGGGCGTTTACTTGTCATCCTATTTATTCAAAAGAATATTCACTATGATTATCACTATATTTGGGGTATCTGTCCTTGTTTTTATGATTATTCATTTGATTCCTGGCAATCCTGTTAATCATATTTTGGGAGATTACGCTACTGAGGAATCCATTAAGGAATTGGAGATGAGATTAGGGCTGGATCGCCCTATTCTTGTCCAATATTTTTCTTATATGTTCCAGGCTATCCAAGGCGATCTTGGAACCTCTTATATAACAGGCTATACCGTGGTAGAAGAGATTTTAAATCGTATTCCTATTACTGCGCAATTAGCGTTATATAGTATTATTTTTGGCTCTATTACTGGAATTATCATTGGGGTAGTAGCTGCAGTGAAAAAAAATACTATTTACGATCAACTTGCAATGGTTTTGGCTTTAATAGGAATATCCGCTCCAGGCTTTTGGATTGCTTTGTTTTTAATACTTCTATTTTCGTACCAACTAAGCATCTTCCCGATTTCGGGGTATAGCGGATTTTACTCACTCATACTACCCTCGATTACTTTAGGGCTCGGTACTGCGGGCAGTATTGCCCGGATGACTAGGTCGAGCATGCTAGATGTTATTAAACAGGATTATATTCGCACGGCAAAAGCAAAAGGAGCAGGTTCTTATCGACTTATATTTAGACATAGTTTACAAAATGCCATCATCCCTGTAGTTACGCTGATTGGCATGCAATTTGGCTATTTAATGGCGGGAGCAGTTGTGACAGAGACGGTATTTGCGCTTCCGGGTCTAGGAAGTTTAATCGTATCCGCGATTTCTACTCGAGATATTCCGACTGTACAAGGATTACTCTTATTTATGGCTGCAATGATTATTATCGTAAACTTTGTTGTAGATCTTTTATATACAAAGCTAGATCCTCGCATTCAATACGAATAATAGGAGTTAGAGGGGAGAGATTATGCTGGGAAACAATCCTACTTCACTTGTTTATCCAGATCCAATTGATATCGAAACAAAGACCCAATCTTCCGTAGCACATTTTATAAAAAAAATGAAAAAAAATAAGGGCGCTGTAGTTGGAGCCATGATTTTACTCTTTTTTATCATCACTTCTACTTTTGCGCCATTTATAGCACCGTATCCGGTCAACGAAATGAAATTTGAAGATAGTTTGCAAGGACCGAGCATGGCACATTGGTTAGGTACAGATGAATTTGGAAGGGATATTTGGACCCGCATGCTTTACGGGGGACGAGTTTCCTTACTCATGGGGCTTTTTGCTGTGACGCTTTCTGGCACAATCGGAGTTATTTTAGGTGTACTTGCTGGGTACTACCGCAAATTGGATATTTATATCATGCAGTTTATCGATATATTGATGACGTTTCCTTCATTGCTTATGGCGATTGCTATTGTAGCGGTTCTTGGTGTCGGATTAACGAATGCCATGATAGCAGTAGCTATTTCTGTAGTCCCATCCTTTGTACGAGTTGTAAGAGGTTCTGTCCTGTCTATTAGAGAAACAGAGTATGTAGAAGCATCCAAAGCAATTGGAGTGAAAGATTGGAAAATAATCTGCAAGCATATTTTGCCTAATGTTGCTTCTCCTATTATCATTTTAGCAACTTTAGAATTTGGTAGTTCTATATTATCTGCAGCTGCACTTAGTTTTCTTGGACTTGGAGCGCAGCCACCCAACCCAGAGTGGGGAGCACTTGTCTTCGTCGGAAAGTCATTTTTAAGCCAAGCTTGGTGGATGACTTTATTTCCGGGACTAGCCATTATGTTAGTAGTATTAGGGTTTAACTTATTAGGGGATGGGCTAAGGGATGCCTTAGATCCCCGATCAAAATAAAAGGAGAGATTGTATGACACTTCAAAAAAAAATCGAATCTTATATTGAAGGCATTGATGCTAATTTTGGTATTTATATTAAACATTTGGGGACACAAGAGGAAGTAAATATTCAAGGAAATCAATTATTTCAGATGGCTAGTGTGTTTAAGGTTCCTATTTTAGCTACTTTATATGAGAAAGTGTATAACGGAGAAATTAATCTGCATGAACGGGTTCCATTAAACGAAGAAGATTATGTACCGGGCTCCGGTGTATTTCAAGAAATGCAATATGGGATAGAGCCGACTATAAAAGACTTGGCAACGATGATGATCATTGTTAGTGATAATTTAGCAACCGATAAGGTGCTGAGTATAGTTGGTGGAGCAAATAATGTAGAGGAAAGAATGCAACAAATGGGATTTAAGGATATTTATATTCATCACACATGTTGGGAGCTTTTGAGCTTAAGTGCTGGTATCCCATCTCAGCCCTATAGTAAAGAGCTTTTTGATGAGATTATAAATCGTTTAATAGAAGGTGACTATGATTGGGATAGTATCGTTTTTCAAGATAGTACAGAAAACAATGTAAGCTCTGCTAAAGATATGAGTCTATTATTAGAAAAGATTGCATTAGACGAATTTGTTTCACCAGATTGTTCAAGAGAGATTCGTGAAGTCCTATCCAAACAGCATTTTCAGCAACGGATCGGTGGTTTATTGCCAAGAAATAAAAAAGTGGCGAATAAAACAGGCAGCTTAGGAACGATGTTCAACGATACTGGTATCGTATACTTACCAGATAACAAAGGAGAATTCGTTATTACGGTCTATTCGACAGGCAGTTCTCTAGAGTACAAAGGTGACGAGCCGATCGCACGTATCTCAGAAATTGCCTATCAGCATTTTATGAACGGTGAGTAACGACATCACCCGTTTCGCCCATTAAGCGCTAGGAGGTAGACCATTGACAATCGAATTAATAAAAGTCGAGAATATCAATATTTCCTTTCAAGATGATGAAGCAGGAACAATCTCAGCTGTTAGGGATCTATCTTTTCATATAAATGAAGGAGAAACAGTAGGTCTTGTGGGAGAGTCGGGTTGCGGTAAAAGCGTGACTGCTCTATCACTAATAGGATTAATAGAGAGAGGCACTAGCACCACAGAGGGAGAAATAGTGTTTGAAGGGGAAGATATTAATTTATATTCCGAAAAGAAAATGCGTTCCATACGGGGAAATAAAATATCCATGATCTTTCAAGAACCGATGACCTCTCTCAATCCAGTGCATAAAATAGGCAAGCAAATTAGCGAAGTACTTCATTTACACGGTTTTGCCAATAAATCAAATAGCAAAGCAAAAACGATCGACATATTAAAAAAAGTAGGTATTCCAAGAGCAGAGAGCATTATAGACGAATATCCGCATCAGCTATCTGGAGGAATGAGACAACGAATTATGATTGCAATGGCGATGGCCTGTAATCCGAAACTGCTCATTGCGGATGAACCAACTACTGCGCTAGATGTGACCATTCAAGCCCAAATACTAGATTTGATGAATGCCTTACAACAAGAATATAACACCGCTATACTATTAATAACCCATGACTTAGGAGTAATCTCTGAGATGGCTGATCGAGTGATTGTCATGTACTACGGACAAATTGTGGAGCAAGCAGATGTGCGAACTCTTTTTAAACAACCAAAACATCCGTACACGATTGGTCTGTTAAATTCTGTTCCGAACATCGATAGTGAAAATGAGGAAAGACTAACCCCTATCGATGGAAACGTACCCAGTCTTGGCGTTATAAAATCGGGATGTCCATTTCGTTCTCGTTGTCAGCATGCCCATGAAAAATGTCATAAGAAAAACCCGCCATTATTTAAGCGAGACTCACAGCTTGTCAGATGCTGGTTGTATGAGGAGCAGGGGGTGTCGGTTTGAATCAACCGCTACTAGAAGTAAAGAATTTGAAGACCTATTTTCCAATAAAGAAAAGCCTTTTTAATAAGAAAAAACACTTTATAAAAGCAGTTGACGGTATAAGCTTTCAAGTGAATAAAGGAGAAACACTCGGAATAGTAGGAGAAAGTGGCTGTGGTAAGTCAACAATGGGCAGAAGCATTCTACGACTAATCGAACCTACAGAAGGCTCGATTAAAATCGAAGGAAAAGAAATAACAGCCTTAAGCCAAACAGACTTAAGAAAGCTACGAAAGGACATGCAAATCGTCTTCCAGGACCCTTTTGCTTCACTCAATCCGAAGATGACTATTGGAGCTATCCTTGGGGAAGCGCTTGCAACACACCAATTGGGACAAAGTGCTAAAGAAAGAAAAGAAAAAGTTAAAGAGTTATTATCGAAAGTAGGCTTAAGCCCTAACCATATAGGACGGTATCCACATGAATTCAGTGGTGGCCAAAGACAACGCATCGGGATAGCGAGAGCGATTGCCGTAAATCCTGCAATCATAATTGCGGACGAGCCAGTTTCCGCTTTAGATGTCTCCGTTCAAGCACAAATTTTAAATCTATTTCAAGACCTTAAAGAAACATTGGGACTAACTTATATTTTTATAGCCCATGACTTGAGTGTAGTAAAGCATGTAAGTGATCGAATCGGTGTGATGTATCTCGGGAAAATTGTAGAGCTGTCTGATAAAAAACAACTATTTCGACAACCGCTCCACCCATACACACAGGCACTTATGTCAGCAGTGCCTTCTCTCGACCCAGATGTTAAAAAGGAACGGATTATCTTAACTGGCGACGTTCCAAGCCCCTCCAATCCACCATCCGGATGTGCATTTCATACCCGTTGTAAGTTTGGAAAGGCTGTTTGTGAACAGGTGATTCCTCGTGAAGTAGAGGTCGTACCAGGTCGATTTGTAAACTGTCATATGTATGATAAGGATTACCGGGCGGATTTTATTTAACCGCACTGTCCCTGTGTAAGAAACAATTCAAAATTGTTTCTTACACAGGGACTTTTATTAGCGGTGTAAAAAGGTCTATATAACATTTTACAAAAACATTACAATATTCACATTGTACCAAATATTTCTTTTGATTATCTTTAAATAGGAACGTTATTACAAAACGGGAGGGAAATTATGAAGAAGAATACAGTGAAAAAGTCGGTAGTAGCCGTCGCTCTTGCAACGTCATTATTGGCTTCAACAAATGTAGGTTTTGCGAGTAGCTCGTTGCAAAATGTGGTGGATCAAGCAAGGAAAGACATGAAAGAGGCGGCTTATGCCTACGTAGTACCAGCGCAAAAGGGGAAAATTGCAACTAGTAAGGACTTATATCCTGCGTTAAATAAAGCAAAAGCAAATTACGCAAAAGCAAAAAATGCAATCGTCAAATCGAATGCCAAAAACAAAAACGTACTATTAAAAGAATTAGAGGATTTACATAACGAACGTATTACAAAAGGAATTGTCCCTTATATTGATGCTTATAATTATGCGGACAAGTATTTAAATCCAATCTTGGCAGCTATCAAAGTTGCGGAAGCAGAAAAAGACTGGGCAAAGGTGGAGAAATTATACCACCAGTTATCTGTTCAATTGAAAAGTCGAACGGTTATCCTTTACCGCTTCACTGGGAAAGCACCAAGAGATTTGTTATTAGATCAATATAAAGAACCAGCGAATGCAAAACGTGATCAGTTAATGGTGCCGGTAACTATTTATATGAAAGTAGTAGAAGCGGAGAAGTTAATTGCTGCTGGTAAAAAAGAAGAAGCAGCGAAAGTTGTCGAATCTATTAAACCACTACTCGATAAAGTACCTTCTACAAGCAGCTTGCCAATGATGAAGGAGTTACTGGAAAAAGTAGCGGCATTAAATGTAGCACCTGCAGATGAAAAAGATACGGTTTCTTTACGTATTTTAGGTACTTCTGATATTCACACGAACATTGTGAATTATGATTATTATAAAGATACAGTGTCTAATAGTTTAGGACTTGCTAAAACAGCTACATTGATCAAAAATGCACGAAAAGAAAATAGCAACACATTATTATTTGACAATGGAGATGCGATTCAAGGTACTCCGCTAGGTTCATATAAACAATCGGTAGACAAGCTTGTTGATGGGGAGGAACATCCTTCCGTAACAGCGATGGAGCTTTTAGGTTATGACGGGGCTACAATGGGTAACCATGAATTCAATTATGGTCTAGATTATTTAGACGAAGTGATGGATGACGCTAATTTCCCTTATGTGAATGCGAATGTTCGGGATGCGGCGAGTGGAAAATTATTGTACAAACCTTATGTGTTAATCGACAAAGAAGTGGTTGATTCGGAAGGTAAAAAATCAACAATTAAAGTTGGAGTTACTGGAATTGTACCTCCTCAAATTTTAAAATGGGATAAAACCAATTTAGAAGGAAAAGTGAAAGTCGACGACTCGGTGCAAGCTGTATCCGCAGTAGTTCCTGACATGCAAAAAGCGGGAGCAGATGTAATTGTAGTACTTTCTCACTCTGGAATGGGTGATGCAACACATGAAGTTGGAGAAGAGGATGTAACATATTTATTAACTAAAGTTAAAGGTGTAGATGCGATTATTACTGGACATGCACACCAAGTATTCCCAGGAAAAGTAGATGCTTCACTTACAAATGTAAACATCGAAAATGGGACGATGAATGGTGTTCCAGTTGTTATGCCTGGTAAATTCGGTAGCCATTTAGGTGTAATCGATTTGAAACTGAAGAAAAGTGGAGACGACTGGAAAGTAGTTTCGTCAAAAGCAGAGGTACGTACAATTGCAAAAGATGCTACGGATGTCGATCAATCTGTTGTGAACGCAGTGAAAGAGGCACATGAAGGGACAATCACTTATGTTCGCAAAGCAGTTGGAAAAACTACAGCGGATATTCACAGTTATTTCTCACAAGTGCAGGATGACCCATCTATTCAAATTGTAACAGACGCTCAAACAGCATATGTAAAAGCTAAGCTAAAAGGTACAGCGAATGAAAGCGTTCCAGTATTATCAGCTGGTGCACCATTTAAAGCAGGAACAAGAAGCGACCCTGAGTACTACACATACGTTCCAAAAGGCGAGCTTGCTATTAAAAACGTAGCAGATCTTTATCTATACGACAACACAGTAGCAACAGTGAAACTTACGGGAGCAGATGTAAAAGAATGGTTGGAAATGTCTGCAGGTCAGTTCAATCAAATCGATCCAGCTAAAACTGGCGAGCAACAACTGATCAACACAGACTTCCGCTCATACAACTATGACGTAATTGATGGCGTAACATACGAAATTGACGTAACACAACCAGCAAAATACGATGCAGACGGTAATCTTGTAAACAAAGATGCATCTCGTATCGTAAACTTGCAATACAATGGCAAACCAATAGACTTAAAACAAGCATTTATCGTAGCAACAAATAACTACCGTGCAAGCGGAACATTCCCTGGTGTCCGTAATGCAACAGAAATTGAAATACATCCAGATGAAAACCGAGAAATTATCATCGACTATATACTAGCCGAGCAAACGATCGACCCATCTGCTGATGGCAACTGGAAATTTGCTGCGTTACCAGCAAAAGCACATGTCGTATTCGAATCATCTAAACAAGCGGAGAAAGTACTCCCAGCAGATGGAAACATCAAATACATTGGTGAGGGTACAGATGGATTTGGTAAGTATTCAATTAAATAAAATTTAAAGGATATACCAGTAGTGACCTTGTGGAAGAAATAATTCTGCCATTTAATTACTACTTACATGAAAAGCAATGGCCTGAGTAAAAACTTTGGCCGTTGCTTTTTGATTTTGTAATTGTTTTACGTGCTTTCCCTGTGTAAGAGACAATTCAGAATAGTGTTTTACACAGGGATATAACACTATTTTTAAAGTTATTGTACAAAGCAATATTTCCACATACAATTAACTTAATAAAATAAATCCAAGGAAACATAAAAGCATGAAAAAATCCTACATAAAAATCATCACTATAATCGGACTTTTACTTATAAGTGCATTTGCACTGAATTCGATACTTGTAAAAGAAAAAACAGTATCCCCAAAAGCAGTAGGGGGAGTCTTAGATTTACGTAATTATGAATTTGACGGAGCAGAACCAATAGAAATGAACGGAGAGTGGGAATTTGTTCCGAATAAGCTGGTAGACTCTACAGCATTTGATAAGCAACAATCGTATCAAGTTGAAGTACCCTCGCTGTGGACGAATTATGACCTAGATGGTCAGAAGCTGTCGAAGTATACAAGCGGCACATATCGACTTAAAATCTTATTAAATGATTCGCCAGAAATCTTAGGGATAAAAACGACTAATATCCGTATGTCTAATGCTATTTATATAGATGGACAACTGTTAGGAAGTAGTGGAATTCCAGCAGAAGATTCTACTTATATACCTCATAATATCCCTTATGTTTCTTATTTTTCTCCGAACGATAAAGAATTAGAAATGATTGTACAGGTGGCTAATTTTGATTATGCATCTGGTGGTGGAATATTAGGATCTATTTTTATTGGGGATCAAGATGGTATAGGAAACCTTCGGGATAGATCACTTGCATATGATTGGGTAACAATTGCAGCTTTTTCCACAATGTTTATATACTTTTTAGGTACATTTTTGCATGCAAGGATTGGCGTGGAGCAGCTATTCTTTTCGCTCTTTTGTTTTGCCAATGTTTTATATGCAGTTTCACATGGAGAGAAGGTATTTTTGGAGCTGTTCCCTGCTACATCCTATGCTTTTTTCGAAAGAATCCAATCAGTTTCGAGTATTTGGATAGGTTTGTTTATGTTATGTTTTTTTCACTCGTCTTTAAAGCAATTTGCGAATAAAAGGATCGTAAAATTTCTTTATATAGTGGGAGTGTTATTAACAGGCTCTGCACTACTACCCGTTAAGATTAACTCTAGTCTCCAAATCTACTATTCTCTTTATATATTTATCAGTTTAGTGTATATCATCTATATACAAATTATTGCGATATCCAAAAGGGCAGTTGGTGCTTCTTATTTAATCTTTAGTAGCTTCACTATTTTTATTTATTTTACTGTTGGAACATTAAATGTTTCGGCAAACTATGCGATGAATTCATTGCCTCCTTTATTTCCTTTTATTTGTTTAACGATGTTGTCGCTTTATATTTCCCATCGTTTCATGGATTCCTTCTTACAAAAAGAAGAGTTGTCCAATGCTCTACTACGTGTGGATAAGTTGAAAGATGGTGTACTTGCGAAAGCCTCTCATGAATTTCGAACACCTTTACATGGAATTATAGCGATCTCTCAATCAATGCTTGAAGATAGAAAATCTTCCTTGTCGACAGAGGAAGAAGAAAAAATGGGATTAATAGTAGGGACTGCTCAGCGTCTATCTAAGCTTGTAAACGATATACTGGATTATTCAAAACTGAAAGAAGGAGAACTGCGGGTTCGCATAACCCCTGTAGATTTGTTTGCTCTTACACATGTTGTCGTAGAAACTTTTACATATATGATAGACAAAGATGTGAAAGTGATTAATCACGTGCAAAGAGGGCAATTTGTTATGGCGGATGAGGAAAGACTTCGTCAAATTTTATTTAATTTAATAGATAATGCGGTTAAATATACGATGCATGGGAAGATAGAGATTAAGTGCGATGAACACGAAGAAAATTTAGTCATAACAGTTAGTGATACTGGTATAGGTATTGCTTCAGAGAATTTAAAATTTGTGTTTGAGCCTTTTCGACAGTATAGCAATGCAACTGGAGGAACTGGTCTAGGCTTAAGTGTGACAAAAGAGCTTGTTCAGATTCAAGGAGGCACTATTACTGTAAATTCTGTAGTAAATAAAGGAACTAACTTTTCGGTTACGCTTCCTAAAGCAACTCAATTAAACAAACCAACAAAGCAATCTTTTTCACTTCCTATTCCTTCTGTTAACGGAAATAAGGATCGAAAAAAAATAATCATTGCAGATGATGATCATGTTAATCTGAAAGTACTCATTGATACGCTTATATCAGAGGATTATTTTATTGTCGCAGTTGATAGTGGAAAGGCAGTTTTGGAGCAGGTGAAAAAACATCCTGATATTGATCTAGTGATTTTAGATATTATGATGCCAGAAGTTTCTGGGTATGAAGTATGTCATCAATTGAGAAAATCTTATCTACCCTCCGAACTTCCTATTTTAATGCTGACAGCGGCTGTTCGACCTGAAGATATGATTGCAGCGTTCCATTCTGGTGCAAATGATTTCTTACACAAACCATTGGATACAGCAGAGCTAAAAACTAGAATAAGAAATTTATTACTTATGAAGGAATCATCCCAAAATGCGGTGAAGATGGAGGTTGCTTTTTTACAAGCACAAATTAAACCCCATTTTATTTTTAACGTATTAAATTCAATTCTTTCACTAAGTTATATAGATTTGGACAGGGCCCGTACCATGATTACAGATTTCGCAAACTTTATGAGAGGAAGTTTTTCCTTTGAAAATACACATAGTCTTGTTCCGTTAGAAAAGGAACTTTCCCTCATTCAATCCTATGTAAATATACAACGGACTCGATTTCCAGAGCGGTTAGTATGGGAAGTGCAAATGGAAGATCCATTGCATTGTTTTATTCCTCCTTTAATCTTGCAACCTATCGTGGAGAATGCTATAGTTCATGGATTAAAAATGACGGAAGGTCAAGGAATTGTAAAGCTCACTGTTATAAGAGAAAATGACTTCCTCGTTTTCCAAATAACAGATAATGGAACAGGGATTTCTACACATAAGCTACAACAGATTTGGAATGTACAACAGGATACAGGTCAAAGTGTAGGGCTTCAAAATATAAAAAAACGATTAAAATATTATGAAAATGCTTCCATTCAAATAACTAGTAAGGAACATAAAGGAACGATCGTGGAATTAAGATTCCCATTCATACAAAGTGAAAAGGAGGGAGAGTAAATGTTAAAAGCCGTAATAGTGGATGATGAAATTTTGGCGATCCAGTTATTAGAAGCCATGCTAATAGAAATTGGGGGAATCGAAATAATAGGCAAGTTTACAAATCCATTAGAAGGACTGGAAAGTTTGGAAGCACATAAGCCAGATATTCTGTTTCTTGATATTGAGATGAAGGAAATGAACGGAATAAAGTTCGCAGATAAAATGAATACAGTCGCTTTTCAAACGGATATTGTTTTCGTTACAGCTTATGATGAATATGCACTGGAAGCATTTAATGTCCAGGCAGTGGATTATATCCTAAAGCCAATCGAAAAAAGTCGTTTAGAAAAAACGGTACGACGAATTAGTCAGCGTAGAATTCAGTGTGAACTACCTTCTGATGAGACACCATTCTTAAAAGCAAATTTTCTAGGAAGCTTTCGACTGCTTGACCATGACCGTGAACCGATCAAGTGGCGAACCAAAAAGGTAAAAGAGTTCTGTGCCTATTTAATCCATCAAGACAAACCGGTTCACAGAGAAAAGATTATGGAAGAACTATGGCCAGACCGTACATTAGACAAAGCTTCAGTAGCATTGCACACAAGTGTATACCATTTACGAAAAGAACTAAAAAATCATGGATATCATGATTCAATTAAATATGTGGATGAACGCTATTCTCTAGAGGTAGAGTTAAAGAGTGATGTGCAAGATATAAAAAATATCTTAAATCTATCGCAAGACACCGCTGAAGACGTTAAAAAGCTTATAGATTTATATAAAAATCATTACCTGGCCGAAGAATATTATGACTGGGCGAGAGAAGAACGAGAACAGTTGCTGAAAGGTGTTGTACAGTATTTAGAGAATTTTATTAATACATACAACATGGAAAAAAAATTAAAAAGTGCATTAAAAGCAGCGATGGACAAGCTCATAGAAATAGATCCTTGGGAAGAAAGATATACCAAATACTTGGTTCAACATTATATAGAAAATGGAGACAATAGAGCAGCAATACAAGTCTATGAAAACTATAAAACGATTCTATGGCAGCATTTAGGGACAAAGCCACAAGAAAGCTTTGAACATTTAATGAAAATAATAAAATAGACCTTAAAACCACCTTATTTATATCCAATATGGTGGTTTTTTGTCGTATTTTGTCAGCGGTGTACAGAAAATGTATAGACTAAAGTTCTATAATGGTAACAAGGGAACATATCAAAAAGACTAGAACCCCAAAAGGAGAAGTACATCTAGAATGAACAAAAATATAGTAAAACAAACTGTCGTAGCGGCCCTGCTTACATCCTCTATTTTCTCATTTACTCCCGTATCCTACGGAAAAGAGACGACTATCCAGCAATCAATAGATGCGGTGAAACTAGAGATGAAAAAAGCTCCACTATATTACGTGGACCCTGCATTGAAAAGTGTATTAGAGCCGAGCAAGGATCTATACCCGGTACTGAACGATGTAAAAAAGCACTATAAAGAGGTAAAACAACAAATTCAATCTTCGAATCTTTCTTCAAAGGAAAAGAAAGAAAAGATAAAAGAATTAGACGCATTGTATGAGGAAAAAATCACAAAAGGAGTCATACCTTATATTGATGCCTATAATTATGCAGTTAAATATTTGGATCCGATTTTAAAAGAAATGTTAGATGCTCACGCTGCAGGAGATTTGGAAGGCGTTGAACAAGCATATCATAAGTTATCGTATCAATTAGGTTCCCGTACATCTATTTTATACCGCTTCACGGGAAAAGCACCGCGGGATTTATTATTAGAAAAATATAAAAAGCCATCTGATGCAAAACGAGACGAATTACGAATCCCTGTAACAATCTACATGAAAAATAATGAAGTCCTAAAGTTATGGAACGAAGGGAAAAAAGAAGAGGCAAGAAAAGTAATGGATGAGGTACTTACCCTTGCTTCGAAAACTTCCATCGATGGGAAAACAAATTATTCGAATTTGTTATCCAAAGAAGTGAAGGAAGCAGAAGCACTTTTCTCTACTCTTCCCATACCTACACCAACCCCAACACCAGAAGTTCCGAGCAATCCATCAGTAGGTGGAGGGGGAAACGAAGAACCTTCTGAAAGTTCTGCAGAACGTAAATTACGAATAGCAAAAGCAAATGCGATTGTAGAGTTAGAAGCATATGGGAAACAATTTGAATTTAGTGAAGTAGACTGGTCAACTATTTTATTAATTAAAGAATCAGGAAAACGTGCCATAAATAATTCAGCTTCTACAAAAACAGTTGAGCAAGAATTATTAGCAACAAAGATATCCATAGATCAAGTAAAAACTAAAGCTGCGGCTACATTAGCGTTAAATGAAGTTATAATAGCCGCGGAGCAACTTTTAGTAAATCATGTAGAAGGAGCAAATGTCGGTCAAGCAGTAGCTGTCGATCGAATTGCGTTAGCTCAAGCCATCACCACTGCAAAAGCTATTTACACAGATGCAACAAATAGAACTCAAGCAGATTTAGAAAACGCGAGCGCTATCTTAACAACAGCGATTACCACATTTGAATCACAAGTAGTGAAAGCTGGAGACGCAACAGCATTGAATGAAACAATAACGGTAGCGGAACAACTACTAGATAAGCATGCGGAAGGAACAGGCGTAGGACAAGCACCTGTCTCAGTCAGAGAAACACTCACTCAAGCGATAGGAACGGCAAAAACTATTTACTCGAATGCTGCAAGTAAAACGCAAGCAGACCTAGATAACGCGAGCACTATCCTAACAACAGCGATTACTACATTTGAAGCACAAGTAGTAAAAGCGGGAGATGCCTCAGTATTGAACGGAAACATAACAGAAGCAGAACAACTACTAGTAAATCATGCGGATGGAACAAATGTTGGACAAGCATCGGCTGCAGCTCGAGAAACATTAGCACAAGCGATAACGGTAGCAAAAGCCATTTACTCAGATGCAGATAACCAAACGCAAGCAGAACTAGACAACGCAAACACTACATTAACAACAGCAATTACTACATTTGAAGCACAAGTGGTAAAAGCGGGAGATGCTACAGCATTAAATGGAGCAATCACAACAGCAGAACAATTACTAGACAATCATGCAGTGGGAACAGGCGTAGGACAAGCATCGGCCTCAGCTCGAGAAACATTCGAACAAGCAATAACGGTAGCAAAAGCTATTCAATCGAATGCTGCAAGTAAAACACAAGCAGACCTAGACAACGCGAGCACTATCTTAACAACAGCGATTACGACATTTGGAGCACAAGTGGTAAAAGCGGGAGATGCCATGGTATTAACTAGAGCAATAACAGAAGCAGAACAACTTCTTGTAAATCATACGGAAGGAACAGGTGTTGGACAAGCATCTTCTTCGGCTCGAGAAACATTCGAACAAGCAATAACGGTAGCAAAAGCTATTCACTCGAATGCTGCAAGTAAAACACAAGCAGACCTAGACAACGCGAGCACTATCTTAACAACAGCGATTACGACATTTGGAGCACAAGTGGTAAAAGCGGGAGATGCCATGGTATTAACTAGAGCAATAACAGAAGCAGAACAACTTCTTGTAAATCATACGGAAGGAACAGGTGTTGGACAAGCATCTTCTTCGGCTCGAGAAACATTCGAACAAGCAATAACGGTAGCAAAAGCTATTCACTCGAATGCTGCAAGTAAAACACAAGCAGACCTAGACAACGCGAGCACTATCTTAACAACAGCGATTATGACATTTGAAACACAAGTGATAAAAGCTGGAGATGCCACGGTATTAACTAGAGCAATAACAGAAGCAGAACAACTACTTGTAAATCATAAGGAAGGAATAGGTGTAGGACAAGCATCGGCTGTAGCTCGAGAAACGTTAGGCCAAGCAATAACGGTAGCGAAAGCCATTTACTCAGATGCGGGTAACCAAACACAAGCAGACCTAGACAACGCGATTACAACCTTAACGTCAGCAATCACAATTTTCAAAGCTGAAGTAGTCAAAGCAGGAGATACCACAAGATTGTCAATAACCATCAATAATGCCACTACTTTGCACACAAACGCAGTAGAAGGAGTAGCTGTTGGTCAATATGTGGTAGGTTCAAAAAATGTATTGAATGACGCTATAAATGCAGCAAATTTAGTATTGGATAATGCATCAAGTAAAACTGAACAACAAATTCAAACTGCAGAAATAGCTTTGCAAACTGCGATGACCATGTTCCAAAATAGCATTGTGAAAGAAATTACCGGCCTTCATAATATTACGCTAACTACGAATGAAACCAACACAGAAAATATAGTGGTTCTAGAAACAAATGAAACACTAGTAGTTACACCAAATGATCTATCAAATGGAATAATTTCCTTAGGGGCTAATCAAGAAAATGGAGTAATTAGTATAACGAGTAGCTCTATGACAGGTCAGACTTCGGTAGTAGTAAATGTACTGAAAGATGGACAAGTTATTAAAACGGGTACTTTTATAGTGAAAGTGGAACAAAAAAATTATATAAGTCATACAAGTAAAGAGTTGGTTACATTAGACTTTTCCACAACACCTGCAACAGTAGCAAAATTAGTGAGTAAACCCGTAACAGTGATTGATTTTACAGGTAACCGTAAGGACTTCAGCTTGCGTATACAGACAGCGGATAGCGATGAGACTATACCAATCTCTCTTTACTGGGCATTATCACGAGAAGTCTCGGTTGGTGCGGCTATGTCGGGGATCGTGAATAGTGCGATTCAAATGCATATGCAAGAAAAGTATGGTATGGCAGGGTTTAATATGATAACAGCTTCTTCGTGGGAATCACCGGAGTATTCAAATGTTTTTAATATAATGTCATCAGAAACAGGTTCAAGTGCAAAATTAACCTTATTAGGTGCAGATTGGTCATACTTTTTTGAGGGTTCTACAGCAACGGGAACAGATGTAGATACATCAAAAAATCGCACCTTTACAATTGGTGACGGAACAAATACAGCAATAATTCAATTGACAACAAAATTCGGGACAATAGATGATTTAGTAAACCGAATAAATAGTCGTTTAACAAATGCTGGAGTAAAAGCTAAAGCTGAAAAAATAGGCACAACCCAATTTAAAATTACTTCAACATCAATTACAGGAAGTATAATAATTGAAGGTGCTGATAAAACCGATTTCTTTGATTGATTTCCGTGGCATTGGAAACAGGAACTACAATAACTTATACACTTCGTTTTCATTAGATTCTTGAATCGAAAGAGAACTTAGATTTTCCTGTTAAAGAAAATAGACAAATAAAACACCTTTCATTGAAAAACGGGTAGATTAATACCTAATTCATCAATGCGGAGGTGTTTTTTCTATAGGAATAAATAGTTATAAATCAACTTATCTTATACAAACACCAATCCATATCTAGTAACAGCATCTTGTGTCGTGGCTGAACCAGACATTAGAAGACTATTATTGCTTTGAAATTTCTCTTAACTATCTGTATTGTCTTCTAATGAAAAATATTGAATTAATAGCAAATAAAAATGTAAGCGCGTCCAACTTTTAAACTATTCTGAAATAAACCGAGATTATTAAATAGAATCATGTATAATAGAAAGAGAAATCATTATTTCAAGAAAGTAAAAAGGGGTATGTTTATGTTGAAAAACAAATTATTTTGGCTTTTAGGAATGATTTTGGTCCTAGGTATCTTTTTAGCAGCATGCGGCGAGGGGGACAACGCCGACTCTTCTGTCGATACAAATGACGCGGAACAAGCAGAAGGTACAGAAAAGGCAACAGGCGATAAACTCGATAAAGAACAAGTATTAAATTTAGTGGAGCGTGCAGAGATTCCATCTGTTGACTCCGTTCTTGCGGATGATGCTGTTTCTTTCAATGTATTAAACAATATTGGAGAAGGATTGTTCCGTTTAGACCAAGAAAATGTAGCGGTTCCTGCTATGGCTGAAAGCGAGCCTGAAGTTAGTGAAGATGGTCTAACATATACATTTAAATTACGTGATGCTAAATGGTCTGATGGTACACCTGTTACTGCAAAAGACTTTGTGTTTGCATGGCAGCGTGCGGTTGACCCGGCTACCGGATCGACTTACGGACCTTATATGATGACTGGTATTATTAAAAATGCAACAGAAATTGCGAATGGCCAGCTGGATAAATCGGAGCTAGGGGTAGAGGCGAAGGATGACAAAACGTTAGTGGTGACACTAGAACGTCCAGTTCCTTATTTTATTTCCCTAATGGCTTTTGGAACTTTTTATCCACAAAATGAGGCGTATGTAACTGCACAGGGAGAGAACTACGGTACAAATTCAGAAAGTTTAATATCGAATGGACCATTTATCCTTAAAAACTGGGATGGCACAGGTCTCTCTTGGTCCATGGAAAAGAACCCAGAGTATTGGGATGCAGAAACAGTAAAACTTGATATGATTAATGTGGACGTTATTAAAGAACCAGGTACAGCTGTTAACTTGTATAATAATGGTGAAAAAGATCGAGTTGGACTGACTGGGGAATTTGCAATGCAGTACGCGGATGACGTGGAAGTGGAGCAAGTTCTGAAACCGACTGTTTACTATTTGAAGTTAAATCAAGAACGAAATGGTGAAAAGACACCGCTTTCCAATGTGAAGTTACGAAAAGCGATTGCTATGTCTTTCAACAAGAAGGATATGGTGGATGTTGTTCTAGCAAACGGTTCTATTCAGGCAGACTTCCTTGTACCAACTGGGTTTGCATTCGATGAAAACAAACAGGACTTCCGTGACGTAAACGGTGATATGCTTCCATTCAATGCAGAAGAAGCCGCGAAATTATGGGAGGAAGGGTTGAAAGAAGAAGGTCTGACAGAGGTGACATTCGAATATATTTCTGGTGACACCGAGCTTTCTAAAAACTTAGATGCTTACTTAAAGTCACAGATGGAGTCAAATCTTAAAGGGCTTACGCTTAATATAAAGAACCTTCCATTCAATGTTAAATTAGATTTAGATGCAGCTCAAGATTACGATATCCAAAGCACTGGTTGGGCACCTGACTTCCAGGATCCGGTTACATTTTTGGATTTATTCCAATCGGAGTCATCCCAAAATAATATGTCCTTCTCTAACGAAAAATTCGATGCACTGCTTGAAAAAGCAAAAGGCGAACTTGCGCTAGATCCAGCAGCACGTTGGACAGCATTAGCGGAAGCTGAAAAAGTGGTTGTCGAAGAAGAGGCATCGATTGTCAATTTATATCAAACGGGAACAATGTCGCTACAAAAACCTTATGTACATGGTATTGTCGCTCACCCATTCACTGGTGACTATAGCTACAAGTGGACTTATATTTCTGGAAAAGAATAAAATAAATTATTAAAAGGGTATCCGGTTCAGAAGAAAGTTGAATCGGGTACCCATTTTTGTTTCCTGAACGCACGTCAGTTAGTCTTTCAAAATAAGACTAATTGGTACTTATCACATTGTTTTCCTGCATACTTATCAATATCTGTAGAAAATTGTAATCTAATGACATAATTTACGAACCTACAATAATAATATCCTAATATAAATCCAAAAATAGGAATAAAATGGTGTTTCAATTTTTAGAATATTTATACTATAATAATAGAAAGTAAAAATCTATTATCTTACTCCTCAGCCTATCACATCACTCTTCCATCTAGAAAAAATCAGCATAGAACAAAACTCGTGTCTTAAGTCATAGCACCATGAATTAACACATACATTAAAAACAGCATGAAATGATGGGGGTTACTTTATATGTAACGCTCATTATTTTAACAGAAAGGAAGCGATTATTATAAAAAAGCATTAGCATGATGCTGGACAAACTTATAGTTTCAAAGAGTAAACATTCGGGGAAAATGGGGGAATTATGATTGGAGAAAAAAACATTAAATAAGTTATTTAGCCTATTTATGGTACTAGCTATGGTCTTTACGATGTTCAGTCCAGCTATAACAGCTTCTGCGAACGCGGCTGTAAAACCATTTAAACAAAACATCCCAAGCGAAAGCACGATGCAGCTAAAATCGGCAATCGCTGATCAATTAAATTTATTGGATGGAGCACCTAAACTACACAAAGAATTACAGAGTCTCACAGGTAACCAAGAGGTTGCGGTAATCATACATTTATCTGAAAAACCAGTTGCCCTAGAAAAGGGAATTAGCGAGTTAAAGGGGAAATCATTCTCTGCCTCACAAAAAAGCCAAGTGAGAAGCAAAGTAAAAAGCCAACAAATTTCCGTACAAAAAGAATTAGCATTAAAAAATATCTCGATTAAACAAGGCTATACATTCGATACTGTACTAAACGGTTTTGCAGCAACTGTAAAAGCGAGCGATCTTCCAAAACTACTAACTGTTCCAGGTGTGACATTAGTAGAACCAGATACGATCGTTCATGCATCGGCAGAACCACAAAAAACGAAACCGACTAAACCTTCTACGATCAACAAAGATAAAGTAGTAGATGCAAAAATGAACACAAGTATTTCATTCTTAGGAATAGAACAACTTTGGAATGAAGGAATAGAAGGACAAGGCATCAAAGTGGCAGTACTTGATACTGGGATTGATGCAGATCATCCAGAATTTGCAAACATTTATAAAGGTGGAAAGAACTTTATACCGAATTCCTCTACCTATACAAGACCACGTGCAGATAACGATGCATCCGAAACTTCACCAGTAGAACGACCTGCTGGGACGCCAGAATTTAATGCAAATGGAAGTGCGTTCTATACTTCTCATGGTACACATGTTGCGGGTACTATTGCAGCAATCGGTGCGAACCAATACGGCATTAAAGGAATCGCTCCAAAAGTAGATCTTTACGCTTACCGAGTGCTTGGGGCATATGGAAGTGGAGCTACTTCTGGTATCGTAAAAGCAATTGACACAGCAGTTATTGAAGAGATGGATGTTATTAATCTATCACTTGGTGGCGGCGCTAATACAGAAACAGACAGTGGATCATTTGCAATCAACAACGCAATGATGGCTGGAACAATTGCGGTAATCGCAACTGGTAATGACGGCCCTAACCGCGGGACGATGGGAACTCCAGGTACAGCACGTTTAGGAATTGCAGTTGGAAACACGACTAACCCTGAAACAATGTACGATGGACAAGTGAAAGTTACAGTTGGTAATTACAATCTAACTAAACAATTACAGTTAATGGGCACTACTTTTGGTCAAGACTTAGCATCACAATTGCAAGGTGAATTTGACTTAGTAGCAGTTCCTGGAAACGGAGAAGCAAAGGATTACCAAGGAATCGATGTGAATGGTAAAGTTGCATTGATCTCTCGTGGTAGCATTGCGTTTGTTGATAAGATCGAGTATGCAAAGGAAAACGGAGCAGTTGCAACGATTATCCATAACTTTGCAGGTGGAACGAATGCACCGAACGCATCTGGTACATTCCTAGGTGATTCATTTGCGTTTATCCCAACATTTGATATGTCTCAAACTGATGGAGATGCTATTCGTGCAGCATTGAATGGAGGAACAGGAAAAGTTTCCTTTGGTAATTTCCACTCTACAGCAACTGTTGGGGATGAGGTAAACGATTCAAGTTCACGTGGACCATCCACTCCTAACTTTGATATTAAACCAGATGTAACTGCACCTGGAACGAATATTATGTCTACCATTCCAATGTACAAAGCAGATTTCCCAGAAGTGGTTTACAACACAGCTTATGATCGTAAAACGGGAACATCGATGGCTACACCGCATATCGCTGGTATTGCAGCACTTGTAAAACAAGCAAATCCAGACTGGAATGCGTTCGATGTAAAAGTAGCGCTTTCCAATACAGCTAAAGTGCTTAACAAATCTAAATACGATGTATTCGCGCAAGGTGCTGGACGTGTAAATGCGTATGCAGCAGCTCATCCATCTGCACTTGCTTATGCAGTAGATACAGCAGTACTAGATGGTAGTGGAGCAATCGTAGAAAACTTAAAAGGGACAGTTACATTTGGTCCACAATCATTAAAAGATGAAAACCTTTCCGTTACAAAACAAATTCTAGTTAAAGACTTGAAGGGTACGGGAGGAAATTATCAAGTAACAGTTGATACGGTAAAAACATTTGGCGATGCTAAAGTAACGGTAGATAAGCCGACATTTACTTTAAGTGGAGAGCAAGTGTTAAATGTTAAGTTAACTGCTTCTAAAGCTACAGCGCCAAACGGATCTGAAATTCTAGGATATATCCATATCAACGGTGGTGGTTCAGAAATTTCATTGCCATTCGCAGCTGATTTTGGTGGAGTTGCTACTACAGAAATTAGAGATATGAAAATTTCTGGAACGGATCTTTCCTTCAATGGAGATGGTGTGAAAGATTCAGCGGTACTTTCATTTACATTAACAGGTGATGTGACAACAAACTATATTGAGCTTTGGGATATTATGAATCCTGAAGGTGGAGAGTACGGGGATGGCTACATCGGCTATTTACATGCAGGTTCTTCACTTGGAAAAGGATCGTATACACTAAACGTGGCTGGACAATATAAACCATGGGGCAGTGCTCCGGCAACAACAATTCCAGATGGTCTATATACAATTGACTTTACAGCACTTGCTGCTTCAGGAGTAGTTAGTGACTACGTTGGACCAGTAGTAGTGAAAACAACTAAACCAGCAGTAACAGGTTCTGTGAAAGATGGAGTAGCAACTGGCCAAGTAACAGACAAGTATATTGAATATAACGAAGAGTTATATTTATATGGCCTAGAATATGACTTAAATGACAAGCTAAACGCTTCTTATATTGTTAACGGCGAAACAGCTAATCCAGTAGAATTCGATTTAGCGCAAGATGGATCGTTCACATTCCCGGTAACTGCGGCAACAAATTCTGTGAAAGTAGTCATTAAAGATGCAGCGGGCAATGTAGGAGAAGCTTTAATTTATGAAAAAGAAGAAGAAAATGCAGTAGTAACGCTTTCTGTAAATCCGACAGCACTTGATTTAACGGTAGGAGGAACAGCTCAACTAGCTGTTACAGAAACTTCCACTCCTGCTGAAGGCACACCGACAAATACAGATGTAACTGCAGAAGCTACGTATGTGGTAGCAGATGAAAGCATCGCAACAGTTACAAATGGTTTAGTAACAGCAGTTGGAAAAGGTTCTACAACAATCACTATCACACATGGTGAAAACGAAGTAACAGTAAATGTAACGGTAAAAGATGCGGACGTAATCGTACCAGGTGTTACATTAACTGCTAACAAAACACAAGTTGATCTTCAAAAAGGAAAAGAAGCACAACTTAAAATTACAGAAGTAACAACAACAGCTGATGGCAAAACGAAAAAACAAGACGTAACAAAAGCGGCAACATACAAAGTAGCAGATAACAAAGTTGCAACTGTCAAAGATGGTTTAGTAACAGCTAAAAATGCAGGAAGCACAACAATTACAGTTAAATACGGTAAAAACGAGCTTACTGTAAATGTAACTGTTACAGAGCCAGGTGTGACACTTGTTGCAAATAAAACAGAACTTGATCTGTTAAAAGGAAAAGAAGCGCAACTAAAAATTACAGAAGTAACAACAACTGCAGATGGCAAATCGAAAAAAGTAGACGTAACCAACTCTGCAAAATATTCTGTAGCGGACAGCAAAGTTGCTTCTGTTAAAGCTGGTTTAGTAACAGCTAAAAATGCAGGAACTACAACAATCACTGCTAAATACGGTAAAAATGAAGTGACGGTAAATGTGAAGGTTACAGAATCAGTGGTAACTTTAACTGCAAACAAAACACAAATTGACCTGGAGGCAGGCAAAGAGTTCCAACTGAAAATTACCGAAGAAACTACAACGGCAGATGGAAAAACGAAAAAGACAGACGTAACAAAAGCAGCGACGTATAAAGTGGCTAATACTAAAGTAGCTTCTGTAAGCAATGGTTTAGTAACTGCAATCGGAGCTGGAGATACAACAATTACTGCTAAATACGGCAAAAATGAAGTAACGGTAAATGTAACCGTGACAGAACCAGTTGTGACTCTAGAAGTAAATAATACTCAACTGAATCTAGAGCCTCAAAAAGAAGCTCAACTGAAAATTACTGAAGTGATCACTTCTGCTGGTGGCAAAACAAAAAAGACGGATGTAACGTCTCTTGCAACATATAAGTCAGCAAATACTAAAGTGGCAACTGTAAGCAATGGCTTAGTAAAAGCAAAAGCTGCAGGAACTACAACAATCACTGCTAAATACGGCAATAAAGAAGTGACAGTAAATGTAACAGTAACAGAGCCGGAAGTATCACTAAGCGCAAACACAACAGAAATTGCCTTAGAACCTGGAAAAGAAGCTCAACTGAAAATTATGGAAACTACTACAGGAGCAGATGGAAAAACAACGCAAAAGAATGTAACAACAGCTGCCAAGTATAAAGTAGCAGATAGTAAAGTGGCTTCTGTAACTGATGGAGTAGTAAGAGCAAAAGCAGCAGGAGCTACAACAATCAACGTGAGCTACGGCAAAAACAACCTAACTATAAACGTGACGGTTACAGCGCCAGAAGTAACACTAGTTGTGGACAATACGCAACTTGAGTTGGAATCAGGAAAAGAAGCTCAACTAAAAATTACAGAAGTAACAACAGCTAATGGAAAAACAACAGAAAAAAATGTGACAACATCTGCAACTTATAAAGTAGCAAATGGTCAGATTGCTTCTGTAACAAACGGTTTAGTAAGAGCAAAAAATGCAGGAACTACAACTATAACTGTTAAATATGGCAAAAATGAAGTGCCAGTAAATGTAACAGTTTATGCAGCAGAAGTGTCACTAGTTGCAGATCAAACACAAATTGATCTAGAACTAGGAAAAGAAGTACTTCTGAACATTAAAGAAGTTACAACATTAAATGGCACAACAACTGAAAAAGACGTAACAACAGCAGCTACTTACAAAGTGGGAGACACTAAAGTAGCTAGCGTAACAAATGGTCTAGTAAGACCGAAAAAAGCAGGCAGCACAGCGATCACTGTAAAATACGGCAAAAATGAGCTAACTGTCAATTTAACAGTGAAAGAAGCAGCGCTAAAAACTGTTGTACCAAATGCTGAAACTCTAGTACCAGGCCCAGAGTCTGTTACACCGGATTTCGATTTGAAGCTACCAACTCCAGAGTACAACGTACCAAATATTGACACACTAATCCCAGGTGCAGGTCCAATTCCTGTAGCTGTGTGAGCTTATAATTCTATAGAAACAGCCGGGGTCTTTCCCAGGCTGTTTTTTTGAATATACAGATAAAATATTCCTTATGCATTTGACTCTAAATTGCATAGTAACTAAAGAGAAAAGGCGCATCACCTAAGTGATCACGCCTGTAAGATAGATTAATCCCAAATACGTACTCTTGGAACCTCTGCCATTCTTAAGTAATCTAGCAATTGACCGGTATGGACGGATTCATGATAGGCGACTCTTAACAACATGTCTCCCAAACTTCTTATGTAACCTGAATCAGAACGATCAATTTTAATACTGTTCAAATCTTCTTCAGAATATGACTTGATAGTTTCTATGAAGTCATTTCTAAATGGTTCTGCAAATTTCAATTCTGCATCTACAGTGGTAAAGGGTTGTTTTTCGAAAGGAGAATCAAAGACTGCCAGACTACCTTGATTTTGGATAGCTAGATGGTAGTAATGTTCACTTTCTAGAACATGCCTAACCATTTCAATGCAAGTCATTGCTTCGTCATCGGGTTTCCAATGTAATTTTTCTTGGGGAATAGATGTCCAAATCTTAATACTTCTTCTACGTACTTCGTTGAAATTTAAAAGAATTAAATCGATTGAGTTCATAATTTATTCTCCTTTAATTGGTATATTATAAATATACACGAATGAACGTTCGAATAAAAGAGTGCAATTCTACTAAACACGAAAAACCGCACCGCCCACACGGCAAACTCCCCGGCGAACTCTACAAACAAAACACAAAGCAAAGAAAAGGCCCAAAACCTATTCGGTTTTAGCCTTTTCCAATGTTAATCCAAATATCTCCGAGCACCAGCATAGTTTCGCTTATAAACGCCAGCTGAAATAGATTCGATCTTCACTTTATCCGAAGCGTTCGGTGCATGAAGCATTTTACCATCTCCTACATACAATCCCACATGATACACCTTTCCTTTTCCGCCGTTGCCAGCAAAAAAGACGAGATCACCAGGCTGTAATTTACTCTTTGAGACAGGTGTTCCTTTCGTTGCTTGATAAAACGAGTCGCGAGGAATGAGAATCCCATGGTTTTTATATACAGAGTAAATGATGCCAGAACAGTCAAATCCAAAGGAGGATGCACCCGCCCAAAGATAAGGAAGACCTAGGAACATTTTGGCGCTATTCACGATATCTTTTTGAGTTGGTTTTGGAACTGCTGCGTAATTCTTGTGTACTTTTGCATCCTTTTTAGGCAAGTACTTGATGCCATTTTGAGGAGTAAGCACATGTAGCCATTCGCCTTCTTCTTTTACTACAGGAAGAATCGTTGTATAGCTAATATCTATATATTTATTCTTTTTCTTTGTATCGCTATATAAAGTAGAAGATTTTGCATTCACGATAGCAATCGAACAATTGGTAGTATCTGTTGTAGTTTCATATAGATGCGATGTTGGAACCCAACCAGGATAGCCTTCTTTTTGATAGGGTACATACTGGTCTTTAATTGCTACTTTGGACCATTTGCCACTTTTTTGTAAGACAACGACTTCATCTCCGAACAACGCTTGCGTATCCGTTTTGTCTACAAGCCACCATTTTTGTTTGAGATTCATCGTTTTCATCCATTTAGAAATGTCTACTGGAGTAGAAATAGAAGGACGGTCTACGGCTCTATCTATGCCAGGCTTATGCCAAAGAGATGTAACTTGAACGTTCACTTTCACTGTTTTTGTCTTGCTTGGTTTTTCGCAAGAAGCAGGAACGGTCGGTGTAGGTTGAACTGGTGGAACCGTCGGTGTTTTTATTCGGAATTCGGAATTTATTGCCCGAGCAATAAATATAGCAAAATCTACTTTTGTAATGTTCGCTAATGGCTTAAATGTGTTGTCTGCATAGCCAGTTACAATGTTCAATGCTTGCAGTGTACTAATAGACTCTGCAACCCAATAAGTCGGTGACACATCGACAAATGACTTCTTGGATGCCCCTTTCAGATCAAAAGCTCTTACAACAAAGACAGCGGCTTCTCCTCTTGTAAATGGGGCATCTGGATTGAATGCTCCATTCTCATCGGCTCTCATAATCTCGCTGTTTACAAGAGTCGCCATAATTGAAAAGCTTGGGTGGTTAGCGGTCACATCCGTAAAATTCGGATCTACTGGGCTTGATGTATCGAGACCAAGGGACTTCACAATCATTTCCGCAGCTTCTAAACGAGAAATCTCCGCATCCACTCCGAAGTTTCTTCCGGGGTCACCGGCTATAATGCCTTTCGAAGCCAAAAAATCCAGCTCTGCTTTTGCCGGATGATTATCTCCAACATCCTTATACAAAGGAGCAGCAGAGACATTACTAAAACTTGAAAATAAAAGAACAACAAGTGCAAAAAATACGATGAACCTTTTCATTTGGCTGCCTCTCCCTTAAGTTTGGTAGTTTCATAATAGTATAGACTATTTTTATATCCTTGTGCACAAACTTTTCTGAATAATTTGTCTTATATAAAGAGTGAATCAAAAGTTTCAAAAAATTTATTATTATTTGTAAATTATAACTATACATAGTTTCCTATATTTGATAATATGTAGAAGGATAGGGGAATAAAGGAGGGAAGAAGGAGAATAACGTGAAAAAAATGAACAACGATTTGAAAGAGAAAGATTCCAAGTTGATTAATCGAAGAGTATTAGCAGTTGAACCGTATTTTACGAATGGAAACAAATCGAAAATCACGACAACGCACGGAATTCATTATTCAAAAGTATCTGTACTGGAGTTACTTAACAATGCTTGCATACGCTATGCCTCTACAATAGAGGGTCGTATGAAAGCAACGAAAGAAGTCATGGATTACAATCAGAAAACACCTGTACTCATTAATCCGAATGAGTTCGGTGCATTCCCAACATTATCATACAAAAATATTGAGTGTGTTTGGATATTTAATCATCACTTCTACGTAAACGAGTTAGGTAATGGAAAATCGCAAATCGTATTTGACAACGGAATTCACCTGACCTTAAAAGCCTCCAAAAATGTATTACTAAAACAACAACAAAGATTACATACAGCGATCAGTATATTTAGCAATATGGAGCATTCAGAGTAAAAAAGCTGAAAAGAAAAAGCAGTCGAAAACTTCGTCTGCTTTTTTCTGTTCATTCATTTGTAGTAGTATTTTACTTTCGATAAGAACAAATAAATAACTTCTCCCTATCAAACAAGTAGTTTCAACCTACATACTGTGCGTATGCCCATTCGTACGTTCGCGAAATTCCATATATCCTAAACCTACCTAGGAATAACCGAATCGTGCACGAGTCAAAAGGAACGCATAGTGAACACTTTTGAAAAAGTACTGCCGCAATTTGAACCAATGATTTCTGCCTGCATTCGCAAATTGCATATTTACAAAAATCATGAGCTTTATAGACAAGCTGGAAGAATTGCTTTATGGAAAGCTTGGGTAAAGTTCGATGCAGTGAAAGGGGATTTCGCACCATATGCCTATCGATGCATATACGGGGCAATGCTGGATGAGCTAAAAAAGGAAAAGCATCAGGAAGAATATATCGATGTAGTGGAGGATGAAAAACTATCCATTCTACTGGAAAAGTCACTCGTCACAAGCTTCGTCAACGAAGAACTAGGAATCGCATTAGAAAACTTAACAGAAAATGAACGCGAGCTGTTGCTCTGGATTTTTGTCGAAGGTATCTCCCTTCAACAAGCCGCAACACGCGCAGGCATAACAATCCCAGGCATTAAAAAAAGACGCGAACGCTTACTATTAAAACTGAGAGAAAAACTGACCCAGTAATCGAAAAAGCTCTGCAGAGAAGAAAACATCTCTGCAGAGCTTTACTTTTTGCGCAACCAAAATCCAATAAACGGCTTAAAAAGACAAAGCAAGCAACGACAAACCCCAAACAACCATTCAAATCAAATAAATCATCCGGTCCAAATAAGTCCCCAGCATCGTTCCGGCCAAAATAGTCACCAAAATCAACATCACCAAAACAAACACCAAAATATAAAGAATAAAACCATACAAAGAATCCATGCCAGGTGCCTTTTTAGTTGCTAAAAAACTAACCAAATACAGCGGCAACACAAACAAAGCAAATATAAAACTAACGACCAATACAAACTGCCCATATGTAAAAGATTGAATAACCATCAGCAAAAACGCGAGCCCAACACTCACTAAAACAGGAGACAGCTGCCCTCCATAAAAACTAACAATAGCCTTCACCGAATTTGGAGAACCAAAAAAGTTATTCGCGATAAAAAGTGCAAACACCGCAATACCAAAGAGCAAAAATACAAGTAACATAACCTGAAAGAAAAAAGGAAAAAAGCCTAAAGACTCCCCAAAATAGTTCCGGTTCACAACTAAAAATAGAGAAATGGTGTACACAATGGCAAACAAAATAATGCTAAGCAAGCCGTTCGTAAAATCCTTTTCTCCTTGCTCAAATGCTCTTGAAGGATTTTTTAATTGCTGTACAAAATAGGCTCTGTACACTTTGGACTGCTTTTTAATCTTTTCTATATGGATATTCGGTTCAACCTGTTGAGCGGAAGATCTTTTTTTCACTACAACACTCGGCTCTTCTAATTTTTCACCACATATTCCACAAAAGTTCCCAATGGCTTGTTCGTGACTACAATTAGAACATACGATATGAAATTCCTCCTGCGTTCTTTTAATCCCGCTATAACGGGTAGGAAACCCCTACTTGCATGAAGTTTCACTTATATACATCGTATGAGATCGGTAGGACTAATATTCCAATTGGTATCATCCTGTCTAAAACAAACAGTCGTTATCTACTCCCTGTGTAAGACACAATTCTGAATTGTGTCTTACACAGGGAAGCAAAAACATAGAAAAAAGTCGGATTTTGGTGAATGTTAGAACATTAGAAGAAACGTTTGCAATACCACTAAACTAAGCGATATGATAGGTAAAAAAAGGCGGGATATGAATTGGAAATGACTATAGGACGCAATAACCCATGTCCGTGCGGGAGTGGGAAAAAATATAAAAAATGTCATGGTGGCAAAGAAGTCGTATCGCTTCAGCAAGTGGTCGACAAAGAATTGAGCTCCATCATCGAAAACTTTTATAAAGAATATCCAGAACGAAAAGACATATATGAGCTTCGTCTTCTACTGAACAAATGGAATGCAAGATTAAAAGGATTCTGGCCATCAAATCGAATCGAGCAGCAACTGGTAGATTACTATTTACTATTACAAAAGCAAGATATTTGGACAAAATACGTAGAAAAACAATTGCAAAAAACAATACGTCCATCTGTCATTCAAGTACTAGAGAAGTGGACAAGCCCTATGATGATAATCGGGGAAGTATTAGAGACACAGCAATCGTTTATTCAATTGAAGGAAATTGTGGATGGCAATGTGTATGAGTTAGAAACATTAGGCGGAGATTCAAAAGCTGAAATAGGAAGTTATGTAGTAGGCATCGTGTTACCGGATAGTCGCCGAGGAGAAAATGGCATTATGATTCTTTCGGGTGTAGCATTCTTGCCAGATAGAATTTCAGAGAGCTTAAAGCAAGTGAAGCAGCTTGCCACAGAAAGCAAACTAGATACACAAGCGTTTTACTGTGAACATATGCTAGACTGCTTAACATTCATCCATGTAAGTGAAAAAAGCGAGGATGAAACACCTAAAGTCAATATGGAAAGTCAGACTATGGTAAGTGATAACGAGAAACAAGATCCAACAATGACGGAAAAACAAACAGAAATGCTCGTAGCTTTGGAAGATATGATGAAAGAAAAAGGGATAAAGAACGACGAACTTATCCGTATTTTTCGTACCTACTTAACCGAATGTGCTCCAAACCCACGAAAAGCAGGAGCCACAGCAGCTGGTGCAATCCGTTTTGCAAAAGAACGTTTATCTGCAGATGAATTCCCATGGACAAATAAAGAAATAGCAGCCATGTTCGAAGTATCAACGTCGACGGTTCAAAAGTATTTTGAAGAAATTGAAGAGTTTTCAGCTGTCCCTGCGTAAGAGATAATTTGAGAGATAGAGCTAAATTGTTCCTTACACAGGGAACAATTTCAGCGTCTCAATTTAGGGTCCAAGTATTTATGGAACACTATTTTCTTCGAATCTTCTAGTTCTTGCTTTGCTAATTTGGGAGAATAAAACATGGTAGATCCTAATGCAAGCTTGTCCGCCTCTGCTTCATAATCTATTACTGAAATATTCCGATTACCTGATCTTTTAAGAATATCGATCAAGTCACTAGTCCCCATATCGACTCCTAAAATAACATGCTCCGTCTTTCTCTTCTTGCTCAAATGTTGATGCATTTATAGCTTCCTCTTTTCCTGCGTTTTCTTGCGTTTATCATATCACTTATTGTTGTCTTTTGGTATGGAGAGAGGTTAATAAAATTCAGAATTTTGTCAATCGCTAGCTTCTACTGGAAATCCAATCCATTAAAAAAGTTGAATAGTTTCCAGTTAAATAGTAATATTAAAATTGTTGAAATATATTGTCAATTTAAAGGCAATCTATTACTAAAAAAGAGGAGGAGTTACATGAGTAAACGTCTTATCAAGCAAACGACAGCAGCAGTACTACTTACCACATCGGTATTATCATTTTCATCCGCTGCATTTGGGGCGACAAATTCATCCGTGGATCAATCGGTGAATAAGGTAAAGGCTGAACTGAACAAAGCGACGACACATTATGTGTATCCGTCACTAGATGGGAAGCTTGCTCCAAGTAGCACACTTTACCCTGCGTTAAACAGTGCGAAGAAAAATTATCAACTTACTAGAAGTGCAGTGGTCTCTTCTAAACTATCTTCTGCACAAAAGAATGCGAAGTTGAAAGAAATCGACACGCTTTACAACGAAAAAATTTCAGGCGGATTAGTACCATATATTGATGCATACAATTATGCAACAAAATATTTAGTGCCAATCATGAATGAAATCGCAACAGCACAAGAAAGAAATGACTTTGCAGCTGTGGAAAAAGGGTACCACAAATTATCTTATCAATTAAAAGGTAGAACAGCGATTCTATACCGTTTCTCTGGTAAAGCAGCTCGTGATCTTCTACTAGAAGAGTACAAAAAACCAGCAGATGCAAAACGTAATGAATTAATGGTGCCTGTAACAATCACAATGAAAATTACAGAAATCAACGATTTATTGAAAGCTGGTAAAAAAGCAGAAGCTAAAACAGAGTTTGCAGAAATCGAAGCGCTATTAAACCGTCTTCCAAATGCATCAACTAACAAATTCATTGCTGCATTGTTAACAGAAGTAGCTAAAGTGAAAACAGCTGTGGGCGATACTACACCAGTAACTCCACCTGTGACACCACCAGTAGTTACTCCAGTTGATCCACCAGCAACAGGCGGTGGCGGAGATGACACACCTTCTCAACCATCTCAACAAGAAGTATTAAATACGAAGGTTGCTAGTTTAGTAAAATTGCTTAATGCAGAGCAATCTAATATAGCAACAGCTTCAACAACTGGTTCGAATTCTCTTACGGTTAAAGTTGTGAAAGAAGACCTTGTAGTAGCAGACTTTTTAGGAAAAGGATTCTACCAAACATTTACGAAACAATTAGGTGTAACTAAAGTAAATGGACACAATCCTACATCTCTAGAAGCTGTAACTTATATTACAAATGCATTCCCAGCAGGAGTTGCTACTCTAAAAGATTTAAAAGGACAAACAGTGACGCTTAAAATTACTGTAGACAATGGTTCAGCGTTAGACGTTGACTTTAAAATCACATTTGAATAAGCAAAATCTATACACAAATCCCTTCACATCGACAACAGGTGAAGGGATTTTCTGCATTATCTGACTTTATTCTACTCTTCTCTTATTCTTCATGCTAAACTATTGGTAGAATTACGATAGACAAAGGAGAATCCTATGAAGAAACTAAAAATCTTTTTAATAGCGGCTTTAGTCATCATACTCGCTGGAGGAGGCTACTTGCTCTATATGTTTAAATTTAAAGAGTATGACGTGGCTGATGAAGAAGTTAGTGAGATTGTCGCAGACCCATACAAAGTGGAACTCCCGGATGGAACTGCACTTGTCATCGATGAACAGGGGAAAGTTGTTATAGGAGAGACAGAGGCATCTGATAATAATACTAATACTAGTGCAACAAGTTCACCAACGAACGAAGAAAAGTTAGGTGGAAAAACGGCAGGGACTAGCACTGATTCAACGAGCCCAGTAAACAACTCAAGCGGTACGGGTACGTCAACAACATCCTCGACCGAAAAACCAACAGTTGCATCGATAAAGGATAAATACAGACCGGCATTCGAAGGATTAGAAGCACAAGCAGATACCAAGATTAATGCACTCATTGGACGAGCAGTAACCGAATACAACAGCAAAAAAGCAAGTGGAGAAAAAGTAGATTTCGGTTATTTTTACAGTAAATACACTGCAGCAGCAGGCGATCTAGAAGCAAGCACGGATACAGTTTTCCACGCAGTAATAGGTGCAGTAGAAAAAGATCTAGCTGCAAATGGCTACGATAAATCCTACGCACAAAGCTTCAAAGATGAATACGAAGCGACCAAAAAAGCACGGCGTGATGGTATATTAAAAAAAGCACTTGGAAGCCAATAATAAACGAAAATCCCTTTAGTAAAGTTCACTGCCAAAGGGATTTTTGTTTATTTTAACTCTAAATGAGTTTTTAGAGCCGCACTTATAGCTAAAAGCTCCTCATCATCCATCTTATAGTACCAAATTCCATCGATTGTCTCGCCTTGACCTTCTTTAATGTAAAGCTGATCCACATGTCCTACCGCATCCCGGTAGTTAGCTTGAACATCGACCATTTCATCAAACGTCATATTAGTACGAATATTCTTCCCAATTGCATCAAAATATTTTATAGTTAAGTAAGCTATTAATAGTTGCACCTTCACGTAATACTGCTTGTATAACTTGTTTTTGACGATCCTGACGTCCAAAATCGCCTCGAGGATCCTCGTACCGCATACGAGTAAATTCTAGCGCTTCATCTCCACTAAGTTTGTTCACACCTTTAGGGAAAGTATAACTACCTGAAGTGAAATTTAAAGAATTAGTAACAGTAATCCCACCTATTGCATCTACAATATCTTTAAAACTTTCCATATTAACTTGTACAACATAGTCTATGGGAATATCGAGTAAATTTTCTACAGTATTCATCGACATCTCAATGCCACCAAAAGCATATGCATGATTAATCTTGTCCGTCACACCTCTACCGATTATCTCCGTGTAGGTGTCTCGAGGGATACTGAGCATTTTAGTAGATTTAGAAGTTGGATTGACTGTCATCACGATCATTGTATCCGAGCGCCCTTTATCATTGCTACGCTCATCCACTCCAAGAACAAGTACAGAAAAAGGTTCCTTCTTCGTAAATGCAACAGATTCCTTTCGTTTCTCGGACACTTTGCGTTCAATAGGTTCATGCATCTGTTTTGCCGTCTCAGTTAAATCTTTGTAAACTATGGAGCCATAAACTATCAACCCAAGAATACTAACTACGATAATGCCGACAATCTTGGGCCATTTTTTTCTCTTCTTTTCAGTCGAAGACTCCATCGCATTCCTCCGTTATTTTCCGGTAAAATAAGTAATCAGAGGGGATGCCCACACTTTTGCACCTTCACTATTTGGTCTCTGGTCTTCGGTTAACAAAGATTTCAACCTAGAGTCAGTCGTATCTGGCCAAGCACTCCAATGATTAATATAAGGATATGCATTTGTAGCCGAAAAATTCTTAAGAGAGCGAATTTGTACTAAATAAAAATTCGCATTATAGATAGGATAAGAAGGCTGTAACACAATTACAGCATCGGAGACTTCTTCTAAAGCCTTATCCTTGATCGCTATAATATGCTTCTGTTCGTCTTCAATTTTTACTTTTCCATTATTATTAAGCGTAAATGGTTCTAAAAGAATAAGGTCATACCCTTTTTCCCAGTCAAGGTCTGCCATATTTCCTTCGATAAATTGTTTAGACGTACCATCAAACGGCAAAACAGTTGTTTCGACAAAATCTCCATATGTATCTGTTAAAGCATTATTAAGTAAAGATGCATAGCCTGGTGCTCCTTCTTCCATCGAGCTAGAGCCAACGATGAGTAGCTGAACTTTTGCCCCCGCATCTAGTCGGTTTAATAGTAAGTTTTGTACTTTTTTATCCGCATTTTTTATAGAATTTTCGACAATTGTTCTACTTAAAGCAACAGATTCCTCTTTTTTAGGTAATATGACATCTTCTTTTTCTGTTAATTCTATCTGGGTAGAATGGATTGTTTTTGTACCTGCTTTAACATGCTCGAGCCTCGATTTCCACGTAAGATAACTAGAAATAAGCAAAATAATACAAATAGCGGAAATAACTATTGCTATCATCCGTCCATATTTCACCTGAATCCCTCCTTTCCTCCTAAATAGGTAATCTTTCACTTGTTGTGGTTATATTATACTTCTCTATGATAGAATATTAAAGATAAAGGCGTATCATGCCGACATATGCTATACTATATCGAAAATAGAAGAATCAAAATTAAAGGAGTTATCAGTTAATGGAAGAAACAATTAGCCTCCAGGATTTATTTAAAACACTGAAAAAGAGATTACTATTAATCATACTGACAACCATTATCGCCATAACAGTCAGTGGAGTTGTTAGCTTTCTTTATCTGACACCCATTTATCAATCTTCGACACAAATTCTAGTCAATCAAGAAAAAGTAGATATTAGTACATTAAACTCCCAAGACATACAAACGAACTTACAACTAATAAATACATACAATGTAATCATTAAGAGTCCCGCAATTTTAAGTAAAGTAATTGAACAGCTAGATCTTAACACCACGCCAGCCGCTTTAACCAATCAAATTACAGTCAAAAATGAACAAAACTCACAAGTAGTGAATATTACTGTGCAAGATGCCAATCCAAATGTCGCGGTGGATATTGCCAATACAACAGCTACTGTATTCCAAGAAGAAATTAAAAAGTTAATGAAGGTAGACAATGTAAGTATACTTACACCAGCTTTACTTGGAGAAAATCCAACTCCTGTAAAACCGGACCCAATGCTTAATATGGCAATTGCAGCTGTTATCGGTTTGATGCTAGGAGTAGGAATCGCATTTCTATTAGAATACTTAGATACTACGATGAAAACAGAACAGGATATCGAAGAAATCTTAAACTTACCGATACTCGGATTGATCAGCACAATTTCAGATAAAGAGATTCAACAAACAATGGTACAAATGCCACAGAGAAGAAAGAGGTAGTTAAATGGCTAGAGCAAAAGCGAAAAATACAAAAAAACGCGCTCTTCAAACCGTAGCGCGAAAGCTTATCACGAGTGTGAACACAAGATCCATTGTGTCGGAACAATTCCGTACGCTTCGTACAAATATTAACTTTTCTATGCCAGACAAAGAATTGAAAACCTTTCTAATTACCTCTTCAGCTCCGGGAGAAGGGAAATCGACCGTCGCAGCCAACACAGCGGTTGTCTTTGCACAAGAAGGGAAAAAAGTATTGTTAGTCGACGCAGATATGCGGAAACCTACCGTGCACTATACGTTTCATCTAACAAACACAACTGGTACATCCAATCTATTAACTCGACAAGCTACTGTAGAGGAAGTAGTAAAACCAAGTGAAATAGAAAACTTGGATATTATTACATGCGGTCCTATTCCGCCAAATCCTGCGGAGCTTTTAAGCTCTCAAACAATGGATAAAGTAATGGAAGAGATGAAGGGAATCTATGACATTATTATTTTTGATGCTCCGCCTATTTTATCAGTAGCAGATGCTCAAATACTGGCCAACAAGTGTGAAGGCTCCATCTTAATAATGAGTGCTGGAGAAACGGAAAAAGATAATGTGCTAAAAGCAAAAGAAGCACTTGTCTCCTCTCAAGCGAACATTATTGGAGTAGTCCTGAACAACTTCCAATTACAGAAGGACCATTATTACTATCAGTATTATGGAAACGCTGAATGAGTAGGTAATTTTACCTAATCATTCTTTTTTTCGTTTAACGTATAGGAAAAAGGGGTAATGAAAAGTGAGTGTTATGCATGCGCATATTTTCCTTAGCGTGGATAACAAGCCACAACCGTTATCTATCTCGTTAAGTTAATAGAACAAGCAGTAAATAGAAAAAAGGGGTAATGAAAGATGATTGACATACATGCGCATATTCTTCCAGGAGTAGATGACGGACCACAAACGGTAGCAGAATCGATGGAGTTAATAGAACAAGCGGTAAAGGAGGGTATCACAGATATTATTGCGACATCGCATGCAGACAATCCGCATTATGATGTCTCCAAAATAGAAGTACTCGAAAAAATAGAACTGCTAAATGCAGAGATGAGAAAAAACAATTTATCGATGAATATTCATCCTGGCCAAGAAATAAGGATAGGACAATCTACTATTGAGAGATTAACAAATGGAGAGCTCCTAACACTGGCAGATTCCAAGTATGTATTGATTGAGTTGCCGACTGGGGGAATACCTGCTTACACTATTCAAATAATTCAAGGGATTTTAAATTTAGACAAAGTACCAATTATTGCACACCCAGAAAGAAATCGAGCAATTGCAGAAAAACCAAGTAGATTACTAAAACTGATCAATCACGGGGCATTAGCTCAAATTACGGCAGGGAGTCTTGCTGGTCATTTCGGTAGAAATATTCAAAAGCAATCGCTTGAATTGGTGGATGCTAACTTAGTCCATACATACGGATCAGATGTTCATCACGCAAAAACACGCCCGTTTCTTTTTGATGCTGGTCTACGTTACTTGGAAAAGCATAAAAGATTAGATGCAGTCGATATTTTTCTAGAGAATAATGCAAGAATAGTAGAAAATATTGAAGTAATTATATTAGAGCCAAAAGAACTACAAAAGTCTAAGTGGTGGAAAATATTTGCATGATTCAGTGTTAATTAATAGATTTGTCTGATAATTAATTATCGAATGATAAAATTGAATCAGGTTAATAGATAAAAGATATATATATAATAGTTCTTTTAATCCATTTAACTGTAAAAAGCAATAAGTGCAGGAAAGAAAGTCAAGTAAGCATGATACAAAAGTGCTATAATCATTTATGGAAAAGAATATACAAAAATGTATAAAGAATGGTGGGTGCTGGATGTCGTTGAGAAAAAGAATGTCGATGTTAGTAGTGGTGGATTCTTGCATCGTGTTGTTTTCAATTTATATTGGCTATTTTTTATTGCATCCGATAAACAACCCTTTTACTGACACTTTTTTGTTAATAAGTTCACTTACAATTTTTGTAGCACATCATGGTTTTGCGATGTTTTATGGACTTTATCGAAAGGTATGGGAATACGCATCAGTAAGAGAGTTAGTGTCGATTTTTAAAGCAGTAACATTTTCAATCATAGCTGTAGCAATTATTCAATCTATCGTAAAAGGGGACATCCTGTATCGCGCATTATCCATTACATGGATGCTTCATATTCTACTAATCGGAGGCTCTAGGCTTTCCTGGAGAATCATTCGAGACACTTATATATCAGGTGAAAAGTTCACTAGTAAAAAGAAACGAACCCTTATAATAGGAGCGGGTTCCGCGGGGACGATGATCGCAAGGCAGTTATTACGTAATAGCGAAGCTGAATTAGAACCGATAGCTTTTTTAGATGACGATTCCACGAAAAAAGGATTAGAGATCTTTAATATACGTGTATTAGGTGGAACAGACACCATTGCAGATGCAGTGCAAGACTTAGATATCGAACATATTATTATAGCTATTCCATCACTCGATAAACCAACGAGTTCGATGCTTATGCAAAAATGTCTTGATACCGGTATTCATACACAGATCATGCCACTTATAGAAGATTTACTAACTGGTAAAGTTTCTATTAATGAAATAAGAGATGTGAAAATAGAAGATTTACTCGGCCGTGACGAAGTAGAACTAGATCTAGAATCGATCTCTACGAAACTGACAAACAAAAAAATTCTCATCACTGGAGCGGGCGGCTCAATAGGTTCTGAGATTTGTCGTCAAGTAGCAAGATTCGATCCAAAACAACTCATCTTACTCGGTCACGGCGAGAATTCTATCTATACTATAGACATGGAATTACGTAAAAAAGTTTCACCAAATACAGAAATAATTCCAATAATCGCCGATATCCAAGATCGCAATCGCATCTTCGATATCGTATCGGAATACAAACCAGATGTAATTTATCACGCTGCGGCTCATAAACACGTGCCATTAATGGAATACAATCCAATGGAAGCAGTGAAAAATAACATCTTTGGTACGAAAAACGTTGCAGAGGCTGCGGACATGTTCGGTGTAGGATACTTCGTTATGATCTCCACTGACAAAGCAGTTAACCCACCGAACATAATGGGTGCAACGAAGCGTTTTGCTGAAATGATTGTTCAGAATCTTGCGAGAAAAAGTGAGACAAAGTTTGCGGCTGTACGATTTGGAAACGTACTTGGTTCAAGAGGTAGTGTCGTACCATTATTTAAGAAACAAATAATGGCTGGAGGACCAGTGACAATCACTGATGAACGTATGACGAGATACTTTATGACCATTCCAGAAGCTTCCAGACTAGTAATTCAAGCAGGTACACTTGCGAGTGGTGGCGAAGTATTCGTCCTCGATATGGGAGAACCAGTGAAAATTGTGGATTTAGCTAATAATCTCATTCGATTATCAGGATATTCAAAAGGCGAGATTGAAGTGAAAGAAACAGGAATTAGACCTGGAGAAAAACTATATGAAGAATTGATGAATGAAAATGAAAGACAGAGCGAAGTAGTATTTCCAAAGATTTATATTGGGAAGGCTACACCGATTACAGGTAGTGAATTAGATTACCTACTTGAAAAGATACCTGAACTTTCTATGGATGTATTAAAAGATACATTAGTAGGAGTAGCTAATCAAAAAAATGTTGAAGTAGAGCAAAAGATAGTGAGTATGTAACATGTGATTTCATGTTGATTCGATACTAAAAATTTGAATTTTTCAATTGGAGATAAAGATGACACTAAAGTTACAAACAAACTATTTAGAGTCTTATATTCAACAGGAAGAATTACTTCTATATAAATGAGTCTGGTAAGAATATTAATAAAGGGATACACTCTAGAACTTTAGTAGGAAGCGAATTTTTAGGGTGGTTAGAGTATCCGCTTGAAAATCATGATGCTCAAATAGAGGACATGTTGGAAATTGCTAAGCAAGTGCGTCAGGATGCTAAAGTATTTGTAGTCATTGGAATTGGTGGATCCTATTTAGGGTCAAAAGCAATACAAGACGCACTTAGCCCTGCTTTCGAGTAGATGAGTCGTTCCCTGAAGTAATTTATGCAGGACAAAATCTAAGCGGTCGCTATATGAATCAATTATTACAGTATTTAAAGTACAAGGATGTATATATAAATGTTATTTCCAAGTCAGGAACAACAACAGAAACGGCAATTGCTTTTCGTATTTTACAAAAATACATGGAAGAAAAATACGTTGAAAAAGCAAATGAACGAATAATCGTCACAACAGATAGCTAAAAGGAGCTCTTCGAGAGCAGCGAATGAATAAGGCTATCGCTCCTTTATCATAGAAAATGATATCAGAGGTCGCTATTCCGTCTTTACTCCAGTTGGATTATTACCACTTGCAGTTCAAGGATACAATATCCAAACGTTAATGAATGGCGCAAAAAAAGCAGCGATAGAACTACAAGCAAATGATATTTTCTCAAATCCAGCATATCAATATGCAGTAACTCGTCAATTATTGCTGTCACAAGGATATGAAGTGGAAGTATTAACATCATTTGAACCTGCTTTAAAAAATCTTCTTGAGTGGTGGAAACAATTATTTGGGAAAAGTGAAGGGAAAGGGCATGACGGGATATTCCCAGCAGCAGTTTCCTTTTCAACAGATCTTCACTCCATAGGACAATATATTCAAGATGGGAAAAGATTTTTATTTGAAACGTTATTGCACTTCCACGAAGTAGGGGAAGATTGTGAAGTCCCATATGAGGTTCAAAACAAAGATCAGTTGAACTATTTAAGCGATAAAACATTAAATACCATCAATGATATCGCTACCCAAGGAACAGCGATGGCCCATGTAGAGGGCGGTGTTCCTGTAATTAGCATTGAGGTTGAACGGTTAGACGAGTCCCATTTGGGTTACTTAATGTACTTTTTTATGAAAGCATTTTGCAATGAGTGCTTATATACAAGGAGTTAATCCTTTAGATCATCCTGGTGTGGAAGCATATAAACAGAAGATGTTTGATTTACTTGGGAAGAATATTGAGATAGCTAAATAAATAAGGTATAGGTGATGAGAAATGAAAAAAGTGAGAAAAGCAATTATACCGGCGGCGGGATTAGGAACACGTTTTCTGCCCGCAACTAAAGCAATGCCAAAAGAAATGTTGCCGATTGTCGATAGACCTACTATAGAATATATTGTGGAGGAAGCAATCGAATCTGGCATAGAAGATATTATTATTGTTACGGGTAAAGGAAAACGTGCAATAGAAGATCATTTTGATCGAAATTTAGAGCTTGAAGAAAACTTGATGGGAAAAGGGAAGTTCGATCTACTGGAGAAAGTGAATCAATCTTCAAAGGTTGAAATCCATTACATACGACAAAAAGAACCTAAAGGATTAGGACATGCCGTATGGTGTGCACGCAATTTTATCGGTGATGAGCCATTTGCTGTGTTGCTTGGTGATGATATCGTTCAAGCTGAGAAGCCTTGTTTGAAACAATTGATTGAACAGTATGATGATATTGGGTCTTCTGTGATTGGTGTGCAGACAGTTGCGGATGAAAATACACATCGATATGGGATAATTGATCCATTGGCACAAGTAGGAAGACGTTATCAAGTTAGTAATTTTGTGGAGAAACCGGCACAGGGTACGGCTCCTTCTAATTTGGCTATTATGGGGCGTTATGTTTTGACTCCGGAAATCTTCGGTTTCTTGGAAAGGCAGGAAACTGGGGCTTGTGGGGAGATTCAGTTGACGGATGCGATTCAACAGCTTAACCAAGACCAGGATGTATTTGCTTATGACTTTGAAGGTAAGCGGTATGATGTTGGGGAGAAGTTAGGGTTTATCCAGACTACTATTGAGATGGCTTTACAAGACGAAGGGTTGCGGGAAGATTTACTGGTTTATCTTGATGAGTTGATGACTAGTCGATTGGTGAAGTAGGAAATAAGTACGAAGCCCATTTTGGTGGGCTTTGTGTTTTTAAGATAAAGAAATAAATACATAATTTCATTGACTATAAAAAGAAGCTTTAATAGGAAGGAAGTCTTGAAAAATGCAAGATAGAATTTTTCTTTCATCCCCACATATGAGTGATGAAGGTTATGAAATGCAATATGTAAAAGAAGCTTTTGATACAAACTGGATTGCTCCTCTTGGCGAAAACGTAAATGAATTTGAAAATGAACTGGCTACGAAAGTTGGTTCCAAAGGTGCAGCAGCATTGAGTTCTGGAACTGGAGCAATTCATCTTGCACTTAAGGCGGCGGGAGTAGATGAAGGGGATATAGTTTTTAGTTCAACCTTAACGTTCTCTGCTACAGCTAATCCTATTATTTATCAAAATGCCATACCTGTATTTATAGATAGTGATTATGAAACTTGGAATATGAGTCCTAAAGCGTTGGAAGAGGCTTTTGAAAAGTATCCTGATGTAAAAGCAGTAATAGTTGTTCATCTTTATGGTTTATCTGCTGATATGGATAAAATAGTAGAACTTTGTAAAAAGCATAATGTTGTTTTAATAGAAGATGCTGCAGAATCTCTAGGAACTTACTATAAAGGAAAACATACCGGGACTTTCGGTGATTATGGCGTTTTTTCTTTTAATGGAAACAAAATCATCACAACTTCTGGTGGAGGAATGCTCGTTTCTGATAATGATGAAAGAATTGCCAAAGCGAGATTTTGGGCTACTCAATCAAGGGATCAGGCGAGGCATTATCAACATAGCGAATTAGGATTTAATTATCGTATGAGCAATGTCGTTGCGGGGATTGGTAGAGGGCAGCTTAAGGTATTGGAGGATAGAGTTGCAAAGAAAAATTATGTTTTTAACTTTTATAAAAGAGAACTTGGTGGACTTTATGGTGTTGAGTTTATGCCTAGTAATGAGTGGAATGAACCTAACTACTGGTTAAGTAGCATGACTTTATATGGCAAGGTTAGACCGATAGATGTTATAGATGCTCTTGAAAAGGAGAATATTGAGTCAAGACTGATATGGAAGCCGATGCATATGCAGCCATACTTTGAGAAGTATGATTTTGTTGGCACGGATGTATCGGAGAAGTTGTTTGAGAACGGTGTTTGTTTGCCGAGTGATACGAAGATGACTGATGCGGATTTGGAAAGAGTTATAAAGATTATTAAGAAATTGTGGTGAATATAAATGAAACGTTCTAGAGGCGGTATTTATTGTAAATTTATAAAAAGACCGATGGATTTTATATTATCATTGATTGCTATTATAGTTTTAAGTCCGGTTCTAATGATAGTTGCTATTTTAGTTAGAACTAAATTAGGTAGCCCGGTGTTGTTTAAGCAAGAACGGCCTGGATTGAATGAAAAGATTTTTATTATGTATAAATTTAGGACAATGACAGATAAAACAGATAAGAATGGAGATTTACTTCCTGATAGTATAAGGCTTACTAAATTTGGAATACTCTTGCGTTCAACTTCCCTTGATGAGTTACCTGGACTTTTTAATATTTTAAAAGGGAATATGTCAATTATTGGACCTAGGCCGTTATTAGTGCAATATTTACCTCTATATAATGAACATCAAAAACGACGCCATAATGTTAGACCTGGCTTATCTGGTTTGGCTCAGATAAATGGAAGGAATGCAATCAGTTGGGAAGATAAATTTAATCTAGATGTAAAGTATGTAGACAATGTAAGTTTCATCGTGGATTGGAAGATAATATTTCTAACTCTAAAAAAGGTGTTTGTAAGAGAAGGTATTAATTCAGAGACTTCCGCAACGATAGAACCTTTCAAGGGAACTAAAAAGGAAAGAATAGAGATATGAAAAATAAACTACTCATAATAGGTGCTAGTGGTCACGGGAAAGTAGTTGCCGACATCGCATTGAAAATGAATAAATGGAAGAGCATTGCTTTTTTAGATGATGATGATGATAACATTATTACATCAATGGGGATAAAAGTAGTTGGTAAATCAATTGATGTAAATAAACATCTGAAAGATTGGGACATATTTGTAGGTATTGGTAATAGCGTTACAAGAGAAAAGATTCAAGAGCAACTTGAGGCAGAAGGTGCAAGTATACCTACTTTAATTCATCCTAAAAGTGTTATAGGGGAGCAAGTTGAGTTGGCATCTGGAACAGTAATTATGGCCGGAGTTGTTATTAACAGTTGTACCAAAATTGGAAAAGGATGCATTATTAATACAAGTGCAACGATAGATCATGACAATATAATTGAAGATTATGTTCATATTTCACCTGGAGTGCATTTAGCTGGTACGGTGAAAGTTGGAAGAGGATCGTGGTTAGGTATTGGAAGTATAGTAATTAATAACGTGAATATTACCAGTGGGTGTAAACTTGGTGCTGGTTCTGTGGTGGTTAAGGATATAACTGAATTGGGGACGTATATAGGAGTTCCTGCGTTGAAGATAGACTAAGAAAATTAGATGTTTAGGGAGTTTAAAATGAAAAGAGATATTCTTTTAATAGCTCATTTTTGTAGCGATTTCGATGGGAATGGGAATAATAGATTTAATTACCTTGCACACTTGCTTGCTAATAACAACTTTGATGTAGAGTTGGTGACATCGGATTTTTCGCATAATAAAAAGATTAAGAGAAGTAAGTTAGTAGAACAGTATAATTATAAAGTAACTTTTATTTTAGAGCCAGCGTATTCTAAAAATGTATCACTTAAGCGTTTTTATAGTCATTATTTAATGGGCCGAAATTTAAAGAAATATCTACATAATAGAAAAAAACCAGATGTGATCTATTGCGCTGTCCCATCACTGGATTTAGCAAGAGTTGCAGCGGAATATGCTAAAAATAATAACATACGGTTTATTATTGATATTCAAGACTTGTGGCCAGAGGCGTTTAAAATGGTTTTTAATGTTCCTCTCATTAGCAATCTTTTGTTTTATCCGATGAAAAGGCAAGCAGATTACGTATATGCTGCAGCTGATGAAATTATCGCTGTTTCAAATACTTATGCAAAAAGAGCATTAAAGGTTAACAAGAAATGTACAGAAACAAATAGTATTTTTTTAGGTACAGATTTAGAATACTTTGACAAATTAGTTCTAGAGAATCAATTTAGTATGAAGCCTAAAAATGAATTATGGGTAGCGTACATAGGTACATTGGGCCATAGTTATGATATTTCCAGTGTGATAGATGCTCTAAGAATTCTTAAAGACCAAGGAATCAATAATATAAAGTTTATTGTCATGGGTGATGGCCCCCTTAAAAAAAAGTTTGAAAGCTATGCTAAAGAGCAAGAAATTAACGCTGAGTTTACTGGTAGATTAGATTACGGAAAAATGGTAGGTATTTTAAAGTCATGTGACATAGCTGTAAACCCAATAAGTCGTGGCGCTGCACAAAGTATTATTAATAAGCATGCTGACTATGCTGCTGCTGGCTTACCAGTACTAAATACACAAGAATCTGTTGAGTACAAAAATTTAGTAGATGAATATCAGATGGGGTTAAACTGTGAAAATAATAATCCAAAAGATTTATCAGTTAAGTTATTAAAACTTTATAAAGACAGAACCTTAAGCAGGAATCTAGGGATTAACAGCAGAAAATTAGCTGAGGACAAATTTGATAGAGAACAAACATATAAAAATATAGTTGAAGTTGTAGTAATCAATATTTTCCGATAGATTGCTTGATGTGTTTGGGTGACAGCTAATAGCATATATACTATTAGTTGATTTAAAGAATTTTATAAGTAGAGTGTAATTATTTTATAAATATTATTAATTGAATATCACTTTGTGTGCGTATTTTTACGAAATGATAAGCTGAATAAAAAATTGAACTTATCTGTAAAAATATAGTATGTTGACCTTATTAGGAGTGAATCGATGGAAATAAAAATGATATTAACAAATGGATTTGACCCTGATCCAAGAGTATATAAGGAAGCGAAAGCATTATTAGGAAATGGTTATGACGTAGAAATCCTTTGTTGGGATAGAGATAATAGGTATATCGACAAACAGTCTGAGCAATATGATGGTATTAAGATAACAAGATTTTTTCCCAAAAGTGCTTATGGTAGTGGTTATAAGCAACTTTATAGTTATTGGCAGTTTATTACTCAAATTAAGCGTTATTTAAAAAAGCATACTTATGATGTTATACATGCCCATGATATTGATGGTGTCATTATAGGCTTATTTGTTAAGAAAACTGCAAAGCTAGTTTGGGATATGCACGAATTTTATGACGGGTTTAATAGTAGTGGTATAAGAAAATTTTTTTTAGAAAAGATCGCAAAAGAATGTTTTAGAAAATCTGATGGAATAATATATGTTTCTGATTCTCAAAAAGAAAGGTACGAGGTCAAAAAGGTGAGAAATACTCCAGATGTTATTGTAATGAATGCACCTGAAGGAGTTTTATTTAATGGATTTAGAAGAACTTCCTCAGATAAATTACGAATATCTTTTATAGGTAGTTTAAGAGAATTTGATACTTTAAAAAAATTGATGGATATAGGCGAAAAATATAAAGATATTACTATTAATCTGAATGGAGCTGGAGTTGCCTATAAAGAATTAAAGGCACTTCAACCTTTATATAGAAACACAAATATAACAGGCAAATTTCATTATAAAGACATTAAAAAGTATTATGAAAATACGGATATTATTTTTGCGGTTTATGACAGCAAATTAATAAATGTAAAATATGCATTTCCGGTAAAAGGATTAGAAGCTATTGCATCTGGAACTCCAATTATCACTAACAAAAATACTTCCTTTGGTGATTTTGTTAGTATTAATGATATCGGTTTTACAGTAGATGAATATAATGAACTAGAATTAGAGGAGCTTATAAAAAAAATAAGTGACAACAAAGAATTATTGAAAATAAAGAGCGAAAATTTAACTAAGATTAAAGAAAAATTTAAGTGGGATGAGCACAGTAATAATCTTATAAAATTTTATCAAAAATTAATTGAAATTTAGTAACGAAGTATTTTCTATATAAAAGATGGTCTATAACTATTAATGATATATAAATATTTCCTTTAGTGGCGATTGCAAAAAAAAATAATATATAGATAATACGTCCTATGAAATCACTAAAGTAGATTCAATTCAGCATTTCTCATTAAAAAGTTACATAATAAGAGAGGTCGTTTTTTTATTGGTCGGAAATTATAATACAAAAGATAGAAAGCCTTTTCTTAAAAGTATTTTAACGTTATTGACTGGAACAACAATTGCTCAAGCGATTCCGATAGCAATTTCACCCATCTTAACAAGAATATACACGCCAGAGGATTTTGGTTTATTAGCGCTATATCTATCTATTTTTTCAATATTCGTAGTTTCAATAACAGCTAGATATGAACTGGCAATTATGCTTCCTAAAGAAGATAAGGAAGCTGTTAATCTTGTTGTACTTTCTATTATTATTGCGACTGGAATTAGTATCGTTATACTATTAATCGTTATATTATGGGGAAGTAATATAGCTAGCATGTTAGGAAATGATGATATTTATCCTTGGCTTTATTTCATGCCACTTTCACTGTTTTTATCTGGTTTATATCAAGCTTTCAACTATTGGTCAAATAGAAAACAGCAATATCAGAGATTAGCTGTGAATAGGGTTGCTCAGTCAACTACTAATGCGAGTATTAATTTAGCTGTTGGGAGCGAAAAAGAAGGTGCTATTGGATTAATAGCGGGTAATATTATATCGCAATTTATTGCTACAGCAAGTTTGGTACTAAGAAGTATAAAGAAGGATAAATTGAAAATATCAAGTGTGTCAAAGAAAGAAATGATATATCTAGCAAAAAGATACGATCAATTTCCAAAAGTTTCTGTATGGTCTGGTTTATTAAACACGGTTTCTGTGCAGTTGCCAGTATTTATAATATCTGCTTTTTTTTCTAGTACTATAGTTGGCTTTTATTCTTTATCTAATCGTGTATTGAATATGCCGATGTCAATATTAGGAAATGCTGTTGGTCAAGTTTTTTTTTCAAGCATCTTCAAATTTAAAATATGAAAATCCTATTAAACTTAAAAACATGACATACAGTTCTTATAGAAATATGTTATTTATAGGTCTTGTACCAATATCAATAGTATTTTCTTTCGGAGACATACTTTTCTCTTTTGTTTTTGGAGATGCATGGGCTATAGCAGGTGACTATGCACGTGTTTTAAGTATTTGGTTACTTTTAGTCTTTATAGCTTCTCCTTTATCTTTATTGTTTACTGTCATGGAAAAAGAAGGAGTCGGTTTATTATTCAATTTAGCAATCTTCATAAGTAGAATAGTATCTCTCTTAATTGGAGCAATGTTTTTCAAAAGTGCGTTAATAACAATTATACTCTTTGCTGTTAGTGGAATTGTTTTTTGGTTATGGAACTGTGTCTATATCTTAAAGTTAGTAGGAATATCATATTGGAAATCGCTCTTAGGTACTTTGTCAGTAATCATAATAGCATTAAGTATTTCGCTAATGATTCGTTTTTTAATAATGCATAATATTTGGTGATAATGGGGTGTACTAGTTGATATATTTGAAAAATAATAGTGGTTTTAAGTGGATAGAGAATTCTGGATTCTATTTTAAAGGATATCAAGAAGATATAAATAGTAATAATGAACCGTGTAATTTCACTTTTAATGGTATTCCTTTTTTAATAGAAAAAATGAAAAGTGCAAAAGGATTTTTTTCTATAGTTTATGAAAATGAGGATATAATATTTGCTGCTGTAGATTGTGTTAGAAGCATTCCATTATATTATGGTGTAAAAGATAGAGAATTTTATCTAAGCGATGATGCACGATGGATCAGGTCTCAGGTTGGTTATAGTGAAATTGATGATCTGTCTAAACAGAATTCTTGTTGACGGGATATGTAACAGGTAAGAATACTCTGTATACAAATGTTAAACAAATTCAGGCCGGTGAATATCTTGTTTTTGATAAAAAAAATAAAGAACTTAGAACTAGTCACTATTTTAAATTTCACCATGGAGAATATTCTAAAAAGAATCAAGATGAGTTAGTAGAAGAGTTGGATCAAGTACACGTAAGAGTTTTTCAAAGATTAATAGATTCCTTAGAAGGGCGACCAGCAATTTTACCACTAAGTGGTGGATATGATTCCCGTCTCATTGCAGTTATGTTAAAACGTTTAGGGTATGAGAATGTTATTTGTTTTACGTATGGATTATGTTCAAATTGGGAAGTCAAGATATCAAAAATGGTAGCGGAACAATTAGGCTTTAAATGGATTTTTGTTCCATATGAAAAAAAGAAATGTATTCTTATTTCCATAGTAAGGAGAGAAGAGTATACTCGATGTTTGCTGATGGACTAACATCAATGCCTCATATTCAGGACCTACTAGCTGTATCAAAATTAAAAAAACAAAGCCTTATTCCTAAGAATAGTGTGTTTATTCCAGGGCATTCAGGAGATTTTGTTGCTGGCAGTCACATACCTAAATATTTTCTTAAATCCAATACTGTTACTAAAAATGATTTAATTGAATCTATGTTACATAAGCATTATAACTTATGGTTTTCAAACGAAAAATATCAAGTATTTCTAAAGAAGACTATCGAATTACTAGTTGATGGGGATGATTTAAAAAATGAAGTGGCAGCAGATATTTTCGAAGAGTGGGATTGGCGAGAAAGACAGGCTAAATACATCTGTAATTCTGTAAGAGTATACGAATTCTATAATTATGAGTGGAGACTACCACTTTGGGACAGGGAAATAATAAAGTTTTGGTCAAATATTTCTATTCAATATAGGGTAGATAGGAATTTGTATTTTCAATTTGTGGAGAGTAAACAATCTCACATTAGGGTTCCAGCAAATCCAAAACTTTCATTATTTAATAAAATTAATAATAAGCTTGATAATTATTTTTATAGTTTTGTATTATATAAACCAACTAAAATAAAACTTTTGACTACAAAAGTTTCAGCTCTCATTGATCAAGATATAAAAGTTGAAATTAGTAAATGGAATAAGCCTTTATGGAAAACTGACATAAATACATTATTTGTGTTAAACACAATATTAGAAATTGAAAATGAACTAGAAATCTAAGTATTTTTAAAAAACGGGGGAAAAAATGAACTTAGTAAAAAAAATTGCAAGATTTATGCAAGCAAGACTTTTTGTAAGAGATACGGTTATTCTTTTTAAAATGGAACAAGTTAAGAATATTAACTCCTCTGCAATAATAAAAATAGCTAATTTAGAGAATTTAAATGATATTATGAATTTTCAAGAGGCAAAATATCTATCAATATTTAAAGATTTTCTAAAGAAAGGTGATATAGGTTATTTAGGATATTTGAATGGCCAATGTATTCACCGTTCTTGGGTAGTAAATAAAGAGAGTTCGGTGGTTCATTTACACCCATTTGTAAAGAAAAAGTTGAAAAAGAATGAGATATTTATACATTATTGTGAAACCGCAACATCTGCTAGAGGTAACAATGTTTATCCATTTGTTATTAGTGAAATTGCAAAAGATAATCCTGATAAAGAAGTTTTAATATGTGTGAATAAAAAAAACGCTGCTTCTCTTAAAGGAGTAAAAAAAGCGGGTTTTAAACCTATCCAAACTATTATTATTATCGTATTTTTAGGGCTCGTGATTAGATTTAAAAAAGACTTTAAAGGTGCTGAGATTTTTGAATAATAGAGAAAAGTATAGAGAGTTATGTAAAAAAGAAAAAAACATCCCTATTTTTTCGAAAGATTGGTGGCTAGATGCAGTTGCTGGGGAAGGAAAATGGGATGTTATTTTAGTAGAAAAAGGGGACGAAATTGTTGCAAGTCTTCCTTATGTAATAAAGAAGAAATTCAGTTTTAACTATATTACAATGCCAATGTTGACACAAACCGCAGGTATCTGGATAAAATATCCTGAAGGGCAAAAGTATGTAAAAAAATATCTTTTGAAAGAGAAGTTTGTAAAGAAATTATCAGAAAAATTCCAACTGTAGATTCTTTCTCTCAAAATTTTCATCACTCATTTACTAATTGGCTACCTTTTTATTGGGAAGATTATAAACAAACAACACGTTATACATATATATTAGAGGACTTGACAGATGAAAATAAAATATTCTCTGCATTTAAAGAAAATATTCGAAGAGAAATAAGAAAAGCAGAAAAAAATGTTCATGTGTATATAGGAGATTCAATTGAAGAATTCTATAATATCAATAAATTGACATTTGAAAGACAGGGTCAACAAATTCCTTATAATTTTGAATTTTTGAAAAAAATTGATGAAGCATGTAGTAAAGAAAAATGTCGTAAAATTTTTTTTGCTAGTGATGAGCAAAACCGTATACACAGTGCTATTTATATTATTTGGGATGAGCAAAGTGCTTATTATCTAATGGGGGGGGGAGATCCAGCGTTAAGAAACAGTGGTGCAACATCATTATTAATCTGGGAAGCAATTAAATTTTCAGCAACAGTTACAAATAGTTTTGATTTCGAAGGTAGTATGATTCAGCCAATTGAACGTTTTTTTAGTGCCTTCGGTGCTGTTCAGAAGAATTATTTTAATATTTCGAAAAATAATTCGAAATTATTAAAAATCCGTAACTCCATAAGCGAGGTTTTGAAATGATAACAATTTATCAACCAAGAAAATTTGACTTAGAGCGTTCTTATATAATTAATGTATTGTTCGGAGAGTTTTTGGGATTAGATTATGAAATACAGGATTATGAAGGTCAGGATTATAAAATTGTTCTAGCAAATAAATCTGTTTTGTTTATTCAAGACTCCTTTTTTAGTTATCAAAAGGAAGATGACTATTTGAAAGTTGAAAATATACCCTCAACAGTTGGATACGGAAATAATAGATTTATTGTTGAAAAAGACATACCTATTGTATATGGAACTAATCATCTAGAAGTTACCGCTAATCAAATTGTATGCGGTATTGATATTTTTGCGGCTTCCTTTTTTATGCTTACACGATGGGAGGAGTATGTAAATAAAGCACGAGATATGTATAATCGTTTTTCAGGAATTTTCTGTGTGGCATTCAAAAATGATTTTCTAGATCGCCCAATTGTAAACGAGTATGTTGAAATGCTATGGAATATGCTCACTCTTTTAGGAATTGAACAAAAACGAAAAGAGCATAAATTTGAGTTTATAATGACTCATGACGTAGATAGTATTAAATACTGGAAAGATATTAATAAGATTGCACGTATATTTGGCGGGGACCTTATTAAACGAAAAAGTATACCTACATTTTTTAAACATTTAATTGAACTGCCACAAGTTAAATTAGGAAAGAGAAAGGATCCATTTGATACATTTGATTATATTATGGATTTATCGGAAGCAGCGAATATCAAGTCACGTTTTTATTTTATGAGTGGTGGGCTTACTAAATTTGATAATGACTATAGAATTGACGAGTTGGACTCATTGGACATTATACAAAGAGTAAAACAAAGAGGTCATGTTATTGGTTTTCATCCAAGCTTTAATACCTATAATGACCCATTGCAATGGAAGAAAGAAAAAGATCGATTAGAAGAAGTTTTAGGCTTTAGAGTAAAGGAAGGCCGTCAACATTATCTACGTTTTGAAACACCTGTCACCTGGAATATATGGGATGATAATGGTATGGAAATGGACTGTACGCTCTGTTACGCTGACCGAGAAGGGTTTCGCTGTGGAACATGCTATGAGTTTCCTATTTTTGATTTTATTAATCGAAAACAGCTGAAATTAAAAGAGTTTCCACTTATTGCTATGGAAATTAGTTTTAGTACCTATCAAACAGTTTCACCTCATTATATGGAAGAGAAAATGAAAATATTGCTTGAGAAAACAAAAAAATACAATGGGAATTTTGTTTTTTTATGGCATAATTCGAATTTCAAAGAATCAGGATGGAAGTTGTATCAACCAGTTTATGAAAATGTTTTAAAGTTGCAAATGAAGTAAATGTAACACTTTAATTGCAAGAATCATTATCTCTAACACAGTAACTCTCAAAATAAGTGAAAAGTTTTTCTAAGTGTCAAAAGGTAGAGATAAGACAGAAAACTTTGATAAAACTGGTGTAACCTGTGGATATGTAATAGATAGTTATTGACTAGGTACAATATAAATTATCATCAACAACATAAAATCTTTCATGTGTATATGGTACAATAATTTTCATGTATTACTTTCTCCTGGGAGGTTGTTAATAAATTGAAGATAATATTGAAAACTATGTTTAGCGAAGGATTTATTTTTGCACTTTTTATTTTAGCAGGATATTTTAAAGCAAGTGTTGAAAATAGCCCGATAGATATAACTTTATTGTTATTATTATTTTCTGTTACTCTGTATTTAAATAGACTGATAAGAACAGGATTTAAGCTTCCGAAGTTTGTCTTAACTCCATTGATACTTTTTTCAGTACTTGTTCTATTTGTGCTTATTGGTTATAGCTATACAAGTAGCGTAATTTATTCTGAACAAAAACTAATATTATTTTTTGTGAGTACAATATGGTGTTTTATAGGTGGAATCGTAACTATAAGTTCAAAAGGTGAATTATCAAATTTTCTCTTAGGAATCTTAACAGTTTCCATTTTTATGGCGTTTTCTACATTTTATACTTTTTTCACAAATCAGCTAATTGAACTCGGTTTTGTGTCAGTGTTAGGATCTAATTACATTATGTTAGGGAGAGCTAGCGCATTCGGTTTAATAATTCTAATTTCCTATTATTTCTTCAAAACTTCTACGTTTTTTTTGAAAATATTAATCGTGCTTTTAATAATGATAACATTGTTCCCTCTTGTTGTATCTGGGGGGAGATTACCTCTTCTTGCGTTTGCGATAACTATACTCTTCCTACCACTTTTTATGATAAAGATAACAAAAGCTAGTATATGTTTATCTAAATCATTTAAAAAAATATTTATCTTAATAATTCTGATTATCACAGGCGGAATTGTAGCAATTAGAAATGGGTGGTTAGACACTTTTATCTATAGGTTCGCTTTGTTATCTAATGCGCAGTTCTTAGATGAAGGTAGAAGTGATAGATTCAACGTTGCGTTTGAAATGATAAAAGATAATATAATCTTCGGTAAAGGATTGGGTAGTTTTCCTATATATTACTCAGGAACGGATGGCGAGGATTATCCTCATAATTTATTCCTTGAAATTTGGAGTGAGTTGGGATTAATACCTACTTTGGCTTGTATAGCATTAGTTTTTCTAGCTTATTATCGTGGGTTTCTTGTATATTCTAAGATGTATGAGAACTTTGACCATAATCAGATTTCAATATTTTTATTAAACTTATTCGGGTTTATCAATCTATTTATTTCAGCTAGTATCAATAATAGCAAGTTTTTTTGGGCATTTTTAGGCATAATGTGTGTAACACCTTTTATCACACAAAAGCAAGATTTTCACATAGTTGAAAACCATCAGAACAGAGTTCAAGAACCAAGTAATTCAAACAAGATACAACCACGCTCTAACGTTTAAAGCGTTTTATAATAGTAGATTAAGAATAAATTGTTACTTTAAGAGCAATTATCCTTTTTGGATTCAATATATAATTAACTGAAAAAAATAGTCCTAATTAGGGAGTTCTTAAATGCACTATCTGCTTATTGACTTTTAAGTCCCTTCTTTTCTCCTAACAAAATGCAATGGCTTCGCTATAGGGAGGAGTAAGTTTCACTTGAATATGCTGCCCTCATTAATGTGACAGCAACACATATTTTGGACTTCGATGATGTAAGCCAACCACTTTGGTACATCCAAGTGCACCAGTAGTGGCTTCTATTTTACACTGGGGGAATATTTGGGGAAATCTATGAAAGAATACTGACCGCCTATGAACAGAAGTCATGATAACAGTAGGGGAAGTGATGGGCTTCAAATATTATTCAAGCTGCTATATTAAAAGTAAAACTAAAAGCATTTATTGATCACGAAGTGGAAGATGTAAACCGAGTGTATAACTTATATGATGAAAGATTGAAAGGAATTGTCGAAACTCCATTAATACCAGATGGGTTTTATTCAAGTTTTGCCCAGTATACTATTAAGCTAAAGAACAATGAACAGCGGGATGGTTTACAAGTGAAACTAAAGGAGCATGACATTCCCAGTATGATTTATTATGTTAAGCCAATGCATAAGCAAGATGCTTTTACATATTTGAATATTAATGATCGAGAATTTGAAATTACTAATAACCTTTGTGATTTAGTGCTTTCTTTACCAATGCATCCTTACTTGAGTGAAGAGGATGTTGATAAAGTTTGTAAGGTGATTAAAGAATTTATCATTTAACTTCAGAGTAAGCAACAGGCCGTTGGAAGGGGGAGAGTCACTTCTAGTGGCTTTCTTATGGTTAAAATCATCCCTGCATAAGAAACAATTCAGAATTGTTTCTTACACAGGGACGTTAAAATTAAGGTGATAGGTACTGCTACTACTCAGAGATTTGTACATTAGCCTTTAGTTCTACTACTTTTTTCTTAATTATTTGATAATTCAAATTTTTCGTTGACCTGGCATTTGCGCTTAGTTATGTTATTTAAAGGAGGATTATTCCGGAATTTAATAACATTCCGGAGGTTATTACCTTCAAAATCTTTGTCTTTATGAAATTTACTATATAACGGAGGTGGAAATGATCTTTGTAGGTTGACCAAAGTCACAACACTATAATAAGGGAGTGAAAGTTTTGAAAATCAGAAAGTTTTTTAGTGTTTTTCTAGCTTTACTATTAATTGTTTCTTTGTTCCCAATCTCTTCATTTGCTGAAACAAACAATGAAGATTTGATTGAGGTGGAGGCTGCTCCATTAGACCCTTCCATGAGTCCAGTGGGGGAAATGCATAAGATAAATTATATAGATGAAAGCATTGATGGAAAAGCAGATTTTATGATGCTTTATACATCTGAGTATGCAAGTGAGGTTTTAGTGAAAAAGTTCTGGGTAGCCGTTCAAGTCGATGCAAACAATACAGTTACAAAGGTAGTCAGTCAATCAGTAAATGGTGCGCCACCTGTTTGGGAGGATGAACAATCTTTAGCAATACCAGCAGGCGGATATGTGCTTCTAGCACAAGACGACTCTTGGGCTACGAAAGACTTCCGTAAATTCTTAGCTACCAACTTTAAGGAAGGCGATGTTATTAAGTTAAGAAAAAATGGGAATGTAGTTCCAATTACAGAATTTATGACAGGTAATGGATTGAACGCAAGAATCAATTTACAAAACGAGTTAATGTATACGCTTACAGAACCGCAAGCTAATATCTCTGGTTCTATCCAAAACTTTGAAAGTGATCAAAACTATAAATTGCTAGTAAATGAACAGGAGGTAGAGCTTCAAGAAGATGGTTCCTTCCAATATGTATACGAGCTAACATCAAGGACCAATTACATTGATGTAGAAATTTACAAGAATGAGATTTTACATGATAAAAAATCGTTAATTGTTTACTATCAAGACTCCCCATCTGTAAAAAAAGAAGTCTTTCTCTGGGTTGATCAAGCATCAAACGCAAGAAGATTCCAATCCAGTGAGGATGTTCGTAACATGCTCATTGAAGCCAAAGATGCAGGTGTTACAGCTGTGATGTTTGATGTGAAGGGCGTTGAAGGTTTCGTATCCTATCAAAAGAACGACCTAACAAATCGTCCATATGTAAGTGAAATGACAGCAGATAGTAGAAGTGGTTCAAACCCAGATTTAGATTTATTAGAAGAATTTATCGAACATGGTCATCAATTAGGTATAGAGGTTCATGCTGCTTTTAACGTATTTGCGGAAGGCTCTATTGCCTTTAATGAATTTGCAGTATTAAATGACCATCCAGAGTGGGAAGAGAAGGTTTATCGATCTGAGGATAACGGAGAAATTTTACCATTAAGAGAAAGTGCATATGGTAAAAAAGGTGCTTTAGTAGCTTTTGTTAACCCTTCTAACCCTGAGGTTCGAGACTATCAATTAAAAACGTTTGAAGAAGTAATGAAAAACTATGATGTTGACGGGATCTCATTGGACCGTGGTAGATATGATAACTATTTCGCTGATTTTAGTGAGCAATCTAGAACGCAATTTGAAGGTTTTCTTGCTGAAAGAGGAAAAACATTAACGAATTGGCCACAGGATGTCTTTTATTATGAAGGCAGTAATCGTGTAGATGGCCCACTTATTAATGAATGGTTTACATTTAGATCTAGCGTAATTAATAGTTTTGTAGAAGAATCAAGGGAATTAGTTGACCAATATAATGTAAGTGATAATCGTGATATTGAGTTATCTGCATATGTTGGCTCTTGGTTTGAATCTTATTATTTAAACGGTGTAAACTGGTCTAGTCCAACCTTTACTTATGATTCACGATTACAATTCCCGCAAGAAAATTTATACGGGGAAGATTACCAGCAAGCAGCTTATTCTGATAAGTTAGATTTCCTAATGATTGGTACGTATCAAACAACAGCAAAGGAAATCAATAAATATATTACACTAGGAAATATTTTAACAGATGGACAATTACCTCTCTATGCAAGTATGGCTTTAGCAAATTTACAAGACCCATCCTTACAAAGAGAAGCCTTCCAAGCTGGGCTTAATAATACAAGTGGACTCATGCTGTTTGACTATTCGCAAGCAAACTTCCCTGTCATTAAGGCTTCTATTGCGGACGATGAATATGTGAAGGATTATGTAATAGGAATCAGTAATCCAGCTGAACCAGAAAATCCATTTGTTGGAGATTTCTTAAATATTAATCGTAATGAAGATAATTTAAATGTGTACTCTGACACATTTGGACTTTCTACGGCTACCAATAAATGGGGAGTAGAAGCAGTTGTAGATGCCAACGGTGAAGTCGTTAAGATGGTGAATAAGAAACAAGCGATGAACTGGAACTGGAACGTGGTAGAAGATAACAATAGCCTAATTCCAGAGGGTGGCTTCGTCATTTCAGCACTTGATAGTTCCGGCATTCGTGAAAGAAGAGTTCTTGTTGGTACTAACTTTGATATAGGGGATAAGGTACGATCCGCTATTGTAAAAGGTTCCTTGAACTATGATGGGAAAACATTCTCTACTGTTGGCTTCGAATATCAAGGTATAGTACAAGTAGTGGGACCAGGTAATGCTGAGGTATCTGTGAATGGTTTAGCAGCACCTGTACAATCAAATGGTGAATTCTCCGCACAGCTTTCACTTCAGCCTGGTGAAAATCAGATTGAAATCATCGTTTCTGTCGATGGTTTTAAAACACACCAACTAGTGGTAACTATTTTTGCTGAAGAACCAACTCTAGGTCAAGTTATTGAGTTTGTCGAAAAAACTTCTTTCAATAATGAGGGTATTCAACAAGCTGTGCTTGCCAGATTAGCAGGTGCACAAAGAGATTTTGCTTCAGCAGAAGAGCTTAACGAAAAAGGACTAGTTGAACAAGCAGAAGAAGCAAGGTTGACAGGTATTCAAAAACTAGAAGAACTTCAAAGTTTTGTTCAAAAACATGCAGGCAAGCATATCCCGGTTGAAGTGGCCGAAGAGCTAGTCTCGTATATTGAAATATTTACCGAAGCCTAGGGTAGATTCTAAAACTGCAACATGAGAAAACATAAAAAGTGGGATGGAGGGTAGCTCCATCCCACTTTTTTGGGTGGACAGAGAACCTTTCCCTGCGACCCACTTTACTATTGGTTTTACTTAATTTTCTGGCACAAAGTATATTACGGAAGGACCAGATGCGCCGCCTGGAAGACTCGTGACAAAATCGTATTGATTCCCGTTGGCTCCGATTTTTTCAGACGCAAACTTCCATGCATTTACATAACTTAGAAACCCGGTAGTGTTAAGTTTACCGTTCCATTGCATAGCAAAATGACCAAATCCACCCGCAGGGTTATCATAGATAGAGAGTTGCTGTGGACTTTGTAAACTATTTTCCACGTTAACGTCTAAATTATATAAAACACCGTAGTTCCCATTGTTGATGACCGGTTTGTTTCCATCGACTACACTAATCCCTTCTTCATATTCTCCCGGTAATTTATCGCTCCATTGACCAGAAGCTGCAGATGAAAGTCGAATATAGGCATTTCCTAATGCGGTATCATAAGTAAGTATACCCTCACGATCAAAATGTGGAAAACTTCCACGAACATGTGAGTCAGGCGGTAAGATTTCAACAGAAAGTGGGTCAGCTGGACGTTCTGTATAGTTAAGTGTGGTTGCGGTGACAGTGGCCTGCTGATGTCCGTGTTTCGTATAGACATCATATTGGGCAATCCCGCTAACCGTGTCTCCATCGCCTGCCTTTGTTTCCAGGTAATAGCTTTCACCAGGCTGCAAGGTTTTAATGTATTTTTTTTCAGCCTTTTCTTCTAGAAATTGTACTAACGCTTCTTTTCCAGCGACGTCAGGATAAATACTAACTGAAGCTCCTACTCCTTTAGAATACAGCACCACTGGTTCATCCGAAGTATTCGTTAGGGCTAGGCTGACGTTTCGATTTTCTCCACTAACATTTTGATGATGCCAAAATACACGGAATTCACCTGTAGCGGTGTCTCGATAAAAAGCACCATTGTCGGAGTACGTTTCTGGTGAATCACTTAGTATCAGTTTTCCTCCCGTTTGTTTTAATTCTGGTTTTTCTAGATGAACCGCAGGCTTAAGTGTTTCAATTGGTACATAATTCTCATTGGCAAATGACTGGTTAGGCAGAAGTAATGCTAATAGAACAGTACCTAAAATTAAAGTAGACTTCCTTTTCATTCCTTTTCCTCCTCTCGATTTTATTGAAATCCCCATATTGATTGTCAAACTACCTTAAGAGGTTGATATGGAGGCTCAATATTAAAAAAATTCTATATATATTGAATTTATCCTCCTTTTTATTGAAAAAAAGTGGATGGATTTTCTTTCTCTAGGAAGTGGTAGAAGATGCACGTGCGCGAAAAGAAAAATAATAAGTCAAATACTCTTCTCGTGACCCACCACAAACTTCCTCAAACCATTGACGAAACAAAAGCAATTTTGTATTCTGTAGTTGGATGATAAATCCTTTTTTTAATTACTTGGAGGAATATTTCTTCATTTAGATTCTATATTAACTATAAAGGAGAATTTTTATGCCGATTACCGAGAAAGTGAACCCCCTTATCATTATTCAATCCGTATATAACTCGCTGACGAAAACAGAGCAGAAGGTAGCGGATTATATAATGGATAATCATGCGGAAGCAGTATATTCCACTGTAACTGATTTAGCGGAAGTGGTGGGGGTTGGCGAAACAACAGTATTGCGTTTTTGTAGGAAATTAGGATATAGAGGATTTCAAGAATTTAAGTTAGCAGTTGCACAAAATCTGATGGAAGTGGACGAACAGGTTTATGGGAAAATTGATGAACATGATTCGGTTGAGATAGTTGCAAAAAAAATTACAACTCAAAATGTAAGTGCTTTAAATGATACGGTCGCATTACTCCAAGAGAGCACTTTGCAGGCAGCGGTAGATTGTATTAACAGTGCAAAGAAGATCTATTTCTTTGGGGTAGGTTCATCTGGAGTTACTGCATTGGATGGTAAACACAGATTAATGCGGCTGGGCTATAATACGGAACATGTTTCGGATTCACATATGATGGCAATGACCGCTTCCTTATTAGGGGAAGAGGATTTAATTATTGCAATCTCCTCATCAGGGAGTACAAAGGATGTGGTGGATGCCATAGAAATTGCGAAGAAAAACAATACATCTGTCATTTGTATTACAAATCAAGCAAGATCACCTATTACCAAATATGCAGATTTAATTCTTCTGGCTGCAAATAAGGAATCTCCATTTGAAGGTGGAATATTCTCTTCTAAAATCGCTCAGCTTTTATTATTAGATGTTCTTGCAACGAATGCTGCGCTTTGCAATAAAGAACAAGCGTCCAAAGCGATAAAAAATACAGCAGAATCAGTCCTCGATAAATTGTACTGACAAACACGTATAGAAAAAGGTGAAAATCATGATTTCTTCACATAACAAACTAGTGAGAGTACTTGAATATATAGTAGATTTTGTTCTTTTAAACTTTTTGTTCATCCTATGCTCGCTTCCCATAGTCACTGCTTACCCTGCTTTTATAGCATTGGTGGAAGTTATGAAAGATTTGTCAGAAGATAAGCCAATCCCAGCTTGGAAACAATTTTTAAAGTTATTTTACGATTACCTCATCAAAGGAATTAAAGTATGGCTGGTTCTTCTATTTGTTTCAGTCATCCTGATAGGTAACCTTCTAGCTGTAAATTATATGCCAAATGCGTTACAGAATTTTTTTCTACCCTTTAATATAATTGTATCTATTTTGTTTTTAGGGATATCTAGCAATCTTATAAAGTTATTTATTTTGGGTGAACATCATTTGAAACCATTATTTATTAGTAGTTTTTATCTGCTGTTTCGGCAACCACTAAAGACCTTACTTCTGATTCTTATCAACTCAATTATTCTCATACTTTCAGTCTATCTAAGGTTTATACCTATTATTTTTTCTTTCAGCCTTCTTGCATATGCCCACTATTTTCTCATGTTTGGGAAGGATAAGAGTTTAATGATCATCAGACTAACACTAAAAACGGAGAATTTATTTCTTTTTGAAAAAAAGGTGGATTTAATCTCCATAAAATGATACATTTCTAATAGACAGATAATTCTGTAGAAAAGTCATTTGTGAAAACGGTTTCAACTTTATTGGGGAGTTTGGAAAAATATATAAACAAAAACAAACATTATTGGGGGGAATTGCAGTGAGTAAGGTTTACAAAAAATTATTACCAGTAGCTATGATATTATTACTTGTTTTAGGTGTTTTAGGTGCTTGTAGTTCTGAGGAAACAGGGGAGAAAGATTCTGATTCGAAAGAAAATGAAAAATCAACGGTAGAATTTTGGACAATTGCGCTACAACCAACATTCAATGATTATTTCAATGACTTAATTGCAACTTATGAAGAAGAACATCCTAATGTAACGATTGAATGGAAGGACTTCCCGTTTGATGCAGTTCAAAACAAATTACTGACAAGTATTGCGAGCAAACAAGCTCCTGACGTAGTTAACTTAAATACTATATTTGCAAATCAGATGGCTTCCAAAGGGGCGTTAGTTGATTTTAACGAACAATTAACGGATGAACAAAAAGGAATTTATTTTGATGGGATCTATAGCTCCACTGTTCAGGGAGATGGTGCATATGCACTTCCATGGTATACGGGCATACCGGTTCTTTATATTAATAAGAATTTAGCAGAAAAAGCAGGTCTGGATATAAATAATCCTCCACAAACGAAAGAAGAGTTGGCAGACTGGGGTAAACAAATTGCAGACAAAACGGATTCTTTTGGGTACGTTTTCTCGTTGGGAACACGCTCCATTCTGGAAGAGGGCTACGAGATTATTAAAGATGACAAAGCGATATTCAATAATGACGAAATAAAAGAATATATACAAAGTAATCTTGATTTAATTGAGAATGGCGTTATACCAAAAGATATTCCATCGTTTGGTAAGCAAGTTGAACTTTTTGGTAGTGAACAAGTTGCAATGATTATCTCTAGCTCTTCATTTATCAATCAGTTAAAAACAGCTTCACAGGATGTATATGAAAATACGATTGCGGTTCCAGCTCCAACAGGAAAAGCGGGAATACGTTTTACAAACACTATGAATCTAGTAGTTCCAAAGGATTCTAAGAATGTGGATGCTGCAACTGAATTTGCACATTTTGTAACGAACGATGCAAATCAACTAGCATTCGCGAAAACAGCGAACACCCTTCCTTCCACTAAGGAAGCTGCAAAGGATGAATTCTTCTATAAAAATGATGGCACGTTAGAATCGCAAGCTCTTACTGCATCGGTTGAAAGCTTAGATAAAGCAACGGATTTTTATCTTGGTGTGGAAGCTGCTAGCGATGTGGATAGCGCGATAAATAAACATCTACAGAACATTTACAGTAACGAAATGGATCTTAATGCGGAGCTGGAAGCAGCTGAGAAAGAGGTTAATGATATATTAGCTCGTTAAAATATGAAAACGATGGGCAGAAGCATTTCTGCCCATTTTCGATTAGGAGGAAAAAACCTATGGGAAAGAAAAGAACTATCGGTTTTAGCAGGTTTTCCGAGGTTCAAACTGCATGGCTTTTTATGGCGCCTGGGTTAATATTACTTGCTCTTTTTACCTTTTGGCCGATTATTTTCAGCTTACCTTTAGCATTCACGAACTATTCGGTAATAGGAGAAACCTCATTCGTAGGACTTGAAAACTTTAAGCGTGCATTTGCTGACGTGGATTTTATCGCATCTATTAAAAATTCCTTGTTCTATATGATTGTTGTGCCTTTTATCCAAATTATATCCATTTTCATGGCTATCTTAGTGAATCGAAATATCGCAGGTATTAAATTTTTTCGAACTGCCTATTATATTCCAGTTGTTACTTCTATGGTAGCTGTTGCAATTATCTGGGGTTGGCTGATGAGCTCAAACGGGGTTTTAAACTATCTATTAATGGCCACTGGATTAATAAGTGAAAAAGTGAATTGGTTATCAGATAAAGATACAGCGCTTTGGGCATTAATGTTTATCACCTTATGGAAGGGCTTAGGTTATTATATGATGATTTATCTTGCTGGTTTGCAAGCTGTTCCAACAGATTGTATAGAGGCTGCCAAAATCGATGGTGCTAGTAACTTTCAAGTTATTAGAAAAATCACGATTCCTTTATTAAAGCCATATATCTTCTTCTGTACATTAATTTCCTTAATGGGAGCGATTCGTGTATTTGATGAGGTATTCGTTTTAACTTCTGGTGGTCCCGGTAATGCAACCTTAACAAGCAGTGTGTATATTTACCAGCAAGGATTCGAAAAATTTGAATTTGGATTTTCCTCTGCATTAGGTTTAATTGTTAGTTGTATCATTATGGTCTTTAGTATTTTCGTCTTCGTGTTTAACAAGAAGGGTGGTGTCAATCCATATTGATATGGATGATGAGCCTATGAAAAATAACAATCTATTAAAAAAGATTATCCATAAAACGATCGTTTATGTGTTGTTAAGTCTTTTTGCCCTTTTAATGATGGGTCCATTTCTTTGGTTGGTAAGTGTATCTCTTATGCCTGGGAAGAACATTTTTGCATTTCCACCTGCGATATTGCCAACCTTCATTGACTTCAAGAACTACATAGAAGTTTGGGAGTATATGGACTTCCTTAAATATATTTGGAATACAGTTATTATTACCTTCTTAGGTGTGACACTTAGTATTTTATTTAGTGCTATCACTGCATATCCTTTAGCCGTTTTTAAATTTAAAGGAAGAAATTTTGTCTTCTTGCTGCTCGTTTCGACGATGATTATTCCTGCAGCTGCGGGACTTGTTGTAAATTATTTAACGATTAATAAGTTGGGGCTGATCAATACCTTTACAGGCGTTATACTGCCGACGCTTGTTTCCGTGTTTAATGTATTCCTGTTCAGACAGGCATTCATGGGAATTCCAGTAGACATAAGAGATTCGGGGAAAATGGACGGTGCTTCCGAATTTCGTATCTGGTGCCAATTAATGATGCCCATGATAAAACCAGCAATCGCAGTAGTGGCACTTTTTGAATTCATGCAGAACTGGAATATGTTCCTATGGCCGATCATTGTGTTAGATACGGAAAAATATCCACTGGCATCTGCGTTGAGCTTTTTAAATGGTCAGTTTTCCTATAATTTTGGGTGGATTGCTGCTGGTACGGTTATTTCCGTACTACCAATTATCATTGTTTTTATTTTCACTCAAAAATATTATATGGAAGGAATTTCAGGAGCAGTAAAAGGTTAATGCATCTGAAATGAAAACAAAAAAGGGAGATTTCAAATGTACAAAATTGCTTATATCCCACTAGACGAACGCCCATGCAACTACTCCTTCCCGAGCCTCCTTAGTGACAAAGTGACAGGTTCCTCATCCCAAGGAGAAGTAAATATCGTAAGACCGGATTTGAGCCTGATGGGAAATAAAAAAGTGCCAGGAAGCATGGAAAAACTATGGGAATGGCTATATGAGGAATCAGTAGATTCAGACGGACTAATTCTATCAATAGATACATTGTTATATGGGGGAATTGTTCCTTCCCGATTGCACCATCTAACCTTGGATGAATGCAGCAAAGCATTAGCAAGACTTATTCGAATTAGGGAGCTAAATCCAGGAGTTAAGATATACGCATTTAACTTAATCATGAGATGTCCCAAGTATTCAGGCAGTGACGAAGAACCAGATTATTATGCGGATTGGGGAAGTGAAATTTTTCAATACGGCAGGGTGCATCACCTAATGACAGCCGGTCTAGCATCGGAAGAAGATCATAAGCAGTATGACAACCTAAAGCAACAACTACCAAAAGAAGTCGTGGATGACTATTTGTCCAGAAGGAAGATCAATGTGGAGGTCAATAAGCTTGTCCTTGAGTTTGTAAACCATGGCTTGATTGATTTCTTGATCATTCCTCAGGATGATTCCGCACCTTACGGGTGGACTGCGATGGATCAACAGGAGGTTAGAAGAGCGATCGCCTCCCATAATCTTGAGCTAGATGTATATATGTATCCCGGTGCAGATGAAGTCGGCTGTACGTTGTTGGCTAGAATGATCAACAGCTTTAAGGGGAAGAGACCATTGGTATATCCAGTGTTCTCAAGTACACAAGGTCCATCTGTCACACCGTTGTATGAGGATCGTCCTTTAATGGAAACGCTTAAATATCAAATTTTAGCTGCAGGAGGACTTATCACCACAAGTCTTGCAGAAGCGGACTTTGCATTATTCGTGAATTCTCCAGTAGAACCGATGATGGAAGCGGCCTACCAAGATAATCTTAGTACAAAATATCAGGTGAATCGAAATCTACTCGATTTTGTGGAACAGCTTGAGTTTACAGTAAATGAAAGAAACATCCCTTGTGTAGTGGGGGATGTGGCATTTGCGAATGGTTCGGATTTGACGTTAATGAAACTAATGAAAAGAAAAAATTTGCTATTTAAATTAGCTGGTTACGCAGGATGGAATACGAGTTCTAATACGCTAGGAACATGTATTTCACAAGGAATGCTACACCATCTATATGGTAGCACGCAAACCCATACTAATTTTCTAGCACTGCGTTATGTAGAAGATGCAGGATATTGTAGTGCTGTAAGAAAAAATGTGACGAATACTATCTTGCCTGCATTAGGTTATGACTATTTCTTGGTTGACGGAAAAAGTGGAAGTGTTTCTAAAGCTGTTCAGGAACAATTAAATACGTTTATTCAGGAAAATCTCCTAGATGAACATAACGAGATACTGATCCAAGCGTGTTATATGCCTTGGAATCGTATGTTTGAAGTCGGTCTGGAAGTGGAGCATATTCGTAGAGGTACATAATTTGGGACAGATTTCTTGTCGCAAAAAGGAGTTGTTGTTAATGGGGAAGCAAGAATCTACAGATGTTGTGGTGATAGGTGGAGGTTTAGGTGGTTGTATGGCCGCATTAGCTATTGCCAAAATGGGTTTACAAGTCATTATGACAGAAGAAACAGATTGGCTCGGTGGACAGCTAACAAGTCAGGCTGTACCTCCCGATGAGCATAAATGGATTGAAAAATACGGAAGTACCGACACATATCGAGAATTTCGAAATAGAGTGCGTCAGTATTATCGGGATAACTATCCACTGACAAAGGAAGCAAGAGAAAACGACATATTAAATCCAGGAAATGGCTGGGTAAGTCGTTTAGCCCATGAACCAAGGGTTGCCTTAAAGGTATTGGAAGATATGCTTGCCCCATACCTAAACAGCGGGAAAATAAAAGTTCTATACAACTATAAGCCTTTAGATGCGAAAACAGAAGACGATGTCGTAAAATCTGTCACCGTGATCCACACCCAAGCATCTCAAACCATTGAATTAATCGGTCAATACTTTTTAGATGCAACAGAATGTGGGGATGTTCTCCCAATTGCTGGGGTTGAATATGTGTCAGGTGCCGAGTCCAAAAACGAAACTGGGGAACCACATGCACTTGAAGAAGCGAATCCAATCGATATGCAATCTTTTACGTTTGTTTTTGCAGTGGATTATGTGGAAGGTGGCAATTTTACCATCGATAAACCCGAGCAATATGATTTTTGGTCCGAATATATGCCGAGTTTCTCCCATCTACCTCTTTTTAGTTGGTATGCAACAGATGCTGATGATACTTCTAAGTTAAAACAATTTACGTTATTTCCAAATAATGAAGGGATTCCGTCATTATTTACGTATCGAAGAATACTAGATACAGATAATATTCAAGGGGATTTATATCAAGGAGATATTTCCCTCATTAACTGGGCGCAGAATGATTATTCTCTTGGTCCGATCTATGGCGTATCAGAAGAGGAAGTGGAAAAGAACCTCTTGAATGCGAAACAACAAAGCTTGTCTCTCTTGTACTGGCTGCAAACAGAAGCCCCAAGACTGGATGGTGGAAAAGGATACCCTGGCTTAAGACTCCGGAAAGATGTATTAGATACGGAGGACGGACTTGCCAAATATCCATATATACGAGAATCCAGAAGAATTAAGGCCGTATATACCATCACCGAAAAGGATGTAAGTAAAGAAATAAGAGGAGACCAAGGGATATGTGTGTATTTTGATAGCGTAGGTGTTGGAAGCTATCATTTGGATTTGCATCATACAACAGTTTCCAAAAGAAGCTTCTATATCCCAAATTATCCATATGAAATTCCACTAGGTGCTTTATTACCTATTCGTGTAAAGAATCTGATCCCTGCTTGTAAAAATATCGGGACTACTCAAATTACAAATGGCTGTTACAGACTGCACCCGACAGAATGGAATATTGGAGAAGCAGCAGGCTATTTAGTGGCCTATTCGTTATTAAACAATGTCATTCCTCATCAAGTACGACAAGAGGAGAAGCACTTAAAGGATTATCAAAAACTTCTAGTGAATAATGGCGTTCAGCTTCATTGGCCAGAAGGTATGGATCTATAAGAAAGGGTGAAAAAAGTGGACCAATCAAACATATTATGGGTAGATTTTTTAGCAATGGTACTCGATTGTTAGAGCCGGAAAAAATGAAAGAGCTCATTCAACATGCCCTTAAAAGTAAGATTACGCATCTTGTCATTGATGCAAAAATCCCTTATGGGTTTACAACCTTTCCAAGTGAATTCGCTTATCATGTTAGTGAAATGAAGGACGAACAGTATCATGCCTGGAATGGTCGGGATTTTCTTCAAGAAATGATCCATCATGCAAAAGGCTCTGGTCTGAAGATTATCGCAAATGTAGATGTATTTGCTGAAGGAAATGGAATAGAAAAAGAAGGAATGGTCTATGACAAGCCCGAGTGGCAAGTTGTTCATTACAACCAGGCACTTTCTAATATGCCAACGGCTGCGGAAAATCACCATGATCCAACCGTTTTTGTTAACCCGATTCACCCAGAGGTTGAAGCATATGAACTAAATATTATTCAAGAAATTGTACGTAGCTATGATATAGATGGTGTTGTCTTAGATAGATGTCGATATCCAAACATCTATGGAGATTTTAGCAATTTAAGTAGAGAGAAATTTGAAGCTTATATCGGCCAAGAACTGAAAAACTGGCCAGAGGATATTATGACTGTTGAGGATAAGAAACCTGCTTTTGGTTCGCTTTTTCCCAAATGGGCAGAGTTTCGTGCTAAAAACATTAAGAACTTTGTTCAAAAAGCAAAAAGTGTGGTTAAAACAAAGAATCCAGATTTACTTTTTACGATATATGTGGGTTCATGGTATCCGCTATATTATAACGAAGGGGTCAACTGGGGAAGTGAAACCTTTCACACTTCTTTAGAATGGGCTTCTGACACGTATCATACATCTGGCTATGCAGAGGAATTTGATTTTATCATGACAGGCTGCTACTACAAAGAGGTTACGATGGAAGAAGCAGAGAGAAACGGAAGACCTGCGAGTTGGTATAGTGTCGAAGGTGCGATTGAGATGAACAAGGAAGCTATTAATGGGACAATTCCGGTTATTGCTAGTTTATATTTGAAGGATTATACCAATAATGTGGAACAATTTAAGAAGGCTGTTCAGCTATGTAAAGAACGGTCCAACGGTGTAATGCTTTTCGATACGGTGTATTTAGAGAGTTACAATTGGTGGAACGAACTAGACCTTTAAATAATAATCCTAGGGAGTAGTAGGTAACTGGAGTGTATGAAATGGATAACAAACAAGCGTTTTTTGACAAAATTTATAAAAAACTAGTCGTGTCTTGTCAAGCCTTACCTCATGAGCCCCTTCATAGCTCGTACATCATGAGCAAAATGGCGTTGGCTGCAACCCAGGCGGGTGCAAGCGGCATACGGGCTAACAGTGTAGAAGATATTCATGAAATTAAAAAAGTAACTGACTTACCAATTATCGGGATTATTAAGCAGGACTATGACAATTCGGATGTTTTTATCACACCAACCATGAGGGAGATTGATCTTCTTGTAAGAGAAGGGGTAGATATGATTGCATTGGATGCCACCATTCGAGTGCGACCAGATGGTTATACAATTACAGAGATTTTTCCAGAAATCAGAAGGAAATATCCTCTACAACTATTTATGGCGGACTGCTCGTCACTAGAAGAAGGCATTCAAGCAGAAAAGTTGGGTTTTGATGCTGCAGGAACCACATTATGCGGCTATACAGATTATACAAAGGGCGTAAAATTACCTAACATAGATTTGATTAAGCAATTTATTAATCATTTAACGATACCGGTAATAGCCGAGGGTGGAATCTCGTCACCAGAGGAATTAAAGGAAGTCTTTGCAACTGGGGTTCACTCAGCTGTAGTAGGGTCCGCCATTACACGTCCTCAAGAAATTACAAAACGATTTTTACAAGTCATAGAGGACTAAGCTTCATTGAGGTGAGAGAAATGAAAATATTTGCTGCGGATATAGGTGGAACATCGATCAAAATGTGCGTAACCGATGAGAACGGAAATATAGTGCTCTTTAACGAAGTTGAAACGGAAAGTAAAAAGGGTGGGCCTTCTCTCATGCAAAAATTGGAGGATATAATCTCCAAGTACCCTGGTATAGATGCAATCGGTATTAGTACTGCTGGACAGGTAAACATTGAGGAAGGTTATATTATCTATGCAAATGACAATCTACCAAACTACACTGGTACAAGAATAAAGGATCTTTTAGAATCGAAATTTAATGTGCCAGTTAAGGTAGAAAACGATGTGAATGCAGCAGCTCTTGGTGAAAAATTTTATGGAGCTGGTAAGGAGTATCTCGATTTTCTCTTTTTAACTTTCGGAACAGGAATCGGCGGCGCTATTATGATCGACTCAAAACTGCATCGAGGTGTTACTGGGAGTGCAGGAGAATTTGGTCATATGAACCACTACCCTAACGGTATCCATTGTGGTTGTGGAAAACGAGGATGCTATGAGCAATATGGTTCTACAAAAGCCTTGCTTAGAGAAGTAAAAAAAGTAAATCCACACTGCACAAATGGTAGACAGCTGTGTGAAATGATACAGGCTGGCGACAAGCGGTTGTTTGAGGTATTTGATGCTTGGACAAATGAAGTGGCAATTGGTATTGCCAGTTTAATTCATATCTTCAACCCTCCTTGTATCATTTTAGGTGGGGGAATTATGGAACAGGATATATCTATCAAACTCGTTTCTGAAAAAGTTCAACAACACATAATGGATAGCTATTCAGATGTGAAAATTTTGAGATCACAATTTGGTAATAAAGCTGGACTGTATGGGGCAATTTCATTGCATAAATTTAGCTAAAAAGGGGCTAAATACATTGAATAAATGTAATCGTACATTTTATAGTGCTTATTTGAAGAAAACATTAGATTACATGGTTGTAACGACTAGCGAGAATATGGAAGATGCTTATGTCTTATATGTTCAGGATGGCAAGGATTATTTAGAACTGGGTGGGCTAGAGAAAGCTATTCAGGATGTAGTGCATCTATATCCTGAACTGGCTAACCATCTCGTATTCGTTCTGATTCATCCTGGCGATTCGATGGAAAGATGGGAATCGTTTAGTAGAAAAGGAGCTTCCTTTCACGATTACCTGCGTTTTATGAGTGATGAATTTATTCCTGAAATTGAACGTAATCTAGGAGTTGCAAAAATTAGTAAAAGAGGCCTTCTGGGAGATTCTTTAGCAGGTAATATTAGCTTAAATATCGCATTAGAAAAGCCGGAAATATGGACGCATATATTGCTTCAGTCTCCGGCTATTTCTGATGGAGATATTAAACGGTTGGAGGCATTGGATTTACCTACATGGAATGTCTATCAAACCGTGGGAATCTATGAGGATGAGTTTGTATCCGCGATATCTAAGGAAAAATTATATATTTTGACAAGGAACCGTCAATTGTATAAAAGCTTTCTTTCAAAAAATGTAAATGTACATTATGTAGAATCGGAGGACGATCATCTATGGAAAGTTTGGGAAAGGGATTTACCAGCCGCACTGCATTTTTTTGTGAAGGAGGTTTAATATGAAAATACATTTTAGAGGTGATCTAACAGAGGTCATAGAAGGGATTACCATCCTTGGTGATGATTTAGGGATACAAAGTGCAGAAGACGGATATCCGATTGAAGTGATCAATCGTCAAGGACCATTAGTGGTACAAAATCGAGATGGTAAAGGGCAGATCATCTTTGAAAACAAGATTCATTTTTTTAGAGGGTTAGGACTATGGCTTCAACACGTTGAAAAAAGAAAAGAATTCCATCTAACGGAAGAACCTCAATTTGAAACAAGTGGTGCGATGGTGGATGTTTCTAGAAACGCAGTATTAACGGTCGATGGTATAAAAATGCTCTTGCGTAAAATGGCCGTGATGGGCTTAAACATGGTAATGGTTTATACAGAGGAAACGTATGAAGTTCCAGGAATACCTTACTTTGGGTATATGCGTGGAAGATACACTGAGGATGAAATGCTAGAATGTGACGACTATGCATTTCACTTAGGAATTGAAATGATACCATGTATTCAAACATTGGCTCATTTAAAGGAAGCCTTAAAATGGGGCTATGCGAATGATATAAAAGATACAGAAGATATTTTACTCGTCGGCGAACCAAAAACCTATGAATTGTTAAAGCGAATGATAGAGGCGGCAGCGAGGCCATATCGTACGAAGAGGATTCATATCGGAATGGATGAAGCCCTGCAGTTAGGCCGTGGCAAGTACATGGAAAAAAACGGATATCAAAATCGATTTGAAATCATGAATCAGCATCTTCAGGAAGTAGTATCCATTACAGAGGAATACGGCTTAGAGCCAATGATCTGGAGTGATATGTATTTCAGATTGGCTTCTCGTAATGGAAACTATTACGATTTTAATCCATCGTTATTGGATCAAGTTAAACAATCCATACCAAATGTAAAAATGGTGTACTGGGATTACTATCATGCAGGTGAAAGCTTTTATGAGGGAATGCTGAATACGCACAAACAGATTGTAGCAGACCCAATTTTTGCCGGAGGACTGTGGACCTGGAATGGAATCTCTCCAAATTACGCAAGGGCATTTAAGAACTCTGAGGCGGCTTTAAGTGCTTGCAAAAAAACAGGAGTGAAAGAGGTCTTTGCGACAATGTGGGGGGATAATGGAGCCGAAACTCCAATTCAAACCGCTCTTCCAGGATTACAACTATTTGCTGAACATACGTATCATCCAGAAGTGAGTAGAGAGCATTTGGAAGAAAGGTTTACCTATTGTACAGGTTACATGCTACAAGATTTCCTTTTATTGAATCAATTGGATGAAATCCCTGGTGTCATGAAGGATAACTTATATTCTTCAAACCCTTCAAAATTTTTACTTTGGCAAGACGTTTTAGTAGGGCTGTTTGATGAAAATATAAAAGGACTTCCGATTGCTGAGCATTACAGTAGCTTAACGGAGCAGCTAGGGGAGGCTAAAGTGCGTAATCAGGGCATAGATTTGTTGTTTAGCTTTTATGAGCAACTAGCAAGGGTGTTAAGCATGAAGGCGGAGCTTGGTATTGATTTGAAGTCAGCTTATGATGAGGGAAATAAAGTAGAAGTGAAGGTTTGCCTAAAAAAGCTTAAAAATCTTAAAGTAGAGGTTGATTCTTTACGAAAGGCACATAGAGATGTCTGGTTTTCCGTCAATAAAGCGTTCGGCTGGGAAGTCCAAGATATTCGATATGGTGGCTTATTGACCAGAATCGAAACGGCAGAGTACTGACTACATGCTTGGGTAGACGGAAAAGTAACAAAACTTGAGGAACTAGAAGAAGGGCGTCTTCGTTATGATGGCCCCGAACAATTTCCTGATAACGTAACATTGGGGAGAGGCGAAACATACAATCGAATCGTTACAGCGGGAAGCATTTAGAGATGCAGAGAGGCAGGTACCCTGACCTAGAAAGAGGGATGAAAAGTGAAAGAAGAGATACGGTGGTACGACCCAAAGGAAAAACCATTTCGTATAAGTGGCTTTGCTTGGTTTGGCAAGGAGAAACGGTACCTACGACTTCCGGCTCAATCTGATTATAAAATACCCGTACGCGTGGATGAATTAGCGACTAATACTTCCGGTGGACAAATTAGTTTTCGGACAAATGCTTCCAAGCTTGCATTAAAAGTAAAGTTAACTAATGCGGCAAGTTTGGGCCATATGGCTGCTTCTGGTCAATGTGGATTTGATGTATACGTGGGGGAGCCTGGACAGCAAATGTATTATGCAACTGCTTTTCCGTCTCTTCTGGATCAATCGTATGAGAAAACGATTTGGGATTTTAACAGTAGTAGTCAACAAAATACAGAACTACTAAGAGAAGTGACATTAAATTTCCCTCTGTATCAGGGGGTAGAGGAGGTACTGATAGGAACAAACCCAGATGCAATCATAGAACAGCCTACTCCCTATTTTTTAGATAAACGAGTGATTTTCTATGGTACTTCTATTACACAGGGCGCCTGTGCAAGTAGACCTGGTATGTCGTACACAAATATCCTCAGCCGAAGATTTCATTTAGAATTTATTAATTTAGGATTCTCTGGAAGTGGGAAAGGTGAACATGGAGTGGCATTAACCATCAGAGAAATCGAACGACCAGCCTGCTTTGTTCTTGATTATGAGGCCAATGTTTCATACAAGGAATATCAAGATACACTAATTCCTTTTATCGAAACCTATAGAGAATATCATCCGCATGTTCCTATTATCATCCTATCAAGAATTCCGTTTGTACGTGATGAAGCAATAGGTGAGTACGAGGATTATCAAAACCGTCGAGAATACGCAAAATTCACTGTGGAAAAATTGAAGCAACATGGCGATAAGCATATTTCATTTATAGATGGTTCTACTTTGTTAGGCGAATTTTGGCATGATTGCACAGTCGATGGAGTCCATCCGAATGACTTAGGATTTATGGAAATGGCGAATCGTCTGGAGAGTGCGTTTTTGTTTTTAAGGAAAGACGAGCTCTAAGCATTTATAGTTGAGCCAACGGGACACGGAGCCAGATTTGACTGCTTTTGGGAAAATTAATCACAACGTGGAGGGTTATTTTGTTATATTTTGAAGAACAAATCAAAGAATACGAAACATATAAACCTCTTTTAACAAAGACGGAGGACTTTCACACCTTTTGGGAAAAGACATTAGAGGAGTCTGATCGACTACCTTTGCAAGAAACACTGGAAAGAGAAGGATATCCGATTAAACAGGTCGACGTCTATCGTGTTACCTACCAAGGATTTGGTGGAACACCTATAAGAGGGTTTTATATTTTACCGAGATCCTCAATGGAAAACCTGCCTTGTATAGTAATGTATCATGGCTATGGCATGGATAAAGGATCTATTTCAGATTATATGAAATGGGTCATACAGGGAATTGCCGTTTTAGCAATCGATAACAGAGGACATGGAGACAGTGGCGATGACTCTGGTTATATGACTGGAACAAATGGAACATGGGTATTAAACGGTATTTTAGACAAAGATGAATATTATTATCGTAAAGTATATATAGATAGTAAACGTGCGATTGACTTTCTTTTCACAAGACCGGAAATTGATAAAAGTCGAATTTGTATTTGCGGTGGTAGCATGGGTGGTGGAATTGCACTAGCAGTGGCTGCCTTAGACAAACGTCCTAAATTAGTCATAGCTGACGTGCCGAATATGTGTAATATTGAATTAGCCATTCAGCTTAAATTAGGAGGGTCACTACTAAGTCTGGAAAGCTATTTTGCCAAATTTCCTGATAGAGTACAGCAAATTTTCGAGAATCTCACTTACTTTGATAATCTTAATTTTGCATCTAATATAAAAAGTAAAATCAGAATAACGGTCGCTCTGAAAGATATCGTTTGCCCACCCCAAACAATTTTTGGCGTCTATAACCACATCCAAGCAGAAAAGAGTGTAGTAGTATACCCATTCACAGGACACCATGTCGGTGGCATCAGCTCACATCTGGATGATACACTCTCGTATGTTAACCGGAATTTATAATTGGTTCTGGATATGTTTCGTCCAAAAAAGCTTCCCTTCAAAAAAGTGTCCCTGTGTTAGAAACAATTCTAAACTATTCTGACAAATCGCAACAACTCACTGAAATAGTTACTGATGAATAAACGTCCTCTTGACGAGCAGGTGGACGTTCTTTCATAATTCCCCATTCAATTAAAGTATATTTGAAAATATTAGGGGATTATTTTTCCTTATCAGCAGAGGAACGAATGCAAAAGGAATGGAATATGGAAGAAAGATGGGGAAACTGTTTACTTTGATTTCACTACTCCAGAAGAAATTATAACAAGCGAAGATTATAATATATACTACCATTAAAAGATTTAATTTAAATTTTATAATATATGTTAACCAAATGTATGGTAGTTCTGAAGGTATTAATAAGTTTGTTAAAGAAATCATTACCAGTCATTTGAAGATTTAATTTCTTTAATTACTATGGAAATGAGCAAACAAAGTGATTCAATTAAAATCGTGGGAAGAATAGAAACTATTCTGACCTTAAATTTCAATTCACTAAAGCAGTCAATTTCTCGGCTGCTTTTTATTATTTTAAATTATACTTTATGGTAGAATCCGCTCCTTATACGAGAACAATTTACAGCTCATCAAGTATTCGTATTAAGATGATTCACTCCCCTCAAGTACTCCTAAAACTTCCACAAAATTATCAAATCCACATAATCTCATCAGCAAATAAAATAAGATTCATATATCGTTTCGTTGGTCTATTTTACATTTAAAGCACATATCTTAATCGTATTGGATAGTCAATATTAGTAATGGAGAATTACAAATTACAGAAAGTAAATTGTACCTCTCCTATTGTTGAGATTATAAAATGCAAAAGGAGTGTTAAAGAATGAAATTAGAAAATAAAGTTGCAATTGTGACGGGTGCAGGTTCTGGAAATGGTCGAGCAATAGCTCTGCGTTATTTACAAGAAGGTGCGAAAGTTGTGATAGCAGATATCAATTTGGATGGGGCAGAAGCTACACGTAAAATGGCCACAGAAAACAGTGAATCGATTGCAATAAAAGTAGATGTAACGAATAAACATGACGTCGAAAATATGGTGAAAAAAACAGTAGAAGAGTTTGGTGAAATAAATATCCTAGTCAATAATGCAGGAATTGTAGCTTTTTCAAGCTTTTTAGAAATATCCGAGGATGAATGGGACAAAGTGCATAATGTTAATTTGAAAGGTCCTTTTTTATGCTCTCAGGCAGTAAGTAAAGTCATGATTGAACAGGGAAATGCCGGACGTATTGTGAACATTACTTCTGTAGAAGCGCACAGAGTGGTTTCTAGCAGTGGGGAATGTCAACCGCATTATAATTCCTCTAAAGGCGGCTTGCTAATGCTATCAAAAGCTATGGCATCAGAATTAGCGAAACACAAAATCACTGTAAATAATGTAGCGCCTGGGGTAGTCGATACTCCTTTTACCCAAGAAAATTTAAAAAAACCAGAAATAAAGAAATGGATTTTAGATCGAGTACCCATTGGAAGAGTTGCACAACCAGAAGATATTGCAAATGCTACATTATTTTTAGCTTCAGACGACTCAGGATATATAACTGGAACTACTATTTTCGTAGATGGTGGTTGGACTGTACATTGAAACTATAAAAGGAGAGGAAAAGAATGGGGAAAATGAAGTTAGAAAATCTGATAGAGCTTGTCGATAACGGACAGATTGAAACCGTTATTATTGCAGGTGTAGATATGCAAGGAAGACTGTTTGGGAAAAGAGTACCTGCTAAACAATTTTTGAATTTTGCAGAAAGTGGAATTCATACTTGTGCGCTCAATTATTCTTGGGATATCAGTTTAGAGTTTGTAGATATCGATTTTTGTAATTGGAATACAGGAATGCACGATATTCGAATCGAACCAGACTTATCTACTTTACGTTTATATCCCTGGTCACCTAAAACGGCCTTGGTACTTACTTATAGTTATAACAAAGATGGTTCGGAAGTGACGATATCTCCGAGAAATATGTTGCGTAAGCAAATTGAAAAGTTAGAAAATATGGGGATGACAGCATTTGCTGCATCGGAATATGAATTTTATGTATACAAAGAGTCATCCGAAAGTGCAAAAGAGAAAGATTACAAAAATCTAGTTCCTCTTTCCAATTACCCAATCGATTATTCTTTGTACCGCTTAACATTAGATGATTGGTTCTTATCAAAAATAACTAATTATCTAGAAGAAGCAGGAATTGAAATTGAAAGCTTAAAAGGGGAATGGGGTAACGGTCAAATTGAATTGAACGTCAAATACTCAGAAATACTTGAAATGGCAGATAGAAGCGCCATTTATAAAACAGGAGTGAAAGAGATTGCGGCCTTAAATGATTTGATGGTTACATTTATGGCTAAGCCAAGTTCGGATACAAATGGAAGCAGTGGACATACGCATATTAGTCTTTGGGATAAAGATGGAAAGAGAAATCTTTTTTATGATGCAAGTAAAGAATTTCAACTAACCGAGACAGGAAGGTATTTCTTAGGAGGTATGATTGCATTAGCTCCGGAAATGATGTTATTTTATGCTCCCTATATCAACTCTTATAAGCGATTAACTTCAACCGAAGGGGCTCCAAATACGCAAAGTTGGGGTCTAGATAATCGAAGCACATCTTTCCGATTAGATGGAGAGGGAAAATCATGTCGTATCGAGAATCGCATCCCTGGATCCGATGTTAATCATTATCTCGTGTTTTCCGCTATGCTTGCATCAGGTATGCATGGCATAAAAAATAAGATTGATATTCCAGAAAAAGTAACAGGAAATGCAAGTATTCAAGAAGATTTAAATAAACTTCCTAAAAATTTAATGGAAGCTGTAGAGAAATTTGAGAATAGTGATGTGGCAAAAGAGTTTTTTGGAGAAGATGTGGTGAAACACTATTTAACCATGGCTAAATTTGAGATTACGGAGTTTTTAAACTATGTAACAGATTGGGAGAAGAAAAAATACTTTGAGTTTATCTAAGAAAATAAGATTCAAAATAGCAGTCTATAATAAATGATAACATTCAGGAGGAAAGTGATGGGAATTGATATAAAAACGTTAAACACACTTTGGATTAATGGTGAAAAACTAGAAGTCGAAGCGAAAAGAAGTGTTAAAAATCCTGCAAATGGTGAAAAGGTCGGGGAATTTTCTGATGGGGGTCGAAAAGAAACTTCACTTGCAATTGAAGCTGCTTCTGTAGCTTTTCCTCAGTGGGCGAAATTAACGGCAGAAGCAAGAAACGAATATTTACTAAAGTGGTCAGAAAATATAGAGAAGAATAAAGAAAAACTTGCTCTATTATTAACAACAGAACAAGGGAAATCAATAAATGAGGCTCGAGGTGAAATTGAAGGATGCAGGAAATTATTGCAGTGGTTTACAGAAGAAGGACGAAGAATTTATGGAGAAATTATTCCTGCTTCTAATCCAAATCAAAAACTATTTGTATATAAAGAACCTCTTGGCGTAGTTGGTCTGATAACCCCAATGAACTTCCCCGCAGCCACGGTGATGAGAAAAGTGGGATCTTCTCTTGCTGCAGGATGTACAATCATTTTAAAGCCGTCAGGTCAAACTCCTTTAATCGCATCGGCATTATTTGAATTATTAATAGATACTGGTATTCCAAAAGGTGTCGCCAATTTTGTCACTGGGAATTCAAATGAAATTGGCACGGAATTAATGGAAGATTCTCGCGTAAGAAAAGTCTCGTTCACAGGGTCTACCATAATCGGGAAAAAGTTAATGGATCAAGCTTCTCGTAATGTAAAGCAACTTTCTTTAGAGCTTGGAGGAAATTCACCTGCGATTATTTTCCCAGATGCAGACTTAGATAAAGCAGTTGAATTAGTAGTTGCAAATAAATTCGAAAACTGTGGACAAGTATGTAATGGTATTAATTTAATATATGTGCACAAAGACATTCTAGAGGAATTTACTGAGAAGCTTGTTGAAAAAGTAAGTACGATTAGAGTGAATGTAGGTACTGAAGAGGATTGTGATATTGGTCCATTAATCGATCGAGGAGCATTGGATAAAGTGCATGCTCTTGTTGTCGATGCACAAGAGATGGGTGCTGAAGTATTAATAGGGGGAAAACAATTAATAGATGAGCAATTTAAGAATGGGAATTTCTATGCCCCAACTATAGTGACCAGTGTAACAAATGAAATGAAAATTTCCCAAGAAGAAATATTTGGGCCAGTTGCAACAATTCTTTCTTTCACTGATGAAGAAGAAGTAATAAAAGTTGCAAATGCTACACCTTACGGTTTAGCAGCATATATTTTTACCAATGATTTAGCTCGAATTAATCGCTTAATAGCAGTAGATGGAATAGAAGCGGGCAATATTGCAGTTAACGGAACCTCTTTGGCTTATGTACAAGCACCGTTTGGTGGGGTTAAAGAAAGTGGAATGGGTCGTGAAGGTGGGAAACAAGGATTGGAAGAGTATTGTGAATTAAAATACGTAGTCTTGAACTATTAATGTTATAACCGATACTCAATTTCTTAGGTGGAATCACTCTTTTGTAATACCACTGATTGTTAGTGCTATATAGAAAACTTCTGGATGGGAGTGAGAAATTTGAAGAAAGATGGAATGCGAAATTCAAACAGTACGGGAAAGCTAGAAAGAAATTTTGATTTATCATCTGCTATTATGATGAGTGCTGGACTTGTAATTGGTGTTGGGTTATTTACTGTTTCAACTAATGCAGCAGGATACTTAGGACCTTCCCTTTTACTCGGAAACTTTGTCGCACTAGTCATTGCACTCTTAACTTCATTAGTTTATGCGGAATTAGCAGCGATGTATCCATTTACAGGTGGAAGTTATGTTTATGCATATGAGACTTGGGGAAAGCTAGGTCCGTTTTTCGGATTTCTTATTGCATGTACTGTAATTGGAGGCTATTTTGCAGTAGGGGCAGAAGCTCTAGCATTTGCGAACTATTTTCTTAGTACAATAGACTATATCGGTATTTGGAATATTATGATTGACGGAGAAGCTCCATATACGGTAGCAGCTGCAATTGCATCTATCTTAATCTTATTATACACCATCATTAACTGGCATAAAACTTCAAATGTAGCTTTGTCTCAAAAAGTGATTATGTTGTGTATGTGGGGAGCAGCATTTATTTCAATTTTAATAGTAACCTTCACATCACTTGACGTGAAAAATTATCAAGACTTTTTTCCAAAAGAATTAGATGCTAGCACATTTATCATGGCACTTACATTAATTTGGTGGGCATATGCTGGACAAGAAGTAATCGGTACTATGGCAGAAGAAATTCGATTTCCAACCATAACAATTCCAAGAGCATTAATCTTAGTTCCATTTGTTATTTTTGCAGTAACCACTACTTTACAATGGGTAATTATTGGAATTATTCCCGATATAACCGTTCTTCAAAATGCAAGTGCCCCATTTGCATTAGCGCTAGAAATAGCTGGGGTAGGAACCGTAACATTCTTGTTATTTATGCTAGCGGAGTTTATGGGTAATTTTTCTACGGTTAATCCATTATTAACTGGATCTTCTCGTATATATTATGCACTTGGAAAGAACGGATATCTACCAAAGGCGCTTGGAAAACTATCAAAACGTAATACACCAGCACTTGCAGTATGGATTGCAGGTCTTAGTGCTATTGTTCTATTAATAACAAATAATTTATTATTGATCGCACAGTACACAGCATTTATGTTTTTATTTCTATATGGATTTATCGCGATTACTCATATGGTAGCACGTTATACACGTAAAGATATAGCACGTCCATTCAAAACTCCTCTATTCCCAATCATTCCTTTATTAGTACTAGGGTTCGTAATTTGGATGATGACAAGCTTACCAAAAGAAGTCATTATTGGAGGTATTGTCTGGCTTGCTGTAGCGGCGGTATTCTATTTAATATGGACTCGTCTTCCTTATGGTAAAGAAGAACGACAAAAATCCGATTTCTTTAAACATAAAGCAAAAGAAATACATCTACCTACACCAGAAGAAAAAATTATGCTTGATAAAGAGTTTAAACGATTCTCGATTAGACTAGGCATTGTTCTAATAGCTTGTGTTTTGTTCTATTTAGTTACCTATTTAATGGGGAGATGAACATTGAGCAATAAGAATGCATCCTTTTCAACAGTAGCAATTTTTTAATTGAATATACGGCTAATTTTTTTGTTTGCTACAGCTGCTTAGAACGATTTTGAACAGGACATATATGTAAAAAGAAAAAACATTATTATAATTTATTTATGTGGTAGTCGGTGAACTAGCACCGAACCTTGTATTAGATTATTTGTTCTTCCCTCTACAGACGTTGAAATTAATCTTTATACCCAAATTATTGATACTTATGGATTAGATATTTCCTATAAAGGATTTATGAACCTGTTGCAAAACAAGTCTACTTGGAAGCTAATTTATAAGTATGCAATTGCAACAACATTGAAATTGTCTATTATGGATATCTTTGTTTTGATAGAAGTAGATGTTGATAAAGTCCTCAGTGAGAAGAGGGTATGGAAGCAAAAGTATGCAAAAAATAAATAAAATGGCGTTCCTCTGTTAGAAACAATTAACGTCAAATAACTCCATTTCTAAATTTCATATAGCTATATGATAATTTCCTATTCTCCGTCTGCATATATTGCTTCAAGAATGCGGCAGATACTTTTTCAAGTTCTTCATCTATTTCAATTTCTGCTAAGAAAACTGATAGAGGCTACGAATGCTGAGTTGTTCCTTTATTAGAAATCACTCGAAACTATATCGATGACAAATGTGCTTTCCTCAACGAAAAGATTTTAAAAATAAAATTATTTATAAATATTGTTCGTTGGATAATTAACTTGTCAAAATCATATCCTCTTCATATAAATTATTTTAACAAAGGGGATATGCATGATGAGAAAAAGGCAAAGAAGCATCCTCTTAATATTTATTATCCTATCCTTCTGTTCATTAATTGTGTTGATAAGTGCCGTTAATTATCTGTTTTCCCCGAGCTATCAATCTAAAAAAGTAGTAGAAGCGTTTTATACTCATGAACAAATTGGCCACTTTGCTGAATCATGGGAGTTACTTCACCCTTATATGAAAGACAGATGGAGTAAAGAACAGTTTATGGCTGATCGTTACCATGTTTTTATTGGTCATTTTGGTACCGATACTTTCCAATTTACAATAGAGGAAAACAGTGAAGTTAAGGATTGGAAAATGGCAGAAGAATTACAACCATTTGATGTAGCCTACAAATTTAATGTTATTCAAACCTATGAAGGAAAATACGGAAAGTTCAGCTTCCTACAAGAAGTATATGTCGTTAAAGAGGAAGAAGAGTGGAGGATATTGTGGGATTATAATTAACCGATTAGAAAAAATATCTTGTAATTAAAAAGTTCTATACCGCTCTTTCAATTTACTTTAGTATTATTATCAACGCAAAAAAAGTTTTCAGGTGAAAACACAAGTGGGGATTTAGCTAAGAGCTAAATAAACGGTAAATAACACTCACCTAGAGATAGGTGGATGCTATTTACCGTTTACTATTTCTATATAGTCTCACTTTCCATATTCTCTTGTAAGTGCTGATAAAGCTGTTGTTGATATTTATGAATTCGATCGGAGATACTTGCAGTTGGATTCATTAGCTCAAGGTCATGCAATATTCCTTCATAATGTGGATAATGGTACTGTTTTTCTTTTAAAGTAGCTTCTATATCTTTTTTGCTAGCGATACATAGATTGACATTTATTAATTTTGCAAAATACTCCTCAAAATAGAACGCTTTTTGAAAAAACGTTGTTGGTTTATCCTTTAAGAGGTCGTTTATAATGATGTTTAATTTTTCGCGAGCATGAATAGATGTATTCATGAGGTCCATCCAATTCGCTTGTTGATCGACATCTTGAAATAGCTGTAGAAAAAACATTGCTCTTGCATGGTTAAATGAAATAAATCCAGTCCACATAATATCATCTTTTGAGTAAATAGCAGCTTTTAGAAAGGCATTTTGTGCTTCTTCTAAATACATAATGACAGTATTTCTTGAAGTGTAATCAAGGATATGAATATTATTAATAATGCCTTTTGCTATGTTTATTTCATATAAATCTCTTTCTTGAAGGCGTAAGCGATTTATTATAAGATCAAGCGCTTTTTGTCGATAGTATAAGCCTAGATAATTATAGTAAACAGTTTTAGATATAGGATTTTTAAGTATATTTCCGCGTACTTCTAAAATGGAAGAAGGAATATTATTATTGTCTGCATTTACTAATTTTTGATGGTTCAAGACATGTTTTAATAGTTTAACTGTTTCTTCAATCAGCAGTAAATTTCCAGTACTGACTGCCATTAAAGTCTTAAGCCTTTTATCCACAATGGTTAATATATCATTCATTTTTTTTATGTTTTTTGGTTGATTGTTATTGGAGGTGGTTAATAAAGACGGGAAAAATGCAATTAAATCCATGAAGTACTGTAAATTATCTGCAAATTCAATTGCTGTATTAGAATTTTTCTTAAAAAGTATCTCTAAATCCCTGTACAATCTTTCGGAAACTTTATGATCATCCTCCATATTATACTTCTTTAGAAGTAGAGGAATAGAAGTTACATAATCAGTGTTCTCTAAAACGTTACCTTGCATTTTGTTAACAGCATTTACACTATCGATGGATACATAGGTCCGCATTGCAATATCAAATGCAACAATAGCTATGACAATTGAAACTGCTGTAATGGAAAAGTCGACGCGATCCACTGTATTTTTAAATTTAGAGACTTTGATAGAAACGAAAACACATGTGATTAGTGCCAATACTAATACGGGATAAACATGTATAAGCTTAAGTTTTCTCAAGTAAAATCTTCCTTTATAAATTTTTATTTAATTATAGCAAGAGAATTAGACTTTTGTCCTAGCTTTTTTCAAATTATCTATTTTCATTTACCTGTTTTAAACAATCTCCTCAACGAATAAAAAAATCACTCTTCACTAATAAAAGTGAAAAGTGATTTCGTTTAATCGTTGGTGTCTTCCGTTGAATCGTTTATGGTACCCTCTTCTTGCATTTCTGGTTCCTCGTTTTCTTCAACTTCTTCCACATTTTCTTCATTTGCTTCGTTTTCTTCATTTACTTCTACTTCGTTCTCAACACCTGCATCGTTTTCTCCATCCTCTTCTATCACTGGTTCATTCACTTCAATTTCATCCACATCTGTATCGTCGTCACCACATGCACCTAATATAAATAAAGACGATAATGCTAAAGGTAGAGCAACTCTATTTCTTTTCATCATTATAACTTCCTCCTTAAATAATCTAGTATTGTACTAATATATATGTACCTTATTTTTTACGTGTTTAAACTTGTCTCGACAATTAGCAAACAAACGCTTCAAATTGAGACAATATTAATAAGATTATCTCCAAATACGTCTGCGGTTACACATTTGCTGAAATCAAATGCCTATTTTATTAAGAGAAATTTGTATTTTAGTATATTTGTCATGGTATAATTTACATATTCTCTATTATTCCATTGTATCTAGATTCTTTACATTGCAAGAAGGTCTTTAAAAGGACATTATATGTCCTTTTGATTTTGTATAATACTTATAAAGTACTGTTTGGAGAGGTAAAATGTCTAATCAAAGTCATAGTCAAATTAGTAGAATTTTATCTATGTATGAAAACTTACGTAAAGGGAGGGGGATTAATAAAAAAATAGAGTCTCAGCGTTTTCAGGTAGATGAGAAGACTATTCAAAGAGATATTAAACATCTTCGAGATTACTTGGAAACACAAAAACAAAATGAGTTTTTAGAATATAATCGAATTTCTAAAGAATATCTACTACATACAAGTAAAACCTCATTTTTAAAAAATGATGAGATTTTTGCTATTGTAAAAATCTTAATAGAATCTCGCGCATTTCCTAAGTGGGAGATGCAAAGTGTTACGGAAAAGTTGACTCACCTAGTAGAGCCAAATAATCAGCGTTTTATGAAACAAATGATATTAAATGAAAAGCATTTATATGTAGAATTGGCTCATAAAAAATCTGTAACTTCTCTATTATGGAGTTTAGCGCAGGCTATTTATTCTAAGAGAATAATTGAAATCCAATATAAAAAAGAATTTGATCAAATTGGAAAAGAACGATTATTAAAACCAGTAGGTATTGTTTTTTCCGAGTATTACTTCTACTTGATTGCTTATCAAATAGAATATGATTTTGATTTTCCAACCATATATCGTATTGACAGGGTTAAGAGTTTGAATGTCTTAGATAGAAGATTTGAAATGCCTTATGCTAATCGCTTCCAAGAAGGAGAGTTTCGAAAACGAGTTCAGTTCATGTATTCAGGTGAACTAATGACGATTAAATTTAAATTTACGGGTTCATCGCCTCAATCTGTACTTGATAGACTACCAACAGCCCGAATTGTAAAGGAAGTAAATAATTGTACAGAATTTATGGCCGAGGTATATGGAGAAGGTATAAAAATGTGGTTATTAAGTCAAGGACGTCATATTGAAGTTTTGGAACCGCAAAAGTTAAGAACAGAGCTACATGAAGAAATTACTAAAATGAAGAGTACTTATGAAAGTTGAATTTAGCTTGAATAAATTTTTTTATTGGATATAGAATTTTAAAGAAGGTGTTTATTTGAAGAATGAATCTACAGTCTATAAAAAAATTGGTTAACCATTATCTATTACTTTACCAAAAAATACTCAACGGAATTAGAGGATTCAAAAATTAAACTACAGCATTATGCAACTGAGTTATTTGATAAAGAAATAGAAGAAAATTTTTACATGGATCAAAATCTACGTATTTTTAAAAAAAATAATCTCTATTTAAAACGTTATAGAGAATATGCTTTTGAATTAATTAGTATTCTAAGCAAAATTATTATAAAGACAAAAAAACAAAACGATATTGTTAACGAATTAAGTACTCGGTTAAATATAGACAAGGAGGAGGTTGAAAAAATATTCTTGAACAGAGTGAATAAGCGAATTTTAGTGACAGCAACAATGAGCGCAGGAAAATCAACTCTTGTGAATGCGTTAATAGGAAATAAAATTATGGCAACTAGTAATGAATCCTGTACAGCTAAACGATTTACTATTACGGAAGATCCTACTATAGGTAATCAAGTAATTTATCATTACGAAAATACTAGAGTAAGAGTTAAAAATGACGTACATAATATATTACATAAATTTAAAGGTAATGAAATAAATATGCATACAAAAATGTTTCATATGGATGATAAATATTTATGGGAAATAGTCGATACACCTGGAGTTAACTCATCAGCAGATCCAGACCATAAGAAATTAACAGAATCGCTTATCAAAACGAATAATTTCGACGTTTTATTGTATGTAATGAATGGAAATCATTTGGGAACGCATGATGATTTGCAACATTTGAAATTTATAAAAGAGCATGTGGATAGCAAAAAAATTATTTTTGTTATTAATAAAGTTGATCAGTATAGGAAGTCGGAAGATTCTATTGAGGAAAGTTATAGTAAATGTGAACTTTATCTAAACGAACTAGGATTTACTACTCCTACAATTCAACCAATTTCTGCATATGCAGCATTTTTACTAAAAAAAGAATTATTAAGTAAAGAATTAAATGAGGATGAAGAAGAAGAAATCTTACATTTTAAAAGAAAGTTTAATCGTGAACAGTATGATCTTTCATGGTATCAGGGACTTTCCGTTGAAAAGTCGAATGATACTAAAAAAGATTATTGGAAAAATGCGGAATGCTTGCTGTAGAAAAATTAATTGTTGGGAAGGAAGTTACAATTGGCTAAAGTATTTATTAAATATAATCCTTATAAATTAGAAACATTAATATTAATTGATGATAATAAAGTTGCAGAGAACAGTATTTTGAATGTAGGTTCGAAGAGATTACAAGAATGGGTAGAGCAATTGCCTGTCTTTTTACAAGAAGAATGTAATGAAGAAAATTTTGAACTTACTTTTGTAGGAACTTTGATGGATTTTGAAGATATTCAAGAAGCAGTGAAGAAAGCTAGTGAAACAGGTATTCAGATAGACCCAATACACTTACCAATTAAAGAAGTAGCACATATGGAATTTGCCATTGAAGAAGTATTTAATGAAATTATTAATGGACCAATTGAAGAACTTAAAACAAAAGATTTACAAGATGCCTTTAATAAAGCATTAAATGATGAATTTGAAATTACAGTTGTGGCTACTATGAGTGCAGGAAAGTCAACGTTAATTAACTCGCTTTTACAACGCAAAATTATGCCATCTAGTCAAGAGGCATGCACTGCAACAATTTCTCGTATTAAAGATACTGATGACGAAGAATTCTTTGCAATAGCTTATGATGACCAAGGTAATAAAATAACAAGTGTAACAGACGTACAATTGGAGAGTATGGCAAAATTAAATGCAGATGAAACTGTTTCCACCATTTGTTTAGAAGGTAATATTCCATTTACATCATCTGATGAAATGTCTTTAGTGCTGATTGATACGCCCGGACCAAATAACTCACGAGACGAGAGTCATTTAAAAACTACCTTTAAAAACTTAGATGAATCTTCTAAAGCATTAGTATTATATATATTAAATGCTACACAATTAGGGGTTAATGACGATTCGAAACTATTAGATGCAGTAGCTAACAGTATGAAAGTGGGAGGCAAGCAGTCGAAAGATCGCTATTTATTTGTCGTAAATAAATTAGATCAATTCCGTAAGGGAGACGATAATGTAGAGGTATCATTAGCAAAGGTACGAAAATATTTGGCTGATCGAGGTATCCATGAACCTAATTTATTCCCGACGGCAGCTTTATCTGCACTCGATATTCGGGGATTACTAAATAATCCAAGTGACATTGATGAAGATTTAGAAGATGAAATTTTAATGACTGCTCGTAAGTTAAACAGAAATAATCAGCTTCATTTGGAGAAATATGCTACGTTGACACCGAGTATTAAACGTAAGCTTCAAGAACTTTATAACCAAGTGGATGACGGCGATATTGGAAATCTCTCCACAGCTTTAATCCATAGTGGGATTCCAGCGGTTGAAGAGACTATTAAATTATATGTAGAAAAATATGCTCGAACTGCCAAAATTAAAAATGTAGTAGATACATTCCAAAAGAAACTTGAAAGTTCTAAAGCATTTGAGGTAACTAAAAATTTAATTGCTGAAAGTACCGAGCGTCATGAACAAATTAAGAATCAAATAAAACAAATAAAAGAAAAGTTGAACTCCGGAGAAGAGGCAGAGCAATTTAAAAAGAAAATAGATGCTCTGGATGTCTTACCACAAGTAAAAAAAGAGTCGAAAAAATTGTTAAACGAACAACAACAATCAATTGATGAATTTTTAACAGGAACTATTAATGAAGAGTTTACGCATGCTGAAGCAGATACATTCATTAATAATCTGACAAACTATTCAAAGCAAGCAAATGCAAAACTAAGCGCTGGTTTAGAGAAGATTATTAATGAGCAACTTGTAGAAACAGCAATGAAATTATTAAATGAATACAAAGATAAAATTGTGAAACTTATAGATGGGATGAACCGTGAGGATTTAATTTTTGAGCCATTTGAATTAATTGCAGCAGAAATTGATTTGAATAGCGAACGTAATCGGATCATTGATACAGCAACATTTACTGAACGTGTAAAAGTAGGGACAGAAACTTACCGAAACCCTGAACGTGAGGGATTCTTTGGTAAATTGAAATTTTGGAAGAAAAAAGAACTAACAAGAGATGTTTATGAAGAAATAGAAAAAATTAAGGCTCAAGTTATTGCAGATGAATTTGTAACACTTTTAGAAGAGCATACTAGAAAGTTAGTTAAAGAAACAGAAAATGAAGCGAAAGAAAAAATGAAATTACTAAAGTTTGATTATCACCGTAAATTTGAACAAGTCGATCAGATATTACGTGACAAATTAAATGAACTTGGAATCTATACTGCTGATGCAGAGTCCATTCAACAGCTTATTCAAGAATCTAAAGAGAAACTTGCTTGGTTAGAACGTATTGAACAAAAAGTAAATAATATTATAGAAATAGAGGAGGTTGTTTATTCATGATAACCGAACAATATAAAACTGCTGTCCAATCAAAAGATATAGAACGGGTAAAGATCATGTTAAAAAATAGCTTAACGCAAGATTTAACATTCAATCAGTTCAAAGCAATGCTAGATTATACGTTAAAGTTCTTACCAAATATTATCGAAGAGCATGATAGAGAAACATTTGAGTCTAAATCTAACTGGACAAAACAATATGCAAGTTCTCTAAAGAATGATTTAGTAGACAATTTTTCAGCAGAACGTATTGCACATATTAAAGAGGTACAAACATACGTATATGCTGATGAAATTTCTAAACAAAAAATACCAACAACTAAACCTCAGCATCGCCCAGAATCGGCTACAAATATAGATAGTAAATCTATGGCGACACTAATTGCAATATTAGGTGTAGGAGCTGCTTCAATTTTGTTTGGTGTTATTAAGGGATTGAGTATTATTACAATTGCCACAACATCAGTTATTGCTTCATGTGTAGTTGGTGGAGTTACCTATTATTTAGTAAAGAATCGTAATTGAATATACATAACTAAAGAGGTGTTCTAGTGGTAAATTTACAGGTTCAGAAAAAAGAACAAAGTATAGCTATTCCTCATTACAAAAGCTTCGAACAACAGTTTGAAACTGCTTTCGAAGTGGTTGATGATGTGGTACTTAAAAATTACATTACCAAGTTAGAAGATATGAATGTTATCCCGTTAAATAATCAAATGGTCGAAAAGAATTTAGCAAAGAATGTTCGAATGTTTAAGATCAATGAAATTGTCTACTCCCAAGATGAAGATGCTACTTATAAATTATCTAGCGTTTTAAATGCGGTAGCTGTAACAGATAGCTCTGTATTTATCATGGTTGATAGTGACGGTACAAGTGTTGACTTTTACATGGGTATTCGTTCTTTAAATGAATCTAATAGTACTAAGACATCCTATGATACTTTGAAAAATGCAATGAATGGGCATTTTCCAGGAATTAAAACAGAAAACATGTTAAAGGATGATATCGAGGAATTATTAAATAGTAATGAATCAAGTTCCATATCGATTGTGACAGGTGTTGCGAATTATAAGGATTCAGATTTGAAGGACAACAAATCGTTTATTCAAGGTCTTGAGAAACTTGCTCTTAGTATGCAGGGAGAAGTATTTACTGGTGTGATTTTAGCTAATCCAGCGAATGCACAGCAATTGACTGAAGTTAGAAAGCAATATGAAAATATTTATTCGATGCTTGCTCCATTAGCATCTACGCAAATATCATATGGGATTAATGACTCTATTAATGAGATGAAAACTTATACTGTAGGAAATAGTATTGGAGAAACAGATACACTAAACACTTCTTCTACAAAAACAAGTGGGGAATCTCACACAAAGAATACTTCTAGTGCTACTTCTAAAAATACTGCTGGAAGTAGTGCTGGTAAAGTTGCAGCAGGGGGGCTAGCCGCTGCTGGTGCTATATTAGGAACTGTAGTAGCACCTGGTGCAGGTACAGTAGCTGGAATGGCTATAGGTGGAGCAATAGGTGGCGCTTTAGGAGGAGCTGTAGCTGCGGTTACGCATAAAACTGTTTCTGATACAGCAGGTGTATCTACGGGAACAACTACAAGTGAGGCAACTACAACGGGCAATTCTACATCTAAAACAAAAACAGTTACAGATAGTGAATCTGATGCAAAAGGATTTACAAGAGGTAACTCTGAAACAATTCAACTGACCAGTCAAAACAAAACCATCCAAAATTATTTGCAACGAATTGATCAGCAATTAATTCGTCTACAAGAGTGCGAAAATTTAGGGATGTGGGAATGTGCAGCTTACTTTATGTCAGATACACCGTATGCAGCTGATATTGCGGCTGCAACCTATAAATCATTAATGCAAGGTGAGAATACAGGCGTTGAGATTTCGAATATTTCAAGTTGGTCAAATACAGATAGCGATGTAAAAGAAATCAATAAGTATATTCAAAACTTTATACATCCAACCTTTACTTATGAAAATAATGGTATAAATTTGCCTATAATACCAACATCTTTAGTGAGTGGTAAAGAATTGGCTATCCATATGAGTTTACCGAGAAAATCTGTTAGTGGATTCCCAGTGATTGAACACGTTGAATTTGCGCAAGAAGTGATTAGTTATGAAAAAGAAAGTAATCGTTTTGTTAATTTAGGTGCGATATTTAATATGGGAAGTATATTAAAAAATCGTGTGAAGTTAGACTTGCAAAGTTTAAGTATGCACACATTAATCACCGGTTCGACTGGCTCGGGGAAATCCAATACTATCTATGAATTATTAAGTCAATTAGAGATGCAGGGTATTAATTTCTTGATAATTGAACCTGCTAAAGGTGAATATAAGCATATTTTTGGCTCGGATAGTAAAGTAACGGTATTAGGTACAAATTCCAAAAAAAATCAGCTACTTAAAATTAATCCGTTTAAATTTCCAGAAGATACACATGTTTTAGAGCATATCGATCGATTAGTAGAAATTTTCAATGTATGCTGGCCAATGTATGCAGCCATGCCGGCCATTTTAAAAGAGGCCATTATCCATAGTTATGGTGAATGCGGCTGGGACTTGGACAATTCTATTAATGCGAATGGTGAAAATGTTTATTACCCGACATTCAAGGACTTATTAAATAGTTTGGAAGTTGTCATTAATCATACAGCGTATGATGCTGAAACTAAGGGGAATTATATCGGTTCACTTGTTACAAGAGTAAAATCACTAACGAATGGTATTAATGGACAAATCTTTTGTGATACTGAACTAGATAACAAATTGCTATTCGATTCTAATGTTATTGTAGATTTAAGTCGCATAGGGTCTTCAGAAACAAAATCACTTATTATGGGTATTTTAGTGATGCGTTTGAACGAATATAGAATGGCTAACGCAGAAGGACTAAATTCCCCTTTAAAGCATGTTACTGTCCTAGAAGAGGCACATAATATATTAAAAAGGACATCTACGGAGCAGTCTTCAGAAGGTGCTAATATGGCTGGGAAATCTGTTGAGATGCTATCAAATGCAATAGCAGAGATGCGTACGTATGGGGAAGGATTCATTATTGTTGATCAATCACCAAGTATGTTAGATTTGTCTGCGATTCGAAATACAAATACTAAAATTATAATGCGGTTGCCAGATGAGGCAGATCGTCGCCTTGTGGGTAAAGCAGCCGGCTTAAAAGATGAGCAAGTAGATGAAATTATAAAGTTACCAAAAGGGGTAGCAGCCATTTATCAAAATGATTGGTTAGAACCTGTCTTATGTCAAATTAATCATTTTGATAAAAAACCAAAAATATATGAATACAATGACTTGAATTTGGCTTTGTCTGATAAAAAGACAAACATTTCAATATTGTGTAAGTATCTGTTACAAGGCAGAATTAGAACTGTTGAAGAGGTCGATAATGTAGATGTAAAGGCAGCATTGGAAGGATTAGTTTTACCAACCAAAGTAAATTTACAAGTTGATCATTATTGCAAAATAAGGAATATGCTTATAAATTAGTAGATAAAGATCACTTTGATACGATTGCTCATATTGTAACAGAACTATTGGAGGTTAAGAGTTTATTCACTCAATGGTCGTCTAAATCAAATGATATTGAAATTATAAATAAACTGTTGGCTGAGCATATCTCTAAGCAAACAAGCAATTTAAATAATGAAATTAAACTTGCAATTTCACAATGTATATTGAAAGAATTTTCTACTGAAAATAACAAGAATTTTGAACTGTATAAGACCTGGATAGAGGCAGTAAGAGGAGGGAAAATTCGATGATCGAAACGATAAAAGCTATCGAAACCCCCATAAAGGAAAAAGTCGAAGTAACATTTGAGAAAGATACAAGGATTGATTTAGATTTCTCTTTACATGAGGTACCTATAGAAGGTGAAAAAAAGAAATATCTTTCTTTAGAGGAAAGTTTTGATGAAATATCAGATGAAGAGAGAAAAATCTATGATGATGCAAACGTTGAGGCAAATGAAGTAAATGATAGAGAGTGTTTAACTCGAACAGACATAGACTATGAAGCTGTAGATGGACGTGGGAGAACAAATCTAGAAAGAATGTCAGATGGTAAACCACCTCTAATTGATGGCAAACCAGTCGAACTTCATCATATTGGTCAAAAGCAAGATGCACCTTTAGCTGAATTAACTCAGACAGAGCATCGTGGTCCAGGAAATGATGGTATTTTACATGATAAAACAAATGTATCTGAAATTGATCGTAATGAATTTAAAAAGGAACGAGAGCAACATTGGAAGGCTAGAGCAGAGGAAATTATAACTGAAAGAGGGGAAAAGTAATGTCATTTATCGAAAAGATTAGAAATAGTGATTCAGAAGTTTTTGATGGTGTGAATGAAGAAGAAATCTTGGCTGCCGAGCAACAATTAGGTATTAAATTTCCTAAAACATACCGTGAAATTTTAGCTGAATTTGGTTCATTAGAAATCGGATCTGAAGAAATTTTTGGATTAGGTGTTGAAGGGTACCTAAATGTTGTTGAAACGACATTAGAAGAACGTAAATTAGCTAAAGGCGAGTTAGATAAATATATAGTAATTCAAAACTTAGCAATTGATGGTTTATTAATTGTTGTTGATGAAAATGATAATGTATATGAATATGCGAATGGTAACTTTAAAAATTTACTTAGTTCTACTGCAGAGTATATAGAAAGTCAGTTACTTTGAAATCCAAAAGGTGGTATAGTCATCGACATCAAAGAAATTAAATAAGAATCAAAATACTCTCTACGGAGAGTGTTTTTTTGACTGAACTTTTCCCCAAACATTGGTTCCTACTGCCTGGGAGAGACACACGAAAGTAATTCGTTTTGAAAAGAATAATCTTAAATATGTGGAAATAAGTGCACACTCAACTCCGGAAAGTGATGCATACGTTCCTTACGTGCTTTATATTATTTTTAGAGAAGAAAACGGGAATTATAAAGTAGATGATATTCAATGAATTTCAGATGAGTATGAAACAGAAATATTTAGTTGAACGTATTCTTAACCGTTTAAACGCATCAAATAAGATTTATCTATCACATTAGTTTAATATGTATCAATATTTTTTTTGACTGTCATTATTAATGCAAGGGAGTTAATTAAGGAAAGGATAATATTTATTTGAATAGCTTCTGAAGGCGCAAATAGCAGCAATAAAAAAGGTGTGGCCATAATCATATAAAGAAGTGTTCCAAGCCTATACCCCATATATTTTATATTATATATGATTCTATTAGATAGCTTCTAACATTATAGAGTCTTTTTATGATATTAGCTTTTAATTTTAAATTCATGATGTCTCAATAAGCATCAAATAATGCACCCTAAACTACTAGGTGTGCAAAAAGAATTCTAATGTGGTGGCTCTAGTTTTTTCTTTTCCGGTGTTTGTCCCTGCAAAGTATATCAACAACAGGGGTTGTTATCACAGCTATTCTTAACTGGTACAGCTATGCTTGTTTGGCGTTCTAGTTTGTATGCCATTCCTGCAGTATTATTGGTTTGATTCTAGGGCAAATGCTATTAAAATATATAAATAGAAAAGTATTTAAGACTTTTACATATATCCTTTTAGGCGGTACCGGGATTTATCTATTAATTGATAGTATTTTATCTCTGTGACTTGTACGTATTCATTCATCTCTACAATGTTAAATAGATAAACAACAAGTAAATGACCATTGTTTTCAGGGGAAAAAAGAAGTACCAATCACAGAAATTCCTTACATACCCACCCCCATCAAAGGGATCTGAAAACAATGGGGTCTTCTATCAGTTTAGGTGACATCTTGTGTATTGATGTTTATAAGCTTGTAATAATTCTTTTCAATTTCTTTTAATCGCTTGATTTCGTATTGTGCAACTGAAGTGAATCCATTTTCCCCATATTCTTTATATATTTTTATCCATGTGGTAATGGAATTAACGCTCACATTTAATTCTGTAGCAATGTCTTTTCGGGATCGTTTTTCTAATAGAACTTCCTGAACTGCATAAAGTTTTTGCTCACAAGACGCTTGGATATGTCTTTTTCTACGGAGACCATGCATGGATTATCCCACCTAACTCTTATTAATATTAATGGATTACAGCAATTCTGCTAAATTGGCATAGATAATATTACGTGCGATAATTACTGGTTTGTTTGTATGCTCCTTTATTATGTTTTTCATTTCATTGGAATATCCCATACAGTCTAAGAGAATTGCTTGTACTTGTGACTCATTTATTCTTTTGGTTGCTTGAACAAATTCTTCGTGTGACCCACCATATGGTGAAGTGGAAGTAATATACGTTTTGAAATTCACTTCATTCCATTTATCCGAAATCATTTCCGATTGTTCGATTAAAGGTACGATAACCCCTAGTTCACCCTCTCGAAGTAAACCCTTTACTGCATAATTTAATAGAAAGTCGGGATAGATAACAGGGATTTCCGATAAGAAAAAAGGAAATTTCCCTGTACAAGCAAGTAATATCAAATCTATCTCTGTTTTTTGACAATCATCAATGAGTTTTTGAATGATTGGGATTACTTTTTCTTTGCTCACTACTACGCTTTTTCCATTTTTTAATCGTGAAACTAATGTTGTTTGGCCATCTTCCACACATAGACTTTGAATTTCCTCTATTGATAATGAATCTAAAACTCCTTTTTCAATAATTCTAGTATCATTCGGTAAATATGATCGGAGTGGAGGAATCATATCAGTACGAGGAGTTTGGCCGATTGTGATGACACATATTGTTTTCATGAGCATTTCAATCTCCTCTTTTGTATACTTGTTCTCCATTAATATACGTTTCTACTATATTTGCTTCTGTTTCAAAAGGCGGATGGGACCAAATAACAAAATCTGCGTCTTTTCCAATTTCTAGTGAACCTACTCTGTTATCAATCTTTGTTAATTTTGCAGCTTCTATCGTTATGCTTCGCAATGCGGTTGTTTTACTTAGACCATATTTGACTGCTTCAGCAGCACAATAATATAAATACTGGATAGGAATAAAAGGATGATCTGTCATAATTGCAAATGGAATACCTGCTTGTTCAAAATGCATAGGTCCTGCAGGAGTTGAATTTCTAGTTTCATACTTACTAGGAGGAAGCATAAATGGTCCCAATGTTACGTGTGCTTTACTGTCTTTAATAGCATCTAACATTAAATGTCCTTCCGTACAGTGTTCTAAGGAAAGTTCTATATCGAACTCTTTCGCAATACGAATAGCAGTTGCAATATCATCTGCACGGTGACAGTGAAGATGGAGCGGCATTTTATGTTCCAATACTTCGATGAATGGATATAGATTAGATCTGTTTTTTAGTACGGCTTCTTTTTCTGTCTCTGATAGTGCGAGGGCTTCTTGAAAACCTTTCCGTATGATTTCTGCAACTGCCATTCGAGTCATTGGTTTTTCCTTACTATTACCAAACACATTTTTTGGGTTTTCTCCCAATGCTCCTTTTAGTCCGCTTCGCTCGATAATTATTCTTTCTTTTAAAGAGCGTCCGCTAGTTTTTAATATCGTCCAAACTCCACCGATGGGATTGGCACTACCTGCTCCTGTTTGTATAGTTGTTACCCCGCCTTGAACAGCTAAGTCAAAAGAAAAATGCCGTATATCTATTCCATCTATTGCGTTCATTAGTGGTGTGAATGGAGAAGAGTATTCATTTGCATCATTAATCTGTTCATTGATTTCACTCCATAAACCGACATGCGTATGTATATCTATCAAACCAGGGGTAATGATACAGCCATTTTTATCTTCAATTATTGCATTCTCTGGTGGAGTTTTATCACTTCCTACATATAAAATCTTGCCATTTTCCACCCAAATTTCTGCGTTTTCATAGTATGAATTTTGTTCATCCATTGTAACTATCGTGCAATTTTTATAAATTGTCGTCATTTCCAATCACTCCCTTTATAAACTTCTTTTCCTTTAATAAACGTACTCAATACTTTAGCTGTTAAATTAAGAGGGTGTTGGTCCCATACGACAATATCTGCATATAGACCAGTGGTTATAGAACCAGTTAAATGATCTATTTGAAGAATTTTTGCAGCGTCTGTTGTTAAAGATCGCAGGGCGTTATTTCTTGAAACACCTTCACGAATGGCTAACGAACTCTCTAGTTTTAAATGAGATACTGAGCTAATAGGGTGGTCTGTTGCGTTACATGATAAAGTATCTGTCGTTTGTAATTGATTAAAGAGGGAGGGATGCAAATTTTTTAGTTCAAATCTTTCGATTGCTTGAAAAACTGGGCCGGCAATTACCTGGCTAATTTCTTTTTTTGCATCCGTGTCTATAAGTGCAAACTCTGTCGCATGGACAAGTGTGAAATTTGCTTGAAGCTCTTTTTGAATTCGGAGTGCTGTTTCTATATCATCGGCACGATGGCAACGTATAAAAAAAGGAAAATCAAGTGGTAATCCATCCACTCTTAGCTTTTGTATTGTTTGTCTAATAATATTTGCAATACCCATACGTGTTAATGGCTTTTTAGTAAAGTCAAAGAATGCTTTTTTGGGAACGTCACCCATAGAAAAAGAGAGTCCTACATTATTTGTTATAAGCATTTCATCTACGGTTGCACCGTCCATATGGATAATTGCAGAGTATGCACCAACTACGTTTTCAGCAGTGGACATAATATGTGCGCTAGTAACTCCAGTAGAAATGGCTAGTTTAAAGGAAGGATCAAATGGATATATACCGTCTACAACAGATAAAATAGTATTTGTCTCTTGAGTAGGCTCATATGAATCATTGCCTTCCCAACGGATACCAGTTTCTTTCAAACCAATTTGAGAGCAAGCATCTATTAAACCGGGTGTAATATATAAAGTGGATGCATCTATATTTTGATAAAGGTTCTCTTGTTCGATGGTAGTATTACAGTCTAAAATGGCATGTATATATTGATTTTTCATCACTAATTTCTTCTTCTCGAATTCATTGGAAGTGGGATTTAGAACGTATGCATGGTTAAATATAATCATTTTGCTCTTCCTTTCATTTAAAAGAAAAGCAGAGAATATATTAATCTCTACTTTTCTCGGATATATTTAGATGTAATTATTTGTTATTTCTCTAACCATACGTTTGTACCATTTGGATTGACGATTGAAATAGAGAAGTCAGGAGAAACATCAAAGCCTTTTACTTTTTTCGTAATTCCTGCTGCTGCTTCTGTATTTTCTAACTCAATACGAGGAACATCCTTTAAGATTAGTTTAAGTGCTTCTTGATAAAGTGTTGCACGTTCAGCTTGGTCAACTGTTTCTGATACTGCACGATTCAATAACTCATCAACTTCTGCATTTTCATATCCTTTTCCATTACCTAATGCTCCAAGCTGATCAGTGTGGAATAATTGGTATAAGTAGAAGTAAGGGTCTGGATACCATGTCCATCCTCCAATAGACATCGGAGCATTTCCTTTAGAAACAGTATCGCTATATGTTCCCCATTCCACAGTTTTAATCTCTACATCAATATTAAGGTTTTTCTTCATTTGATTTTGGAAGATTGTCGCATATGGAACTCGAGCTTCCGCTACATAAATTTCAGTTTTGAAACCATCTGGATAACCTGCTTCTGAAAGTAAGGCTTTTGCTGCTTCCGGGTCAAATGTTGGGACAAGCGCTTCTAAACTTTCATCATATCCCCATGAATCTTTAGGAATAGGTAGAAGGGAAGGGACTGCTCCACCCCATTGGTTTACACCTTGGACAATTTCTTCTACATTTGTAGCTTTATAAATTGCTTCTCGGACTTTAGGATCCGCAGTAGGTCCAACTTTGTTATTTAAGTCTAGATAAACTGTAGCAAGTGCTGATTTTGAAATTAACTCTAAATTAGTATCTTGCTTAATTAATTCTCGGTTTTGTCCTTTGACATCCGTAGCGATGTCGATGTCACCAGAGCGAAGTGCATTTGTCATCATATTAGGATCAGAAATAATTTTAACCGTTACCCCATCTAAATGAGGCTTTTCTCCCCAATACTTATCATGACGTACAAGCTCAACTTGTTGATCTTGTTGCCAGTTTTTAATCTGAAAAGGTCCTGTTCCTACAACGTTTGAACCGAAGTTGTCTCCCCAGCCTTCTACTTCTTCTTTAGCTATAATCATATTTCCAGCGTCTGTAAGCATTGCTAATAGTGCGGCATTTGGTGATTCTAAGTGAAGTTTGACCTCGAATTCTCCGGTCACCTCAACGCTTGTTACCCCTCTAAGGCGATTCATCGCAGATTCTTTAGCAGAACGTTCTAAGCTATATTTTACGTCCTCTGCTGTCATTTGACGCCCATCTTGATATTCGCCAGGTTGGAAAAATACATCATCTCTTAATGTGAAGGTGTATTCTTTCATATCTTCTGATACTTCCCAGCTCGTTGCTAGGGAAGGTTGAATCTCACTTAAATCTTTACTGTAAACAACTAAAGTATCGGAAACCATTCTCATTATTTGAGATTCATATACCCCAGTATATTTAATAGGATCAAGCGTTTTAGGGTTTGCTGATAAGCCTAGACGAAGTGTACCTCCATCTTGAGGTTCTCCAGTGGTATCCCCATTTCCATTAGAAGAAGATTCTTCATTAGAAGATGTTTTTCCAGAACAGGCTGCAAGTACTAACACCGAACATAAAACAAGTATTAGTAGTGATAAGTATTTCTTCTTCAACATATTTATAATCACTCCTTTTAATTGATTCACATTGTGAAACGCTGTATCACATGATGAATTGTTAACTAATTTATCACATGAGAAAAGAAGTGTAAATGGTTTTTTAAAAATGTTTAGATAATTTTTAATTTTATATTTACAAATAATTTTCAGGGTGATAAACTTTTTTTAATTCACATTGTGAAACGGTGATTCATATAGTGAAAAAAGGAGGGGTTTTATGGGTAAATATATACTTAAACGTTTAGTAGACTTGCTACCAACTATATTTGTCGTAGCTATTATTGTATTTGTCATAACACGTTTAATACCTGGTGATCCGGCTGCAGTTATGTTAGGACCACAAGCAAGTGTAGAAGACATACAAGAGTTAAGGGATGATTTAGGATTAAATGAACCATTGCATACACAATTCTTTCAGTATATTGGGGACTTAGTCCAAGGAGATTTCGGAGTTTCACTAACTTATAATCAACCAGTGATTTCGTTAATTATGGATAGATTTCCTAATACACTTATTTTAGCCATTTCAGCATTAGTAATAGCGTTATTAATAGGAATTCCAGCAGGTATTATTTCAGCGTCAAAGCAAAATTCAGTAATGGACTATACGGTTATGGTTATTTCGTTAATAGGAGTCTCTATTCCTATCTTTTGGCTAGGAGTCATGCTTGTACTGTATTTTAGCGTGAATTTAGGTTGGTTTCCTGCTACCGGAATGGGAACGATGGATGAAGGGTTTATCACATACATTAAGCATTTAGTGTTACCGAGTATTACACTTGCAACGATTCCCATGGCTACTTTCGCAAGAATTACACGTTCTAGTATGTTGGAAGTAATTTCTCAAGACTATATTAAAACAGCCCGAGCAAAAGGGATAAAAGAGTTTTTTGTTATAGGGAAACATGCATTTAAAAATGCATTAACACCTATTTTAACTGTACTCGGTATGCAAGTGTCTGCCTTATTAGGAGGAGCAGTTTTAACAGAAACAATTTTTAGTTGGCCTGGGATGGGCCGGTTAATAGTGGATGCAATAGATAAACGAGATTTTGTAGTAGTGCAAGGAACAGTTCTATTCATCGCTATAATTTTTGTACTAGTCAATCTATTGATCGATGTTTTATATAAAATTGTGAATCCGCGTGTAAACTATTCTTCTGGAAAAGGAGGAACAGGAAAATGACATCTACTCAACCTTCATCTATAGAAACAAGAGAAGTGAAGAAAAAGGAAATAAATGAGCGAAGTTTTATACGTAAGTTGTTGAAAAATCGAATAGCTGCATTCGGTTTGTTCGTTACTATTTTCATGACAATTATTGCAATACTCGCACCACTAATTGCTACACATTCACCGAATGAGATGGATATTACACATAGTCTACTAGGGGCTGGAGTGGATGGACACTTACTTGGGACAGATAATTATGGGCGTGATTTATTTAGCCGTATTGTTTATGGAGCCAGAATTTCTCTGATTGTAGGAGTATCTGCCGTTGTATTTGGGGCAGTATTTGGTACGTTTTTAGGCTTAATAGCTGGATACTTTGGCGGGAAATTAGATTCTCTTATTATGCGTACAATGGATGGATTATTTGCTTTTCCTTTCATCCTACTTGCAATAACTTTAATGACGGTTTTGGGTCAAGGGTTAGTTAATGTAATTATTGCGATTGGCGTAGCTAATATACCAGGGTTTGCACGAATAGTACGAGGGCAAGTATTAAGCGTAAAAGAGGAAGAATTTATAGAAGTTACTCGTTCTTTGGGTGCAACCCACGGAAGAATCTTATTTCAACATGTGCTACCTAACTGTTTAGCTCCATTAATTGTATATGGAACGATGAGTATTGCGGGAGCTATTATCTCTGAAGCCGCATTAAGTTTCTTAGGATTAGGAGTTCAGCCACCAACAGCTTCATGGGGGAGTATTTTGAAAGATGGCAAGGACTTTTTAGTACTTAATCCACAAATGGCCACTTTTTCTGGACTAGCTATTCTTATAACGGTCTTAGGGATAAATTTATTCGGTGACGGGCTAAGAGATGCATTGGATCCTAAAATGAAAGTTTAACTATATTTAGTGGAAGCAAGTACGCTAATGCGTATCTGATTAAATACTATTAATGGAGGTGGAAAGATGTCAGATGAAATACTAAAAGTCGAAAATTTAGATGTCCACTTTCGTTCTTCAGCATCCATTGTAAAAGCAGTTAATGGTGTAAACATATCATTGAAGAAGAAAGAAACTTTAGGGATTGTTGGAGAGTCTGGATCGGGTAAAAGTGTTACTGCAACAGCACTGATGAGATTACTACCGAAGGGAATTGGCAGTATTCCAAATGGGAAAATTACCTTTAATGGAAAAGATATATTATCCCTTTCTGATAAAGAAATGAGAGATGTTCGTGGTAATGACATTGCTATGATATTTCAAGATCCAATGACCAGTTTAAATCCAGTGTTTACTGTGGGAGACCAAATCGAGGAAGCAGTTCGTACTCATCAACAGATATCCAAAAAAGAAGCGAAGTTAAAAGCAATTGAAATGTTGAAAGTTGTCGGAATTCCAGAGCCGGAAAAAAGGGTGAAAATGTATCCTCATGAGTTTTCAGGGGGGATGAGACAACGAGTTATGATCGCTATAGCACTATCGTGCAATCCAAAGTTACTAATTGCTGATGAACCAACCACTGCATTAGACGTTACAGTGCAGGCACAAATATTGGAACTTATGAAATCGTTGCAGGAAAAGAATGATACATCGATTATTATGATCACGCATGATTTAGGAGTTGTATGGGAGATGTGCGATAAAGTAATTGTGATGTATGCAGGAAACACAGTAGAATCTGGCAAAGTAAAAACTATTTATGATAATCCTCTACATCCATATACCTGGGGGTTGTTAGAGTCCCAAATAACTAAAAATACATTGAATGGCAATAAATTACCTGCAATCCCGGGGAGTCCTCCTGATTTACGCAACCCAATTCTGGGATGTAATTTTGCCGATCGTTGTCCCTATGCAAAAGAAATTTGTAAAACAACAAAACCAGAGCCGATTGAGGTGGAAGAAGGTCATATAGTGTCATGCCATTTCCAAACCAAATCTAACCGTCTTGAAAGAAAGGAGCTCGTTTACATTGAGTGAAGTTGTGATTAAAGTAGAAAATTTAAAAAAACATTTTCCTATTAATGAAGCACTACCTTTCAAAAAATCTACACAAAGTGTAAAAGCAGTGGATGGAGTTAGTTTTGAAGTCTTTAAAGGTGAAACACTTGGGATTGTTGGAGAATCTGGTTGTGGAAAATCAACGATGGCAAGGCTGATTAACCAACTAATCCGTCCTACAGAGGGGGTTGTTGAATTTAAGGGAAAGAATTTAGCAACACTTGGTTCAAAGGAGATACGTTCCATTCGAAAATCCATCCAAATGGTTTTTCAAAATCCATATGCTTCTTTGGACCCTCGTAAAACAATTGAGTATTTAATTGCGGAGCCTTTAGTTATACATCAGATTGGTGACGCTAAATCTAGAAAAAAGAGAGTCATAGAATTATTAGAAGTTGTTGGTTTAAGTGGTTATCATGCAGAAAGATATGTTCATGAATTTTCTGGTGGACAAAGACAGCGTATAAATATCGCTCGTGCACTTGCATTAAACCCAGATATTATTATATGCGATGAACCGGTTTCCGCTTTGGATGTATCTGTGCAAGCACAAGTTATAAATTTATTAAAAGATTTACAGCGAAAGTTTGATCTTACTTATATTTTCATTTCTCATGATTTAAATGTTGTTCGCTATATATGCGATCGAATTGCGGTAATGTATTTAGGAAAAATCGTGGAAATTGGTACATATGAGGAGTTATACGAAAATCCAAAACATCCTTATACAAAAGCATTATTATCGGCAATTCCAAAAGAAAATCCGTTTGATAAAAAAGAGAGAATTCTTTTGGAGGGGGATGTACCAAGTCCTGTGAATCCACCATCTGGTTGTAGTTTTCATAAAAGATGTCCTCATGCAATGGAACATTGTAAAAAGGATGTACCAGCATTTGTAGACTTGGGTAAGACTCAAAAAGTAGCTTGTCACTTATATTCATAAAAACTAGGAGGAACAAATCATGTCATTAAAACACGTAATGGAATTATTTGAAGAAATGGATAGTATTCATGTAACTGGAGAAGTAATTAAATCGTATTTAGAGAAAATCTCAGATAAAGGTGAGATTAGTGTTCAAACAGTTGAAGGAAAAGCTGGATCTACAGATTTCGTTAAAGTTTTCATCCCAGGCACGAATGGAAAACGAATGGGAGGTACAGCTCCAACACTAGGCATAGTTGGAAGACTTGGTGGAATCGGAGCTCGTCCTGAAGTAAAAGGATTTGTGTCTGATGGAGATGGGGCATTATCTGCAATGGCAACAGCTGCTAAGTTATTGGATATGCAAGCTAAGGGAGATCAGCTGGAGGGAGACGTAATTTTAACAACACATATTTGTCCAACTGCCCCAACTTTACCGCATGACCCTGTACCATTTATGGACTCTCCGGTTGATATTTTAACAATGAATCAGTATGAAGTAACGGATGAAATGGATGCAATTCTTTCTATAGATACCACTAAAGGGAATATGATTACAAACCACAAAGGTTTTGCAATTACTCCAACTGTAAAACAAGGGTATATTTTAAAAATGAGTGACGATCTACTTCATATTTACACGCAATCTGCTGGTATTTTACCAGTAACTTTACCTATCACGACTCAGGATATTACTCCTTATGGTAATGGAGTATACCATGTAAATAGTATTTTACAACCAGCAGTGGCAACATCAAGTCCAGTGGTTGGTGTTGCAATTACAACAGAAACAGCTGTCGCGGGTTGTGGTACAGGAGCTAGTCATTTAGTGGATATTGAACAAGTTGTACGTTTTGCTCTTGAAGTTGCAAAAGTTTATGGTGAAGGTAAATGTTCATTCTTTAACGAGGAAGAGTTTGTATTATTAGAAAAGCTTTATGGCAAGATGGAACATTTACAAACTTTTGGAAAGCAGGAGGTAGCTAGATAATGGATAATGCACAATTGAAACAGCAATTAGTGGATGAAGTCGAAAAGCGAAAAGACGAATTAATCGAATTATGTAGTTCATTAATACGAATTCCTAGTGAAAATCCACCCGGTGACTCAACAGAAGCGAGTGAATTTGTATCCGACTATTTAAAACAGTTTGGACTAGAGGTCGACTGGCATGAAGCATCCGAAAAAATGTATAATCTCGTCAGTTCTTTTGGAGATGAATCAGGAAAAAAACTGATTTATTGTGGTCATACTGATGTAGTTCCCGCTGGTGACTTATCTAAATGGGATTTCGATCCTTTTTCTGGAGAAGTAGTAGATGGTTGGATGTTAGGACGTGGTGCAAGCGATATGAAAGGCGGACTTGCCGGTATAATTTTTGCATTTACTTTGTTTAAACGACTAGGAATTGAATTACCTGGACAACTTACTTTAGCAATAGTTCCAGATGAAGAGACAGGCGGAGAATATGGTGTCCCGTGGTTACTTGAGAATAAATTGATCGATGGTGATGGATGTTTGATAGCAGAACCTTCCTCTCCGTTAAATCCAACAATTGGCCAAAAGGGGTCCTATTGGTTCGAGCTAGAGGTATTTGGTGAGCCGGGTCATGGCAGTCTATCACCGGTAGCTGGAAACAATGCTATTGTAGATGCAATCGCAGCGATTGAAAAGATTCGTACACTTTGGGATTTGGAAATTCACATGCCAGAAGAAGTAAGAGAATTAGTGGAAATCTCCAAACGTTATTTACGTGAAGTGGAAGAAGAAAGAGAAATTTTTCAACCAGTTTTAGAAAGAATTACGGTGAATATTGGGACGATTAATGGAGGAACAAAGTCAAATGTTATTCCAGAAAGCTGTAAAGTTCAAGTAGATTGTCGTTTGCCGTTTGGTATTACCCATGAAGAAGTATCAGATTACTTAAAGAAAGAGTTAGATAGTCTAGGTATCCGATACTCTATACGGTTATTTGGTTTTAAAAGTGTTGCAAATTATACCTCTGCGCAAGATCCAGTTTGTAAAGCGATAGTTGAAAATATTGAATTTGTCACAAAAGAGGAAGCTTACGGAGTAATGCAATGGGCTAGTAGTGACGCTAGACATTTTAGAGATTATCATATTCCAGTGTTACAATATGGTCCTGCTTATTTACCTAGCATTCATGGCTATAACGAGAAAGTTTTAGTAGAAGACATAGTCAGATGTGCAAAAGTATACGTTGCCGCAGTGGTGGATTTTTTATATGAAAATTCCAATGATTAGAAGAATCAGTGTGAAATTTACTTGTGTTTTATTCTAATTTAGGTAAGATAATATACAATTAGGAAAGATATGGGGGATTTTTACTTGTTAAAGACACTAGATTTATCTCTAAAAGTATTAAGAATGTTCACTCGTGAAATGCCAGTTTGGGGTGGGCGAGAACTCGCCAATGAAATGAATATCAATCATACGAATATATATCGTATTTTAGAAACGTTAGAAAAAAATAGATTTGTAACCAAAGATCCAGTAACCAAAAAGTATTCCCTAGGCTATGCCACTTGGGAACTAGGAAAAATTATGTATGAATCTCTTAATGTAGATACCCTCATCAAGCCATCTTTAGATAAGCTGTGTGAGGAGACGGGAGAATCTGTTTTCTTAACTATTCTGGACCGAGATGAAGCGGTTACTTTAGCAGCGGTAGAACCTGAAAATAAAGTAAGGTTTACCGTTTCAGCAGGAAGTCGCTCGCCATTATATGTCGGGGCGTCTTACCGATCTATACTGGCATTTCTTCCGGAAGAAGTAGTTGAAAAAGTTATCAGTGAAGGATTTATCAAGTATACGAAATATACAGTGGATAGTGGAGAGAAATTGAAGGAAGAACTTGCACGAATAAGGAAAAATGGTTGGGGAGAAAGTCAGGGAGAATTTACTCCTGAAGTGCTCGCTATAGCCGTTCCATTAAACGATGACTTTGGCGTTATTGGATCTATAACTGTTTCAGGTCCTATTTATCGGATGACAGAGGAACATAAAAAGGCATGTCTTCCTTTATTAATGAAGGCACGTGATGAGATCGAAGTAATTATTAAGCGTTACAATATTAAGCTTAAATCTTAATAGAAAGGAGTGATAGGTTTTGTCTACCATAGAAAAAGCAAAAAATGTATTGATTAATAATCTACACATAAAAAAGGACGAAACACTTCTTGTACTAACAGATACTGCGCTATCGGATATTGCCCAATATTTTGTAGAGGCAGGGCGGGAATTAGGTAATGAAACTATTTCTATGCAAATGTCTACTCGAAGTAAATCTGGAGAAGAGCCTCCCCATCTGGTTTCACAGGCAATGCTATATGCAGATGTAGTGTTGTGTATAACAGAACATTCCCTTACTCATACAGTGGCACGAAAAAATGCTTCCAAAAAGGGTGCGCGTGTAGCAACAATGCCTGGAGTAACTTTAGATATGTTAGAAGAAGGTGCGATTTCTGCAAATGCAGAAGAAATAGAAGAGTTAACCGCAGAGTATTGTAGAATGTTAGATGAAGGTTCAACCGTTACAATTGAAAAAGATGGAATGAGTTTGTCCTTCTCCATAGAAAAGAGACAAAGTATTGCCAGCACGGGAGTATTTAAGGAAAAAGGTCAATCGGGTAATATTCCCTCTGGTGAGAGCTATATAGCACCTATTGAGAACTCAGCGAATGGCAAAGTAATAATTGACGGTTCCATAGCAGGGATTGGTCTGGTTCAAGAACCGATTATTCTAGAGATTAAGGATGGTCGTTTAGTAAATGCAACTGGTAGCCAAGGTAAACAGTTATTAGAAATTTTAGGAGAGGATAATGGTCGGATTATCGCAGAATTTGGTATAGGGACTAACAAAAAAGCACGACTTACAGGAAATATACTAGAGGATGAAAAAGTTTTCGGAACTGTACATATTGCTTTTGGGAGTAATAAATCGTTCGGTGGTGAAAATGAAGCTGGCGTTCATATCGATTGCCTTATTAAAGATCCGATTATAACTATCAATTGATGAATTAAGCGTCCAGGATAGATACGGTTCTACAACACTATGACAAGGTTTCAATTTCTTTTAAATATTCTACTTCAATATAATGAAATGAATATTTCTATATATATTATTATCAGTTTCCCTATTTTTATATATTGAAGAACAACCCTTTGTTAGAACGCTAGTTTAATAGAAAAGTTATTGCCACTTCTCTCAATTTGAGAAGTGGTATTTTTCGTATAAAAAAATAGGAAATGGTATTTTGATTATTTAATTTTTCGAAAAACAATTTGACACTACAATATAATTGTCTTACAATAAAATTTATAGAAAATTGTAACTATTAAATTTACTAGAGGAGTGGAATTTTTATGATAATGAAACAGAGACAGGCACCGAAAGGAATTTTAGGATTTCCAGTTGCACCGATGGATGAGAAAGGTCAACTAGATTTAAATGCATTGGAGAAGAATATTGAATTTTTATTAGAAGGAGGGCTAAGTTCTATATTCGTAGCATGTGGAGCAGGTGAGTTGCATGCAATTAGCAATGAAGAATATAGGTCTATGGTTGAAGTTGCCGTAAAAAAGACGCAAGGGAAAGTACCGCTTTATACGGGAGTAGGTGGCAATATTTCCAATGCTTTAGAACAAGCTAAAATTTCGGAAGAGCTAGGAGCAGAAGGTTACTTAATATTACCACCATATTTAATAGATCCTTCACAGGACGGGATTTACGATTATTTAAAAACTATTATCCAAAGCACGGATTTGAATGCAATCGTCTACCAAAGAGATAATTGTATTCTAGATTCGAAGACACTGATTAAACTATGTGAATTTCCACAACTTGTAGGGTTCAAAGATGGGGTTGGAAATATGGAGAATAATACGGAATTTACTCATCTAATCGGAGATCGTTTAGAGTGGGTGAACGGAATGCCATTAGCAGAAGTGACAATGGCTGCTTATGTGAATTTAGGTTACACATCGTATTCATCTGCCATTTCCAACTACATACCACATATTTCTGCTATGTATTATGAAGCGTTGTTAAATGGGGATAAAGAAGTTGCACATGAATTGCATGAAGACGTTATTTTGCCTATACATCGAATTCGTAAACAGAAAAAGGGTTATGCAGTTTCGCTTATAAAAGCGGGTATGCAAATTGTTGGTCTGCCAGTGACAACGAATGTTAGGGCACCAATTGCTCCTGTTGAAAAAGAACATTATGACCAATTGAAGAAAATTATTGACCATGCATTGGAAAAATACCCAGTTCCATCAAGAGTAATATAATAGGAGGTTCATTTTAATGACAACCATAACTAAAACAAAAACATACCTAAATTATATAAATGGTGAATGGATTGTGTCAGAATCTGGTGAAACAGCTGAAAGTAGAAATCCTGCAAACAAGGATGAAGTTGTTGGCCTTTATCAATTATCTTCAAATAACGACTTTAACCAAGCGGCAACTTCCGCAAGAAAAGCGCAAAAAACATGGCGTAAACTTGCTGGAAATGTTAGAGGTGATTATTTACTAAAAGCTGCCGCTATCTTGGAAGAACGGATAGAAGACGTTGCAACTGCCATGACGAAAGAAATGGGTAAGACATTTGCAGAGGCAAAAGGAGAAACTGCACGTGGTGTTGCAATTTTACGTTACTTTGCAGGAGAAGGTATGCGACCAGTTGGTGATGTAATTCCCTCTACTGATAGCGATGCACTTATGTTCACAACTAGGGTACCACTTGGTGTTGTTGGTGTTATTACACCTTGGAACTTTCCAGTAGCTATTCCGATGTGGAAGATGGCACCCGCACTTATTTATGGTAATACAGTTGTTATTAAACCAGCTAGTGAGACAGCTATTACTTGTGCAAAAGTGATTGAGTGTTTGCATGATGCAGGAATACCAGCGGGTGTTATAAACATGGTGACCGGATCAGGTTCTCTAATTGGTACGGAAATGGTCAATCATCCTGAAATAGATGCGATTACATTCACAGGCTCTAACACTGTAGGGAAACAGCTCGCACAAACAGCTATTTCGAGAGGCATCAAATATCAACTTGAAATGGGAGGAAAAAATCCAGTGATCGTTGCGAATGATGCAGATCTGGATTTGGCTGTTGAAGCAACGATTAGTGGTGGATTAAAATCATCAGGTCAAAAATGTACAGCTACGAGCAGGGTTATTGTACAACAAGATGTTTATGACCAGTTTAAAGAAAAGCTATTAGAAAAAGTGGCAGCTATTACAGTTGGTGATGGTATGGAAGAAGGAACTTGGATGGGGCCATCCGCAAGTGAAAATCAGTTGAATACTGTACTTTCAGCTATTGCAAAAGGTAAATCAGAAGGGGCTAGCCTACTTTTTGGTGGAGAAAAAGTAGAAAAAGAAGGATTGAATGGGTATTACGTTGAACCGACTGTGTTCGAAAATGTATCATCCACTATGACACTTGCACGGGAAGAAATCTTTGGACCAGTTCTTGCACTTATGAAAGTTAAGACGATTGAAGAAGCATTAGAAATGGCAAACGACTCGGAATATGGTTTAAGTGCTTCTATTTTTACAACAAAAATTAGTAATATGCTTTCATTTATTAATGAAATGGATGCAGGATTAGTGCGTATCAACGCAGAAAGTGCTGGTGTTGAATTGCAAGCTCCATTTGGTGGCATGAAACAGTCCAGTTCTCATTCGCGTGAACAAGGCCAAGCTGCAAAAGAGTTTTACACAGCTATTAAGACAGTGTTTGTTAAATAAAATGTAAGCGCTACAATGGAGGTATAATAATGAATTATGAAGAAAAGTTAGAAAGTAATGGGTATAAACTTTCTACACAAGCAAATAAGCGGATATTCGAAGCAGGAGTAAGAACTGGAAATTTGATATTTGTGAGTGGTAATGCAGCGAAAGTAGAAGGTGTATTAAAATATAAAGGAATCGTAGGTGATACAGTTTCCTTAGAGCAGGCACAGGATGCCGCTAAAATTGCTTTCGTGAATTGTTTAGCAACAGTTCGAAATATGATAGGTAGTCTGGACTCTATGAAGAGAATTGTTAATATTAAGGGTTATGTGGCAAGTACCTCCGACTTCACTGACCAACCAAAAGTGATGGATGTTGTATCTGCATTGGCAATAGAAGTATTCGGTGAAGTAGGAAAACATAGTAGGGTTTCACTTGGAGCATCTTCTCTTCCAGAAGGAACACCGGTAGAAGTGGAAATTATTGTGGAAGTTTAATGATTGATAAAAATATAAATTACTAGAATAGGAGAGTTGGTTGATGAAAGATATGAACGAACTACCATTAGGTATCAAACAATTATTTACGAGTATTACTCATTTGAAAGAAGGAGAAAGAGTACTGGTCATTACGGACGATGATAAAAGAGAAATCGGTGAATTTGTTTATAAGTATGCCAAACAATTTTTTGAAACTTCCATGATTGTCATGCCTCCAACGGAAGGACATGGTGCGGAGCCAACAGAAGCTGTTACTGCAGCATTGAATAATTGTGATGTTGCATTTGGTGCCACTACTTATTCCTTATACCATACAAAAGCGCGTTTAAATGCAAGTAAAAATGGAAGATTGCGTTGGATAGGACTTCAAGATTATGCTCTTCATATGTTTGAAGAAGGTGGGTTAACTGCAGATTTTGATGAAGTTACACGAGTTGTTAATCGAGTTGCTCCTTTTTACAAAGGTAATACATTTACACTTACCGCTCCAGGTGGGACTCATATGGTATGTAGCATTGAAGGAAGAGAACCTGTGCTGGATCACGGAACAGCAACTGTGCCTGGATCTGCTTCATTTCCTCCAAACGCAGAGGTTGCACTGGGGCCAGTCGAAGGAACTGCAAATGGTGTATTAGTTTTTGACGGAAGTATCCCACACCCATTGTTGAATCTAATAGAAGAACCTATTACATGCACAGTGAAGGAGGGGTTCATCACGGAGATAACCGGTGGACGAGAGGCTGATATTTTACGTAAGATGCTGGCTGACTTTAACGATCCAACTGTTTATAATATTGCAGAACTTGGACTTGGGCTTAATAAAGAAAACTTCTTGTGCGGGCATATGGCACCGGATGAAGGGTCATTTGGAAATATTCATATTGGTATTGGAAAGAATTTAAACTTTGGTGGACATGTCGATTCACCTTTACATTTAGATATGATTATCAAAACGGTTACATGTAATATTGATGGACGAGATATTATGAAAGATGGAGAATTGCTAGTTTAAGATAGGGATGAGCAAAGAACTCTTGGTATTCTACTTACATTGCAAAATGTTAATTAGGTATACCAAGAGTCTGCTTTTAGAGAAATATATTTACCAATAGAGGTAAGCGCTTTCAAGTATTTGTTTATTTAGAATATAAAGAACGAGGTGATTAAATGAAAAAGAAAAATAAAATTACAGCTATTTTACTATGTATTACATTGATAATGGTGATAGCTGGATGTTCGGCTTCGGCAAATGGAGAGATAAGTAGTAAGCGAATTATCAGTGTTGCAACAGTGCAGCCTGAGAGTCATGCAATCTATCTTGGATTAAAAGCATTTAAAGATTATGTAGAAGAAGAAATGGGAGATAAATTCGAAATTAGACTTTTTACTAACGGTGTAATTGGTGGAAATTCGGAAGCACTTGAATTGTTACAAATGGGATCACTCGATTTGGTTGCTACGAGCGGAAGTAACATGGAAGCTTTTGCAAATGAGTATAAAATTTTTGGTTTGCCATATTTATTCAACGATGAAGCTAGCTTTCGTAAAGTAATGAACGACGAAGAATTTACGGATGTGATTTATAATTCGACAGCTGACAAAGGAATTCAAGGTGTGGCTTGGTTTTCTAATGGAGTGAATAATTTTTATGCTTCAAAGAAAATTGAAACTCCCGAAGACTTGAAGGGATTGAAGATTCGTGTTCAGTCGAGTGAAGCGAATGTCAAACTTGTACAAGGATTTGACGCGGCAGCTGTTGTCATGGCTTATGGTGAAGTTTATACAGCGTTACAGAACGGTGTAATTGACGCTGGAACTAACCCGGAGATGGCGCTCATTGATATGAAGCACGGGGAAGTTGCAAAATACTATTCACGAACAGAGCATCAGATATTTACTGACATGCTAGTTGCAAATACAGACTTTTTAGATTCACTTACAGTAGAAGAAAGACAGATTTTCCAAGAAGGGTTTAAATTGAGCAGTCAAGTCTCAAATGAAGAATGGGACAAACGTATTTCTGAGGTTACAAAGGAAGCAACGGAGATGGGAGTAGAATTCATCACAGTCGATAAGCAATTATTCGAAGAAATGCAAAAACCAGTAAAAGAGGCATTATTGGTCTCCAATCCAGAATTGCAGTCACTTTATGAGAAGATTCAACAAATCCAGAACTAAATAAAGAGGTGTATCTTGTGGGAAAAGTAAAGAAAATAATGGATAAAGTGTTATCTGCTGCTTGTGCCGCTTTGTTGTCTTTTATGACTCTACTAGCAACTTATCAAGTAATTTCACGATATGTTTTTAGTAGTCCGAGTACGATGTCTGAAGATTTGCTGAGTTATTCTTTTGTTTGGGTATCATTGCTTGGTACTGCACTAGTATTTGGTCAAAAAGATCATATGAGTTTATCAATATTTTCGGACAGATTAGTAGGGGTGAATAAGTTTGTGTTATCGATTTTTACAGAGCTACTCATCATGTTTATCGCAATAATTGTCTTTCTGTTTGGCGGAACGCAGGTTGTAGGCGTAGGTGCTATACAAATTTCTCCTACACTGAATATCTCTATGGATTGGATTTATATAGTACTTCCAATAAGTGGTGTATTTATCATTATCTATAACTGCATTAATATAATCCAATTAATCCAACAATTTAATGAAAGTAAAAAGGAGGGGATTCTATGAGTGTAGCAGTAACAGCAGGTTTGTTGATTTTTTTTACGATTGTCATTCTATTACTTCTCGGTATTCCAATTGGTATAGGACTCATTGTTGCATCAATACTAGCAATCACCCAAGTATTAGGTTTTTCGGCGGCAGTTCCATCATCCGCTTTGAAAATGTTTCAAGGTATAAATATATTTACTTTATTGGCTATTCCTTTCTTTATACTTGCAGGTAATATTATGAATAAAGGTGGTATAGCAGTCCGGTTGATTAACTTAGCAACTGCATTGACAGGAAGGATACCAGGTTCACTTGCTCAGACGAATGTGGTTGCTAATATGCTTTTTGGCTCTGTTTCTGGTTCTGGAACAGCAGCGGTTTCTGCAATGGGATCTATTATGGGACCAATTCAAAAAAAAGAAGGCTATGACGAGAATTTCACAGCGGCAATAAATATAGCAACAGCTCCTACGGGATTATTGATACCACCGAGTACTGCATTAATCACCTATGCTTTAGTTAGCGGAGGTACTTCAGTAGCCGCTCTTTTTCTTGGTGGAGTCATTCCCGGTATTTTGTGGGGGATAAGTTGCATGGTCGTTGCGTTCTTTTATGCAAAAAAGAAAGGCTATGTCGGTAAAAAGCAAATAACGTTAAATGAATTCTTAAAAGTTGCACTCGATGCAATTCCAAGTTTATTACTAATTATTATTGTCGTTTTTGGAATTGTTGGAGGTATTTTTACTGCTACAGAAGGATCCGCAATTGCAGTTGTCTATAGTTTGTTATTATCTACAATTTTTTATAAAACAATTAATTTCAAAGAATTATATGCTATTTTGATAGATAGTGCGAAGTTGTCAGCTATAATTATGTTTTTAATCGGATCATCTAATATAATGGCATGGGTTATGTCGTTTACTGGGATTCCAGATATGATGGCCAACTTGATATTAGGCATTTCCGATAATCCCATAATTATTTTACTAGCAATTAATATTCTGTTGTTGTTCGTTGGCACATTTATGGATCTAACACCAGCAATTTTAATTTTCACACCAATTTTACTTCCTGTTTGTTTAGCATTAGGAATGACCCCTTTACATTTCGGTATTATGCTTACGTTTAATCTTTGTATTGGTACTATTACACCGCCGGTTGGCAATATTCTTTTTGCTGGTATTAAAGTATCGAATGTAAAATTGGAAAAGGTTATGCCACAAATTCTTAAATTTTATGTTGCTATTGTTGTTGTTCTTTTACTTGTAACGTATTTTCCATGGTTTTCCACATTCTTACCGTCTTTAGCTGGACTTAGTTAAAGTATTTTGAGGATTAAATGAACGAAGAGGGAGAATGCAGTGGAATACGACTTCATTCTCTTTTTACATAGTATTATGAAATTCCGAAGAGATTTTAGTGTATAATTGTTATAAAGAAATTCTCGATTATTTTTATGGAAAGGAGGGATTTAATGAAGGAGCATACAATGGACACTATCCGTAGGAGTACTTTATCCCAGCAGGTGATAGAACAGGTTATTTATATGATAACGAGCGGTCAATTGAAGCCGGGCGATAAATTGCCTTCTGAAATGTCATTGATGGAGCAGCTTGATGTAAGCCGCCCAGTATTACGAGAGGCACTAGGCTCACTGGAAACGTTAGAAATTATAAACAGAAGACCTCGAAGCGGTACTTTTGTCAATGATAAGGTGGGAAGCAGTCCATTCAAAGCGATGCTTGCATTGTCGATTAATAATATTCCTGCCGTTATTGAAGCACGAATGACTTTAGAATTGGGACTTGTTACAATTGCAGCTGAAAAAATATCCGATGATCAACTAGAAAAAATAAAAGAAACGATTGATAGAATTCAAGAAAACCCAAATAGTGATTACGGAAAATTAGATAAGGAATTTCATCGGCTAATTGCCCAAAGTGCAAATAATCCAGTAGTCGAAGGAATGATAGATTCCCTTCTTATCACACATGAAAAGACGGATAGCTTGATTACTTACCGAGAACCTTCTATTACAATCGAGCATCATGTAGCAATATATGAAGCATTAAAGAAAAGAGATCCCTATGAATCGTTCAATCAAATGTATAATCATTTAAGATATGTACGGAAGAAAATATTAGGTGACTGAATGCTATAAGAGACATAATAAAGTGGCTGATATTTTCATCTTCAGCCACTTTATTTTGTAAAAATATCTGCTCTTATGTTATTTATAGGAGGTATAAGCTTGGAAAACTTCTTTATATATATTTGTATTATTCTCGTGGCATCGATTTTACAAACAAGCACTGGCTTTGGATTTTCGATTATGGCGACACCTTTTTTATTGTTGCTATTTGCACCTTCAGAAGCCATTCAAATAAATATTATCCTTTCCTTGATCATCTCCTTATCATTAATCATGAAAGTCAAAAAGAATATTGATACATATTTGTTGAAAAAATTAGTTTTAGGTAGCATTATGGGACTTCCATTAGGTGGTCTAATTTATATAACGGTTGATATTAAGACGTTTAAACTGCTGATTAGTATCATTTTATTGTTGCTAACTTTAATGTTAATTGTTAACGTTAGATTCAAATCGACTACGGCTAGAGATTATATAGTAGGTGGAATATCTGGGGTTTTAACCATAAGCATAGGTATGCCAGGACCCCCGTTGTTGATATACTTTGCAGGCACAAACACCGGAAAAGAAAAAACTAGAGCCACCACTTTAGCGTTTTTCTTATTTATCTATCTCATTAGTTTGTTATCACAGCTATTTTTAACCGGTACAGATATGCTTATCTGGCGTTCTAGTTTGTATGCCATTCCTGCTGTATTTATAGGATTGATCATAGGGCAAATTCTATTCAAATATTTAAATCAACAAGTATTTAAGATTTTTACATACATCCTTTTAGGAGGTACTGGGATTTACCTCTTAATTGATAGTATTTTGTCTTGATGATTTGTAAGTAGTGGTGTCCACTCTAAATTGTTCATACTTCAAATCAAATTAAGTCTTAAGTGCAATTCAAACCCTCCCCGATGTTAGGAATTCCTACAATTAATACTATTCAGTTCAATTAACATAGGTAAATATGAAGTAACGTCCACTTAACGAATAGGTGGGCGTTATTTTGCGTTTACATAATTCGTTGCCTAAAAGTGGAATTGTGAAAAGCAGTTTCCCCTAAAGATTACCCTCTACAAAAGAGGGGGAGTAGCACTATCAATAAATTCCTAAAAAAATAGTTGACTAAAGCCACTTTCTAATATAAAGTAAACTTAAAATTCGAAGGATAGTGAATATTTAAATATGTCAGAAAATAATGTACAAAAAATTAAAAGATTTAACCGATTTTACACTCGCACAATGGGGCTTTTTAATTTATACACAGATGAGAGTCCTTATTCAGCTACAGAGGCTTTAATATTGTTTGAAATTTCTACTCGTAATGACTGTACAGCTGCCTATTTATCGAATTATTTTCTATTAGATAAAAGCTATATGAGTAGAATCCTTAAGCATTTTGAACGAGATGGGCTGATAATTAAAAGTTTTTCGGAAGAGGATCGACGGATTCAACATATAAAACTAACAGACTTAGGGGGAGAGGCACTTAAAACACTTGCTGATAAAGCAAGTCTTAATGTTGAGGGTATGATAGACGGCATAGCTGAAAAAGAAATCGAGGTTTTAATTGAGTCAATGCAAAAAATAGAGGAAATTTTATATCCAAAAATTCGATAAGGGGGAACTAAAATATGAGAAAAAATTCATTGGTTTTGCTAGTTTTAAGTCTTTTGTTAATTTTATCAGGTTGTACTGAAGGAACAGCAGGTACTAGTAATTCAGATGGAGATGGGGATTCTTCTACCTCCACTAAAGATAGTCTTGTTATTGCCTTTGAGGCTGATGCTGGAACCCTCATTGCTAACTCAGATGTGAACTATGTGACAGATACACAAATTCGCAATATTTACGACCCTCTAATTGATCGAGATGGGCAAAGCGGTGAATTCGTTCCTGTACTTGCTGAAGAATGGAAAAATGTAGATGAGCTGACTTGGCATTTAACATTAAAAGAAGGAGTTAAATTCCACAATGGAGCAGACTTTGATGCAAATTCGGTTAAGTATAGTATTGATTATATTTTAGATGATGCAAATCAATCATTTTATAAATCCAGATGGGTAGATGTGGAAGAAGTAAAGGTAGTTTCACCTTTTGAAGTAGAAATCAAAACATCTAAACCGTTTCCAAGCTTAATCCAACGTATTACGGAAGATTTACTGATTATGGAACCTGGATATGTGGAAGAGGTAGGAACGGATGAAGCGGCTAAGAAACCTATAGGAACTGGAGCTTATAAATTTGTAGAATGGTCTCGGGATAATTACTTGAAATTAGAAGCCAATGAAGATTATTGGAAAGGAACTCCTGAGATAAAAAAATTAGAGTTCCGTTATATTCCAGAGTTCAGCTCTCGTCTTTCCGCCTTTTTAAGTAACGAAGTGGATATGTTCAAAAATATACCAGTGGATTCCGTTGGAAAAATTGAAAGTGACGATGACTCGAAAGTTGAAAAGGTTCCATCAGCTCGTATAAACTACCTTGCCTTAAATACATTTTATGACGGTCCATTGAAAGATGAAAAGGTTCGTCAAGCATTGAATCATGCTGTGGATGTCGATGAACTAATCGAAGCGGTGTTAAATGGAAATGGTACAAAAATGACAGGTCCTCTTGCAGTTATCAATACTGGTTACATTGAAACAAAGGGCTACGAATTCGATCCTGAAAAAGCGAAAAGTTTACTAAAGGAGGCTGGATATGAGCCTGAGTCTTTAACATTGACGTTGGATACACCGAATGGTCGTTATCCGATGGATACTCAAGTAGCTCAAGCCATTGCGGCTCAATTACAGCGAATCGGTGTGAAAGTCAATGTTCAAGTAAATGAATGGGGTGCTCATTTAGAGAAAATCAGAAATAGAGAAATGAAGGATATGTTCATACTAGGATGGGGTCCTGCATTTGATCCACAATCCACAATTGAAAATCTCTTTACAGAAGTAGCACCATATAGTGGTTTTTATGATGAAGATATCGAAGCGAAAATTTATGAAACAAATGCATTATTTGATGAAGAAAAAAGATTCAATGGATATGCTGAGCTTCAAAATGCTCTAGTGGAAAAAGCTGCATGGGTTCCATTATGGCAACAGGCGGATTTATATGCTGTAAGAAAAGATTTGAACTTTAAGCCTCGTGTAGATGAAAAAATACAAGCCTTTGAAATGTCATGGAATTAAAGAACTATAATAGCGGCTAATAGGTAAGGAGGGTTTCGATCCTCCTTTTCTCCTTAAGAATACAAGAAATATAGGTTACGAGAGGGAGGTAACGTATGCTTGATTTTGTGATTAAAAGGCTAATTCAAGTTGGAGTTGTTGTTTTATTAGCACTTACAGTTGTATTTTTTTTTGATAAGACTATCTGGAGATCCGACTGCGCTGTTCTTACCTCCTGATGCACCGAGGGAACAAATAGAAGAATATAGGGAAAAATTAGGATTTAATCGTCCTATCTATGTTCAGTATGGAGATTTCATGGTAAATGCTGTTCAAGGAGACTTCGGTCAATCTTTACGAAGTAGAGAGGATGCATTGCCTTTAGTATTAGATCGTTTGCCGGCTACTTTCCAATTAGCCATATCTGCATTAGTTTTATCCTTACTGATTTCCATACCACTTGGTGTTCTATCGGCATTTAGAAGAAATTCAATTTTTGATCGAATTGCTGTCGCCTTTACCGTACTCGGACAAGCGGTACCAAGCTTTTGGTTGGGTCTTTTGCTTATATACTTTTTTGCGGCTCAATTGAACATGCTTCCATCTGGTGGGGCGGGTTCTATCACTCACTTAATACTGCCGATGGTGACTCTAGCTGCTTATAGCGTGGCAAGATTTACACGCTTCACGAGGTCTACCATGCTGGATGTACTTAGAAAAGATTACATTAGGACAGCTAAGGCATCTGGAGTGCCAACTCTTAGATTAATAGGGCGTTATGCGCTTAAAAACTCTCTCATTCCAATAATTACATTAGTAGCTCTTGATCTAGGAACATTACTTGGAGGAGCCGTGATAACCGAGGTTGTATTTGCTTGGCCTGGAATTGGAAGATTGTTAATGCAGTCGCTTATGAATCGAGACTTTCCAATAGTTCTGGCTGGAGTATTTATCATAGCCCTAATTTATGCAGTGATTAATTTTATTGCAGATGTTTTGTATGCATATGTTAATCCGCAAATTCGAGTGAAGTAGGTGAGATTATGACTGTTAATATTCCAAAGGTAACTCATACAACACAATCAATAAAGGCCAAGAAACAATCAGCTGTAGTTACGTTTTTCTCTAATTTACTAAGAAGTTGGACAGGAATGGTCGGATTTCTTATCATGATACTCTTGCTATTTATCAGTATTTTTGGTCAATGGATTGTACCTTATGATCCTCTTCTTGCGGATTTCGGTAAGAAATTATTACCCCCTATGACGGATGGACATCTTTTAGGGACAGATCAGCTAGGACGAGATATTTTTTCTAGAATTATTCTTGGTGCCAGAGTGTCCGTCATTATCGGTCTAACAACTGTGCTAATCGCTGGTACTTTCGGAACAATTGTCGGAATTATTTCTGGTTATTTCAGAGGTTGGGTTGATGTAATTTTAATGCGGATTGTGGATGTTCAATTAAGTTTTCCATTCATTCTGTTGGTATTGGTCATCAATGCGATTATTGGATCAGGCCTTCGTAATATCATCATTTCACTAGCAATAGGGGGATGGGTTATATTTGCTCGCGTCATTAGGAGTGAGGTTCTTGCACTTCGTGAAAAGGAATTTATCACTGCTTGCGTAGCGACAGGCGTAACGAGAATTGGAATATTGTTTAAACATATTCTGCCAAACTTGTTTACTCCTATTATCATTCTGTCCTCCCTGCAAATTGGTACTTATATTATTGCCGAGGCATCTGTAAGCTTCTTGGGGTTTGGAGTACAACCACCTGAACCCGCATGGGGAAACATGCTAAATGAAGGAAAAGATTATATATTCAGTTCATGGTGGTTAATCACATTCCCAGGAATCGCTATTATGATTACGGCTCTCGGTGTTAACCTTTTTGGAGATTGGCTTCGTGATACATTGGATCCGGAATTGAAAGGTGAATAACAAGGGGGGATGATTATGTCAGATAAGGTTCTACAAGTGAACGACCTACGAATTCGTTTTAGAAATGGTAAGGAGACATCTCAACCTATACGAGGAGTCAACTTTCATGTGAAAAAAGGAGAAACATTGGGAATTGTTGGTGAGTCGGGGTGTGGAAAAAGTGTGACTTCTCTTTCGGTTATGGGACTTCTACCGATAAAGACAAGTGAAATTGTCTCTGGCGAAATCCTATTCAATAATAGAGATATCTCTAGATTGAAGGAGAAAGAATATCGTAAACTTCGTGGCAACGAAATTTCGATGATTTTTCAGGAGCCAATGACATCTCTGAATCCTGTATTTACAATTGGTGAACAATTGAGTGAACCATTAAGACAACATAAAAAAATGTCAAAGTCAGAAATCCGTAACAATATTATTGCTGTACTAAAACAGGTTGGTTTACCAAGAGCAGAACAAATAATTGACGAATACCCTCATCAACTATCCGGTGGAATGAGACAAAGGGTTATGATATCTCTTGCTCTCTTATGCCATCCAAAGCTTATGATTGCTGATGAACCTACCACAGCCTTGGATGTAACAATTCAAGCTCAGATTCTAGAACTATTAAAAGAGATTAAAGTAAAAAATGAGATGAGTTTAATGCTAATCACCCATGATTTAAGTGTGGTTGCTGAAATGTGTGATCGCGTAGTAGTCATGTACGCTGGAGAGGTAGTGGAAGAGGCAGAGGTAAATGAATTATTTGATAGACCTTTACATCCTTATACGCAAGGACTTATGAAATCCCTACCCTCTAACAATGAACGAAAGAGCAAATTATTTTCAATCGATGGTCAAGTACCAAAGCCCTCTGAGATAGGGGAAGGCTGTGTATTTGCAAATAGATGTCCATTTGCCTTTGAAAAATGTTTTGCGGAAACACCACCTGCGTTCAATCGGGGAAAACATATTAGCAAGTGTTGGCTACAGGACCCGGCAGTTAAGGAGGTCATGCAGAATGAAGAACGAAGTATTGTTAACAGTTAAAAACTTGAAAAAGTATTATGAGATATCTCAAGGAATGTTTAAGGAGAAAATCGTTGTAAGGGCTGTAGATGATGTGAACTTTACCGTTATGCGAGGAGAAACTTTTGCATTGGTAGGAGAATCTGGCTGTGGTAAATCAACTACAGGCCGAACAATTTTAAGGTTGGTCGAACCTACAGCTGGGGAAGTAATTTTTAAAGGTACAAATTTGGCGTCACTACCATATGAGCAAATGCGGTCGCTTCGAAAACAGATGCAGATGGTATTCCAGGATCCATATGCTTCCCTGAATCCGAAAAAAACGATTTTGCAAATATTGATGGAACCACTAAAGGTTCATAACAAATTTGATAAAAAAGAAAGACTGCGCAAAATCATAGCAATGTTAAAAATCGTCGGACTTTCCGAATATCATCTAGATAGATACCCACATGAATTCTCGGGAGGGCAAAGACAGCGGATTGGGATTGCACGTGCGGTCATCCTTCAGCCCGATTTTATCATTGCAGATGAACCTGTTTCAGCGCTGGATGTTTCTGTACAGTCTCAAGTTATCAACTTGATGCTTGAGCTACAAAAGGAATTTGGATTGACCTATTTATTTATCTCTCATGACTTAAGCGTGATTCAACATATGACTGACCGTGTAGCTGTCATGTACTTAGGAAAAATCGTTGAAGTTGCTGATACAGAAGATTTGTTCCGAAATCCAAAACACCCATATACACAAGCCCTGTTATCCGCTGTTCCAGTGGCACATCCTAAAGAAGAAAAAAAACGAATTATACTAAAAGGGGATGTTCCTAGCCCGGCGAATCCGCCATCTGGCTGTGCATTCCATCCAAGATGCCCATTTGCTCTAGAAATTTGTAAAACTAAAATGCCAGAACCAACAACATTCGAAAAAGGTCACACGGCAAATTGCCATTTATATATAAAAAACGAGGAGGAAATTGAGTATGTTACTAGCTATTCCTAAAGGTGAGTTTCAAGAACGTCAGCAAAAATTCTTTCATAAATTAACGGAGAAAAATTGTGATGCAGCAGTTATTTTTTCAGTAACGGATATCTTTTATTTAACAGGGTTTCACTTTCATCCGACGGAACGACCAATAGGATTGTTCATTGATCCAAGTCAAAAGGTTCACTTATTCTTACCAGCATTAGAGCATGAGCATGCAGAGGAATACGGTATAGTTGATCATGTTCACTCTTATCCAGAATATCCAGGAATCAAGCACCCGATGGAGTATCTAAAAGAATTATTACTTCAATATGGATTTGAAAACAAAACGGTTGGTTATGACTCTCTCGGTTACGGTTCTTCCATGGGGTATCGAGGACAATCGATTGATCAAATGATTACAGTTAAAGAGTTTGTATCTTTAAAATGGGTTATAGAGGAAATGCGCTATGTCAAATCTGACAAGGAAATCGAGTTAATCAAAGAGTCATGTCGTTGGGGAAATTTAGCTCATCGCTTACTGCAAAAATATACGAAGGCTGGGTTAAGTGAAATTGAGATTACTAGTAAAGCATCTATGGAAGCGACGATGGCAATGATTGAAACGTTAGGTTCTGAATACAAGCCACATGGCCAAACAGCATATGCAATTTTTAGAGGACAAATTGGACCTGAGTCAGCGTTCCCACATGCCGTAACTCAAAACCTTGTCCTTCGAAAAGGAGATACATTGGTTACTGGTGCCGCGGCCGATGTTTTTGGCTATAAAAGTGAGTTGGAACGTACCATGTTTGTTGAAGAGGTTTCTAAGGAACAAGAAAAGTATTTCCAACACATGTATGAAGCGCAGGATGTTGCACTTTCAGCGATTAAACCAGGCATTCCATATTCTGCAGTAGAAGCTACAGTCCAAAAGTACTTTAAAGAGGCAGGCATCACAGAATTAACAAGTCACCATACAGGTCATAATATTGGGTTGCTTGGTCACGAGGCACCATTCTTTGACTTAGGAGATCATACAGAAATAAAACCAGGCATGGTAGTTACAGTAGAACCTGGAATTTATGTGAAGGGAATTGGTGGTTTCAGACATTCGGATACAGTCCTCGTTACAGATAGTGGTATAGAAATGCTAACTTATTATCCAAGAGATTTAAATTCTCTCATTTGTTAATCAAGTAAGAACCTGACATGGCTAACTGTTTTTCGATCATCCATAAAAGTTAAGTGAAATGAGGTTAATTGATTGAAATTATTTATTTCTGCAGATATCGAAGGAATCGCTGGCGTTGCGACTATTCAGCAGCTTACAACAAATGCTGAGTATCAGCGGTTTCGTAAGTTAATGACAGCGGAGGTAAATGCTGCTGTAAGAGGTGCCTATAAAGGTGGAGCGAAGGAAGTTGTCGTGGCGGATGGTCACGGAAATATGTCTAACATTCTAATAGAAGAGTTGGATCCAAGAGCTCGATTAGTTTCAGGTAATAATCGTGTCATGTGCCAATTAGAGGGGCTCGACAGTACATTTGATGGAATCATTTTTATTGGGCATCATGGAAGAGAAAGTGCTTCACATGCAGTAATAAGCCATACACTTGCTGGAATATGCGTTAAGGAAATGAAAATCAACAATCAGATTGTTGGAGAAACCGAAATGAATGCCTTGGTTGCTGGTAGTTTAGATATACCTGCCATCTTCATCAGTGGGGATGATCAATATGTGGCCGAAGTGAAAGAGACATTGCCAGACATAGAATCAGTGATAGTCAAATTTGCACGTGATCGATTAGCAGCAGAATTAATTCATCCTGAAGTGGTACAAAAAGAAATCGAGCAAAAGATTGCTTTTTCTCTTACGAAGATTAATAATATTAAACCATTAAAAATAGAAGGTCCGATAACTTATGAGATTGAATTTAAGGGCCCCCAACAAGCAAAAATGACAACTACACTACCAACGGTTCAAATGATCAGTCCAACAAGCATTAAGTTTACGTGTGAAGACATGGTTACCGCTTATAAGCATATGTGGGGATGTGTGATTATAGCAATTGCATCTACTAATGGAGTGCTAGGAAGCGTAAATGCCTGATAAAAAATGTCCCACGTAAGAAAAAATTCTGTCCATAGACTTTTATCTTTATTAAATAGCCAAATACCAAATAACACTCACCTAATGAAAGGTGGGTGTTATTTGTATCTCTTCCCTGTGTAAGAAACAATTCAAAATTGTTTCTTACACAGGGAAGTTTAAACTAATCATTCTCCCGTTTCCCAATCCCCTCAAATATCATCGTAACGAGTACTTTAATTTCTTCGACAATATCTAATTTATTTTGGAAGATAATCCAGTCAAAGACGGTGGCCCTCATGCATCGAGTCAAGTTATGGAGCAATTGCTCTTTTTCCCATGCAGAATTAAATTCTCCTTTTTCAAGGCCTTCATCTAGGTAGGTTTCTATCAATTTATAAATGCGGCGCTCGGGGTCCACTAAATAATGCTTTTCATCCATTGTACGTGACAGTGCACTGGTATAGACGGTCCGAACAAAATCTACTCCTAGCTCATCGCGTAAATATTTCATCTGCTCTTGATAAGCAAGGATGATTTTTTCTTTTACTGTACAGGCTGGATGAATTTTTTCATAGAAGCTTTCATAAAAGTTATCGATGTCTTTAAACTTAACTGCGAAGACATCATATTTGGAATTGAAATGTCTGTAAAATGCGCCTTTTGAGACATCGCATTTTTCGGCAATTTCATCAATGGTCACATTATCAAACCCTTTTTTATCAAATAATTCAAGGGCTGTATCTAATAATAGCTGGCGTGTCTGCTGTGCTTTGATCGCCCGTTGGGAAGATGGTTTCATCTGTCTACACTCCTTTATTAATTGAAACTAACATATTTTCTAAATAATACAAGGACAATTTTTGGAATTACATAACTAAAAATATAAAAATCAGAAAATATTAAATTTACTGTTTACAAATAAAATTCTATCTATTATCATTTAAGATACTAAAGTATCTGACTTTGGTATCTCAAATGTTTGAATGCTTAAAGGGGAGCAGGGGGAAGAAGATGGTTATTGCGTTTATCGGTTTTTTTCTGGGGTTAGGGTTACTTATGTTTTTCACTATGCGAGGGATGAATATTATCTTTGCAGCATTGATTGCTTCCATTGTAGTCGCTTTGACAAATCATTTGTCTTTAGAGAAAGCGCTTACAGAAAATTATATGGCGGGATTTACAGGCTACTTTGCTAGTTGGTTCCTTGTATATCTACTTGGGGCAGTATTTGGAAAGATTATGGAAGAAACCGGTGCGGCCAATTCTATTGCCAATTGGGTGAAACGGAAAATTGGCGCAAAGCATGCTGTTTTTGCAGTGGTGGTTGCTTGCTCGGTTATGGCATATGGCGGAGTGAGTGTGGCAATTGTCGCATTTGCTGCTTATCCGATTGCCTTATCGTTGTTCCGAGAAGGGAATATTCCGCATAGGTTTATCCCCGCATCGATTATCTTCGGATCGATCTCATTTACAATGACCTCTCCAGGGTCGCCGGAAGTGCAGAACTTGATACCGATGGAGTTTTTCGGCACGAAGCCGACTGCTGGAGGGTGGATTGCGGTAGTTGTCGCAATTTTCATTATCGTGATAGGAAGTTATGCAATGAAGTTTATGGTGGACAGAGCTATCAAAAACGGTGAGCAATTTGATGCACCGAAAGCTGTCATGGAGAACTTGAGCAAGCTCGAGTCAGTTGAGCGTAAATTGCCGCCTGTATTCTTCTCCATCTTACCGCTTGCACTTGTGGTCATTACGCTAAACATTAGCGCGCAGTTCATATCCTCTGTGGGTGCGGCCCTTTTAGGATTATTTGTCGGCTGCGCAGCTGGGCTAGCTACGATGTATAAATACACCGATCAATACCGAGCGATGTTCACAAAAGGTGCTGAAAATGCCGTCATTGCTACCGTCAATATTTGTGCGGTGGTCGGTTTCGGTGCAGTAGCCCAGCAAACGGCATCTTTTCAAATGATTGTTGACGTCCTTGTTGGACTTCCAGGCATGGAATACATTGGGTTAGCGCTTGCGGTCACGGTGATTGCAGGAATCACAGGATCTGCTTCAGGCGGACTTGGAATTGCGCTTCCGATTTTGGCTCCAATCTACAATTTACAAGGCTTGGATCCAAACGCAATGCACCGAATCTCAGCACTTGCCTCCGGAGGTCTGGACTCATTGCCTCATAACGGATATATCGTAACAACAATTCGAGCAGTTAGTAATGAAACTCATGATCGGGCTTATAAGCCAGTATTTGTCATTAGTGTTGTCGTCTCTATGATAGCACTCGCATTAGCAATTATCTTATATTCAATCTTTTAAAAGGAGTGGAATAAATAATGGATACAATCGGTTTTATTGGACTAGGCAACATGGGATTGCCAATGACAACTAATTTGATTAAGGCTGGCTACACTGTTTACGGAATGGATGTCAAAGCAGAGATACTGCAAAAGTTTACGGAACTTGGAGGTAAAGTTGCGAAGACGAACGCTGAACTTGCCGCACAGACGAAAGTGATTATGACCAGTCTTCCGACACCTCAAGTGGTGGAAGCGATTTATACAAATCCAGGCGGTTTAATCGAGACTGCTGCACCGGGCACGTTATTGATAGATTTCAGTACAGTGGATCCGAAGCTAAACGACGATATTGCGACTCTTGCTAGTAAACACGGCCTGCATTATTTAGGGGCACCAGTAAGTGGTGGGGTTATCGGAGCAGTTCAAGCTACCTTGACTATTATGGTTGGTGGAACAAAAGAAAATTATGAAAAAGCACTTCCGCTACTAAATGTATTGGGTAAGAATATTTTCTTGCTTGGCGATTCACCGAGTGTCGGCACCCGCATCAAATTGTTGAACAACTTGATGATCGGCTTTTATACAAAGGGGGTCGCAGAAATGCTAGTGCTGGCAGAAAGCGCTGGGTTATCACTGGATAAAGTGTATGAAATCTTAAATGTGAGCTATGGACAAAGCAAAATCTACACACGCAATTATGCGGAGTATATGAAAAATGAAGATTACCAACCAGGCTTCTCCATCGATCTATTATTAAAAGATATGCGCCTTGCACAGCAAATGGCTGTTCAAGGAGAAGTGAATCTGCCGGTGACCAATCAATTGATAGAGGAATATGAACAAATGTCTCAGGAAGGGTTCGGACATCTAGATATTTCAGCAGCTTATTTATCAGAAGTAAAAACAAATAAGAAGGAGGAAGTACTATGACAACTATACAAGAAGTTCAAAAACTATCCCACTTTATCGGAGGAAAAAAAGTCGAAGGGACAAGCGGCCGTTTTGGCGAAGTTTTCAATCCATCTACTGGAGAAGTAATCGCAGGGGTGCCACTTGCATCAGCTGAAGAAACAAGACAAGCAATCGAGCTTGCGAAAAAAGGTCAAGTAGAATGGCAGGCGAAATCACTCGCTAAAAAGATGGAAGTCGTATTAAATTTCCGCAACTTGCTGTCTTCTCGACAAGATGAATTGGTCGATATTGTTTGCCTAGAAAGTGGTAAAACGAAAGCAGATGCGCTAGGGGAAATTACTCGTGGATTGGAATCCGTGGATTTGGCGTTAAGCGCACCTCATTTAATGAAAGGCGAGTACTCTGTTAACGTAGGCGGGAATATTAATGCTTTTTCAACCAAGTCACCTTTGGGAGTCGTAGCAGCAATAGCTCCTTTTAACTTCCCTGTAATGGTTCCTGTTGCAATGACCTCTATGGCAGTGGCAGTAGGAAACTCCGTTATCTTGAAGCCATCTGAAAAAGTGCCGCATTCTGCACTGTTTATCAGTGAATTATGGGCAGAAGCTGGGCTTCCAGAAGGCGTCTGGAGCGTAGTCAATGGAGATAAGGAAGTTGTGGATGAGTTGCTGAAGAATGAAGATGTCCAGGCGATTTCTTTCGTAGGATCTACTCGAATTGCCGAATATGTATATCAAACAGGAACTCAGCATGGCAAGCGAGTTGCCGCATTTGGAGGCGGGAAGAACCATATGATCATCATGCCAGATGCAGATCTTGAGCAGGCTGCCACTGCATTCTTAGGAGCGGCTTATGGAGCTGCTTCCCAGCGCTGCATGGCAATATCCACTGCAATGCCAGTAGGGGAGGAAACAGCAGAGAAATTCGTCTCCATCTTAAATGAAAAAGTCAGAGCGTTAAAAGTCGGACCATACACAGACGAACAAGTCGATTTTGGACCAGTCATTTCAAAAGAAGCGAAACAAAACGTGTTGTCCGAAATAAATAATAGTATTGAAGAAGGCGCATCACTAGTTATTGACGGACGCAATCCGGAAATCTGTGAAAGCTCAGAAGGCTATTATCTTGGACCAACCTTGCTAGATAACGTTACACCAGACATGAAAATCTACAAAGATGAAGTTTTTGGCCCAGCACGCATCGTCGTACGTGTACCGTCCCTTGAAGATGCCATCGATTTGGTCAACAAGCACGAATTAGGTAATGGAGTGACGATCTATACAAACAGCGGAGCTGCATCCCGCAAGTTTACTAGCGAAATCGAAGTGGGCATGGTCGGTGTCAACGTACCAATCCCAATCCCGGTTGGCTATTATAATTTTGGCGGTTGGAAACGTTCGAAGTTTGGAGAAGGCCATATGTTTGGTCCAGATACAGTTCGATTCTTCACGAAAAACAAAACTATTTCGGAACGCTGGCCAGAAGACCAGTTGGAGCAAGCATCTTTCTCGTTCCCGAGTAATTAATATAGAGAATCCAGGACATTTTGTTGTCCTGGATTTTTTTGTAGATTGTGTCTCCGTGCAAAATGATCTTCTGAAGTCTCTTATCCTTTCTACTTTAACACTACTAATATGCCACCACTTTGACTAGGTAATTTCCACTATTTAAGAGTAATCCTATATAACTTAAATTTGTTTATCCATGCCATTATACTAGATTTTAATTCATTAAATGATTGACTATATCCGTTTGTAGGTCTTAAGGTCTGAGTACATAGACTTCCTATTATTATGTCGTATATAATAGAATAAAGTTAGAATTGAAAGATGGAATAATTGGCAAATATCGTAATAAAAGGGTGAGGCATTAAAGGATTTAGTACTTTATATAACAAGTTATATTTGAAATGGCATATTATGAAAGCTTTGGATTTCAATCATTCCATTCACTTCTATATTAGAGATTATGAGACATGATTGGCTCAATGGGAGCGATGCAAATCATATCATAATAACTCTGCTTTCTCTGGAATATGGATTTATTACTCTACGATCGATTGTATATAAAACTAGACATCAAGCAGTACAGTACGTGCGCATTATTACTAGAGGGAGTAGTGGGAATAATGCTTGTCTATTATTGTCACTTGCATAGGAGGTTCATTATATGTTTTTTCTATTTTTAATTTTGTTATCCTGTATTCCCTTATGTATTGGAATTACGATACTTGTTTTATTCAAAAAAAATAATCTATCCAAAATTATCTTTTTGTTCCTTTTGTTATCCTCAGTCTGGCAATTAGATGTTGCCTTTTTGTATTCGTCTACTTTTTTTAAAGAAGGGACCATTGAGATCTTTTTTAAACTTTTTCGATTTGGCTCTATTATGGTACCGCCCACGATTTTTTATGTGGCGTATATAATTGTTCATGAGATGCTGGCAAATGACTTAAAAAAGAAGTGGCGTTTTTTGATAAATCATACTACTGTTCTATTATTCTATGTGATGGCTTTGGTTGTTTATATAAGCGGATGGAGTAATAAGGGGGTTAGTGGATTAGAAGCAATACATAATGGTTCCACTATATATTACTTTCCTATTTATGGAGAGTTATCATGGTTGTTTCATTTTAATATTCTTTTATTTGTACTTAGTATGATTCTCTGTTTTTTAATAAGTTTGCAAGTAAAAGACAAGAGTATGCGTTCTTTTTTAGTTTATTTTAATACCTTTGCTTTCACTGCATACGCAATAGGAACCTTAAATATGTTCCCAGCGACAAGATTATACCCAAGTTCTATTGCAATCTTACTCTTTGCAATTTCGTTATTGATACTTTCGAGCAGAATGTATCTAGAAATAGTAAACAAGATGAATAAGAAGCTGTCTGAGCAAAAGAATTTTCTTTTTCAAGTGATCGATTTGAATCCAAACTTCATTTATGCTCAGGATGAAAATGGTCGATATACTCTAGTCAATCAATCATACGCGCAGTTAATGGGCATGAGAATTCGAGATATGATTGGGAAAACGGACGATGATATTCAGCTAGATACTTGTGTAATAAGACAAAACGTTGATCAAAAGAAGATTATGCTCAAGCACACAGAAAAACTCTTTATAAAAGAGGAAATCGTAACAGCCAAATCAAGAGATGCCATATGGCTACAAACTGTTCAAGTACCGATCAATATTAATGACAGCTCAGGATCACTTGCTGTATCAATGGATATTACGGAACGAAAACAATATGAAAATGAAATCATGTTCCAAGCCAATCATGATATCCTGACAGGTTTACCGAATAGAAGAATGTTCAATGAGGATTTAACTAACTTTCTTGAAAAAGCTAAATTGGAGAATAGCAAGAATGCGATTATGTTTATTGATTTAGATCGCTTTAAATATATAAATGATACACTCGGACATGATGTAGGTGATCTGCTATTAATCGAAGTTACAAAACGTTTAGAAAACATACTGAAAAAAAGACATGCTGGTGCCAAAGTTTATCGACTTGGAGGCGATGAGTTTACCATTATACTTCCGCATCATAATGAGGAAGCTAGTGAAACTTTTGCAAAAGAGTTGTTGGAACAATTTAAGAATGGCTTTTGGCTTGACGGCAGTGATTACATTATTACACCAAGCATTGGGATTAGCATCTTTCCAACTGACGGAGATGACGCTAATACACTGATAAAACATGCAGATATCGCAATGTACCATGTAAAAGAAAGAGGAAAGAATGATTTTCAATTGTTTACACAAGAAATGCATCAGGAACTTTACAGGAAAATGATGATTGAAAAACAATTACGAAGCGCTTTAGATAATGAAGAATTCGAACTTTATTATCAGCCTATTATAGATTTAAAAAACAATGAAATAGTAGGGATGGAATCTCTAATACGCTGGAATAATGAAACACTGGGACAAGTTCCTCCAGATGAATTTATCTCAATTGCGGAAGAGACAGGAATGATTATTCCAATAGGCCACTGGGTACTGAATACTGCAATAGAACAAAATGCTCGTTGGCAACAGGCAGGTTACAAGCCTTTAACCATAAGCGTTAATGTATCTGTAAGACAGTTACTCGATCCAACTTTTTTAGTGAAAGTGAAAAACGCTATCGAGAAATCTGGGCTTCATGCATCCTATATTGTGTTAGAGATTACAGAGAGTATTGCGATGTATGCAGAGGTCATGATTGAAAAGTTAGATGAATTAAAAGCGCTAGGTATAAGTCTATCCATGGATGACTTTGGAACAGGATACTCATCGTTTAGCTATCTGACCAAATATCCACTTGACTCATTAAAAATCGATAATTCATTTGTGATTAGTATGAGTCAAGACGCTGAGAATAAAGCCATTGTAAAAACAATAATAGCGATAGCTAAGCAACTAGATTTAAAAGTCATTGCCGAAGGAGTAGAAGGAGCAGATGAATATAATTTCTTGGCTGCGAATTGCTGTGATTATGCACAGGGCTATGGCATCAGCCGTCCACTACCTGCAATCGATTTTGAAGATAAATGGCTTAAGATGAGTGAAATTGGAGCAAGCTTCTTTCTCATTTCCAAGTAATTGATTTATAGGATCCAGGACATCTATGTGTCCTGGATTTTTTTGATAGAAATTTACTTAGAAAGGGGCAAAAGTGTATATGGTCATTTTTTTGTGGATGTGGCAAAGTCGATAAATTTCTATTTAGATAGACAGATATAAAGTAACTTAGTGTATTCTATTATTAAATGAATTTTCTTGTAAATAGGAGCTATAAAGGGGGAGAGTCGATGAACTGGGAGCAAAATGTGATTAATTCGATTAATGAAGGAGTAATGGTTGTTGACACAGATTTGACCATTACTTTTGCCAATAGAGCAGTCGATTCCATTGGGTTAAATCATGAAAAAATAATCGGGAAAAGTGTGTTTGATGTTTTTCCTAATTTAATAGAAAGCAAAAGTACTTTTCAAGAAGTAATTAATACGGGAAAAGAAATTAGTAGTAATCAGGTAACATTTTTAACTTATAGGGGAGAACGAAAAACGACTTTGACATCTACCTATCCTATCATGAAAGATGGAGTTATTATTGGTGCCTATGAAGTATTTCAAGACTTTTCTGCCCTTCAAAATTTGAAGGAACAATTAATAGACTTACAAAAAACTAGGACAGATTATCAAAATAAAGTAGATAACAAAATTAATAATTTTGAGGAAAATTTCCATGATTTTATTGGGGAAGAGGAATCCATTTTAAAACTAAAAAACCAAATAAAACTGCTTGCAAACTCTCCATCCCCGATTTTTATATATGGTGAAACGGGGACAGGCAAAGAGGTAATCGTTCAAAACATCCATCATGCTAGCTCGAAAAATATCCCTTTAATCACACAAAACTGTGCTGCAATTCCTGATAATTTATTGGAATCCTATCTTTTCGGTACAGTAAAGGGAGCATATACAGGAGCATTAGATAAAGAAGGACTATTTGAAATAGCGAATGGCGGAATTTTGTTTTTAGATGAAATAAATTCATTGTCAAAAAGTTTACAAGCGAAATTGCTTCGTGTTATTCAAGATCAAAAGGTAAGAAGAGTAGGAGGAACAAAAGAAATTCCAGTAAATGTTCGCATCATTGCAGCGACCAACGTTCATCCAAGAGAATTGCTGGCCAATAAGGAATTTCGAGATGATTTGTATTATCGGCTATGTGTATTGAATATCGAACTTCCTCCATTGAGAAATAGAAAAAGTGATATTCCTCTTCTGATTAATCATTTCATCGCTCACTTTAATGAAAAATTTGGAAAACGTATACAAGGTATGTCTAATGAAGCAATTGAATATTTAATGAATTATTCATGGCCAGGGAATATTAGAGAATTAAAAAATATGATAGAGCGATTACTCAATATTGTACAAACAGATAATATTGAAAGAAAGGATATACAGCTGACTGACTATCTTCAATTGTTATCAACAAATGGAGATAACAATAATGTACGAGAGACTTTTCATAAAGTAAGCTTTAAAGAAGAAATAGAGAAAAAAGAAAGACAGCTTATTATGGAAGCATTGCAACAATCGGCCGGGAATATATCGCAAGCTGCTAGAAATTTAGATATACCACAACAAACATTAAGCAATAAAGTAAAACGATACCAATTGGAATCGTATATCTATAAAACAAAATTACTCAAATATGAGTAATTACTCAATATTTAATAAAAAATTGAGTAAACCTGATTTACTAACACTGATGAGCACTCATTATCAGTGTTTTTATTTTTGGCACGCTTCTTGCAATATATTTAAACAAACAGAAAAGGAGAGAATGACAATGAAAAAATACGAATACTCAATCTTACCAGAATATGCTCCACTATATCCAAAGCTACCATATCGCTATGAGGAATATGAGAAAGTGAGTGTGTATTGTCGAGGGGATAAAGAAAAAATGCAGAAACTTTTACCTAAAGAGTTTACTGTTACAGATGATGTATTTGAAGTTTTTCTATTAAGAAATAACAAAATAGAAGGATTGGATAATTACAACGAAGGAGGATTAATCATTCCATGTTCATACAAAGACATAAACGGAGCTTGTATGTCTTTTGAATATGTAGACACGGACGATGCTTTATGTGCAGGAAGAGAGATTTGGGGTTATCCAAAAAAATAGGAGAAATAGAATTTAATGTGGAGGGAGGCAAAGTTTCAGGTAGTGTGAGCCGTAAAGGTAAGAAAATAATTGATGTAACATTTGAAGAAACTGGAGAAGCATTTGAACAACCAAATCTATTCCCAAGACTTCAAGTGAAAAGATTTCCACATGTAGAACATGAAGGAACACATTTGAATACCATTTTGAAAAATGAATTTTATGATGCAGTAACGAAAAAGCAAGTTACAGGAAAGGCAACATTAAACTGGGAAGAGTCACTGGACGATCCATTAGCATTATTGGGGGATGTAGAGGTAGTGGGCGCTATTTACTTTGTTGGGAGCTATACACTTTCTTATGGAAAAGTAATTGATGAACTTTAAAGAATAAATTACAGGGGGAAAGTAAATGGAGAATGCAGGTTTAGTTTGGTTTTTGTATGTTATCGTTCCTGCCATAGGATTTATTTCTACATTTTTACTTGCAAGTCGTGCTCAGAAAAAAGGTGATGTAAAATGATGCTTACTGTTTTTTGTGTTTACTTGGTTGTTGTTTTTGTCATCGGAATTATGGCTGAAAGACGTATGAGTAAGAGTGAGGAAGGTTATTTTCTAGGAGATCGAAATTTTGGACCATGGGCGACAGCGATTAGTGCGGGTGCTACAGATACTAGTGGGTGGATCTTTATAGGAGCAGCTGGGTATGCATATACTGCTGGGATATCAACGATGTGGATGTTACCAGGGTTTATTGTTGGTTATTTAATCAACTGGTTTGCTGTAGCTCCCCGTCTTCGTAAAGAAGGTGAAGAACTGGGTGCATTAAGTTTAGTAGATTACTTCAGTTTAAAGCTAAAAGATCGTAAGAATATGATTAAAATTGTAGCTAGTATTATTGTAATCATTTTCTTTACTGCTTATTTAGCATCTCAATTGACAGCAGCAGGGAAAGCACTGAATTCTATTGTTGATTTTGATTATAGCTGGGGATTAGTTTTATCGGCTGTATTTGTATTAGGTTATTCAGTTTTTGGCGGCTATAATTCTGCAGTATTGACGGATCTATTTCAAGGATTACTCATGCTAGCTGTACTATTATTATTCCCAGCTTATATGATTTTCTTTGAATTTGGCGGTCCAGTGGAGTTCTTTCATATTCTCTATACACTTGATCCAGTTTTACTGTCATATGCAGGTGGGGCAACAGGCGCTGCTGCTTTTGGAATTATTGTAGGGTTAGTCGGCTTTGGTTTAGGAGAACCCGGACAACCGCATATTGTTCAACGGTTTTTATCTGCAAAAGATGATAAAACAGTTAGACAGGCTTCTTTAATCGCAATGTTTTGGGTAGTTGTTGTAATGATGGGATCAAATTTACTTGGTCTTATTGGAAGAATATTAATACCTGATTTAACAGATCCAGAATATGTATTTCCAACATTGGTAGGGGATACAATGCATCCCATTATTGCTGGGGTTGTTATAGGAGCTATTTTTGCAGCTATTCAATCCACTTTTTCTTCTCAATTAATGACCGTCACACAATCTTTTGCTAGTGATTTATTAAAAGTAATAACAAAGAAAACATATACAAATGAACAAATGATTAAAATTAGTCGAATCACTATGTTAGTTTTCGGTATTATTGCAACAGGAATTGCATTAATGGATATACAAGCGGTATTTGAATTGGTACTTTATGCTTGGGCAGGACTCGCTGCGAGCTTTGGAACGGTATTGCTATTAGTTTTATATACAAATTTGGTAACGAAGTGGGGAGCTGTTTGGGGGATGATCACAGGTACTGTGGTTACAATGGTGTGGATTAATACACCTTGGGTCGCTTATATGTACGAACTTATCCCGGCAGCAATAATATCTGTTATTGTCATTTTAGTTGTGAGCAAATTTACAAAAGAAAAAGAATTGATATGAAGGGGTTAATACAGTGTCAGTAAAAACGTATAATACACCAGCACATGCACCAATGTTTCCAGATCCTTTTGTACCTTATGAAAGTAAAGATTATTTGTCATTATACGCTGTTGCAGAAGTGAACGAAGAAGAGGTCCGTCGAATTCTTTCGTTTACACCATATGAGTATGTGAGCAATAAAGCAGTAATCTCGATTACAGACTTTAGCAAATGCAATAAGGTGTCCTATATGGATGCTGCCATTGTCATTCCGGTTACCTTTGAAGGAAAATCTGGTGGGTATTATATTTATGAATATGAAAATAATGACGCAGCAATAGCTGCAGGTAGAGAACTTTGGGGATATCCGAAAAAGTATGCAAAGATTACTATGACAACGAATGATGGTAGATTTATTGGGAAAGTCGAAAAAAATGGTCAAATATTTTTAGAAATCATTGGTGAGAAAGCTGCCGACCTTTCATTATTTGAGGAACCAAAAACGACACCACACTTGCTTTTAAAAACTATCCCACACCCGGGCGGAGAACCTTCCACTAAACAAATTATCGAAAGAGATACAAATCCCGACTTTGTACTGAAGGAGAAGTTTACAGTTGTTACACAAGTGAATATCCAATCGACTGAAAGAGAACCGCTAGATTTATTAAAGCCTATGAAAATTATAGGTGGTGGGGTTATAAAGGGTGACTTCTATGCAACTGAAGAAAATGGGTGGGGAGAGATTATTGTTGAATATAAGTAAGTAAAGACATTTCTCCACAAGCAGTATCACTTTTGAATAAGAGTACGTTTTTGTTCGAAACAAGTACATTTTTCTTTCGGAAAAACTTTATATGTCTATTATAGACCAATAATAATATTTCAATGAAACATGTTGAAAATCTGAGTGTGAGAAATAACACTTGCTATTCTGACAAATGACTTTAACTCTCTATTTAATATGTAATCTCAAGCTAACACTCACCTGACAAAAGGTGGGTGTTATTTAATGTTCACTTTTGACAAATCTTGTTCGGATTTGAAGACAAAAATCTCTCTTTTATTCAGACTATTCTATAATTATGAAGTTTGATACAATGTAAATGAGGGTAATTTACAATAAAAGCTAAAAAGCCCTTGCTTTGATAAGGCATTTCTGTATTATTATTCTGAAAGTTATCTGATATTTTAGAGGTGAGTTAATCATTCAAAAACTTTTGCATCGAATTTAATCGTAATTTAATAGATTATGAGTAGTTTTGACATCATGCTGTAATGACATTGTATTACAATATACGAAAAGTTAATTAATTATTAATAGATACAATATAGTGAAAAATATAGGAGGTATTGTCGTATGACAACGGCAGAATTACAAGAAGAATTCAAGCGTATTTTAGAATATGGATATAATAGAGGAAATGAGAATGAGTCGATTAAAACGGATGATATTATTAAAGAGTTATCGGAGCAACTGAGAAGCTTATTGGATAAAAGTAAAGTTTAAAAGAATGAAATAAGGGTGATTTTTTCACGTAACCAAACCAAATGCCCACCTATTTTTTAGGCGGGCATTCGGTTTATTTATTCTGTGTTTCCTCGGATTCTTTAAAAATCTCACCAGCGATTCCCATGGCGTGAACAGCTTTTGGAAAACCAACGTATCCAGCACAGTGGATAATAATCTCCATTATTTCTTCTTTGGAAAGCCCTACATTTAGAGCTGCTTGTAAGTGAACTCTAAGCTGATCGAAAGCTCCCTGTGTGATAAGCGAAGTAAGTGTAATGATTTCCCGTTGTGCATAAGAAAGCGTTTTTCGAGTATAGAGGTCTCCAAAGCCAAAGGATACGATCATTTCCCATAGGTCAGGGGAAATTTTTTTTATTTCCTCCATACCGTTTCGTACTTCTTGGGAAAATAATTGTTCCATTGCTTGTTTTCCGGACTCATACCGCTTGTTAGTTTCCATGTTATTGCCTCCCCATAGTTGGTGGTATTTCGTGTTCATCCACCAATGCTTCAATTACAATTGGTTTATTTGTTTCTTCCATCTTCAGTAACGACTCTTTTATTTTATTGGCTAAATCATAAGGGTCATGACAAGTAAATGCTTCCAATCCCATAGATTCAGCAAACCCTTTTACATTGAGTGGAGTCTCATACACACCACCGATAGACGTGCCAATCATTTTTTGCATTCCTTTTTCCACCATGTCTAGTCGTCCATTATTTAAAACGACGAACAGAACAGGGGAGTTATAATTGTAAGCCGTTGAAAGTTCGGTACCGTGCATGAACATGCATCCATCCCCAACTAAGCACACAATGGTTTCTTCAGGAGCTGCTAGTTTTGCGCCAATGGAGTAGCCAATTCCGTTCCCCATTGCTCCGAATATATCATCAAAGAAGAAAGTACCTGGCTTATAGATATCAAAGTATTTAATACCATAAAAAGAATGACTTCCATCATCTCCAAAAACAATCGCATCATCTGGAAGTGCGTGACGCATTGCCCGTAAAACTTGGACTGCTGACATTCGCTCTCCTGGATTATTTTCCTGGAGTTGAATCTTCTCGATTGGTGTTAAAAATGCTTCACTATCTGTTTTTGGCATATCTTTTAAGATAGCTGTCAAATTTGACTTTATATCTCCTAGCACTGGAGTAGTCGGTACTTGAATCGATTTCCCCATAAATGTTGGGTCATAATCGAAGTGAATGACATGTTCGGGATACATCGCTTCCGATAAACCGGCTGTAGACATATCACTTAGTTTAGAACCGATGACTATTAATAAGTCGACCTTTTCTTGTAAGTATGCTGTTGCTTCAGGAGTACCACCGAGACCAAATGCGCCAAGAGACTGCGTATGATTAGAAGGGAATGTTCCTTTTCCTCCTGGAGTTGTGATGACAGGAATGTTCCAATTCTCCGCAAGCTGCTGAACTTCTTCGTAAGCGCGACTAGAGTGTACGCCTTTTCCCAAGAACAGAAGTGGACGTTTAGCCATATTCAGTTTTTCAATCACTTCACTTGTTTTAGGTGAAATCATTTCATAGGGTACTGGTAGATCTAGCTGAAATGGTTCAATTTCCTCCAATAAAATATCGAAAGCGATAGAAAGATGCACAGGACCTTTTACACCGGATAGCGCTTTTTCCAGGGCATGCTCTAGGAAAGGTTTTAACATATCTCCCCGCTCTACCCGTGCACTAAATTTCGTGACAGATCTGAACATATCTACAAGATCAGCGCCAAAAAGACTTGAGTCCTGTCCCATTGCTTTTCCAGTGTCTTTCATAGAAGGATGTCCAGTGATGATTAATAAAGGTAGATTCGAAGCTTTCGCCTGACCAGCGGCTGTAAGCAGGTTAGTACCACCAGGTCCAGATGTTCCAACTGCGATTCCGATTTTCCGATTCATCTGGGCATAACCAGTAGCCTCAAATCCAGCAGCTGCTTCATGTTTACTTAATACAAATTCCATTTCATGGTGTAATACCTCGAATAGTATTGGGGATATCGCCTTTCCTGGAATACCAAATATATGGTGAATTCCCCAATGCTTAAAATTCGATACTAATACAGATGAAGTCGTTGTCATGTTGTAAGAGTCCCCTTATGGTCAAAGTTGTGCTAAATAGATGGTTTCAATTTCATCTACGGGAAGTGGTTTATTAAAGTAATAGCCTTGTGAGATGTCACATTGGTGATCTTTCAAAAAATCAAGCTGTTCCTTTGTTTCCACTCCCTCCGCTATTACCTCCTTATGAAGGTTATGAGCCAATGTGATGATTGCTTTTACAATGATCGTGTCTTTCTCGTTGTTCATTAATTCACTTACAAAGGATTTGTCGATCTTAATATAATCAATCGGAAAGTTCTTTAGATAATTAAGGGAGCTGTAACCTGTCCCAAAATCATCAATACTGATACCAATACCAAGCGCTTTTAGCTGTTTTAATACGTGAATGGAGTATTCGCCTTCCATTGCCATATATTCGGTAATCTCCACAACAAGATATGCCGGATCAATAGCTGTACGTTCGAGCACATTTTCCATGAATGAAATAAGATTTCTTGTTAGAAATTGTTGAGTAGATAGATTAACGGACATTTTTACTGGTATCATGCCAGCATCTTGCCATTTTTTGATTTGGGAACAGGCCTCCTCGATAACCCATTCGCCAATTTGTGTGATCAACCCATTTTCTTCTGCCAGCTTAATAAATTTTCCAGGATGTATTAAACCTAATGTCGGATGCTGCCAGCGAATGAGCGCTTCAAATCCAACCAATTCACCCGTATAGTTATTAATCTGAGGTTGATAATGGAGGACAAACTCATTTTTATCCAGTGCTTTTCTTAAATCGACTTCTAGCTTGTAATCATCCATCATGACATTTAATAATTCAGCAGTATGAACGACATAACGATTTTTACCTTGAGACTTTGCTTGATACATCGCATTATCGGCATAGACCATCAGTTGCTCCTTTGAAATAGGATATTCGGGATAAATTGCAACTCCAATACTTGCAGTCGTGTGTAGTTCTTTCATGCCGACATAAAAAGGTTGTTGAAAAAGTTGAAGTATCTCTTCTGCTTTTTTCGTAACATAATCCCGTGCAACAAAATCTTTCAGCAGGAAAACAAATTCATCTCCACCCATTCGAGCAAGTATATCCTTTTCTCCAAGACAGCTGCTTAAACGTTTACTTACCTCAATCAGAAACTTATCTCCAAAAGAATGGTTAAAATTATCATTAATAATTTTAAATCGATCTAGATCTATAAATAACAGAGCTAAAGTCCTGCCCTCTCCGGCGTTTAGTGCTTGAATAATGGTTTCTATTTCCTTATTTATATATCGTCTGTTTGGGAGATTTGTTAAATCATCATGAAAAGCTAAATAGTTATATTTTTCTTGCAACAAATAACGATCCGAAATATCTCTAAACTGACCAAAGGCCCCAATCATTTTGTCCTCTTCATAAATTGGCTGTGCATCGAAAAGGCAAACAATAAGGTTACCTTCTTTATCTCTAAATTTTAATTCTTCATTTTCAATTATTTTTTCTTGTTCCAGTACTTCTTTGAAATAGTTTCCCGTAAGATGGGACTCCTGAATATTTCTTCCCATAACCGAATCTCTACTATTATTAGAAATTTTTTCAGCAAAGCTATTAAACTCTGTAGTAATTCCATTCTCATCGGTAATTACAATACCGTTTCTTGTTCTACTTAGCATAATTTGATTCATAATATTAAGCTTCTTATTTTGTTTTCTTAATAATAACTCTCTTTCAATCGAATCCACTGCTTGGGATAGCATCGTCAAGAAAAGTGGATTTTGAAACTCGATAGGCATCATAATGGACACACTGCCAAGCAAGTCATTATCATCCGTATAGTGAAATGCGGTTCCATAACAAGCGATACCATGAAGAAACGTATGATAATGCTGTTCACCAATTAGACTGATTGGATGCTTTTGCTGCAACGAAAGGCTAATAACATTCGTTCCTGTATCCTCTTGGATGAATAAGCTGCCTAGGACAATCCCGAACTGTTCGATAGTAGACTTAATAGTCTCATCTCCCTCGATTTCAAGAAGATAACCAGCTGCATCTGAAACTACAACAAGTATCGGGGTTCCTTTTAAGGAATCTAGTAACTTATTTGAGAAAAAACTCACTACTGATAATATTTCGCTATATGATTTTCGCTTCTTTTCAAACTCCGACTTGCTTAAAAAGGTCTTTGGTCTCGATACCTCATACGGATCCATCCCAGCTTCTATACACATTCTATTAGACTCTGTAATGTAGTAAGGTTCTGTAGTATTCATGTTTTCCTCCTTAAGCTTTTTATATATATATATACATACCCCTATTTAAAAGAGTATAAATTTTCTCATACCATAGTAAAAAGGAACTCTTTTCTGCCAGGTGCAAAATACTAGAATCTGACCAATAGAAAGAATTCCCAATTGTACTAATTTTACCTCAAAATATTGTTAAATTCAATGGAAGTGGATTGTAAATATGGCTTTAGTAGGAGCATTTCTGATAATTTTTTATTGGGTTGGCAAGCATTAAAAAGAGTTTCAGTGAGAAAAAAGAAGAGAAATGGCTATGATTAGTTGCTGTTCGACGAACTATTTTGTTACATATTCAAAACTGTCAACAGTATTTGAGATGAAATAATTAAACTTGGAGGATAATATATCCATCTTTTTTGTTATAGAACAGTTGTTATAAATAGTTTTTTCTTTCTTACTGGTTTCCTTGGTATATTTTGTAGTAAAAAATTCTCCTATTCTATGTTTATACTAGTGGAGCACAAGAAGGAGGAAAAAATAATGAAAAAAAGTTATTCATTACTAGTTGGAGTACTTGCAGGAAGCATTCTATTTTCCACACACGCTGCGGAGGCATCTATGACTACTGGAAATGCAAATACCACTTCAACAGCAAAATCTTATGACACACAAACATGGAAATCTCCATATCAATATAAATATAACTTTAAGAATGACAGCAATAATGCAGCACCGAAAAATGTAGAAGCTGAAAAAGCGCCAGCTGCTGAGCAACCATTTGCTTCAGAGCAACAGCAACCAGCAGAACCAAACAATGAAAATGTACAAGTTTCTTCTGAAATTCAGCAAGTGGTCGATTTAGTAAATAGTGAACGTGCAAAAGCAGGACTTCAAGCATTGCAAATAGATGCAAAACTTACGGAATCAGCGCAAGCAAAATCACAAGATATGAAAAACAAAAATTATTTTTCTCATACTAGTCCGACATACGGCTCACCATTTGACCAAATGAAATCTCTAGGCATTTCATATAAATCAGCAGGGGAAAATATTGCGATGGGTCAACAAAGCGCAACAGAAGTAATGGATGCGTGGATGAAGTCTCCAGGACACAAAGCAAATATCCTGAATCCATCGTTCACACATATCGGAGTAGGATTATCTGATAGCGGTTACTACTGGACACAGCAGTTTATTGGGAAATAAATAGAAGCAAAAAAGTTTCCGTCTTTGACGGGAACTTTTTTTGTGACTTTTTTACTTTTACATTAAATGTTATCACGTGTTTAATAGTGTGCTAATCCTTTGTGAATCAAGCATTATGGCTAAAAATAAATTTATTTTTATAAAAGAGGTTTAATGAATAGATAAGTAGGGTAATAGGGTTAAATAATAGGAAAAATGAAATAATTCATCCTATCTATGGCAAAAAGAGAAGTGGGGGAAGTTTATCGAAAAAAGAGGAATTGCTTTGAGATGTTGTAGGGGTTTCAAAAGTTCTGGCAGATCAAAAGAGTTGGCTACATAGGAGTGGATGTACTCCCGTATATTGGATACGTGAAAAGTCCCTTAAATTAGTATCAATATGAACTGGCTAGAATACAATGTTAATTGTGCGAAGATTTTCACCCAAAAAGAGGAGGAGAAACATGAGTAAACGTTTTATCAAGCAAACAACAGCGGCTGTATTATTAACAACATCGGTATTATCATTTTCATCAGCTGCATTAGGGGCATCCAATTCAGCAGTGGATCAAGCGGTAAATAAAACAAAGGCAGAATTGAACAAAGCAACGACACATTATGTTTATCCTTCATTAGAAGAGAAGCTTGTGTCAAGTAGTGCATTATACCCTGCATTAAATAGTGCAAAGAAAAACTATCAAGCTGCGAGGAAATCAGTTGTCACTTCCAAGCTATCAACTTCTGCAAAGGAAGCAAAGCTAAAAGAAATCGATGGTTTGTATAGCGAAAAGGTTTCGGGAGGATTGGTTCCTTATATTGATGCCTATAACTATGCAACTGAATACTTAGTACCAATTATGAAAGAGTTAGAAGCTGCTCAAGCAAGAAATGACTTTGCGGCAGTGGATACAGCGTATCATAAGCTTTCCTATCAACTAAAAGGAAGAACAGCGATTTTATACCGTTTCTCGGGTAAAGCAGCACGTGACCTTCTATTAGAACGATATAAAAAACCAGCTGATGCAAAACGAGATGAAATGATGGTACCTGTAACCATTCACATGTCACTTGTAAAAATTAATGACTTATTAGATGCTGGTAAGAAAGCGGAAGCGAAAAAAGAATTTGGGGAAGTAGAAGCTTTATTGGATCGTTTACCAAATGCTGCATCTAATACATTTATTAAGGCCTTATTAGATGAGGTGGCGAAAGTGAAAGTAGCCGTTGGTGAAGCTACAGCTACTCCTCAACAAAAATTAGATGAGAAGGTCGGTACTTTAGTAAAGGCATTAAATGCTAGCCAGTTTGATAATATTACAGCTGCAACAGGTGCTTCCAATTCTTTAATCATCGTAGTTAAGAAAGATGTGGGAGTTGTAGATTTCTTAGGAAAAGGATTCTACCAATCATTTATAAAAGAACTAGGATTAACGAAGGTGAATGGATTTGATCCAACGTCTAAAGAAGCGGCTGATTTTATTGCCTCTAAATTTCCTACGGGAACGGATTCACTGGAAGACTTGAAGGGTCAAACTATTACTCTTCCAATTACCGTGAATAATGGTTCTGATTTAACAGTGGATTTCACGATCTTATTTCAATAATTAATAGGTAAGCTAAAAACGAATTAATCAATAAAGCAGTCGAATGACATATTCGGCTGTTTTTTAAATGGTCTTATAGTGCCGTTTTTTCATTTTTACAAGGGTTATGAAAAGGTTTGTCGAATCATGGAAGATAGTGAAATTTACAAAGATAGACCTGTTTTTATGGGAATGGAGGTTATTGGATGATTGAACTTCGTGATGTTAGGAAGTATTATCGTTCGGGAAGTGGAAAGGCGGAGATCTTACGTGGTGTGAATTTGCGTGTAGAACCTGGAGAGTACGTGGCGATTATGGGGAAGTCTGGGTCCGGTAAAAGCACGATGTTGAACCTACTTGGGACACTGGACTTGTTGGATTCAGGTACATATGAGTTGGCAGGGAAATCGGTACATAAGATGAGTCGAGGGCGACTTGCACACTTGCGCAATGAAGAAATCGGTTTTGTTTTTCAGCACTTTCAATTGATACCCAATTTATCGGTCTATCAGAATGTATTGCTTCCTTTAACGTACGGCCGAAAACGTTTAAGAAGAAAGAAGGCTCTTGTACTAGCACTATTGGATGAAATGGGAATTTCCGATAAAAAAAATCAAAAACCGGATCGCTTGTCGGGAGGGGAAAAACAGCGAGTGGCTATTGCAAGGGCACTCGTAAATGAGCCAGGGCTAATACTCGCTGACGAACCGACCGGAAGTTTGGACGAGGAAACGACGGAAAGCATATTAAATTTGTTTGACCGTGTACATAAAAATGGTGCAACAATTATTGTTATAACGCATGACATCGAAGTAGCAGAGCGGGCGGACCGCATTCTACACTTGCAGAATGGAGTGCTTGTATGAAATTGTTTACTGCATTTAAACTTGCTTGCTATGGATTGTGGTCGAATCGTTTTCGTGTATTATCTGCCATGATGGGCGTAGTGATTGGCATGTTTGCGGTCATTGTATTGACAGCAATTGCGATAGGTGTAAAAGATACATTAATGAAGCAAATGGGCAGTCTTGGAGCTGAGCAGATTCTAGTATTACCTGGAAGGGTCTTGGATACGGCTAATGGACAAAAGGATTTATTGAGTGGGCTGACAAATGTTCCGAGTACACTGACGTATGATGATGCGAAAGCAATTGAAGGTGTGCCGAATGTAAAATCAGTGACACCTCAACTAGAGACGATCACTATTGCTCAATACGATGAAAGAAATGTGCAGTCTGTTTTGGTCGGAACGAGCGATCAGTATAGCCGCATTCAGCATGCGGATCTTTCTGAAGGTCGTTTTTTTACGAAGGAAGAACAGGCAGAAGAAGCAAGAGTAATTGTCCTTGGTAATAATATTCACGAGGCATTACTTGGTAAACATGAGGTACCGGTGGAGGATGAAGGGAGCTCCGGCGAAGCACAACAAACGAAACCAATCTGGAAAAAAGTATTGGACAAACTCCTAGGGCAAAGTGCCTCAGCCGAAGAGACGTCATTAGTTGGAAAACACGTAACGATTAATGAAGAATCGTATGAAGTAATAGGTGTGCTTGCACCAAATGCGACACTCGGGTCTAGTACGGACAATAATATTATGCTGCCAATTGAAACAGCACTAGCAACGACAGATATGAAAAATTTAACGAAAATGATTGTGGAATCTGCAAGTGTTCAAGCGGTAGATGAAGTGGATGGAGCAGTGTTTAACGCTATAAAAGCTCAGCATTCTGAAATAGATTTCAGCGTTGTGAAGCAAGATCAAATGCTTGGTGCATTAGGCAAGGTGACTTCTATCTTACAGGTAATGCTGTTCGGAATAACCGTAACCGCCTTATTGATCAGCGGAACTGGAATTATGAACGTTATGGTGATGTCGGTGCGAGAGCGGACGCGTGAAATTGGCATTCGTAAAGCACTTGGTGCCACAACGTCGGAAATAATGGGACAATTTTTCTTTGAGACGTTACTTCTTTGTTGCATAGGGGGAGCAGTCGGCATCGGGCTCGGATATGCATTTATTGAGGTATGGAATAATAATATCGAGATATTTGCTTTAGTGCTACCGATGTGGGCTGTGAAGCTTGCATTATATACAACGTTTGGAATTGGCAGTTTGTTTGGGATTTATCCTGCTTTGAAAGCGGCAAGGATGAAACCTAGTAATGCTTTGCGGTTTGAGTGAAGGGCGTGTGTTTCTTAAAAAAGATGATGCCGGGCATAGAGGCATCATCTTTTTTTGTCGTGTTAGTGTGGTTTTCTCTCTCGTTAAGGATAATATATTCATTTTATTAGAATTTATTTTACAGAATAATAAATCTTTATAGATAGGAAAGAAAGTTATCTGATATAGTAAAAGTAGAGTTAGTATACGGTTAATTATAGAAGAGAGACTAAAATATGAATAAATTAATTTCTTATACAGCAGTCTTATTATGGATGGCATTAATTTTTTATTTTTCACACCAACCGGCCAATGAGTCGAATGAGCTGAGCATAGGAGTTACCGAAGTTATAGTTTCGGCGGTTGAAAAAGTAGCTCCTCATTCGGATTTTATTGTTGGAAACTTAAATCATTTCGTCCGTAAGAATGCTCATTTTTTTATCTTTTTAGTGCTAGGCGTACTTGTAATACGTTCTTTGCGCTTAAGTGGAATAGATAGATATAAAGCGGGGGGACTGGCATTATTCATTTGCATATTGTATGCCATCTCGGATGAATTGCATCAGCTTTTTGTTCCTGGAAGAGGGGCACAAGTGAGGGATGTGCTAATAGATAGTGCGGGTGCATTCGTTGGAATTTTGGTTTATGTCGTGGTTTTGTTTCGAAATCGCGTAGATGGGTAGGCTATGAACAGAGAGGGAAGCATATGCGAAGAAAGGATGATTCCACATGATATACCCTTTACTTACTATTTTGTGGAGTGCTTGGATTCTAATTGCGACAACTACTTCAGATGCCTATATCTTTTTGTATGACCAAGTTGTTCAATTTAGCTTTGAACCTTCTCCCAATTATCTGGATCTATTCATTACGAGTGATATTGAGCTATCAAGCCAATTTTATATCATACAAAAAACAGGTCATATGATGACGTTTGCTTTATTGTATACTTTATATTTTCGCTGGTGGAAGCGGGTGGGCCTTGCTCTTTTAGTAACTGCCACATTCGCAGTTTTTACGGAGATTCTTCAGCTCTATTTTAATCGAAACGGTAGATTGGTTGATGTTGGAATAGACTTCGTTGGGATTCTGGTTGCTTATTTTGTTAGTGTTTTGGCTGTGAAGCGAAGTGGGCGAAGTAGGAAAATGTATTTGAGAAGAGAATAGCTTTGTATATAAAATTCAACGTCCATTTATCGAGAAATCGATGAATGGGCTTTTTTTACTTTTTAATTAATTGTTTATAAAGACCTGTAAGAATATTAATATTTAGTTCTTTTAATATAGATAGAAAGAAATCAAAGAAAGCCTAATAAACTATTTTAAGAAAAATAAGTTTATTTGTCAGATTAAGAGGGAAAAGGAAGTCGTATGTATTTTGTTATATATCCTGAAGGAGGAGAAAGAGTTGTTTAAAAAGGGAATGTTGTTTTCACTAGTTGCAGTGATGCTGCTTCTTTCAGGTTGCGCTGGCTTCCAGGTTGGAGGCGATAAGGGCGCTGCTCTGGAGGCAGAAGCAGAGGGTAAGGTGGTCGTCGATTTTTGGAGTTTCTGGGGGTCTGAGATTAGAAGACCTGTCATTGAAAAGATTATCGAGGACTTTAATAACTCACAAGATGAGATTGTTGTAAAACATACTTTCGTACCATGGGGAGATATTTGGACGAAAGAGCTTGCGTCCATAGCAGCCGGTGATCCGCCAGATGTTGTCATTAATGATATAAATGCGACAGCACTTCGCGGACAGAAGAAACAAGCAATGAATTTATCGCAATTTCTAGAGAAGGATGATATTTCTGAGCGATTCTATCCTGAACTATGGGAAGCTACTTTATATGAAGGAGATTCGTATGGAATTCCATTCAATACAGATACTCGTATTCTCTATTACAACAAAGAGGCTTTTAAAGAAGTTGGACTAGATCCAGAAAAGCCACCGACAACATGGGCTGAACTAGAAGAATACGCAGCAAAATTAGATAAAAAGAACGGCGATACATATGACCGTTTGGGTTTCTATCCGCTATTTGGTATTAACTATGACGTATGGATGTTGAACGCTGCCGGCAAAAACGTTGTTGATCATAAAGGAAATGTCGAAGTGGACACAGATATAAATCGTAAAACGTTGGATTGGTTATTAGGGTGGAAGGAGCGTTACGGCGATAACGTTATTAACTCGTATAAATCGCAAATAGACAGTCAGCAGTCAAATCCTTTCTTTACAGGTAAATTGGCGATGTTTGTCAACACTCCAACATTCAATACGCAAATTCGTGATTATGCTCCTGAACTAGACTTCGGCGTAGCAATGCTTCCAGAAAGTGAGCCTGGCAATGGTCATACAAGCTAGGGAGGCGGTTTTGTAGCTGAAATCCCAGAAGGTTCAAGCCATCCAGAGGAAGCTTGGGAGTTTATCAAATATTTGACGGATCAAGATGCGCAAGAATACTGGGCTGTCAAAAACTATGACAATGTAGCGAACATCAAAGCTGCAGAGGCAACTGCAAAGAATGCAAAGATGTCAGAGAAGGACAGAATTGTTTATCAGATGGCTGTCGATAACATGCCAAACACTTTGTTAACACCGACACCTCTTCAAGCACCGGATTTTCCGACTCTTATCAATCCGGAAATAGATAATGTCATGCTAGGAAAGAAAACTCCTACAAAAGCATTGCAGGATGCCCAAGCGGCAGTCGAACGATTAGTGAAAGAAAATCAATAAAGATAAAAGGGGAGCAGAAATGCTCTCCTCCTTTTCTATACATAAGGGGATAGTTCAATGAAAAAGAGAAAGTTACATTTTAAACGGCAGGAAGGTCTTGTTGGATACATATTTATCCTTCCTTGGATCATCGGTTTTCTTATCTTTACAGCAGGACCTCTGTTATTTTCATTAGGTGCCAGTTTTACCAATTATAATATTACATCCCAGATGGATTTCATCGGAATACGAAATTACGAGAAGTTACTTGTGGATGACCAATTGTTCTGGACATCCCTCTACAATACGTTGTATTACGTTGCCTTCTCTGTTCCTCTTACAACGATCGGAGCTATTTTCCTTTCTGTTCTACTCAATCAAGATGTACCAGGACTTCGCTTTTTCCGTACCATCTATTACTTACCTGCCGTCTTATCGGGCGTAGGTGTTTATCTTCTTTGGATGCAATTACTCGACCCAGGCACAGGGTTAATCAATATGATGCTCGGTTGGATCGGCATTGATGGTCCGAATTGGTTGTTTGATCCCGAATGGACGAAGCCTTCGCTTATTTTAATGAAGCTTTGGAGTGTCGGCGGTGGAATGCTCTTGTATTTGGCAAGTCTACAAGGCGTGCCGAAGTCGCTTTATGAAGCAGCAGAAATAGACGGAGCAAGCACGTTTCAGCAATTCCGTTACATTACATTACCGATGATTACACCGGTTATTTTTTTTGATGTAGTGACGAGTCTCATCGGCGGATTCCAGATTTTCCAGGAGGCATATGTTATGACCAATGGTGGTGGAGGTCCGGTCAACTCGCTACTATTCTATAATTACTATATGTGGAATAAAGCGTTCAAAGTATTTGATATGGGCTACGCAATGGCTATGTCATGGGTACTGTTCCTCATCGTCTTTGTACTAACGATGATCAATCTAAAACTCGCTCCTCGTTGGGTGCATTATGAAGGGGAGGCGAAAAAATGAAGGATGCTTATTTTGCAAGTATGACTAATCGGAAGAAGGTACTGAAGATTGCGAACTTTATCTTGTTGTGCATTGGTAGTTTATTATTCCTTTCTCCGCTTTGGTGGATGATTTCCACTTCACTGAAAACGATGAAGGAAGTGATGAGTTTCCCACCGACTTTCTTCCCTACCGATTGGAAATGGGAGAATTACTTAAAAACTTGGGAAGCTGCGCCATTTGATTTGTACACGATCAATACGTTGACCATTACTATATTGGTTGTAATCGGGCAAGTGATTGTCAACTCTTTTGTTGCATATGGATTTGCAAAGATACCGTTTAAAGGAAGAAACGTTTTGTTCGCCATCGTCCTATCGACGATGATGATACCTGGTTTCGTGACACTTATTCCCCAGTACGTTCTATTTTCAAAGCTTGGCTGGGTTAATACGTACTTGCCACTTGTCGTACCCGCTTTTTTCGGCAGTGCATTCAATATATTTTTGCTTCGCCAGTTCTATATGACGATTCCGAATGAAATGATTGAAGCGGCTAAGATGGAAGGGGCAAGTCATTTCTATATTTGGAGAAAGATTGGCATTCCATTGACCAAGCCAGCGATGGCAACAGTTGCGATTTTTTCATTCAACGGAGCTTGGAATGATTTTTTAGGACCACTCCTCTATGTGAATAATGAGAATTTATATACGCTTCAATTAGGGCTTCAAGTGTTTAAGGGTGAGATGAATACGCAGTGGAATTACTTGATGGCAGGGTCATTGTTTGTACTTTTACCAGTCGTCATCCTGTTCTTCTTCTTCCAAAAGTATTTTATACAAGGTATCAATTTACAATCAGGCGGAAAATCATAAGAATGGGGGAAGTAAAATGGCTGAGTTGTTGTTGAAAAATATTAACAAACAATACGATAAAGCGATAAAAGGTAATGCGGTAACTGATTTTAACTTACATGTGAAGGATGGGGAGTTTATCGTACTTGTAGGACCATCAGGCTGCGGGAAATCGACAATGCTACGGATGATTGCTGGGCTTGAAGAGATTACAGACGGAGAGTTTTTTCTAGACGAAAAGCTGATGAACGATGTTCCTCCTGCAAATCGCGGCATTTCAATGGTTTTTCAAAACTACGCGCTCTATCCTCATATGACTGTTTATGACAATATCGCATTTGGACTAAAAATACGGAAGACCAATAAAAAAGAAATCGACCGACGAGTGAGAGAAGCGGCAGAAATTTTAGGTTTGCAAGATTTGTTGAAACGAAAACCTAGTGCACTTTCCGGTGGTCAAAAGCAACGTGTCGCACTAGGACGGGCAATCGTTCGAGAGGCTAAACTGTTTCTAATGGATGAACCACTATCGAATCTAGATGCGAAATTACGATTCCAAATGCGGGCAGAAATCGCCAAGCTTCATCAACGTCTGAAAACAACTTCTATTTACGTTACGCATGACCAAACAGAAGCAATGACGATGGCCACTCGAATTGTCATTATGAAAGACGGTATTATCCAACAGGTTGGAACTCCAAAAACTGTGTATGACTATCCGGAAAATGTATTCGTCGGAAGCTTTATCGGATCACCCGCTATGAATTTCTTTTCAGGAAAAATAGTAGGAAACCGCTTTGTTTCAGAAGGTATCGACCTGAGGGTGCCACAAGATAAGCTAGCGGTTTTAAAAGGACAAGGCTATGATCGAGAAACGATTGTGATGGGAATCCGTCCAGAGCATATTAAAATGCAAACTGGGCTGAAGGGTGATCCGCGATTTGAGCATTTACTTGCTAAAATTGTGGTTTCGGAATTGACCGGTTCGGATATGCTCCTCTATTCATCTATTGGTACACAAGAATTTATCGCTCAGGTGGAATCACGTACGATTGTTTCGCCAGGAGAGGAAGTCATGCTTGGCTTTGAGATGGACTGTGCCCACTTTTTCGATGAGGGAACCGGTCAACGAATTAAGGCGGAAGAGAGACTACTGGAAAAAGTGTCGGTGTAAGAAGTGGTTCTTATAATTTTTTTTATAAGCAAGTATCCAAAAAAGCCCACCTGAACAGGTGGGCTTTAATAGTTTAGGAAATTTAATCCACTCTTAATTATATAACTCACTCATCGTATTTATAAAAGCTCGTGCAGCTTTGGAGAGATATCGATTATTTTTATACGCTATTACAATTTCTCTCTTTGGATTAATCTTATCTGTTTTGATAGGCAGATAGATAGGTTTATTTGTTAGTTGAATTTCGTTCACAACCATTCTAGGAACAAATGAAATCCCTACTCCAGCGGTGACAAGGGATTGGCATGTATTTATATTGATACTTTCAAAAACAATCTTAGGTTCGAAGCCGGATTGAACACATAAATCGTATGTGTTTTTTCGAAAATGATTTCCTTCTTTAATTAGTATGAAATGTTCATCTTTACAATCCTTCAAATCGACTTCCTCATAACTTGCTAACCAATGATGGGTTGGAATAGCAAGTAAAATATCCTCTTCTAAAATAGTTTCTTTCTCGAGCTCACTATTTGTGATTGGCATTGACATGAGCCCTATTTCAAGCTGACCACTCGAAATCAGTAATTGTAAATTAACACTTGTATCCTCGATTAGTACAAGGTCAATACCTGGAAATTTATCCTTAAACCTTGAAATTGTTTTAGGAAGCATATACGCACCTGTGTGGGCTAAGCTTCCAACAAGCAGTTGGCCTTTTTTCATCTCTGCCACGTCAATTATTTCAGAGTTCAGTTGTTGAAACTGATTGATAATCTGCCTTGCATGGGAGATGAACACTTTCCCTGCATAAGTGAGAGATACCTCATTTTCTCTATTGAATAACAGTATTCCCAATTCTTTTTCTAGTTTACTTATCTGGTAACTTAAAGAGGGCTGTGCCAAATGAAGTTTGCGTGCTGCCTTCGTAAAATTTTTTTCATTGGCCAGTGTTATCACGTAGTTAAGAATTTTAGGCTCCATCCTAACCTCCCCTTAGCTATAGTTTTTTTCTATAAGTATTATTCAAACTATATATTAGACCGATTAAATTTTCAATGTTATAAATATACTAATAATTCTGTTTTTAATTAAAGTTTAATTGAGATCAATAATGGGGGGAGAATAATGCAAAAAAAATTTTTGGAACAAATGGCTGATTATATAGAATCTGTTAGCTATGAAAGGTTAGGTTCTGAAATTATTGAGATTTCTAAACTTGCAATTATTGATACAATAGCGGTCGCGCTTGCGGGATGGAACGAGCCGAGTGTGGAAGTTATCAAAAAAACTTATATGAAAAAGTCTACAACTAATGTAATGGCCTCTATTTGGGGAGAGTTAGAAAAAGTTCCATTAGAATATGCGGCTCTTATTAATGGGACAGCGACGCATGCGTTAGATTTTGATGATGTAACGCCAACCATATTGGCACATCCAAGTGCACCATTAGTGGCTTCCATTTTTACACTAGGTGAATATTTGGAGAAATCTATGAAGGATATACTAGCTGCTTATGTGGTAGGAACAGAAGTCATGATAACGCTAGGTAAAGTGATGGGATTCAAACATTATGATCTTGGATGGCACTCTACAAGTACACTTGGAACGATTGGAGCAACAGCAGCTTCCGGACTTCTAATGGGATTCAATAAAGAAACATTGCAAAATGCCATTGCCATTTCCGCATCGATGGCAGGCGGACTTCAAAAGAATTTTGGAACGATGACCAAGCCTCTCCACGTAGGTTTAGCTGCTCAACATGCAATACAGGCTGTTTTATTGGCTGAAGAAGGATTAACCGCTAATAAAGAAATTTTTGAGGAAAGAGGTTTTTTTCAAGCATATACAGGTAGTGATTCATTTGTACATTTATCCAAAAACATACAAGGCACAACATTTGGTGGGCAACATGACTACGAGGTTAATGGATTAAGTGTAAAAAAATTCCCTTGTTGTTATTTGACCCACCGTTTTATTGATGGGATGTTGGAAATAAGAAAGGAAAATAATTTAACGCTTAGTGATGTAGTTGAGATAAATGTATCGGTTCCGCCAAATGGACTAACTGCACTTATTCATCATCAGCCAATAACCGGTTTACAAGGAAAATTTAGTGCTGAATATACTTGTTTAGCTGCTTTGGAAGATGGAGAAATTCAATTGAACTCATTTACAGATTCCATGGTGCAAAGAGACAAAATTCAAAAACTATTTGGTATCGTCCAGCTATCAGAATATGAAGGGGAAATCACAGATTCCGAGGAAATCGAAAAGTTACCAGTGTATGTGTCTGTAAAAACAAAAGAAGGCGAAGTGATAGAAAAAGAAGTTAAGCATGCACCTGGTTCAAAAGGAAAGCCTATGAATTTAGAAGAATATGAAGCTAAATGGTTTGACTGCCTAACTTTTGCTTATGGAGATGAGGTAGATAGTAAACAAAAAAGTAAAATGGAACATCTTTTTCAACAAGGGCTAGAAATGGAAAAATTACATTCCGTCAGAGAGTGGATTGAAAACATTAAAGGTTTTATGAATGAAAGTAAGGAAGAGCACGTTGTGTAAATTATCTATGGAAATAAATGAAAGCGTTACCACAAATGAGGAGGTAAAACGTTTATGAAGAAGCTTGTATTCTTATGTTTAATTTTATTAATGATTTTAGCTGGCTGCAGTAAGGATAATGATTCTGTCGCTAAAGCAGGAGATAACAAAAATCAAAAAACACAAACAATCAAAATTGCTTATAACTTGCCGAAAGAGCATGCGACTGGTGTTTATTTCGAAGTGCTGGCGGAAGAAATTGATAAGAAAACAAAAGATACTTCCATTCACTTAATTCCGAGTACATTCTCGAATGGACAGCTTTACAACGACACACAATTGCCAGATGCTCTTGCAACGGGAGGTGTTCAAATAGGACAGATTACAACAGGTTTCCTAGCTGGAGGAGAGGCAAAACCGTTACAAGTTACGGATTTACCATTACTGTTTAATTCATGGGAGTCCATGTGGGCAGCTGAGGATGGAGAGTTTGGTGACATATTTAATACTCAATTTGAGAAGCTGGGGATGAAATTGATTGGATGGCCTTCTTATGGGACAGTGGAACTCTATGGAAGTAAACCAATCAAAGTACCAAAGGATGTTTCAGGACAGATTATGAGAGGCTTTGGTCAAGGTGCATCCTTAATGTTGGAAGAACTAGGAGCTTCACCAGTCAGTATGAGTTCACAGGAAATATATCAAGCGCTTGAGCATGGAGCGATAGATGGCTATACTACAGGACCTTCCTCGGTAATTGATCGGAGCTTATATGAAGTAACTAAATATGGGACAGATATGACCTTATTGAGTCTTTCCTTTCAAGGAGCTACAAATCTTACTTGGTGGGAATCGTTACCAGAAGATGTTCAACAAGCAATAGAAGAGGCTTCTGAAATTGCCCAAGAGCAGTCAAGAAAAGAAGCAAAGGAAAAAGATTTAATCTATAAAAAACAATTGTCAGAACATGGGATAGAACTATATACACCTACTGAGAGCGAAATGGAATTATGGAAAGAAGCAGCTTCTAATCGTTATAAGGCCTATGTCGAATCTTCAGGTGAAATAGGCGAGCATTTATTGGGATTAGTAGAGAAAGCAAACGAACAATAATCTGAATCTCAAGGACATAGGAATCATCATAATCTTGGGTGCCTTATGTCCTTTGATAAATCTGAAGAGAGTCGGTGATTCGTCATGAGAGGTGTATTGAAAGGCATCGAATACGTACAAAAAACGATTGTTTACTTATTAGCTATTTTAATAGCATTGCTTGCTATTATTGTTTTTTATGAAGTAGTTTCAAGATATGGATTTAGATCTCCAACCATCTGGACAAATGAAATATCATCGTATATTTTACAATTTATCGTTTTCTTTTCCATGGGATATTTACTTATTGAGGACGAACATCTTAAGGTAACTTTCTTTCTCGATAAATTAAAAGGTAAGGCGAATAAAGTATTACGAATAATAAATGTGTTATTAGTAATACCGTATGCAGCTATATTACTCATATACGGATGGAATATCACAGCTAGTTCCTTCGAGCGAGGATCAGTTTCCCCAACGTTACTTTCTGTTCCTTTGTGGATTCCTTATTCTTTTATTTGTATAGGTGGTGGACTTCTAATATTGGCTGGAATAGGTAATGTATTGAAGATTGTTACTGAACCAAACGATGCAACAGTAAAGGAGGCGAAATTAATTGATTAGTACGAGCGCCATATTGATTCTATTAGCAGTCCTTTTTATCGCATTATTTTTAGGTGTTCCGATTGGTTTCGCACTTGGTTTGTCGGGTGTAATTACAATCCTATTTTCTGCTGATACACAATATTTGATACAGGTACCAATCACATTGAAAAATACTTTATCTGAATTTGTTTTTGTGGCGATTCCCTTGTACATCATTATGGGAAATCTAATGTATCACGGCAAAAGTGGGGAACGAATTTTTGCGGTAGCTCATCATTTACTTAGAAGAGTAAGAGGAGGAGCCGGAGTGGCAAGTGTTGCGGCTTACACTCTTTTTGCTGCCATTGTCGGTTCCAGTATGACATCCGTGTTAACAATTGGCCGGATTGCTATTCCTGAAATGTTGAAACAAAATTATACAAAAAACCTAACTTATGGACTTTCAGCGCTGGGCGGGTCTCTAGGTATCCTTATTCCTCCAAGTATTCCTTTAATCTTGTATGCATCTTTAAGTGGATCTTCCCCTGGTCATTTGTTCATGGCAGGGATTATTCCAGGATTGATGATAGCCATTTTACTATCTATATATACTGTTATTAAAGCTCCTAGTCTTAAGCTTTCGACCCAGGAATTAGAAAAAAGCACTATTCCTGAAAAAGAAAACAAAAATATTTTTATTAAAGCAATTCCTGATCTCTTATTGCCTGTATTTATATTGGGCGGAATATATGCAGGTATATTCACCCCTACGGAAGCAGCAGCAGTTGGAGTAATTTACGCATTCATTGTTTCGTCAATTATACATCGGACGTTACCTACTCGGTTGATTCCTACCGTCTTTATTGAATCAGTAAAGACAAGTGCGATGTTGCTTACTGTTGTAGTTGGTGCAGTGGTTTTTGGATCTGCACTAACTCTTCTAGGAATGCCACAATATCTCTCTAATTTTATCTCTGAACTTTCTGTTGCCCCTTGGATAGTTATATTAATCATGAGTATTATTTGGCTCATTATGGGCTTTTTCTTGGAAGTTGTTTCCATACTTTTAATCACTACACCAATCTTCTTCCCGATTGCAATGAGTCTAGGATTTGATCCAATTTGGTTTGGAATCATCATGGTGATTAATATGGAACTTGCAGTAATTACACCACCAGTAGGGATGAATTTGTTTGCAATTAAAACATTAGTGCCGAAAGAATCGATGGGAACCATTATAAAAAGCGTGTTGCCGTTTGGTTTAATTATCATTTTAGTATTAGCTTTAGTATGGATATTCCCAGAGATTGCACTTTTCATATTAGGTTAAAGGATAATATTTAAAAATCGGAGGGAAATTTATGAAAAACTGGGACACGATAAAGCTTATCGATGATCATAAAAAGGACAATATTTATATTTTACAACTTAATCGACCTGAAACGATGAATGCATTGAATACTCAAATGGGAAAAGAGTTAATAGAGTGCTTTCAATATTTAGAGACGCTAACAGATCTACGAGTTTTAATTTTAACAGGGTCTGGTGAAAAGAGTTTTTGTGTAGGAGGAGATTTAAAAGAAAGGAAGGGAATGTCTCAAAAGGATTGGAAGCTTCAGCATGATATTTTTGAAGAAGCATATGAAGCAATCAGGAATTTTTCGTTTCCGACTGTTGCAGCTGTGAATGGGTTTGCGCTAGGCGGTGGGTTGGAGATGGCTCTTAGCTGTGATCTTTGTTATGTTGCAGAGCATGCTAAGATGGGATTGCCTGAAGTAAAGATTGGAATTATTCCAGGGGCAGGTGGGACACAGCTTTTGCCAAGAGCTATCCCTATAAAGGTGGCGAAGGAATTTTTATATTCAGGGAAACATATGACTTCAACCGAATCACGAGAATTTGGTCTGGCTAATGGGGTATTTCCAAGTGAGAGTTTACTCGAGGAAACGTTGAAAGCTGTGAAAGGGATCGCAAAAAATGCCCCTCTTTCATTAAAAGCACTTAAACAATCAATAGATAAAGGGATTCAAACAGATATTGAAAAGGCATTATCAATCGAATTAGAAGAATATTATAAATGTGCTAATTCGCAAGACCGAGAAGAAGGGATAATGGCTTTTAATGAAAAAAGAGAGCCAGTTTGGCAAGGTGTTTAGGTGATTCGCATCTCCAACCTATTCCATAAAAAATATTAAGGGGGAGTTCGATGTTACCGCTAAAAGGGATTAGCGTTGTTTCATTAGAACAAGCAGTAGCAGCACCTTATACGACTAGACAATTAGCAGATTTAGGAGCACGTGTCATTAAAGTCGAAAGACCTGGGGGGGATTTTGCTAGAAAATATGATGAAACGGTCCACGGAATGTCTAGTATATTTGTTTGGTTAAATCGTTCTAAAGAGTCGTTAACACTTGATTTAAAGGACTCGGAAGGAAAAAAAGTTTTGGATAAGATTCTTTCCGAAGCAGACGTATTTATACAAAACTTGGCTCCTGGGGCGATAAATCGACTTGGTTTCAGTCCTGAGGAATTAAAGAAGAAATATCCTCAGCTCATCATTTGTAGTATTTCTGGATATGGGACGGATGGTCCATACAAAGATAAAAAAGCATACGATTTACTTATACAATGCGAGGCTGGATTGATGTCTATCACAGGAACAGAGGAAACTCCTTCAAGGGCTGGGATTTCTATAGCAGATATCGCGGCAGGAATGTATGCTTATACAGGTATTTTAACTGCACTGTTTGCTAGAAAAGAAACAAATAAAGGAGCTGTGATTGAAATATCCATGCTAGAAGCGTTAAGTGAATGGATGGGATATCCGCTTCTTTACTCTGAATATGGAGGCTCTGATCCAAAAAGAACTGGCGCAAGCCACGCAGCAATTTATCCTTATGGTCCATTTAAGGTAAAGGATGAGGAACAAGTATTTTTGGCCATCCAAAATGAAAGAGAATGGAAACAGTTTTGTGAAAATTATTAAAGAATCCATCTTTAATTAATGATTCTCGCTTTGATAAAAACAGCAGTCGTGTGCAACATAAAATACCATTAAAGGAAATAATTGAAGATACATTCAAAAGTTCAAGTGCTAAAGAAATAATCGCTAAGCTGGAAGAGTCTAATATTGCCAATGCCCAGTTAAATACATTAAAAGAAGTAATTAACCATCCTCAACTAAAATACAGAGAACGTTGGAAAGAGGTACATTCTCCAGGTGGGGTAGTAAAAGCACTTATTCCCCCTGTTACATCGAAAGAATTTGATATTGTAATGAATCCGGTGCCCGAAGCTGGTGAACATACAGAAGCGATATTAAAAGAATTTGGTTTCCAACAACAACTGATTGAAAAGTAATCCTCCACTTTTTATTATCGAGTGGAAATGAAATTAAGGAGGAAAGAATTCTGTATGAATTTTCCGGAAAAAGTATATATCAATGAAGTAGTTTTACGCGATGGACTTCAACTGGAAAAAAAATTAGTCAATGTGGAGGAAAAAGAACTTTTATTTAAACGGTTGACAAGGGCTGGGGTCCAATCATTTGAATTTGGATCATTTGTTCATCCTGTAAGAGTCCCGCAAATGGCTAATAGCGGGGAATTGTATTCGAAAATACAGCAAGCAGCTGGTACTGCTAATTTGATTGCTTTAGTTCCTAATTTAAAGGGAGCGGAAAGAGCGACTCACCTGGGCGTCAGCAATATAAACTACGTCTTTTCGGTGAGTGAAACTCATAATCTACAAAATGTGCAAAAAACAACTTTAGAATCCTTAGAAGAGTTACAAGAAATTAATAATTTTTGTATTGAAAATAAAATTTCCCTGGATGTGTCACTGGCTACAAGCTTTGGCTGTCCTTTTGAAGGCGAAATGCCCACAGATCATGTTCTTTCAATCGTGCAACAAGTTACTGAATTAATTATTAACACGCTGACATTAGCCGATACGACAGGAATGGCGAATCCAAAAGGGGTTTTTCAGTTGGTTTCATTAGTACGTTCCGAGTTTCCAAAACAGAAACTTCGACTTCATTTTCATAATACAAGAGGTATGGGTCTTTCCAATATACTAGCAGGTATGAATGCAGGTGTTATTCATTTTGATACAGCACTTGGAGGGTTGGGTGGTTGTCCGTTTGCACCAGGAGCTACTGGTAATGTTTGTACGGAAGACGTTGTTCATATGCTTCATAGCATGAATATACAGACGAATATAGATTTGGAAGAATTATTGAAAGCTTCCCTTCTATTAGAAGAAATAGTGGGACATCAAACTCCCAGCTATGTATTCAAAGCTGGCCCATATGATAAAAAGTATCCAGTCCCTATCTCTTCATGAGGAAATTAAGCGAGTCGTCATCTTTAAAATTCTGTTATGATTCATAAATTGTAAGGAGGAATGGTTCATTTGGTAACTGCAAAAAGTTCACGTGAGGAAATCGAGCTAATTAGAAAAAGTATCCGCACATTATGTGGAAAGTTCCCGGAAGGTTATTGGAAAAAACTCGATGAAAAAAAAGAATATCCAGAAGAATTTATTAAAGCACTGACGGAGGAAGGATGGCTTTCCGTGCTGATACCCGAAGAATACGGAGGTGCCGGACTTGGTATAGCTGAAGCTAGCGTTATTTTAGAAGAAATTAATCGTTCGGGTGGGAATGGAGCAGCAGGTCATGCTCAAATGTATACAATGGGTGCATTGCTGAATCATGGGAGCGAAGAGCAGAAACAACGTTATCTACCGAAAATTGCAACAGGTGAATTGCGACTGCAAGCATTTGGAGTAACGGAACCAACTGCTGGCAGTGATACGACTAATATAATCACAACTGCTGTCCGTCAAGGAGACAAGTATATAGTGAACGGACAGAAAATCTGGATTTCTCGCACTAAGTATTCAGATTTAATGCTTTTGTTAGCAAGAACAACTCCGAAAGAACAAGTCGCCAAGAAGACAGATGGATTAAGCTTATTTATTCTGGATATGAATGATCAAAAGGACAAAATTACGATTCGCCCAATCGAGACGATGGTTAACCACGCCACGACTGAAGTGTTTTTCGAAAATGTAGAGATTCCCGCAGAAAACTTGATTGGAGAAGAAGGTAAAGGGTTTCGCTATGTACTTAGCGGTATGAATGCTGAGCGAATTTTAGTAGCATCCGAAAGTATTGGTGATGGTTATTACTTTGTAGATAAAGCGGTTCAATATGCAAATGAGCGAGTCGTTTTTAGTCGCCCAATCGGTCAAAATCAAGGAATTCAATTTCCGATATCGAAAGCTTATATGAATATTGAAGCAGCAAAGCTTATGAGGGATAAAGCTGCAGCTCTGTTTGACGCCAATGAAAAAGGCGGAGCAGAGGCGAACATGTCCAAATACTTGGCTTCTGAAGCGGCATGGGAAGCTGCAAATGCTGCTATGGATACTTATGGCGGATATGGATTTGCCGCAGAGTATCATATTGAAAGGAAATTTAGAGAGGCACGGTTATTCAAAATAGCACCAATTTCCAACAATTTAGTTGTTAGTTTTGTTGGACAGCATGTATTAGGTTTACCAAGATCATTTTAGCTATCCGCTAAGTTAGAAAAAAACTCTATATAATTAAAAGCCCATTTACAGACAAATGGGCTTTTATATATTTGCGAGGAACTTTGAATAGAAAGGAGAGAATATAAACTATCGAAACTCCCGCTTTGTCAGCAAACTACCATTTTTCCTTCGAAACATTTATACTTAAAGAAGCAATGTGTTAATTAAGAAAGAAGGAAGTAAATTGAAATCAATTAATGAACAACTTTATGAATACCTAATTAACAATTCTAGAAATATTACAGAACGATGGTTCGCTGAGAAAGACAATTTTACTGGGGCCTTTTACTCCAACAATTCGAATCCACAAATAGATGACATACTACTAGAACAACATGCTTTGACGATCAAAACTGTTGTCTCTGCATTTTTAGAGGAAAAGGGTTCTTTAGAAGAACAACAATTGTTATGGGCCGAGACAGTGGCAAAAAGTAGAATTGAAAATAATACACCTATACATGAAGTCATTGAGGCATTGAACAAAACTCGTGAAACTATATGGGGGTATATTGATCTTTTTGCAAAAGAACATGATGAGGTAGTGACCAAAACAGATATTATAAAATGGAGTGTAATATATAATACCTCTTTTGATCACCTTATCTATCTGTTTTCAGAAAAATACTATAAGTTGTCGAATAATCGTTTGACTGCCCAACAAACATTGATAAATGAATTGGGTACTCCGGTTATTCCAATTTTAGAAAGGGTAGCTGTGTTACCGATTGTAGGTGATATTGATACGAGCCGAGCAAAAGCATTACTACAAGAAGTGCCACAAAAGTGTTCTGCTCTTGGAATCGAACAGCTTTTTATTGATATTTCTGCTGTCCCGATAATGGACACGATGGTAGCCAATGAAATGTTTCAATTGATGGATATCCTTAACTTACTCGGCATACAAACTTTTATGTCTGGGATTCGTCCAGAAATAGCCCAAACTTCCATCCAGTTAGGACTCGATTTTAGCAGTATACCTACATTCAGTTCATTAAAACAAGCTTTATTCATGACTGGTGTTTATAAAAATATTTAGTTGAATCAGAAACAGCCCTCATTTGTTAGCTTGTCTAATAGATGGGGGCGTTTTTTGATTTAGTAAGAAACATTAATCATTCAAAAAATCAATAAAAGCTTTAACTTGAGCTAACTCTAGCGCAGCATCTCGATAAAATATCCACGTATTTCTAAGTAAATACTTATTTTCTTGTAAAAGAATAGGTGCAATATACAAATCCTCATCATTCTTAATACAAATCTCTGGTAGAATTGCGTATCCTAGACCATTTAGAACAAGTTCCTTGCATGTATCAAGCCGGTCTACTTCCATCGATATCATTGGAGGGACCGAATACGTTTCTTGCCACCAGTTTTCAATTGTATTTTTTAACGAGTGGTCCGTTTGGTAATTCACTCTTGGTAGGTATGGAAGTTCGTCGAATGCTATTTTTTTACTAGAAGCGATGCATATCTTTTCTTCCCGTAATAAGATTTTATTTTCCTTCCAGCTATAATCTCCTCTCACAATTCCAAGATGCGATTCTTCTTTTTGAAGCATTTGATGAATGTCGGAGCTCCAACCTGTTTTTAAATTTACCTCAACTTCAGGGTATATGGACAAAAATTCTTTCAATAAAGAAGGTAGCTCATAACGAGCAAATAGACCTGACACAGCCAATCTTAGCGTACCTTTTACGGTGTTATCCATGTTTAAAATCTGTTCTTTTGTTTTGCGTAATTGATCAATCATGTCCTGAGCGTATTGGACAAGAAATTCCCCTTTTACCGTAAACTCGACTCCTTTTTTTCCTCTCGAAACGATCTTTGAATCAAACTCTTTTTCCATCTGCTGTATTCGATAGGTTAATGCTGGCTGTGAAATATAAAGCCGCCCAGCTGCTTTTGTTATATTTTTCTCTTCATAAAGTGTCGTTATTATATGCCAATCTTTTTCATCCAAAAGGTATCCTCCTCACTAATGCCGAATATTCAATCAATTAATTTCATCATATCACTTGATAACTTATTAATAAAATTTTTTTATGGATGAAAATAAAAAACGATATTATATTTATCTCTCATTTTACTCTACTATAACGTTAAGAGTTATGAAGGAGGGGTCGAAATGTCACATACACAAAGTTATGATGTAGTGGTAGTTGGAGCAGGGAATGCAGCTTTATGTTCGGCGATTGCAGCAAAAGAGGGTGGAGCGAATGTTCTTGTCTTGGAAAGGGGACCTGAGGAAAAACGTGGAGGGAACTCCTTTTTTACAGATGGGGCAATTCGTGTTGCTTATAATAATTTAGAAGCTATTCGAAAAATTATACCAGAACTGACAGATGAAGAAGCAGATTTAATCATGATGCCCGAATACGGTGAAAGTGATTATTATGATGATTTGATGCGCGTTACAGGTGGAAAAAGTAATCCTGGACTTGCGAAACAGTTAGTTTCTAAATCTTATGAAACGATTGCATGGATGCGAGATCAAGGAATCAAATTTGAGTTGAACTATGAAAATCAATCCTTTATACAAGATGGTAAACGCCACTTTTGGGGCGGTCTGCCTATTAAAACAGAAGACAAAGGCGTTGGACTAATGAAGCAGCTTTTCACAAGAGTGAAAGAGCTTGGAATCGACATTTGGTATGGATCACGCGCAGTGAAACTAGTACAAGAGAACGATCAAATTACGGGGATTGTTGTTGAAAAAGATAATGAGACAATTACAGTAAATACAGTCGGTGTCATTTTAGCTTGCGGTAGTTTCGAGGCAAATAAGAAATTGAGAAGCGAACATATCGGTGAAGAATGGGAAGCTGCCATTGTCCGTGGAACTGAATTTAATACAGGTGATGGTATTTTCATGGCTTTAGAAGTTGGAGCTCAAAAATTTGGAGAATGGTCCGGCTGCCATTCGATTGGAACAGATTCTAACGCACCGATTGTGGGAGACTTTACAAAACCGGGTGATATTTTTAAAAAGCATTCGTATCCTTACAGCATTATGCTGAATAATGAAGGAAAACGTTTTGTAGATGAAGGAGCAGATTTACGAAATTATACGTATGCCAAATATGGTCGCGAAGTATTAAAACAACCCGGTCATGTAGCTTACCAAATCTATGATGCTCAAGTTCGCCCGATGCTGCGGAAAGAATATGACTTGGAAGAAGCAACTTTCTATCAAGCCGATACGCTAGAAGAACTTGCAAATTTATTGCCAGTAGCTCAAAAACAATTTCTAAAAACGATTGAAGAGTATAACAAAGCAGTGCAGGAAGGCGATTACAAGCCGGCAGAGAAAGATGGAAAAGGAACGAAAGGAATTACTCCACCAAAAACGAACTGGGCACTCCGAAATGAGAAATCGCCATTCTACGCTTTTCCTGTAACATGTGGTATCACCTTCTCGTTTGGTGGATTACATGTAAATACCTCGGGAGAAGTGTTAAATAAAGAAGAACTACCGATTAAAGGATTGTTTGCGGCCGGTGAAATGATTGGTGGAATCTTTTACGAAAACTATCCAGGCGGATCTGGTCTGATGTCCGGTGCCGTTTATGGAAAATTAGCCGGTACATCTGCTGCACAGTATATCCTAGGTAAAAATGCGGAGCTGGTGAACTAATTTTATATGAATAGAATTCTCCCTGATTATAGTGTCGGGGAGTATTCGTTTAAATAAGAATGTATACGCTTTCAAGGTTTGTTATAAAGAGGGAGATTCATACTATCTGAAGGGGTGAAGTAGTAATTATGAAAACGGCAAAATGGAAAGGTATTCTACTAGGAACGGTTATGGCGTTAGGGTTAGCTGGCTGTAGCGGAGCAGGAAGTAATACCGCTAGTGGAGCTAATAAAAATACGTACCCAGATAAAGCAATTGTTGTCGTAGCACCTTCTGGACCAGGGGGAGGCTGGGATAGAACAGCTCGTACATTTACGAAAGTGATGACAGATGCCAAGCTTGTGGATGGAAGTATGATGGTCGAAAATAACCCGGGCGGTGGCGGAACTGTGTTTCTTGCTAGCTATGTTACGCAAGATGCTAAAAATGATTACAAATTATTCACAGGTTCACCTCCAGTTTTGATCAATCATTGAAAAAGAAGGGAATAGCCCATTTGGACATAATGATACGACACCTCTTGCCCAATTAACGAAAGATTATGGCTCCATTGTTGTTAGAGCAGATTCAAAGTATAATGATCTCCAATCGTTATTAGTTGATTTAAAAAAGGATCCTACCTCTCTTTCATTTGCTGGAGGATCAGGCCCCGGCTCGATGTATCATTTAGTTTCCATTTTACCTGCATATAAGACGGGAATAGATCATAAATCAATCAAATACGTCTCGTATGATGGCACCAGCGAAGCCATGACTGCTTTACTAGGTGGTAATGCGGATGTACTTGCAACAGATGCTTCATCTGTAACTCAGTATGTAAAAGCTGGTGAAGTAAAAGTGCTTGCGGTCGCTTCTCCAGAGCGGATGGGAGGAGAACTAAAAGATGTCCCAACTATGAATGAACTAGGAATCGATGCGGAATTTATGATTTGGCGAGGAATCTTTGGGCCAAAAGAAATGAGTGAGGATGCGCTTAGCTACTGGAATGAGAAGATTCAACAAATGGTAGAAACAGAAGAATGGAAAACAGCAATGACAAGTGCTGGTTGGGAAAGTGACTATAAAAACTCAGAAGACTTTAAACAATTTTTAGATCAGCAGAATGATCAAATTGCGGAACTGCTTAACGCACTAGATATGGCCAAATAGTTTTCTTCTTTTGATCTAAGCGTACGAGTCAAGCAAAACTGTTCTTATTAAAAAATGTCCTTATGTAAGAAACAATTTAGTCTTGTTTCTCACATAGGGACGTTTTTAGTAAGTCGGCAAATTTGGATGCAGTTATTGGTTTAGAGAACAAGTAGCCTTGAATAATATTGCAATTGTATTTTTGTAATACTTGCAGCTGTTCATTCGTTTCAACACCTTCAGCGATTACTTCCATCTTTAGTTGGTGCGACAGTTGGATAATCATATTCACAATAAAATTGGAATCTTCTTCATGTGAACTACTTAAATCACGAATAAAAGAACGGTCAATTTTAAGGATATCTAGTTTTCCTTTGAAACGATTAAGATAGGAAAGGGAAGAGTAACCTGTCCCAAAATCGTCTAAAGAAATTTTGATACCTAAATTTCTTAGTTCTTCTAAAATCGAGAAAACAATCTCTTCCTCTTCCAATAGGGATGTTTCGGTTATTTCAATTTCTAAGTATTTAGGTTCTAAACTAGTTTCTTTCAATGTTTGCACTATGTTGCTGATTAAATCTTTTTCTAAAAAGTGGGTAGCAGATAAATTAATAGAAATTGGAATCATCGGTAGCTTGGCATTTTGCCATATTTTATTCTGAATACAAGCTGTTCTTGTAACCCATTTTCCAATTTCTTTTATTAATCCTGTTTGTTCTGCCAAAGGTATGAATTCGGCTGGGGATATCATGCCGTGGACCGGATGATTCCATCTGATCAGCGCTTCTGCCCCAATTATTTGCTTGGTCTTTGCAAAAACTTTAGGCTGATAATACAACTCCAATTGGTTTCGCTCTATAGCATATCCAAGGTCCAACTCCAGTGAATGTGATTCTTTCTCATCATTCGCTGATAATGCAAATAGTTGTTGCCCAGGCTTAACTATATTATTTAATTCAGAACTAGTATTTTTAAATGATCACTTACATTGTCTGAGCTACTTTCTACGTGTAAAGGGTAATATTCAACACTATTTGCTTTTAGTTGCATAGTCGTTCTCCTTGTATATTTTAGTTTTAGAGCACTCTCCAGATTGAGATGCATGTTTAGATGGGTATTAGGAGAGAGTGTTGTAAATTATTTACATTGTATTTTTTGAAAAATCCAATAAAATTAAGAATAATAACTTTATTGGATTTAACAAATTTAATAAGTATGAGGCAAATCTAAAGTAGTGATAGGTTTATCAATAAATTTCGCGCTTTCGTTGCTTGCGTTTGGATATAGTGCTACTGCTAATACGATTAATAAAATAATAGTTAGTTTTTTCATATATTTACCGTCCTTTTTGATATTATGAGGTGATATTTTTGGAAATGAAATACTTAGGCTTAGAGATTAGTAAACTTAGAGCTGAATTAGGCATGTCCCAAAAGGAGCTTGCAAATAATATTTGTACACAGTCGACAATTAGTCGAATTGAAGCAGGAGAAGTGTATCCGGCAATAGATACTTTATTAAAAATCGCGTTAAAGCTACAAGTGCCAGTTGAATATTTTATCGAAATGTTATTTCATAAAAATGTCTTAGAAAGTGAACAACTAATAAAAGAAATTGAATATCACTTAAAAGAGCATAATTATAAAAAAGTTATTTCGATAATAAAGCAGAACAAAACAGTTTCTGATAATATTTGGTTGAATTTATACTTGGAGCACATTTTACATACTGCTCGTTACAAATTAAAAATTATCGGTCCTGAAGAATGCATATTAGAACTCAAGAACATTTTAAACTTTTCAAACCAAACAACTATTCAATTCCGTTTTTTACATATTAAAATTTACAATACGATTGCCAATGTCTATTCTGAAACCGGAGAAGGAAAAAAAAGTTTGTATTATTATAATAAAATCCTAAAAGAGCATATGCATAAAAACTATACAGACCATAAAGTTTATGAAACACTTATTACCGTTTTATTTAACAAATGTAAAGTACTTTATGATCTTCAGGACTTCGATGCCGCACTAGAAACTGCCAATCAAGGCATACAGAAATCGAAAGAAACATCTTATGTCTTTCTAGTAGGAAAGTTCTTATACTATAAGGCACAATGCTTAGAGAAAAAAGGAACTTCCTTTATAGAAATCAAAGAAGTATATAATCAAGCATTGTTTTTCTTTGAATTTCTAGAACTTCCTTTTTATATAAGTGCCATAAAACAAAATAAACAACAATACCTAGATTAAGAAGTTCTCATATGATTACGATTATTAATACTCTTTTTGCTTAAAGGATAAATGGTTTCTCCAAACAAAATTAAGATATTGTCCTCCCTAATAATTGCAATAAGAATAAATGAGTGTTTACAAGAGGTACAAAATACTTAATAATTTCTGTATAAAATATCTTTTGCATTTCAAATATACTAAATTTGATAAGAAAAATCTCTAGAATATGCATAAATGGATATTTTCCTTCTTGAACGTGCAATATATGTCGAACTTTGTCCCTGTATATATTTAAATATTTTAAAAAAGATGTTTAATTGAGTTTTAGCGGGGTATTTAAATAATACAAGGCGGAACTACCGTAGGAAGGGACTGGTAAACGATGTGTTTACAAGAGACTCCAAAGGATGATTTGCACAGCCTTGGCGGAAAATTTGCTTTACTGGCGAAAGGCACTCTCGTCGGGAACCGATATATTTAGGTTCTGATCCAAAGAGTATGATCGACAAGTGAAAGAAAGTTTTTTGTGGAAGTGCACCTTGATGTCTGATAAATTTTCAGACGAAGTGAACTGCACTGACGAGATGAAAGTTAACATTGTCAGTAACGATTTAACAGAGCAACATTAGCGAATTTTCCGAGTGTATCCCCATTTAGGGGAAAGAAGTAAGCGTAGTCCAATTAGGATTACGCTTTTCTTTTGTGGTACATCTGAAGATATTAATTTATAGCGTGTATAGAACTTTTTTAAAAAAAGATGTTTAACTACTATGAGGCGGGGTATATAAATAGTACAAGGCGGAACTACCGTAGGAAGGGACTGGTAAACGATGCGTTTACAAGAGACTCCAAAGGATGATTTGCACAGCCTTGGCGGAAAATTTGCTTTACTGGCGAAAGGCACTCTCGTCGGGAACCGATATATTTAGGTTCTGATCCAAAGAGTATGATTAGCAAGTGAAAGAAAAGTTTTTTGTGGAAGTGCACCTTGACGTCTGATGGTTTTTCAGACAAAGTGAACTGCACTGACGAGATGAAAGTTAAGTTAATATTGTCAGTAACGGTTTAACAAAGCAACAATAGCGAATTTTCCGAGTGTATCCCCATTAAGGGGAAAGAAAAAAGCGTAGTCCAATTAGGATTACGCTTTTTTCTTTCCATATGTAAAAATGTACTGTATTGGGTAATCTATAGTTATGTGGATTTAATAGTTTGGAGGATTGGTGATGATTGTTTTAATTGAATGTATTTATAGGACTCCTAAAGGTGTGGAAACTACCTTCCGCTCGGAAGAGATGCCGGCAACTCAAGCCCTACTTGTGGCAGAGGATTTGGAGAAAATAGGTCGTGCGAAGAATGTGATTTTCATTGATCGTTTTGATAGTTCCTGGACGATAAAAGAGCTGAAAGGCTATTTGAAAGGAATCGAAACGGAACCACATAATGTGACCGTTTATTTTGACGGCGGTTTCGATCGAGCGACTAGCAGCTCTGGTTTGGGGTGTGTTATTTATTATGAGCAAAGTGGAAAGTCGTACCGATTGAGGAGAAACTCGTTTGCTACCGAGCTTGTATCCAATAATGAGGCTGAATATGCAGCGTTTTATCTAAGCCTGCAAGAGCTGGAAATTCTAGGGGTTCATCATTTATCAGTACGCTTCATTGGAGATTCACAGGTTGTGATTAATCATTTGAGTGAAGAATGGCCAGTGATAGAAAAGGATCTATCTAGTTGGGCCGACCGTATTGAAGCTAACATGAAAGACTTAGGTATTCAGCCAGAATACGAATTGGTACCAAGAAAGGCAAATGCGGAAGCGGATCGATTAGCTACACAGGCTCTGAATGGAATTGAAATCACTGGGACTAGTGAGATGGATAAGAACTAGCTATTGGAGAAACTAAAAAATTCTTTCGCAGTTACACAAAGACTGTGGAAGGATTTTTTTGCTTTATCTCCTTTCTATATCTCACTACATTTATTTCAATAATAAAGTTGTGTCTCTGAAGGAGAAAAGCTATTATTAAAGCAGTTGTAGTTCTATTCTAATAACATTGATATAGGCACTTATGCATACTATAGAATGGGTGAAGGAGGTATTAATAGTGAAGAAAATTTTATCGTTTGTGTTAGTCGGGGCACTTGCTCTTTCTAGTGTGTGGACTCCTACAGCACAGGCAGAGAGTAAGAAAGTCGATTATGTAGCATTAGGTGATTCACTAGCAGCCGGTCATACCCCGTATGGGATTAAGGTTGGCAGGGGCTTCACAGATATTATTAGTGAAGAGCTCGCTAAGAAAGATATGTTAGCGTCCTTTAACAAAAACTTTGCAATGACGGGAGAAACGAGCGTTGGCTTGTTGGAAACATTAAATCGTGCTGAGGTGCAGCAAGCTTTACAAGAGGCGGAGCTTGTTACAATTATTAGCGGTGCTAACGATTTTATAGATGAAATGTACAATCCAGAGGATGAAAGTATTAATACAGACCTTGCGACAGCGACGGTATTGTTAAATAAAGTAGCTAGTAATCTGACTGCTGCTATTCAACAAGTGAAAACACTCAATCCGGAAGCGGATATTTATTTATTTGGTTATTATTTTCCGTTACCACATATAGCGGATAATGGGGTCAAACAACAGTTGAAACTCGCTTTTAGTTTTGTAAATAGTAGAATGGCTGAAATCGCGAAAAGAGAAAATGTACACTTTGTAGAAATAGCAACTGCATTTGATGTAAATGGCACTACCTACTTGGAAAATCCAAAGGACATTCATCCAAATGAAGCTGGATATCAAGTATTAGCTGACCAATTTCTCCAAAATTATTTGATGCCTGTACAGGCCCCAAAAGACAGCCCGAAAGTAATGTGGGGGAAAACAGAGCTCAAAATTGGTCAAATTGGTAAAGTGACGATACTTCAAGATACTTATCTGATGAAAATTGAAAACGACAGCTCCTTATCTACTATTCGAACATTGAAAAAGGGAGAAGAGTACCGTGTATACAGCTATAAAGGGCAACAGAATGGTCTTTACGGTTTAGGGGGAAGTAGTTTTGTTCAAAAGAACCCCGCAATTCGTTACGAAACTCCTTCTAAAGCGAAGCTAGCGTTATTACAAAAGAAGAACTGACTAGAAAAAAGCGACTGAAACTTCAGCCGCTTTTTTAGTCTTTTGCATTATGGTTGGTATTTTGTTGTTTTGCAGGTGATTGGTTATTAGCTTCTGGTAAAGATTCTTCATTTTTAGGAAGTTTTTTTTGTTGAGATTTTGGAAAAGCATTTTTTGCTGCTGATTTAGAATCGGGCTCTTGTACTTTTTCATTGTAATACTGAACACTTGTCATGGCTCCTTCTTCCACCATACGATTGTCGTCTGGGTCTTTAGGATCTGAGAAACCAGCTTTCGTCATTTGTGTTGGCTTATGTTTTTTTGTATCCGTATAAGAATTGATTTTTGTTTTTGTATTTTTCAAAGTTGTTATTGCTTGGTCTCTATTTTCAATTTTAGTGAAATAGGCATATGATAGTGCAGCAATTCCTCCAATTAATAAGGCACATCTAGTTTTATTCATCTTCGTCACTCCCTAAATGTAATGTATTGTTTTTATATGATACCCATTTCAAATAGCCGCCAAACATTTTCATGAGTGGCAATTTCTAAATTAATGATTACTGATAGCCTATTTAGTCTGTTGGAAAAATAGTGTAAAATAGTAATTTAGTTTATGTATAAAAGGAGAAAAAAGAAGCATGACAGGAAAGACTCACATCATTGGCGGAATTACAGCAAGTCTTGCTTTTGCCCAAACTTCAAATTATGAAACTGTCCTTTTAGTTGGCGCTGGGGTTGTTGGTGCTTTGATACCAGATATATGCCATGGAGGTAGTAAAATCGGGCGGAAATTGCCTTTACTCTCTAAAATTATTAGCACCCTTTTTGGTCACCGTTCCTTTACGCATAGTTTATTGTTTTTGTTTCTTATTGGGATACTTTTAAATTCATTCGTAACAAATGAATCTATCATAGCGGGAATCTTAGTAGGAATGGTGAGCCATTATATTTTGGATATGGCTACGAAAAACGGGATCAAATTATTGTATCCGATTAAAGTAACGGTGCGTTTCCCGATTACAACGAAAACTGGAGGAGCAGTGGAAGATGTAGTGTTTGCTGCATTATCGCTACTTACGGTTTATTTTGGATATGGGGTTTTTAGTAGTTATTTTTAGTTCCGAAGCAGAATGTTTATAAAAGAAAAAAGCTATTTCACTTAGGGGGTCTATGTGGAATAGCTTTTTTAATTTATGTAAACGTATTGTTAATTTAACTTTACAAATATTTCACAATATTCTGTTTGTATTAAAGTTCTATTTTAATTATAATAGAGTAGTTGCTTGATTATTCTATTTATTAACTACAATTGGAAGTTATTAAATAGAATACGCCTAGCAGAAATAATACTAGGAGGGAAATTATGAATAGGAATACGGTAAAAAAGTCTGTAATTGCAACAGTTCTTGCAACATCCTTATTAACTTCAACAAGTGTTAGTTTCGCTAATAGTTCATTGCAAGAAATTGTCGACCAGGCGAGAATAGATATGAAGGAGGCGGCTTATGCTTATGTAGTGCCTTCACAAAATGGAAAACTCGCAACAAGTTTAGATTTGTACCCAGCATTGAATTTGGCAAAAGCAAATTACCAAAAAGCTAGAAAAGCAATCTTGAAATCAGATGCAAAAAATAAAGATACTTTGTTAAAAGATTTAGACGCTTTATATGAAGAACGTATTACAAAAGGAATTATACCTTATATTGACGCTTACAATTATGCAGACAAATATCTAACGCCGATTATGGCAGATATCAAGAAGGCAGAGGCTGAAAGAGACTGGGCGAAAGTAGAAAATTTATATCACAAGCTATCCGTTCAATTAAAAAGCCGTACAGCGATACTTTATCGTTTTACAGGTAAAGCTGCAAGGGATTTATTGTTAAAACAATATAAAGACCCAGCGAACCTTAAGCGTGATCAGCTAATGGTGCCTGTGACAGTTTATATGAAAGTACAAGAAGCAGATAAATTGTTAGCTGCGGGAAAATCTGCTGAAGCTATAAGAGTTTTAGAGACAATTAAACCTTTACTTTATAGGTTGCCACCAACTGAGCACCTTCCAATGATGAAAGAATTATTAGAAAAAATAGAAGCGGTAAGTAAAAAAGCAGGAGTTGTCATAATCACACCTACTACTCCACCTACTACTCCACCTACTACTGGTGGCGGAAACAATGGTGGAGGTAATAGCGGAGGTGGGAACAGTGGAGGCGGTGGCGGTAATACTGGCTCTAACTTCAATTTATCATTAATGCATACGAACGATACACACGCTAACTTGGATAATGTGGCAAAACGAGTTACAGCAGTCAAGGATGTTCGTAAAGCAAAACCATCTGCCCTATTAATAGATGCAGGGGATGTATTCTCAGGAACTTTATATTTTAATGAATTTAAGGGACAAGCTGATCTAGAGTTTATGAATCTGATGAAATATGATGTGATGACACTTGGAAACCACGAGTTCGATCTTGGTTCAGGAGCGGAAGGTCACAAAGCTTTAGCAGAGTTTATAAAAAAAGCTAATTTCCCAATTGTCAGCTCCAATGTTGATTTTTCACAGGATGACGATTTAAAAGGCTTATTCAATGTGAAGATATCAAGTGATGCAAAAAATAGTCAAATTTATAGTGGCATTATTAAAGTTGTAAACGGTCAAAAAGTAGGTTTGTTCGGATTAACAACTGCAGAGACAAAAGATATCTCTAGCCCAGAAAAGGTAACTTTTACAGACTATGTAAAAGCAGCTCAAACAATGGTTGATGAGTTCCAAAAGCAAGGAGTTAACAAAGTTATTGCGGTGACTCACCTAGGATATGATGATAATCCAGCTTATGACAATGACTTGCAATTGGCTGCAAAAGTTGCAGGTATCGATGTTATTGTAGGAGGTCATAGTCATACAAAACTAGAAAAACCGGTAGTAGTAAATAAAGATCTAAATGGAAAAGCAAAAGATCCGACCGTTATCGTGCAAGCTTATCAATACAGTGAATTTCTAGGGACATTAGATGTAGAGTTTGATAAATATGGAAGAGTAGTAAAACATGCAGGCGAGTTAATAAGTGTCAACGCTAAACAAGAGGATGCAGAAGCAGCTCAATTGTTGAAAAAATACTCGGATAAAATTAAAGAGTTGAAAGAACAGCCTACTGGTGCAACTGCTGTAAAAGCGTTAGAAAATCCTAGATCAAGCGCAGAAAGTAATATAAGTGTAAGAAGTAATGAAACTCCACTTGGAAATCTGATTACAGATGGCATGCTAAAAAAAGCCAAAGTGTATAACGAAGATGTCGTTATGGCATTCCAAAATGGTGGAGGGATAAGAGCGGGGATTAACCAAGGTCCGATAACAGTAGGTGAAGTTATTACAGTACTTCCATTTGGAAATACATTAGCGACAGTGGAGCTTACTGGTGCAGAACTAAAAGCAACATTTGAAACTAGTTTCAAAGAATTTCCAAAAGAAAATGGTGGTTTTCTTCATGTATCAGGTGCAAAAGTAGAATTCGATTCATCTAAGCCGGTAGGAAAGCGTGTAGTTTCTATTAAATATAAAGCGGCAAATGATAGCTATGTAGAAATTAAAGATGACGAAAAATATGTAGTTGCAACCAATGCCTTTACAGCAAAAGGTGGAGATGGCTACGATGTGCTGAAAAAAGCATATGAAGAGGGAAGAGTTACAGATTTAGGGCTATCTGACTGGGAAAATTTACGTGACCATATTGCAAGCTTGGTAAATGTTGATCCAAAAGTAGAGGGACGTATTGTTGACGTTGCAAGTAATGAACCTGGGACTGAACTTCCAGGGGGAGATATTGCACCAGAAGATTTCTCCGGTACACCTGAAGCACCAAAAGTGTACAATGGCGACGTTACCGTATCCGTGACAAATGTTGCTAAACTTGAAAATGCAGTAATCAAAGGTGACTTAATCCTTACCGGTAATCCAAGTGGAAGTATTTCTTTTTCTAATATAACAGTTGAAGGGGATGCAGACTTTACTGGACTAGGTGGGAAAATTGTGAACTTCGACGGAATAACGATTGATGGTGAAATGATTCTTTAATTTAATAGTTGAGGTAATTATCAAAAATAGAAAATGATAGGAGCCAAATAATGAAACAGTATAAGAGGAAAACCATAAATATTGGTTTAATATTTCTTTTGATTATCAGTTTAATTACTCCGTTTACTTCTCAACAAGCAATAGCCGCTGGAGAGTTAACAGTAGATGAGGCAATTGCTCAATTTGATGTAGCAGGTAAGAAAAATGTTTCGGTAGTAGGGTACATTGTTGGCTATATTAGAAGTGAAACATCCGTAACGCCGACCGCTAATGATGATGTTAACTTTGCTATAGCAAGTTCTGCAAACGAAACAGATGTATCAAAAATGCTTTACGTTCAGTTGACTGCTGCATATAGAGCAGAATTTGGACTTAAAGCTAAGCCAGGAAACCTAGGAAAGAAAGTACAGATTTCTGGTTCTCTTGAAAAATACTTTGGCAATCATGCAGGGTTAAAATCACCGACTGCAATTTCTTTTGTGGATGATGGCGGAGAACCACCAGTAGAAAACAAAGTAGAAGCTGTTACAGTGTCTATACCGTCTTCAAGCGTTCCAAAAAACACTGAAATTATTCTATCAACGAAAACAGAAGGAGCATCAATTTACTATACAACTAATGAATCAGAACCAACAGTTTCCAGTACTAAATACGAAGCTCCGATCGTCATTGACAAAGATATGACGATTAAAGCTATCGCTATAAAAGAGGGACTTGAAAACAGTGTGGTTGCTGAGTTTAGTTATACAGTATTAAGTGAAGAAGGGACAGTATCAATTGCAGAGGCACGTGCTACAGCCCTTGGCCAAACAGTAACTGTTAAAGGAATAGTAGCTGCAAACTTAAAGAATACTATTTCGATTCAAGATTCTACAGGTGGTATTGCCGTACGCCCTACTAGCCTGCCTTTAACTGTAGGGGATGAAGTGGTCCTCACTGGTAAATTAGCAGATTATCGTGGACTTCTTCAATTAGATGGAGCAACTATTGTGAATAAGTCAGGAAATGTAGGAGCGCCATCACCAAAAATAGTTACAGGTGCAGAGGTATCTGAAAACAATGAATCACTTCTAGTGCAAGCAAAAAATATTACATTAAAATCAGTAAATGCAGGAAACTATACAGCAACTGATGGAGTAACTGAATTCATCGTCCGTGATGAAAATGGTTCTTTAGGTTTGATTGTAGGTAACACATATGAATCTATTACTGGTATTGTTCAACAGTTTGATTCAGATTATCAAATCATCCCTCGGTCAGTGCAAGATATCGTTTCTGATAGTTCCATTTTGCAACCGGTTATAGCAAATCCAGGTAGTGGAACATTTGTCGGTGGTACAACAGTTACACTGTCCACTACAACTGTAGGTGCAGAGATTTATTACACAGAAGATGGAACTGAACCAACGAAAGAAAGCACCAAATATACTGCACCTATCGAGATTAAAAAAGATACAACAATTAAAGCCGTAGTAATAACTGCTGAAGGATCTTCTGAAGTGAAGTCTTTTGAATATAAGATTACAGATAGTCTTCAAATTCACGATATACAAGGAGCAGGACACGCTACTTCATTCGATGGAAAAACAGTAGAAGGGATTCAAGGGGTTGTTACTTACTCATTTGAATTAAGTGGTTCAACTTATTATCATATCCAAACACCAGATGAGTTAGCGGATAATGATCCAAATACCTCGGAAGCAATTTTACTTTATAGTGGTAAAAACAAATGGCCGATTAAAGTAGGTGATCTAGTATCTGTCACTGGGAAAGTGAGCGAATATGCATATGATGGATATTCTGATGCTAACCAAACTGACTTGAAAACCACACAAATCAACGTTAGAAATGATCAAGGTGGAAAAGTTGAAGTTATAAAAAATGGTGTTACTTTACCAGCGCCAATCATCATCGATGAAACAAAAATGGCATTAGCAAAAATTGATAGTGATAATCTAACTGTTTTCAATCCGACTGTAGATGCAATTGATTTCTGGGAAAGCATTGAAGGAATGCGAGTGGAAGTTGGAAATGTGAAAGCAGTAGCACCGCAAGAGCATGGAGACCTTGTTACACTTCTAGAAAACGCGCCAACGAATTCTCTTCATGGCGGTGTATTATATGAAGAGGGTAACCAAAATCCAAATCGTATACAATTCCGTTTAGAACCTAATGGTCCTGGTCGTGATTTTGAAGTTGCAACGGGGGATAAGTTTAATGGTCCGATTACTGGAGTAGTGGGCTATTCATTCCAAAACTTTAAAATCTATGTTTCTTTAGATGAAATGAAAGCTGCTCATACAAAAGGAACTGCAAAACCTGAGAAGACAACAATTGCTAAATCAGAAGATAAATTAACGATTGCATCTTATAACTTAGAAAACTTCTCAAATAATACAAAATCTACTTCCAATGATAAAGCTAGTAAATTAGCAAGAGCAATCGCTAATGATATGCAAAGTCCTGATATTGTTGGTGTCACGGAAGTTCAAGATAATAATGGGGAAGATTCTGGAGACTCAAAAGCAGACCAAAGCTATGCAAGATTGATTGCGGCAATAAAAGCTGCAGGCGGAGCTCAATATAAGTATGTAAATATTGACCCTGTGAACAATCAAGATGGTGGTGCGCCAAATGCTAATATCCGTGTCGGGTTCCTTTATAATCCGGAACGTGTGAAATTAACAGAAGGTATCTCTTCTGGAAATGCGACTACAGCTGTAGGTTACCAAGATGGAAAGTTAACACTTAATCCAGGACGCATTGACCCTACAAATAGTGCATTTAATAGCAGCCGCAAACCATTAGCAGCACAGTTTGATTTTAAAGGTGAAAGTGTTATTGTAATAGCGAATCACTGGAATTCGAAGTCTGGAGATACTCCTTTATTTGGATCTATTCAACCTCCGAAATATGATAGTGAAACGCAACGCCATAAAATTGCGAATATCGTATATAACTTTGTAGAAGATATTAAAACAAAAAATCCAGATGCAAATGTTGTTTCTTTAGGAGACTTTAATGATTATCAATTCTCTCAATCATTAAAAATCCATGAGGGCAGCTTAATGACAAATATGATTAACAAAGTAGAAACTGCTGATCGTTACACATATTTGTATCAAGGTAATTCACAAGTTTTAGATCATATTTTAGTTACTAAGAACTTAGAATCAAAAACTAAAATTGATATTCTTCATATAAACGCAGACTTTACGGATATGGCTGGACGCGCAAGCGATCATGATCCAGTAATGGTTCAAATTGATTTACTAGCTGAAGATGTAGAAGAACCGATTAAAGCAGAAAAAGAATATGACTTCAAAAATCTTAAAACTAAGAAATTGACGATTGGGCAACCAAGCGTATCTGTTAAACTCGATGACAAGTCAGTTATTACAGAAGGAATCCTTTTCAAAGGAGCGTACGCAGAATTTCAAGGTGAAGGTTTTGCGGAGCATTCTGTAACGATCAAACCTGTAAATGCTGGTGCGATTATTGATTTCAAAGGAACAAATGTGCAAAAGTTAATCATTGATGGTACTAATGTAAAAGAAATCCGCGGAGCCGAAAACATTCAAGAAATTGAATTTATTAACGGTGCAAATGCAGAAACAATTAAATTTACAAATGTTAAAGGGGAACCCATTGAGGTTCCTTCTTTACCTGGTGAAAATAAAGCACCGATTGTAAAAAAAGCTATATCTAACCTAGACGTTAGAGTTGGAGAAACAGCATCCATCTTATTGACAGATCATTTTTCTGATCCAGACAATGATAAACTAACTTTTACATCAACAAAAGGGACTGTTGAAGCAGACACATTAACATTAAAGCTTGAATTAGGTACTCATATTGTTGGGGTTACTGCAACAGATGGTGAAAAAAGTGTAACTACGAATTTTAGCGTAAATGTGACTACTGCTGGTTCCCCTGTGGATGACTATTACAAAGATGCTTTTGGCAAAGAAGGACAAGCCTTGAAAGCTGCGCTACATGAAATTATCGATGATCATACACAACTATCTTATGATCAAGTATGGGAAGCTTTAAAAGAGACGGATGAAGATCCGAACAATAAGAATAACGTTATTTTATTTTACTCAGGAGTATCCCGTTCAAAAAATAGTAACGGTGGTAATGTAGGACAATGGAATCGTGAACATACATGGGCTAAATCACACGGAGACTTTGGGACAAGTAAAGGACCCGGTACTGATATCCATCACCTACGTGCTACGGATGTACAAGTGAATAGCGCTAGAGGAAATTTAGATTTTGATAATGGGGGAAGCCCAGTTAACGGATGTAATGGATGTTTAAAAACTTCAAATTCATTTGAGCCACCTAATCGCGTAAAAGGTGATGTTGCAAGAATTCTCTTCTACATGGCTACTCGCTATGAAAAAGGAGATAAAGTAGATTTAGAATTAAACGAAAAGCTTAATAACGGAAAAAATCCTTATCACGGGAAACTTTCAGTTCTTTTACAATGGCATCTTCAAGATCCGGTTGATGAAGTTGAAAGAAATAGAAATAATATCATTCAAAAATGGCAAGGAAATCGAAATCCATTTATCGATCATCCGGAATGGGTGCAATTAATTTGGGGGCAAACAAGCTCATCCACTAATCAAAAGGCTTCATAAATTAAAGAATAAAGAAGTGTTATGGAGCTTGGCGCCAGTAACACTTCTTTTTTACATTAAGCAAAAGCAGCAATAGAAAAGTCGAAGGCAAAGAACAAAAAGCATTGTGAAGTACAAGAATTAAAAACTATATTAAAATTGCCGGGAATCCTTAATAGAATGATATGATATTTTCAAAGGGAGGAGACTTTATCATGGAAAACTTTATGAAGCGTGCGGTTAAATTGGCTATCGAAAATGTTCGAGATGGGGGACAGCCTTTTGGTGCAGTTCTTGTTAAGAATGGAGAGGTGCTTGGTGATGGGGTAAATGAGCTTCATATGAAGTACGATATCAGTGGGCACGCTGAGTTGCTGGCTATTCGTCGTGCACAACAGTACTTACAAACGAATGATTTATCTGGCACTACAATGTATGCAAGTGGATTTCCATGTCCGATGTGTTTTGCAGCAATGCATTTTGCTGGAGTAGAGAGAGTTTATTATTGTGCAAGTTTGGAAGAGGCAAAAAGTGTGGGTCTTGGGAAATCGGCAGTTATTTATGAAGACTTACAAAAGGAACCAGAAGATAGAATGTTGCCGATGGTTAGTATGGAGCTTGAAGAAGAAATGGAGAATCCAATGATCTTATGGGGAGATTTTAATAAAACGAATCTGTCTTAAGTGCTTTAATAGGTTGATATTAGAGCAATAAATAAAACAAAGGGGATAAGCAAATGAGGAAAGCACTAGTATTAGGGGGCACAAGGTTTTTCGGAGTGCATTTAGTAGAAGCATTGTTAGCGAAAGGTTTTGAGGTGACGATCGCGACAAGAGGTAATACGCAGGATCCTTTTTCAACACGTGTGAATAGAATCATAGTCGATCGATTGAATGTGGTGGAACTTAAGAAGCAGTGCGGCAATGAAACATGGGATATTATTTTTGATCAAATTTGTTATTCTTCTCAAGAAGCAATGGATGCGATAGGAGTGTTTCAAGATAAGACGAAAAAGTATGTGTTCACTTCTTCTAAGTCAGTTTACGATGCGGGGAACGGAGAAGTAGGTTATGTTGAAGAGGATTTCGATCCATGGAAACATACTATCATTCAAGGGCCAAAAGAGGATTTTTCCTATAATGAAGGAAAAAGGCAAGCGGAAGCTGTATTTTTTCAAAAAGCACCATTTCCTGTGGTAGCGGTGAGATTTCCTATCGTGTTGGGTTTGAATGATTATACAAAACGCCTTCATTTTCATATTGAAAAAATTCGCAATCATGAGGAGATCCACTTAGTAAATCCAGAAGCCAGCATTGATTTTATTACGGAAGAAGAAGCAGGGAAATTCTTAGCATGGATTGGTCTTTCAGAATTTACTGGTCCAATTAATGCCTTATCTAACGGGAAAGTTAAGTTAAGCGACCTAATCACTACTATAGAAGAAAAGACACAAACTTCTGCGATCATTACTTCTATACCAAATGAAACCAATGTTTCGCCGTTTAATATTTCAGCGTCTTGGTTAATGGACAATGAAAAGGCTAGAAACTTGGGCTTTCAGTTTAGAGATTTGGAAGAATGGCTGCCAGTGCTCATCGAAGAAATTTTGGAGTCTAATTAAAGATAATCGACCTTACTCAAATTAGCATTTATTCTAACAAACAAAAGCTATTTCACAAATAGAAACCTCTTTGTGAAATAGCTTTTTTCAACCTATAAACTTCGCAAGTTCCTCGTTGAATTTATCCATCTCACAATAAAATAAACCATGTCCACTGAATTCAAACGGTATTAATATAGAGCCTTTAATACTACGATGCATTAATTCGGCAAAATCATAGGGGCATACTTTATCTTGTTTTCCATGCAAAATAGCCGTCGGAACATTTATATGTCGTAGGTCATTACGAAGATCCTCATCTCGAAGGGAAACCAAACATTTCGCCGTAGCGTTTCCAGATGCAGCTAATCCAAGATCGTGAAACCAATCAATAAAATCTTTTGATAAGTAGCGTGCAAAAAAGATATCTCCAAAATTACTTAGCATTTTAGGGCGATCTGTGTAAGTTTCTTCTATTAGTTTATCTACTTCCTCCACTGTTTTTCCGTAAGGAAAATTTTGTCGTCTTGTAAAAGCTGGAGCAGCAGCGCCTATTAACGCAAGTTTTGCCACTTTATAACCACTATATCTAGCCATGTATCGAATGGAAATAGCTCCTCCCATTGAGTGCCCAGCTAGTGTTATATCTTCCAGACCTAGTGTATCAATAATGATACGGATATCGTCTGCCAATCGATCATAGGAATAGCCGCTCCACGGTTTACTCGATTTCCCAAAACCCGAATATCAATTCCAATACAGCGATAGCCCATCGCTGGAAGCTGATTGAATTGATACTCAAACATTCGATGATTCGCGGGCCAACCGTGAACAAACAAAATCGTCTTATTCGAAGTTGTGTTAATATCCTCCACAAAAATATTAACGCCTTTTTCCACTTTCACGTAATAACCCATTCGTATTCCTCCAATGAGCAGCTTTATACCGACTTTACTAATGTATGAACGATTAAAATGGGATATGCACTAGTAAGTGATGTTGCGCTACATTTACTTGGCACTAAAAGTGTTAGGAAGTTAGGTTCATATTGTAAAAACAGAAATGAAAGGCTATCAGACCTAGTTCGAGATGTTAGTGAGGAAGTAAAATGTGACTTTTTATGTTTAACGTAAAAAGTTTAGGGTAAAGATTAGCGGTTGTAAAATTGCAATTATAGAAAAAATATTATCAATAGTGATTGAGTTTGGTTATATTTGTCTATGCTTTTAGGGAGTAGGTATTTTTTGAAATCACTATTTTTAAGGAGACTATGAGTATGCCAGAAGAAAAGAAAAATCTTTCAACGAGAAGAGACTTTTTAAAAACGTCGGGAGTTGCCGCTGGAGCTTTAATTGGTGGGGGATTAATCGGTGGATTGGTTGGTTATAACGTCAATGACAACAAATCAGCTACTACACCGAAAGGAACTAGTCCAAGTGATCATACTCAACACGCGAATGCTGGGTTCCAATTTTTTAAGAACAACCGAGATTTTGAAGTGCTTTCGAATGCGACAGAACGTATTTTTCCTAAAGACGATTTAGGACCAGGTGCAATTGAGTTAGGAGTCCCTTATTTTATTGATCGTCAATTAGCTGGTCAGTATGGAAGCAACTCGAAAGAGTATATGCACGGGCCATTTGCGGTAGGTGCTCCAACACAAGGATACCAAAGCCGTTTAACGCGCGCTGATGTGTTTAAGCAAGGTATTGAGAAACTGGAAGAAGAGGCTAATAAAAGATTTGATAACGGATTCTCAAGTCTTGAGCCGGAGCAAATGGATGAAATTTTAACTGCTTTTTCAAAGGATGAAGTGAAAATGTCCGGAACGACAGCCGCATTTTTCTTCCGAATGCTTCGATCTGCAACTTTAGAAGGTGCTTATTCTGATCCGATGTATAGCGGAAACAATAATATGGACGGATGGAGAATGAAAGGGTTTCCAGGACACCAAATGTCCTATATTGCTGTAATTGAAAAAGAAGAATTCCAAAAAATCGAGCCAAAGTCACTTGGCAGCATGTAAGAATAGAGAGGGGTATTACGAATGGCTACTACATTACCAAAAGTAGATGTTGTTGTTGTTGGATTAGGATGGACAGGTGGTATAATTGCTGCTGAATGTGCGAAAGCGGGTTTAAAAGTTCTTGGTTTAGAGAGAGGAGAAGCGCGAAACACGGAAGATTATTTGAAGGTTCATGACGAATATCGTTATGCGGTTCGATATGAGTTGATGCAAAACCTTTCAAAAGAAACGATTACTATTCGAAATCACCGTAAAATGCCAGCGCTCCCAATGCGTCAATTAAGCTCTTTTTTACTTGGTGAGGGACTTGGAGGTTCCGGGACGCATTGGAATGGACATTCATGGAGATTCTTACCCTATGATTTTCAAATTAAAACGATGACGGATGAAAAGTATGGACCCAATAAATTATCGAAAGATTATTTGCTGCAAGATTGGGGAGTTACTTATGATGAGTTAGAACCTTATTTTTATAAATATGAACAAACGCTTGGAATTTCTGGGGAAGATACAAATCCTTTTTGGGGGAAACGTGCTCAACCATTCCCAACACCACCGATGAAAAAGACACCAATCTTAAAGAAGTTTGAAAGCGCTACAAAGAAAATGGGTTATAATCCGTTTATGCTGCCTTCAGCCAATTTGTCTGAGCCTTATACGAATCCAGATGGAGCAGCGATTAATAGTTGCCAATATTGTGGTTTCTGTGAGCGTTTCGGCTGTGAATATGGTGCAAAGAGTTCTCCGGAAATAACTGTAATACCGACGGCAGAGAAAACGAATAACTTTGAAATGCGATTCCGATCAAATGTCGTGGAAGTGATTAAAAACGGCAATAAAGTATCCGGCGTTAAATACTTAGACACACTTTCTGGTGAGGAATTTATCCAAGAAGCAGAAGTAGTTGTCCTATCAAGTTATGTGATGAATAATGCAAAACTTTTAATGGTATCTAACATAGGTGAACAATATAATCCGGACACAGGAAGAGGTACACTAGGTAAGAATTATTGCTATCAAATTCTTCCTGGTGCCACAGGTTATTTTGATGAGCAAATGAATACATTTATGGGTGCGGGAGCTCTTGGTATGACGATTGATGATTTTAATGGCGATAATTTCGACCATAGTGATTTGAATTTTATTCATGGTGGTAGTATTTCCATTACTCAAACAGGTTCTAGACCGATTGAAACCAATCCAATCCCACGTGATACGCCTACATGGGGAGCAGAATTCAAAAAGAACTCTATTCATAACTTTACTCGTACATTAGGAATTGGAACCCAAGGTGCATCCATGCCACATAAAGAAAACTTCCTTTCTTTAGATAGTACCTATAAAGATGCTTATGGATTACCACTTCTTCAAATGACTTATAACTTTACCGAACAAGACCGTGCTTTGCATAAGTATATCACCGAAGTTACGCAGAATATCATGAAAGAAATGGGTGCAAAAACAGTCGAAGGTAAAAATCCTATTACTGACTATGATATTGTCGGTTATCAGACAACACATAATACGGGTGGTACGATTATGGGAGCAAGTCCTGATAATAGCGTAGTTAATACTTACTTACAGCATTGGGATGCTGAGAATCTATTTGTTGTTGGAGCTGGTAATTTCCCACATAACGGTGGATACAATCCGACTGGAACTGTAGGGGCATTAGCATACAAGAGCGCAGAAGGTATTATTAAATACAGTAAATCGGGTGGATCACTCGTTTAATAGAACATGAATCAGTGTTAAATAATAGATGCTATCTCACGATATTTTATCGGGAATAGCATCTTTCTTTTCATTTCGTTAAATACCTGACAACTAGCTGGTTGTTTTGACATAATAACAAAACAAAGCCAAGAACCTAGGATTTTAGAAGTCCAATGGTTCTTGGCTTACTATCATTTTGCAAGTAATAATGAGATTTCAGGGAATATAATAATAAGCGCTAGTACAATCGCAAAGATGGCGAAAAATGGTATTACACCTTTGATTACACGATCAACTTTTTCCTCGGCTATGGCGCTGACGACGAACAAGTTGAGTCCAACTGGTGGTGTAATCATACCAAGCTCCATATTCACTACCATAATGATTGCGAAATGGATCACGTTGATATCCAAAGCTGTAATAATTGGCAATAAAATTGGAAGTGTAATTAGGATGATTGCAGTTGGCTCCAGGAACATTCCAAGTATAAAAAATACAATACTAATAATGATTAAAAACGTCCATTTGTTAAATCCACTATCACTTACCCAAGTAGCAAACTCTTGAGGAATTTGTTCCGTTGTTAAAAACATTCCTAGTATCAGCGCAGAAGCAATAATTAAAAAGATCATCGATGTAGTAGTAACAGATTCTGATAATATCTGTTTAAATTTAGCCCAATCTAATTCTCGGTAGATAAAAATGGAAACGATAATTGAATATAGACAAGCTAGAAATGATGCTTCTGTCGGTGTAACAACTCCACTATAAATTGCCCCTAATATAAGGATAGGCATTACTAATCCCCATATCGCTTTTATAGTAGGTTTCCATCGCTCATTTAAAGGCACTTTTTCCAATCCACCATAGCCTTTTTTATGTGCCACGATTACTGCATACACCATTAGTGCGAGGCCGAGCAATATTCCTGGTAAAATACCTGCTGAAAATAATTTCCCAGTAGATTCTTCTGAAACTGAGCTATAAAGAATAAGCGGGATAGAAGGTGGAATTAGAATTCCTAGTGTCCCAGCTGCAGCCACTAATCCCATTGCATAATCTTTTTCATATCCTGCTTTTACCATCATTGGAATCATAATTGCTCCAATAGCTGCCGCTGTAGCGGGGCTAGATCCAGAAATCGCAGCAAAAACCATACACGCTAAAACAGCAACAACAGATAAGCCACCCTTTGTATGTCCTACCCAAGTTTTAATACATTCGATCAAATATTTGGAAATTCCACCCTTAGCCATTATTAATCCTGCGAAAACGAAACCAGGGATGGCCATTAACGTAGTACTATTTACGCCCGTAAACATTTTTTGGATTACTGTGTTAAGCGAGAAGTCTACCAAAAATAAACCAGTAATACTCGAGACTACTAAGCTTATAGCGATAGGAACTCTTAAAAAGGCTAATACAAACAATAAAACAATAACAATTATTGCTGCCACTCTAAATCACTTCCTCCCGTAACGTCTTCTTTTTTAACGAAAAATCTATAGGCTTTTTCACAGAAGCGTATAAATAACAATGCACCCGCGATTGGCATGATTAAGTAGTTGATCCAAATAGGGAAACCAAGATCAATCGTTTTAATAGCTTGTTCGTGCGCTACTAATACCATCTCTAAACCTGTCCAAAAGATAAAAACACTAAAACCAATCCCGATAACAAAAGTAATAACTTGACAGAAATTTTTCATCTTCGGACCCGCTTTGTCATAAAGAAATTCAATGGCAATATGTCTATCCTCTTTTAAAGCAGTAGAAAAGCCGATGAAAATAGCCCATACAAGTAACATTGTATAAACTTCTGTTGCCCAGCTTTGGGAAGCCCCAACTACATACCTCATGAAGACGGAGTAGAGACTTATACCAATACCTACAAGGAAAAAAAATCCCGATAAAGCGCTTTCAATGAAATTTAAAATTCTCAATAAACTTCCTCCCTTTAGTCATTTTGTATTTCGGATACAGGATTACACAACAATGATAATATAGGAATATTCAAAAAACAATACTATAATGCAGAATATACTAAATATTTTAATTTTTCTTTACATTGGTTTTTTGTTGTGATAATTTGTTACTTGAGTTGTATCCAATAAACAAGATTCATAACATGTAAGACAACTCTTATTAAATCTTTACAAAAGTTAATAAGAAAGCGTGGTGTGCAGAAGTAAAATGAAATTGCTTGTTTGAAAGCCCTTTCAACTAAGATGCAATACTCGGAATTATTGTCTTAACACTAAAAAAATTAGGGGGATTTTTGTGAAAAGGTTATCTATATTTTTATTATTTGTTCTATCTATATTCGTATTAGCAGCTTGCCAAAGTGATGAAAAAGTTGCTGTGTCTGGTGCAAGTGGAGATGGGGTCCAAGAACTAAAGATTAAATTCTCTCACGTTGTTGCAGAAAATACGCCAAAGCACCAGGGTGCTCTAGCTATGAAAGAATATATTGAAAAAGAATCTGATGGCAAGATTAAAGTAGAAATCTATCCAAATAGCTCCCTATTCGGAGATCAAGATGAATACCAAAACTTAGTAGCAAATAATATTCAATTTATCGCACCTGACTTAACAAAATTCGTTGGAAACAATCCACAATTCAATGTTCCTGCACTTCCATTTGCATTTGCTGATGATGACGAAGCGATTGCATTCTGGGATGGAGAAAAAGGACAGGAAGTTTTAGGAAGTCTTAAAGATGATGGTGTTCTTGGGTTATCTATGTGGCCAAATGGTGGAAAACATTTAACGAACGGTAAACACGCAATTAGTTCACCTGCGGATTTAAAAGGTTTAAAATTCCGTACGCAAGGTGGGCAAGTATTAGAATCTATGTACACGGCACTTGGAGCAGGTTCTGAGTCGATTCCTTTTGGAGAATTATACACTGCTCTTGACCAAGGGGTAGTAGACGGACAAGAAAACACATTTAGTAATATTGAATCGAAAAAATTCGACGAAGTTCAAAAATATATGACAGTTATGAACCATACACGCGTGGACTATGCTGTATTTACCAACACAAAATTCTGGGACAGCATGAATGACGCTACAAAAGCAATAGTAGAAGGTGGATTGGCAGCAGGTACGGAAGTGGCACGAGCAGAAGCAAAAAGTCTAAATGAAAAAGCACTAGAAACGATTAAAGAAAGAGGCAATGTAGAAATTGTTGAATTAACACCAGAGCAAATTGAAGAATTCAGAAAAGTGCTAGAGCCTATTTATGAAGAATATGAGGATGAAATCGGTGCGGATGTAATTGAAGCAGCAAGAAATGCTGGGAAATAAAAAATCAAATCGACCTGACAATAGGGCCGTGTAAAAAGGCGGAATAAGATGGTAACGAAAACATTAGTTAATCATTGTTTGTCCACTTCCTATGATCAAATTCCACAAGAAGTAATACTTCATGGGAAAAGAAGCTTGTTAAATTGGATGGGTGTAGCAGCTGGGGCTTCTGCCCATCCCTCTATTGATATATTACTAGAGTTAACCAACGAGTTAAAAACTGCAGAACAAGTTTCCATTTTCGGTAGGGAAGAAAAGGTTGATTTATTAATGGCTGCATTAATAAATGGAACCTCATCTCATATTTTCGACTACGACGACACCCACTTAGATACGATCCACCATCCAAGTGGTCCAATTGCTCCAGTAGTTTTAGCTTTAGGAGAGCATTTGGGTTTAAGTGGAAAAGAGATATTACACGCTTTTATTCTAGGGTGCGAAGCAGAACTAAGAATTGCAAATGCTGTTTATCCAAGCCATTATCAGCTAGGCTGGCATATTACAAGTTCAACTGGTGTTTTTGGCGCAGCGATTGCAGCGGGAATTCTACTAAAGCTGGATCAGGAACAAATGCTTTGGGCATTAGGTATTGCAGGGACGCAAGCCTCAGGTTTAAGAGAAGTCTTCGGTACTATGACAAAACCATTCCATCCAGGAAAGGCTGCACAAAATGGATTGCTTGCTGCATTGCTAGCTAAAAAAGGTTTTACAAGCTCTGAAAAAATTTTAGAAGCAAAACGAGGCTTTGCAAATGTACTAGCTCCTGAGCATGATTTAGAAAAAGTAAATGTCAATTGGGGCAAGGACTGGGAGCTATTGAAAAATAGTTTTAAACCATACGCTTGCGGCATTGTTCTACATCCTTCGATTGATGCATGTATTTACTTGCATAAGAACGTGTCACTGGAAGACCTGAAATCTATCGAGCTAAAAGTTAATCCTTATGTACTTGAACTGACTGGAAAAGAAACTCCACAGACAGGTTTAGAAGGAAAGTTCAGTGTATATTTCACAGCAGCTATTGCCTTTTTAGATGGTGATGCAAGTGAGAAGCAATATACAGATGAGAAAGTAAAAGATGAAAAAATCATCGCAATGCAAAAGAAAATAAGCATAACAGTCGATGAAGCGATAAAAGAAGAAGAGGTTGAAGTGAAGGCCATCTTAAAAGATGGATCTGAACTAACACATAAAGTAGAGCATGCAAAGGGAAGTATTCAAAACCCTATGTTAGAAGAGGAACTCTTAACAAAATTTAATAGTCTCGTAGAAGACATCCTAGGGAAATCTAGCACAGCTCAGATGGCGGAGATTCTATTACATTTAGATGAGTACCCTTCCATTGATGAGTTGATTCATTCCAATAAAAAGAGCGAAGTGTTATCCAAATAATAAGGTGAGGAGAATGGTTCATGAACAAAGAAAAATTTGATATAGGCTTAGAAATCCGAAGAAGTGTACTCGGAGCCGAGTACGTAGACAGTTCAATTCAAAATGCAACAGCGTTTAATATGCCGATGCAAGAATTGGTAACAGAGTACTGCTGGGGAGAAATCTGGGCAAGACCTGGCCTACCAAAGAAAACTAGAAGTATGTTAAATCTTGCTATGATCACTGCATTAAATAGACCGCATGAATTAAAGCTTCATGTACGAGGGGCTATCAATAATGGTCTAACAAAAGAAGAAATTCAAGAAGTATTTTTACAGACAGCGATTTACTGCGGAGTTCCGGCAGCGATTGATAGTTTCAGAACAGCAAAAGAAGTTTTTGATGAAATGGATAAAGAAGAAAACTAAAAAAATTTGAAGTTTTCTTTTGGATACAAAATACAAGACTTCACGCTACTCAGTGAGAGTAGAACAAACATAGATCATGGTAAAAGGGACCTTGCGATTCTAGTGATACATCTTGCGATTAGTAGAGCATACCTTGCGATTCCAGCTATGCATCTTGCGATTTGTAAATTTTACCTTGTGAATCTAGCAATGTATCTTTTAATTCCATATTTTTTGATTGAAACCCATTGTAAATTGCATTAAACATGTCAGGAAATCTTGAGGGAAAGCATCGAAACACAATAGAGCGGACCCTCAAGATGTACCTTATGCTTTTCTTATATTCCGTAAAGGAGACTTGATACATGGATTTGAGTAGAGAGTTAGCTAAATACAGTCAAGCATTAACCTATGAAGAACTGTCACCCGAGGTTGTAGAGTTTACTAAGCTTTGTATTTTAGATTATTTTGGTTCAGCTATCGCTGGTTCTAATAAAGTGCCGATTAAGATGATCAGCGAACTAGTGGAAGAGATGGGTGGTTCGGAACAAGCGACTCTTTTTACTGGAGGGAAATCATCAGCTGTCAACGCAGCACTTTTGAATGGAGCTGCAAGTCATATAGTAGAGCTAGATGATATTCACAAAGGGTCTATTATCCATGCAGCTACCGTTGTTATTCCGGCTGCTCTTGCGGTAGCACAATGGAAGAAACTGTCTGGTAAAGACTTAATAACTGCAGTCGTTATTGGTTATGAAGTTTGCTTTAGAATTGGTGAAGCAGTTTCCCCGTCTCACTACTATTATTGGCATAACACTGCGACATGTGGAACATTTGGTGCTGCTATTGCAGCTGCCAAATTACTGAACTTAACGGAAGAAGAAATGGTTTTCGCGTTAGGAAATGCAGGTACACAAGCGGCTGGGTTATGGGAATTTATAGTTGATGGGGCAATGACCAAGCAATTACATTCTGGAAAAGCAGCGATGAATGGACTTCTAGCCGCACTTTTAGCACAAAAAGGTTTTACTGGCCCAACGAAAATCTTAGAAGGCGACCGTGGTTTCTTCAAGGCGATGAGTGAGCAATATGATGCCTCCAAAATAACAGAAGGCTTAGGTAAAGAATTCAAAATTCTAGAGAATTCCTTTAAGATTCATGCATCCTGTCGCCATACACATCATGCAATTGATTTATTGATCGAGGTCTTTAAGGAACGCAAACCTAGCTTAGAAGAATTAGAGTCTATAACGGTTCAATCCTATAAAGCAGCGATTGATATAACCGATAATGATGACCCGACTACGGAGTATGCAGCTAAATTTAGTCTGCAGTTTTGTTCGGCATTAGCTATTTTAACAGGTAGTGCAGGATTGGTTGATTTTAATGAATCAAATTTATGGGACGATCAAATCCGACAATTATTGAAAAAGATCAAGGTATGTATTGATCCAGATATTAATGCAAATTATCCGGAACAATGGGGTGCTACAGTGGAAGTGACTTTAGCAAACGGAGAAACGATTCATAAACAATCCGATTTTCCAAAAGGCGACCCAGAAAACGCAGTAACTTCAGAAGAATTGGTCGAGAAGTTTACAAATATGACGAACGACATTTCTGCTACAAAAAAAGAACAGATTATACGAGATATTCTAGCACTAGAGTTAATAGAGAATACGGAAACTTTAATGGCTCAATTCTAATAAAAGATGCTAGATAAAGAGGGAGAAATAGGATGGAATCTAATAAAATCGAACAAATCCATTTGATACAAAACCAACTAAAAAATTTAAATGATGATGAACTAAATCAGATTTCCTATTTGCTGTCTCTTTATCAAGCTTCCTCTACTGAACAGCAAGAAACAAAAACTCCTATGCATTTTTTAGGAAGATTTCTAGGCATTGAGCAAAAGGAAGATGGAACAACTGAAATGAATTTAGGAATTCAAAATGAGAATACATATGGAGTTGCACAGGGAGGTTCCATTTACACATTAGCTGACGTTGCCATTGGCTTTCAAATTTTAAAAACGTTAGAAGAAGGAGAAAAGGTTTTCACATTAGAATTAAAGGTGAATTTTATCAAAAAAGGGCAAGGAGCTCGTTTGATCGCAATTCCCTCTATCCTTTATCAAGGAAAGACAACAGTAGTCTCTGAATGTGATGTTAAAGATGATGCAGGAAATCTAATCGCAAAGGCACTTGGCACCTTTTATCTTCAATCAGCGAAAGCTTCTCACATCAATAGGTCGTGAGATGAAGGGGATTTTGTTTACTGTTCAGCGGGTGTTCAAAAGCATGCTGAACGAAGATAAAGCCTCCGGCGGATGTCACAGATTTTGAAAGGAGTTAATCGAGCTTGCTCGATTCAAAATCTGGACGCAATTACGCCGAGGCGTAATTGATTTTGTGCGTTAGAAAAAAGGAGAAAGTAGGATGGTAGATGAAAAAAATCCATTATGAAAATATCGTGGAACAAGTTGCAGAGATATGCAAGAAATCGAATTACAATTTGGGGGAAGATGTTTATTCTGCTTTTAAACTAGCGCTACAAACCGAACAATCAGAAATAGGAAAAGAAGTAATTTCTCAGTTAATCGAAAATGCGGATATTGCCAAAGCCGAACAAGTTCCTATGTGTCAAGATACCGGAACAGCTGTCTTTATCGTGGAAGTAGGTCAAGACTGTCATATTGTGGGAGGAAGCTTGGTCGATGCGATCAATGAAGGAGTCAAAAAGGGATACGGAGAAGGTTATCTACGAAATTCTATTATTTATAATCCATTGAATCGCAAAAATACAGGGGATAATACACCAGCCATCGTTCATATCGACTTAGTGGAGGGAGACAGTATAACGATCCATATGACTGCAAAAGGTGGAGGTGCAGAAAATATGAGTGATCTGAAAATGTTAAAACCTTCAGATGGGATAGAAGGAGTGAAAAAGTATATTCTTTCAATCGTAAAAGAAGCTGGACCCAATGCATGCCCTCCTCTAGTAGTAGGCGTTGGGATCGGGGGTAACTTTGAGCGCTGTGCTTACTTGGCGAAAAAATCATTGTTTCGACCTTTAGGGGTTCGACATGAAGACCCTGTTGTCGCCGAACTAGAAGAAGAATTGATGTCGGAGATCAATCGATTAGGTATCGGTCCCCAAGGGATGGGAGGAAGTACAACAGCACTTGATGTGAAAGTGGAGGTTGAATCCTGTCATATCGCCGCATTGCCAGTTGCAGTTAATCTGAACTGTCACGCCAGCCGACATCAAACCATTACTTTAACTTAAGGAGATCAAACAGTGCAAAAAAAGATAAATCTACCATTACAAGAGGCTGATCTTATTGCCTTAAAAGCAGGTGACCGTGTCCTGTTATCTGGTGTAGTTTATACAGCTAGAGATGCGGCGCACAAGCGAATGATTGAACAAGAAAAAGAAGGAATTCCTTTTCCTATCGATCTGTCCAATCAAGTTATTTATTATGTAGGTCCGACTCCAGCAAAGCCTGGAATGGTTATCGGTTCAGCCGGACCAACGACTAGCGGAAGAATGGATTTGTATACACCAAGACTACTCGAAGCTGGTTTAAAGGGAATGATTGGGAAGGGATATCGGAGTGAAGAAGTGAAGCAAGCAATGATTAAGCATAAGGCGGTCTATTTTGGTGCAGTCGGTGGAGCCGCAGCATTAATTGCTCGTTCGATTAAATCCTCCGAAGTAATTGCATATGAAGATTTAGGGACAGAAGCAATTAGGAAGTTAACGATTGTGAATTTTCCTGTGTTTGTCCTTAATGATGCACACGGGGGAGATGTTTACCAAGAGGGTGTAGCAAAATATAAATCATAAAATAGAAGGGATTGAAACTATGAGAGTAGGGATTATTGGTTTAGGTAATATGGGAGGCAGAATAGCAACAAGGCTATTAAAGCAAGGGGTGGAAGTCGGTGTTTTCGATGTAAATAAAGATTTTGTCCAAGTTTTAGTCGGTTTAGGTGCAACAGAAGCAGATAGTCCAGCAGATTTAGCATCGAAGTTTCCATATGTGATCACGGTTCTACCCAATGTATTCATCGTTAAGGAAATTTTGACGGGACAAGAAGGCTTGATGAAAGGCCTGCGACCGAACAGTCTATTAATAGATATGACCACCTCCATCCCTTCTGTCACGAAGGAATTACATGCCATGTTATCAGCGGAAGGATTGCGAATGATCGATGCTCCTGTAAGTGGAGGGGTGAAGAAAGCGGAAGATGGAACATTGTCCATAATGGTTGGAGGAGAAGCGGCCCATTTTGAAGAAGTTAAACCGCTCTTAAGCCATATTGGACAGAATATTATTCATGTAGGAGAAATTGGGGCGGGTCATACGATTAAAGCATTAAACAATATGATTTCGGCAACGACTTTAGCAGCAACTGGAGAAGCGATAGCTCTTGGAGTAAAACTAGGATTGGACCCAGCGAAAATGTTGGATGTTATTAATTCGAGTACAGGGCGAAGCTTTTCCAGTGATTTTAAATTCCCGACCCAAGTGTTAACAAGAAATTTCGAGGTAGGGTTTACACTTGATTTAATGGTAAAAGATTTAAGAATTGCTATGAGCATGGCTGAAGAAGAAAAAGTACCTCTGTTTATATCAAGTGCCTCTTTTCAATTATGGAAACAAGCGTGGGCAAACGGAAAAGGAAATGAAGATCATACAGCCATTGTCAAACTAATTGAAGAAATGTTCGATGTGGAAATAAGAGAAAAGAGTATATCTGCAACTAGATAGGGAGTGTACTATGGAAAATTTCAAATTAACAGAACAAGATAGAGCCACTTTACAATCCAAAGTAACAACCAAACTAAGAGATTTAATACTAAAAGGTGAATTCAAGATGGGTGACCGGCTTATGCAAGAAGAATGGGCCCAAAAACTTGGGGTCAGCAGAATGCCTCTTCGCGAAGCGTTAAGACAGTTAGAAGTGGAAGGGTTAGTTCGTATTGAGCCAAGACGAGGTGCTATCGTTACCCCTATCTCAATCGAAGACATCGAAGAAATTTATCGCCTTAGACAGATGCTAGAAGGGGAAGTGGCAGTTCAATCTCTTCCATTTTTAGAGGAAGAAGATATAAAGGAATTAGAATACCTATACGAAAAAATGCTGAACTTAAAGCATACAGAAAGTGAAATGGAATTATATATGCAGCTAAATAAAGAATTTCATCAAATTATTATAGAGGCTTCTCCAGGAAGAAGAATCAAAGGATTTATCCATACATTGTGGCAGGGTGTTCCGCAGTATACACCAAGTTTACTTGCAAAACATCTTTCGGATTCCCACGAGGAGCACCGACTGATGGTGAAATATATTAAAGAAAAAGATGCAGTTAGATTAAGAGAAGTGATGGAAAAGCATATTAATCGGACAAAAGAAAATTTAATAAAAATGATCAATAAAAACTGAAGTAATCAAACAAAAAGAGGGAGGAGTTTTACGATGAAAAAAATTGAGTTATCCGTCATTCCTGGAGATGGGATTGGAAAAGAGGTTGTACCAGAAGCGTTACGTGTATTAGATACAGTGGTAAATATTCACGGAGGATTAAAATTCAATTATACCGAGTATCCATGGAGCTCTCAGTATTATGTGGAGCACGGAAAAATGATGCCAGATAATGCTTTAGATTTACTAAGTCAAAGCGATGCAATCTTTTTAGGAGCGATCGGAGACCCGGCTCTCGTAAAAGATCATATTTCATTAGGAGGATTATTATTAAAAATTCGTAGAGAATTTGAACAGGTGATAAATGTACGACCTGCAAAACTATTAAAAGGAATGGTATCTCCTTTGTCCAATCCACAGGACTTTGACATGATAATAGTTAGGGAGAATAGTGAGGGTGAATACAGTAGTAGTGGTGGTAGAGTCCATAATGGCATCGATGAGATCGTTGTGCAAAATGCTGTTTTTACGAAAAAAGGTGTTTCTCGCGTGATGGAATATGCATTTGAGCTAGCTCGAAAAAGAAGTGGACACTTAACTAGTGCTACAAAATCGAATGGAATTATCCATTCCATGCCATTTTGGGATGAGGTGTTGTCAGAAATAGCTCAAAAATACTCGGACGTTCAGCTGCAAAACATCCATATCGATGCATTATCTGCGTTTTTCATCACCAAACCACAGACTATGGATGTAGTAGTAGCTAGTAATCTTTTTGGAGATATTTTAAGTGATATAGGTGGGGCAATTATGGGCAGTATCGGAATTGCACCTGCTGCTAATATAAATCTAAATGGCAAATATCCTTCTATGTTTGAACCGGTCCACGGCTCTGCTCCAGATATTTACGGTAAAGGAATAGCCAATCCAATTGGTCAAATTTGGACGGCGAAAATGATGTTGGATCATTTAGGAGAAGAAGAGCTGGGAGCACTCGTGTTAGAGGCAATTGAAGATACATTGCATGCAGGTATTAAAACTCCTGATATTGGTGGTAAATCTACTATAACAGAAGTAACGGATGCCATTATCGCTAATATAGAAGAAAAAGCTAAAAGTGGCGTACTTAATAGTGTAACGAATTAATGTATCCAATAACCAATCGAGTAAATGAGGGGAACAATAATGAGTCTAGCAAGATCCTATTTATTTGTACCTGGGGCTAACAAGGACATGATTAAAAAAGCGATTGCATCTGATGCAGACTGTATCATCCTCGATTTAGAGGATGCAATCGCATTAGCTGAAAAAGAAAAAGCAAGAGTAGCAGTAAAAGAATCCTTAATAAGGTTTAGCAAGGAAAAAGAGATCTTTGTAAGAATTAACGATTGTGAAACTTCTTTTTGGGAAGAAGATTTGATTTGTGCGGTAGCAAATGGTGCAGCAGGAGTAGTCGTTCCTAAATCGGAAAGCGAGCAGAATATAAGACTTGTTTGTCAGAAAGTCCGAGAAGCTACCACAGAATCCTCTTCTACTTTTCAAGTAATTCCTTTAATCGAAACAGCAAAAGGAGTCCAATTTGCGTACGCTATTGCAGCTGCGGATGAGATGATTGCCAAAATGGCTTTTGGTTCGATCGATTTTTCGTTAGACATTGGTTGCGAGCTCTCAGCAAGTGGAATGGAGCTTTTATTTGCCCGTTCTCAAATTGTCATAGCTTCCAGAGCAGCCGGTATTGGGGCACCTATCGATACTGTCTTTGCGAATTTCAATGATGTAGCAGGTTTTGAAAATGAAGCGAAAAATGCTAGACAGCTTGGTTTCAAAGCAAAGTTAATCATTCATCCGAAGCAAATACAAATAACCAACCAACTCTTTTCACCGTCAGAACAAGAGATTTCGAATGCAAAGGCCATTGTGAAAGCATTTGAAGAGGCAGAAGAAAATGGAGTGGCATCTATATCAGTAAATAACCAAATGGTAGATTATCCTGTCTACAAAAAAGCAAAGCGTCTACTATTTTATTTTAAGCAGGAAGAAGAGTCTCCCATATCTTAATTCTTTTACGCATATATGAGTCTGAATTTTGAAAAACAATAGGAGTGAATATGTTGAAAATAACGAAAGTAGATGTAAAGACAGTACCAATTAGTAGTCCAATAAGAAATGCTTATATTGATTTTAGTAAAATGACCGCATCTGCCATAGCGATAACAACAGACGTTATCAAAGATGGAAAGCCGGTTGTCGGTTATGGATTTAACTCAAACGGAAGGTATGCTCCTACAGCATTACTGAATGAACGATTTATTCCTAGATTACTAGAAGCAGATGCAAAAGATATAGTCACCGATGATGGAACTAATTTCGATCCACATAAAATACATGCCATTATTATGGCCAATGAAAAACCGGGTGGTCACGGGGAACGCACGGTTGCTGTTGGTGTGATCGATATGGCTATTTGGGATGCGGTAGCCAAAATAGAAGGAAAACCTTTGTACCAACTACTCGCGCAAAAGTATGGTAATGGGGAAGTGGATGAGCAAGTATACATTTACGCAGCGGGTGGTTACTATTTCCCTGATAAAGGATTGAAGGAACTACAAGACGAGATGAAAGGTTATTTAGCATTAGGCTATAAAGATGTGAAAATGAAAGTTGGCGGCGCTTCTTTAAAGGAGGATTTAAAACGTATAGAAGCTGTACTAGATATTTTACCGCAAGGAAGCGGGTTGATGGTAGATGCAAATGGCCGCTTTGACTTGGAATACGCAATCGAATTTGGAGAAAAGATCAAAGACTATGAACTTATTTGGTATGAAGAAGCTGGTGATCCACTGGATTTTCATTTGCAAGCGGAGCTTTCTAAGCGTTATCCACATGCAATTGCAACAGGGGAAAACATATTCTCTCTACAAGATGCAACGAATTTAATCCGGTATGCCGGGATGAATCCAGAAAAAGACTTCCTTCAATTTGACTGTGCCCTTAGCTATGGGTTAGTGGAGTATTTACGAATTCTCGATATGCTGAAAGAGCATGGTTGGTCTTCTAGACGCTGTATCCCTCACGGAGGGCATCAAATGTCTTTAAATATTGCAGCCGGATTAGCGCTTCACGGGAATGAATCCTATCCAGGTGTATTTGAGCCATTTGGAGGGTTTGCAGATAATTTCACCGTGGAAAACGGTTATGTCAGGCTACCAGATGCTCCAGGTATCGGCTTTGAAGAAAAGTCTGATTTATACAATCTACTATTAAGTATTGGGAAGTAGGAGGTTCAATTATGGCTAAGAAAATGGAGTTCGATAGTGACATTGCAACTGAGTATGACAAGGGAGTAAGACGGACACTTCCAACCTACGATCCGATGCTCCGGCTTTCGCAGACATTTCTACGCGCTAACCTAGAAGAAAATGCTTCCCTTCTTATACTTGGTGGTGGAGGAGGAAATGAACTAAAAGCATTCGGCCCTACAAATACTGGATGGAACTTTACGGCAGTTGATCCATCAAAGGATATGCTAGAAGTTGCTAAAAAGAAAGCCGAGCAAATGGAAATGGATAATCGGGTAGAACTGATCAATGGGACAATAGAAGATGTTCCAATTGACCAAGCATTTGATGCAGCAACTTGCATTCTCGTTCTTCACTTTATACCTAATGTAGAGGATAAGCTGGCACTGTTAAAGAAGGTGAGATCTCATCTCAAAACAGGTGCTCCGTTTGTGCTTGTCAGTAAGTTTGGTGACCCAGCTAGCCCAGAGTTTAAAGAACTTGTCACTCTTTGGAAAAATTATTGGCTCGATACGACCAAACTGCCAGTTGAAAAAGTGGAAGAATTAATGAAGGGTACATTAACGGAGTTTTCTATTTCTGAGGAAAAACTGAGGGAATTGTTAGTAGAAGCGGGTTTTCACAGAATTGCAAACTTTTTTAAAACGAATCATTTTGGCGGTTGGATCTGTCATGCTTTATAAAAAAGGAATGATATGGTGGCATGAAAATAGTTAAAAATGAAGATCTTAAAATCTATGCATATATTTCTTTGGCTATTGCCGGATTCCTAATCATGTTTTTTTTGTTACCTGATACATTTTCAACCTCTGCCAAACTGATGACAAGTATTATCACGTTTGGAATTATTTTATGGTCGTTGGAGCCTATTCCTATAGGACTTACTGGATTGATCATTTTATTGCTTATGCTTGTTTTTAATATTGCAGATTCGTCCGTTATTTTCAGTGGATTTGCTTCACCGGCTACTTATTTGATTGTCGCTGGGATGATGCTTGCAACCGCTGTAAATGATACTTCTTTGATCAAGCGTATGACGTACATGATTTTGAAAAAGTGGGGAAGCAGTGCAAAAGGGTTGTTAGGCAGTGTTATTATTATCCAACAAATTCAATCTTTCTTTATACCATCCACTGCTGTCCGTACCGCTTTAGTAGTACCGGTTTCCACAATGATTATCTCGACGGTAGGGGCAAAACCAGGAAGTAACTTTAGGAAAATGATTATGCTAGGCGTTGCGTTCGGTGGGGTCATAAGTGGATCAGCAGTAATGACTGCGGCAATTGGAAATATATTAACAGTGGAAATTCTTAATCGCTTTGCTGGGGTTAGCATAACGTATTTTCAATGGTTTTTTTATACTTTTCCATTATGGTTTATATTAATACCTGCTATATGGATTCTCTTGTTGAAAGTATTCCCATTGCCGAAAGAGCAACAATACTTTCCAAAGATTGAAGAGCAGATGCAAATTAAATTAGAAGAACTAGGTCCAGTGAACAGACAAGAAATCATTTGTATGATCATTCTATTTTTTATCGTTGTGCTTTGGTTAACAGAGCCAGTTCATGGAATGCATCCAAGCATCCCAGCGTTAATAGGAGTTGTACTGATGACATTGCCGAAAATCGGAATTGCTGATTGGGAATCGGTTATTAAAATCAATTACAATACGATTTTATTATTAAGTGTGACTTTGTCGATGGGGTATACATTTGTCGATTCTGGTGCGGCGGATACAATCAGTGATTATTTAAGTGTACCTTCGTTTATGGAGCTTATTCAAAATCCATTATTAGCTGTATTCATCGTTATTTTGATGGCTCAGCTCTTTCATAAAATGATTTCGAACGTTTCCACGGCAGTAGTTGTACTGGTTCCTATCATTATAAGTGTTGCGCAGAATGCAGGGGTAGATCCATTAGCTATTGGTTTTGCAACAGGGCTAACATGTGTTTTTGGATTTATGTTTGTCGTGGAATCTATGTCCAATCTGCTTGTCCATAGTACTGGAATGATTGAGCAGAGAGACTTTTTAAAGCCGGGCTTATATGCAACAATCATCACGATAATTGCAACAGTAGTTGTTGCAGCTACGTGGTGGAGATGGATTGGATTAATCTAGTAAGTAAGGAGGAGATCGTATGTTACCTTTAGAAGGGATAACTATAGTATCGTTGGAGCAGGCTGTGGCAGCACCTTTTGCTACAAGGCAGCTTGCAGACTTAGGAGCGCGTGTTATTAAAGTGGAAAGACCAGAAACTGGTGACTTCGCTCGAAATTATGATAAAACGGTCAAAGGAATGGCTAGTCATTTCGTCTGGATTAATCGTTCCAAAGAGTCTATTACACTCGATTTAAAACAAGAGGAAGCAAAAGAAGTTTTAGATAAATTATTAGCAAATGCAGATGTGTTTATTCAAAATTTGGCGCCAGGTGCTGTAGATCGACTTGGTTTCAGTGCGACGGAGTTAAAAGAAAAATATCCGCAGCTCATCATTTGTGGAATTTCAGGATATGGTTCTTCAGGTCCTTATATGGAGAAGAAAGCATATGATTTACTAATCCAGTGTGAGGCTGGTTTAGTTTCGGTTACTGGAACGGAAGACACACCATCTAAATCGGGTATATCGATTGCAGATATTGCTGCGGGTATGTATGCGTATACGGGAATTTTAACTGCAATCATTGCTCGAAGCAAAACTGGTAAAGGTGCTATTTTAGAAGTATCGATGCTTGAGGCGCTGGCAGAATGGATGGGCTATCCACTGTATTATGCCGGCTACGGTGAGATAGAACCAAAAAGAACGGGAGCTAGTCATGCTACCATTTATCCATATGGACCATTTACGGCTGGAGATCAAAAACAAGTTTTTATGGGCATTCAAAATGAACGCGAATGGGTTCGTTTTTGTGAAAATGTACTAAAAGATAGCGAGCTAGCGCAGGATGCTCGTTTTAGTAATAATTCTAATCGAGTATCTAACAAAAATGCGTTAAAGGCTATTATTGACCATGCTTTTGAAAAGATGGATTCTACTCAAATTATTGAACTACTTGAGGATGCAAAAATAGCAAATGCACGACTTAATACAGTGAGCGAATTAATGGCCCATCCTCAGCTACAGGCTCGAAATCGCTGGAGAGAAGTTGCGTCTCCGGTTGGCAATTTAAAGGCATTACTTCCACCTGCCACATTTGATGAAATAGAAACTGTTATGAACCCCATTCCTGCGGTGGGAGAACATACAGAAGCTATTTTAAAGGAGTTAGGTTTTGACTATAAAGTAATGGAAAAAGCTACGAAAAACAGTATTTCCGTATAAAATAAATTGTTTAGGAGAATCCATTTGAATCCAATTATTGGTGTTTCATCGAATTTAAAGGACGACGCTCTTTCCGTTCCTACTGCTAATGTTCATGCAATCGCTCGTTTTGGTGGGGTTCCCATTGTGCTGCCAAATTTGCAGGATGCAGCAGTGGACCTAATCATCGATAGGATAGATGGGCTTCTGTTGACTGGCGGGGGCGATATTGATCCGACTTTGTTTGGAGAAGAGCCTCATCCGCGTTTAGGAAGTATTGTACCAGAGCGAGATGTATTTGAAATACAGTTAGTTCAAAAAATGTTAGAAAAGAATAAGCCTATTTTAGGAATTTGTAGGGGAGCTCAAATTTTAAGTATTGCCGCTGGCGGAGATATGTATCAGGATATATATGCGCAGTCAACCGAGCAACTTCTACAGCACGACCAACAAGCGCCAAATTGGTATGCTTCTCACTTTGTACATGTAACAGAAGGCACCATTTTAAGTAAGGTGGCTCAGGTAGAAAAGTTTAAAGTGAATAGTTTTCATCATCAAGCTGTTCGCAATATTCCAGATGGATTTTTGGTGAGCGGGATTGCGAGCGATGGAATTATTGAAGCTTTTGAAAGTAAAGACCACCCGTTTGTTATGGGAATCCAATGGCATCCTGAAAGTTTATTGATGAAAGATGATCTGATTTCTGCTACGATTTTTGAACGTTTTATAGAGGCTTGCGTGAAGTAAATTTTAGCGTATTAAGGGAAACGACTGTTTAAGAGCAGTCGTTTTTTTGGTTTAGGAATAATTAAGATCTATGGTGATTGATATTGGTGGTTGGCTTTGTCGCGTTATATCACTTACTAGAATTTATCGGTTGCAAATATCTCCTGACTTTCAAATTGATTGCTCTCCAGGGTAATTTGGTTGCTTTTTGCCTGCTATTAATTGCTCTCAAGTGTCGTTTGATTGCTTTCAGAGTAGAACAGGTTGCTTTCAACAGCTGTTTGGTTCTCCTTTGCCGTTTCTTGGAAGTATTTTTTCTGCAAATACCTAATTCAGAAATTTGGTGCGGCGGATTGTCGCTCGCCTATGGAAAGCGAAGCGCCGCCGTGTTAAATTCCAGCGTTCACTTCATTCAAATCCCCCTAATGCGGAACATTTCCTTCATTATTTCTGACGTAAGAAAAGCTGCTCCTAATCTGCTTAATGTAACCTTTAATTGGTTATAAATACACGTTTTATTTATTCATGAAATGATGTCAGGAGGGAAAGCTACTATATAGAAAAAGGAGGTATTTTGTTTGATTAGCTGGATTAGACTGACGTTTTCTACATGTGTTTTTGTCTTTCTTCTTTCCACTGCTGTTTCTGCTGCTGAAGAACTATCGAGAGAGCAAATTTTAGAAAAGCGCATGGAGTACTATATAAAATATTCGAGTGATGTTTTGCCTTGGTATTATCTAGCTGCTATCGATCAGTTTGAACGGAATATCCAGGAAGTTAGAAATGATATCCCGAAGCGAGATGGCGTTGTTGCTATCCAATTTTCCGATGATTATTGGACAGGCGTGCTAAATCCGTTGCTAGATGATACAAACCTGAATTCGATCGCTTTTTTCAATGGGCATGGCTTAGATGGCAATCAGGACGGTAAGGCAGATCGCGGAAATGATGATGATGTGATGTACACTTTAACTGAATATTTAATACAGTTTGGAGTGACGGAAAAAGACTTTGAAAAAGCGCTAAAGGAGTATTATAAACGCGATGAAACAGTTAAACAAATTATGACAAACGCAGAAATTTATAAGGAGTTTGAATCATTAAATTTAGATGCGCGTGCATTTCCACTTGCTATCAATCACAATTATAGCTATCGCAGTACTTGGGGTGACTCGAGAGGCTGGGGTGGTAAACGAATGCATGAAGGTACTGATTTGTTTGCTTCTTATAGTGTTCCCGTGAAATCCACTACTTTTGGCAAAGTGGAAATAATGGGATGGAACGATTACGGTGGCTGGAGAATCGGTATTAGAGATGTAAATAACACGTACCATTATTATGCTCATTTATCAGGGTATACAAAAGGTTTAAAAGAAGGAGATATACTCGAGCCAGGAACAATAATTGGGTATGTTGGAAGCTCAGGTTATGGAAAAGAAGGGACATCTGGAAAATTCCCACCTCACTTGCATTATGGCATGTACAAATACAACGGCCGAGTCGAATGGGCATACGACCCTTTCCCTTCTTTAAAGAGATGGGAACGAGAAGAAAAAAGTAAGAAAAATAAGTAAAAAAATCCAGCAGCTCTTGAGTTGCTGGATCTTTTACAAAATAAACAATAAGGAAATCCAAAAAAAGTGTTGGAATAGAACAAGTGTATAGAGTAAAAGCGTAAACCCAATTAAAAGCTGCATATACTTTCTCGTTTGAAATTTTGTGATGATATACATAAAAAGAAGTGGAAGGATAATTTTGATGGAATAAAAAATGGCAATATTGTTTTCATACACGAAGCGCATAAATGGATTAGCCTCCGAGATATGACCGTATCGGATGCCGAAATCGGTAAATATAGAATCGAAAATGGCTAGTATTAATAGGAATATTGCTAGTGTAAAAGAATTTATTTGAGTAGGGGCTAAAATCCTCCGATTCACATGGATTGTCCTCCCTTCGATTTATTTGGCTTGTGCTATTATGTTGAAGTTTTTCAATGATTATTCATAAAAAATAAGAAAATATAATTTTCAGGATTATTTAATGTTAGATAGGGAAATGTAAATACATATAAAACTTGCTAGTTGGAGGACAAAATGACGAAAATGAATCGAGGAATTGTTACAGCTTTATCTGCAATTGGGCTAGCGCAAGGTTTAAAAATATTAACGCATAAAAAGTTAACGGGAAAATGGGATATTAAACAAGCATTTACAACGGGAGGAATGCCAAGCTCGCATTCTGCAGGAGTAGCAGCACTTGCATCTTACGTAGCGGCTAATAAAGGAACTCGTCATACGGAGACAGCGCTTGCTGTTGTGTTTGGTGTAATCGTAATGTATGATGCACAGGGAATCAGGAGACATACAGGCGAGATTGCACAGCTTGTAAATGATTTGGAAGACAATATAGCCACCTTATCGGGTAATTTTCCGAGTTTTGAGTATGTTCAAAGAGAGGAAGAATTAAATGAGTTACTTGGACATCAGCCAGTGGAAGTAGTAGCAGGTGCACTATTGGGAACTATTTTTGGCGTTATATGTGCGAAATTGGAAGATTGAAGAGCAGAACATAATAAGAAATTAGAAAAACTAAGTTGGAAAACTTGGGGAGTTTTTCTTGTTTTGTTGCTTTAGTCTTACTGTATCATACTCTCTAAAATAAGAGAAGATAAAACAAAATAGCATAAATGAAAACCAAGCCGGCTAAGATCCCGGCTTGGTTTTTATTATTCTTTGCTATCCGTGTATGTTTTCGTTTCTCCATCTTCGTATTCAACTTCAAGGTCAAAGTTTGTATAATCACCTGCATCAAAAGCCCTCGTTACCCTTTCGATTACTTCTTCCTTACTCATGTCTTGGGTTATCTGAAGATCTGTAAAAACTTGCTCGAGTAACGTATATGCAGCATCTCCTTGCACATCCGCGGCAGCATGCATATTTTTGTAAACTGCTTCCGATCGTGATGAGTTTCCATAGTATTCTGCTATTATTGCATCTTTATTGTCGGGTGTACTGATGTGTAAATTTAAAAAACGGAAGCCGAATTCGCTCTCTGGATCTTCTTTTGTTTGAGAATCATCGACTTTCTCATTTTGTTCCTCCTCAAATGCTGTTCCATCAGGTACGTTTTCCTCTGGCTCATCATTATTCCCACAAGCAGCAACAAGCATCGATGATGATAGCAGTATTGTTGCAAGTATGGTAGGTTTCTTTGCTCTCATGTACATTCTCCTCTCATGATGATTGGATCTACATATTATAAATAACCTAAAAACGAGCCTATTAAACAAATACAAGAATGATAGATTTTTTAAAAAGAGGGTAGTATGAAAAGTATAGGTGTTTTGAAGGGGAAGTCTTGTATAATGGTATATAAGATATAAAGGAGAAAATTTAGGGAGGATGGTTCAAATGGCAAAGTATACAGAAATTATTACGGTAGATCAATGGAAAGATGTTTTGGAGCAATCAAAAGAGAAAGCGGTCATTGTGTTTAAGCATAGTACGACTTGCCCGATTAGCGCATATGCATATGGAGAGTTTACGTCGTTTGATTCACCAGTAGAAACGTACTTAGTTAAAGTGATTGAACATCGAGCGGTGTCTAATGAGATAGAAAATGATTTAGGTGTACGTCATGAATCACCACAAGCGTTTTTAATAGTAGATGGACGAGCTGTTTGGAATGCTTCTCATAGGAAGATTACAAATAAAGAATTAACAAAGGCAACGGGAACATTATAGGGGACGGAGAGATTGTATGGAAGAAGTAAGGAAAGTAGGACGGTATTTAATCGATAATGCCGAAATAGTTATAAGAGATATAACAAAAAAAGCAATAATAAACGTTGATATACCAGTTACAGAAGAGATGTTAGAGCATTCAATTCAACAGAATGTGGAGTTTTTAGTGCTTATAGCTCAATCTTTTGAAGAATCAGAGGAAACTGCAGAAGCAGAACTAATCAAATGGAGTAAACAAGTCGGTGAACAGCAAGCGGCTCTTTTTTCCCAATTTTCAACGATTCTTAAACCATTTGCTAAAAACCGCTTATTGTATTTAGAGTGCATCACCCAGATATCGATAGATCACGGATTATCAGTTGAAAATGTAGTGAAAATAAATAATCGAATTAATTATTTGATGGATGTAAGCCTTATGGAGACTATTTCCGCATATGAAGTTTATCGTGATTCATTAATGGAAGAACGTCAAAAAGAGATAAACGAATTATCGGCTCCTATTGTACCCATCCAAACAGGAGTAGCGGTATTGCCTTTAATCGGTATGATTGATTCCTATCGTTTTCAATACGTCATTAATCATTTAGTGCCCTTGATCCCGAGTCGTTCGATTGACCATTTGATTATTGATTTTAGTGGTATTTTGACGATTGATTCTGAAGTGGCGGAGCAGATCTTTATCCTTCACAGTGTACTTCAATTACTTGGCATCCATGTATTATTTTCTGGCATTCGTCCCAATCTTTCCATGGAGGTTGTCCGAGCAGGTATTGATTTTAGCTCATTTCAGACATTTGGCAGTGTTAAACAAGCGATTGATAGTTTGAAATAGGAATCCTATAGAAGATAAAAACGATTTCTCGTAATGAGAAGTCGTTTTTTTTATAGCTTGGAAAATTATAAGTTCTATAGCTAGTCGATCAGTATAGGGAAACTGCGAAGAAAAAGTTTTATAAAGGTGACCGCTATGATTTTCGCTGCAGTCGTACGCTTTCCGCCGGGTGAGCGATGAGCCATTTCCGACGCTGAGGGCGTCGTTGGAATGTCTCATTAGCCCACTCATCCGGCAGGAGTCGACGACTGTAGCGAAAATCAATGGTAAATTCTTTTTTATTTATCATCGGCTTACTAAAAATAAAATTATCAACAGTTTGCCACTCTGTAGATCCAGAAAATGGATAAGGGCGACCAAACAGTTGTCGAAAGCAACTAAACGACTGTTGTGAGCAACTAGTTGCACTTAACAGCAATCAAATTGCACCTGAGAGCAACCAATTTTTCATCACACAAGTTTACTTGGAATGAGACACCGATATGGATGAATGTTATTTGGGATTACTTTACAAAAAGTTTCCGCTTGCTTGGCTTTGTCGCGATACACCATTTATTAGCATTAAATAGTTGGCAAACCTTTGAAGAAGTTTCATTTGTTAAACAGTGACGCCTTTTAGATAGCGGTTTCCTTCATAGATTGTAGCGGAAGGTCGTCGACTCCAGCCGGAATAGCTTGAGCTGAAGACCCTGGACTGAGCATAGCGAAGGAAGCGGCTGAAGCCAAGCCGGCGGAAAGCGTACGTCCTGCAGCGGAAATCTTAGCGGAAACTTCATTCAACTCACTACGTCGCAGCTTACCTATAATGTGAGTTATTCTTATTATGTTTTCTATGAACTAAATGGACAGATGGCAAGTACATAGAGTAATGGGCTTTTCCATACTTTATTTTATTTAGTAAATTGTCTCCTTGTGTTTACTTTAGTTTGAGAAGAAGGTTAGGTGGGTAACAGAGTAAATATGAAAGCTTATAGAAAAGTTATTATATAAGGAGGAGAAGCAATGTTAGATCAGTATTATTGGAGAGATACACTCTCTTTTTTACCCGAGATATTAATAGGTTTATTGGTATTATTAATAGGATTTTTTATTGCGAAGATATTAGAAAACACGACGTATAAAATACTTAGGAAATTTCATGTGAATGAGCGTTTAGGAAATACAAAGTCTAAATGGTCAGTCGAGAAAATCATAAGCAAAGTAGTCTTTGCTATTGTGTTGATTTTTGCATTTGTTTTATTCTTTAATATACTGAACCTGAATACAATGGCCACTCCGTTTATTTCCATGTATTCTGGATTAACGGGTGCTTTCTTAAATATTTTAAAAGCTGCTTTGATTTTATTATTTGCTTGGATTTTAGCAACTGTTATCAAAAAAGTGATTCAAATGGCAGGTTCAAAGCTTCCTTTAAATAAATACGTTGGAAAAACGGGCGTTGATCCGGAAAAAGTGGATCAGACAAAATGGACGGATACAGCAGCAAACGTTGCGTACTATTTAATCTTTTTATTGTTTATTCCAGCAGTATTGAATGCATTAGGAATTGATGGATTAAGCGGACCATTCGAGGGGATGCTTGCTAGTTTCTTTAATTTTATTCCTAAACTAGTATCGGCAGCTATTGTGTTTACTATTGGTTGGTTTGTTGCGAAACTAGCTCGTAATTTAATAGAGAAGTTTTTGCAATCTGCTGGTGCAGACCGATTAGCAGATAAGCTGAAGATTTCTTCCTTTATAGAAGGAACTAGTGTATCAAAAGTTGTTGGAGTTGTGACTTTTGTATTAATCATGATTCCAGTATCTATTACGACATTAGAAATTTTAGATTTAGAAGGTATTTCATCACCTGCTATTGCTATGTTAAACAATGTTCTTGCCATGCTACCGAAGATTTTTGTGGCAATCCTATTAGTGTTAGTGGGAATCGTTGTCGCGAAATGGGTAAAGGATGTCGTTGTATCGCTTCTTGAAAAAAGTGGTGTGAATTCAGTATTTGGTAAAATGGGATTCAAATCTGGTAATGATTCGACACCAACTTTTTCAACATTGCTAGGTACAATCGTTCAAGTTGTGATTATCTTACTGTTTGTTGTAGAAGCTTTGCAATTGTTGGAGCTAGAATTCATGGTGACATTGGCAACTGGAATTTTTGCTTATTTACCATCTGTGTTTGCCGCAATTGTTATTTTAGCAGTAGGATTTTGGTTAGCGAACTTGGTAGAAAAATTGGTCGGAAGTTTGATGAAGCATTCTTCCGGAACACCACATTTCTTACGTTATGTGGCGAAATATGCGATTTTGGCTTTCGCATTCTTCATGGCATTAGACCAGTTAGGAATAGCTGCTTCCATCATTAACTCAGCCTTTATCCTAATACTAGGCGGATTAGCATTGGCGTTTGGCTTGGCATTCGGATTGGGTGGAAGAGAACACGCAGCTCGTTATTTAAGTAAAATGGAAAAAAGCTTAGAGGATGCAGAAGTATCAAAGGAAAACTTTCAAGCTCAAAAAGAGTCGATGAAACAATCGATGAAGAAGGACGTTCAAGCAACTAAAAAAACGGAGCAAAATACAAGGGAGACAAATGGCTTTTTAAATGAATCTCCTGATACAGGGTATAATATTCCATCTACTGATGATTTACATCCCTATGAAGATATACCGCCAAATGACGAAAAGTTTGATAAATAATTTGTATCAGAATGCCCTGGTGTAATAATGCCAGGGCGTTTTTACTGTGGTGAGTATATAAAAGGTATGTGACAGAATAAAACACAAGATGGATATATATTTGGAGCTTTTCCAACATAAAATGAAAAATGAATGTATTTATTCAAAAATTAAACGACGTTCAAAAAAATATATACTTTTAGAACGGAAGAAGTATAATAAGTTTAGATTGAATTTTCAGACTAAATTATAGAGGAGGTTAAATTATTTTGGTGAAAGCTTCTTTTATAACGGATGAGCATGAGTTATTTTGCAAAGCTTTGAAAAAAATGTTAGAGAAGGAAGCGTACCCATTCTATGATGAATGGGAAGCAAAACGAGCTATACCAAGAGATTTTTGGCTAAAGATGGGGGAGAATGGTTTTTTATGTCCATGGGTTAGTGAGGAATATGGGGGACTTGGGCTAGATTTTTCCTATTCGATGATTTTAATTGAGGAACTTGAACGTGTAGGTCAAGGTTTAGCAAGTGGAATGTGTCTGCACTCTGATATTGTAAGCCCTTACATCGAGAGTCTTGGAACGGAAAAACAAAAAGAAAAGTGGCTTCCCGGTTGTATAAGTGGGCAACTAATTACTGCAATTGGTATGACGGAGCCTGGTGTTGGATCCGATTTAGCGGGAGTGAAAACGACTGCTCGAAAAGAGGGAGATACTTACATTTTAAATGGCGAAAAGACATTTATCACAAATGCTTTGACAGCGGATATTGCTGTCATTGTTTGTAAAACGGATCCAGATGCCACCCCTGCTTATAGAGGAATTAGTTTACTCGTTGTGGAGAACGGGATGGAAGGCTTTAAGCGTGGGAAGAAGCTCGATAAAATCGGCATGCATAGCGGAGATACTGGGGAGTTAATATTCGAAGATGTAAAAGTGCCTGCAGAAAACTTACTTGGTGAAGAGGGTAAAGGGTTTTATTATCTTATGCAGAACTTGCAGCAGGAGCGTTTAGTCGTTGCGCTTCAATGTCAAATAGAAGCAGAAGAAATGCTGCGAATAACGATTGACTATGTAAAAAATAGAAAAGCATTTGGTCAATCGATTAGTAAATTTCAAAATACGCAATTCAAAATTGCGGAAATGGCAACGGAAATAGATATAGGTAGAACATATGTGAATCAATTGACAGCTCGTCATATTGCAAATGAAGACATTGTAAAAGAAGTGTCTATGGCAAAATGGTGGATTAGTGAAATGGCAAAACGGGTGGCAGCTGAGTGCTTGCAGCTTCACGGTGGATACGGATATATGGAAGAATACGAGATTGCAAGAAGATACCGAGATATTCCAGTTGCGAGTATTTATGCGGGCACAACGGAAATTATGAAAACCATTATAGCGAAGAAGCTAGATTTATAGAGAAGGGAGGAATCCGGATGAAGCTCTCAGAGAAAAAACTGCAGAAGAAAAAGCAAGAAATTATTTTATCTGCTGTCAAAATCGTCAACCAAAAAGGATATCAAGGTGCAACGATGGAAGAGATTGCTGCAGAGCTTCTTATGACGAAAGGTTCTCTCTATTACTATTTTAAAAATAAAGAAGATCTCCTTTTTCAATGCCACGAAATGGTGTTGGGGCAGGCAATTAGTGAGTTACACGATTTTTTTATGAAGATCTATCTAATGAACAAAAACTACGCAAGATGATTGCCAATCATATACGTTATATGATTGAAGAAAAAGAAACGTTTAATATGATCATTAAGCCCGACCAAACCTTTTCCAAGGATTATCTACATCCTATCTTGCGTAAGCGAAATGAATATGCGGAGTGGTTTGACGAAGTAATTCAAAAAGGAGTGAAGGAGGGAGAGTTCTCGGTACAAGAACCAAAAATGGCAAGAATGATATTACTCGGTTCTATGAACTGGATTCAGCAATGGTACAGACTTGATGGGGATAAGACAATAGAAGAGCTACAAACAATTTATGCAGATTATTTGTTAAAAGTTGTGAAATGAATATCATCATTTAAAACAAAAGGGGATCTGATATATGTTCGTTACGGAAAAATTGGCACTCCATGCAAAAGAGCAAGCCCATCATTTAATCACGCAGTTTAAGGGAAGAAATACAACCTATTCAGCGTTTTACGAGCAGGCTAAAAGATTAGCTGGTTATTTTCAAGCAAAAGGCTACGAGCAAGAAGATATTATTGCAGTTTACTTGAATAACTCCGATTATTTCTTAATTTGTTATTATGCATGTCAGCTTGGTGGATTTAGCGTAATGCCTGTCAATACAAAGCTTGCTGCTCCTGAAGTGGATTACATATTTGCGCATTCTGAAGCAAAAGCGCTTATTTATGGTGCGGATATGGAGCCAATTTTAAAAGAAATCCCTGAAACATTTGCAAAATTTCAAAATACGCTAGTAGTAGGAGAAAACGAAGGCTTAATAGAAGTGTTAGAAGATGAAACTATTACTTACAAGGAAGTAAGCGAGCATGAAGAACGGACGAGCGTCGTTTTTTATACTTCTGGTACGACTGGTAAGCCAAAAGGCGTTATGTTGACAGCGAGTAATGTGAGAGCGGTTGCGGAGATATGGGGAAAGGCAATGGAGCTTAACTCCAAAGATCGAATGCAAATTGTCGCTCCATTATTTCACTGTGCGGCGAGTCATGTTTTTAGTATTCCCGTCATTTATGCGGGTGGAACGATTGTGATTGAAGAAGGATTTTCCCCTGAACGCGCTTTAAATACGATGGAGCAAGAGGATATCACGATATTCTTTGGGGTACCTGCGATGTACAGTATTTTATTGAATACGCCAAAAATGCAAGGCTTACAGTTACCTAATCTCCGACTGTTTACTTATGGAGCGGCACCGATGCCATACGAATTGGTTCGAAAAGTGAAAGCATTATATCCAGATGTGAAAGTACAAAACTTATACGGACAAACAGAAAATTCTCCGGCCGCTACGACGCTAAAGGATCATCATGCATTAGACAAGATTGGCTCTGTAGGAGAACCGCTTCCACAAACACAAGTACAAGTTGTGGATGAATTTGGAGAACCACTACCAGTCGGGCAAGTCGGGGAAATAGTTACGAAAGGCCCTCAAGTCATGAAAGGCTATTTAAAAAATGAGGAAGCAACGAGTAGATCAATTCAAAACGGTTGGTTATATACAGGGGACCTAGGCCGATTCGATGAGGATGGACTGCTTTATATTGTAGATCGGAAGAAAGACATGATTATTCGAGCTGGGGAAAATGTATACCCTGTAGAAGTTGAAGAGGTATTATATCAAATTCCAGAGCTTTTTGAAGCAGCGGTTGTAGGTATTCCACATACCGTTTATGGGGAAGTTCCAAAAGCTTTTATTGTATTAAAAGAAGGTCAAACTTTGACAGAAGAAGCTATTATTTCTTTCTGTTCGAAACGATTGGCAAACTATAAAATACCAGAAGAAATTGTTTTTATCGATACTCTTCCTAGAAATGCAAGCGGAAAAGTGTTGAAAACGGCTCTTCGAAAAGAATAAGGGGGAAAAGAAATGTGTTCAGTATATATTGTAGATGGTGCTAGAACGGCTTTTACTAGTTTTGGAGGCTCCTTTGCACAAGTGAAAGCAGATGATTTAGGTGCTGCGACAGCAGTAGAGGCATTAAAACGATCGAAAGTGGATGCTACTCAAGTGGATCATGTTATTTATGGAAATGTTATTCACTCTAGCACGAATGCTTCGTTTTTATCCAGACATATCGCCTTGAAAGCAGGAGTACCTGTAGAAGTTCCTGCTTATAATGTGAACCGGTTATGTGGTTCTGGAGCGCAGTCTGTTGTTTCTGCTGCACAATTGATTTTATTGAACGAAGCTGAAATTGTTTTAGCCGGAGGAGCAGAAAATATGTCGCTAGCTCCGTACTCCAATTTCAATGCGCGTTTTAATGCTTCTAAAATGGGCCCTGTCGTTTATGAAGACATGGTGCTCTCAACACTTACAGATGAATATGTAGGTAGTGGAATGGGAATGACGGCAGAAAAACTGGCGGAGCAATATGAAATAACGCGTGAAGAGCAAGATGAATTTGCATTACAAAGCCAAAAACGTGCAGGGGAAGCTCGTGACAATGGTGTCTTTGCAAATGAAATTGTGTCAGTAGAAGTACCGACTCGAAAAGGGACAATACTTGTATCAACAGATGAACATATAAAAGCAGATGTTACAGCAGAAAAGTTGGCCACTTTAAGACCTTCCTTTAAAAAAGATGGAACAGTGACACCAGGTAACGCTAGTGGTATTAACGATGGTGCCGCGTCTGTTATTGTAGCGAGTGAAAAAGCAGTAACGGAAAACGGACTGAAGCCGATTGCTAAAATCGTTTCCTGGGGTGTAGCAGGAGTCGACCCTGCGATTATGGGAATCGGTCCTGTACCTGCAATCAGAAAAGCTTTGGAAAAAGCAAAACTCCGATTAGAGGATATGGATTTAATAGAAGTAAATGAAGCATTTGCTGCTCAATATTTATCCGTGGAAAAAGAGTTAGGACTTGATCGTGCCAAAACAAATGTCAACGGCGGTGCCATTGCTTTAGGCCATCCTGTTGGGGCTAGCGGAACGAGGGTTCTTCTGTCATTAGCATATGAGTTGAAAAATAGAGGATTAAAATACGGAGTTGCTAGTTTATGTATTGGTGGAGGACAAGGAATCGCGGTTGTAATAGAGAGTATGTAGTCCTAGTAACAGTAGTTATTAATGTGGTAGAGGTTTCATGGGCGAAAGCTGTCGAAATTTCCCGGGAAATAGCGAAATAAACCTGCAGACGTTGCTATATATTTTTAGAAAGTTTAAGTTCTAGGGAGATGAGTAGATGAACATAGGCGTGTTAGGATCCGGTACGATGGGAAACGGAATTGCGCAAGTGATGGCAGATGCCGGACATACAGTAATCTTATGTGATGTAAATGAGGAAGCGCTTGTTCGAGCAGAGAAAATAATGCATACAAATTTAGAAAGAGTGTACAAAAAGCAAGGCAAGAATGTACGCGAAATAGATAAAGTGTTTGAGAGAATTACATTTACAAAGGAGCTTCCACTTTTAAAGGATTCAGATATTGTGATCGAGGCTATCATTGAAAATATGGAAATAAAGAAAAAGGTATTTGCAGAGTTAGGTGCATTGTTGAATGAAAAAGCAATTATAGCATCGAATACATCGGGACTAAGCATAACAGAATTAGCTACTGCAGCTAGACGACCATCAAAAGTAATTGGAATGCATTTCTTCAATCCAGTACCAGTTATGAAGCTTGTCGAAATTGTACGAGGATCGGATACTTCCAACGAAACATACGAATCTGTAGCTAGTTTAGTAGAATCAATTGGGAAAGAGAGTATATCCATTGTAGATGCACCATTATTTGTGGTGAACCGAATCTTAGTCCCATTGATCAATGAAGCCATTTTTGTGCTTGGCGAAGGGATTGCTTCAGCAGAGGATATTGATAAAGGAATGATGCTCGGTGCAAATCATCCAATTGGACCACTCGCGCTTGCTGATTTAATCGGACTAGATACGATGCTGTTTGTTGCAGAAACCTTATTAGAAGAAACAGGCGACTCCAAATATCGAGTGCCACCATTATTGCGTAAAAAAGTTCGCGCAGGCCATTTAGGCAGAAAAAGTGGACGAGGATTTTACGACTATGGATAAAAAAGCAAGGAGAGAAGTAATTCTCCTTGCTTTTTTATGTTTGGAGGATGAAGTGATATAACCAGTAAATGGCATAGAGCAACGTACTTAGCATTGAAAGCAACCAATTCTTTATCAAGAGCAACCTATTACCTATTAGAATACAAAAGCAATCATGCTGATAATAAATTAGTTTGAAACGATTTAAGACCTATAGTGAATGATTTCTCACCTAAGAAAGTACATTTTCACTGTTCCAATGTTTCGGCAAAAATCCTATTACTTAAACACATAGTATTGAGTATTTTTATATCGAGATATTTTTAGACTATTCAGATAGAAAATGATTAAAAAGCACTAGTTTTATTTTTGATTTATGATTTTTTGCTTTTTAGCTAAATATTACGGAAATCGATATAAAAAAAGTGCCAAATAGTTTTGCATATTAAAATGTTGTGACATAAGTCCTTGAGTTCATGGTACTAAGTAAACTTTTATGTAAATTTTGTAACTTTGACGTACGCAACTTGTAATGTTATTTATTATATTAAGGAAAAGTTAGGTATTTATTTCTCCAAATATAACCAACGTCTCGCATCCTAAGTTGAAAATAAAAATTATTTTGTTTTTAATGAATATTTAGGTTTAACACTCTATTAAGTTGGGAATAGAATCCTTGGATTAGAGCAGAAATTAATTCGTATTTACTAAAACAGCGGAAGTATCTGTGTTGGTGAAGTACTAAAGGTTCAATTTTAAAATCTTCATTTCTTCCCAAAACAGTTATTTTATAAATGACAAAACATTAAAAGATAAGGGAGATGTATGGAATGTCAGGAATTATTCGCGTAACACCAGCAGAACTAGATGCAATGGCTTCTCGCTACAACCATGAGTCAGGGGAGGTTGGATCCCAAATCGGTCGTTTAGATGGAATGATTGGTGAGTTGCAATCCATGTGGGAAGGGTCTTCAAGTGCAGCATTCGCTGAGCAATACGAAAGACTTAAACCTCATTTTAACGAAATGCGTGAACTTTTAAGTGAAGTAGGAATTCAATTAAGCCGTGCAGGTCAAGCATTACAAGATGCAGACCAACAAATCGCGAGTCAAATCCGCGGATAACACTTCCAACTAGGAAGAAGAAAAAAGTAGAGCGTCGTTCCAAAGAGGAAGGCGCTTTTTCCTTCATAGAGGTGAAATTATGTATATAGAAATTACGGTAGATTTGTCCAATTACGAAGGTGATGTGATGGATCTTAGATTATCCGATTATTATACGATGAAAAAATGATTGATATAGCGTGGCAAGCAAATGCAATTTCCAAAACTCCACGGGAAGGTCATTGGGTGCGTGTAGTAAACAAAGATAAATTATTTCCAGGTCATCTAACGCTTGCGCATTGCGGAATTACGACTGGTGATCGAATCGAAATTATTTGAAGGAGTTATGAAGATGGCCACTAATTCACATACATATTTAAAAAATCGGATAGGTGCAGAAATAAATGAAGAAGAAAGTAAAACAACGTTCGTCTTTCAAAAAGAACGGGTCGGCTTTAAAAGAACGGAAGAAATCATTTTTCTAAAAGAAGTAAGCCCGAAAATCTCGAAGGACATTACGATAACAGATGATGAACTAATCATTCAAGCAATGATTCCATCTTCCCTCAAACGATTTAGTTACATGCGTTTAGAAGATGAAAAATCAAGATGGATGTTCGCCAATCAACTGGTAGAAAAGGTTTATGCTCACCCTTATCCTCGCTTAAATTTAATCGTTTGTCCGGAAAACATTGTATATAGCAGAGGAATGGAGCCCTCCTTTTTGTATTATGGCGTAATGGGAAGCCTGCCACCATATGAGACAAATGATGAGCAAGTTTGGTTAGAAACGAAAGCTGTTGTAGCGGCTAGCATAGACCCATCTTTTACGTTCGAGGAGTACTTGAAATACTCGGAGATTCTCGAGTTAAAAGAAATTGGCGCAAAATTAATGTCGATGACTGATAGCGAATCCTTACTCGATTTTATCGGTCAGCAATTGGAGCAATTGGAAATAAGGGAACAAGCGAATGTAAAACTCCCAAGAAAAAAATGGAAGATAACGAAATGGCTTTCTATAGGGCTTGGTGTGCTAATTATTCCTGCAATCATATTAACTATTATTTATTTCATACACGAAAAGCCAAAAAATGAAGCATATACCCTCAGCCATGAATACTTTTTGGGACAAAATTACAGTGAGGTTGTTACCCGATTAAGTCCGTATAGTGTGAAGGCTATGCCTTATGTAGTGTTATACGAACTAGCTTATTCTTCTGTAACGAATGAACGATTAGACGAAGAACAGAAAAAAAATGTCTTGTCTAATATTACGTTGCAGACGGATGCCGATTATTTAATGTATTGGATTTATATTAATCGAGGAGAAGCAGAAAATGCTGTGGATCTAGCTAGATCGATGGAAGACGGCGAGCTTATTACGTATGGTTTATTGAAAAGACGTGAAGAAGTGAAGGCAGACCAGAAATTATCGGGTGAAGAGATGCAAACACTTTTAGATGAAATAGATAGAGAAGTAGAAGAATATGAAAAACTGATGGAGCAGCAAGAAGAGGAAGAGAAAGAAAAAGCAGAAAGATAAGCAACAAAACTTGAGCAAATAGAAGGTAGGTGTATTGCATTGCTGCAACTATGGCTGTTTTACGGTGAATATTATCAGCGTATTAGTATGAATGAAAATGATGCTGTTCCTCTTACAATAGGTTCAAAAGTAGAGAATGACGTAACCATCCAAACGTACCCATTTATAAATGGAAATATAACTGTAAAAAAAGAAGACAAGAATCTATCCGTTTACAGTGGGAATGAATATGTGGGGAAATTAACAGACGAAGAAGGTTTAAGAATTGATCAAGAAGATAAAGTACTGCATCTATATGCTTCTTCGGCATCCCTCACATCAAAGACCTACTTTATAGACTACGAAGAGGAAATATCCTTTGACTGTCAACTAGAGACAGCGACATTTAAGCGGGAGAATGTGCAATTCCAACATGTGGAGTCAGGTCATTTCTCCTTGAACAAGATAAACGATGGATGGATTATTAAAAAAGCATTCGGCTGTCCATTGTATGTGAATGGAAAGCGGTGTGAATCGAACACCATACTGAAAACCGGCGATATTATCCAGTGGGCTTTTATGGAAATGAAACTAATTGAACGTGATCGGTTAGAAGTGATAACGTCTAGCCAATACAAAACGAGCTTATCTGAAATTGAAGTGCCAAAATCGGAGATATTCCATATGTATCCGGATTATAGACGTACGCCTCGTATGATTTATGACTTGCCTGAAGACAAGGTATCGATTTCGTTTCCTACTCAGGAAAGTGATGATAACGGACGCGGATTATTATTAACGATTGCACTTCCACTTGTCATGCTTATTGTTCTAGGACTCGTCGCTTACTTCATACCAAGAGGAAGCTTCATCATCATTTCGATGGCGATGTTCGTAGCTGTTTTAGTAATGTCTACTGTCCAATTTTTCAAAGATCGTAAAAAGCGGAAGTTAAATGCAGAAAAAAGACTTCGCGTATATACAGCTTATTTAGAAAACATTCGACAGGAATTACATGAGCTATCGGAAAAACAGAAAAGGGTCTTAGCCTATCATTTCCCTCCTTTCGAGGAAATGAAACAAATGACGAAATCCCTTTCTAGAAGAATTTGGGAGCGAACACTAGAAAGTCATGACTTCTTACAGTTTCGACTAGGTACAGGTACAATTCCCTCCAGCTACGAGGTTAAACTATCATCGGGCGATTTAGCAAATCGAGAAATAGATGAAATGTTAGAACAAGCGCAGCGAATGGAAACAGTATACAAAGAAATTCCAAAAGCACCGATCACAACTAATCTCTCGGAAGGGATATTAGGTCTTATAGGAAAAGAATCGGTTATTAAACGAGAATTGCATCAACTAATTGGTCAATTAGCGTTCTCCCATAGTTATCATGATACGAGATTTATATACATTTTTAATCATGAGGAATATGCAGATATTGAATGGATGAAGTGGTTGCCACATTTCAAGCTTCCCCATATGCATGCAAGAGGGTTAATCCATAACGAAGAAACGCGAGATCAGTTACTTTCTTCGTTATATGAACTTATTCGTGAGCGAGATGCAGATGAAATGAAAGGGAAAGTGAAGTTTGCCCCTCATCTCATATTTATCATTTCTGATTACTCCTTACTTGCTGAGCATGTAATTTTAGAGTACTTAGAAAGTAAAAATACGAAGGAACTTGGCATTTCTGTTATTTTTGCAGAGTCAGCACAAGAGCGTATGACGGAAAATGTTCATACACTTGTGCGTTACGTAAACGAACAAGAAGGAGATATTCTAATCGAAGCTGGAAAAGCAGTAGATATTCCATTTCGCTTAGATGCATACGATCAATCGACAAATGAACGCTTTGCTCGGATGTTAAGAACGCTGAATCATCAAATCGGTATCAAAAATTCGATTCCTAATTCCGTTAGTTTTCTAGAAATGTTCGGAGTCAGAGATGTAGCAGATGTTCCGATTGGTCGCAATTGGATGATGAATGAATCAGCAAAATCATTGGCTGTACCAATCGGCTTTAAAGGAAAAGATGAGCTCGTGCAGTTGAATTTACATGAGAAAGCACATGGTCCTCATGGATTACTTGCTGGTACGACGGGTTCCGGTAAAAGTGAGTTTTTGCAGACATATATTTTATCGCTAGCAGTTCATTTTCATCCGCATGAAGTAGCTTTTCTTTTAATCGATTATAAGGGCGGGGGAATGGCACAGCCTTTTAGACAAATCCCACATCTTCTTGGCACTATCACGAATATTGAAGGAAGTAAAAATTTTAGTATGCGTGCCCTTGCTTCTATTAATAGTGAGTTAAAAAGAAGGCAGCGTCTGTTTGATAAGTATACGGTCACACATATTGATGACTATACAACCTTGTATAAAGCAGGTAAGGCAGCGGAGCCATTACCACATTTATTCCTCATTTCTGATGAATTTGCGGAATTGAAGAGCGAGGAACCGGAATTTATTCGTGAGCTAGTAAGTACCGCACGAATCGGTCGAAGCTTAGGTGTGCATCTGATTTTAGCAACGCAAAAACCAGGGGGCATTATCGACGACCAAATCTGGAGTAATGCTCGTTTCCGCGTGGCATTGAAGGTGCAAGATGCATCGGATAGTAAAGAAATATTAAAAAATAGTGATGCAGCGTCCATTACGGTAACTGGTCGAGGATACTTACAAGTTGGCAACAACGAAGTGTATGAATTATTCCAGTCTGCATGGAGTGGTGCTGCTTATATGGAGGAAGTATTGGAAGGAGAAGACGATGTGGCAATCGTCACTGATCTCGGTCTCTATCCGCTTTCTGGTATTGCAACAAATGGGAAGAAGAAATCAAGTGGTATAACGGAAATTGAAGCTGTCACAGCGAAAATCGCAGAAACAACAGTAGAGTTAAATATTCAAAAACTAGCTAGTCCGTGGTTGCCGCCGCTCGCGCTTCGAATGGAAAAACAAGTAACAACTGTTCCATTACAAAAAGGGGTGCCGATTGGTGTGATAGATGAACCTGAGAAACAAAGTCAAACGCAAGTGAACTACGATTGGACAAAAGATGGAAATCTAGGGGTCTTCGGTTCTTCTGGATATGGTAAATCCTATACATTACTTACTGCCCTTCTTGGGATAGCTGAGCAATTAACACCAAGTGAAGCGAACTTCTATATTTTGGATTATGGCAATGGATCGTTACTTCCATTAAAGCAACTTCCACAAACAGCTGATTATTTCACGATCGATGAAGAATTGAAACGTGAAAAACTCATCAAACGAGTAAAGGATGAAATTGCGAAAAGAAAGATCGCCTTCCAACAAAGAGAAGTGAGCAATATCCATATGTATAACAAACTATCTGAACAGAAATTACCATTTATCTATTTGGTAGTAGATAACTATGATATTGTCCGTGAAGAAATGGAAGAATTAGAATCCCAACTTATTCAATTCGGAAGAGATGGTCAATCACTTGGTATTTACTTGTTCATAGCAGCAACAAGGGTTCAGGCTGTTAGACAGTCACTTATGAATAACTTAAAGACGAAGGTTGTTCATTATTTATTGGATGCAACGGAAGCATTTACAGTTATTGGTCGAGTTCCTTTTAACTTAGAACCATTTCCGGGGCGAGCGATATTGAAAAAAGAAGATGCCTATTTCACGCAAGTTTACCTTCCTAGTAAAGGAGCAGATGATTTCGAAGTATTAGAATCGATGAAAAGGAATATCCAATCACTGCAGGATAAGTATCGTGGTGAAGTACTTCCAAGTCCAATTGCGATGTTGCCGCTTGAGTTAACTTCTATCCATTTTGCGGATTATTTAGAGCCTAAACAAAAAGATGGGCTCGTTCCAATCGGATTAGATGAAGAAACTGTCCGTCCAATTTCAATCGACTTCAAGAAGAATCGTCATTGCTTACTAGTTGGGCAAGTGCAGCGTGGAAAAACGAATACGTTAAAGTGGATGCTTACTACGTTAATGGAACAGCAAACAGGATTTATCGGTATCTTTGACTCCTTTGACCGAGGTTTATCCACATTCTCGAATAACTCGGCTATCGATTATTTAGAAACAAAAGAAAGCTTAGTCGAATGGATTTCCCGTGCGGAGCAATATTATGCAGAAGTAGAAAAAACGTATGTGGAAAAACTGCAACAAGGAAATGCTGTAGAAGTAGTTCTTTCCTATTTTGTAATTGATGGATATACAAGATTTTTACAAGTTGCAGATATCGGCATCCAAGATCGTCTTTCGAAAATGATGAAAAATTATGCTCATTTAGGATTCAATGTCATTGTTTCTGGAAACAATGCAGAAATCGCTAAGGGCTACGATGCATTTACAAATGAACTAAAACTTGTTCGTCAAGCAATCCTTTATACGAAGAAGTCAGAACAAACATTGTACACATTAGCCTATGAGCGAAAAGAAGCGGAATTACCACTTGGGTTTGCGCACTATATGTTGAATGGGAATACGACGAAAGTCCAACTCCCATTATGCAAGATGGAGAGGAAGATTTTGCAATGAAATCAGAGAAGCATATGAAATGGTTGAAATTAACCGCTGGAATTTTAGTTATATTAGCAGTCCCCATTTTGTTTTTTCAACTGATGGGGGTTAACTTACTAGATTTGAACAAAACAAACAAACGAGTGATTGCCATTGTAAATGAAGATAGAGGGCTATCCAAGGAAGAAGAAAACGTGGAGATGGGAAGAGAAGTCGTTTCCATTTTAGCAGAGAATTCTCCGTATGAATGGAAAGTAATGGGGCGTGGAGCTGCAGAGAATGGATTAAAATCCCATCAATACGAGGCAATCGTATATATTCCATCCAACTTCTCTGAAAATATTATGTCATATGATCAGCAAAATCCGAAAAAAGCGACTTTTTCTTATCAAGTGCAGCGTCAAAAAACGGGTATCAAAAAAGAGCGCGTGCTTAATGAGATTGAATTAGCTACAAATCGAGTAAATGATAAGGTTTCGACGCTTTACTGGACTTATATTGCCCAGGAAATGAATCATATTAAAAAAGAATTTGCGAACATTTTAGGGAAGGAAACAGAATTTCTCAGTGCCATGTCGGCTTACTATAAGCCCGAATCCGAAACGCTTGCAGATCAAATGAAAAGACAGAAAGAGCAGATGGATTCTTTACTTTCCACAATAGGTTCAGCAAGTGATGCACATAGTTCTCGCATTGAAAATGCAGAAACATTTGGTCAACAAATGAACGGATTTATCACATATGTTCAGCAATACAGAGAATTTCAAAATACACAAAAACAGATTCTACAACAAGTACAAGATAGTAGTTTAGCTAAAATTCAAGCAGCTGCAGCGATGCAAGCCGAAAAGTATAATGAATCGGTTCAAATGTTAGAGGATAGCCAAGAAACATTAAACGAAGAAATTCAAAAAGTAAACGAAATAATTGATACAAACAAAGAAAAACTGAACTCCTTATCCGAATTACGTAAAAATGAAGTAGATCGTCAAATGTCCGACCTACTGATCGTACAAGGAACTGCAATCGATCGATACAATAACACTATTTTATCTAACTTGGAAAAAGGGATTGAAACAGGAAAGAATGGTTCCGCTGTATTAGGTGTCACGAATATTGGAACAGACCAACAACAGCTAATGTCCACGAAGGAAGAAATGGATCGTAAAGCTGCTAGTAAAGAAACAATAATCCTTCCTGCATTAGAAGAAGAGCGAGCAAAAGTGGCGGAAATTTTAACTGCGCTTGCTGCTATGAAAGAAAGAGTGGCAGCAGCAGATCCGGAATCTGGATTTATCGGTGAACTCGAGCAACTCGAAGGAGAGCTAGCAACGCTCAATACAGGCATCTCTTCCAAAGAAAGCATTTGGAATCAAACAAATGAAGAAGGAAAAAGTGATTACAAACAAGCAGCAACTAATTATACGAGTCTCCTAGAAAATTACAATTCTATTTATAGAGAATATGAATCGGTGCAACAAATATTAAACTCCTATCCGGTTGATACAGCAAGAATTGGTGCGGAAATCAAGCAAAAAGAAGAATCGTTATTAAAGCATCCGCAATTATCAACCGATCAACGAACAAGATTAGAAAAGCTATTTGCTAAAGGTGCAACTAGTACAGATACTAGTTCTCTTCTTTCCTATTATGCAACGCTAGAGCAATTTGAATTTACGCTTAGCGAGGGAGGGCAAACTGCAAATAAGGACGCTATGTTAGAGGATGAAATTTTAACAGCATTATTGAAAAATGTGGTGGATTTAAATGAGGAGGAGCTTGCAGGCTGGACTTCTGTAAACGAGAGCATTCCAGAAACGGAGCTTGGTCTAACGGATTTGAATACGACATTTGCAGCCATTATGTCGGGCTACAAAGAAACGGTTGAGGAACAGCATTCAGCTTTACTGACAGATTTAAATGCCATTGATGAACAAGCTAATATGCTACTTCAACAAATTCAAACACCTTCTATGATGATCGGATCGAGTGAACCTGTGGCAGCAGCTACGGAAGGGGAGGTCATTTCCGGTCAACAAAATGTAAGCAATCAGCTTGTTTCACTGAGCGGAATGATCCAATCCTTATCTCAAAAACAGAATAGTTTGGTAAATTATGCGAATGATTTATCTGCTAAAGCTGGAGACATCCGAAATACATCAAGTGAATTTAGTGAGAAATGGGAAACTAATGTGGATGCGATGACAGCATTTGATGAGGATATAAAAGGATTCCTTGCAAACACATATGTAGATGGGCAAGAAAATGGATATGCATTTAACCACTTTGTCAATCCATTAGATGTGAAAGGAGAAGCCGCTCTTTCGGAAGAAGCGCAAAAAGTACCTCCAGTCATTCTATTTATCATTTTACTTATTAGTAGTCTGTTGATCGGATACTTCACCTATCAAATGAAAGAAGGCCCAATCGGAATACGTTTAGGTCTTACAGCAATATTATCCTTACTCGTTGGACTCGTTATTAGTTTATACAGTATTAATATGTATATATTGAACGATGAACGAGCAGTTGAATGGACGATATTTACAATTCTTTTATTGCTTGCGAGTGCTGCGATTATTCGTACCGCGCTCGAGTTTGGGCAATCAGCTGGATGGATCGCAAGTGTTGTACTCATGTGTGTGTATATTATTCCGCTATTAATACTGGCGGTACCAGATATCCCACTTCCAGATGTATTATCAAATGTCTATATGTCTATTAAATATGAACCGGAAACGAGTTTCTTATGGGGAACAATCATTACTGGGGTAATCGCGATTATTATGCTAATCGTTTCGTATTTTAAACAAACGAACAAACCAGTCATGCAGGCAGAGGAAGCGTATGAAAACTAAGATATTGTTGTTGCTAGTTTTACTAGCGTTTGTAGTTCTATTTGTAGACTTACAGGTTGTTTCGGCTGAGGAAGATAAAACAATCGAGGAGCTTGAGCCAGTAATTTATGAAAAGCTCCAGTTTAAGAAAAATACCGATTACTTGCATGATGGAAAAAAAACAGAGATGAAGAATACGATTCCGGATAAGCAGTTTAATATTTATTTTGATGGAAGAAAACAGCTACCCAATAGAAGCGACACTTCATTTCTGTTTCAAACTTCCGTTAGAGGCGAAAAGAGCACGGTCGCTGCGAAATCTTCTGAACTAAACCTTTTTATGGCTGAAAGTCAGAATGACATGCAGTTGCCGGATAGCTTCATGGATGATCGAGAGACGGCTACTAACAATACGCGCACATTGATATTCCTAGCGATCATTGCTATCGGTCTTTTGGCTTTATTTATCGTCGTGTTACCGAAATTGGTTCAACCATCTGGAACTTCCATTAACAAGGATAAGAGAGGAGAATACATTTGCTTGGATATTATTATGCACTGTTGCACAAGAAGCAAGAAGAACTAAGACGACTAATCGAATGCCAAGGATCACTCTCAGAAAAACAAGGACAATTCAATGAAAATGAACATAAGTGTTTAGAACCTGAACTTACAACTACGACATGGTTTGGAACACTTGCAACTAGTTTTGATGACATTCGGGAAGCAGGAATTCATGCTTCTTATTTAGAGATAACGGGCGCTCAATTCTCTGCTGTATTTAGTGCTATATCAGCTAAAATTGCGTCATTGCAAGCAGAAATTGAATCAATCAAACAAACAATTGCGAATTTAGAGGCAGAAGAAGCTAGAGAAAGAGCAGCGGCTTCTAAATAATGTGGGAGGTGAATCAATATGTCAACTGAAGTGAAAATCGTATATGCCGATGTGGAAATGCAGCTAGGGGAAATGACAAACGCGAATGAATCGCTTAATCCAAAAGCAGAACCGCCAATTACAGGAAATACACTGGATGTTGTGACGAAATTGACAGATCTTTCAACAAAACTGGAACAATTATTGACAAAATATCAAACCGTGTTAAATACAAACATTCAGACCACTACAAGTTCTGTTGAATTTATGAATGAAACGGATCAAACTATTTCGACCGCTATGCAATGTACAATCGACGGACCGCAGAGGGTGGCACCATGAAAATATTAGATGTCGGTCCATTTCACGATGGCTTACAGCGAAATATAAATATGCTTAACCGAATTGAAGGGGAAATGAAGGCAATCGAAACTGCCATAGAAGGTCTTGTCTCAATGGAAGATTCTTTAAAAGGAACAGGCGGAAATGCTATCCGAGCATTTTACAATGATTGTCATTTGCCATTCTTACAATTTTTCTTTACGTTTAAAGCCGCATTCGATAGCACCCTTACCCAAATGGGTGCTGCACTCGATGCATTAGAGCCAGATCGTAATGGTTTTATTCGCCAAAGTTTTTTAGAGGAAGAACTAGAAGAAGGGCTAACGGAAATTTCTCAAGTAACTAGTAATCTCACAGATGAGACAAATGGCATTATGGATCAAGTCGCTGATATCGTTGCACTTCCTCATTTAGATGATAGTGGTGTGCAAGATGGTGTTAGTAATGCGAAGAAAAAGCGAGATAATACAGTTATAGATTTGAATGAGTTTGACACAAATCAAACGAATGCATTAACGCAAAATGAATCAGATTTACTTACGCTAGAACTGTGGTTATTAGAAATAGAAGGTATGATGAATGACGGCTTGACGGATATTGACTTTCCCGCAGATCGATGGGGAGAGTATACGGAAAGTCATCCGCTTCGTACACAGCTAGATACCCGTTTAGGGAAAACGGATAATGTGGATGCTGATGGGGAAGAGGAAAATCCTGGGGATGTTTCTTCCGCAAATCCGACTGTTATGATGTTGAAGGACGCAGTAGGACACGCGAAAAGGTTGAATACAGGACTTACTGGCGGAATATCTGCTTTCGGTATGTATGTGGCAGGGAAAGATGGAGGGATTACTACTTCCAGGGTATTTAATCCAAAAACCGGCCAATATTCTTATCGAATCAATGCAACTGGCAATGCTTTAAAAAATTTGAGAGTAGATCTAGACTCTAAAGCTTTTAAAGAATTAATGAAAAATGTGCCAAAAGGAAATAGAAAATGGTCTCCAAAGCATTATGAAATTGCAGCGAACAATAAAGTTACGCTTAAATATGGAACGAAAAAACCAGGACAGAGCGGTTGGTCTGGGACTGGGGATGAAGCATTGAAAAAGCATCCTTCTCTTGCTTACTTTAATGACCAAGCAACCAATATGCAAAAAGCAAAAACGGTCGGAAGTGCCGCGCTAAAAGGTGCAGGAAAATCATTTACGGATTTAGTGGATGTAAAAGGTATAGCAACAAGTGGAGTTTTCAAAGGCGCTGGAAAAGCACTGGGCCCTATAGGTGCAGGACTAAGTTATTATAGCAACTACACAACGGCAAAAGATGAAGGTCTTAGTGATGGAGAGGCTGCAGGACGTGCTACAGTTGATACAGCAATTGATGTGGCGGTTGGAGGAGCAGTTCAGGCAGGGTTTACTGCTGCCTTTACAGTGGCTATACCTATACCAGGTGTTGGAACAGCGGTAGGGGTTGGACTTGGAATACTTGCAAACGTTGCGTTAAATACCAAGTTTGGGGAAGAGGATAAATCGGTAATGGATCATGTAAAAGGATGGTTCCATTAATAAAGAAAGAAGAGTGGTTTTTTATGAAATTTAAGGAAGCAGATTTTGAAGTGCTAAGAGGTCCTATAGATTCCGGTAGACAAAGCCCAGCGAATTTAGCTTTTGTCTTAATTCTAGGTGTATTTTTACAGGCATTACTTTATGCACTTGAGTATTATATGGCCGCAGATTCTACCATCTATCCATACAAGGATGAAATACTGACAGCACATTTTTGGTTAACCATTGTATTGATTGTATTGTCTTTACTCTATGCTATTCCAGCGGTTTATAAAAGAAGTGAGAAGGTACAGTATTTTATTTCCATCCTTGTTACTCAAAATATGTCTTCAATCCCATTTCTAATAATGGCATTATTCTTAATCGGAAAAGATGGGGAAGGAATGATTGCTACTTCTGATTCCCTACTTAATTTCACCTATATTGTTTTATTGATTGGGTTCTTAGTGTTTTTAGCAACGTTTATCCGTTTTTATATATTGTTGAAGAACGGTCATTATCGTAAAGGCTCGAAAAAAGGAGAATTGAGAGGTAGATTTGAAACAACTTCTTATATTCCGTCTTCTATTATTGCCGGATTAGGGATTCTTTTTATCATTCAATACATTGTCCGAAAATCTGCAATTGATGATTTGAATATGATTATTCTGATAGTCGGAGGTATTCTCGCATTTTTTGTCATGCTTTTTATACTTCCAGAGCAACTTGTTATTTTGTATTGTAAATTTCGATATAGAAGCTTTAATTTTAGTGAGCGAGGTTTTATTAACAAGCGGCAATTCAACTAAAGTGGAAGCAAAACCCCTGATCTTTGGGAGGAATCCTAATATTATCTATATTTGAAATCTATTTTAGTGTTACAAGATTTGTTTTCATTTTCTTTGTTTATAAGTGCATTGTTTATTAGGAAACAATTAGAGAAAGGGTGAATGAGGATGGGAATTGAAATGTGTTCGTTAGTTTTTGAGAATGTGTTGACATATAAAGTGGAGCAGAAGAAAGCAGATTGGCAGGAAAGTATTTATATGTTGGAAGACTTTACGCTGAATAAGGATGTTTATCGCAATGGACCGATATGTTTTTCATTTGAGCAAAGTGCGACAGATGAAAAATCAGGTCGTTTTACATATTACTTGCCGATCAGTAGTCCGGTTGTACTGGCGGATGAGGGAGATCTTTCTTTTAAAGATGTCTTAGTGTTAGAAAGGGCTTTGTTACTTCGACAAGCGGACCAAGAAGTGGATTTTTATGCGGCGTATGAAAAAGTAAAATCGTATGCGAATGCTAGAGGGATAAAGCTAGATGATACGTATTATTGTGTATTATTGGAAGTGTACGGAGATTATATAATCGATTTATACGTGCCGGTAGTAGGGCAGGGTGATGAAGGATGATTGTAGAAAACCATCAAATTGCTTACCGAAACGTAGCATCGAAATTATATAATTTTTTGCCAGAGGAAATTGATATCGCGTTAAATGACTTCGATGAAATTTTAACCGGGTATGGGTATCATCCAACGGGAGCGATATTTTTTTCCATTATAAGTGATCCGACGGCACAAGTGATGACAGCACAATTATTTCTACCAATTGCAGAAAGCCATTTTACTTTTCCAAAGGAAGAAGAAATAAATTTCAGTAGCTATTTTATCGTTGATAATTTACTTATGACGAGAGTAACAGAAAATTATGAAGTGCAATCGCAAGTTAAGTATTGGGAGCTGTTCGCCTATTTAAAAGAACATAATATGACTCAAAAAACGCCTGTATTCGTTCAGTTCAAGAAAACAAGATCTAATCGAACCTATGCGGAAATGAGTCTAGGAGTATTGTAAAAAATAAAGAGATTAATAAAAATCATGGAAACTAATATAATGCTCAGACAAGGAAGGTGTTTATGTGAAGGTTTTAGATGTTAACCCTTTTCATGAAGGCTTGCAGCGCAACATTCAAATGCTTAGTCGAATAGAAGAAGAAATGAAGGCGATTCAACTGGCTGTCGATGGACTTGTTGCGATGGAGGACTCTTTTAAAGGACAAGGGGCTCAAGCCATTCGATCATTTTATGATAATTGTCATTTGCCTTTATTGCATTTCTTTATGACTTTTAAAAACGAGTTTGATGGTATTCTTAAGCAAATGGATGCCGCACTTTCTTCTCTGGAATCAAATACGAATGGTTTTATACGTCAAAGCTTCTTACAGGAAGATGTAGAAAATGGACTAACAGAGATTTCAGAAATTACCGGTAATCTTACGGAAGAAACGAATGCCATTACGGATCAGGTTTCTGATATTGTGGCACTTCCTCATTTAGATGACAGTGGCCTTCAAGACGGGGTGATCAATAGTCGGAAAAAAAGAGATGACACGGTGACAGCATTAGAAGAATTCGATAGTACTCAAACAAATGCACTTGGCGTAATAGAGGCTGCTCTATTGCATATAGAGACTTGGATAAGCGATATGGAGCTACTTATAGAGGAAGGGTTGACTGATGTAAACTTTCCAAGTGAGAACTGGAACTTGTTACAAGAGAATACGCCTATTGGAAAGTTTTACGAGCAACATCAATTGGATTTACTCAAAGAGGACCCTAGAGTAAAAGAAAACGACGTGGAAGTTTCTTCACCTAGTTATACGGTAGAAAATCTATGGGAAGGAATTTTAAGTACAGTCGGCATGAATATTAATGGTTGGGAAGACAAGCCGATCAATGCTGCTACTAGCTTGGGGGTCTTTGGTTACTCTGGTTATGTTGCTGGAAAAGAAGGAAGGCTTGCTGCCCAAGGTTTTGGCATTAAAAGAGAAGAGCGTATTACTGCGCAAGGTGAGAGAAGAGTTGTGTTAAAATTGACGAAGCCTGAATTGATTGGTGTTAAAAAGAAGACCTATTCAGGTAAGAATGCTACCAATTATACGAAGATATTTAAGCGTGTTGACGCTGCGACTAATGTAAAGGAATCGCTTAAATTTGCGGGAAATAAAGTCGGCTATTTAGGCGTTATTGCCACTGCTGGAGGAGATATTGTACATGGAATTCAAAATAAGGAGTCAGGTAGCAAAATTGCAGGAGATGTTACAGGGGATGTAGCAGTGGCTGGAGCTTCTATTGCAGCTTCCGCATGGGCAGGTGCTCAAACTGGTGCTTTAATGGGTTCTTTCGGTGGACCAGTAGGAGTTGCAGCTGGAGCAGTGGCAGGTCTTGTTACAGGGATAGTTGTAACAACTGTTTTGAGTGAAATTGATATTATGGATGTCGACAATGATGGCCAAAAGGATTCTATAGGTGATGCTATTAAGATAGGAACGAAAGGCGTTATTGATAAGGTGTCCTCTTGGTTTAGTTAGATTTAGTAGGTAGATAGAGGTGAGTTACAATAGAAAAGAATAACATAGATAAGATTGCAAAGTCTTACTTAAGGTTACAAACACCGAAAGAGAATAGATCCAATATAATTGGATTCTTTTTAATTTTTTTATACATGATTGGGATCATTCCAATCATTGGAGAACCTTTTTCCCTTCCTTTTTTGATAGCTGCAATTGTTCCGATAGCAATTATTCAAATTTGGGCTATCATTTATTTGATAGATCCGTACAAGAATGAGAAGTCCTATTATTTGTTTTTCGGGATTTATGGAGTAGTGAACACCTATGTATATTTTTTAGTTATTCAGAAGTTGCTCTATGTAAACATGGGGGCAACTGGTTTATGGCCTTTCATAACAGGCGTATTGTTGTTTATTCTTTTGATAGTAGGTATGAACTGGATGAATTGGAAATCTCTATATTCGGGAACCTATCATAGATTACAGCAAAAAAGGACTATTCCTGTTAGTTGGATAGCTATTGGGGGAGCTAGTTATGTATTAGGGCAAATAGTCTTGTCTTTTATACATACAGATTCCACTTTATCCATATTTCTTATTGTATGTATTTCTTTTTTATCGCTCCTAACTGCTTTTTTTTCCATTTATATTCATCGTTATTTATTTATTTGCAAAAACTTAGATATTGTAAAACAGCTTTATCCGGAGTTTGGTTTGCCTAAGAGTGAGCGATATAAGAGGAAAAATAAGAAAAAACGAAAGAAGGAAGGGAAGAGGTAAGATGGTTCCTACTTTTACAGTAAGTGATATTTTTGTCATGATGCAAACGTTGAACACGAAAGCCTTAATAGGATTTACTGATCCCTTCTTAGGTTTTTCAAAAGAACAAATAGAGGTAGAATGGGAAAAAACCTATAAAAAGCTACATGCGTTAGAGCTTGTGCGCTTTTCAAACGGGGAAATTGATTTAGAAGAAGGATTTGCAAATGCTTTATGGATTATGTCTAGAACAAATTTAACGGTGGAAATATTATTAGACGGAGAAAAGAAGTCTTTATTTTATTTTAGTAAAAACAATGTAGTCGAATGCTCACAAGAAGCAGATAAGACGTATACATTATATATGCACGGGGCTCCAAGTGATACATGGAATAATGTCATCTATCCAAGAATGCTTGCAGGAGTCGATAAACAAAAAGTCTATTCTCAAGAAAAAGTGTTTGTTCCAACTAGCTATTATAATAAATGGATAAGAAAAGGCTCTGTAATAGATGAACAAAAACTAGTGCAATTCAATAAAAACGGAGATTTAAAACAGATGAGTAAGCTATTAAACCATTCCATAAAAAACAAAATACATAATAACCGCTTAATCATCTTTTATAAAGAACATAATGAATGGGCGATTGAAGGCCTGCATGTACTCACATCTACAACTAGCAATTGGACGTTTGAAATGATCAACAAAAACAATGTAGAGTTGCTAGTAGGAAAACAAAGCTCATCTATAGAAATTGTGGCTGAGATTTTGGATGTCCTTAGAAGAGTCCAGAACCAACATGAACAAATCCTATAAAGTGAAACTTCAATCAGTGGGGGTTTTTCGACGCACAAGACGTGCTAGTGGGGACGTTGCGAAATGGACGTCGCGCTTTTAGTCCCCGTCATCCCCCACTGATTGTTAGTTGAACCAATCGGGCTTTTATGGGCAGTTGATCTCCCGCTTATCTTTTCGCTATTCTTCAATCTTGAATTGGGAGTCTTACTGCCCGTTAATGCGGGACAAAAGAAGATGATCTGATAAAAATAGGAGAATGCTCGATCATAGTATATAATAGTGAGACGTGACAGTAAGGAAGAGACGAGCAAAAGAAGGAGTTTGGAATAGTTGAGTAAAAAGATCGTGAATAATGAGTTACCGGAGAATTATGAGGAATTAAAGAAAGCGGCCAATCGAACTTCCAATTGGAGAGCCCGTTATGATGCAGTGGAGGAATTGGGAAAATACAATACTAGTCAAGTAATCGACATTATGAAATCTAGACTAGCAAATGACCCTGTATATAAAATTCAGGAGGCGGCATATCGTATTCTTCTTGAGTTTGGAGAGGAAGCTGCAATGCCTGCTCGTAAAAAGTTTGAAGTGATTAAAGGAGCTAATAAAGTCTTCGTTCGCGTGAAAAAGAGTTTACCTGCAGATCATTCCTTTGAGGACTTTGCAACAAAGTTAAAAAGAATGCGAATTGACGTGTATGATGCATACGAAGGTGAAAAAGGTTCTGAGTTCAAAGCTTGGCTTGAAAACGAATGGGCTAACTTGAAATAAAATAAAGAAACAGTTTCGGATAATATATAGAAAGAGAGCAACTTGTCGAATAGACGGTTGCTCTCTTTTTTGGGTTCTAGGAAATTGTTGTGTTGGAGTAGTTATACTACTTCACCGTATAGGGTAACTTGCGGTAAAGCTTTATTAGGTATCTGCCGTGATTTTCGCTACATTCGGACGCTTTCCGTGGGGTGAGCGATGAGCCATCCCCTCCGCTTTGGGCGTCGTTAGGATGTCTCATTAGCCCACTCGTCCCACAGGAGTCGCCGCCTGTAGCGAAAATCAATAGCAATATCTTTTTTATTAATGATCGACTTGCTAAAAACAAAAACATCAACAATTTTTTGACTAGGTAAATCCAATAAATGGCTAAGGGCAACCAAACAGCTGTCGAAGCCAACCAATTCTAGTCTGTGAGCAACCAAATCACTGTTGAGAGCAACTATTTCTAGTCTAAAGCAACCAAATCACTTCTGAGAGCAACCAATTTTCATAAAACAAGTTTACTTTGAGTGAGACGCCGATATGGATGAACGTTATTTAGGATTACTTTATAAAAAGCTTCCGCTTGCTCGGCTTTGTCGCGTTCGCAGCACATTATGTCGCGTTAAACCATTTATTGGCATTTATTAGTTGGAGAACATCTGAATAAGTTTCATTTGTTAAACAGTGACACTGATTAGATAGCGTTATCCTCCATAGATTGTAGCGAAAGGGCGTCGACTCCAGCCGGAATAGCTTGAGCTGAAGACCCTGGACAGAGCGTAGCGAAGGAAGCGACTGAAGCCAAGCCGGCGGAAAGCGTACGCCCTGCAGCGGAAATCTCAGCGAATTCTTCATTTCATTCACTACTTCGCAGTATCCCTATATTGCATACTCTATCCATTTCCTTTGGCGGTTATCTTAGTGATTAGATCTTAGTTTTGTAGATATATTATTGCCGGTCTCCATTACTTTACTTATCAGGAATGCGAGACGTTCTTCTGTTAGGTTGAAGCTGACAACACCAACACTTACTGCCCCGATAATTTGACCAAGGCTGTCTTTAATAGAAACTGCGACAGAAGAGGTACCTTCCGTTCTTTCAGAGTGACTTATTGCATAACCCTGTTTCGTAATTTGGTTAAGTGTTTGTAGAAAATCAGGAATTTTGTCGGCAAGTACAAGCTCTGACAAAATACTTTCAGATTGAGTGCTAGGCATTGCTGCAAGCATTGATTTATTGGCAGCACCGATATGCATAGGAATACGTAATCCGAGCTGATCGTAAATTCGGATAGAATTGTTTTCGCTATCGATTCTTTCGACAATCATCGCTTCTGTTCCAACGGGTTTACTTAAATAAACGCTTTCCTCTAATTCCTTCGAGAGTTTTTCTAACTCCGGTCGGATTTTGCTAACATAGTCTATCGTATCGTACACTTTTAAACCATATTCCAACCAAACGATGCCAAGACGGTACAATTTGGAATGTTCATCTTGCTCGACCATGCCTTGTTTAATCATTGCTTGTAACAATCTGTGCATCGTGCTGAGTGGAAGCTCGCATTGTTTGGATAGCACAGAAATGCTTACTCCTTTTTCATTGGTATGCGAAGCTAAAACCTTTGCAACAGTCATAGCACGTGTAATGGATTGCATATGTAAGTCACCACCTGTTTATTATCTTAAAATAATACGTTTTAAATTTTCGAAATACATTGACATCATACCATAAAAACCATATATTTTAAATATAAACTTTCCGTTAATCAGAAACGTTTTCCGATATGCGGAAAGGGGGATTAGAAATGTCTTATAATTCATCTATGTATAAAAAATTAGAAAGAGTGATTGTAAAACATCCGAACGAAGCTTTTATTGGTCAAGAACATCTATCCGATCAGTGGAAAACGTTCAATTATCTAGAAGAACCTGATTTTGACGAAGCGGTCCGTGAATATCAAACATTCATCGACATTTTAGAAAAACATGTTCCTCAGATTGACTATCTTCCAGCAACAGACAAAGTGGGATTAGATTCTATTTATGCGCATGATCCCGTAAAGTTTACGCCAGCAGGTGCCATTATTTTAAAATCTGGGAAAAAGTTAAGACAGCCAGAAGCAGCTATTTATAAAGAATTTCTTCAAGAAAAAGAGATTCCTATTATCGGAGAGTTAACTGGTGATGCAGTGTCTGACGGTGGAGATATTGTTTGGTTGGATGACAAAACATTAGTAGTAGGACGTGGATACCGTACGAATGATGAAGCCATTCGCCAATTAAAGGAAATGACGGCTCCATTCGTAGACGAATTCATCGTTGTACAGCTTCCGCATGATCAAGGGGAGGCGGAATGCTTACATTTGATGTCTTTCATAAGCATGGTCGACGAAGACTTGGCGGTAGTACATTCACCATTGATGCCAGTATTTTTCCGCCAGCTACTAATGGAGCGTGGTATTCAACTAGTAGAAGTACCAAAGGCAGAATACGATAATCTCGGCTGTAATGTGCTGGCGCTTGCACCACGTGTTTGTGTATTAGTCGAAGGCAATGAATCTACGAAACAACAATTGCTAGATGCAGGAGCAACGGTATATGAATACAAGGGACGCGAAATCAGTGTGTTAGGCACTGGTGGTCCAACATGTCTGACAAGTCCAGTTATACGAAATTAAGGGGGAAAATAAAATGAGTAAATTTCAAAAAGTAATCGCAAAAACACCTGGTAAAAGCTATGTAGAAGGGTTAACTACGTCTGATCTTGGAAAACCGGATTATGATAAATTACTAGTGCAGCATGAGGCTTATGTAGAAGCTTTGAAAAAGTGCGGAGTAGAAGTAACACTTCTTTCAGCGAGTGAAGAATTTCCAGATTCAACATTTGTGGAAGATGCTGCTGTACTAACTGCAGATTTTGCGGTTGTGACGAATCCCGGTGCGGACTCTCGTAATGGAGAAATCGTAGAAATTGAAAGCGTTTTAAAAGATTTTTATAAAAAGTTTCATTATATTAAATCACCTGGCACTCTTGATGGTGGGGATATTCTTCAAGCGGATAATAAATTCTATATCGGAATTTCAGAACGTACGAATGAAGAAGGAGCACGTCAGTTAAAAGAAATTTTAGAAAGCGAAGGATTTGAAGCAACAATCATTCCTCTGCAAAAGTTCTTTCATTTGAAAACAGGTATCGCTTATTTAGGAAATAATAAAATGGTTGTAGCAGGTGAATTTGTAGATCATCCAGCATTTGATGCATACGATAAAATCGTTATTTCCGATGAAGATGAATACTCAGCAAACTGTATTCGTGTAAATGATTATGTGATTATTCCACAAGGATACAGCGAAACCAAACGTAAAATCAACGAAGCAGGCTACGAAACAATTGAACTTGATATGTCTGAAGTACAAAAGCAAGACGGGGGTCTTAGCTGTTTATCTTTGAGATTCTAATTTGGGGAAAATATATTAAAAGATTCTTACTGGTGCCAGCGTACCAGTAAGAACCACTAAATCGTAATAGGGGAGGGAAATAGTATGTCTAATATTGGGGAACAATCACAGCATGATGTATTAAATCGTTCGATGAAAAGCCGTCATTTATTTATGCTTTCACTTGGAGGGGTAATTGGGACGGGTTTATTTTTAAATGCTGGCTATACGATTAACCAAGCTGGTCCTGGGGGAGCTATTCTTGGTTATTTATTTGGTGGTCTAATCTTATATATGGTCATGGTTTGTCTAGGGGAGCTAGCTGTTTATATGCCGGTTACGGGATCCTTCCAAACATATGCGACAAAGTTTATAAGTCCTTCTGCGGGATTTTCACTTGGGTGGATGTATTTTGTAGGATCCGCTGCTACAGCTGGGGTGGAATTTACTGCAGCCGGGATACTTATGCAGCATTGGTTTCCTGATGTACCAATTTGGATATGGTGTGCCATTTTCATGGTTTTATTATTTGCTTTGAATGCGCTTACAACAAGAGCTTTTGCGGAGGCAGAGTTTTGGTTTGCAGGTATTAAAGTTGTTGCGGTAATCCTGTTTATCATTATTGGGGCTGCAGCAATTTTTGGGATTATTCCATTGGAAGAAAGAGCTACACCATTCGCTACTAATTTAGCACCTACAGGACTGTTCCCAGCAGGGATTGCTATTGTTTTCGTGACGATGATGAATGTTATTTTCTCTTATCAAGGGTCAGAATTAGTAGGTATTGCAGCGGGTGAGACGGAAAACCCGGAAAAGAATATTCCGAAAGCTATTCGAACAATTCTTTTTAGAATCGTCGTGTTTTATATTGCTTCTATTATCGTATTATCGGCTATCTTCCCAGCTTCTGAACTTGGGTTGCTTGAAAGTCCATTTGTAACCTTAATGAATTTAGCTGGAATTCCATACGCTGGTAGTATTATGAACTTTGTTATTTTGACAGCTATCTTGTCTGTTGGAAATTCTTGCTTATATGCATCTACTCGACTATTATGGTCAATGGCCAAAGAAGGAATGGCACCAAAAGTATTCAGTCGTTTATCTAAACGAAAAGTTCCACTAACTGCTTTAATATTTACGATGGCTTTCTCCTTATTGTCTTTACTTACAAGTGTAATGGAGGCAGATACAGTATTTGTATTATTAATGTCGATAGCGGGGATTTCAGTCACTATTTCGTGGATGGGAATTGCTACATCCCAGCTCATGTTTCGAAGACGTTATATAAGGGATGGTGGAAAAGTCGAGGATTTAGGGTATAAAGTTCGATTTTATCCATTGGTTCCAATATTTTGTATAGCGTTTTGTTTATTGATATTAGTATTTTTAGCATTTGACCCTACACAGCGAGTAGGTTTATATTATGGGGTAGGTTTTTTCATCGCTTGTATGCTATTCTATAAATTAAGATTAGAGAAAAAACACCAAAAAAAGCCTTAGTAAATACTAAAGCTGTTCAAGAAAATTAAGGTATTTTTTCTGAATATTAGTAATTATTGCATTAGGCATTTGCAACAAAGGAGAAATAGAGAATGAGTCAATTATCATGGAGTACACCAGAAACACTTCGAGAATTGTTATGTGAACTTGTTAGTTGGGATAGTATTACGCTAACAGAAGGGGAAACTACTTTTGCTCCTAAAGCTTTGGATAAGTTAAGAGAATTAAAGTATTTTCAAGATCATCCGAGTCATCTACAGTTGCTTGATGCAGGACTTGGAAGATATGCAGTAACTGCATTATATAAACACCCAGAAGCAGTTGAAACAGTTGTTTTAATCAGCCATTTTGATACGGTCCAAACAGAGGAGTATGGTGCTTTACAGCCACTCGCATATTTTCCAGAGGAGCTAACAAAGAAATTAATGGAGGATCCGAGCGATTTACCAGAATCAGCCCGCATCGATTTAGAAACTGGAAAGTATTTATTTGGTCGAGGTACGATGGATATGAAAATGGGTCTTGCACTGCATATGCAATTAATAGAAAAAGCAACTGTCGAAGAATGGCCGATCAATCTTGTGTTGACTACAGTTCCAGATGAGGAAGTGAATTCTGCTGGGATGCGCGCAGCGGTAACACAGCTAGTACGTCTTCGGGAGGAATTTGGGTTAACATATAAATTGTTTTTAAATAGTGAGCCATCGTTTTCTCAAAACCCAACGGATATTGCAGAATATATTTACTCTGGAACAATCGGTAAAATTATGCCCGCTGCTTTATTTTATGGAAAAGAGACACATGTTGGAGAGCCGATGAAAGGGATGACGGCGAACTATATTGCATCTTACTTGACTCAACGTATGGAATGGAATTCTCTATTTCGTGAAACAGATTTAGGCGAAAGTACGCCATTACCAGTTTCCTTGCAGCAAAAAGACTTGAAGATGTCTTATTCTACACAGACTCCATATCGTGCAGTAGCATTATATAATGTGTTTTTATTTAAACGCACGGCAGCGGAAGTGATGGATCTTTTTGAACAGGTGGCAACAGAGGCGATGGATGCGCTAAATACCGATTATCAAAATATTTGTCAGCGTGAGGAAGTAAAGGGCGTAGGAACAGTCAAAGTATTACGTTATGAACAACTGCTTGCCTATGCGACTCATAAGTTAGGAGCAGAGGAAGTAGAGCGCTTGAAACAGGAAGCGCTTATGCAGGAGGATTGGGACGATCGTGAAAAATCCTTGCGTATCGTTGATAATTTAATGATTCAGTGCCAAGAACTAGCACCTGCGACTGTCATATTATTCACACCTCCTTACTACCCAGCGGTCAATACATCCAATGATCCGTTAATTGTAGAAGCGGTAGAGCTACTGAAGAAATCAGGACAATCGTTCAATAATAAAATTGATCAAATCCATTACTTTAATGGAATTTGTGATTTAAGCTATGTAAATTATGATGATTCAGGCAACGGTTGGACTGCCTTTGAAAGCAACACACCAGTCTGGGGAGACACATATAGTATCCCGTTTGAAGATATGGCACAGCTAAAAGGTCCAGTGCTTAATGTAGGTCCATTTGGTAAAGATGCACACCAAAGAACAGAGAGACTGCATGTAGATAGTGCCTTTGTTGAAATGCCTGTTATGCTAGAAACACTTATTAAAAGCCTTTACTAATAGAAAAAGTGGCTCCATCGTATGTTGATGGATCCACTTTTTTATGGTTTAGGAAATTATATGTTCTATGGCATGTCGATCAGTTTAGGGAAACTGCGCGGTAGTTAGTTGAATAAAGTGTCCTCAGGATCTCCGCTGTAGGGCGGGCGCTTTCCGCCGGCTTGGCTTCAGCCGCTTCCTTCGCTACGCTCAGTCCAGGGTCTTCAGCTCAAGCTATTCCGGCTGGAGTCGCCACCCTTTCGCTACAATCCAGTAGAGTTTGCTAATTACTAAGACATGATGCACTTAATTCTATTGATTGAAGTGCAAGGCGACGACTCCTGTGGGATTAGCGAGACAGGTGAGACCCCGCACGTAGCGTTAGCGGAGGAGGAGGCTCACCGCTCGCCCCACAGAAAGCGTCCGCCTGGAGCGGAAATCATGGCGGACATCTTAGTATCTTACCGCGCAGTATCTCTATAATGTGTGTTATTCGAGTGAGGTTGAACCGTTATTTTAACAAATGATTGCTTTCACTAACAATTTGTTTGCTCTCGAATTGATTTGATCGCTTTGCAAACAGAATTGGTTGCTTTCTATGACCGGTTAGTTGCTCTAAGCCACTTATTGGAGAAAATTAATTGTTCTCTACGGAATTATCTTTTAAATAATCGAGTACTCCAGTCGTAAACAGCTCAACTCCTACTGATAGCATATCCTCGTCAATATCAAACTTTGGATGGTGATGACCATATGGAGCCTCTTCTTTACCGACACCAATAAACGTAAACGAAGCCGGAATTTTATGTGAGTAACAAGCGAAGTCTTCCGCACCTAAAATCGGATCGATCTCCACAACTTTTTCTTCACTGAAAAGGGAAACAGCCGTTTTTTGAATAAAAGAGGTTAACGCTTTGTTATTCAGTACAGGTGGGTCCCCGTGAAAGTACTCTACTTTACATGTTGCACCAAACGATTTACATACACCGTCCACAATGTCTTCCATTCTTTTTCGGATGAGTAGAGATGTTTCCATATTGAAATAGCGAACAGTACCAGAGGCATACGCTGTATCCGGTATTACATTATAAGTTGTACCTGAATTTAATTCGCCAATACTGAGGACAGCTTGATCAATCGCTTTAACATTACGGCTGACAATGGTATGTAGCTGCGTAATAATATGTGAGATAACAAGCGTTGGATCAATCGTTTCTTCTGGCATAGATCCATGACCTCCTTTTCCATAAATAGTTATGGAAAAACGATCTGCACCTGCCATTGTAGGGCCTGGACGAACTCCGATTAAACCAGATTTCAAAGGCTGCCATAAATGATAACCGAAAATGGCATCTTTGTTGTCCAGAAAGTCAGTTTTCACAATTTCACCTGCTCCACCTGGAACTGCTTCCTCCGCATGTTGAAACAAAAGATGAATCGTACCATGAATAGCTGATTTATTGCTGACTAGTAGCTTAGCGATACCGAGTAAAATGGACATATGCCCGTCATGTCCACAAGCGTGCATAACACCTTTGTTGACAGAAGCGAATGGAAGACCCGTTTCTTCTAGTATAGGTAAAGCATCCATATCGGAACGAATAATAACTGTCTTTCCAGGATGTTCTCCGTGCACAATTCCGACGACGTCTTTACCAGTTATGGAATATGTCTCGATTCCTAGAGCGTGTAATTGTTCCGTTATATATGTTTTTGTGGCAACTTCTTCATGGGAAATTTCTGGATGTGTGTGTAAGTAACGTCGTTGTTTAATAACCCATTTTGTTAAATTTATATCTGGTTTCATTGTTTTAGTTCCTTTCTATTAAATAAAACCCCCCGCGAATGGAGGGGATATGCTATTAAGAAAATCCTATATAATGTGCAAGGGTAACGAAAATTGCCCCTAACACATAGTGGATCAAAATAAGAGGGAAGATCCATTTAACCCATTTAATCCAAGAAATTTTGGCAAGGGCAAGTCCTGCCATGAAATATCCTGATGTCGGTGTGAATATATTAGATATTCCGTCCCCGAACTGGAAGGCAAGTACAGCTGTTTGGCGAGTTACCCCGACTAAATCTGAAAGCGGAGCCATAATCGGCATTGTTAATGCTGCCTGTCCGCTACCGGATGGAATAATATAATTCAGTAAGCATTGAACGATATACATACCAAACGCTGCAAAACCAGCAGGCATGTCTCCGATAACAGAAGAGAATCCGTATAGAATGGTGTCCATAATTTTCCCGTCTTGAAGAACAACTAATATTGCGTTTGCAACCCCAACTACTAGTGCTCCCATTACAAGCACTCGACACCCTTCGATAAATTGCTCTGAAATTTGACTGAAGTTCATCTTTCCAACTAGCCCCATTAGGATACCCATTAATAAGAATAACCCGGCAATTTCAGATAAATACCATCCAAATTTTATAACTCCAAATGCGAGTGTGACAAGTGTTCCAAGTAAAATAACGAAAATTATTTTATGACGATTCGTTAGCGTTAGGATAGTATCAGGAATTTTGAAGCTATCACTATCTGTATCATTATAAAGTGCACTTTTAGTTGGATCTTTTTTAATTTTACGTGCATAACGCATAACATACCAAATACTTACTGCCAGAAATATAACAAAAAATACAATTCGTAAATGAAGGCCGGAGAATAAAGGAACTTCCGCGATCCCTTGAGCCACTCCAACCGTGAAAGGATTCATAAAGGCTGCTGTAAATCCTGCTGAAGTTCCAAGAAGCACTACAGCCGTCCCTACCATAGAATCATATCCAATTAAAAGCATTAAAGGAACTAAAATTGTAATATAAGGAATTGTCTCCTCTGCTAAACCAAGCATTGCGCCAGATAGGCCGAAGAAAGTCATAAGGATCGGTATAATTAAAATTTCTTTCCCTTTCATTTTTTGTGCGATCGAACCAACTGCTGCTTCAATGGCACCAGTTGCTTGCAAAATACCAAAAGAACCTCCAACGATGAATATATAGAAAATGATACCTGCTGAATTCACCATTCCTTTATGTACCGCTTGGAAAATCGACCAAAAGCTTGCAGGAGTAGAAACGGTTTCTTTATATGTATCCGCTACAACAATCGTTCTACCTGCTTCGTCCACCATCCGCTCATATTCGCCTGACGGAAATATGTAAGTGGAAATTGCCGCTACAATAACGAGTGAAAATAATATGACATATACATGTGGAATAGATGGTTTCCACTTTCTTTTAGATGTTGACGTGTTTACTGTTTCCATGTTTTATTCCTCTTTTCTTAACTTTCGCTATATAGTCATTAATTTATTTATTATAAAGTCAAAAAAGCTGACAGATACTTTTCAGAAAATTTTTAATTCATAATGGAATGTATAATGTATACAAGTGAGATGATAGAGTAATCAGTAGAATTAATAATTTTATCAATTGATTGATACTTCAAGTGCTTGTAAATAAAAGCGTTATCTTGGAATAGAATAATTTTTTTTAGGGTGTTCTAGCCGTATAATTGTAACGTTTTATGTATAATTATTATACTACTATTATCTTTGTGTTGAATGTTTTTAGAAGATTCGAGATAATAGATAAAAGAATGAATACGTTAGGGGCAAAATATATGGATTTATTGAGAGAACAGGAACAAAAAAGTAGAGCAAATGATTATGTGCATGAGGTTTACGAGCTAGTGAAGAAGCGTAATCCAGGTGAGAAAGAATTTTTGCAGGCAACACGTGAAATTTTTGATTCGCTTCGTCCTGTTTTTTTAAAGCATCCTGAGTTTATGCATAATGGTATTTTAGAACGTATTACAGAGCCTGACCGCGTAATTTCGTTTCGTGTTGCTTGGGAGGATGATACAGGTAAGGTGCAAGTAAACCGTGGTTTCCGTGTACAATTTAATAATAGTATTGGTCCTTATAAAGGCGGAATTCGTTTTCATCCGACGGTAAATAGCAGTATTATGAAGTTTTTAGCATTTGAACAAACATTCAAGAATGCATTGACTGGTATGCCGATTGGTGGCGGTAAGGGTGGTTCTGATTTTGATCCAAAAGGGAAGTCATCGCGTGAAATTATGCGATTTACTCAAAGCTTTATAACAGAGCTAAGCAAATATATTGGAGCGGACATGGACGTACCGGCGGGAGATATTGGCGTTGGAAAGCGAGAAATTGGCTATATGTTTGGGCAATATAATCGCATTAAAGGTGGTTTTGAAGCAGGTGTTTTCACCGGTAAAGATCCCAATCATGGCGGTAGCTTAGGGCGTAAAGAAGCGACTGGTTATGGCTGCGTTTATTTTGTAGAAGAGATGTTAAAAGGTAAAGGCGAAAGCTTCACTGGAAAAAAAGTAATTGTTTCCGGTTCGGGAAATGTGGCAACATATGCGATGGAGAAGGCAATTGAGCTAGGTGCAACTGTACTAGCGTGCAGTGACTCTAGTGGCTACATTTATGATCCAAAAGGAATAGATGTAGAAACGGTGAAGAAATTAAAAGAATTCGACAATAAAAGAATACAAGAATATATAAAGTTTCATAAGCATGCGGTCTATCATGAAGGATGTAACAATATTTGGACGGTCGCTTGCGATATCGCTTTACCTTGTGCGACGCAAAATGAATTAGAAGAAACAGATGCAGTGTTGCTTATTGCAAATGGTGTAAAGGCGGTAGGAGAAGGCGCTAATATGCCTTGTACAGAAGAAGCCGTTCATGCTTTCCAAACAAATGGTGTTTTATTTGCACCTGGGAAAGCAGCTAATGCTGGGGGGGTGGCGGTTTCCGCAATGGAAATGTCACAAAATAGCATGCGCTTGTCTTGGACTGTGGAAGAAGTGGATGAAAAGCTACAAGTAGTCATGAAAGATATTTATAAAAGCTGTTTTGATGCGGCTGCAGCTTACGGAGCACCAGGGAATTTCGTAGTGGGTGCGAATATTGCAGGATTTTTAAAAGTAGCAGATGCCATGGTTGCACATGGTATTCATTAATAGATAAAAAACTCGCTTTCCTATATAGGAAGCGAGTTTTTATTTTGCTAGAGTAAAGTTCAATTTTTCATAGGAGTAAGATAAGTAATGTCATTTTTAAGTCGAATGGAGTATGGAGATACTGCGCGGTAGTGAGTTGAATAAAGTGTCCTCATGATTTCCGCTGCAGGGTGGGCGCTTTCCGCTGGCTTGGCTTCCGCCGCTTCCTTTGCTCCTGCGCAAGCTCGTCGCAAAAGTAAATTTCGCTACGCTCAGTCCAGGGTCTTCAGCTCAAGCTATTCCGGCTGGAGTCGCCACCCTTTCGCTACAATCCAGTAAATTACTAAGAAATGATGCACTAAATCTAGTAATATATTGTTTTTCTATAGGAAAAACCTATGATCTATTGAATAAGACTTACTTTATAGTGATTATTAGTAGGTTCTATTGATTGGAGTGCAAGGCAACGACTCCTGTGGGATTAGCGAGACAGGTGAGACCCCACACGTAGCGTTAGCGGAGGAGGAGGCTCACCGCTCGCCCCACGGAAAGCGTCTGCCTGGAGCGGAAATCAGGGAGGACATCTTAGTATCTTACCTCGCAGTTTCCCTATTATGTGTGACATTCCCCTCAGATTAAAAACATCTACTTGCCATATTGGTAAAGAGATAGGCATATTCAATTTTGTATTTACAATTTAAACTTACCAACAATTTCTTGAAGCTCTTGTGCCATATGGCTTGTTTCATTAGAGCGGCTTGCTACTTCGTCGATAGAAGCTGTGGTTTGTTCGGTCGCTGCAGAAATAGATGTGGTTACTTCTTCTATTTCACGAATAGATTCTGTTAGTTGCTGGATAAGCTTCACAACTTGTTTAGAATCTTCCGCCTCGCTTGTTGCTTTACTAGAAATCGTAGAAATTTCTTCTACTGTTTTCGCAACTTCTGTTGAAATATCACTTAATGATTGAGACGTTTGTAATACAGTAGTAGAACCTGTTTCAATCAGTTTTGTACTCTCTTCAGTAGAAGTTACAACGGATAAAATACTTGCTGTAATATCTTGCACAATCATTTCTACTTGGTTTACTTCGCTATTCGATTGTTCGGCCAGTTTTCGAACTTCTTCTGCTACAACGGCAAAGCCTTTTCCATGTTCCCCAGCGCGAGCCGCTTCAATTGAAGCGTTTAGTGCTAGTAAATTCGTTTGAGCAGCAATTGCAGCAATAGAGCCAGTAATATGTTGAATTTTCTTTGTTGCTTCATTTAAACGCTGAATTGTTTCGCCTGTTTCAATAGAAGCTTTTCTTATTTTGTCCATATCGCTACTAATTTCACTTGCGCGCGTTAAACCTTCTTCTGCTGTTGCCATCGTCGTTTTGGAATTTTGAACACTCGTATCCGCCGTCATTTTAGAGTCTTGAAGATCTTCCGCAAGCGCCTGTAAAATGGTGGATGATTTTTCGGCTGTCAACGTGCCGTCTGACACGGAGGCAGCAGTTTCGCTCATATTCGTTGCAACTTGATGTACAGCATCTTTCATTTCATTTAAAGAAGCCGCTGTTTCCTCTGCATTTCTAGTAAGTTGGGTAGAGGTCGTTTGAACGGTCCCAATAATCTCGCGGAAGTTTCCAGCAAGTCTGTTAAGTGTCTTACTTAAATCTCCAATTTCATCTTTGCTCGCAAAGTTTGTATCGTTCACAGATAGATTACCTTTTGCAATTTCACCTGCATGGGCAATAAGTACTGAAAGAGGTTTTGTTTTTCTTCTAATTAAAAATAATGTAAAGATCGAAGCAAGAATCATAGGGATTAAACTTGTAAGTATCCCTTTACTCACCACATCCCATGTGCGATCTCCTACAATAGATGCGTCGAAATCAATTACACTAATCGCAATGATTTTACCAGCAGGATCGTGGTTTTCATAAATTGGGGCATATCCAGATAGACGCTTCATACCACCGAATTCGTATACCTCCGAATAAGTGGGATGTCCCATTTCAACTAGCATGTCTGTTGCTTCTTTATCTATATAAAACTGATCGCCGGCCTTGTAATCATTTGCTTTCAAATGATCGTCCATTGCTAATAATTTTCCGTCTAAATCAATAATATACTGAGTTTCAAAAATATCCTTATGTGCAGTTGTCCAGTTTAGTTGCTTACTAACATTATCTACTGCTGTAGCATCCCCAGCTAATAGTTTCTTCATATCAGAAGGATCTATCAAACCCGTGGTAATATTGGCGCATCCATAAGCTTCAATGCCAGCCGCTTTATATAACTCGTCGTATGCGGTTTTATAAGTGGCGATTGAAGTGATTAACAGCATCGCAACGATTATTCCAACAATAATCGATCCTAGATGTACTGTTAGTGTGTTTTTCATAATACAATTCTCCCCTGTTCATAGGCCATACCTAATCATTTCTTTATACTATTTATACCATAGAAACAGGTAAAAAAGATATATATCAATTGAATGTTTTATAACGAATAAATGACTAGATGAAGGAGAGATTAAGATTTGAAAACTATTAGAAGATTACTGTAATAGTTTTGTTACACAACTGTAAACTCACTAATGTTTATATCGTGTTAGTATGGGTATAGAGAAATTTGCAATTACTAGTTTAGTAGAATTTTTCAATAAACATCTTTTGGAGGAACATAAGTTTTGACTTCTTTGTTTAAAAAAATCATCACAATCTTTAGTTTAACTGTAGTTTTAGCCGCGGGAACATTTGCAGGGAATACAGAAGCAGCAAGCACTGTAGCATCCAATGAAATAGTATCAAGTGCGAAAAATTTAATAGGAATTAAATATCGTTATGGTGGAACAACGAAAGCAGGATTTGATTGTTCAGGTTTTATCGGATTTATTTACAAAAATAATGGTGTAAACCTTCCGAGAACGGCAGCAGGAATGTACAGCACGGGTACATCAGTGAAAAAAGCAAACTTGGCTGTGGGAGACTTAGTTTTCTTCAATACATCAGGTAAAGGTGTTTCTCACGTTGGAATGTACATAGGTAGTGGAAAATTCATTCATGCATCGACATCTAAAGGTGTAAAAATCGATAAAGTAAATGACCCATACTACTGGGGTAAAAAATACGTAGGCGCTAAAAAAGTTGCTAACGTATCATTAGCTAAAAAATAACCATACGAATAAACCGTTTCAGCTCAATAAGCTGAAACGGTTTTTAAGTTGTCAGGAAAATTTAAATCCATCCAGCATCCATAAGGCAATTTGTAAAACAATAGCGTCCTGAAACAAGGTTGGGTTGTATCCAGTTAATTCATGTATCTTTTTAAGACGGTAAGTAAGTGTATGACGATGAATTTCTAAGTTTTTTGCACAAACTGCTAGCTGCTGATTGCACTTAAAATATGTATGTAAAGTGAAAAGAAGCTTTTCATCTAATGCACCTACTATTCGATTAGTAAAATTCTTCGCTTCTTGTGAGTCTCGTTTCTTTAATAGGGAATATAGTTCAACTTCTTCAAAATAAAGAATAGATCGATCTCGCTGTCCATATTCTAGAGCGATTCTTGCAGTTTGATAGGAATGGTGTACCTGATCGAGTGAATGGACAACTTTACCTATGGAGATTGGCAAGGCGTTGTATTTCTTGAGTATATTAGCTAGTTGAACTATTTTTCGTTGAAATGCTTTTTCGTTCAAACCAGAAGTAAGGATGAAATGTTCTTTTAATTGATAATGTCCTACTAAAATAGAATCATGGTGGAAGGAATGTTCTATTCCTTGGAGAATCGTCTGATAGGATTTAGATTCTGGATCAAGTTCAATCATTATCGTATGAAAGGGAGGTTTGTTTTGAAACCCTATTTTATTTATTCGTTCGAAAATAACTTTTTGTAATGGCTGTCCACTCATTAATTCTTTAAAAACGATCTCCTGCATTTTTCTTTCCCATTCTCGTTCCGAAGCGATCAATGCTTGGTAAACCATCATTTCCGTTGTTAGTTGAACGAGTGTTGCTATTTCTTCAATTTCTGATGGATTCCCTGTAATTCCAATGACGCCAACTAATTCTTGTTGAAAAAATATAGGTAAATTAATACCAGGTTTCGTCTTAGGAAATAAATGATTATTTTCATCTGTTATTAGTAAAGGCTCTCTCGTTTCTGCAACGACAACAGCCCCTTCATGTATACTATCAACGCGTAAGCGGTCCCCTGAAGCTAAAATCATCCCATTTGTTTGAATGACGTTAATATTTCGGTGTAGCCTTAGCATCGTTTGTTCAACGATTTGATTGGCAAGCTGTTTTGTTATCATTAGAACCTCCATCGCGTATAAAAATCACGCTGTTATAATACAGATAAATTGTACATTAAGTATAATGCAAAAAATGAAAACTATCAATATACTAATGTGTAAGCGCTTAACTATAAGAGGTGATTGAATGAAAATCGTTGTTAGTCCTGATTCTTTTAAAGGTTCATTAACTGCAATGGAAGCGGCACGTGAAATAGCTGCTGGTATAAGGGAGGTAGATGCGGCAATCCAAACTGTATTACTACCTGTAGCAGATGGCGGAGAAGGTACATTGGAACCGCTTATCATGGCGACAAATGGACATACGGTTCAAGTCCACGTGCACGATCCGATCGGCAGGCCAATTTCAGTAGAATACGGTGTCCTTGGAGACGGGGAAACGTGTGTGATTGAGATGGCTAAAGCATCCGGATTAACTTTACTGAAGGATGATGAAAAAAATCCACTCATTGCATCCACTTTTGGTACTGGAGAGTTAATATTGCACGCACTCGATCAAGGATACAAAAAGTTCGTTGTTGGTATCGGAGGTAGTGCGACGAATGATGGTGGAACAGGGATGTTACGGGCTCTAGGGATGAAATTTCTAGATAAAACAGGGGATGAAATAGCAGAAGGCGCTGAGGCGTTAGCTAAGTTACATAAAGTAGATGATACCAATTTTGATAAAAGAATAAGAGAAGCTCATTTTATCATTGCTTGCGACGTGGATAATCCATTTATAGGTTCTAAGGGAGCGACTGCTATTTTTGGACCACAAAAAGGGGTTACCGCTGATTTAGTGGAAGTACTCGATCAAAACCTATTCCATTTAGCGAACAAAATTGAGGATGTGACTGGTATTGCACTCCACGAGAAACCAGGTGCGGGCGCGGCCGGCGGATTAGGTGGTGCATTTCTTGCGTTTTTCCCAGTAACTTTAAAACCGGGGATCGAAGTAGTAATGGAAGCAATCGATTTTAAAGCGCAAGTCGAGGATGCTGATTTCATTATTACAGGGGAAGGTAAATCGGATGTTCAAACTCTTTCCGGTAAAGCACCGATAGGTATCGCAAATGTAGGTAAAGAAATGGGAGTTCCGGTCATTTTACTTTCAGGATTTATAGAAGAGGAAAGTAAATTACAACTATCCCCTTACTTTTATAAGCTAGCAAGTGTTGTGGGCGATACCGTTTCTAAAGAACAGTCTCTGGAACAAGCAGGCTACTATTTATGTATAAGAACGAAAGAAGTTATGCAATCCATTTTATAAACAGGGGTGTATTAAATGTTGTTTTTTGTGATTTTAGTAGGGGTTCTTTTAGTCGTATTATTGACAGCGGTGTTCAAATTGCACCCATTTTTAGCTCTTTTAATAAGTGCATTTTTTGTAGGAATTGCATCTGGCATGCCTTTACTTACGGTTGTTGAAAATGTGAATGCTGGCTTCGGTGGTTTGATGACAAGCATCGGGATTGTTATTGTTGCTGGTACAATTATAGGAGTTATTTTAGAAAAATCAGGTGCTGCTTATCGTATGGCAGAAGTAGTGCTTCGTATTTTAGGAGAAAAACGACCGCAGCTAGCGATGTCGATTATCGGCTATATCGTATCTATTCCAGTTTTTTGTGATTCCGGATTTATTATTTTATCTAGCTTGAAAAAATCATTGGCAAAACGTGCAAAAGTGAAAGTAGCTTCTATGGCGGTTGCGTTATCTACTGGATTATATGCAACCCATACATTAGTTCCGCCAACACCAGGTCCTATTGCAGCAGCTGGTAATATTGGAGCAACGGACTACTTGGGTACAATCATTTTAGTTGGTTTGTTTGTAGCAATACCAGCTGTTATCGTCGGCTATATTTGGGCAGTTAAAGTAGGGACGAAAATTGACGTAGAAGCGGATCATGAAGAAGCACTTGATTATGAAGAAGTCATCAAGTCTTTTGGGAAAATGCCGTCAACCTTTAAAGCATTTCTACCGATCGTATTGCCGATTGTGTTAATCGGAATCGGTTCTGTAGCTGCGTTAACAGGAAGTGACTCCGGACTTACGCAATTCCTGCAATTTTTAGGAGCACCAACTGTAGCATTATTATTCGGTGTTTTTGCAGCATTTTTGTTACTACCTGAGATAAATGAAACGACTTTGTCTGGGTGGATCGGTGAGGCGTTAAAAGAAGCAGCACCTATATTATTGATAACAGGGGCTGGAGGAGCATTTGGTACAGTCATTAAAAACTCAGGCGTTGCTGATCAATTGCAGCAAATGGACTTAGGAGCACTTGCAAATGGAGCTTGGTTCTTATTGGTGCCATTCTTAATCGCAGCAGCACTGAAAACAGCGCAAGGTTCTTCTACAGCTGCTCTCGTAATTACATCTTCACTAATTGCTCCAATGCTTCCGACATTAGGTATTGAAGGTGCACTACCACTAGCATTGGTTGTAATGGCAGTAGGTGCAGGGGCAATGACCGTAAGTCATGTGAACGATAGTTTCTTCTGGGTAGTTACACAGTTTAGCGGTATGAAAGTAACGGATGCATATAAAGCTCAAACAATGGCTACTTTACTACAAGGTGTCACGACAATTATCGTCACAATGATTATCTGGTTTATATTGGTTTAACAGATTAATCCCCCACAAAAGCAATGGGTGCTTTCGTGGGGGATTTTCTTAGTTGAAATATAGCATATCGTCACGATAGTTTTGTTTTAAATCGGATTCTAAGAAATTTAAATAGCGAACTAACAGTTGGGAAGCTTTACCTCGTGTCAGTACTTCGTTAGGATTGATACGATTTTTTTATCTGGATCGATTAAGCCTAATTCACTTGCTACATAAATACTGTCTTTTGCTTCTTTTGGTATTTTGTTATCGTCAGCGAATTTTGTTGTATATCCTGGAGTAGGAGCACGGCCTTCTAAACCAAGGGAACGAACAATAATGGTAACAGCTTGTGCGCGTGTGATAGAATCTTTTGCACCAAACTTGTCTTTATTGACTGGGCTGACGATACCTTTATTTAACGCACTTTCGATATATGCATAGTTAGGATTTTTTACATCTAAGTCTTCAAATAAAGCTTTTTTCGTTGAATTTTTCTTTGTCGGTTTTTCTTCTAATACACGTATATCTACCGCTTTTGCAACACCGACTGTAAATAAATCTTTTTTCATAGCTGCATCCGGTGAAAAGAAGTTACTAGATTCATCTAGTATGCCTAAAGAATAGAGTTTTTCGATGTTTGGTTTAGACCAATGCTTTGCAATGTCACGGAATTTCGGAACGATTAATCGTTCCACTTTCGGTGTTTTTTCTTTGTTTAAATAGATCGTTCCTGTTCCTGCGTAATAAGGAATATTATACTCATATTCAGATACTATATTAGAGGAGCTAATAACTGCATGTCCTCCTACAAAGCTAGAAAGGGAAGGAGTATGTTGCTCATATTCTAATACTCTAGATTTACTATCCGAAACTTTACTGGTTACAAAGGAGGTACCTTCCGGAGCTTCGATTTCATAGTCGATAAACTGTGTGTCAGTAGAGCCCCAGAAATTTTTGTATCCTACATTGCGTCCATCCATATAAACAGTAATTTTATCATTGAATGTTGCTTTTCCGGATTTTGCACTTCTAATATAAATTTTTCGAGCGATCACATTTCCAGAGTAATAGTCAGTAGCTGGTCTGTTATCAATGACGGACCCTTGTGAAAATTGATAATCGTCTAGTGTATACGTCGTTTTGTTAGCCATTGTCACTTTTTCTGTGTAGCTTTTTACAGTTGTGTTGGACGTTGTTTGGCCTTTGGTTTCATGGTTTTTTAAGTCCGACACATATACCACATTACGTGTTAATTTATCTCCATAGTCACTTGTTAACGTGAATTTATATGTCGTTGTTAACAGATTTTTGTTCTCTTTTTCGGTAACAGTTGCTTTTCCAGTAAATTTAATAGGATAGCCTGTTAAGAAAAAAACTTCTTCATACTCATATTCATCGAGTACGCCACCGTTGAAATCAGGAACCTTTGCACTTGCCGGTGGGATCACTAATGTGAATCCTAATACAACCGTCAACATTAAAACGAATAATTTTTGGATAGTTTTGCTAGACATTTGAATTTTCCTTACCTCATTTCAATAGATTAATCAACTAAAATAATTCGAGCTTGTGAGTACGTGTCATGAATAATATATAGTCGATCATTTTCTTCTAAATCACTTTTGGAAATAACGTTTCCTTCTTTAATGAATGTAGTCCAAGTTGTATCCATGTAATAGATTGGATTAGACTCTATCCAGTTTCCTGCAAGCCACTGGCTGACATCTTTTACTTGAATCGAATTCCAATTCCAATTTCCGCTATATCGACCGACCGATATGAACGATGCAGGGCTACTCCATCCTACAATTCTTGCAGCAACTATATGATTATCTTTTACATAGAAATATGCATATTTACTAGTACTGTTCGTAAAATCTGTCGTCCAGCTATTAGCATCTTCTACAACAACCGTATCATCACTAAAACTTAAATTACTATAGCCTACCCCGTACCAATAATTATTAGAAAGTCGATTTGCATTCGTCAAAGTAAGTCGGTATGATCCTACACTACCTATTTGGCCAAAATAAACTTCATGGTTCGTTAAATTAGCGCTTTGGAAGCCATCGTTTGTCACATAAATGACGTTGGCATATTGATGGGTTGTCGTACCGTTCGTAATGACATAAGCATCTCCGCTTTGTGAAAGTGCAGTCGCATCCACTAATCGGCCGTTGCGAATAATGATCGTTCCGTTATGGTAGGCCATATTACCAGTACTTGATAATCGAATTTTTTGAGCGGAAGTGTCTACCGAATTTAAACTTTCATGTAGGTCTCGCTCGTTTGACTGTTTAATAATCATTTTTTGTATCACTTCTTGGCCCATTTGCTCGATCGTAACATAGTAAATTTCGTTATTCACGTAGTTTCGAAGCTGACTGGAATCTACTTTTTTATTGCCAACATAAATTGGAGTTTTTGCTGTAAATGCTTTAGAGCTAATGCTTCCTTTATTTCCAGAAACGTTTCTCCAATCCCAGTTACGAAACACTTTTTCATCTTTTACTACTAGTTTTTTCTTTTTAGCGTCTATTTGTTGTACTGTCCCTTTATATAACTGTTCTACTTTAATGCCTTCTGCAATTATTTCAATAGTAGAAAGTGTAGTAGGACTATTTTCAGAAAGGATTAACTTTACACGGTCACCTACGTATAAAACGCTCAAATCGACTAATTTATTGTCTTTAAAAACTTTGGTCTGTGCATCTAAATAATAATTGACCGAATTTCTTTCTTTTGTATTGATAGCGATAAATTTGCCACTTTTGTCGATTGTGTTAACTGTACCGGTTAAACTTTCCCCAATGGCTTGCGAGTCACTACCTTGTGCTATATCGACAAAGCCGTTTAGTTCGTTTACATTGCGTAATCCAACAGTTGCTTCGACCCACATTCCTTCTTTAAATGCCCCGATGGAGGTCGGTGTGGAATTAATGAATAGAGAAGCATACGCATCAATATTCAATGTAATTGTTTTCCCTTTGTCATTTATCAAAGTGATTTTGGATAGTTGTTTTTCGGTTGTTTTTTTATCCACCATGACTTCTTCATATGTAACATCGACAAACATTCCGCTTACTAATGTGGATGCTTGTACTTGAAGAGTAGAGGGGAACAAGCTAACAAATAAAATCGAAAGCATAAGTATGTATGTAGTAAATTTAAACAAGTATGACGCCTCCTATCTATTTAGTATTTTGTCCTATATATTATTTATCGGTTCAAGGTAATAAATTGTTACACAGTTGTAATTTTATTGAGGAAAAAAGACTAGGAAGGCATTAAGGAGAAATGCTAAAAGATTTGCAAGGAATGTTATAATGGAAGGATTAACACTATGCAAACAGCTTTACGGAAAGGGAGTATAGACAAGATGATTACTTTAAGAAATGTTCAGCCGACAGATCTAGAGCAGTTATTATTTATTGAAAATGAAGGTTTTGCAATAGAAGAAGCTGCTACAAAAGAAGCGTTTATAGAGAGAATCCAGTTAATAGCTGATACGTTTATTATCGCAGAAAGAGAAGGCGAGATACTTGGTTATATTAATGGTCCTATTATTAATCAGCCTTATATAACGGACGATCTTTTTAAGGAAATCAAGGAGAATCCAAAAAGAGGAGGATATCAGAGTATTTTAGGTCTTGCAGTATCCAGAAGAGCTAGAGGTCAAGGAATTGCAAAGGTTTTAATGGAGAAAATGGAAGAGCTTGGAGAAGAGAATAATAGAGAAGGAATCACATTAACCTGTAAAGAGGAATTAGTTTCTTTTTATGAAAAATTAGGTTTTGTAAACCACGGCCTGTCTGAATCAAAGCATGGAGGAGTAAGCTGGTACAACTTAGTCAAATTAAGAGCTGGGGAGAATTAACCGAAAGTATACTAGTCAAATAGTAGCCTATAAAATTATTTTTGGAAAAGGTATTTATAATTTTCTTAAAAGTAGTATAATTGCATATAATATATTGTACGCAAATGAGAGCGGCAATCTACTAATAATTATATTGATAGGGGAAATACATAGTGAATAGTCTAAAAATTCCAATTACAGTAAACGAAAACAAAAATGAAAAAACTCCATCAAATCAACTAGTTTTCGGTACGAAATTTACCGATCATATGTTTATAGCTGATTACACGGAAGGGCAAGGTTGGCATGATCATCGAATCGTTCCTTATCAACCGATTACTTTAGATCCATCTGCTAGTATTTTGCATTATGGACAAACCGTTTTTGAAGGGATGAAAGCTTACTTATCAGAAGATGGAATTGTTCGCCTGTTCCGCCCTGAAGAAAATATGAGACGTATGAATAATTCATGCGACCGTATTAGCATGCCACAAATTGATGAAGAGTTTGCGTTAGAAGCTTTAAAACAGCTAATTGAGTTAGACAAAGAATGGGTTCCTGCAGAGCCAGGGACATCCCTTTATATTCGTCCGTTTATGATTGCAACAGAGGCTCATTTGGGTGTTTCTGCTTCTAAAACATATAGTTTTATCATTATCATGTCACCAGTTGGTTCTTATTATAAAGAAGGTATTCATCCAGTTAAAATTCTTGTAGAGAACGAATATGTTCGTGCAGTTGCAGGTGGTACAGGTACTGCGAAAACAGCTGGAAACTATGCATCTAGCTTAAAGGCACAGGAAGTTGCGGATCGTGAAGGATATTCACAAGTGCTTTGGTTAGATGGGATCGAACGAAAATATATTGAAGAAGTCGGCAGCATGAACGTATTTTTCAAAATTGATGGAGAGGTCGTAACACCAGCTTTAAATGGTAGCATTTTAGATGGTATTACACGTAAATCCATTATTGCTTTGTTAAAACATTGGGACGTGCCGGTAACTGAGCGTAAAGTTTCGATGGAAGAAATTCGCGAGGCGTATTTAAATGGTAAGTTAGACGAAGCCTTCGGAACAGGAACAGCAGCAGTTATTTCTCCAATCGGTGAACTTCGCTGGAAAGGCGAGCTGTTTTATGTGAACAACGGTGAAACTGGTGAACTTTCGCAAAAGTTATATGATGCACTAACAGGAATTCAAAAAGGTGCAATTGAAGATCCATTTGGCTGGGTTGTCGAAGTAAAGTAAATCTTCATTAAATAAAACATAAAAATTGTCGCTCTTCCAATTGGTGGAGCGGCGATTTTTTGCTAAGAAAAGATGAACGGGGGATATAAAGTGAAACCACTTATCGGGATTTGTGCAAATTATTTATCTAACGACGCTGCTGGTATGGCAGCAGGTATAGGGGCAAAAAATCAAGAATGGCAAATGCTTGCGGATGATTATATTGTAGCGATTGAGCGAGCAGGCGGTGTACCAGTGATATTACCAATTACAGAGGATATTGAAACGTTGACACCTCTTTTGCAAAAAATAGATGGTATTTTATTTTCTGGTGGGTCAGATATAGATCCCAATTACTACGGTGAATATCCGAAATTTGGTTTAGGATTTATTGAACCAAAGCGCGATGCTCATGAAATAAAGCTTGCACAAAAGGTTTTATTTGAAATGAATGTACCGGTGCTTGGTATATGTCGAGGTATGCAGCTACTTACTGTCGCAACGGGAGGGACGTTATACCAAGATCTTCAATCACAAAAACCAGCAGGTATTAATCACTCTGTCCCAAAAGCACTGCGACATCATGCATTCCATCCGGTTGAGATCGAAAAAGATTCAATTCTGTATCAGATTTATGAAACAACTGAGCTTGGTGTTAATAGCTTCCATCATCAAGCGGTGAAAGATATCGGACAAGGTTTTAAAGCGACTATGTTGGCTCCAGACGGTATTGTGGAAGGAATGGAACTGCAAAATGGTGACCGTTTTGTAGTAGCTGTTCAGTGGCACCCAGAAATGATGGAAGCTCAAGTTTCCACAATTCGTCCGCTTTTCAACGCTTTTGTAGAAAAATGCAAACTAGCAAGTCACAATCTGACTCTTGTTAGTAGTGATGAAACTATTGCCTAACAATCTATTGAATCCTTTCTTATGTCAAAGTAAGAAGGGATTTTTCTTCTTCCATACGAAAGTTTTCACAATAAGTGCTATAATTTTCTGCTACTATTTCTGGATATTGATCGATGATAGAGGGCAATAACTGTGTATTTATAAAACTAGGCTGGCTCTTTGTTTGTTTAATATAATATTTGTAAGAACTATGTGGATAGAGTTCCATCCTCTCGACATGTACTTTAGTCGTTCTTATAGGATTTTGGTGAATATAGCTACTCACGTTTAATAAGTTAATTGGGTGGGTTACCATATTTGCGAAAAAATGTGTTTCATAAAGCTGGTCGAAGAAATGATACTTTCGTTTGAAATAGTTAGAATAACGTTTGTTAATAATGGTCATTACATTATAAAGCGGAACTTTCGATGAACGGATGAGTAAGTGATAGTGATTATTCATCATGCAATAAGCAATTATCGTAAAAGGATGCTTTTGATGTGTATATTGCAGTGCCTGAAAAAACAAGGCGAAGTCCGCTTCATTTAAAAAGATATTTTGACGGTTGTTTCCGCGCACCGTCACATGATAAAAAATCTCCGGCTGCCAAACTCTTCTCATGCTACCCATAGTACTACCCCCCCAATGTTATTGAGTCCACCATACAATATAATAACTAAAACAACAATTTTCATAATTCAACGTTTTCCTTGATAATTTCATTTTTAAGCCCTAGAATGCTTCTTAATCAAATTTAACTTCGAAAAAACTTATCAAAATTAAATTTTGTAATGAGTAAAGTATTGCATCTGGATAGGATTTCTTGGTTTGTTGTGTTCACATTGGATTTTGTCTCATTCAACCATATATTGTAAAATTAGCCCTTGATAAGTCAGCAATACCCTTGGATCTATGTTGCAGGCAACGACCCATGTGCTTCTGTTCTAAAACAGACCTGTTGTGTGCTAAAATAGTGGGAAAGAAAGCGGGGGTTTTAGATGAAGGAGCATGTATTGATTATTGAAGATGAAGAAAATATCGCGCGTGTTCTTCAGCTAGAGTTAGAATTCGAAGGGTATGCTGTCGAAATCGCCTATACGGGAACCGATGGATTGATTAAATATCGAGAGAAGGTATGGGATCTTGTATTGCTTGATTTAATGCTGCCTGGTTTGAATGGATTAGATGTACTTCGACGTATTCGAGCTACCAAAACGGATACTCCAGTCATCTTATTAACTGCTAAAAGTGATTTAGAGGATAAAGTAACTGGTTTAGATTTAGGTGCAAATGATTATGTGACGAAGCCTTTTGAAATTGAGGAGCTTCTTGCACGTGTACGCACTGCTATACGTGTATCTAGATCTTCGACAGTTCAGTTGCAACATAATGATAATGTGCATAGATTCCACTCGCTTCTTTTAAACGAGCAAACTCGTGAGATAACTAATGAGGGAGAATCCATCAATTTAACACCAAGAGAATATGATCTTTTACTCTATTTGATGAAACATCCGAATCAGGTGTTGACGAGAGAACAATTATTAGATGCTGTTTGGGGTTTTGATTATTATGGAGATACAAATGTGGTGGACGTTTATATACGATATGTACGTAAAAAGTTAGAAGAGAACGGAAAATCCTCTCTTATTCAAACAGTACGAGGTGTCGGATACGTGCTGAAGGAGAAGAAAAGCGATGAATCTTAAAACAAAGATACATCTCTTTTCCACCGTTTTAACATTAGTTATTTTAAGTATGATGAATATTGGTATTTACATATTATTTGAAAGAATGGCGTTCGATACAGAGTATAAGCAGCTGAATAATGAAGTGGACGAGCTGATCGCTGCTTTAAGTAAAATAAGTAAAGAAGCAGATGCCGCAACTATTTTGCGTACATACATTCCTCCGAATGGTGGTATTCGGGTTATTGATAATGATGAGGAATTGAAGTTGTTCGTGCAAACAATTGATGGTGTAGATGACTATTATCCAAGGTTCAATGTAGGGGAAAGGTATTCCATCGGTGCTTTTCAAGGAACACCTATTTTAACTATAAGTAAACCGGTCATTTGGGTAGATGGGGAAGTAACAGAAGTTCAAGTGATGAAAATTTTAGGAGATGTAGAAAAGAATTTAGACTTTCTTCGTCTCATTCTACTAAGTGTGATGATAGTCGGCATCCTACTCATGACTGTTTCAAGTGTAACATTAGGAAAAATAATCACGAGACCTATCAAAAAGCTTATAAACACTATGTCCCAAAGTAGATTATCAGGAACCTATGAAAAGATTGTTGTTCCTCCTAATGGTAAAGATGAAATGGCACAAATGGGCATTGCGTTTAACGAAATGATGGAGAGACTAGAGCAGAACTATAAAAAGCAGGAACAATTTGTATCTGACGCCTCTCACGAATTAAAAACACCTCTTACGGTCATTGAAAGCTATGCCAAATTGTTGGCAAGACATGGCTTTAGTAATACCGCAGTAGCAGAAGAGTCAGTACAGGCAATTGTGAATGAAACGGCCAGAATGAAAGAAATGATCGAACAAATGTTACTGCTAGCAAAAAGTAATGAACAAAGCATGCGCCATTTCGAAAAAATAGATGTATTTCGCTTAGTAGAAACAACGTTACAATCAATGCGTACAGCATATAATCGCCAATTTATATTAAAAGGGCAAGGACCTATTTATGCTAATACAGATCTAGAGCAATTAAGACAATTGCTCTTCATCATTTTAGATAATGCAAGGAAATATAGTGAAAAAGAAATTATAGCGACCATTTTAGAAAATGAAAAAGGTATAACAATTTCTATTTTAGATTATGGAAACGGCATCCCTGAAAAAGATCTACCACATATATTTGACCGTTTTTATAGAGTAGATGAAGCGCGAAATCGTAAGACAGGCGGTACTGGCCTTGGAATGGCTATAGCTAAAGATATTGCAATGCGTCTTTCGGCAGAGTTGAAGATTGAAAGCACAGTTGGAGTTGGTACGATCATCCATATTTTTATCCCAAAATCTTAAATTCTCATCGATTTTTAATGTTTGTATTTTATGATAGATTGAGGAGGGGAAAGCGTGAATGAAATTTTTCAAACTAAAAAGATTTCTATCGATTATTACATTGATTGTAGCCGGTTGTTTGATTGTTTTTGTATTAAGCATTACTCGGACCAATCAACAGTCGATATCGGAAAATGAAGTCCGCGCCCAACTTGAGCAGACATATGATGCAGATGTAGCTATTGTGGAGAAAAATGAAGCTGTTTACCACGCACTCATTGCTAAAAATGGAATTGTATATTCAGTAGAAATGGATGCACTCACAGGTGAAGTTAATTCACTTAAACAATCGGATAAATACATCATTGAAACAGAAAGTGAAGTTGCGGAAGGATCAAGTGAATCGATCCCAGAGAAGTCTTCTCAAAGGGAAGGACAACCAAACCAAGAAAAAAAGATGGAAGAGCAAGTAGTAAGAAAAACAGAAACAGGACAAGCTAAGGAACCCCTCAAGATTATTATTAGTGAGAAAAAGACGACTACTAATAAGCCGGTGGATATAGCAGAAACTCCAAAAACAAGTGAAAATAATACGGCTAAACCTATCATATCTGCAACTTCTAAAATCGAAGAAAAGGTAGAAGAAAAGCCTAATAAAGAAATTAGCAAGGATTCGTTGAAAGTAGAAACGAGTAAACAAGAAGAAACAAAAGCTGAAACGCCAAAAGAAGAGAGTGCTAAAACGGAAGAAATTGTAGATTCAATAAAACCTGTGCCGCCAAAAAAGACGGAATCTGCTAAGGTAGAAGAACCAACGTCGGAGGAAACACAAGCACAAACACAAGGACAAGTACAAACTCCTCCAACAAATACAATACAGTCAGAGTCTAAAAAGCCAGAAGCAGAAGGAAAAACAGATACTGTTACAACTGTATTAATTTCGGAAGAACAGGCGATTAAAAAGGCGCAGCAGCAACAAAAGGGAACAGTTGAAAGTAGCTCGTTTGTAAAAACGAATGAAGGTGGCTACTATTTAATTGTGATGAAAGCAACTTTCCCTGAGAGTGACAAAGAAAGTGCTAAAGAAAGAAAAACAAAAGCAACGATTCAAGTGCATGCAATTTCAGGTAAAATACTTTCTATTACTTGGGAGTGAAAATTCTCATCAATTTCTAATAAAACTCTATGAGTATTCTCATTTACTTCGTTTAATATGAAAGTAACAAATGAATATTATTTAAAGTTGATGAGCGAGTTTGAAGGAAGCAAGCTCAACCAACTAAGCATAATAGGGGAATTTTCAAGTCAGCAACAAAGCGATAAAACGAAGCGAAAAACGAAGTCACAAAGTTTACGGCGATTTAAATATAATCCTTGAGCGATAACAAGGAGCAAAACACCTCTTCTACCATTCCCCGTAGAAAGAGGTGTTTTTTTATTGGTTAGGAACCTATAGAAGATTTAGACATGGGGATAACTTTTTTTCAAGTAGCATAAGGAATGGCATGTATTTATTTTATACGTCATATAGGTAAACTGCGACGTAGTGAGTTGAATGATGTGTCCACTAGAATTTCCGCTACAGGGTGGACGCTTTCCGCGGGCACGACTTCA
>NZ_JAPNOZ010000010.1:0-341560 GCF_029955155.1 Psychrobacillus sp. NEAU-3TGS | reverse complement strand
ACGACTTTTTTTGTGCTTAGAAAATAATAAAACTCTATACATGTAGATAACTTAGTACAAGTAATATACGCAATGTCATTTTAAAATTGAACTTAGTATAGGGACAATATGTCTTAAAGCTTGCCGAAATTGCCGTACGAGACTTCTGCTAGGAGCGGGTACAAAAGATATACGAGCGTATGAGACGTCCGTATGAGCGCAAGGCATTTGTTTAGGAGCGGATACCAAAGAATTATAAGCGCATGAGATATCTATACTTTTTTCGCGGACTGTCGCGAAAATCTTAGTGTACACTTCTTTCCCCTTTTGTTACTTGCTATTAGACAAATTAAGTATTAAGATGTGCTTGTTGTCGTGCATTTTTGGGTTAGACATAATATAGATATAAGAGGGGCCCCAGTATGGTTGTAATATTGGCAGTAGATGACGATATACATACATTAGAGTTAATATCCATTTTTTTATCGAACACTGGATATAGAGTTGTGAAAGCTAGAAATGGAAAAGAAGGGTTAGCTTTAATCGAAAAAGAAATGCCAGATCTTGCAATAGTGGACGTGATGATGCCAGAGATGGATGGTTTGACTTTAACTAAAATTATTCGAGAGCAGTATGACTTTCCTGTTCTATTACTAACAGCAAAAGGCGGCTTAGAAGATAAAGAAAAAGGATATTTAGCAGGATCAGATGATTATTTAGTAAAACCATTTGAACCGAAAGAATTATTATTTCGTATCCGTGCAATATTAAGAAGATACGATAAAACAAGTGATGCAAATATACAAGTAGGAAATATGTTGATCAATAGAAAGAGCTTCGAGGTGCAAATAGGAGAAGAATTACTGGTTTTACCTTTAAAGGAATTTGAATTGCTGTCAAAGCTTGCTTCAAAACCAAACCAAGTATTCACTCGTGATCAATTAATCGAAGCTGTTTGGGGAATCGACTTTGAAGGGGAAGAACAAACACTAAGTGTACATATCAAACGAATACGGGAACGTTTAGCTAAAACTCAAACTGACGTGCAGATTAAGACGGTTCGGGGGATTGGATATAAATTAGAAGGAATGCATACATGAAAACTTTATATAGTAAATTTGTATGGATGACACTTCTTATTATGTTTGCCAGTGGGACAATTGGTTTTATGATTGTAAATACGTTTTATCATCAAAATTTAAAAGAGAAAAATGATGAAAAAAACGTAGAAGTAGCTAGTTCTATGGTAAAGCTCATCGAATCGTCTGATCTAGACGGCATAACGCCACTTCTACAGATGATGGGAGATGCGGGGTATCAAATATACATCGTGGATGAAGAAGGTGTAGAGCAGTTCTATGGTGGTGATTTCAGAGTCCGTGAAATACCTGATGCCATAGTGAATAGTGTTTTAGATGGTGAGATATATCACGGGATGCGAGAGTTTCCGAAAGAGACGTTTATAACGGGATACTTTTCAAACGAGTTAACTAATACGGTCGGAGTTCCATTCACATATGATCAGAAAAAGTATGCACTTTTTCAAAGGCCCAATATAAAGTTTCTATTTAATGAAATCCATTTACTATTAGGGGGCCTTGCTGGTGCAATGATTATCATTAGTATTATTGCTATGTTGATCGTTGCTAAGCGGATGATTGATCCTCTTACAAAACTTACGGTTGCCACGAATAAGATAGCAAATGAAGACTTCCAAGTGCCTATTCTAGTAAATCAACGAGATGAAATTGGTCAATTGGCAGATAGCTTCAGGAATATGGTAAAGCAATTGGAAGCCAGTGATCGCTATAAAAAAGAGTTTATTGCTAGAGTATCACATGATTTTCAAACACCACTATTAAACATACAAGGATATGCAGCTTTACTTGAAAATGAAGAGCTAAATGGAAATTACGCAGAAATCATTCGAAAAGAGGCTATGCGTTTATCGGGCTTAATGAAGCAGTTATTATTGCTCACTTCCTTCGATCAAGCAAATACTAGAGTAAAGAAAGAGCCATTTCAATTGGATGAGCAGCTAAAACAAGTTATCTTGAAATTTAGATGGTTGCTAGATGAAAAAAGTATTTCAATCCAATTGCATTTGAAAAAAGTAGAGGTAGATGGCGATAGAGAGATGTTGGAGTACGCTTGGGAAAATCTAATTTCTAATGCAGTCAAATACAATTATACTCCGGGAGAAATACAAATTTCGATGAACGAAAATTCGGAATATGTGGAAGTCATCATACAGGACACTGGTATTGGAAACAAAGATACAGATTATGGGCAATGGACAGAACGATTTTATCGAGAGGACGAGGCAAGGTCAACACAAGTAGAGGGAAGCGGGTTAGGTCTTGCTATTGTAAAGGAAGTCATACAATCGCATCATGGTACGCTTGCATTTGAAAATGTGGAACCCCATGGAACAAAGGTTAGTATCCAACTAAAGAAGATGTAATCATCTGTTCATCTTCTGTTCACTTTCGAAATGTATAGTTACCCCTGTAAGGAAATCTTAAAGGGGGTAGCGAAATGAAAAACAAGCGTACTTGGCTTATAACATTAACGAGTTGGTTAGTGATCGTAGGATTACTTTCTTTTCTTGCACCATCAAGTAAAGAAGTTGCAAGTACATCCCAAAATGCAGGTCTACCAGAAACAGCTTTATCCATTCAAGCTGATAAAATAGTAAAAGAAAATTTCTCTAGTAGTGAGGGAATACCTCTTCTAATAGTTTTTGAAAAAGATAAGGGGGCTACAGATGAGGAAATCCAAAGTATTCTCACGTTAATGGAGAAGAATTACCCGGGCATACCACAGTTTTCAAAAATACCTTTGGAACATCGTGCTTCGTTTGTCTCGGAGGATAAAAAAACATTTTTTATTCCGCTAGTTTTAGAAGGGCAATTAGAGAGTAAAGAGATACATGAACAAGTGAAAGAGATTAAAAAGGATGTTTCTAACATTATCCCGGCTGGTTTTAGTATTTATTACACGGGGCCTGCTGGTATAGCAAGTGATACAATCGAGCTGTTTTCACAGGCTGATATCGTTTTACTTTTAGCAACAGTAGCGATTATATTTATCCTTTTAATTGTTATTTATCGTTCATTCATCCTTGCAATCATTCCACTGGTTGGAGCTGGAATTGTGTACGGAGTAGTGGATAGATTGATTGGTCTTACTGGTAAGTTTACATCCATTACAATTGAAAACCAGGCGTTATCAATTATGATGATTTTATTGTTTGCGGTCATTACCGATTATTCACTTTTGTTATATGCGAGATATAAAGAAGAGCAAGATATGAAGGTAGCACTATCTAAAACTAAGGAAACTATTCTATTTAGTGGTGGCACTATTTTAGCAGGAGTAGCAACACTTGCGTTTGCGATATATGAACCGTATCGTAATTTTTCTCCAGTATTTGCCATTGCAGTAATCATCATGCTAATCGCGGGGCTTACTTTATTGCCAGCGTTGTTTGCACTTGTGAAAACACCGAAAAAGAGAGAAAAAACAACGAAGTTTTGGGCAAATGCGGGAAATGTAAGTACAAAAAAACCATCGAAAGTTGCAATACCGATTCTCCTTCTACTTGGAATTGGCACATGGCATGCAACGACTATCGTCTATTCTTATGATTTGTTGGCCTCTTTCCCAGAAGAATTATCTTCCAGAGAAGGTTTTGCAAAGCTAGGAGAAGCATTTTCAGAAGGGGAAATAGCACCAACGACCATTTTAGTAAAATCAAAAGACGATAAAGTAATAATAGGTATTCAAGAGAAGTTAGAAAAGAGACCACTTATAAGCCAAGTGTGGCCATCGACTTCAGAAAGCGATAAGTATACGCAGTTTTCCATCATATTAAATGCAAATCCTTATAGCAAGCAAGCTTTGAATGAAGTGGAAACGATTAGAAATGAACTGAAAGATCAACATGTTTTAGTAAGTGGAGAAACAGTGAAACAAGTAGATATCCGCGGTATTAATAATAGAGATACATTACTCGTAATGGGCTTAATGACGGTACTCATTGGATTAATGCTTGCATTACAAACTAGATCGATTCGGGCATCGTTGTTGATGATGTTTTCTATTTTGTTATCATTCGGAGCGGCTTTAGGATTCTCTACTTGGATTTTTGATGTGTTTTTTGAGTATAAGTCCTTTAGTTATCGAATACCACTGTATACATTTGTATTCTTAGTAGCATTAGGGGTAGATTACTCCATCATGTTAATGAGTAGGTTGAAAGAAGAACGAAAACAATATGGCGAACTAGAAGCAATTGCGAAGGCGGTTGAAAAAACAGGCAGTGTTATTTCGTCGGCAGGTTTAATACTTGCGGCTACATTTGCTGTTTTAATATCACAGCCAGTCATGGAACTTAAATTATTTGGTTTTGCTGTCGCAGTAGGTGTGCTATTAGATACGTTTATCGTTAGACCATTATTATTACCAGCCTTATTAACGATTACAAAGAGGGGGAAATGAAGATGCAAGAAAGATGGAGTTTACGATTAATACGTGCAGGGGCACTATTTGGGTTACTAGGGGCCTATCTAGGTTCTCATATGGCAGGGGCAGGATCTTATGCGTTACGTCCAATTCATGCACATATTTTACTAGTAGGATGGTTATCGTTATTTGTATATGGTTTGTTTTATAAATTGTATAAGATTAAATCTCCTAAGCTAGTAGCTGTTCATAGTTGGGCTGCTATTATTGGAGCGGTTGGATTGACATTAGGAATGTATTTACAGTTTATACAGCCATTTAATGTGAATGAGGCAGTTGCATTAATCGCGTATATTGTAGGTGGAACTATCTTATTAATTAGCTTTGCCATATTTGTATTGGTGACTTTTAAAGTAGAAAAAGATAGAAGTGCGGTTTAATCTGCGCTTCTTTTTTATTTTAACCTTAATGGAATTCCCCAAGCTTTACTCTCTATCTCACTATTGTTATATTATATATATAACAATAGCGGAGGGGTTTTTATGAGGAAATTTGCCGTTGTTTTTTCTTTAGTAGCAATGGTCTTTTTGTTACTTGCTGCATGTAGTAAGAAAAAAGAGGAGGGGTCAGAGATGGAGTCGCTAGAAAATATAAAAGGTGTATGGGAAGGTTCCATTAATATTCCCAATCAACCACTACCAATCACAGTAGAATTCGAAGAGGACAAAGGGATGATTAGTATTCCAGTACAAGGTCTAAACGATTATCCATTAACAAATGTGACTTTAAATGAGTCAGTTATATTGTTTGATATGAACATCCAAGGTCAAAAGTTAACATTTGATGGTAAAGTAGAACAAGAAAAGATGACAGGGACCTTTACACAGCAAGGGCAGACTTTCCCTTTTGAGTTGGCGAAGGGAAGTAAAGAAGAGGAAGTAGAAGAGGATCGTTTAGTGGAAGTGCAGGTAGAGGGTGGAATGATGTCTGGCCAACTAGAAGTTCCTGCAGGCCAAGGACCTTTCCCTCTTATGGTCATTATTGCTGGTTCTGGTCCAACCGACCGTAACGGAAATTCAATTGCATTGCCAGGAAAAAATAATAGCTTAAAAATGCTTGCGGAAGATTTAGCAAAAGAAGGCGTGGCAACTATTCGCTACGATAAGCGTGGAGTTGGGAAAAATGCAAGTTTAGCTAGCAAGGAAGAAGATTTACGATTTGACCATTTCATTGATGATGCGGCTGCGTGGGTACAATTTGCAAAGAATGATGCACGCTTTTCGAAGATTGGAATAATCGGTCACAGTGAAGGTTCTTTAATTGGGATGGTGGCTAGCCAAAAAGCAGATGTGGACGCGTTCATTTCCATTGCTGGTGCTGGAAGACCTATCGATAAGGTGCTTCTAGAACAACTACAGGCACAATTGCCAGCAAACCTATTGCAAGAATCCACTAAAACTCTGGAAAAGTTAAAACAAGGTGAGCAAGTGAAAACAGTGAGTCCGGAATTACAAAGTGTATTCCGTTCATCGGTTCAACCCTATATGATATCTTGGTTACAGTATGACCCTACTGAACAGCTACAAAAGTTAAACAAACCTATACTGCTAGTGAACGGAACATTAGATATTCAAGTGCCGGTAAAGGATGCAGAGCTATTACACGAAGCAAAGAAAGGCTCTGATTTGCTCATTGTTGATAAAATGAATCATGTATTGAAAGAAGCACCTGCAGATCTAGAAGGCAATATCGCTACTTATTCCAATCCAGATCTCCCGTTAGCAAAAGGTTTAATAGACGGTATAGTCAAGTTCTTACAGGTATATGTAAAATAAATGATGATTTCAATCAAAAACGCTGAACTTATAGGATTTCAGCGTTTTTGTTATAGGGGGAAATGGAATGAGAGAAAAGTGGGTCCGGCTAGATGGAGGGTTTCATAACGATATTTTTTATCTAGAGGAAGAAGAAAAAGTAGTAAGGATATCCAATGAAAGAAAAACGAAGGAAATGATTTTACAGGAAATTGAATGGATGAATTTCCTTTCCGAACATGGAGTTGTCGTTCCCAAGCCAGATATAAATTTAGAAGAGGAAAACGGTCGGATAAGGACATATTTTGAATTTGTTAAGGGCGATAGGATCGATGTGACAAATGGATTCCATTGGAATGAAAAAGTATTTGAACAATGGGGAAAGTCTTTAGGAAGGATGCATGTTCTGTCAAAAAGATTTAAAGTAGAAGAAATGCATCGTCCTGTTTGGACAGTTGAAAATACGGATGTGTTTTGTATAAGAGAAAATTTATCCTCTTGGTTAAGAAATGGTTACGACGAGTTGATGCAAAGCTTACGCGAGTTTGATAGTACGGAAAATGTATTTGGTCTGATTCATAATGATTTTCATCAAGGAAATTTAATTATGACAAAGGATGGTATTGTTACGACGATTGACTTTGATGACTGTGCATTCAATTGGTATGCACAAGATATAGCGGTTGCCTTCTATCATGCATATTGGCAGCATAGCTCTTTCAACGGAAAGGCAAAAGCTTTTTCCAAGACATATATGAACCATTTTTTTAGAGGTTATCAAGCAGAAAATTTGCTTCATAAGGACGTTGTAACTCAAATTCCTATATTCCTGAAACTGAGAGAGATCTTTTTATACCAACTATTTACGCAGAAATGGGACAAGAACAATTTAGAGGAATGGCAAAGCTATACTTTGCTAGATTTGGAAGAAAAGATTAGAAACAAGACACCGTATGCAGGTATTAGTGATTTTTCTAACTATGTGTAATAAGTTAAACAAAAAGAGTCTAAATTCTAGTATGAATTAGACTCTTTTAATCGTAACTTATGAAGCAGTTTGCCGTTTTTTGTTTTTTAACGTGGTAGCAAGTGTCGGAATAGACATACCAACTAAAATGACGATAATTCCTAGCACTTGTAGCCATGACAATGCTTCGCTTAAAACAAGTACTGAAACAATGACCGCTACTGGTAACTCCATCGCACTTAATATAGAGGATACTGCTCCTCCGACTTTTGGAACAGCAATTACGAATAAGTAAATGGGAACGATAATGCCGAGTAGTCCAAGAGCTAGTCCGTAAAATAGTAGGGATTCGGTAAATAATTTCCCGTTCCACATAATTTCAGGGCTTTGGAAAATAGCAATCATCACAGCTGCGATAAACGAAACAAATAATAGACGAGTCGTTGTGTTCATCCCTTCTACTTGCTTCGTGTTGACGTTCATATTTAAAGAGAACGAAACTGCAGCTGCAAATCCGTACACCCAACCTCTCCAGTCAATGCCACTTAAATCGACATCAAGAACACCAGCAGCTAAAATCGTTCCGATAAATAAAATAATAAGCGAAATTACTTCTGGTCTCGTCGGCAATCTTCTTCTTATAATACAATCGATTAACGTGCCAATCCATGTAAATTGAAATAGCATTACAACCGCCAGGGAAGCAGGCAAGTAAATTAGCGCTTGTCCATAAACGATACCTGTCAAACCTGTAAAGATACCTGCTAATAATATAATTTTACCTCCACCATATAAACGTGGCAGCTTTCGTTGTGTTACAAGATAAATAATTAAAGCTAAAAGAAAACCTACAATATATTGACTCGCAACGGCTTCAGAGGCTGTATAGCCATCTCCAATTGCAAGTTTCACCATTGTTGACAAAGTCCCATATGAGCTGGCCGCAAAAACGACCATCAGTGGGTAAATCCATGATTTCATAAAATTTCTCCTTTAATCGGGTCTTACTGTTTTTACCATATGATAAAAAGGTTCACCGATAATTGTCCAAGGACATACATTATCAAAACTCAGTCGATTATACAAGCTAATCGCGGCATATTTTTCTGTTTCTACATTTAAAGATAGTTTGCCGCCACCAAAGCTTTTTACTAATTGCTCGGCATGATTTAAAAGCTTTGTACCAATACCTTGACCGCGATAAGTAGGGTTCACTACAACCGTATCTACATACCATTCCCCAGGTAATGTTTCGGGGTCTATTTTAACTGCAGCTCCCTTTTTATTAGAAAGATATTCTTCCAAATTTGCATCGAGAGTAGTAGCCTGCTCAGCTGAATAAAACACGAGCACGCCAGCAACTGATCCTTCCATTTCTGCAACATACGTATATAAATAAGAATGTCGATTATCTGTACGAGTAAACAAATGCTCAAATTCTTGAATAACTTTTGCTTCCTCTGTCTCCCCCGTAAGTTGCATAGCAATGTCTCCAATAGCTTCCATAATTAGCGGAACAGCTTCCGGAGCATCTTCTTTACGTGCGTTTCGAATAGAAATGTTCATTGTTCATCCACCTTCCCAATGAAATATTATAACAGAACAAAAGCAGAAGCGCCTATGATAGAGGAAATGAAGAATGTCCTGTTAGTCTTTAAGCATGTGGAAATCAACTTTGTTTGGGTATTTTAGAAAAAGTAAAAATTTTTGAAACTTTTTTGTTCTATATGTAGTAGAATACAAGAAGTGAAATAAAGGGGGGAATTAAAATGGATCTCGAATCAATTCCGTGGATGCTTATATTGCCGTTCATAATTATTCAATTAATACTAATGCTTGTTGCCATTATCGACTTAACCCGGGTAAGTAACACGAATGGGCCAAAATGGTTGTGGGCGCTGATCATTGTTTTAGGAAATTTAATTGGACCAATTATCTATTTCATTGTAGGGAGACGAAATGAATGAAAACATTATTGCATATGCAAGGCTTAACAAAACAGTATGGAAAAGAAAAAGCGGTGGACGATCTAACGTTTTCGTTACTGAAAAACACATCGACCGCACTGATTGGACCAAATGGAGCAGGGAAAACAACAACTTTATCTATGCTTGCAGGATTATTAAAACAAACGAATGGAACCATTGTATTTGATGGAGAAGTAACAGAAGATATTCGAAAAGTAATCGGATTCTTGCCACAGTATCCGAAGTTTTATTCTTGGTTAACGGCACTTGAATTCACAGAAATGGCAGCGAAGTTAAGTGGGGTTGATCACAAAATAGCAAAACAGGAGGCGGTAAAAACACTTGAGTTTGTAGGTCTTTCAGATGTAAAAAACAAAAAAACAGGTACATTTTCTGGAGGTATGAAACAACGGCTAGGTCTTGCTCAAGCGATCGTTCATAAACCAGCATTATTACTATTAGATGAACCGGTATCTGCATTAGATCCAATTGGTAGAAGAGAAATAATGAATTTACTAAAAGAATTACAAGAAACAACGACCATTTTATATTCGACTCATATTTTAAATGACGCAGAAGAAATGACCGATCAATTAGTATTTTTACGAAAAGGAAAATTAGTGGAGCAGGGATCTATGCAGCAGGTGCGAGAAAAATATGCAAATCCGATGTACAAGATTTACTTCATTTCTACTGAGGAAGCAGCAAAGTTTGTAGAAATTTCTCCTTGGCCAGCTAGACAGGAAGATTCCATTGCTTTTATCCATTTAGAAGAGGAAAAACCAGTGATGAACGAAGTACTGCGTGTACTTGCGGATAGTCAGTTAAGTTTATTAAAAGTAGAGCGAGCGACAGCTAGTTTGGAAGAAATTTTTTTACAGGTGGTGAATAAGGATGAATAATTTTTCAGTATTATTTCAAAAAGAGTGGCGAGAAAATTTACGTAATTTTAAAATTCTTTGGATTCCCCTTGTGTTTTTGTTGTTTGGTATTACGGAGCCTTTAACCAATTATTATTTACCACAAATACTGAACGCAGTAGGAAATATGCCTGAAGGAACTGTTTTTCCATTTCCTGAGTTCACTCCTGAGCAAATCGTCATGGCTACGGTCAGTCAGTACCAGTTTATCGGGATGCTTGTAATCACGCTTGGATTTGCAGGCATTATTTCAAGAGAACGGAAGAACGGAAATGCCACATTTTTATATGTTCGCCCGATTTCGTATGCAAGCTATGTGTATAGTAAGTTTAGTATGATGTGCATACTAGTAATTGGTAGTGTCATACTTGGTTTGCTAGCAAATTTATATTATACAAATGTTCTATTTGGCCCGGTGGATGCAGGTGCGTTTGTAGGTTTTCTTGGAACGTATATTGTTTGGCTTTTATTTGTTGTTAGCGTTGTTTTGTTCTCAAGTGCGGCATTTTCTACTGCAATTGCTTCCGTTGTATCTCTTGCACTTGTTTTATTTTTTCAGTTTATTGATGCTTTGCTTGGAGCGTACTGGACAATTTCTCCTTGGAAAATACCTATGTATGCGGGATATGTATTAAGTGGAAGCGTAGATAAAACACCGTTTACATGGAGTTTAATCATTACTTTATTATTAGTTGTTTTATTGATATTCGGGGCAGTTTATTTCGCTAAAAGAAATATTTCTAAGACAAAAATTTAAAAAACTAGTTTGAGGTGAAAAAAATGCCAACTCACAATTCTGATCGATTTGTTACAGCATATAATCGAATAGACCAACTAATGAAAGATGTTATCGGAACACAGGAGCATATGGCATTTTTTCGACTAATCGATTATGCAAAAAAAAGAATGCAGTAATAAGAAAATATGAAGCAGATTTGCGAGAATACGGTGATCTTCGGAATGCAATCATTCATAATCGCACCTCCATGGAATTTGCGATTGCAGAGCCACATGAAGATGTCGTTCTCAAAATGGAAGAAATAGAAACGGCTTTGAGGACTCCCATTACAGTTGGAAGCATGTTTCGAACGAATGTAACGATGTTTCAACAAACGGATTCATTGAGTTATGCGTTAAAAGTAATTAAAGATAAAAAGTATAACCAATTTCCGGTATATGATGGTACGCAGTTTAAAGGGCTAATCACACCAGTTGGAATTACCATGTGGATGGCTAGCGTGGTGGAGTCTAAAGAGTTTTCTAGATCACGAACGACTCTAGGAGAAATTCTTGCACATGAAAATGACAGAGAAAATCATCAATTCGTCGCTAAGCAGGAATCTGTTTATGAAGCATTGGAAATTTTCAAGGAAGCAGTAACGAGGGGGCGCCGTTTAGAAGCACTGCTAATCACGGAAGATGGCAAGCCAAATAACAAACTGATTGGAATTGTGACACCAATGAGTTTGATGAAAATTAAATAATGGAGAAAAAATTTTCCAAAATTCGTCTTTTCTCTTCCTTTTTCGAGTAAAATGGAAGTGTCACACATTAAAGGTAAAGGAGGACTAATTTTGGAACAGTATGAAAATATTCAACAGAAGCCGGTTGGTGATATGTCAGTAGGCGAGTGGCTAATTACGATGCTTATTATGATTATACCAATCGTTAACATCGTCATGCTCTTTATCTGGGGATTTGGAAGTCCTGACAAACGTCGCAACTATGCTCGGGCATCACTTATTTGGATGGCTATTAGTATTGTACTTATTATAATTTTTTATGGTGCTATTTTTGCATTAATTATCTCTACGAGTTCATTATAAGTATATTTCCCAGGAAATAATATAATTCGACATGAAAAAGTATCTTTGTAGTTCTATACAGAGATACTTTTTTCTTTTTGTTATAATTACATGAGAGGAGTGAGCAGAAATGAAAATTGCTTTATTTGGTGCTACTGGACGCGTTGGAAGAAACATTCTTTTATTACTATTGAAAAAAAACATAGAAGTAACAGTGCTAGTAAGAGATTTGGAGAAGGTGCAACCTCATGATAGGTTGACCGTCCTACAAGGGGACGCAAGAAACCGAGCGGATATAGAACGAGCATTAGAATATGCAGATGCGGTGATAAGTGCCCTTGGGACCGACCAGACGACAGTATTAACAGAGTCTATTACACATATTATTGCAACGATGAAAAGTCGGAATATCCGTCGTATAATAACGATTGGAACAGCGGGAATATTGGCCAGTAGGATTGAGCCGGAGCTACTACGATATGAATCATCCGAATCCAAACAGAGATCAAAAGTTGCCGCAAAAGAACACCATCAGGTATTCCATATGTTAAGTGCTTCCATGCTAGATTGGACGATTGTTTGTCCAACTTATTTGCCGAGCGGTGATGTGACCAATGCTTATATAATCGAAAGAGATAGACTACCAGTTGGAGCGGTTCGAACGACAACAGGTGATACAGCTTTATTTGCATATAATGAATTAATCGAGAATAAACATATTGGTTATAGAGTAGGAATTATTAGTCCCGAATAATTTAGGAGAAAATAAATGAAAAAATGGTTAGTAGGATTAATTGTAATAGCAATTGCTTTATATATAGGGAATTATGGGATTAAAACAACCAAAATTACAATCGAATCAGAAAAAATTCCAACAGCATTTAATGGCTTAAAGATTGTACAAATTTCTGATTTACATGATGCAACATTTGGAGAAAACCAAGAAAAACTTGCCAAAAAAGTGCGAAATGCATCCCCGGATCTTATTTTCCTGACAGGAGATTTGATAGATAGCAATCGTTATGATTTGGAAAACAGCTTAGATTTGGTGAGGCAAATTATTTCGCTTGCACCTATTTATTATGTGACAGGTAATCATGAAATTGCTACAAATGATGTAGATCATATTAAAGCTTCATTGGCTGATTTAGGTGTCAACGTATTATCAAATGAAGAAACAATATTAGAAAAAGATGGAGAGCAGTTACGCATTGTAGGAATTGAAGATCCATTGAATGGAGTATCAGTTGGGGAGTCATTGAACAAGTTCGATAAAATGGATAACTACACGCTAGTGCTGTCGCACCGTCCAGAAACGTTTGAGGATTATGTGGATAGTGGAGTTGATCTTGTATTTTCAGGGCATGCTCATGGAGGGCAATTTCGTATACCTGGTCTAGGTGGGTTAGCTGCACCGGGCCAAGGGTTATTTCCGAAGTATACTGCAGGTGTTTATGAGGAGCAGGATACGAAAATGATTGTCAGTAGGGGACTAGGAAATAGTGTTTTTCCGGTGAGGGTGTTTAATACACCAGAAATTGTCGTAGTTACATTAAAAGCTACATAATAAACCCCCTACAGTTTAGTAGGGGGCTCGTAATTATCTATTATCTTTACTATCCAATCGTTCTTTAAATTCCCCAAATTCATGTTGGGCTTCACCTTTTACTTTATCAAGCTTACCTTCAGCTTGTAGCTTCACGTCATCGGTTGCTTTACCAATTTGATCTTTAGTTTCACCTTTTACTTTGTTTACAGTACCCTTTAATTTGTCTGATAATCCACTCATGTGTATTCCTCCTCAAATTATGGTTCTATAAGATATATACCCAAGTGGGATAAGTATGAAACTATATAACCTATTCTACAATTTTAAATTCCTGCAACATCGCGTAGAATCTTGCTCCATGACCTTCTGCAGCTTCTAGGAAGTATTTTTCGGTGATAACAAAACTTCCACCGTTTTTATTGTCTATTACATATACATTTGTAACAGGGCTATCCCACTCGGTACCTCCATCAATCGCGTGCAGTTTAAAGCCTTCTACCGGATCGCTTACAGATTCCGTTGCCGTCACTTTTGAATACTCTGAAGCAAGTTCTGTTTCTTTTGAAGCCACAATATCTTCAGGAGTAATATTTTTAAATTGTTCAATTGTCATCGAAACTTCTGGATATCTTTCTTCTAAAGGCTCTTTAGTTGTAATAATATCAGAGTCCTCGCCTTTTATAAGTTTATAGCGTTCTTCGTCAATGTAAATCACATATTCTGCATCTTTACCTTCTTGGAGAACCACATCTGTTGGCTCTTCAGTACCTTCAATGCTTTGTATAATTTCTTTTTCTGGTACGAATATGTCTTTTATTTGTTTAATGAAGGCCATTCCAGTGTCTGTTTGTGTGGTAAATAAGATCATTACCGCAGCTGCAGCAGTAATAATGAATGGAATAACTTTGGATTTCTTTCTCATTTTTATCCTCTTTCTGCTTTTTTCTTGAAAAAGCTCTTGATCTAAATGGCTCCAAATTTCGTCTTTTAACTGATCTATCGAATCCTCGGTGTGTTTGAGTATTTCTTTTTTGATTCGCTCATCCATATGGTCCATATTTATTTTCCCTCCATTTCCATCAGGCTGAGTTGATCCCTTAACAAGTTCCTTCCGTTAAAGAGCCTTGACTTTACGGTATTTTGATTTAGATTTAGAATATCTGCAATTTCTTTTTCAGAGAATCCCTTTATATATTTCAGTAATAGTGGTATCCGGTACAGGTCAGCCAAATGCTGGATAATTCCATACAAATCGGTAACTCCTTCTTCAGAAGGCTCAGTTAGCTGCGGGTTTCCCTCCATTAATGAAGTATCTATAGGTACTACCTTTTTTTCCTTTGATAAAAGTCGGTTACATTCATTGACTAAAATTCGATAAAACCAAGCACCAAAAGAAAGTGTAGAATCGTATGAAGATATATTACGGTATACACGAATAAAAGCCTCCTGCACTGCGTCTTTTGCAAGTTCGTCGTTACGAGTAATCGCTTTTGCAGTTCGTAGTGCATAACCTGCATACTCATCGTAAAGATGGCGAAATGCATCTCTATTTCCTTTTTTAATCTCTTTCAAAATATCCTCATGCATGTAACTTGTTCACTCCTTTCACTTATATATACCCTTTGAGGGAGCAAAAAGTTTAGTGGAAATAAAAAAAGCTTAAAGTAAATACTTTAAGCAGTGAAAACGACTATTTAAACCAACCTTTTTCTTTAAATCTGGCGATCGCTTCAATTCGATTGCCTACATCTAACTTATCCAAAATAACGGAAATATAGTTGCGAACAGTACCTGTAGTAATATAAAGTTCCTTTGCAATTTCTTTTGTGTTTTTACCATTCGCGATAAGTTCCAGCACTTGGCTTTCACGCTCTGTAAGAGGATTTTCACCTTCATAAGCAATATCAACTAGCTCCGGTGCATAGATACGGCGACCATCCATAATAATACGGATAGAATTCGCAAGTTCTTCACTCGGACTATCTTTTAGTAAATAACCACTTACTCCAGCTTTTCGTGCACGTTCAAAATAGCCAGATCTTGCAAAAGTGGTTAAAATAATGACCTTACAATTACTTTCTTTCAGTTGCTCCGCAGCATCTAGTCCACTTTTGACTGGCATCTCAATGTCCATAATACAAATATCAGGCTGCAGTTCTTCGATTAACTTCAAGGCTTCTTCTCCATTACTTGCTTTTCCGACAACTTCCATATCCTCTTCCAAATCTAAAAGTGAACCTAGAGCTCCTAATACCATTCGTTGATCTTCCGCAATGACAATTCGTATCATGTTTGTTCCTCCTGTCTTATTTGTTGAATTACTATGGGCACTCGTATATTCAGCGTAGTACCGTTTTTGGTGTGGATGTCGAAACTGCCATTCACAAACTCCAATCTTTCTTTTATACCGCGAAGGCCATGTCCTTTTGTCCAGTCGTCTTTCATATCGAGCCCTACACCGTTATCATGCACGTTGAGTAATGTTTCTTTTTTGGATTGTTTAATCGAGATTGAACATGAAGTAGCATTGCTATGTTTTACCACATTTGTGACCGCTTCTTTTAAGCACATGCTAAGTACATTTTCGACAAGTAATGGAGTATTTTTTAGTTCTAATGTTCCGCTCACATTGCAGGAAATCTCCGCAGCGAGAAGTATTTGTTTCACTCGAAAAAGTTCATCTTCGAGCTTATTTCCTCGCATATTTGCGACTAGTTCCCGTACTTCTTTCAAAACAGAGCGAGCTGTTTGGTTAATATCATTAATTTCATTTTTGGCCGCTTGTGGATTTTTTTCGATAAGCCGACCTGCCAAATCACTTTTTAACCCGATGAGCGATAGCTTTTGTCCGAGTGTATCATGTAAGTCTCTCGCAATTCGTTCTCTTTCTTCAATAATGGTAAATTGAGCAATTCGTTTCTGGGCATCTTCTAGTTGTCCCTCTAACATTTCTCGCTTATTTCGGTTATACGTATTAAAAGGTAATAAAATTACTCCTATTAAACAGGCTATTAAAAAAGGAAGATGGGATAGAAAAAGTTCTGTTTGCATAAAGAAGCCGATAATGACAGCTACTATGATAGCCACTATATGGACGCTATAGATGATAAAAAAACTGATTTTATGCTGTATATGGCCAATAAAGAAAGATAAAAAGATAGAAAAGTAAATATAACCAAAAAGTAGAGTCATCGTTACACTAATAGCTATTTCGATAGCTACACATACATATAAAAGCCAGCCGGTAGAAGTAAATGATAGACGGTAAGCAATAAAAAATAAAATCGTTAAAGTTAATCCAACGACAATTTCTATAGGAGTGCTTGATTTAAATATAAAAAAGAAAGGAAAAATACAAAAAACAATCCAAGCGTAAATACTTAACCAAGGATATTTAGGGAAAATCTGATACCATTTTGGCAACGAATACACCTCACTTTTCTTTATTATAAAGGAAAAACCATTCCTCGTTACAATGGAATGGTTTTTGCTAAAGGCCTATTTTCCTTCGGTTGTTGCATTTTTAGCATGTAGCATAGCGGAATGCTTCTGTTGTTTGAGTAAGTGTTTAATTTCTTTAAAGCTTACAAAGTTTTTGTTAGCTTCATCAAACAAGCGGAACCGGATAGATTGTAAGCTAGTCCGAAGATTGATCGTTGTTGCTTTCTGTAAAGGTGGAGTCGATTCATGTGCTTTTTCTAAGTTATAGTTAGGAACTCTTGGACTTAAATGATGCACATGGTGAAAGCCAATATTACCAGTTACCCATTGTAAAACCTTTGGTAATTTATAATAAGAACTTCCTTCAACAGCAGCTTTTACATAATCCCAATCAGCTTCATCTTCAAAATACGAATCTTCAAACTGGTGCTGTACATAGAACAACCAAATACCTAGTGAACCAGCAACGAAAAGAATCGTTCCTTGAATAATTGCAAATGCTTGCCAACCTATTAACCAAACCATAAGAGAATAAATAACAATAACTGAAATGTTAATCAAATACGTGTTATTACGCTCTTTAGGTCGAGCATCTTTTCGATTAAAACGATTGCTTACTAAAAATAGTAATGCAGGTCCTAGACCGAACATAACAATTGGATTTCGATACAGTCTGTAAGAAAGTCGCTTCATTGGAGTAGCTTCAATATATTCTTCTACAGTCATCATCCATATATCACCGACACCGCGTTTATCTAAGTTACCGCTCGTTGCGTGATGGATATTATGTTCACGTTTCCACTTTTCATAGGCAAATAACGTAATAATTCCTGTTATTGTACCAGTAATATTGTTTGCTTTTTTATTTTTAAAGAAAGAACCATGTGTGCAGTCATGAAAAATAATGAAAACACGAATAACGAAACCTCCAGCGATTATAGATAGAGCAATTGTTAGCCAAACAGAAATATCTAAACTCATATAGGCTAAAAACCAAAGGATAAAAAATGGTGGAATTGTATTAATAAGTTGAACAATACTCTTTTTCAACTCAGAGTTTTCAAATGGCTTTACATTTTTGCGTAATTCAAGTGTTTTTTCTCTGCTCATTAGTATTCCTCCTATAAGAGAATCATTACCCTAACTATAAAGGTATGCTGTTATTAGGAGTAGACATAAACGTCAAGTCTTAAGTATGACAAGTGTCATATAGGGAATTAAGTATAAATATTTCATTAGAACTTTTAGCTTAGAGGTAGATAGGTAAACAACTAAAATAGCGAGAAATTTCCTCTAGGATAGTTTAAATTCAACAAAAAAACTGACCGATATAATCGGTCAGCCTCTATTATTTATTATCGATCCCGTTTTAATAAACGTACTGTTTCATCGAATTCTTTATCAATCTCAGCGTTAGGTTTATACGTCATTAAGCTGACAACTACTGCAGCAATTAATGCTAAAATAAACCCAGGAACGATTTCATACAAAGCAGCTGAAAGTGCTTTATTCGTGCCCCATACTAATACAGTTATAGCTCCGACTATCATACCTGCTAAAGCACCCGCTGAAGTAATCTTTCTCCAGTAAAGTGTTAGTAAAATAATTGGACCAAATGCTGCTCCAAAACCTGCCCATGCAAAAGAAACAAGTTTTAAAATGGTTGAATTTTGATCCCATGCAACAGCTAAAGCGATTAGTGAAACTAAAAGTACAGCGATACGTCCATAGAGTACATACGTTTTATCTGGAGCATCTGTTTTAATAACTGCTTTGTATAAATCTTCTATTAATGCAGACGATGTAACGATTAATTGTGAAGAAATTGTACTCATAACAGCAGCTAAAATAGCTGCAAGCATAATACCTGCAATGAACGGATGGAATATTATTTGTCCAAGTGCGATGAATACAGTTTCTGGATTATCCAGACTTAATCCTGGATTCTGTTGATAGTAAGCAACCCCAACTAAAGCAGTAGCAATTGCTCCGCCCAGGCTTAGAATCATCCAGCCAATACCGATACGACGTGCTTGTTTGGTTTCTTTTACAGAGCTGATTGCCATGAAGCGAACGATAATATGCGGTTGACCAAAGTAACCTAGTCCCCAAGCAACGGCAGAAATTCCACCGACTAAGGATGTACCTGCAAAAAGACTTAGATGCGTCGGATTTACAGCTTTAATAGATTCAATTGTTTCACCTAATCCACCTGTTGTAAATACTCCCACAATCGGTACAGAAATTAACGCAAGGAACATTAGAAGACCTTGAAGGAAATCTGTGTAACTAACTGCTAGGAAGCCTCCGAACAATGTATAGGCAACAGTTACGCCTGAAACAATTAATAGACCAGTGTGATAATCTAGGCCAAATGAGCTTTCAAAGAAAACTCCGCCTGATACCATTCCTGAAGATACATAAAACGTGAAGAATAACAAAATAATAATACCGGATGCCACTCGTAATAAGCGAGACGACTGCTTCAAACGACTCTCCAAATAACTTGGAATTGTAATAGAATCATTAGATACTTGTGTATATACACGCAGTCTTGGTGCAACAAATAACCAGTTTAGATAAGCACCAATTGTAAGACCAATTGCGATCCACGCCTGTCCCATACCTGAAAGATAAATGGCTCCAGGTAATCCCATTAGTAACCAACCGGACATATCTGCAGCGCCTGCACTTAATGCAGTAACAGCAGGACCTAGTGAACGACCACCAAGCATGTAATCTGTTAAGTTGGACGTTTTTCTATACGAATACCAGCCTATAGCTAGCATTGCAACCATATAAATTATTATGGCTGTTAGTTGATAAGCTTCTGATGACATAAACATCCTCCTCCCACAAACATAATAACATGTCAAAGAATAAGGTGCACTGAAATTTTTGATAATTCCATATTTTACAAGCGTTTTCATCTGTTAAAATAGACATATTGAATACCGAAAGGGGGCTTTGCATTGAAATTTTTTCATACAGCAGACTGGCACTTAGGAAAACTAGTGCAAGGTGTATACATGACGGAAGAACAACAATTTGTATTAAAACAATTTATAAAAGCTATCGATCAAGAAAAGCCGGACGCTGTTATTATCGCTGGTGATTTATATGACCGTGCTGTTCCGCCTACAGACGCGGTAAATTTACTAGATGAAATGCTCGCCGAAATCGTTTTAAAACGGCACACTCCTGTGCTTAGTATTGCAGGAAATCATGATAGCCCTGGACGATTGAACTTTGGAAGTAAACTGATGAAAGAAACAGGTTTACATATAGTAGGTCAACTAACAAAAGAACCAAAACCAGTCATATTAAAAGATGCATACGGTGAAGTTTGCTTTCATTTAATCCCATATACTGATCCTTCTCAAGTACGTCATATTTTAGAGGATGAGTCTGTTACAAGTCATCAAACTGCGATGAAAGCAATCATAAAGGAAATAGAAAAACAAGCAGATCCTTCGATAAGACATGTTTTTGTAGGACATGCATTCGTAACTCCCCATGGGCAAGAGGAAGATAATACGAGTGAATCAGAGCGTCCACTTGCAATAGGAGGAGCAGAGTATGTAGATGCAGCCCTTTTTAAAAACTTTCATTATACGGCCCTTGGACATCTTCACCAGGCACACTATGTTTTAAACGAGACGATTCAATACGCGGGATCTCCTTTAAAATACTCCATTTCAGAAGAGCATCATAAAAAAGGTTTCTTTATAGTGGAACTGGATGAAGTAGGAAATGTAACGATAGAAAAGAGATTATTAACACCGAATCGTGATATGCGGACAGTAGAAGGATATATGCAAGATATATTAAAGCAACCAGTAAGTGAAGATTTTGTTTTTGTGAAACTGCTCGATGAGACGCCTATTTTATCGCCGATGGAACAAATCCGAACAGTCTATCCGAATGCAATGCATGTGGAAAGAAAAGTATTTCGCGCACAAATTACAGCTGCGGACAGTGAAACAATGCCTCGAAGAAAGATGGACGACTTTACGCTGTTTCAAGCATTTTATGAAGAACTAAGCGGAAAAATGCCTACGGAGGAAACAGAGGAATTATTTAAAGAGGTGCTTGGCCAAACAATCCTGGAAGAACGAGAAGGAGGAGAGAAAGCTTGAAGCCACTTCAACTGACAATGACCGCTTTTGGTCCATATAAGTTTTCGGAGACGATTGATTTTACAGAGTTAAAAGACAATCGCCTATTTGTTATTTCCGGTGCAACCGGAGCTGGTAAAACGACTATCTTTGATGGAATTTGTTTTGCATTATATGGGTCTGGAAGCGGTGAAGATAGACGCGATACTAAAATATTGCGAAGCGATTTTGCTACAGACGATACACATACTGCTGTCGAGTTGATATTTGAAATACATAACCAAAAGTATCGCATTTTACGACAGCTTTCCCATGTGAAAAAAGGAAATAAAAGTGCAACTGGCGAACGCTATGAATTTTTCGAATTACAAGAAACAGGAGATGTACCGGTAGTCGAGAGACAAATTGTATCCGAAATTAATAAAAAAGTAGAAGAAATAATAGGACTAACACTTGACCAATTCAGCCAAATTGTGATGCTACCCCAAGGTGAATTTAGAAAACTTCTCACTTCCCCAACGGAAAACAAAGAAGCTATTTTACGTAAAATATTCAAAACAGAACCGTATAAAATGATTAGTGAGAAGTTGAAAGACAAAAAACTTATTGCAGAAGCGGAACTAAAAAAAGAAGAGCTAACGCGAAATGGTTATACCGAGCAAATTTTAGCTTCCTTTCCAGTGCGAGAATCGAGTGTGTTTGAATTGATCGAGTCTAGTAGCTTTAACACGTATCAATTAGTCGATGCTTTGCAAGAAGAAACGAACTTTTACAAAGAAAAGATTCGGCTAGACGAATCCATGTATAAAGAGGCTTACACACAACACGAAGCGAAACAAGTTGCCTATTATGAAGCAAAAGCGACAAACGAAAGATTCCAAGAGCTTCAAACAAAAGAACAGCAACTTGAAAGTTTAAAAGAACAAAATGAAGTGTACGCTCACAAACAAAGACAAGTAGAAGCAGCCGAACGTGCGAGTACGATAGAAGCAATTGAAACTTATTATTCGGATCTCCAAAAGGAAGTACAAAACAAAGAAACGTTGTTTGAATTAGCTCGAGATGAAATGACTAGAGCAGAAGAAACCCTCAAGAAAGTAAATATTGTCTATAACGATGAGGTAAGTAAGAAAGGAGTTCGTGAGAAAAGTGTCGAAACTGTTCTTCAATTAAACGGTCTAGTACCTTTATTTGAAGAACTGGAAACAAAGAAAAGAGAAATGCTTTTGCTGGAGAAAAGTACAGCATCGGTAAAAAATCAATTGAACGAGAAATCGGTACTTTTCCGCAAAGAAAAAGAAACTACTACAGAGCAAAAAATTGTCATAGATAAGCTAGAAGACCTTGTGGAGCCGCTTGATACAAAAGTTCAACAACTTAGCCTATTACAGGAGCAGCACACCGCAATTCAAGAATCCTTGGCGAAAGAAAAAGAATTACAAGCACTTATGGAAAAGGAAATAGAACAACAGAGCCTCTTTCGGGAAATGAAAAAAGCATATGACACAGAAGAACGAAAATGGATGAGCAACCAAGCGAGCATTTTAGCATCCAAACTACTTCCAGGTGAACCTTGCCCCGTTTGTGGCAGTAAGGAGCATCATACAACTATTGTGGATTCGCATGAAGAGTCTGTGAACGAAGAAGCATTACGCCTTCTAAAAGAAAGGTTAACACAACAAGAAACAAAATGGTTAACCATACTTGCAAACAAAGAAGCATCAAACAATCAGCTACAAAATCTACAAAAGCGATTAGAGCAGCTCCAAGTTAATATGGAACAAGCAGAGCAAGTGTCAGGGGAATTAAAACAGTTAGAAACAGATGTGTCTACACTTCGAGTAGAAAAAAGTAAGCTCTCTTTCTTAAAACAACCTTATAAAGACTTGCTTGCCAAAGTTGAGGAGTTGGAACAAGAAAAAAATCAGTTGGAGATGAATTATCAACAACAAAACGGACTATTAGAACAAGCAAAGGCCGTATATGAATCGAAAAAAACAGCGATTCCAGCACATATCTCCAGTTTACAGGAGCTCCAAATTCAATTGCTGGAGGCCAGACGACAAAAAGAAGCATTAGAACATGCATGGGAGAAAGCACAGAATAGACTGAAGTCTGCTCAAGATGATTGTACGAAAGCAATTTTAACGCTTGAACATGCTGATGCGGCTAAAAAGGAAACAAAAGAAAAGCATGATAAAGCGTTTGAGAACTTCCAAGAAGCACTAGTAAGAGCATCTTTTGAATCGGTTGATGCATATAAAGCAGCTAAGCTATCCGAAAAAGAACGAATGGTGCTAAAAGAACAATGCATGGCGTATAAACAAACGGTTCATACGTTAACAGAGCAAGTAAAAGAAGGAAGACAACAGCTAGCTAAGAAAGTGAAAGTTGAGCTTGCACCATTAGAAGAAGAACTTGTTCAGTTAAAGGAAACATACGAACAAGCGCTAAATGCTTTAAATAGCACAAAAGAATATGAAAAAGCAGGACGTATATTAGAGGAAAAAATTGTTGCTACAAGCGAACGAATTGCGGGATTAGAGCAGCAATTGCATCGAATAGTCGATTTATACGATATGTTACGCGGACAAAATCATTTGAAAATTTCCTTTGAGCGTTATGTGCAAATTGAATATTTAGAGCAAATCATCGCTGCTGCAAATGAGCGATTAAAGCATATGTCGAATGGTCAATTCCAATTGCTTCGAAGTGAACGACAAGAGACACATGGCAAACAAAGCGGACTTGGATTGGATGTGTACGATGCCTATACAGGTCAAACGAGGGATGTTAAAACACTCTCGGGTGGTGAAAAGTTTAATACATCGCTATGTCTAGCACTTGGAATGGCTGATGTCATTCAAAGCTTCCAAGGAAGTATTCGGATTGATACGATGTTTATCGATGAAGGGTTTGGTTCACTTGACGAGGAATCATTGAACAAAGCAATTGACACATTAGTTGACTTACAAAAATCCGGACGCATGATTGGTGTTATTTCCCATGTTGCGGAGCTTAAAGCATCCATGCCAGCTATTTTAGAAGTAGAGAAAGCAAAAGAAGGATATAGTAAAACAAAATTTGTTATTAAATAGAAAAGGGTGAGTCTGATTGCTAGACTCACCTTTTAGTTAATTATTATTAATTATATTTAAAAAATCCTCTTCGTTACTCACACCAAGCATGTCTAAGGCTGAATAGCCTTGCGGATCCTTGATTGTTGGATTTGCTCCGTGCTCATATAGAAGGGAAGCCATCTCCAAGTTTTCAGCTTCCAATGCAGCTGTTAACGCATTTGTGTAATCATCGGCTGTATTTGGATTAGCTCCTCTAACTAATAATAGTTCTGCCATTGCTATATCGTTGCCGTAAATAGCATAGTGAAGAGCAGTGGTGTTCTCCGAATCCACCTCTTCTAAATCAGCTCCGCTAGATAGGAGATCTCTAACTGTGCTGTCATCTCTATTTGAAACAGCTTCCATGAGAGGGGTTAATGTCAATGAATAATCGCTATTTAAATAATCCTCTTCTGCAGATAATTCATTTTCTGCAGATAATTCATCAAATACACTTCCAGAAAACAAACTTGCATACGTTAAAGAACCAGCTGTAATTAGGGCAATAACCGCAATATAACAAACAAAGAAAATTCCAAAGAAAGCACCAATGCCTAAGGCGATTTTAGTGGAATTGGAGTAGTATGTAGATGTGCCTTCTACTTGCATAAAGTTCCCAACAGCTTGCACTCGTTTAGGTAACAGCGGATGGCTAGATAATACTTCACTTAACCATACGGCAACATTCGATTCCGTTTGAATTTGTTCCAGAAAAGCATCCTCATTTACTTCTGTATATAATTGTTTTCCAACGCCAAGGATTGTAAGGGCTCGTTTGGCAGCTTCCCCATTTTGTATATAGTAAGCCGCTTCCCGGTCACAGGTATACTCACAAGATCGACTATATGCTTGGGAAAGAAATGGTATAAACTGAGCAGGCATGATTAAAATATTCTTCCACACATGTCTTCTTTTTACATGGGAAAGCTCATGCGCAATGATAAAATCAAGTTCTGCCTCTCCACGTTCCCTAGCAAGCTCAAACACTTCTGAATAAATGACAACCATATTTCTTCCTAGAAATCTTGTAGCAAATGCATTAAATGCACCTTCCGAATGAATAACGAAGACATCGGGTACTTTTTTTAGACCCATCTCAGTAGATAAAGAGACTACTCGTTCATAGATGTCTGGAAACTGCCTTTCACTAATACGTACGCCATTTCCTCGAATGGATCCAAGCATAATCATGTTGGCATAGAGTAAAAAAGCAAATAAAACTAGTAAGATAGCAATTCCAAATAAAGATAAGATAGCAAGTATGTATAATAGGACACTGAAAATAAGACTAATAACGAAATATGGCATTTCTCTATTAGACATTAATTCTCTTGGCGACAATTTCATTACCTCCCCTTAAAAATATTTATAAACTTACCAAATAATGTGTATTTTGTCAAATTGAAATATTCTTTAAAAATAGGCTCTAGCTAGTATTTTACGCATCTTTCACACATTCCCGACATACGACATATTATTTTGAGAAGAGGTGGTGAAAAATGCGCGATGAAAAAGGGAACGGACTATTCGATCCCTACGAAACCGAGCAACAGGAATGGAAAAAGCAACAAGTAAAAGAGCGAAGCAAGCAACTATTAACAATTATTTCACCTATTCTTATTCTTTTGATTTGGGAAATATGCTCTCGAACGGGAATTTTAGATATTCGATTTTTCCCACCGCCGTCTGCCATTGTATCTACATTTTTCGAACTGGCAACGAACGGACTTTTATGGACACATGTTTCCGTATCTTTGTATAGAATTGCAGCAGGATTTTTACTCGGCGTTATACCAGGGGTAGTCATTGGCCTGCTGATGGGATTGTATGCGCCAATTCGACATTTTATATCCCCAATTGTGATGGCGCTAATGCCAATACCTACGCTAGCACTACTGCCTATCATTATTATTTTCTTTGGAATAGGAGACTTCTCTAAAATAGTAACGATTGCAGGAAGCGTATTTTTCCCAGTTGTTATTAATACCGTTGCAGGTGTTCTCAGTATAGAAAAAGTGCATTTAGACGTTGCTAAAAATTACGGGGCAAGTCCGAAAGATTTTTTCTTCAAAATAGCATTTCCGGGTGCACTCCCTGTCATGCTAGAAGGCATTCAAATGGGGCAGGCAATTGCACTGCTTACAATCGTTGCTGCGGAAATGATGGGAGCCACGTCAGGAATCGGGTATTTAATATGGACCTCTTATAAAGCATTTATGTTAAAAGAAATGTTCGTTGGTTTAATACTCATCTCCTTCTTTGGATTTCTATTTTCCCTTCTCCTACGTGGGCTGCAAAAGAAAATTGTCCCATGGAGGTGAATAGGTGAGTAATGATGTGAAAATTTCTATTGAAGATTTAACGAAGGTGTTTTACAAGAAAAATAATAGTGTGACAGCATTTAAAAATGTATCTCTCGAAGTAAAAGAAGGAGAATTTGTTTGTCTAGTCGGACCGAGTGGTTGTGGAAAGACAACTCTATTACGCATACTTGCAGGTCTGGAGCATCCAAGTTCTGGTCAATTTACAATTGCAGCAGATTCTGATTTTCGCCCTTTGCAGTCGATGGTCTTCCAAGAAAAAGGAGTTATTCCTTGGTTGACGGTCGAAGAAAATGTGGCTTTCGGGCTTAATATGCGTCATTTACCGAAGGAATTTATTCGTAAGCAAACGGATATATATTTGAAAAAAGTGGGTCTAAGAAACTTTTCTAAGCTTTATCCGAATGAGCTATCAGGGGGCATGAAGCAAAGGATAAGTATTGCGAGAGCTTTTGCAAACGACCCTGAAATTTTACTAATGGATGAACCATTTGCAGCACTTGATGAACAAAACAAATTCATTTTACAAGAAGAATTACTTTCTATTTGGTCCGAAACGAAAAAAACAGTGTTATTTATTACGCATAGCATTGATGAAGCGTTACTGCTAAGCGACCGGATTGTATTAATGAGCGCGCACCCCGGAAAAATCGTCAATGAAATTAAGGTCCCCATACCAAGACCGAGAACGATGGAGCAAGTGCGAGCAAATGCAGAGATGGCGGAGCAATTTATTGCTATTTGGAATCATTTACAACAAGAAGTACAAAGGTCTAGAGGATAAGGGAGGAAGCTTGTGAAAAAGCGTTGGTTCATACTATTTGCATCCATAGTGCTTTTACTAGGTGCTTGTAGTTCTAAAGAAAAAGAGAGCGAAGATGTATTCGACGATGAGGTAAATACAAATAACCCTTCAGGAGATTTGGCTCCACTTGATAAGAAAGTGAAAGTGCGGATCGCTGAAGATGGTGCAGCATCTGGAGCCGGGTTTTATATAGCAAAAGAAAAAGGATATTTCGAAGATTATAATATTGAAGTAGAATTTGCCCAGTTTGCAAATAGTGATGAGATGCTTCCAACGCTTGCATCTGGTGAAGTAGATATAGCGGGTGGCGTATCCACTGCATCATTCTTTAATGCGATTGCCCAAGGAATCGACGTAAAAATAATTGCCGATAAAGGACATAATGTACCAGGAAAATCGTACTTTACATTTGTAATAGGTAATCATATGAAAGATGTTATAAAAGAATACAAAGATTTCAAAGGGAAACGTATTGCTATCTCTTCGAAAAATTCAATCGATGAATATATTTACTTAGAAATGTTAAAACATGCTGGTTTAACACAAGATGATGTAGAGCTTGTGTTACTAGGGGATTTTGGTAGTATGCTAGGTGCAATAGACAATGGTTCGATTGACGCCGCACTACAAATTGAACCGCTTATCACACAAGGAATTGAAAATGACTTACACCTTCGTTTTGGAGATGCAACAGACTATGCTCCTGAATCACAAATTGCTCTCGTACTAGGATCACCTCAATTTATGAATGACGAAAAAAATGTGTCATTACGCTTTATGGCTGCTTACTTAAAAGGGGTACGTGACTATAACGATGCTTTCATTAAAGATGAAGGAAAAAAGGAAATAATTGATATTATGACAAAGCATACTGCTTTAAAAGATCCAGCATTATGGGAAAAAGTATTTGTAACGGGTCTGGACCCAGATGGTAAAATGTTTTTAGATGATGTCTTAAAGCAGTATGATGCATATAAAGCAAATGGCGCAATAAGTGGGGATGTTGATTTTGATAAAGCCGTTGATACGTCTATCACAGAAAAAGCAGTAGAAATATTAGGAGCATATGAACGATAAAGCGTCCGGTAGTGGGCGCTTTTTTCTTACATTATGCTTTCCATGAAAATATGTAATACAATGTGGTAAAAAGGACATTTGGGTGAGGTGCGTAAAATGGTGAGTATTTTAGTAGATGCAGATGGATGTCCAGTTGTAGATTTGACAATCGCGGTAGCAAAAAAGTTTAATTTAAAAGTTACATTACTATGTGACACTGCCCACTATATGCAAAGAGATGGAGCAGAAACGGTAATGGTCTCTAAAGGCGCTGATGCGGTGGACTTCGTGCTAGTGAATCGAGTGAAAAAAGGTGATATTGTTGTAACACAGGATTACGGGCTTGCGGCAATGGTATTAGCAAAACAAGGCTTCGCAATCGATCAAAATGGACGTTGGTATACACATGAAAATATTGACCAGTTATTAGATAGTCGCCATATGTCCAAAAAAATTAGGCAAGCTGGCGGAAGATTAAAAGGACCAAGGAAACGCCAAAAAGAAGACAATGAAAAATTTGAAAGAAGCTTTACAGAACTTTGTAAAGTAGCAGTGAAAGACTGACTGTTGCGAATTCAATCGTAATAGTTAACAACCAACTCTAATTTTGTTATACTGTACGGTGGACAAAATTAGAAAAGGTGGAGTAAAAAATGGAAACAAATGCATACAGAGTATTACTTTACTATAAATATGTCCCGATTGAAGATCCAGTAACATTCGCACAAGAACATCTTGTTGCTTGTAAAGAAATTGGGTTAAAAGGGCGTATTTTAGTATCAGATGAAGGTATTAACGGCACGTGCTCGGGAACAATTGAACAAACCGATGCATATATCAACATGATGAAAGCAGACAATCGTTTTGCTGACATGGTGTATAAAATAGATGAAACAGAAGGACACGCGTTTAAAAAAATGCATGTTCGTCCTAAACGAGAAATCGTTCACTTAGGATTAGCAGATGATATCAATCCAAATGAATTAACAGGAAAATACCTTTCTCCAAAAGAGTTTTTTGAACAAATGCAAGCAGAAGATACAGTAGTAATCGATGCTCGTAATGACTATGAATTTGACCTAGGACACTTCCGCGGGGCAATTCGTCCAGATATTCGCAACTTCCGCGATCTTCCAGAATGGATGCTAGAGAACAGAGAAATGTTCGAAGGCAAAAAAGTTTTAACATACTGTACAGGTGGAATTCGTTGTGAAAAGTTCTCGGGCTGGTTAGTGCGAGAAGGATTCGAAGATGTTGCGCAACTACATGGTGGAATTGCAACATACGCAAAAGACCCAGAAGTTCGCGGTCAATTATGGGATGGTCAAATGTACGTATTTGACGAGCGTATCGCTGTTCCGATCAACCAAGTAGAACATGTTATTGTAGGGAAAGACCATTTCACTGGTGAACCATGTGAACGCTATGTAAACTGTGCAAATCCAGAATGTAATGACAAAATTCTTTGCTCAGAAGAAAACGAACACAAATACCTTCGTAGCTGCTCTCACGAGTGCCGTGTACACCCACGTAACCGCTACAAAGTAGAACATAATCTTTCCGAAGAAGAAGTAGCACAAAGACTAGCTGTTATTGAAGCAACAGTATAAAATCTCAAAGTCTCGCCTTGCCCAAGCAATGCGGGATTTTTTATTGGCTAGAAAATTATAAGTTTTATGGCTTGCCGATCAGTATAGGGAAACTACTGCGCATAAAGAAATTTTATTAGGTAACCGCTAGAATTTTCGCTTCAGGAGGACGCTTTCCGCGGGGCGGGCGGTGAGCCTCCTCGGTCGCTGTCGCTCCACTGCGGGGTCTCACCTGTCCCGCTTGATTCCCGCAGGAGTCGCCTCCTTCCGCTTCAATCAATGGAGACTTCTTGCTAATTTAGCTAGGCAGTTATCAGAGCTATAAATGGATTCTGATTCACTGGTTATTTATGATCGATTTACTAAAGAAATCATCCACAGTTTTTGACCATGCAAATCCAATAAGTGGCTAAGTGCACCAAACAGTTGTCGAAAGCACCTAGTTGTAGTCTGAAAGCAACCAAACGAATGTTAAGAGCAACTAGTTGCATTCTAACAGCAACCAAATTACCCTTGAGAGCAACCAATTTTCCTAAAACAAGTTAACTGGGATTGAGAAGGCAGTAATAATAGGGCATTAATTAGGATTACTTTTCAAAAAGCTTCCGTTTGCTAGGCTTTGCCGTGCTCGGCCTGAGTTTTGTCATGTTCAAGTATGACTTTGTCGTGTTCGCAGCCTATTATGTCGTGTTACACCATTTATTGGAATTAATTAGTTAGAAAACCTTTGAAGAAGTTACATTTGTTAAACAGTGATGCAAATTAGATAACGTTAGCCTTAATCGATTGGAGCGGAAGCGGCTGAAGCCAAGCCGGCGGAAAGCGTACGTCCTGCAGCGGGAATTTAGCGGACTCTTCCTTCAATTCACTACCGCGCAGTTTCCTTATTCTGTGCAACATCCAATATTACTGCTCATTTTCATTTGTCTATCAGCAGTCATAGGCGCTTGCGCTTTTATTCTTGCTTAAGGGATTTTCACTAGTATCTTACACCTGTAATAATGTCTTTTGTTTTCAATAATTTAAAGGGAAACTGCTTACATATATTGAATACTAGTAAGGAATTCGTTTTTAAAAAATGGAATGGGGGAACTTACATGGCAATCGAAGTGAAAAAGATTTCTGATTTAAATGAAGTAGACGTATCCAGACTAATTAAAGAAAGCGAAAAAGAAGGATATCGTTTCGTATCGAGACTTGCTTCTGAATATGAAGATGGTACGAATCGATTTAGCGAACAAGGAGAGGCGCTTTTTGGTGCATGGGATGGGGAAGAACTCGTTGCAATTGGAGGATTAAATCGAAATACGAAGAGCAAGGATGCTTCAGCTGCCAGGCTACAAAGAGCCTATACATTACCATCCTATCGCAGAAAAGGAATTGGAAGTGAACTTTTTCATGCGCTTTTCGTCCATGCAAGAGGACAGTTCAATGAAATTACAACGAAAACAGAATCAGCAAAAGCGGATGCATTTTACCGTGCCAATGGATTCCAGTTTGACGAACGTTCACCTGATATAACACATGTGTATAGCTTATAGTAGAAAGGGTTAGACAACGATGAGTAGACAGAATTTGATCGAGCAATTTCCTTTAATTGGAAAAATGAAAAAAGCAGAAGAAGTGATTTGGTTTAATCCAAATTTGACAAATACAGAAGACGCCTTGAAAAGTCTATCTGTAACGAGTGAAATGGTACAGGATGCAAGCGATCGCCTAGATCGATTTGCATCTTACTTACAAATTGCCTTTCCTGAAACAGCGAAATCAAATGGCATTATTGAATCTCCACTTGTAGAGATTCCAGCAATGGCTACTGCGATGAAAGAGTTACTTCAAACAGATTTCAACGGAGATCTTTTATTGAAATGCGATAGTAATCTACCGATTTCCGGTTCTATTAAAGCACGAGGGGGCATTTACGAAGTTTTGAAAACTGCGGAGACACTTGCCATTCGTGAAGGTTTACTAAAGGAAACTGACGATTACGCTGTTCTTGCAGACAAAGAAATGCAAGAATTTTTCTCAAAATATTCTATTGCAGTTGGCTCAACAGGTAACCTTGGACTAAGTATTGGAATAATGAGCGCAAAAATTGGTTTCCACGTGACCGTCCATATGTCGAGTGATGCGAAGCAATGGAAAAAAGATATGCTAAGAGAAAAAGGAGTAGAGGTCATCGAGTATGATTCCGACTACAGTATCGCTGTGGAAGAAGGCAGAAAACAAGCGGAAAAAGATCCTACATGCTTCTTTATAGACGACGAAAATTCTACAGACCTATTTATGGGCTATGCGGTGGCTGCGAGTAGATTAAAAAAACAATTGGAGCAGCAAGGGAAAAAAGTAGATGAAAAACATCCTTTGTTTGTCTATCTACCTTGTGGTGTTGGTGGCGGACCTGGTGGGGTAGCGTTTGGCTTGAAACTTTTGTTCGGTGACCATGTACATTGCTACTTTGCTGAACCAACTCATTCACCGTGTATGCTGCTTGGAATGATGACGGGATTACATGAAGATATAGCGGTAGATGAAATAGGCTTAGACAACAAAACCGACGCAGATGGTTTAGCTGTTGGTCGTCCTTCTGGATTTGTCGGAAAAACATTAGAGCAGCTATTAAGCGGAAGTTATACGATTAGTGATGAAAAAATGTATACACTGCTCGCACTACTTGCAGATACAGAACAAATTTACTTAGAACCATCTGCACTTGCTGGAATGACAGGACCAATTCATCTAGCGAGCAATGGAGTTGCTTTGAACAATGCGACACATATTGCCTGGGCAACTGGTGGAGGAATGGTTCCAGAGCCTGTAAAAGAAGTATACTACGAAAAAGGAAAACGATTACTTAATTAGTAAGTGTTCTTATTTACTTTTTTAAAGGTAGGGATGACTTAGAGGTAGAATTGCCTTTAAGTCATCCTTTTCATCCTTTTCCTTTATTCAATCTTCTTTTTCTATCCTCTTAATGTTAAGTGGCTCAAAGGTAATCCTGTATTCTCTGTGTAATTTAAAGAGACCATATTTTTCAATATAATAATCGATTACGTTTTTTAAATACTCGGGAGTTACTTCAAGGTTTGTACACACTTCTTCCAGTGTTGTTTGTCCTTTTTCGTAGCAATCAATTAGCTGATCCAAAGAAACAATCTTTTCATAACCCCATCTTCGAGCAATTTGTTCTATTTTTATACTTCTCATATCACTTAAATCTGTAATGTCTCCATAGGTCGTCTCATAATGACCAAGCTCTTCTGCTAAAATACAATGCTTTTCATATTTATCTTTGAATTTATCAATTTCAATGACGTTATCATAATATAAACCTGGGAGACCTTTTGGTAAGGCTTTTTCAATGATTTTAATATGTGGGTACTCCATTTTTAGTCGATCATACGTCATATATACACCTCATTTATCCGCGTTGCGATTTAATAAACTCAATATATTTCTTAATGTCTTCCATTTCTTCCTCCGTGACATCTTCATCAATATGCGCTGCAATTGTTACGATTTTCTGGCTATCCAAGATTTTTTCTGAGTCTTCTCCTAAGAAGTACTGACCAGGAACTTGAAAAAAATCTGCCAGTAATCGCACATATTCTAACTTAGGATCGGCTTCGCCGTTTTCCCAACGACTTATAGAGCTTTTACTAATTCTGCTATCAAATTTTGAATTTAAAGAATCAGCTAATTGTTCAATAGTGAGTTTTCTGTTCAGTCTTAGCTCTTTTAATAATGTTCCGAAGTTCTTCACAGCTGTAATCTCCTTACATATTATCTATAGTCAGAATTCTAACTCAATAATTCCGTAAATGCAACAAAATAAAATAATTAGTTCCGTTTTGGGAACTTTTCTGTTGACAGAGGTTTCTATTAATTATATGATAGATTCATTCCTAAATAAGAACTAACGTTCTATTATTGTTCCGTTTACGGAACCGATGAGGTGAGATATGTATGAGAATGAAAGACGTAGAAGTAGATTCAAATGGCAATATCAATCTCAACACAAAAGAAATTCCGAATCCATGCATAGTAGTGATTAGTAAAAATACTGCAAAAATGACAGAGTTGCCAGCATTCGCTGATACGACGATTAAAACACATCAAGGAAAAGTTGTGCGTGTAAAATGGAACGAGGGAGAGGATTTTTAATTATTGGATAAACAATCATAATAGTCCCACCAGTCATCTGGAGGACAACAAACGATTTCAGCATCTTGCTGGTCTTTTGTTGTCCTCTTTTTTATAGGATTTTCAATTAAAAAAGGAGGAGTTTCCTATGTTGAATTGGGCCGAAAAATTGATAAAAGAATATACCTACCATAGAAAAGAGCTGGAGCATCTAAAGGAACGATTGGATCCAATGAATCCTAAAGACAATGCAGATATCAAAATCATTAATAGCATGATAGATGACATGTCTTATGCATTGGAATGGATGAAAAAAGGAAGAAGACCAGGAAATCTTCATGGAACAGATAAAAGGTCTATATATCAACGCCGTGCATTATTGGATATGGATTTATTTCCAACGATTGAATTGGAAACTGAGCAAACTAGTTTAAGCGAAGAACAAAAACAGAAGATTATTTCGATCTTAATAGAGCTTTCCCATAGAGAGAGACAATGCTATTTAATGCATATGGCGTATGGGATGAGTCTGACAGAGATTGCAGAGGAGCTGAATCTTAAGAAGAGAACCATTCAACAATACATTGATCGTGCCAAAGAAAAAGTCAAAGTACTCGTTTCTTGACGTACGGTTGACGTATAAACCCACCTAGTAGTGAAGAGAGTTATTGAAAACTTAAGATAGATGGAGGTGCAAAATGGAGGCGTTTATCGGTATTGGTTGCACCGTTTTAGGTTTATTAATAGGATTACTGTCATTTGGTCGTAACCGCGACAAAGATGTAAAAGCAGATGCCGCAAAAACGGCAGTTATGGAAACGAAGCTAGATGCTATTACGAATGGTGTGGAATCGATTCGAATCGATTTGAAGGCGATTGAAAAGCAAATGGACTTACTAGCCGAACGTGTGGCACGAGTAGAGGAGAGCTCCATGCAGGCTCATAAAAGAATTGATAATCTCAAAATTATTCAGGAGGCTCAGCAAGTATGAAGATTAACTGGAAAGTTCGTTTTAAAAATAAGATTTGGATTACAGGGTTCGTCGCTCAACTATTGATATTAACTGAATTACTTTTAATAGGAACTCATGCTGCAGGGTTAACCGATTTTCATGTAACAGAGGAGATGAAAGACTGGATATTTGCTTTTGTAAATGTAGTTTTCGGATTATTAGCGACACTGGGGATTATTCAAGACCCTACGACAAGTAAGTTTGCCGATAGCAATAGCGCAATGAAGTATATCAAACCAAAATAAGCTGACTCTAGACAGTTTTTTCTTTAAGGTGGTGATTGCTGTGTAATATTTAAATTAGTGGACAAGCATTCTCTTCTAGCATTCAAAACTAATATGAGGTGATAATGATGGTAAAAGTATTCATTGATGCAGGACATGGTGGAACAGATCCAGGCGCAACAGGAAATGGCTTGCTGGAGAAAAATCTAACATTGCAAATTGCTACTAGAGTCAAAGATATACTTATTGCTGAGTACAATAATGTAAGTGTATTAATGAGTCGCACCGGTGATCAATCTTTAACATTAGCACAACGTACAAATGCAGCGAATGCTTGGGGAGCGGATTTCCTTCTGTCGGTTCATATTAATGCAGGTGGTGGGACTGGCTACGAGGACTATGTTTACCCGGGGGTAGGGGTACCTACTACAACTTATCAAAATACGATCCATGCAGAAATATTAAAGCTTGTGAGTTTTAATGATCGCGGTAAAAAACAAGAAAACTTCCACATGTTACGTGAGTCAAATATGCCAGCCATTTTAACGGAGAATGGTTTTATAGATAATGTAAATGATGCGACAAAATTGAAAACGTCCTCTTTTATTGAATCACTTGCCCGAGGTCATGTAAATGGAATCGTCAAAAGCTTTAATCTTCCAAAGAAAAGCACCGCAGTTTATCATACTGTAGTGAGTGGCGACACTGTGTATTCCTTAAGTCAGAGGTATGGTAGCACTGCCCAGCAGATTAAGGACTGGAATGGGCTGGATGCCAATTACACCATCTATATTGGACAAGTATTGAGAGTGAAATAAAGAACGACTAGCCTTGCTCACATACGTGGGCAGGGCTTTTTTGTGCTTTAGGCAATTGGGATAATATATCTTAAGGAAGCGCTATTAGCTTTAGCTTGATTGTCCAGTTTTCGAAGAAGATCGCCCACCTTTGGTGAGAGATTGTCCAACAATTAGAAGAGATCGTCCAAGTTACAATTAAGCGGCGTTGAAGCTCAGCTCTCTCTCTGAGGCAAAAATCTCAGCGGATACTTTATTCAACGTACCATGACACATTATTCCCATTATGTACGTAGCACCGCCTAACATGATGTTTTGTTCTGTCATATATATAACAAATGTGTTACAATAGAAGTAGAACAAAGGTAAATAGAGGAGGTAGTACCATGTTCATAGAAATACAAACCAATTCATCCGTTCCAATCTATTTACAACTAGCTCAGCAACTTATTGAAGGAATTGCAAGAGGCGAGTTAAAGCCAGGCAACTCATTGCCATCAGTTCGTGCATTTGCCGCAGATTTAGGTATGAATATGCATACAGTGAATAAAGCCTATCATTACTTAGAGGAAAAAGAGTTTATCCAAATCGTCGCAAAATCAGGCGTTATTATACAACCAAATGGAATACCAAAAGCTACAGCACAAGAACAACAAAAATTAGCAGAACAAATACGCCCATTAATAGCGGAAGGGTTAGTGTTAAAGCTGTCAGAGGAAGAAATGGTCGTCATGGTAAGGCAACTCGTGCAGAACATTAAGGAGGGGACATCATGATTGTTTTTTTGTTTGGCTTCATTTTACTTTTTATCACGATACTACAAGCATTCACACCGAAATTGCTAAAACAAACAGAAGCATTTGGAGTATATATACCAGAACAATATACAAAAGAAACAACTATCGTAGCATATAAAAAAAGGTACACTTCGGTTGTCTTAACGGTAGGAATTATTGTGCTTGCAGCTTATCTAATTTGGGCTTTAACTCAATCTCCGACAGAAGAAGTGCTATCGATTATTAGTATTGGCGTTCAATTTTGCATACTCTTTATTGGGTTAGGTTATTATTTCGTGATGCATGTCCGTGTGAAAAGGTTGAAAGAAGTGCAAGGATGGACGACCGGGAAAAAGGAAGTGCGTGTAGTAGACTTGCAATTTCAAGAGAAGCTTCAGCTAATACCACGAATTGTCTTTATTATTCCAATGATTATTACGGTAGGCTTAATCATTTACACATTTATGAAATACGCTCAAATGCCAGATATGATTCCTACTCATTGGGGTCCTTCTGGGCAACCAGATGCATTTAGCGAGAAAACCTATTTCAGTGCTATCTCCATGCCACTTATTTTACTTGTCATGCAAGGAATGTTCCTTTTAATGAGTGAAGGGATGAGGTTTGCAGGAGCAAAGATCAATCCAGCCAATAAAAAATCGTCTGTGTCACAGCAACTAGCATTCCGAAAATATAGCAGCTGGTTCGCATTATTTATGACAATAACAATGACTTTAATGATGGGTTATTTTCATTTACAAACGATCCACCCAGAGGTAGGATCTGCCTGGGTTATGTTCGCACTTCCACTTACTATTTTAGTGCTAACTTTTGTGGGAGTCGGTATTTATGTAGTGAAGGTTGGACAGAGTGGCTCACGATTAAAGTTAGAAGGGGATAGCCCGAGTCTCGAAGATAAAATCGCAGTCGATGACGATAAATATTGGAAAGGTGGAATCATTTACATCAATAAAGATGATCCTAGCATTCTAGTTGAAAAGCGGTTTGGTGTTGGTTGGACACTTAATTTTGGGAGACCAATAAGTTGGATTGTTTTATTTGGACCGCTTATTTTAATTATAGTTATCGCATTTAGTTTATAGCGTTATATAGATTCATAATTTAGGTGTAAGAAAAATTTGCGACATTAAGGAGCGATTTATATGTTAGTAGTGACAACGGAAAAAATAGAAGGATATAAAATTGTCGAAGTTAAAGGACCTGCATATGGTCTAATTGTAAGAAGTAGAGGGCTTGGCGGAGACATTATGGCAGGACTTAAAGGTTTAGTTGGTGGGGAGATCAAGCAATATACCGCGATGCTAGAGGATTCAAGGAAAGAAGCGATGGACCGAATGATAAAAAATGCACATCTTATGAATGCGAACGCTATCGTTATGATGCGATATGATTCAGGCGAGATTGGTAATAATATGAGTGAGATTGTGGCATACGGAACAGCAGTTGTTGTAGAGAAACTATGACAGCAATCATCGTTATAGTAGGTATATATTTATTGCAAATTATAGCCGTTGTAGCTTTTATTTTGCTTGGGTACTTTATTTACGACAAACGGTTTAGACGCAATCATGGAACAAAAGTGGCAGAAGGCTTTGAGCGAACAGAAGAGGTCAATCTTGACCCTGTTACAGGTGAAAAAACGAGAGTATATTATAATCCCACAACAGGTGAGCGTTTTTATAAGAAAGAATGAAAAATAGCGTCTCCAAAAGAAACGCTTCAGCTATGCATCTGTACAAATAAATAAAAGTTAAACACAGCCGGCAACAACAAGGCCAATGATAAAAAAATAATTGCAGCTATCTTAGATTGCTTTGTAATCCGCTCATCACCTTTACGCAAATTTTCAATGAAGGTTAAGAGGAAATAAAAGCATAAAATCCAACACACAGTAGAAATAATACCAAGCCAGTTGCCTGTAAATAATGGTGTCATTATCTTCACCACACTTTCTAACCATAGTAAAAAGCAGCTAACCTAACTAAAGGTAGCTGCTTATTTTAATTATTCAGCGTCAAAAACTTCTACTTTTTCCATTTTAGCGCCGTTTTTCATAGCTGTTGCTACTTCAAGGCCGCTAGTCACTTTACCGAAAACAGTGTGAACACCGTTTAAGTGTGGTTGTGGTTCATGCACGATAAAGAACTGGCTTGAACCTGTATCTTTTCCAGCGTGAGCCATAGATAGGCTACCTGCTTCATGTTTGTGTGGATTGCCAGCAGTTTCACATTTAATTGTTTTGCCGCTACCGCCCATACCTGTACCAGTCGGATCTCCACCTTGGCTTACAAAACCAGGAATAACACGGTGGAAAATAACCCCGTTATAAAATCCGCTGTTTGCTAGCTCTTCAAAGTTTGCAACTGTGTTTGGTGCTTCATTTGGGAATAAATCAAATTCGATTTTTTCGCCAGTGTCCATTAAAAAATAACCTTTTTTCGCCATTCAAAACACTCCTTTTTCATAATAAATCCTTCATCAGTATAGCACGAGCACAAAGCATTTTCCAAACCCAGCTCCTCTACAAGAAATCAACATGTATAGCATTTCATCTTAAAAAAGTGGCTGGAATTATTAATAAAATTAATTAACGGCATTGTTTAAAGAGAAAATCCGGCACCAATAAACCTGGCACCGGACGTAAAGAGTTGGATTTTAGTTTTCACTTATCAAGCAATTTTATCTATATCTTTCATTGCATCTCGATCATGTTTGTATCTAAAGCTAACGGCAAAAATAATGGCAAGAATGATTGTATAGGAACCAAAGATTAACCAAATGTTTTGCCAATCTTTTACGCCGTCCACAGTGAAATAATCTACAATTCTTCCACTAATGATTGCGCCCAAATAGGTGCCAAGTCCGTTTACCATTGTCATGAATAAGCCTTGTGCGCTACCGCGAATGCTACTATCTACTTCTTTCTCTACAAAAATGGATCCGGATATATTAAAGAAGTCAAAAGCAGCACCATACACAATCATGGATAATAGTAATAAGCTGAATCCTAAGCCGGATGGTTCACCAAAAGCGAAGAGAACAAAGCGCAATGTCCATGCTACCATACTTAATAGGATAACCGTCTTAATTCCAAATCTGCGTAAGAAAAATGGAATGGCTAGAATAAATACTACCTCTGAAATTTGTCCAATGGATAATAGTATGGCTGGGTACTTAACCGCAAGACTATCTTTAAAGCTAGGATTTAATGCAAAGTCATGTATAAATGGATCAGCGAAAGTGGTGTTAATTTGCAAGGCTGCACCTAGCAGCATAGCAAAAAGGAAAAACACTGCCATTTTCTTTTGTTTAAACAGTACGAGCGCATCGAGTCCTAAACGACTGACTAGAGATGCATTCTTTTTGGCAGTTGATGTTGGACAATCAGGTAGTGCAAGTGAAAACAGCGCAAGTAAAAGAGCTGCTCCCGATCCAATGTATAGCTGCATATTGCTTAACTCAAATCCAAAAAGACTAATTGTCCATAAAGCAAGGATAAAGCTAACAGTTCCATATACGCGAACGGAAGGGAATGTTTTTGTTGTATCATGTCCTTCTTTTTCAAGACCAAAATATGAAATGGTATATCCTAAAGAAATGGTCGGCATGTAGACCATTGCGTTAAAAAGCATTACCCAAAACAAAAGAGTAGGATCTGAAACTTTCGCAGCAATAAATAAACAAATAGCCCCTAAAAAGTGGAGAATTCCATATAATTTATTTGCCTTTACAAAGCGGTCGGCAATAACCCCTATAAGACTTGGCATAATGAGAGAAGCGAGCCCGATGGAGCTATAAACGAGTCCAACCTCTGAGCCGGTAAAATGCAAAGTATTGAACATATAAGATCCAAGTGTTACGAGCCAAGAACCCCAAACGAAAAACTGTAGAAAAATCATTATTTTAAGGCGCGATTTAATTGTCATTTCTTCCTCCTGCTTTACCTACGGCGCCTATCTTGTTATAAGTTCACCGGATATTTAATTTAGTTTACTTTTTTTGCTAACTGAGTAATATAATCGAAGAAAGCATCGCGATTAACGTCATAAACCACATTTACAGGACGACCGTTAGCTGTTTCTTCTGTACGGCCTTGACTAGGTCCATTTGTATGAACGATACTATTAACTCTTTTCACTTTTACAAGATCAGGATTACCGACGAACGCTGTAGTCAAAACATCCCACAAGAAGTATGTTGAATTAGTTGTAAAATGAACTAATGGCGGGCACATCGCATAACATTGACCAAGAAAATCAACGCCTAAATATTTACGTTCAGATGCCCAACGTTTTCTTATATCTTCTGTAAGTGGTACCTGGCTTGTACTTTCAAGAGCCACTAAATCAATTTCTATGCCGCTATCCCATACACGACCTGCTGCCTCGGGATCCCAGAACACATTCCATTCTGCTGTACCATCATGTTCGGGCTCTTCCACATTTCCTGTTTCACGAAATGTTCCGCCCATCCAAACGAGTCGTTCAATTTTTTCTTCAATTGAAGGATCTTCATCTAATGCGCGAGCAAGATCAGTAAGTGGGCCAGTGAATAGAAGTGTTGTTTTTTCGGTCGATGCATGGATGGCATCTATTATATGAAGATGTGCTGTTTTCTCTGCTACAGGTGTGTCAATCTTACCGGATTCATTTAAAATCGGTAGAGCATCTACGAAGAAAGCATGCAAACGCCAATCTTTTGGAAATGGATTTTTCCCGCGAGAATTTGATTCAGCCACATCAAGCCTACCGTTTCCAAAGCGATCAATGATTTTACGGCTTGCAAACATTGCAGGTTCTAAATAACAATCGGCTGGAATGACAGATACACCAGTCAGCTCAACGTTGTCCATTTGCATTAATAAAAACAACGAAACAAGATCATCGACGCCTCCATCATGATTAAAGTAAATATTTTTTTTCATTATCTATCGATCCTCTCCTATTAAATTTTGCTTTATAAAATGCCTGGTATATCGTTTCGTGTTTTATGATGACAATCAAGAAAAGAATTATTTCCTAAACGAAAAAAACGCTCCGATTTCTACCGGAGCGTTGACTAGGTATATGTAAATATGAAAAAAGGATTGAATCCTTCCTCCATCTTACAATTAACTCGTAGTCAAGCCCTTTACGGTGGCTTGGTAGAAACTTTTGGGCCATATCCCCAACATTATACGACATAATTCGACATTGTTTTTTTATAATAACTATTACATATGGTTTAGTCAATAAAAATTCTGTTCCAATTTTATACAAATAAAATTATTAATAGAATAATAATTGATAGAGATCGATCTAGCAATTTTTTTAGTGAATAAAAAAATCCGAACTATCCTACGAAACTCTAATTTATTGTTTCGGAATAGTTCGGATTTTATATTTGAATTGCTTGATAAATTGATAATTATTCGGTTTTTGTAATAGATAAATTATTTACGTCTTTTCCTCTTACATACCTAATACTATTTCCAACATTTCATTACCATGAAGGAATGATAGATCTATCAAATCTTTCTTCGATAAATTGTTTCACTTCTTCCGAACGGTACAAATCGATAAATTGTTGAATCACTTCTTCATCTTTTGATTCAGTTCGAACGGCGATAATGTTCACGAAAGGAGAATCTTTTGACTCAATAAAAATAGAGTCATCAGCTGGAGATAAACCAGCATCTATTACGAAGTTTGTATTGATGGCTGCCGCATCCAACTCATTTAATTGACGGGGGATTTGTGCTGCATCAAGTTCAATAAATTGGAAATTCTTCGTATTCTCCACAATGTCATGGATGGTAGCGTTAGTATCTAGGCCTTCTTTGAGCTTAATCATACCTGCACTTTCAAACAGCATCAGTGCACGCCCGCCTTGAGTCGGATCATTTGGTAATCCAATTTTCGCACCATCTGTCAGTTCGTTAACATCTTTTACTTGATTGGAGTAAATGCCCATTGGGAAAGTGACCGTTTTACCTACATCAACGAGATCTAAATTGCGGTCTTTTTTCATTTGTTCAAAGAAAGGAATCGTTTGAAAGATATTCATATCAATCTCTTTCTCAGCTAAAGCAACATTCGGCATTACGTAGTCAGAAAAAACTTGTAGATCAATTTTTAGGCCATCTTTTTCAGCCAGCTCTTTCACTTTTTCAACGATTTCTTCGTGTGGACCTGCAGTTACCCCAACGGTTAGAACACCGTCACTTAATAAGCCTGCATTTGCTTCCTCCGATTTTTCTTTACCACCGCAAGCAGCTAGTAATGTTAATACTAAAATGAGTAGCCCTGTAAATAAATACTTTTTCATAATTTTTCTCCTATCTGTTGTTTTCTTGGATGTAGCAGAAATAATAAAAACCTCTCATAAATGAGAGGTTCATTAGCATTTTGAAAATACGCAGAAGTCCTCTCTCATTTTTCAAAACGATATCGTTTTGCAGGATTTAGCACCTTTCCATACATAAACATATGGTTGGTTGCCGAGCTTCAACGGGCCAGTCCCTCTGCTACTCTTCATGAGAGATAAAAATTATTTCATTTTTCTTAATGTTAATTACTATACTTCACCAGAGTAAATTCGTCAATACGAATTCGAAATAAACAAATTATTGTTTTGTATATCAGTGTATGTATAGTATGAAATGATAAGATACAAAAAGAGGTGAATTATTATGAACGGACAAAATAGAAAAGACATTAAACCGGGCTTAGAAGTATATATCGTCTTGAAAAAAGACCAACGAACGGGTCAAAAAACAAGAGGTATAGTGAAAGACTTACTAACCAATTCATCCTTCCATCCACATGGCATAAAAGTTCGGTTAACGGATGGACAAGTAGGACGTGTATGTGAAATTATCGAAAAATAAGGAGCGCAAAACAGATGAACGTAGAATCACAAGTATTGAAATGGTTTGATCATTTTCACAAATATCCAGAAGTGAGCTGGAAGGAATACGAAACGACGAATAAGCTTGCAGAAATACTAGATGTGTTACAAGTGTCTTATCGCCGTTTCGATGATGTGACGGGGTTACTGGCTGAAATAGGGGAAGGCGATGAAGTGATCGCGGTTCGTGCGGATATCGACGCACTTTGGCAAGAAGTAGATGGCGAATTTCGTGCCAATCATTCATGCGGACATGATGCGAATATTTCGATGGTTTTAGGAGCTTTATTATTACTGAAAGACGAAAAACTAAGTAAGCGTATCCGCTTTATATTCCAGCCGGCAGAGGAAAAAGGAAATGGTGCCAATGCGATGATTGACAGAGGGGCATTAGAAGGCGTTACACATCTATTTGGCGTGCACTTACGACCAATTGAAGAGCTTCCTTTTGGAAAAGTTTCTCCAGCAATCCATCACGGAGCAGCGATGTTTTTAGAAGGAAAAATTACTGGAATTGATGCGCATGGGGCACGTCCACATCAAGGAAAAAATGCTATTGATGTGACAGTGGCGATTCATCAGGCACTAAAAAACCTTTATTTTTCACCGTTCGAATCGTATTCTGCGAAACTAACGAAAATCCAAGCCGGTGGGGAAAATGCCAATATTATCCCAGGGACTGCAACGTTTTCCATTGATGTTCGTGCCCAAAAGAATGCTGTTTTATCTCAAATGAAAGACCAAATAGAGAAAGATTTACTGGCAATTAAACAATTATTTGATATAGAAATAGAGTGGAAATGGGAGGACGTCACGCCAGGCGCGGAAGTTTCCAAAGAAGCAGCTGCTATGACGAGAGAAGGAATTATCGGAGCAGTTGGTATGGATAACCTTGCAGAAGAAGTGATTACTTCTGGAAGTGATGATTTTCATTTTTATACGGTTAGACATCCTGAAGTGAATGCTGCCATGATTGGCATTGGAGCAGATCTCACCCCAGGGTTGCATCATCCGAATATGACGTTTAACTATGAGGCACTTGCAATTGGTGCAAAAGTTATAGCGAAAACGCTTTCAAATAGTTCTAAAAAGCATTGACGGTTCATCGATTTGTCTATATTATTTCATATTAGCGACTATTAAACGTCAATTGAGAATTGTCGCAATAGTTCACAAAGGGGAAAATAATATGGGAGAAAAAGATAAAGTATCTGCTAAAAAGGAAATGCCTTTATTATGGGCTATGACACCATTACTTGTGATGATTTTATGTATGGTTGTTGCAGTCGTTGTTTTGGAACAAGGACCACATATACCGTTAATCATCGGTACAGCTGTTGCTGCATTAGTAGCTTGGAAGCATGGTTTTAAGTGGAATGATATTGAAGAAATGATGTACAAGGGGATTAAACTAGCATTACCGGCAGTCGTTATTATTATGTTGGTAGGACTCACGATTGGAGCTTGGATCGGTGGTGGAATAGTTGCAACGATGATCTATTATGGGCTAAAAATAATAACACCAGCATTGTTTTTAGTAACTATTTGCGTCATTTGTATGATTGTTTCATTAGCTATCGGCAGTTCTTGGTCCACTATGGGAACTATTGGTGTCGCAGGGATGGGTATTGGACTTAGTATGGGTATTCCGGCACCTATTATTGCGGGGGCAGTTATTTCAGGTGCTTATTTTGGGGACAAGATGTCGCCACTTTCGGATACAACAAATCTAGCAGCAGGATTGACTAATACAGATCTATTTGTACATATTCGACATATGTTATATACCACAGTACCAGGGATTCTTATCTCGTTGGGTGTATATGGCTTTTTAGGTATGAAGTATAAGAACAGCAATATTGATCAAGAGAGTATTCAGCAAACTATCTCCATGTTAGAAAAAAGTTTTGTGATTTCTCCTTGGTTATTGCTCATACCGGTAGCTGTAATTGTTCTAGTTGCATTAAAGGTACCGGCAATACCAGCTTTAGTTATAGGGATAATATTAGGATCTTTCTCACAAGTGTTTATACAAGGTGGAAGCCTTTCAGAAGCGATTGGAGCGCTCCAAAGTGGTTTTGTTATTGAAACTGGAAATGTAATGGTTGATGATTTATTTAATCGTGGTGGGCTGGATTCCATGATGTATACGGTTTCAATGACACTGGTTGCCATGACTTTTGGAGGGGTACTAGAGTATTCTGGTATGCTTCAATCAATTATGAATCAAATTCTGAAGTTAGCAAAATCAGCAGGAACACTAGTAGCGTCTACAATTCTTGCTTGTTTTACAACAAATGCAACTTGTTCAGAACAATACATTTCTATTGTCGTGCCATCTCGCATGTTTTCAAATGCTTATACAAAAATGGGACTACATTCGAAAAATCTTTCAAGGGCTTTAGAAGACGGTGGAACATTAACGTCTGTATTTATCCCTTGGAATACTTGTGGTGTTTTCATATTAGGAACGTTAGGGGTTGGGGCATTTGAGTATGCACCATACGCTATACTAAATTATATTGTTCCATTGTTGTCTATTGGATATGCAATAACTGGATTTACTATTCAGAAGTTAACAAAAGCAGAAATGGTTGCTTTGAAGCAAAAAGAAGCGATGGAAGCATAAGTGGAAAAGGAAAGCATTTGCTTTATTAAGACCTAAACTTAAAAAAATAGTAAAATTAAAGGACATTACAAGTTTAGATGACTAATATGTAATGTCCTTTTTGCATTCTAATATTAAATCTGTATTAATCCTGTGGAATTTTAATGCTCGATAAGGGAATAAGCTCTTTCAGTTTCAATGTTTTTTCATCTACAATTCTTATAGATGGTGTAATAATTAGTGTTTGAATATTAACATCAGGTATAAAAACTTCAATATAACCAATTGTTTGTCCGGATTCAGTATTGCTGGTAGTAACTCCTACATTTTCATAGACATTTCCTAGATTATCTTGTATGTCTACCATTAAAAATTCTGTATAATTATCTATATTTCCCTCGAAGTAAAGAGTTGTCATATATTTCCCCGCCGATAATTGATTAAATTGCAACTGGTATTGTTCATCACCAAAGGGTATATTTACTTTTTTGGAAAAGGCTTGAGTAGGTGAAAGCTCTAATTGAAAGTTCCATTCACCTTTAGCAAGTGTTGTATTTTCCATCCCTTTAAAATCTTTAGGACTCCATTGAAGATCAATAGTTTTATCGATTGCCTGGTCGGAAACCCTAGCTGTAAACATACCAATCCAAGTATAATCGTTCTTTTTAATAATTTGATGACTGAGTGTGTCCAATGGTCTTCCATTTACTTCTAACTGACCATTCCAAAATAGTGGAGCTTCATCTATTGGCTCATCATGTTTCATTTCATAACTAATCGATACAATATTCCCATCAAAAAAGCCTCAGCTAATTCAATGGAAGAACCATTACTTTCGTCTATTTGATTAATGATTGTTGCATAATCACTAAATACTTGTAACTGCGGATTATTATTGCTTTGCATTAGTTGCAGTACAATAGGTATTCGGTTGGCAACTGCTGGAAGCCAAATGGCACTACTAGTAAAGATTAATGTGATTATAGCGATTGCACTCATCCACTTAATTTTTTTATTGGAAAGTTTCTTCGTTGAACGGAAAATGCTTTTCTCTATATTTTTCTTTTCCCAATCGAATAATTCTACCGGTTCAATCTTCTCAATATCTATTTTGATAAAGTCTTTTTCATTCATCTTGATACCTCCCATTTCATCTCTTTCGTTAGCTTTAATTTGCCGCGATATAAACGGTTTTCAACAGCTGACTTAGAAATTTCGAACATCTCAGCAATTTCCCCATTGGAGTATCCTAAGTAGTACTTCAATAGAAAAATTTCTTGATCGTTTTTACTCAAACTTAAAATACTGATAAACAACTGCTCTTTTTGTATTCTTAGTTCGACGATTCTTTCTGGTAAGTTCTTCTTACTTGAAATTGACGGGAGTAATTGGACTGTTTTTGGCTTATTTTGAAGACTTCGGTATGTATCAATTGCTTTATATTTTGTGATAACACCAATCCATTTTTTAAAATCCTTCTCATCACCCGTAAATTGAGCACTCTTTTGCCAAATAGTAAGAAAAACGTCGTTTATACATTCTTCGATTGCCGTTTGATTAGGTAATAGCACTTTTAATGCAATAGCTTTAACGTAACCTCCGTATGTGTCAATTACTTCCCTTAGAGCTTGTTCATCTTTTCTTTGGAGCCTATTAATTAATGAAACCACGAAGTTGTGATACCTCCTTTCTTATCTACAAATAATAACGAGTAAATGAAGGAAAACTCTCATTATATTTTTAATCCTCCAAATTAAAAACCCATCAATATTATAAATTGATGGGTTATTTGAGGGTTTATTAACTTTACTTTGGTTCAATAAGTAGAGAAATTGAATTCATAAATTGCCCGGGGGCGTCCTTGCTGATAAGTCATCTCTTCTCCAACTACTCGGGCATATCCATGGTCTACTAGCTTTTTCAATAATCGTTCCGTCGTTCTTCTGCTCACTTGTAAATAGACTTCCAAATCATGTGCAGTAAATTCAACGGAGCTATGCGAACGACTAAATTGCATGATTTTCGATAAGTTTGCGGGACTTAACTTCGTATTTTTAGCTATTTGTACGAGTTTTGGGTCATTTGTTTTCAGTTGTACTTGTTGTTGACGATTAGGATATGGACCAAGTAATTCTTTATGGTCGTTTATTAAATAAGCGGAGTTCTCAGCTACATACGGCAAAGCATCTTTAGCATTTTGTGTTGCTTCTACGACTGTTTTTCCGTAGCCAAACGCTATTTTGACAGGGAGTGAAACAAGTTCAAACCAATGCTCAATTATATTGCTTTCCAGAGCTATTTGCACATTGCCTTGGGTAGAGATAAACGTATATAAATCGCCAGGTGTAGGAATGTAATTTGCTTGAATAGTGCCAGCTATTTTCTTTAGTATTTCTTCTGAAATTACTTGGTTTGATTGAATGTATCCAATCGCAATTTTTGCTGCCCTACTTTTTGCTAATAGTGCCATAGATTTCGCATCTTCCAAACCTTTTAAGATATTGCTTTTCGAATCTAACATTCGGATGACGGGAACTTTCTTTTCTTGTAATGCATGAAAAACAGAGTGGATACTCGTAATTGCCAAAGAAGTTTTTCCACTTTGATATAATCTTGCATGAAAATTTGCAACTTCTTCTAATTCGAAAGTTGGATCAATTTTTAATGTATGTGGATATTGTTCCGATAGTCCAATATCCTCTAATACATTTTGTATTAATAGCGGTTCGATCAAATCAATCGAAAGCTGTTCCACAGGAATATGTTGAGAAAAGTAAACGGATAATAGGGTTGTTGTGATAACCGTTTCATCTTGTTTTAGGTAATGGGCCGGTATAGGTAAATTATCAATTGCTTCTTTTGCAAATATGTAGGGAAGAGAACCTGAGAAAAAGACGACATCGCAAGGTTTAATATTTTTCACAATTTGGGTTGCATCCACTGGTGAATGATAGATATAATAATCCAAACGAGTAGAAACTAACTCATGTTCAAGTTCTTTTAATCGGTCGATAAAGTTAGCAGAGCCTAGCACAGCGATTCGGATATCCATATGTAATCCCCTTTTTTTGAAATATTAACGTCTATTTAACGACAACTATAACGAAAAAATAAAATCTTGTAAAGAAAGCAGGAAGATAAGATGAAAATTAAAGAAATAGAAATATTTGCGATAAGATTACCACTAGTTGATCCATTTATCATTAGCTACCATACATACGATGATATGCCTTCGATAATCGTAAAACTTACTACAGAGGAAGGTTTAATCGGATACGGAGAAGCAGTTGCAGATGAGCATGTGACAGGGGAAACATGGGAAGCGACATATACACTACTCCAAAATACATTAGCACCGTTACTAATTGGTGAAAATCCAATGGAATTCGAACGTCTACATGAAAAAATGGACAAAGCTGTCTATCAAGCACCTGCAGCAAAAGCAGCGCTCGATATTGCTTGCTATGACGTAGTAGGAAAAAAACTAGGCGTTCCAGTCTATCAATTACTCGGCGGCCGTTACCACGAGAAGTTCCCGATCACACATGTCTTAAGCATCGGCACACCTGAATCAATGGCAGCAGAAGCAAAAAGTCGTATGAAGGAAGGTTATTCATCCTTTAAGATGAAAGTCGGAACAGATGTACATGCAGATGTGGAACGTATCCAGGCCGTACGAGAAAAAGTGGGAAAAGACATCGCAATTCGTGTCGATGTGAACCAAGGCTGGAAAAACAGTGCAAATACGATTACAGCAATGCGTCAACTAGAACAATTGGGGCTAGATTGGCTAGAGCAACCAGTAGTAGCAGATGATTTTAATGGTATGGTCGAAGTAAAGGCGAAAACAAGCACACCGCTTATGATGGACGAAGGTTTAAAAGGATTTCGGGATATGCGCGAGTTAATCGAGAAGCAGGCAGCACATAAAGTAAATATTAAGCTCATGAAATGTGGGGGCATTTACCCGGCCATGAAGCTTGCCCATATGGCAGAAATGGCAGGAATCGAATGTCAAATTGGCTCTATGGTTGAGTCTTCGATTGGATCTGCAGCAGGATTCCATGTAGCGTTTTCTAAAAAAGCTTTTACGAGTGTTGAGTTAACAGGTCCGCTAAAATTCTCCAAGGATATTGGAAATTTACATTATGACGTGCCTTTTATTCAGCTAAATGAACGTCCAGGTCTTGGAGTAGATGTTGACGAGTCAGTACTCCAAGAGTTAATTGTATTCCAAACGAAAGTAAGTGGTGTTTAAATGAAAGAATGGACAGGTAAACTTGGTGAAAAAGATTATATAGTACGTGTATTGAAAGAAGATAGTGTAGAAGATATTCTACGCCTCCAGGACCTTGTTTTGGAAACGCTAATAAACAATGACTTTTTATCGCCGGTAACGAAGGAAGAATACGAAGATTTCGTTTCGAAGAGCCTAATGGTAGGTGTATTCGTAGAGGATAAGTTAGTCGCATTTCGCGCACTAGCGATACCTGAAATAGACGAACATCACCTTGGATATGATATTGGACTTCAAAGGGAGCAGTTAAATAAAGTAGTGTACCAAGAAATTACAAATGTGCATCCCGACTATCGAGGATATGGTTTACAGAAAAAACTTGGAGCTATCGTAATGGAACTATTAGACGCATCTCCCTATACGCATGTATGCGCAACAGTGGCACCATTTAATATTGCGAGCTTAAAAGATAAACTGAGCCAAGGTATGGTCATCGGTGCATTGAAAAACAAGTACGCAGATATGTTGCGCTATGTTTTTTATAAAAAACTTCATGGAGACCGTAAAATTGGTGGCGAAGCGTTAGAAATTCGTATGGCTGATACAGAAAAACAGCAACTGCTACTAGCAGATGGTTGGATCGGAACAAGTATCGTGCAAAAAGACGGAGAATGGTATGTGACTTACGAGGAAAAAGGGATATATATGTAAAAAGATGGCTAAGGGCAACCAAATAGGCGTAAAAGCAACCAAAAGGACAGCGGGAGCAATCAAATATCTGCGAAAGCAACCAAATTGTGCTCAGGAGCAACTAATTCAAAAACACAACTTTAGTAAGTATCAACATTATATAGATTATTTCATATCGAAATGGGCTTGGGAAAAGTATTTCTAAGCTCATTTTATTTTCGGACATTTAGGTTATTGACTTTGTATAGTAATTATATATATATTAGAAATTGTCTGTATTTTATAACGAATAGGAGGGGGTCATTGCAATGAGGGATATATTTGAAGAAGAATTACAAAGGTTGAAAGAGACTACGTCTATATTGGATAAGCAATTAGTCGAACTAGAGAATGTGCCAGTATATTATGGGGAAGATTTTAGTGAACAAATTCTCGAAAGTATGAGGGAGTCCAGAAGGCAAAACCTACGTATTGCTGTACAACAACCATATTTCGGACGGTTAGATTTTCAAGAGGATGGTCAGTTGGAGCCAGAGCCTATTTATATTGGAAAAGTCGGAGCGTCTAATGAGGAAACGACGAAACCAATTGTGATGGACTGGCGAGCACCTATTGCCAGTATGTTTTATTCATTTAATGGTGGTGAGGAAGCGGCTTTTTATCATTCACCAGATGGTTTAATAGAAGGCTATGTTCATTTAAAAAGGAATATTGCCATTCGTAAAAGAGAGTTAGAACGTGTTGTCGATACATATGTAAAAGGAAGCGAGGATGTATCACCTACAGATGATTTTCTCCTATATAAATTAGCTGAAAACAAAGATAACAAATTAAAAGACATTGTTTCTACGATACAATCTGAACAAAATAATATTATTCGTGCAGAGAAGAATATGCCATTATTGATACAAGGGGTCGCAGGAAGCGGAAAAACAACCATCGCTTTACACCGCCTTGCTTTTTTAATTTATGAATACCGAGAGCAGCTTCAAGCAGATAGAATGGTAGTATTTGCACCAAATAGCTTGTTTTTAGACTATATTTCTGGAGTGCTTCCTGAACTGGGTGTAGGTAATATTAAGCAAACCACATTTCAAGACTGGGCGCTACGCACATTAAATAATGCGATAAAATTACAAAAAATGGAAGAAAAGCTGAAGGAAGCTTTTGAAATCAATCGTAATGATAACAAGGTTATGCTTGGGAAATATAAAGGGACACTTGAGTTTAAGTCATTCATTGAAGAAAGTGTCATTCAATTGGAAAAAAATCTAGTACCAGAAAAAGATCTCGTTGTATGGGACGATGCTGTTATCAAAGCAGAAGAAATACAAAAATGGATGCAAGTTGAATATAAGCATTATCCATTAATGAAGCGTAGGGAACGATTAGTTGGTCGGATAAAACGATGGATTGAAATAGAACTGAAGAAGTTCGAAGGAACAGATGAGAAAAAAGCATTGAAAAAAGAAGCTACTAAAAGATTAAATGCATACATGAAGTTTTGGCCTAAAATGACCCCACTATCATTTTACAGCTCGTTGATGAAACAAAAAGAAATATTAGAAGTGTTGCCTGCAGAACTCGTTCAAGAAACAGTAAAAAATTGCCGTGATAAACAACTATATGTAGAAGATCTAACTCCACTTATTTATATACATCATCAATTAACAGGAATAGAGAGTAGTCAAAAATTTCATCATGTAGTGATAGATGAAGCACAAGACTTTTCACCATTCCAAATTTATATATTAAAAGAGGTCACATTGGGTAATTCTTTTACAATCTTAGGGGACTTATCCCAAGCTATCTACAATTTTCAAGGAATCGAGGACTGGAATGACTTTAAAGAAGTATTTCAACAAACGGGTTATTTTGAACTGACGAGAAGTTACCGCTCTACGAAAGAAATAATTGAGTTTGCAAATGACATTATCCAAAATGCTGAGATTCCAGTAGGTCTTGCAATACCTGTTTTTCGTAGCGGTAAGGAAGTAAAGATTATTTCGACGGATAATCAATTTGCTGAAATTACAAAGACGTTACAAAATATGTTGATTGAAAATGTGAAAACAATCGCAATAATAGGACGAACAGATGACGAGTGCCGAGACATGTATGAAAAGTTAACAGTAGCAGGAATTTCTGTAAATGCTATTGAAGCCAATCAAATGAAATATGAGGGTGGTATTTCTGTAGTACCAGTATATTTAGCAAAAGGGCTGGAATTTGATGCAGTATTACTTATAGACGTGGATGAAAGTCATTATAAGGATAAAAAGCTAGATGCAAAATTATTATATGTTGGATGTACGAGAGCTCTCCATGATTTGAGGATTTTCTATTCCGGAGAAGCATCTCCTTTACTTCCAGCAATAAAAACGAAAGATAAAGAGTAGGCTTTCCTTATTTTCAGCCTAAAAAGAAAACACCTAGTGAAAATTACTAGGCGTTTTTTCGTTCAACTAAGTTTTTCCCAATCAAAATCTCTAGGTCCACCGTTATTTCTGCGGATTCACTTTCTAAAAAGTCCTTTAACTTTTCTTCGGAAGCTGTCCAAGTTAAAGGAGTCATGCGAACTAATGCATGGATGAGCGGATTGTTCAATTTTACCGTATATTGTATATGTGAAGTCCGCACCATTTGAAAATTGCCTTTAAATAGATCCACTGTATCGGCATTAGAGTATGCTTGCTTTTCAGGTTCATCATAGACAATCTCTCTTAACTCTTTTAAATAATCTGTTTGAGGGACTACTTTGATGACTAAGCCATCGTCTTTCAATAGGCGATTAAACTCCACATAATTAGAGGGGGAAAGGATATTCAAAATAATATCAAATTGTTCCTCTTGAAATGGCATTTTCGCTAGATCTGCTACTAACCACACTTTATTCGAATAGTTTTTAGCAGCCGCTAAGATACCTTCTTTGGAAATATCAATGCCTACTCCGGTTACAGGTTTCTCTAAATCCAAACTAACCGTATCGCATATAGAAGACAGATGGGAGCCTTCGCCGCAACCGGTATCTAGAATAAATGCCGAATTTTTTTGTTCTTTAATAATTTGAGCAATTGCGCTGCTTAGTGGTTCGAAAAATTGACCTTCCGCAATCAGCTTTCTGCGAGCCTCAAATAAATCATTCCCGTATTTTGTTTTTATCGGATGGCTAAGCATATTAATATATCCTTGTTTACTAAAATCATATGTATGATTGTTTGCGCAAACTAAACTTTGCAATTCGTATACGCTCATGATTGAGTCGCAAATGGGACACTTGAAAATGGATTCCAGCCCACTTACATAATGTGCGCTTTTCATTCTATTGGTCATTTTAGACAAAATAACACCTCTTGTTTTCTATAGAAAATGAACAAATGACCCTGTGGGTGTTTGTTATAAACAGTGTAGCAAGGCTATTTTTTAATTGCAAATAATGGTCTGAAGAATCATGTATAGAGAAAAGGTTGTCTTGATAGAAACTGGGGACAACCTTTTCTCGCTGCTTAGGAAACATAAATCTCAATACATATGGATAACTATTTACATGAAAAATAAGTAAGTTAAGCCAATTCTTATAATCGAGCGCAGTTTAGGGAAACTGCGCAGTAAGAAATTTTATTAGGTAACCGATAGGATTTTCGCTTCAGGAGGACGCTTTCCGCGGGGCGGGCGGTGAGCCTCCTCGGTCGCTGTCGCTCCACTGCGGGGTCTCACCTGTCCCGCTTGATTCCCGCAGGAGTCGCCTCCTTCCGCTTCAATCAATGGAGACTTCTTGCTATTTAGCTCGGCAGTTATCAGAGCTATAAGTGGATTCTGATTCACTGGTTATTTATGATCGACTTACTAAAGAAAATCATCCACAGTTTTTGACCATGCAAATCCAATAAGTGGCTATGGGCGACCAAACAGTTGTCGAAAGTAACAAGTTGTAGTCTGAGAGGAACCAATTTTCCTAAAACAAGTTAACTCGAATTGAGACGGCAATAATAGAGCATTAACTAGGATTATTTTACTGAAATTTTCCACTCGCTCGGTTTGTCACGTTCCCAGTGTGTATTGTAGCGTTGTACCATTTATTGGCGTTTAATAGCTAGAAAACTTTTAGAAGTTTCATTTGTTAAACAGTGACGCCTATTAGATAGCGTTATCCATCATGGATTGTAGCGGAAGCGGCTGAAGCCAAGCCGGCGGAAAGCGTACGTCCTGCAGCGGAAATCTTAGCGGACTCTTCCTTCAATTCACTACCGCGCAGTTTCCTATTATGTGTGACATCCCACTAACACTAATTATTTCTATTTACTATATTGGGGCAGAGATAGGTGCTTGCACATTTGTTTTTTTAAAGGCAAATGAACAGATTGCTAGATTTAGTTGTAAAACCCTTCTCTCAGTAAAAAGTATGAGGTTCACTCAAGACGTATGACTGAATGCAAAATAAGAAATATGAATTATAGTGAGAATAATAAGAATTTCAGCGAAGAGAACTTAGGATCCGGGTGAAGCTCGCGTCGGAAGGAATGCATGAAAATGAAAAATCTATATAAAGATTCACGATTTCGTTTAATTATTTTTGCAAATATTGCTTCGTCTATTGGGTCTGGCATTACGATGATTGCGATACCATGGATGCTCGTATCAAGTGAAAATGGCAATGCGGTATTTGGCTACGTTACATTATGTATGACGATTATTAGTTTCTTAATCACCCCGTTAGTCGGGAATCTAATCGATAAAATGTCACGAAAGAAATTGCTTTTAACGAGCAATATAGCAAGCTTTGTGATGTTGCTATTTTTCTCAGTTATTGGATTTGTCGGCCTGTCTTATGAAATATGGCATTATATAATCATTTATATTATTGGAAGTTTGTATTACACTATTTTTTTCCCAACAATGTTTGCTTTAAATCAGGAAATTTTTCATAAAGACCAATATAAAACACTAAATGGAACAATGGAAGTGCAAGGGCAGTTATCCAGTGTCATAGCAGGTGCGTTGGCTAGTATATTATTGTCAAAGTGGGATTTGCACTACATTTTGCTACTTAATGTATTTGCCTATGTGGCAGCAATTTATTTGTATGTAAAAATACCATATGTACGGCTTAAAAATAGCGAGACGAAGGGCACTTCCAAATCTAAAGGTGCAGAAGGCTTAATATATATGTGGAAACGTCCTGCCATGTTCTTGTTTTTATTTTTTTCCATTATGCCATTCATCGGCGTTATGATTACAAATTATTTGTTTCCTGTGTATTTAGCGGATGTGCTAAAAGCTTCCGGCAGTTTTTACGGAATTCAAAGTATGGTTTATGGGGTAGGAGCAGTAATTGCGGGAATGATCGTTCCTATTATTGCTAGGAAACTAGGGGATGAAAAGACAATCGTATACAGCGTTATTACGTATACAGTTGCTATTTCGTTAATTGTTCTCGCTAATATTCCTTCTTACTTATCCCTTATGTTTTTTATCGCTCTAGGAAATAGCGGAGCCCGTGTTGCTCGAAATTCTTTCTTAATGGACCGAATACCAAATGAAATAATAGGTAGAGTAGATAGCTTATTTCGATCGGTTGGGCTTCTACTAAGAATCGTTTTACTCGCCCTTTTTACAGGTATGGTATCAGCAGGACTCATTATTTATTGCTTTTTCATACTTAGCGGAATACTAATCATCGCATCTATTTTCGTGACTTTTTCTTGGAGAAATGGCATCGAGGTAAATGAAAAAACTATTAATCTTAAAATGGAAAATAAACAATTAGCAAAAGTTAAAACTTGAAACCGACATCGGAATGTGTATAATGTAAATTAATTGCATACGTAAAAAGTTTTCTAGGGTTCCGCAACGAGTAAGTTGGTCCGTGACCGAGAGAAAACGCTCAGCTTATGCTGTGTCACGGAAGGATAAAAGCCTGGGAGAAACTGTTTTTACAGTTCTCCCAGGCTTTTTTATTTTGTAACCTGAAGACATTTTTGCGAACAAATAGGAGAAACTGTTTTTACAGTTCTCCTAGACTTTTAAAAAATTTGGAGGGATTTTTGTGAACAAAGAATGGTTGAAAGTGTATATTGCTGCTTTTTTTGAAGTTTTTTGGGTGATTGGCTTGAAGCATGCGGATAATTTTTGGAGTTGGTCAGGGACCGTTATTTCTATAATTGTGAGCTTTTATTTGATGATCGTTGCGGGTCGTAAGCTTCCTGTTGGTACTGTATATGCTATTTTTGTCGGAATGGGAACAGCGGGAACCGTTATTTCGGAAATTCTGTTCTTTGGAGAAGCCTTTAAACTAAGTAAAATACTGTTAATTTTTATTTTATTGGCTGGTGTCGTTGGGTTGAAATTAGTTACAAAAGACAAAGTACAGGAAGGAGATGAATCATAATGGCATGGATTTCGCTAATAGTAGCTGGGATTTTAGAAATGTTTGGTGTTGCGATGATTACCAAATTGCACAAGGACCGAAACTGGCAATCTTTTGTTCTTCTGTTACTTGGATTTGGAGGTAGCTTCTTATTTCTAGCATATGCGATGAAAACTCTTCCTATGGGAACGGCATATGCCATTTGGACAGGAATAGGGGCATCTGGTGGTGCGATTTTAGGGATGATTTTATATGGAGAACCAAAGGATTGGAAAAGACTTGTTTTTATCGCAATGGTATTAGGAGCAGCAATCGGATTAAAACTGGTATCTTAAGATTAATAGTAAAATTCAAAGATAATCTGCTGATAAAAAGCGGATTATCTTATTTTTTTCTATTCATCAAGAAAAATGCAGTACCAGCAATAAATAAAGCGGTACTTAATGCCATTGCTATACCATTCCATTCTCCGTTGAATAAGGTAATATTAGTTAACGTAATAAACTGCATTAAGATAATGATGATATATAATCCGGTTATTGTTTTCATAAAATTTTCTCCTTCGAAGTATATTTACTTCTTCTTTCTAATAATAGATAGTCTTTCGTTTTAGAGATTGGAATGTCATGTTTGTTAGCGAATGTAAGTAATTCATAAAAAATTTTATTAGATGAAAAAAGAACAAGACGTAGATTTAGCCCCTTTTTTGTATGAATGAGAGCCCCTGGCGTAGCCCAACTATAACGTTTGAACGCAATTTTCTTCAAGTGAGAAGGATAGAGTACTCTTTTATAAATGCAAATAGACTTAAAGGAAACTTCATACATCAAATACTCATCAAGAAAGTTAAATGTATAATTAATAGAAAATGTAATAATAATGAAGAGACCAAGTAAAATAGAAAAGTAGAATAAGCCACCATAAGAGTGAGTTGCAAAGCTATTTGCTATTTGAATAACGGGTATGAACAATAATGTACCTAAATATCCTTTTTGTGGTTTAGCATGGAATGCCACTTCATTTCACCTCTTATATTAAATAATCTTTAATCAACGTAAGGAAAGTCATGTAAATGATGAAAAGACCTAGAGAAAGGCAGATAGAAAAGTTTAAGGGATCTTGATTCTTGCGTTCATATGCATTAACTATGGAATGATTAGCTATCAAAAGTAATACTAGGCTAGGAGTAAGTGGTGAAATGGAGATAGGGATGAATAATAAAATAAGGACTATTATTTTCAAGACAGGGTGGTTACGTATTTGACTAAACAAACTAGCTGCACCTCTATTTATTATGAAAATGTGGATATATATGTTAATAGTGTATCATTTAGAGTAACTGAAATCTATCCAATTCTGAAAAATCCATTTATTCAGTGTTATATTTTTCCTGAAACCGTTCATCCTTCCATCCGTATAATAGCTAAGTAGAAAAAAAGAAAGAGAGATGATTGTATGACGTTTGTTTTTATTATTTCAGCAGTTGCAGCAATTATTACTGCATTATTAGTCGTACCACTGACAGCTAAGAGAAAAGACATGATGTCTTCTTTAATCGGTTTAGCAGTTTTAACATTTATCGTATTAGCGATTATATATTATTTAACAAATATAGACCGTAATTGGATAGCTTTATGGCCGTTGCTTGTGCTCGCCACTTTAGCTGGAACTATTTTGTCAAAAGGAACGGAGCAAAAAGCAAAAGGCATACTTTTCTTGGGAAGTTTAGTGCTAGCTATCTATATGCTGTCTGCGTTTCTTTGGAATGCGGATGAAAAATTTGAAGTAGCTAAAATGGATGAGCAAGTAGAAATTGAAGCGTTTGATGAAACGAAAACACCTGCTAGTGTGCCGCCTCAATTTGCACGAAATAAGATGAAAAAAGCATTTGGGCAAGTTCCCAATACTAGCTATTATGAATTAGGCAATTTACAAATTCAAAAAGTGAATGAAGAATACGTTTATATTGCACCAGTAGAGTTTTCAGGATTTTTCAAATGGTGGAATGGTGATGTGACCCCGGGTTATTTCACGATGAGTGCGACCGATTCATCAGATAATCCTGAATTTATCGAAGCGGATATGGCTTACACGCCATCTTCCTATTTCCATAAAAACTTGGAAAGACATATGCGTATGAAGCATCCAAATAAAATATTTTATGGAGATGTGCAATTAGAAATAGATGAAGAGGGAAAACCATTTTATATTCGTTCTTATGGGAAATTCATCTCTGCTCGGAACGGTTTTGACGTAGAGGGAATCGTTGCAGTAGACCCTGCTACAGGTCAAACAGAGGCTTATGCGCTAGCAGATGTCCCGGCATTTATAGATGGAGCGGTATCACCGGAAACGGTTAGTTTGCAAAATAGCTATTATGGGAAATATATACACGGTTTTATGAATAGCTTATTTGGTAAGAAAGATGTGAAGCTACCTTCTGATGAAGGAACAGAAGCCAATGTTAGTCCGATTTTCGGTGAAGATGGTCAAATGTATTATTTCACTGACTTTACAAGTCCAAAAGAAGGCGTCGATTCGATGCTCGGTTATTCATTAACAGATGGACGAACTGGTAAAGCCACTTATTATACTGGCAATCTAGAAGATTCGTATATGGATTCCCAAGGAGCATTGCAAATTATTGAAAAGAAATTTATCGAGAAGAAATGGCAAGGTGAAATGCCAGTACTGTACAATTTTTATGGAGAGGCTAGCTGGTTAACGCCTGTACTTGATTCGAATGGATTTTTACAAAATTACTTCATCGTCTCAGCGGCAAATCCGGAAATCTCTGTATACGGAAACACACCGAACGAAGCGTTGAAGCTATATAAAACGGCTATTCAACGCGGAGGAAGTTCAGTGGACGGCAGCTCAAAAGCGGAAGAAAAGTCGGTAAATGGTACAGTTGCGCGCGTGTTCAAGGAACGTGTTGGAGACTTCACACAAGTTTCGTTCTTACTTACAACTAAAGAAAATTATATAGTATCCTCCGAAATAGTTCCATTTGCGGTTTATATGGAAGAAGGAGATATCGTAGAAGTAACATATCTAGACACTGGAGAGCTATTCTTACCCGTAAAAGAGGTAACGATTAGAGGACTTGAGAAGGAGTAAATTAGAATGTCGACAAATCCTAATTCATTGGGATTGTCGACATTTTTTGGTGTGAGCATGAATGCAAGGCTAGTTTTTGGGTGCCAAAAACCAATACAATTCTAAATAATTTGGGTAAAAGAAAGAACGAACGAGATGTTTTCATTTCTTAATCTTCTAAAAGGCCTCTTATAATAACAACATTTCGACAACTTGGTTGAAAATCACTGCTTAGATGGTATAATAAAAACATACCAAGGATATATTAAAAAGACTGCTCGGTGCGGTCAACACCAAACAGTCATGTAATAAAATAGCATCGCTTCAAAGGCGATCAGCAAATATGAAGAGTAAATCACCCTATTGCTTGCGGCTCAGGGGCGGTTTACTTTTTTTCTTTCGAAAAAGTAAGAATGGAAACAATCAAACCAGCGAACGCAACAGCGAACATCAAGGCTTCGAAAGTTGACATTGGCAACACCTCCTCTCCCTATTCTTGTAAGTAACAAAAATAGTAGATAGGAATAAAAGAGATGCTGACCGCCCATGAACACCATATTCTATTACTCTTCTATTATAACATGTACCTTTAGTTTAGTTGTTGGAATTTTAAAAATATATATAAGCGCAAGAAACAGGAGTGATCCCTTGAAAATACATTACTTAACAATAGGAGAAGTGGCAAAACTCAGTAATATATCTATTCAAACTTTACGTTTTTATGATCGTATTGATTTATTTAAACCAATAAAAATTGACTCGAAAAATCAGTATAGGTATTACCAAAATACCCAATTATATTATTTAGACATTATTAAATCGCTAAAATATCTTGGTCTATCCTTAGAAGAAGTTAAATCTGTACTAACATTGAGTCCTGAAGAACTAGTGGACTATTTGGCAGATCAAGAAAATAAAATCGAAGAGGAATTTCGAAGACTGATCGAAACAAAAGAAGTGTTAAAACGAAAGAAGGAACAAATACAATCATTTGTAGTGGAGTCCGATAAAATGCATGTCTGTATAAAGGAAATTCCAACACAAAAAATAGTAAAGATAAAAACATCTGATATAACCATAAATGATATCCCAAACAGAGAATATGGACTTATTAGCAAGGTGCTAGAAGATATGGGAAGTGTATTCGATACGCTATATGGTGGGGCGTTTGCTTTGGATAATTATGAATCGTTGGAAGATATCCATTACGACTACTTATTTACATATGCTGTGACAGACAAGAAAATCCATATTAACTCTGAAGATGTAGAAATAAGCACAATACCCGCCGGACAATATCTGAGTATTACTTTTGCGTTTACTGCTGACGTATACGAAATTTGTTATCAAAAATTAATGGACTATATTGAGTGGCATCAGATGGAAATAGACCCAATTGTATATGACGTATGGATGCCAATCAATTTCACTGCTTCAAATGAAGATGAATTTTTAGTTGAATTAAAAATAAGAATTCAAGCTACTTGACCCTATAGTTACTATAGGGTTTATTTTTGTAGGTAGAAAGTATTTTATTAGATTGTTAGGAGCTTGAAAATGGTTATGCAAAAAAGTAGTTTAAATAAGACGATATATTTAGTGCTTATAAATTTATTTATTGTGTTTTTAGGGATTGGATTAGTGATTCCTGTAATGCCTACACTGATGAGGGAGATGCATTTAGAAGGGTCTACAATGGGTTACTTAGTGGCAGCGTTTGCGTTCACACAACTATTAGTATCTCCTATAGCAGGAAAATGGGTCGATACATTTGGTCGCAAGAAAATGATTGTGATCGGGATGCTTCTTTTCGCATTGTCCGAGATGCTTTTCGGATTCGGTAAAGACGTGTGGGTATTGTATGTATCTAGAATGTTAGGCGGTGTTAGTGCGGCTTTCATGATGCCGGCAGTGACCGCTTTTGTTGCGGATATTACTTCCTTAAAAGAACGTCCTAAAGCAATGGGATATGTTGCTGCGGCCATTAGCACAGGTTTTATCATTGGACCTGGGATTGGTGGGTTTTTAGCTGAACATGGTACGAGACTTCCTTTCTTTTTTGCAGCAGCTTTAGGGTTTTTAGGATCTATTTTTTCGTTAGTAATATTGAAAGAACCTAAACGACCAGAAATAGAAGAGAAGAAAACAGAAAAAGTAGCAAAATCAGGATTCCGCAAATTGCTGGAGCCGATTTATCTTATTCCGATGCTTATCATTCTTGTATCTAGCTTTGGACTTGCTGCTTTTGAAACTGTCTATTCTCTGTTCGTCGATCATAAATTTGCCTTTACGCCAAAAGATATTGCTTTAATCATTACGGTGAGTGGAATTCTTGGTGTCATTGCTCAAGTGTTATCGTTTGACCGGATTGTAGAGAAAATTGGAGAGATTAGACTAATCCAGGTTTGTATGGGTGTATCGGCAATATTCATATTTGCGATGATTAAAGTATCGACATACTGGTCTATATTAGTGGTGACTTTTGTTATTTTCCTTATGTTTGATTTGATACGTCCTGCATTGACAACGTATTTGTCTAAAATAGCTGGCGATGCGCAAGGCTTTGTAGGGGGATTAAATTCTACATTTACGAGTATAGGAAATATTATAGGTCCCGGAATTGCCGGTATTCTATTTGACGTGAATATTGATTATCCATATGTATTATCGATGTATGTGCTTGCACTTAGCTTTGTTATTTCGCTCTTTTGGAAAGAGCGACAAGCTAACTAAAATAAAAGCTATCCTCTAAAAAAATAGGGGATAGCTTTTTATGTTAGGTTTAGGAGGAAAAGTAACTTGCGATTCTAACCTAAATGGCTCAACACCTAATAATCAAAGTGCGCTTACTTGATATTTATGAAAAAAACGATTGAGTAAATGATTATATTCATTCTTCTTTTCTAAAATTGGCAAATGTCCACAATTGCCAAGAATGACTAATTCCGCTCGGGGCATAAACCATTTCGTTTGGAAGACACTAAACAAAGGATTGATCTCATCGTATTGCCCTCCGATGATGAGAGTTGGAACTCTGATAAATGGCAGGATGGGAAGATAATTAGATTTGATGGCCGAAAAAGAGGATGCGAGATAGGGCGTTTTTTTTATAAGAAACATTTTCTTGGCAGCATCGATTAAGTTGGTTTCTTTACGATATAAACATTTTTCCGCGGTATAGGTTGTATATTCGTCGCTTGTAGATGAATGTAAGTTCCTAGCGCCTTTCATAACTGTCAGTTGTCCTAAACAAGTAGGAGCATACGAAAATGTATTGGATAAAACCATTGACTGAACGATTTTATTGTTCTGGCAATAAATCTCTTGTACGACTAGTCCTCCCATTGAAAGTCCACAAAAATGGGCTTTTTCAATATCTAAAGAAGCAAGGAGGGATAAAATGTCCTGTGCGAAAATGGAAATTGAAATATTATCAAACTCTTCGGATTCGCCATGTCCACGAAGGTCGGGTATGATCAAACGATAATTAGAGGATAGTTCGTATTGGTTTTCCCAGGATTCTTTTTTACTACCTAATCCATGAATTAATACTACAGGTTCACCTTGACCGATATCTAAATAATGGATGGTATTAACCTCCTTTACTATGTTTATTATTGTCTAGTGTTCCCGTGCAACTTCCCATTATTCCTATTTTATTCAAGGAGCAGAAGAAGGCTACATTTCTATCTGAACAAGGGAAGTCATTTTGTCTTTTCATGAAAATCCGATACAATAGGAGATAAGAACATTTAGGTGAAACGGAGGACTTCATTGTGCCGGAAGCAGCAACTTTACAAAAAGAAGCAATGGACATGCTAAAACAGACAAGCAGAACTTTTTACATACCGATCACATTTTTGGAACCAAAACTGAAAAAAGCGGTTGCCTCTGCTTATTTAGTGATGCGTGCAATAGATGAAATAGAGGATCATGAGGCTTTAGGTTCGCAGGAGAAACAAACATTATTGCGTGCGACGAGTAAAATGTTAACAACGGGATTTAACACAAAAGAGTACGAGCAGCTAGTAGAACCTTTCCAAGATATACTGCCAGAGGTTTCCTTAAGGCTTGGCGATTGGCTTGCAATTTGCCCAACAGATTTAGTGGACAAAGTAAAAGAGTCTTCGAGCGAGATGGCTGAGGGTATGGCTAAATGGGTAGAAAAGAACTGGCAAGTAAAAACAAAAGAAGATCTGGATGAGTATACATATTACGTTGCTGGTTTAGTTGGGGTGATGCTATCTGACTTATGGAAGTGGAATGCAGGTATCGATACGGACCGAGAGCTAGCGATTGCATATGGGCGAGGCTTGCAAGCAGTGAATATTCTGCGCAATAAAGACGAGGATAAAGAACGAGGGGTCCAATTCTTCCCTGAAGGCTGGACACGTGAGGACATGTTTCAATATGCAGAGGGTAACTTAGCAAAAGCAGATGAATACATGAAATCCATCAATCGTCGTAGCATTAAATTATTCTGTAAGCTCCCACTGGCACTAGCGCAGAAAACGTTAAAAGCGTTGAAGAGTGGAAAAGAGAAAATGACTCGAGCAGAAGTAGAGGTTACAGTGGAAGAAGTGCAGGCAGAATTTTAAAAACAAAAACCCGAAAAGTGAACTGCCCCATAAAAGTTAGACATGAAATCTAACATTTATGGGGTGTTTTTATGGCTAAATCAGAAATCATATCTATGAATAATAAAAGTTGTCTCAAACACTAATCAATAAAATTGTATTTAACAATTCCACACTAAAAGTGAAAGTAGAAACTTACTTTTTTCTATGAAGGCTGAATTCACCTGATCTAGCATATTAAAATGCCTATTCTTAATAAGAGTGTAAAAACTAAAAGTAGCATATGTGACTCTATTAGGAATATTTAATCATTAGCCTATAAAACATAACGTATAACTTCTTCCTTGTTGAAGGCGGGCATTAGTTTAACATCATAATTTTTTTACAAAATAGATATATATCTGTTTCAGATCTATTCATCTATTCATATTCTAGTAATAATAGAGAGGAGATGAATAGATGGAATCTAATGATGAATTAATTTGTAAAGAGTTTGCTAGAATTATCGGCGGACAAGAGGGATTTGCGGGTGGAAAATGCGTGGCAACAATAAATCGAAATGAAATACATGCAAAAATTTTAGGAAAACGTTTCAGAGTAACCTCTTCTTTCTCATTTGAATCTAGAGATAATCGTGGTCAAGCATTATGCCTAGGTAGAGTAGCACTCTTGCAAAAAGAAGTCGATAGTTTTGTTGCTTCTATTTCAAAACAAGGCATAATTGTTTCATCCATACACAACGAGTGGCTATTTGATAATCCCAATTTGATATACGTTAATATCGAAGCTGATGATGATCCACTAGTTTTTGCTAGAAAAGTCAGAAGAGCGTTAAGGAACTAACAGCACTTGTTGAAAATAGATGGATTATTTTGTATTATCTAGAACAAAGTACGTAGTAGTTACCTTTTAAAATCTTCATAGTTGATTAAAATTAATAATGATAATCAATGTCAACTATTGAGTGTATTGAAAGTACCTCTTGTTGTATACTTATATTGCCAGGTGGATATTTACACTTTCAATACATTTAAAATGGAGGGAATAACGATTTTATCTGAAAAATTACATGAAGCATTGAATGAGCAAATGAATTTTGAATTTTATTCGGCACATGCCTATCTAGCAATGGCTGCATTCTGCACAGCAGAAACGTATGATGGATTTGCCAATTTCTTTTTAGTGCAAGCCGAAGAAGAGCGTTTCCATGCAATGAAATTTTATAATTTCCTAAGTGATTTAGGATATAGAGCTACAATTGATGGTTTTGAACGCCCACATAATGAATTTGACTCTATTTTAGATGCGTTTGAATCAGCATTAGCGCATGAAAAAGAAGTGACACGTCGTATTTACCATTTATCTGATATTGCTTTAGATGAGCGTGAGCATGCAACAATGGCATTTCTAAGGTGGTTTATCGATGAACAAGTAGAAGAAGAGTCAACATTCGATACGCTTATTAATAAAATAAAGCGAATTGAAAATGATTCAAATGCAATTTTTATGCTAGATTCGGAGCTAGCTTCCCGTACATTTACACCGGACGAGGCATAAAAATAGCATTAATCAAATAGAAAATCCCAAGAGGAATTGTTTTTCTTCTTGGGATTTTTTATGTTCCAATTAAAATGAGTTAACCAATAAAAAAAATATGTTTACACAAATAGAATTACAAGCTATGATTTATTTAATTCATAGATGTCGACTTCTTTTGAAAATTTGTAATTGTACATTACTTATACGGGGGAAAAAATGAAAACAAAAGAAATGGTATTCGCTGCATTATTTGCGGCATTAATAGGTGTATTAGGCATGATTCCGCCAATCCCACTAGGCTTTATACCAGTGCCAGTCACTGCACAAACGCTTGGTGTTATGCTTGCTGGGAGCTTTTTAGGAAAGAAAACGGGCGCTATAAGCCTGATTTTATTTATCGTATTAGTTGCTTTAGGTTTACCTTTATTGTCAGGTGGACGGGGTGGTCTAGCTCCTTTAGTTGGTCCGTCAGCTGGGTACATTTTCAGCTGGCCCATTGCCGCATTTTGTATCGGACTGGCGATTGAAAAAGTATGGCCAACGTTAAAAATATGGAAAGTGATTATTATCAATTTTATTTTTGGGGTTGTACTGGTTAGTTTAATTGGTGCACCTGTAATGGCAATTATTACGAATACATCCGTTTGGGCTGGACTGGTAGGCGCTACCGCATTTTTACCTGGAGATTTAATAAAAGCCATTATTGTAGCTATTATTGTTATGCAAATTAAAGCAGTTAGTCCAATTGAGCAGAAGATTAACAACTAAAATATTGAACGATTAAATAGGGTGATGAGAGATGAATCTAGCAGAACTATTCATATGCAAGGCAATGCAACATCCGGACAAAATTGCTATATCAGCTGGCCAGGAATACCGTACATACGCAGAACTTGTACAGTCGATGAAAAAAGTAGCTTATGGGTTACAGCGAAATTGTTTAAAGCATGAAAATATCGCCATTTTATCAACGAATAGAATAGAATTTGTGGAGGTTTTTCTTGGAGCGATTTATGCAGGCTGTATTCCAATTCCACTAGATCCCAAATGGAGTGCAAATGAAGTAATCGTTATTTTAAAACAATGCATGCCGAAAATAATATTTGCTGAGTCTGCATTTGCAACGAATTTAAAGTCGCAACAGAGTGACATGCAGCTCTTCACCTTTTCTGATGGAGAGACTGGTTCCTATGACAGCTGGCTATCGAGCTTAAAACCGGAAGCTGAAATGGATAAGACGAATGAATTATTATTTATAGGCTTTACATCGGGTACAACAGGAATTCCAAAAGGGTATATGCGCACTCATTTATCATGGATTAAGAGCTTTGCAGCGACGAATGAAGCATTTCGATTCGACGAGATGGAGCATATTTTAGCGCCGGGTCCATTCGTCCAATCATTGTCTTTATTTGCTTTAATGCAGAGCTTGTATAACGGGGGAACTTTTCATATCTTACCTAAATTTAATGCTGCAGAAGTTTTGCGGCTCTGTAAACAGCATCCCAATACGATTTTATTTGTCGTACCAACGATGATTGAATCAATGCTTGAGCAGGCTGCTCCGGGTCAGGTACATATCCAAGCATTGATATCGTCGGGAGCAAAGTGGTCCGAGGCATCGAAGAAAAAGGCGAAGGAAGTGTTTGGAGAAGCAAGGCTATACGAATTCTATGGTTCATCAGAAGCAAGTTATATTAGCTATTTGGATATATACGAAGAAAACAAACCCCACTCATTAGGAAAACCCTTTCCAGGCGTTCAAGTCTCTATTCGGGATGAATATTTTCGGGAAGTACCGACTGGAACAATTGGGCAGCTCTGTATTCGAAGTGACATGATGTTTTTAGGATATCATCATTTGCCTGATGAGACGAGGGCCGGTTTTCAAGATGGCTGGCTCATGCTTGGAGACTATACATCCATGGATGAGGACGGCTATTTATATTTGGCGGGTCGTGCAAAAAATATGCTCATTTCTGGTGGTCTTAATATTTATCCAGAAGAAGTAGAAGCGGTGTTACAGCAACATTCTGCAATCGGGGAAGTAATGGTGCTTGGGAGCCCAGATGCATACTGGGGGGAGCGAGTGGTAGCACTTATAAAATGGGATGGGTCTCATCGCCTATCGATAGAAGAAGTGAAAGCGTATTGTCGAGATTATTTAGCGAGCTATAAAGTTCCAAAGCAGCTTATAACGGTGGATGATCTTATTTACACAAGTAGTGGGAAATTAGCCCGTCAGGCGATGAAAGACTATATGGAGAAGGTGTTGGTATGACAGAAGCAGTGATTGTCCTGGCAAAACGCACGCCAATAGGAAAAATGGGTGGGATGTTAAGCACACTAGAACCGGAGAAATTATTAGCGCCACTTATCAAGCATATTGTTGCGGAAACGAATTTGTCGAAGGATATCATTGATGATGTCATCATTGGCAATGCCGTAGGACCAGGAGGGAATATTGCCAGAGTTTCAGCGCTTGAAGCAGGTCTTCCTGTCACTGTTCCTGGCGTGACCGTAGACCGGCAATGTGGCTCTGGTTTAGAAGCAATCAATATAGCTGCTAGATTAATACAAAGCGGTGCAGGTAATATCTACTTAGCGGGTGGTGTGGAAAGCACGAGTCGAGCACCTTGGAAAATGGCTAAGCCTCAAAGCTTAATGGGTGTACCAGAGTTATATACACGTGCTCGTTTCACTCCGAGTAGCTACGGTGATCCAGATATGGGAATCGCAGCGGAGAATGTGGCAAAAAAATATATCATTTCCAGGGATGAACAAGATCAATTTGCTTTGGAAAGTCATCGGAAAGCCATTCATTCTCAGCAAACTGGACGATTTGAGCAGGAGATTATGCCTCTTTATGTTAATGGAGAATGGATTACCAAAGATGAATGCCCAAGAGCTAACACAAGCATGGAAAAGCTACAGAAATTGTCACCTGTATTTCAGGAAGATGGCACGGTCACTGCTGGAAATGCATGTCCGATTAATGACGGGGCTGCTCTTATTTTGATTATGTCTCGTGAAAAATGTGACGAGCTGAACCTTAAGCCGATCTTACGAGTAGTAGATGCGCAAGTGGCAGGGGTAGATCCAAATTATTTAGGAATTGGCCCTATACCAGCTGTGCAAAAAGTGTTAAAGCGTCAGCAACTAACGGTAGATGATATAGATATAGTGGAGTTTAATGAAGCCTTTGCCTCTCAAGTATTAGCCTCTTTAAAGGAACTTCATATTCCACTAGGAAAGGTAAACCGAGGGGGCGGTGCATTGGCGATTGGTCATCCTTACGGTGCATCAGGTGCAATTTTAATAACAAGACTATGTGCTGAAATGTTGTACAAACCTTATAAAAAAGGGCTTGCCACACTGGGGATTGGTGGCGGAATAGGGCTTGCAACGCTTGTAGAGGCAGTCGAATGAATAAGGTCCATCAACAGCTTTATGTGACGTCGGAGTGGATTTCGCAGTACGCACAAAGTATAGAAGCTCCTTTACAGAAGATGAATGGTATCTTAATTGCCCCTTCCACCATGCCAATTATATTTTGGCAAGAATTCGATATTCCATGGCTTAAAGAGGCTAGAACACTGATACATGGTACACAGCGTTTTTCATATAAGTCACCAATTACTGCAGATATGTTGCTAGATTGTGAATTAGCGTTAACGAATGTAGAAGAAAAGGTAGGGAAACAAGGAATGCTTACTTTTTTAACACATACCCTCGTTTGTAAATGCAACGATGATCTAATAGCCACAGCAGAAACAGTACTAATACAAGTAGGTGACCCGTATGAAAAAGCATATAACAGTTGAAGTAATCGCACAGTATGCAATCGCTTCAAAAGATACATCAACCATTCACTTAGACGTAAATGCAGCACGTAAAGCTGGATTCAAGCGTCCAATTGCACATGGTATGTATATCATGGGTCTAGCACAGTCATTGTATTTATCGGAGCATCCTACAATATGGATTACAACGTATAAGATGAAGTTTCAGAAGCCACTTTTTGTGGGGACGGTAGCCATTTTTAATTTTGAGCGTGTAAAGGATCGTGTTGAATTGGCTGTTACTACGGAAACTGGCGAAAAGATTGCAGCAGGATCTTTTTTAGTAAAGGAGTTGCAACGATGAAAAAAGTAGCCATCATTACGGGGTCCACAAGAGGTATTGGGCGGAGTACTGCCTTGCACCTTGGACAATTAGATTATCAGGTTGTTGTGAATGGCACAAAACAGGAGTTAGTAGATAAAGTTGTGCAAGATATCAAGGGAACTGGCGGAGTTGCAATGGGATTCGTTGCTAATATTGCCAATCCAATTGCAGTCACTAAAATGATTGATGCAGTTATGGTCCAATTTGGTCGCATAGATGTTCTTATACATAATGCAGGTAACTTGCATGATCAAAAATGTTTAAGGATGACAGATAAAGAGTGGCAATCTGTATTAGGTGTGCATTTAAACGGTGCTTTTTATAGCATTCGACGAGTACTTCCCTATATGGAAGAAAGTGGTGGTGACATAATTTTAATGACCTCTACAGCAGGGTTAGGAGGCTCGATTGGACAAGTGAATTATAGTGCAGCAAAAGCAGGAATACTTGGTATGACATGGACGCTTGCAGCTGAACTAAAGCGCTATAACATTCGAGTTAATGCTATTTCACCAGCTGCTTTAACAGATATGACAAGACCTGTTATTGAACATATAAAAAACAAGTATGCCAGTAAAAATGAGCCGTTTCCGGATTATTGGAAAGTAGGAGAGGCAGATGACGTTGCCCGTTTTGTAGGGCGGCTACTTGCACAGCAAGATCCAGATTTAACTGGTGAAATATTTGGTGTAAACGGTTCGAAAGTGACTTCTTGGCAAAAGCCTATTCCTACATTTTCTGAAAATAATATAGATGCATTTTTCACAACATGGCAAAGTCGAAAGGGAAGTGAATAGATGTTTACTTTCGATCATGTTCATTTTTATTATAAAAAAGGCCAGCCTGTTATCGATGATGTGAGTTTTACGATTCAAGCGGGGGAGTTTGTGTCGATTGTCGGTGCAAATGGTAGTGGGAAATCTACAGTTGCAAAGCTAATCGACGGATTGCTTTTACCTAAGAAAGGAACCGTAAAGTTTCACCAATTAGATACGGCAAATCCTCATGATCTCATGAAAATTCATCAACAAATAGGTTTCGTCTTTCAAAATCCTGAGGACCAATTTATCACAACGACTGTCATGGACGAGGTACTTTTTGGCTTGCAAAATATTCAAGTTCCAAGGGAAGAAATGCGAGGGAGAGTGGAAGCTTCATTGCGGGCTGTACATATGGAGGATTATTTAGATGCAATGCCGCACCAATTATCAGGTGGTCAAAAGCAGCGTGTGGCGATAGCAGCTATATTAGCAATGCGGCCACAAATGATTATTTTTGATGAGGCGACTTCTATGCTTCATCCAGAAGGAAGAAAACAAGTGCTAGCTATTATGCAGGATTTACATCATCAAGGCATGACGATTGTACATATCACGCATCATATGGAGGAAGCGCTACAAGCAGAGCGTATTTTACTAATACACGAAGGACGTCTTCAATTTGATGGGGACCCATTGAGATTTTTTGAAACAGTAGCTGTCACAAACTATCAATTACAGCTACCTTTCCAAGTTCGCTTACATAAAACACTCCAGCTAGAAGGGCCAATAGCTGTCAATTGGAAAGAAGGGATTCGTTCACAATGGTCTATCAATTAAACAATGTGAGTGTGAAATATTCCAATCGAACGGCGGTAAGAAATATAAGTTGTACAATCGAAGAAGGTAAGTGGATTTCGGTTATTGGCCAAACAGGTGCAGGAAAGTCGACGTTTGTTCAAGTGTTAAAAGGGTTGATTTCTAATATTGATGGAGATTATTTAATCGATCAACGGCCTGTTAAAAGAGATGCTAAAGGGCAACTAATGGTTATCCCAGAAATCGGTTTTGTTTTTCAATATCCAGAGCACCAATTATTTGAAACGACCGTATTCAAAGAGCTTGTTTTTGCACCAAAGCAACAAGGCTGGTCTCATCAGCAAATTTCAAAGAGCATCTCCAACGTTTTGCCACTACTCGGTCTGGCAGAAGATATTTTACCATTAGCTCCTTTTCAATTAAGCGGTGGCCAAAAACGCAGAGTAGCAATTGCCTCCGTGTTAATGATGAATCCACAGCTTCTTATCGTGGATGAACCGACAGCTGGTCTTGATCCAGTAAGTAAAGCTGCATTACTACAATTACTGAAAAATTGGCAGCAGCAAGAAAGCCGAACGATTGTATTCGTATCGCATCAAATGGAAGATGTTGCAGAATACTCGGATGAAGTAATTGTATTTCATGAAGGTTGCCTAGTGAAACAGTTAGATACCCGATCATTATTTTTGGAACAACCTCATTTACTAGAGAATATAGGAATGTCGTTACCAGAATCCATCCAGTTTTTAAGAATAGTAGAGGAGTTAGCGGGAGAGAAGATTAACATCTCCAGTTGTAGGGAGCAGGAAATTTTAGATAAGATTCTCCCAATTTGGAGAGCGAGGGGGCTTCTAAATGTCTGAGAGCGTCTTGATAGGCCAGTATATCGAGACCAATTCCGTATTTCACCGACTTGATCCGAGGACGAAGATTGTAAGTATCTTTATCATCATGCTAAGTTTTCTTATGCTTGGGACTGTTACGAGTTATGTAATTGCCACTTTATTTGTCTTTGGTATTTTGATGATATCAAAAATACCATTTCCTATTTTTATGAGAGGGTTAAAGCCAATTTTATTTATTTTGTTTTTTACTTTCATCTACAATGTCCTGCTCACAAAAGGTACTGTCATTTGGTCTTGGTCATTTATTGAAGTGACTATGGAAGGAATACAAAATGGAGTGCGTTTCGTCTGGCGAATTATTTTACTCGTGCTATTAGCTTCTATTTTAACGTTAACGACAAAACCATTAGAGTTAGCAAGTGGCCTTGAAAAGCTATTGGCACCGCTCTCCAAACTTCATGTGCCGGTCGAACAGTTTTCTTTAATGATTGTAATTGCAATTCGTTTTATACCGACAATTTTACAGGAACTAGAACGGATTATCCTCGCACAAAAAGCAAGAGGTCATGATATTAGTAATTTACCGTTTGTAAAGCGAATGCTTGCTTATATTCCAATTCTAGTTCCTTTGCTGTTCACTACTGTACAGCGTGCGGAGCAGTTAACTTACGCAATTGATGCGCGTGCTTATGGTAAGGGAAAGGGAAGAACTGCGTATAAACTATTGCAATTTCAGCAAGTAGATTACGTAGTAGGAATGGTCGCTGTGTTATTTGTAATTACAGTGTTGGTCATCAAAATAGGAGGAATGTAAATGAAAGTATATGGAGCTATCGTGGACGATGAAACGCGCTGTACGCATTATCATACCGAAAAAGATATTATTGCCGTAAAGTTTAAGTGTTGTAACCGCTATTATCCTTGTTATAAATGTCACGAGGAAGAGTCCGATCATAAAATCGAACGTTGGCCAAAGGAGCAGTTTGACGAACTGGCTATTCTATGTGGGAGCTGTCAGACGGAGTTAACGATTCATCAATATATGCAGACGGATAGCTGTCCGGGATGTCAGGCAACTTTTAACGAGCGCTGTAGTGCCCATTATCCGATTTATTTTGAATGAATGCTTAATAGATAAAATCCCAAGATATAATGCATCTTGGGATTTTTGTGCATGCGTAATAAATCTAAAATACACATAAAACTAAAGCAACTGTTCCAATTATATGATTAATAATGGTCAACTGGATGGAGCGCATATGTTCACCCTTTTTTAATCGATATGCTACTTGGCAGGCACCATATACAAGCCATATAGTAGTATAAACAACAATATGGAAGGTTCCATAATTACTCTCCCAATACGAGAAACCCACTAAAATCGTAACAATTGCTAAATAGTTTAATAAATGATGTGTCCAGTTCAACGACCATTCACGATATTTAATAATAGGAAATTTCCGTTTAAACCACAATGTCATCGAAAAGGGAGCGAAAAACAATAGAAGTATTCCAATGATTTTTCCCCAAGCAGCATTGGGATTTTTAAAGAATTCCCTTGAAAAATCAAGCCAATTATCAGAAGGAATGTAGAATAGTTCATCTGTTTTCATATCAAGAAAAAACGAACTACTTAGTTCTTTTAATCGACGTTCTGATCCATCATCGTACATTATGAGAATATCCATCGCTGAAAAATCGTTGCCATACCAACTATTATAATAATCGTCTTTAGAACGGAGGATCATGTCTTGTAGAAAAGACTGGAACTGTTCAAGCATCTTCGGATCATTCACAACCCCAACATGTAAATAAAGAGGGGACCATTTTTCAAAAAATGTATGCTCATCCCTATTCCCATTTGTAAAATAATATACCTTATTAATTGTTTGGTTTTCGCTAGATGAAGTAACTGGTGTATTAGATTCCATAGTCACTAAGTAAAAGGTTAACAAACAAATAGCTATGATAGAGGCAGTCCCGATAATAGAAACCACCCAATTTCTGATTGGCATTGTTGTTGCGTCAGTAATGGCTTGGATAAATGTGTTTTGTTCTGTATCTGTTTGTTTTAGCTTTCGCATTTGCTCGAAAAGCTTTTCTTCATTCATCATGCACACCTCCCATTTCTTTACGTAAAGCCTGGATTGCTCGTTTTAGTGTGTTTTTGACTTTTTCTTCATTCCAACTAAGTATTTCCGCCGTTTCTTTTATAGATAACTCCTCAATTTTTCTCCATATAATGACTTCTCGGTAGGAAGGTTTTAACTTTCCTAAAGCAATATATAACCCGCGAACTTCCTCCAATTCGAAAAATGGGTGCTCAACTACTTTTTCATGGATTGGTATAAAAGGAATAAATTCAAATAGACGCTTTCTTCGCAAATAGTCAAATACAATGTTTCTTGCTGTTTTACGAAGCCAAGCTTGAATTTCAACTGGTGTTCTATGTACATCTCCTGTCCTGACAAAACGAATAAAAACTTCCTGTGTCAAATCTTCCGCTACTTGTCTATGCTGCACTAAATAGGTCATATACCTAAATATGGACGGACTAAATTGCTTATATATATTTGCTATTTCATAATCATTCAACAACGGCACCTCCTTACTACTTAATACGAACGAATAGCTAAAAGGGGTCAAAAATGAGCTATTTATTGTTTTTTACAAAGAAAAGAGTGCCCCAATCTGTCTAGTGGGACACTCTTTTGTTGGCTATTAATATTAAACGAATAAGGAAAGTATCACAGCGGTACTAAACGCAACAAGTGCTTTCATAATCGTAATTGCGAAAATATCCCCATAGGCTTGGCGATGAGTAAGACCACAAATTACGAGAATAGTGATCGTTGCACCACTGTGTGGCAGGGAATCTAAGCCACCAGCTGACATGGAAGCGATTCTATGAAGATACTCCGGATCAATCCCCATCGAATTGGCTAAGTCCAAATAGTGTTGACCCATTACCTCAAGAGCAATTGACATCCCGCCCGATGAGGAACCAACAACACCAGCTAGCACGTTGACAGCAATAGACTCAGATATCAACGGATGAGAAGAAACTCCAGTAATTGCATTCCTAACTACTTCAAAACCAGGTAATGTTTTGACAACATTTCCAAACCCTACTTCGGAGGCTACATTAAATACAGCCAATAATGACCCACTTGCTGCTATAGTGAGTCCAGAGGAAAGCTTGGAAGCGGTAAATGATTTAATATTGATGAGTAACGCAGCAATAATCCCTACAACAAGTGCAACAATAAGTGCCCAAGTAGAACTCAAACTGCTTAAGTTCTGAATATTAAAAGTTTCTTGCAATAATTCAGGGGCATACCAGTGACTAACTGCTAAACTTGTTTTTGTAAATACAAAGTTAAGAATCACAACGACTGCTAAAGGAATAATTGCTAGCCAAAAATTTATAACTTTCTCATCTGGATTGATAACTGGCTCGTTTGTATGACCTTCTCCATAACCTTCTCCAGCTAGATTTGCTTTATTTACTCTTCTTGATAACCAAAGATAGCCTAACAAGAAAATGACTGATCCTGCTACAAGTCCTGTTATAGGCGCAGCATAAGCATCTGTTCCAAAATAGTTTGTCGGAATAATATTTTGGATTTGAGGTGTACCTGGAAAAGCATCCATTGTATATGTACAACCACCCAAAACAATTACTGCAGGGATAAATCTCTTCGGTATACCTGCCTCGCGAAAAACTGCTGCTGCAAATGGATATACTGCAAACACTACAACGAACAGGGAAACTCCGCCATAAGTCAAAATAGAACATGCGAGTATGGTTGCCAGAAGTGCTCTTTTAATCCCAAAGATGTTCATAATTTGTTTTGCAATTGCAGTTGTTGCACCGTTTAACTCCATCAGCTTTCCGAATACCGCTCCTAAAATAAATATAGGGAACCATGTTTTAATATAGTTTGATAAATTAGGCATGTAAACTTCGGTATAACTAGGCAATAAAGCTGCTCCTGATAGAGCGACTGCTAGTAATGTCACAAGAGGAGCAATAACTATAACAGGAAAACCACGGTAAGCTAAAAACATAAGTAATCCTAATGAGATGAGAATAGCAAGAACTTCGATAAACATGGGCGCACCGTCCTTTTCATATAGCTATCTGGAAAGAGCGGGTTTATTCCCGCTCATTCCTACATTTTATTTCTTTCAATTGAATGCTTTTTGCTCATCGCTCACTAAGTTAAATTCTTTTATATTTTCAGCAAAAACAGGCAGCTCTTTTGTATCTTCTGATCTTTTAACAAGTTCACAGACTAAATCGTTATAAGGGGTAGGGATATTTTTCTCTCTTCCTTTTTTCGACACATGCCCATTGATAAAATCGATTTCTGTTTTAAGGCCTTTCTCTAAATCTTGTAGCATACTAGCTTTAAGGTTTGCATGAGGCCCCCACACTTCTTCATAAAATGCCATTTTTTCAGGGATGTCTTCCTGCTTTTCCAACTCTAAAAATTCAAAGTCTTTCCCTTGCATTTCTACTAGCTGAACATTATTTGCACGAGCAACCTTGATTGTTTCATCGGCGATGTTTGCTAAGCTTTTCATAGCGTCTTGGTTATACAATACCTCCCCGAATGTGCATCCCAATGCTGCAGACATTCCACTAAAGGTAGCATTCATTAACAGCTTCGACCATTTCATTCCATTTATATTAGTTACGATTTCGCAATAACCAACCGTTTCTAATATGTTTTTGATCGTTTTTAATCTTTCGGTGATCTCTCCTGTAAGTTCGCCAATATCAAAAGCATATTTTTGCACTACTTCTAGTTCTGTTGTAAGTTCCGATACCCCAGGTCCAATCCATGTGGCACCAAAGCCGACTACACCACCAATCGTTCTTTCCTTCCCGACAATAGCCGCAACATTTTCTTCAGGTATACCGTTTTGTAACGTACACACCACACTATCTTCATGTAAAAAAGGAAGAATATTCTCCAATGAGTCTTTTGTGTAAACTTGCTTTGTCAGTAAGAATATCAAATCATATTTTTCAGTTAAGTGGTTTGGGTGTATAGCTTTTACAGGAATAATCTCTTCTAAAAAGCCTGTTATTTTTGCTCCGCTTTGATTTAATTCATCTACATTTTGTTGATTGATATCTATTAAATCAACTTCATATCCTCCTTTTGTAATCAGTGCACCGATAATTGTTCCAAGTGAACCTACTCCTAATACGCCTATTTTCATCAAAGTCACCCCTTAATTAAGTTCTTGGATAGTCGTAAAATTTTTCTTGCTTCATCTGGTGTGGCAACCTCTCTACCTAGAATGCCTGCCAACTCTACTATTCTTTTTACAAATTGAGCATTTGTAGTAGCTAACTCTCCTTTTCGGTAGTACACACTATCTTCCATCCCAACTCGAACATGTCCGCCTAAAAGTATACTCATCGTATTGATGGTTAGTTGTTCCTTGCTAGCCCCTATCGCTGACCATGTGGAGTCTTTAGGAAGGCTATCAATTAAAAACATTAGGTTTTTAGGAGTTGCTGACATTCCGCCATGAACACCTAATACAAATTGAAAATGGAAAGGTTCTTCCAATAAACCTTTTTTAGCAATACGTAAAGCATTATCTATCATGCCAACATCGAAAATTTCAATTTCCGGTTTTATTTGACGTTCCTTTGTAACCGTTGCCAATTCTTCTAAAAAGAAAGGTGTATTATGAAAAACTTCTTGACCAAAGTTCATAGTACCCGCATCAAATGTAGCCATTTCTGGGTTTAGCTCACAAACTCTTAATCTTGCTTCTTCATTATTCACTAATCCTCCAGCGGTTGTGAGGTTTAAAATAATATCACATTTATCCTGCACTCGATCAATTACTTCTCTATACGTGTCTAAATCAAGTGTATTATCTCCGTTATGATCTCTAACATGAATATGAGCAATAGCCGCGCCTTCTTTCCATGATTCATAAACTGAATCTGCAATTTCCTTTGGCGATAATGGCACATATGGTGTATGTTCCTTCGTAGTTTGTGATCCTGTTGGTGCTACTGTAATGATTAATTTTTCCATCCCTTTACCCCTCACAATCTATATAATTGGTTATTCGCTTTATATAATGCAATTTGCGTGCCAACTATAAAAAGTGCAATGTGAAAGGCTTTCTTTTACCGTCTGAAATAGAGTGATGAAATAATTCATCGTTTTTAAATTTAAATTATAACTATGTGCCAAGTATCGAGAAGTATGGGCGATTAAAAAAGGAATCAGTTTTGATTCCTTTTTTAATCACTTATATGTATACCTAATTTTTTTGCCTTTTTTACGACGGATGATTGGCTGATTTTTAAAGCTACTGCTGCTTTTCTAGTACTGCCATAATCTTTTAGTGCCTTTTCTATTACCTTTTTTTCTACTTTTTCGACAATCTCTTTCAGACTTAATTCCTCGGAGGGTGTATCAGTACTTTCTGGCTCCAAATTTAATATGTTTCTGGATAATTCCGCATTGATGGTTTTCTGTTTTTCTGAGGTTATAACTAAGCGCTCTACGACGTTTTGTAACTCTCTAATGTTTCCTGGCCATGTATAAGTTTTAAATACCTCATATACTTCGCGATCAAATACTATTTGTTTTCCATACTTCGTGTTATAAAAGTCTAAATAATGCTTCGCTAATAATTCAATATCTGAAATTCGATTTCGAAGGGGAGGGATACGAATAGGAAATACATTTAATCTGTAATATAAATCTTCTCTGAATTTCCCTGTTTTCACAAGTTCATATAAATCACAATTGGTTGCAGCGAGAATTCGAACATCGAATTTAATCGGTTTCGTTCCACCAACACGGGTAACCACTTTTTCTTGGATAATTCTCAACAGTTTGGATTGTAATTCAAGAGGCATCTCTCCAATTTCATCTAAAAGCAATGTACCCTTATCCGCCAGTTCGAACATACCAATCTTCCCTTTGCTAGATGCTCCGGTGAAAGAGCCCGCTTCGTATCCAAACAATTCTGCTTCAAGCAAGTTGGCAGGGATCGCTGCACAATTGACTTTTATAAAAGGCTTGTCATGTCTATCACTATTTATATAGATTTCATTTCCTATTACTTCCTTGCCAACTCCTGTTTCTCCCATTATTAGAACAGTTACATCTAGGTTGGCTACTTGATGAACCATTTGAATAATCGGTTGAATTTCATCGCTTTTTCCTATTAATTTATTCGTTATTTGCAAGTTCCTCAGATGTTCGACTTCATTTTGTGATGCAATCAGTTTCTTTTGTATATCCAATAGATCTGACATATCCCGGTTAATAACAACGACCTTTTTTAAATTTCCATCCTGATCTAAAATAGGGGAACCAGATAGCAATACTTTTACACCCGTACGAATTTCCGCCATCGCATTAATTGGTTTTTTTGTTTTAATGATGTCAGGTGTAATTGCATTTTTATATAAACCTTCCTTCATAAGATCACTTACATATTTACCTAGGACAAGGTCTGGTGATAATCCAGTTATTCTGCTATAAGACTTATTTACATATAATGTCTTTCCTTTTTCATCAGCGAGATAAATTCCATCATATAACTCGTCACAAATTTTTTTATAATCGACAGATTCCACATGCTCTTTCAATTATTCATAAGCTCCTTTTAAACCCGATTCCATTTCATTCTAATCTAGAATCAAGTAGCCAATTTTAACTGCTTGTCTAAAACTTTTCTATATTTTCAGTATAATAGACATTAAGTTTACCAGCTACTACTCTATTAAGCGTAAATAAAGGAGAAACAGCAAAAAACCTCCTGATTATTTTTGCAAATAGCTATACGATCAGGAGGTTTTATAAAGTGAAACTTCAATCAATGGGGGTTTTTCGACGCACAGGACGTGCTAGTGGACGTTGCGACATGGACGTCGCGCTTTTAGTCCCCGTCATCCCCCACTGATTGTTAGTTGAACCAATCGGGCTTTTACGGGCAGTTGATCTCCCACTTATCTTTTCGCTTTTCTTAAATCTTGAAGTGGGAGTCTTACTGTCCGTTAATGCGGGATAAAAAATGACTATTTTAGTTATTTTGCTCTCACAAATAATACCTTCAAATAATTTCCCTCTTTAAAAAGCGGAGAAGTTTTAAAATCACTTGGAAGGGAAAATTCTTCCTCAATCGTATATTTACGATTACTGTCTTTAAAAGCTTTTTCTACAAAGGTTTTAAATTTTTTCATTCCAAACGTCGCGTTGTTTGTAGAGGCTACAATGACGCCGTTCTTTTCAGTAATAGCAATAGCATCTTTCAATAAGTTTGTGTAATCCTTAGAAGAGCTAAACGTGTACTTTTTAGAACGTGCAAAGCTTGGCGGATCGAGAATTACTACATCAAAAGCAAATTCTTTTCGTTTGGCATATTTAAAGTAATCGAATACGTCCATTACGATAATGTCCTGTTTCTCTGCATTAATTCTGTTTACTTCAAACTGCTCAGTAGTTTTGCTTAGGCTGCGTTTTGCTAGATCGACACTTGTTGTTTTGGTTGCACCACCTGCAGCTGCGAAAACAGAAAAAGCACCCGTATAAGAAAACGTATTAAGCACTGTTTTTCCTTTAGAATAAGCGTCGCGAATCTTTTTCCGAACGTCACGCTGATCCAAAAACACGCCAACCATAGCCCCATCGTTCAAGTAGATAGCAAAGTTTTGGCCACTTTCCTTCACAATGAGCGGAAACTCGCCACGATCCCCTTTGACAAAGTCATCGTCTTCCAAGTACTGGCCTTTTGTATCGAAGCGTTTTTTCTCATAAATGCCTTTATAGGTAACGGAAGCTTCCAGACCAGCTAAAATCATTTCTTTAAACGAATAAATTCCTTCACTATACCAGCTGATTAAGTAAAAACCGTCAAAATAATCAATCGTTAAGCCGCCAATCCCATCGCCTTCTCCGTTAAATACACGAAAAGCAGTCGTTTCGCTATTATTGAAATAATCCACACGATGTTTAATAGCAGCTGCAATTTTCTTTTGGAAAAAATTTATGTCGATTGGTTCGTTTTCATTTTTAGTTAGAAGCCAGCCCATTCCTTTATTTTGCTTTCCGACATAACCTTTGCCGACAAATTTGCCACCAGGATTGCGCAGTTTTAAAATCGTTCCTTCAGGTAAGGAGTCCGTATCGTCGAAGCCATCTTTCAATAAAATAGGAATTCCTTTATGTAAGTCTTGCGCTAGTGCATCTTTTATTTTAATATCTATTTCTTTTGGCATAATCGTCATCCTCGAAGTTCATTTTCTTTTATTATCACATATCGGGGGATTTTAAAAAAGGAATGCGTCAAATTGGATAAACTAGCTTGAAGTAAGATGCTCCATGTCTCGGGTTTATCTACTCCAAAAATGCTTAACCATCTAGTTGAATATTTGCCGGAAGTCGGTTATATTTAACTACATGGTTAATCAAAATGAAGAAAATTTAAATGAAGTTTTTCATGCTCTAGCAAATGACACGAGAAGAGACATGATTCGTATGATGGCAGAAGAAGAAAGAACAGTTTCTGAACTGGCTGAACCGTTTGATATGTCCTTGGCGGCAATTTCAAAACATATAAAAGTTTTGGAAAGGGCAAATTTAATCGAGCGGATTGTGAATGGGAGAACGCACATATGCCGATTAAAGACTGAATCATTGTCTCAAGCAACAGAATGGCTTCACTTTTACGAGAAATTTTGGAGTAAACGCTTTGATCTTCTTGAAAGTGAGCTAATGAAAGCAAAAAGGAAAGAACATTAAACGTAAAAGGAGCAATCACATGAACAATTTATCTACAACGACTTTAACAATGAAAAGAGTATTCGACGTAGCGCCAGAGCGAGTTTTTGACGCATGGTTGAACCCAGAGATGATGAGAAAATGGTTCTTTACCTTGGAGGGGACAAACAAAGTCGCACAAAACAATCCTCAAGTAGGTGGGACTTGGGAAATTGTAGATCACCGAGAGGGTCAAGATTACCGAGCGATTGGGGAATATCTTGAAATAGATCCTCCTCAAAAATTAGTTTTTACTTTTAAAATGCCTCAATTCAGTGAATTAGAGGATACGATCACCGTAATATTAAAAGAACTTCCGCAAGGGTGCGAAATGACATTTTCACAAAAGATCCATGTTGCTCATGAAGAAAATTGGACCGAATCCGATATTGAGAAAGCACTAGGAGAATATCATGATGGGTCGGAACATGGTTGGAACTTAATGTTTATGGGACTGAAAGAATTACTTGAAACAGGAAAAATTAGTTATACAGGACAATAACAAAGTGAAATAATAGCCGCATTTTCTGATTGGAAAATGCGGCTATTTGTTAAGGAATAATAAAATATTACTAAAAAAGATACGTTTTCGTTCTTATTCCGTTAAAGCATCCGTTAATAAAATAAGATAATCTATTTATTATAATCTTACCAGTGAACTTGAAGCTTATTGCCATTTGGGTCATAAAAGTGGAAAAAGGCATGACCATTATCTTCTTTTATATCTTCGACCTTAACTTGATTATCAATTAAGTGTTGATGAAATTTAGATAATTCTGGACTTGTAAAGCCAATGCTGAATTCTTGTTCATTATCAATCGTAAAATGTGCAAATGTTTCATCTTCGGTAGGAACTAAGATCAGTAAGAAAGGTCCTTCATTTACTTTTAAAATTGCAAGTTTCTCAGTATTGTTTAGTAACTGCAGTCCTAATACATCTCTATACCATTGTGCAGACAGTTCTAAATCTTTTACAGGAATTCTAATATAATGTACTTGTTCAATAAATGATTTACTCATAGCCTTCTCTCCTTTATCTAATCCGGTATATCAAATAATTCCCTTTCTATATCCCTTTTTCCTTCCGATTATTGAATTAACCTGCTTTTTAACGGAAACGTTTTTTCTATAATGGGTGGACTAAAAGTTTTAATGGTGTAGCTACTAAATATCTAGAGCATTATTTGTACTGGTTCTAATTCTAATTCTTAGACACCATCAGACATCCGGCAAATCAAATAACAACATTATTCTTTCACAAAGCCCATTGTAAAGAAGCCTTGTTGGATATACTTTCACCCGCTCTTATTCGAGGTGTTTATGGTACAATATACTATACATATGTACGAGGAAGGAAGTTCGTTGTGAAAAAGTCGAAAGTTGTTATTCCGATAATGATCGTGGTAGCGGTACTCGCTACATGGATTCTGAAGGATCATACGGACGTACCAATTCTCCATAAGATTCTTATTACAATAGGTGCATGTATCTTATCAGGAGGACTTGGTTACCTATTACTAGGATCTGATGTTCAAAAAGTTGACCCGAAACAAAATCAACAACATACAAACAAAAAGGGAAGCAGAAAGTGATCTGTTTTCCTTTTTTCTTAAATAGACAGGAGGTATAAGAATGCTCGAGAATGCACGCCGGTTATTACAAACCTATTTTGGATACGATTCCTTTCGAGAAGGACAAGAAACGATTATTAAAAATGTGCTAAACAGCCATTCAAGTCTTTGTGTAATGCCTACAGGAGGAGGAAAGTCGCTTTGTTATCAAATCCCCTCTTTAATGTTAGAAGGAACTACGATTGTTATTTCCCCACTCATTTCCCTTATGAAAGATCAAGTAGATACTTTAGTGCAAGCAGGCATTTCAGCCACCTTTATCAATAGTACATTAACCGCAGAAGAAGTAAGAGAAACAATGGAAGAAGTGCAAAACGGGCAGTATCGTTTACTTTATATTGCGCCTGAACGACTAGAATCTCAAAGCTTTTTAAATCAACTAAAGCGTGTCAAAGTGCCATTAATCGCAGTCGATGAAGCGCATTGTATTTCTCAATGGGGACATGATTTTAGACCAAGCTACCGTGCAATTCATAGACTGAAGGACATATTTGAAGAAGCACCAGTCGTTTTAGCTTTAACGGCTACAGCTACTCCAGAAGTTCGTGCTGATATATGCAGATTGCTTCAAATTGAAGAAGATAGCACCGTAATCACGGGATTTGCACGTACAAACCTCACTTTTTCTGTTGTTCTTGGACAAGACAAAAACAAGTTTCTAAAAGATTTTATTAAAAAGAATGCACATGAAGTAGGGATTATATATGCAGCGACTCGGAAAACGGTGGATCAGCTATATGATTTATTAAATAAGACGGGAGTACGCACTGCAAAATACCACGCAGGACTTCCAGAAGCATTTCGCAATAAAGAACAGGAACGTTTTCTAACGGATGAAGCGCAAGTAATGGTAGCGACAAATGCGTTCGGAATGGGTATCGATAAATCGAACGTAAGATACGTGATTCATTATCAGCTTCCTAAAAATATGGAAAGCTATTATCAAGAGGCAGGAAGAGCAGGACGAGACGGCCTACCAAGTGAATGTGTAGTGTTGTACGCATCTCAAGACGTACAAACCCAACGCTTTTTGATCGATCAGGCTTTGGACCGTGAACGTATTCCTGGGGAGCTAGAGAAGTTACAAGGAATGGTCGACTACTGTCATACAGAAAATTGTTTACAGCAGTTTATCGTAACCTATTTCGGAGAACCAGATGCAAAAGAATGTGGTCGATGTGCGAATTGCACAGATGAAAGGGAAGTACAAGACGTCACAAAAGAAGTGCAGATGGTGTTATCTTGTGTTGTTCGAATGGGACAGAAGTTTGGAAAGACGATTACAGCGCAAGTTTTGACCGGTTCACAAAATAAAAAAGTGATCGACTTCGGTTTTACGAAGCTGTCTACATATGGAATATTAAAGAATCAGTCATTAAAAGAAGTATCGGGATTAATGGAATTCATGATTTCAGAAGGAATCCTATTAGTAGATCACGGGAGTTTACCGACGATATATGTTTCAGATAAAGGAAAAGATGTATTGCTAGGGAAAAGACAAGTTATGCGTAAAGGAGTCGCAGTAACGAAACAAATTGCGAAAAGTGATCCGTTATTTGAGGGATTAAGAGCACTTCGGAAAAAACTTGCGGACGAAGCAGGTGTACCACCATTTGTTATTTTTTCTGACAAAACACTACAAGATATGTGTGTAAAGCGTCCGCAAACCGAAGAACAATTTTTAGAGGTGCACGGTGTTGGTGCAAATAAAAGAGATAAATACGGAAAAGCTTTCCTTGAAGAAATTAACCGTTATACCACTGTATAGTTTTTATGGGATACGACAGTTAAGTTAGAAGGAACATTGATCTTCTTCGCATCTTCTGTAGATATTTCGACAATAACTGAGTGTTCTAGAATCTTGAAAATAGTACCTTGTACTTCGTGGTCGTTACGAGAAAAAGAGATCTTCTCATCAATTTTCCGTGCTGCTACGAAGTCCGAAACTTCTTTTGGTTGTCGTTGGAAACTCATGTATCTGCCTCTATTCTAGTTTTTTTACGCAAATTGCGATACTTCTATTATAACATAAATAAACTATTAAAATGCCTGATAGAGATTATTAGAGCTAAATACAAATATTTCCGTTTTAAATTAAAAATTTGTTGATAGAAAAAGTCGTGCGGGTTGTGGGAATAATTTGTGCGATTTTTCTGGGTTCACAGTAAATGAGTGAAATATCAAGTATAAAAGAATCTAGTACAGTAGAGCGTTGTAATTTTGGATTTGCAGAGATTATTGGATATGATAATGTTAAGAGATTGGTTTTGGGAGGAGTACGCATGAATATTATCGAAACGCCATACTTATTGGAAGAAAAAGAGAAGCATATGTCGAACGTGATTCAATTTGAAAATCATCAAGTGTTGAATATTCATTTGCGAAAAGGAGAAGAAATAAAAGAGCATGATGAGAAAGAAGAGGTTTTAATTGTTGCAAGAAAAGGGAAAGTATTATTTACAGTAAAAGGCGTAGAACAACTAGTAACTACGGGTCATATCCTTCATATGAACCCTCTAGAAAGACATGCATTAAAGGCAGTAGAGGATGCAGATGTAATCGTTAATAAAATTGGAAACTAAGAGGAGATTATGCATAGTGCATTTTAATGAACTAAAATTAGACGAAAAGATTTTACGAGCAATCGAACAATTAGGTTATACAGAGCCGACAGAAGTACAACAGAAAGTTATTCCTGTTGCACTAAAGAAACAAGATATTTTAGTGAAATCAAAAACGGGTAGTGGAAAAACAGCAGCGTTTGCAACACCGCTATGTGAACTAGTCGAGTGGGAAGAAAACAAACCACAAGCATTAGTGCTGACACCAACAAGGGAGCTAGCTGTTCAAGTACAAGAAGATATTACTAACATTGGGCGTTATAAGCGTATTAAAGGACTTGCCTTATACGGGAAATCTCCATTTGCTAAACAAAAGCTAGCGTTAAAGCAAAAAACACATATCGTTGTGGGAACTCCAGGAAGAGTTCTTGACCATATTGAAAAAGGGACGCTAGATGTATCGAAAATCGAATATCTAGTCATTGATGAAGCAGATGAAATGTTGAACATGGGATTTTTAGAACAAGTTACATCAATCATTAAATTACTTCCTACAAAACGCACAACGATGTTATTTTCAGCCACTTTATCTATTGAAATCAAAAAGTTAAGTAGTAAATATATGAATCAACCCGTTTCAATTGAAAACGATGTTGCCGAAGAAAATGCTCCGGATATTGAGCACGTGAAGTATGTAGTGCAAGAGGAACTCAAACTTTCATTTCTAGAAAAGCTAACAATTATTGAAAATCCCGACAGTTGCATCATCTTTTGCCGTACAAAAGAACGAGTGGAACAACTTGTAGATATATTAGATGAAAAAGGATACACTGCCGATAAAATTCATGGTGGCATGATGCAAGAAGATCGTTTTGAAGTAATGGATGACTTCCGAACAGGGGATTTCCGTTATTTAATCGCAACTGATGTAGCAGCGCGAGGTATTGATATTGAAAATATTACGCATGTCGTTCACTATGATGTCCCGCTGGAGCAAGAAAGCTATGTCCATCGTACTGGTAGAACAGGACGGGCTGGCCGCAGTGGAAAATCGATCATGATGGCTACACCGTATGAAGATAAATTTGTAAAAGAAATTGAAGAATTTATCGGCTTTGAAATTCCGACAGGCCCTGCATTGTCAGCAGAAGAAGTGGCAAAAAATCGTGCTGCATTTGATGTGAAAATGCAAGAACAGCCAGAATTGAAAAAATCGAAAAGTGAACAATTAAATGCTAATATCACTAAATTATATTTCAATGGTGGAAAGAAGAAAAAGCTTCGTGCCGTAGATTTCGTTGGAACAATCGCCAAAATTAGTGGCGTGTCAGCAGATGATATCGGGATTATCACGATTCAAGACAATGTAACTTATGTAGAAATATTGAATGGCAAAGGTCCACTAGTTTTAAAAACGATGCGAAACACAACAGTGAAAGGCAAGCAGCTAAAAGTGCATATTGCACATAAATAGAAGCGAACACCACATAAACGAGCTTGGGGCTATCTAAACCCCAAGCTCGTTTTCAATAAATGTTCGATAGGATGACAATATACCATCTGGTAAATTATTCGGTTGAAAAAATTGAAGACTGCGCGATTCAATCCCATCGGGAGAAAGATTCCCTTCATATTCTTTCGTTTTATAAACTGCCGTTACCGAATAAAACATATCACCATTAGGATTTTCCATATAATATTCTGGCCCTGAATACACGTGACATAATGTTAGTTCTCCAATATGTAATCCCGTCTCTTCTAAAACTTCACGGTGTGCAGTATCTTCTAAGCTTTCTCCAAGCTCCATTAGTCCTCCCGGCAATCCGTATACGCCAAGTTCTCTTTCTTGCAATAGCACTTCCTCATTGTCATTTAAAATGAGTACGACCGATCCTGGAAGTATTAATGGACTATGACCAACAAATTTTCGAAGTTCCTTATAATATTCCATTTCCATTATCCTTTCCAATGCGAGATTCTATTATTAGTTTACAGTAAAAAATGGTAAGATACATAATAATGTGAAACCTCGGTGACAGGGATTCGTATATTGAATAACGAGTAAAAAGTAAGGATGTGAGCGTCGGTGACAAATAAACGATGGTTTCAAATAGGTGTGGCAATACTGCTGACATTATTAATCATTTTTCTATTTATGAAAGTACAAAGTATTTTTTCTCCACTAGTCATTATTGGACAAACAATTTTTATGCCATTATTGATAGGGGGCGTTTTGTTTTATTTAACAAGACCGCTTTTAAAATGGTTGGAGTCTTTAAAGTTTCCAAGATGGGCTAGTATACTGTCTATTTTTTTAGTGATTGGATTAGTTGGATGGGGTTTTTATGCATTAGTGGGTCCACCTCTAACGAAACAAGTAAACGCGCTTGTGAAAAATACGCCAGTAATTGTTTCAGAGGTGCAAGAGTTTTCGCAATATGTATTTGCAAACCAAGAAAGATTTCCTGAGTTTCTGCAAAAAACAATAACAGAAGTATCAGATAGAGTTGATACTATTGCGGTCGGTGCTGGTTCGTTATTGATCAAGTTTATCCAAAATGTGTTCCAAGGTGTTTTCCTATTTGTTCTTGTGCCATTTTTCCTTGTGTATATGTTGAAGGACCATGAAAAGTTTGCTCCTTTTATAGCGAATTTTTTTAGAGGAGATAAGAAAACTTGGATGCGCAAAACATTAGCTGATATTGACGATGTATTACGTTCTTATATTCAAGGACAACTTTTTGTCAGCTTTTTAGTTGGGGTCATGTTATTCATTGGGTATTCCGCAATTAAACTTGAGTATGCATTATTGCTTGGTGTATTCGGAATGATGATGAATGTGATTCCATTTTTAGGACCTTATATTGCGCTTGTGCCAGCAATTATTATTGCATTAATACAAAAGCCGAAGCTTGCGATATATGTAGCAATTATTATGCTTGTTTCACAACAAATTGAAAGTAATCTTATTACACCAAATGTAATGGGGAAATCATTAGATATTCATCCTTTGACTGTTATTACGATCATTTTAGCAGCGGGTAATATTGCGGGACTTTGGGGAATTATTTTAGGGGTTCCTACGTATGCGGTCATCAAAGCAATACTAAAAAATATTTATGCACACCGAGTAGAAATTAAAGAAGCAGCAACGGAGTCTGTATAAATGGATAATAACCTGTCGTTTAAATCAAAAAGGGATAAAGCTTTTTTGAGAATGATCATGGTGGCAATTGTGATTGTGGCATTAGTTACACTTGTGCCGGCAATATATGAATTATTTTTTCGGAAGAAAGAGATATGCTCGCCGTTATTATAACTACCGTCCTATTTTTTTTATGCGCTGGTTTTATTGTTTGGATTTCTATTGATATTGAATATACTTTTACAGAAAATTATTTATTTGTACGTGGCGGTCCTTTTCGTAGCAAAATTCCGTATGAAGATATAACTAAAGTAAATCCAACGGCGAATATCCTTGTTGGATACAGAGTTCTTTCTTCCAAGGATGCGTTAGAAATTCATTATAAAAAAGCGTTATTGGGAAGTGTGATTATATCACCTAAAAGGCAAGAGGCATTTTTACAGGTTTTAGTAGAAAAAGCACCACATATTCATTTGATGAAATGAGGGTTTTAGCTAATGGAAAAAGAAAATTTCAATAAACCAAGTAATGATTTAATCGGCGATATTCTAAGGAATTATGAAAAAACGGGTGGTATGGATAATTTAAAAGGGCAAGGAAAGCCCTTACCAGATGAGTATTTTTCTGGAGACATATTTCAGCATTTCCAAAAGATAGCGAAGGATGCTGGTTTTAAACCCCATTGGTTAAAACTACAGCATGCGATTCGTGATGAATTAAAAGACATAGCCAAAAAGTATGCAGATGGGCAAAAGGATGGTTTACAATTCCGTGTAACAAAAGTAAATGAAAAAATAATAGAGTACAATAAATCCTGTCCACCTCCTATGCAAAAAGGTGTCGTGCGATTGGAAACAATTGATGTATCAAGTCAAATGTGGTGAATAATTCGAGTTCTCATTTCTTTGAGAGCTCTTTTTTTATTGACGGAAAGTTGCATTTTTATTATGATGAATTTTAGTTAACTAAATTAATTTTATAGTTAACGCATTGGACAAAAGGGGAAAAATAAAATGAGAAATAATCGTTTAAAAATGATGATTGTGGCTGCATTGTTTGCTGCAATTATATCTGTTGCTGCTCAAATAATAATTAATATACCGCCAGTTCCATTTACGTTAATGACAATTGCGGTTATGTTGACGGCAACTATTTTAGGAGCAAAATATGGGACGCTTGCTGTCGCAGTATATGTATTGATGGGGGTTATCGGCATTCCTGTTTTTGCGGGGATGAAAGGCGGATTTGGAGTTGTTTTAGGTCCAACCGGTGGCTATATTATGGCCATTATTCCTGCTGCTTTATTTGTGGGATGGTATTTGGGGAATTTTGGGCATACGAAAGCTCAAGCAATTATAGCGAATATGATTGCCGTATTAATAATCTTAGCGCTTGGAACCGCTTGGTTAAAATTTGCTGCAGATTTACCTTGGAATGGAGCAATCAAAGGTGGAATGCTTCCGTTTATTTTACCAGATTTAGCAAAGGCAATTGTGGCTGCTATTATTGGAATAATAATAAGAAACCGCTTAGTAGCAGCTAAACTAATATAAGAAACTTGCCTGAGGGGATTCAGGCAAGCTTTATGTTTTAGGGGTATCGTTCTTCGCTTAACGAACGATTTTTTGTGTGGTGGTGGAAAGCTTCGTCTTGCACTTGTATGTTTAGTTCTTCCACTGGAATGGGATCTACTGTTTGCATATCTTCGTGCATATCAAAAAGGCTTTCTTTTGTTGTTCGTACGCCATCTGGATTATCAAGAAAGCGTCCTTGTGCGTCATGACGGATTTTATCCTTCATTTTTTACAAGGTTTAAAAGCATGTGACTAAGAGCGTGCTGTTGCTCTTTGTCTCCACTTTTCCAAAGTTGTTGTAAAAGATGTTCTTCGCGATTTCGTGGTTCCTCATGGTTTGCAAGATAACCAGCTACCTTCTCAGTAGCTTTAGCTAATACTTCCTCGCTTAATCCCATCTTTTCACCAGCTGCTACCTTACCTGCTAAATACGATTTAAAGGTAGTAAAGTTTTTAAGAATCTCTTCTTTTTCTTCCGAGTTGATACTATTTAACTTTGCATCCAGACGGTCATCAATGTTCATCGCCATTCACATACACTCCCTTCTTTTAGAATCCTTCATAGTTATGTCCAAAGAAAGGGCAATCATGCATAGTTATTTTAGGAATAAAGTGGACAAAAACCGCATTTTTGCAAACCTGGAATATCTTTAGAGAAACAGCAGGTTGTACGAACTGGACTATTGATTAATTGAGCTGGGCTTTTTCCTTTCAAATAGTTGGATAAAAATGATTTAGAAGCAAAAGCAGTCCAAATGGCTTCATCTTGCATGAGCGTCCAATCCTGTTTCGCTTGATCGGCAATGGCTTCATTGTCGAAAAAAATGTAATAATGCCAAAGTAAATAGCCAAAGACGTTTTCCCATAATGTTAAAGGGGAAACACTACACGTCGAACGTAATTGTTGAATGATGGGATAGCATTGTTGCTCCCAAATAAGTTGCACGTCTTCGGCTCGATTTTTTCTTGTTTCACGAAAATGTTCTTCTCGTATATATGTGCTGATTGTTTTATTTCCATACTCGGTTGTTGAAAAAAACATTAAATTCTCTAATGGACCATCCCAAATTTCATCATACATCGTCATCATATAAAACTGCATCGAGATGAACATACCAACTCTTCGCATGAAAAAAGACGCTGCAATAGGATCAGTCGGAGCACCAGAGATTAGCTTAATCATGGAAATTGAACTATCCACATTTTTAGCATGGAAAAGGGGAGTTCCGGAAGGCTCTAAATACACGCTATAATTATTCAATTGTCTGATTTGATCATTCGATAAAGTAGTCATATACATATTATACAGAATTTTATCAAAACTGTTGACTTTTTAAATGAAAATGATTATCATTACCATATAGAGAAATCCTCTGTAGATGTGAGGACTCTTACCAGCGACTTTTCTCCAAAAATGTGGCTGACTTTCGCACACTTAACCCCCCTCAAAGTTAAGACAGTGCTATATACGTATCGGTGACCAAATCTGGTTACCGATTTTTTTTTATGTTTTAGGAAAGAAAAATTAGTATTAAGGAAACTTGTTATTTTAGAAAGTGGTTGCTTTCAATGACTGATTGGTTGACCTTATCCATTTAATGGAGAATAAGTTAATGTGATATTTCACATTCTAGGGAAACTGCGCGGTAAGATACTAAGGTGTCCGCTCCAGGCGGACGCTTTCCGTGGGGCGAGCGGTGAGCCTCCTCCTCCGCTAACGCTACGTGCGGGGTCTCACCTGTCTCGCTAATCCCACAGGAGTCGTCGCCTTGCACTCCAATCAATAGAACCTACTAATAATCCCTACAAAGTAAGTCTTATTCCATTAATCATAAGTTTTTCCTATAGAAAAACAATCTAGTACTAGATTTAGTGGATCATTTCTTAGTAATTAGCAGACTCTACTGGATTGTAGCGAAAGGGTGGCGACTCCAGCCGGAATAGCTTGAGCTGAAGACCCTGGACTGAGCGTAGCGAAATTTACTTTTGCGACGAGCTTGCGCAGGAGCAAAGGAAGCGGCTGAAGCCAAGCCGGCGGAAAGCGCCGGCCCTGCAGCGGTAATCCTGAGGATACTTTATTCAACTCACTACTTCGTTGTTTCCCTATATTATGAACCATCTTTATTATTTTAAACAATTATGTTTGAATAATTTTACATATAAATATAAACATAGGAAAAAATATGTGAAGAAGTTCACTAAGACTTAAGCATTGACATTGAAATATACACCGTCTATAATTTTCAGAATATAAAGAAGATTGGATGTGTGTATCTGATTTTCATTATAGAAAAGGGGATCATTTTGATAAATCTAGAGGATAGGTGAGTGAGAAGATGGATTTGAGAACACGTGCATTGAATTTGCATCGAGAGAGTAAAGGAAAGTTGGAGTTAGTAGCAAAGGTTCCAATGGGAAGCAGGGAGGATTTAAGCTTAGCTTATTCCCCGGGAGTAGCAGAGCCTTGTATAGAGATAAAAAATGACCCCTCCACTATTTATGAATACACAGCAAAAGGCAATCTTGTCGGTGTTGTAACAGATGGTACTGCTGTTTTAGGTCTTGGGGATATTGGGCCAGAAGCCGCTTTACCTGTGATGGAAGGAAAAGCAATTCTTCTAAAAAGATTTGCGAATGTCGATGCCTTTCCAATTTGTCTGGATACAAAAAATGTTGATGAAATTGTCCAAATTGTAAAAGCTTTAAGCCCAACCTTTGGTGCGATCAACTTAGAAGATATTTCTGCACCACGTTGCTTTGAAATAGAGGATCGCCTTCGTGAGGAACTCAAGATTCCAGTATTTCATGATGACCAGCATGGGACTGCGATTGTAGTAGGGGCTGGACTTCAAAATGCGGTGAAACTTGTAAATAAACAAATACCAGACCTCAAAGTAGTGATTAACGGTGCTGGTGCTGCAGGAATGGCTATTTTACGCATTTTACAACAACTAGGCTATCGCGAAATTATTATGTGCGATTCTACAGGAATTATTTACGAAGGTCGAGAAGATGGAATGAACTCGGTAAAAGCAATGATTGCAAGCAGTACGAATCCACGTAATGTAAAAGGTTCTCTGCTGGATGCAATGGAAGGTGCAGATGTATTTATCGGCGTTTCTGTAGCTAATCTTTTAACAAAAAATATGATCGATTCGATGAATAATGACCCGATCATTTTTGCTTTGGCAAATCCAAATCCAGAGGTGGCCTATGATTTAGCAAAAGAGTGGGGAGTAAAGGTTATTGCAACTGGTCGCTCTGATCATCCAAACCAAGTAAATAATGTGCTAGCGTTTCCAGGTATTTTTAGAGGAGCACTAGACGTAAGGGCCACTGATATCAATGAAGATATGAAACTAGCGGCTGTCCATGCAATTGCATCTCTTATTGAGGAGCATGAGATTAGAGAGGATTATATTATTCCAGATCCGTTTAATAAACAGGTTGTAGACGCTGTTGCAAAGGCAGTAAGTGAAGCAGCTATCCAATCAGGAGTATCGACTTTATTTCAACCTGTAATGAAATAAACATAAGAAATTTTTTATAATTCAAATGGAAAATATTTGATTAAAATAACAATATTCGTATAATAAAAAACATATGAGACTATTAGCTTTCTGTGTAATCGGTTCTCTTCATAGAAAGCATATGTTTGAAAGCAGGACCCTTCAACAAGGGCCTTTACTTCCATGTTCGTTGGAAAAATGTTCCTAGAGAAAACACTCTACGGAACATTTTTTGTTTACTTCCATACTTAGAAACTATTTTCTATTTTAAACGTAAAAGTAAGTATAAGAGGAAATGGGGGTATTCCAATGGATATACGCGACTTTTATGTTTCGCTAGAACCGAAAGCTGCGCTAGATATTTTGCAACAACATATCGTGCAAGGCAGTATTTCTGGCACGATTATAGATGTGTACGAACGAGTTGTAGGTGAACATCAAATTGTAGTATGTGTATTAGAGAAATATTATATGCGTACAAGCAATCGGGCTTCATTAACTATTACGATTGATAATTTAGAGAACCAAACAAAAGTACATGCTGCATCTGCAGGAGCGGGGTCAGGTGCTATTTTTCGCTTTGATTGGGGAGCGGGAGGCGATTTTGTAAATAGTGTCGAAAGGGCTCTTGGAGAATATATAGTGTAAAAAAGTACATGGTTTTGAGGATGTTTACTCAAAACCATGTACTTTTTTATCAGTCCTATTTGAAGTTAATGCCGCTGCTCTAGTATTTAAGATCTTTGTATAATAGCTATGTAAAAACATACCTAAAATAATAATACCAAGTCCTACTAATGCAATTGGTGTAGGCAATGGAATGTGGAGAATGATCATTTCCCCGGCAATTACAAATAATATTTCTGTCGACTGAGTTGCTTCTACAGCGGCAAGCTTTCCTTGGTGGTTGCGGACACGATCCGTTGCCATAAAAAATAGAGTAGTAGCGACAACGCCAGAACTAACAGCGACTATTAACGATTGTACGACCTGACTCGTAGAAGGGAGTCCGACTGTAAATAGCGCGAATACTACAAGTACGATCCAAGCGGGGAGGGAAGCAATCGTCATTCCAAGCACGCGTTGAAAGGTATCCAGTTTACCATCTAAATGCTCCATCATTTTACGATTACCTAGTGGGTAGGCAAACGCCGCCACTATTACAGGCAATATACCTAAAAAATAGCACTCATAGAAAGAGAGCTTGTATTTGGAATTTGAATAAGAATAATACCTATCAATATGACAAATGAGATTAGTAGCGAAATTACTGGAATTTTTTGTTTAATCATACGATCCTTAATTTTCACCGAGAAAAATGGAGCGAGAAGCACACCTGCAACAATTGTAAATTGCCACATTCCGGAGATTAACCAGCCCGGTCCATAGCCGGCTGCAAATGTAAGTGGTGCATAAAACAAGACAAAGCCCACAAAACTCCATATAAGCCACGGAGCAGGAGCGGATCTTAGCTCTTGGAACGTAATAGCCAACCCTTTTCGATAAGAAACTATGATAAAAAGAAAAGGCAACATAAAGAAGAAGCGAAGGGAGGAGCTCCAAAGCCAGCTTCCTCCTGATACTTCCATCGAACGATTAAGAATAAACGTTACCGCAAAAAACAAAGAGGCAAGAACCCCCAGTAATATTTCCCGCATGCATTCACCTACTTATGATTGTTTTTCAAAAGCTTGAATAATTCCTTTAACAACTTCTGTAGATTTCTCCATAACGTCTACTGAAACATATTCATATTTACCATGATAGTTTTCTCCGCCAGTAAATATGTTAGGCGTCGGCATACCCATGTAAGAAAGCTGAGAACCGTCTGTGCCGCCTCGAACTGGTATGATTAATGGTTCGATATTTAGTCCAACCATTACATCTCTAGCGACGTCTACAATTTCCATTACAGGTGTAATTTTCTCACCCATATTGTAGTATTGATCTTCTAGTTTAATGGAAATAGCATTTTCTCCATATTCTGCTTTGATTTTTTCAGCAGTGTCTAAGAATAATTGCTTTTTCGCTTCAAATTTTTCACGATCATGATCGCGGATAATATAGCTAAGCTCTGTTTTTTCTACATCCCCATTGAAATTCATCAAGTGGATAAATCCTTCATAGCCTTCTGTTTTTTCAGGAACAGCGTCTACTGGCATATGTGATTGAAATTTCGTAGCGATTGTAATGGAATTGATCATTTTGTCTTTTGCAGAGCCAGGATGCACACTAGTCCCATTTGTTATGACATGCGCACCAGCAGCGTTGAAGCTTTCGTATTGTAATTCACCAAGCGGACCGCCGTCCATTGTATATGCGAATTTCGCACCGAATTTTTCTACATCAAATTTATGTGGTCCACGACCGATTTCTTCATCTGGATTAAAGGCAACACGGATTTTCCCGTGTTTCACATCTGGGTTTTGAACGAAGAATTCCATTGCCGTCATAATAATGGAAATTCCTGCTTTATCATCTGCACCTAAAAGCGTTGTACCATCTGTTGTTAAAAGTGTATGTCCAACATAGTTCTGAAGCTCTGGGAAGTCTTTCACAGACATCACTGTTGATTCATTTAACTTGATATCTTTTCCATCATAGCTATCAATACGCTGTGGGTTTACATTTTTTCCAGTGTAATCTGTAGCCGTATCTACATGTGCCAAAAACCCGATTGTCGGTATATCTTTATCCGTATTAGCAGGCAATGTAGCAAATAAATAGCCGTTTTCATCTAAAGTAATTTCTTCTAAGCCAATTTCCGCAAGTTCTTTCTCTAATACATGTAGCAAATCCCATTGACCTTCCGTTGAAGGGCAAGTAGTGCTTGCTGCGTCTGATTGTGTGTCTATTTTTGCATAACGAGTTAAACGCTCGATTAATGTTTCTTTCATGAAATGAGATCCCCTTTCAAATTAAAACGCATACTTCTATTTTAACAGATTCTTTCGACTTTCGGAATTATTACTAGTGGCTGGGGATTGGTAATAATTGATCCAGCAAATTACAATTCCAACTAAGTCTTCAATTTTTCCAACTAAACTCTCCATTTTTCCAACTAAGCCTAAATTCCACACGAAAAGGCTACCGAAATTGCATCATTTCGATAGCCTTTGCTTCAAAACTGTTCTTTTTCTTCGAGTATTTCTTCCGGTCGATCATATGTTACATACGTTCCAGCGATGAAATCATGAATTGCTCGTTTATCTTCACGGATTCCTACCATAAACGCACTGACAACTAGGGCAATTCCAAACGTGAAGGCATATATGAGACCCCCTACAAGAACGCGCAAGAGCATCGTTCCATAGCCAAGTTTCGTACCATCCAATTTTGCGATTCGAATGCCTAAGATTTTCTTGCCTACTGTATATCCGGTCCATAGAACTGGGACGATAAGGGTGTAAAGGATATTACCAACACTTGTAACAGGAGATTCATTCCAGTTCCCAACTATTAAGAAACTAATAAAAGTTAAAGGTATTCCAATGATTAACCCATCTAATAAACTTGCAGCAAATCGAGCCCAAAAACCAGCTGGATTCAACATGTACACTCCTTTGTACAATTATTATAATGCAGAGTCATCCACACTATTTAAATATTCTTCAATCGTGCCAACAACCGATTCCACACAACCATCCTCAAATGGAGAGATTAAATTCGCTTCCGCTACTAATTTAGTGAAAGATTTCGAACCTCCTAACTGACATAGATGTAAGTAATCTTTCCATGCAGCCTCATGATCTTCTCTTGAACGCTTCCAGAACTGGAATGCACAAATTTGCGCTAATGTGTAGTCGATATAATAAAACGGACTAGCGTAAATATGACCTTGACGTTGCCAGAAAGCACCGGCTTCTAAATAACTATTGCTATCATAATCACGATGCGGTAAATAGATTTCCTCAATTTTTTTCCAAGCAGCTTTTCTCTCTGCTGGAGTCATTTCTGGATTTTCATATACAGCGTGCTGGAATTCATCTACTGCAACTCCATAAGGTAAGAACAGAAGTCCACTGCTTAAATGTGCAAATTTATATTTATCCGTTTGCTCTTTAAAGAACAATTCCATCCAAGGCCATGTGAAAAACTCCATACTCATCGAGTGAATTTCACAAGACTCATATGTTGGCCAAATGTATTCTGGAATACCAATGTTACGGCTCGTATACACTTGGAAAGCATGACCTGCTTCATGTGTTAATACATCTATATCACCCGAAGTTCCGTTAAAGTTAGAGAAAATAAATGGAGATTCATAGTCATCGATAAACGTACAGTATCCTCCAGATTCTTTCCCTTTCTTCGCAACTAAATCCATCAAATCACGATCAATCATGAATTGGAAGAACTCTGCAGTTTCAGGAGAAAGCTCCTCATACATTTTCTTCCCGTTCTCTACAATCCACTCTGGAGAACCTTGTGGAGTAGCGTTTCCTGTTAAGAAGTTGAGTGATTCATCGTAAAACTTCATTTGCTCCACACCAATGCGTTTTGCTTGGCGTTCATATAGTTTAGATGCCAAAGGAACAATATAATCACGTACTTGGTCACGGAACTTTTTCACCATTTCGGCATTGTAGTCGATACGATTCATACGTACATATCCAAGTTCCACAAAGTTTTTATAACCTAACTTTGTAGCAATTTCATGACGAACTTTTACGAGTTGATCATATATATCGTCAAATTTTTCTTCATGCTCTTGGAAGAAACCGAATCTAGCTTCTGTCGCTTTTTTACGCACATCTCGGTCTGTCGATTCAGAGTAAGGCCCAAGCTGTGCAAGTGTTAATGTCTCTCCGTTAAACTCTACTTGCGCGGAAGCAACTAGCTTAGAGTAATCGGAAGATAGTTTGTTTTCCTTTTGCAAAAGCGAAATCACTTCAGAAGAAAATGCTTTAATTTGAAAATCAGCTAGATCAAATAATTGGCTGCCCCATTTGTTTTCTAGCTCTTGACGGAATGGTGAAGCTACAAGTGCTTTATAGTATTCCGTAACCAGTTCATCTACTTCAGGACTGATTTCATCAAAATAATCCCGTTCTTTTTGATAATACTCATCGTTTGTATCAATAGATGCTCGAATGTACACCAAATTGGCTTGAGTCGAAAAGTCGTTACGCAATGTGTTTAGTGTTTCAATTGCTTTACTTTGCTCTTCCATAGTAGTAGCTTCTTTAAATTTTGCTAAAGCCTCACTAAACTTTACCTTGTCTTCTTCTAAATTTGGTCTTTTGTATTCGTAGTCTTTAAATGTAACCAATGCTATTCTCCTCCCGGTCGCTTCTTCGAAATCCGAAACGTTTTCTATTTTATTGTTCAATATTTTCTGATATATTGCAACAACTATTTACAACTTGATATTTTATAGACGATAGTATAAAATGTTTATGAATTTATAAACAATGAATGGAAGTGTTTGTTTTATGGAAAACAACGAATTATTATGGAATGCTAACATAGAACAATTGAAAGCGGGATATATAGATGAAAAAGAAGCTTTTGCTTGTTTGGTTTGTGGTACAAAAGTAGAAAAGGGTATTATTTATCCTTATCAGTCTGTTTTATTGGAAGCAGAGCGATTTATGAAGCTACATCTGGAACAAGAGCATGGGTCTATGTTTCAGTACCTCATTGGTTTAAACAAAAAATTAACTGGTTTAACGGATCACCAAAATAGCTTACTACGATTATTTTATGAAGGGAAAAGCGATGCAGAAATTCAAACTGAACTAAATATAGGTAGCAGTTCGACTATAAGAAACCATCGCTTTGTTTTAAAAGAAAAAGAGCGACAAGCGAAAATTTTCTTAACACTGATGGAACTACTAAAGGAAAAAGACGACCATGCACCAGCGTTTTTACCACTTCATAAAAATGCGACAATGGTTGACGATCGTTACAACATAACGAAAGAAGAACAAGAAGAAGTGGAAAAGAAATTTTTCCTTAAAGGCGTTAATGGGCCATTAGTAAAATTTCCGAAAAAAGAAAAGCAAAAGCTAGCAACACTGCGCGTTATCATCAAGCGATTTGAACAAGAAAAGACATATAGCGAAAAAGAGATAAATGAAGTACTCAAAAATGTATATGCAGACTTCGTTACTTTAAGACGTTATTTAATCGAATATGGATTTTTAGACCGCAAAGACGATGGTAGTGAATACTGGGTTAAAAATTAGTAGAAAAGGATTGGTTAAAATGGAAAGAAAAAAAGAATTGAAACAAGCTTATAAAGAAGTAAAGATAGAAAGCGGCATTTACACAATTACAAACAATCAAAACGGAAAAAAGTTTGTCGCATCAACCCGTAACTTTAAAACACTTAACGGAACGCAATTCACACTTGAAAATGGTATGCACACAAATAAAGAGCTCCAAGAAGAGTGGAACGAATATGGAAAGGCAGCATTTGAAATTGAGCGAGTAGAAGTATTAAAAATTCCAGAAAATCAATTTATGAACGAAAAGAAAGAACTAGAAAAGCTGTTAGACCAGTGGATGGATAAATTGCAGCCATATGGGGAGAAGGGGTATCATACAAAAAAAGCTTCCGAATAACGGAAGCTTTTTTCAGGTTTACAGTGATATTACCAATCATTTTTCAAAACAATTTTTCCTATTGCCTTACCTGACTCCAAATACTCATGAGCTTCGGAGACTTCATCAAATGTAAAAACTTTGGGATCTAAAAGTGGGCGCAGCTTCCCTTCCTCCACTACCTTAGCAACCTTCTTCAAAATTTCCCCATTATGTTTATGCATATCTTCATTTAATATTTTCAACAACATAAAAGTAATATGGAGAGAAAGTCCCTTCGAATGCATAGAGGAGAGGTCATGAGTCGAACGAGCAGCAATGGCTGTTACTGTTCCATGTAGTGCTGCCGCTTCGAATGAACGATCAAGGTTTTCACCTCCCACAGTGTCAAAGACGAGGTCAAACCCTTTCCCGTTTGTATATTTTTGTACATAGTCGTTCACGCTTTCTTCTCGATAATTAATCGTTACATCTGCACCAAGGCGAGTGCCAATCTCCAGCTTTTCTTTTGAAGAAGCAGTTGTATAGACTGTTGCTCCTGCCCATTTGGCTAGTTGAATGGCGATGTGCCCCACGCCTCCAGTAGCTCCGTGAATTAAGACATCTTGTCCAGATACAAGCTTTGCCCGATTAAATAATGCTTCCCAAGCGGTAATGGAAACCAGTGGTAAAGCCGCGGCTTCTTCCATCGTCAAGTTCTTCGGTTTATGGGCGAGTAAGTCAGCATCTGCCAGCAAAAACTCTGCAAGAGCACCGCCAGACGTTCCTTTAAATCCGCCTGCGCATCCAAATACTTCATCACCAATCTTAAAATCGGTCACTCCTTCACCGACTCCACATACCAAACCAGCCACATCTCCGTGTAATACTGCTGGAAACTCCGGGGCAACGGTTGGAACTGCACCAGCTCGGACTTTCGTATCAATAGGATTTGCACTTGTAGCCTTAACTTGGATCAGTACATGTCCAGGTTGTAGCTCAGGTTTTGAAATCTCCTTATACTGAAATACAGATGGTTCTCCGAAAGCTTGGATAATTTGTGATTTCACACTTGTCACTCCTTATTATTTGTTTTACCTGATAAGAGAGAGGTCAACGTCAAATTCTAAAAAAAGAAAAGTGAAAATTTTTAGTCTTCACCTTCAAAATCAATGATACTTTATATAATTTGAAATTAATAGTTTCGGATATGAGCAAAAAACTCCGTCTAGAAGCCCGGAGTTATTTCCCAACAATATAAGTCTTCAAAAGCGCAGCTCTTTCACGCAACCGCACTTTTGCCTCCACCACTTCCGGCGTTTCCGCAGCCACAACATCTGTATTCCAACCGAGCTTACTAGCAAGCATTTTCGCCCGGTGTAAATGATAATCACTTGTAATAATTGTTACTGAATCCACCTCTTCTGGCAGTAGCTCCTGCGAAAACTTTAAGTTTTCATAAGTAGAGGTTGACTGTTTTTCCACGATAATTCGCTCTTCGGCTACCCCATTTTCCAAAAGAAAATTTTTCATAACGATCGCTTCCTCGATATCTTCATCGGGACCTTGTCCGCCAGATACAACAAGGTTCACATGGGGATGCTCTATAGCATATGCTAGCGCCGCTTCCAAACGGTAATGAAGTGAAAGGGAAGGGACATTTCCTTTCTTCACTTTTGCGCCAAGCACGATGGCGTATTCATTGGATCCATCTGCTTTTGGCTCTAGCCCGTCATCTAGCCATTTATTTGTCACCATCCACATACCAAATCCGCCTGAAACAACTACTAGTAAAGGAATAAGCACGATCCACCTCATTTTTTTCTTCATTGCATTCATACGGACGGCTTCTTTTTCTTCAAGAAGGCGGATATTCTTGGTTCTTCTTTACGGACTAGACGACGAAAATTTTCGATATGTAAAACAACAGCCATGATAAATAAAAACCCAGCAATAGCAATAGGTGCCACTCCTTCTGCAAACCAAATGGAAGCAACGATAAATACTGCATAAAATACAAATACACCAATCAATAAAAAGTCCGTTAAAAAAGTCGTACCTATTAATAATAAAAGTCCGATAAGTCCAATTGGCCAATAAATAGCAAATAAAATACCAATAATTGAAGCAGTCCCTTTTCCACCTTTAAATCCAGTATAAACCGGGAAATTATGTCCTAAAATAACAGCAGCCCCAGCTAAATAGAGCAATAAATCCTGTTCCACAGTTGAAAAAGTACCGTATTGCAATAGGCAAAAGCGAATGCCGATAATAACGAGAACACCTTTTAAAATATCAATTAGAGCAACTAGAATACCATACTTCATCCCTAGGACAATTGCCGCATTGGAAGCACCAGAGTTTTTAAGCCCTTCTTTCTTTATGTTGACACCACTAATAATTTGCGCAACTTTCGAACCGTGGATTGCTCCGATTAGGTAGCTAATAATTAATATAGTCAAAATCCAAACTGCCATCATATCACCTCCGAGTCTAATAACTACAATACATTAAACGTTCAACTATCAAAGAAGTTTCAGAATCTTTTAGAAAAACACTTGACGAACAGATTCATAGAATCTTATACTTTGTATCAAGATGGAAAACTAAATCAAATACTCTTATCAAGAGTGGCGGAGGGAATAGGCCCTGCGATGCCCGGCAACCACCGAGTTCTAAACTCGGAAAGGTGCTAATTCCTACAAATTCATTTATGTGAATTTGGAAGATAAGAGGAGGAACATGCGAAACTGCACCCCTCTTCTTAATCGAAGTGGGGTTTTTGTTTGTCCTAAAAATCTTTCTCCGTTTCCCAATGCGTCCATCTAAACTATTTTCTAGGAGGAATTCAAAATGACAAATCTTCAAAAAGAAACAGTTCTTTTGCATGGCGGTCAGCAACCAGATCCAGTAACAGGTTCTCGAGCGGTACCTATTCACAAAACGACTTCTTACGTGTTTCGCGATACGGAGCATGCACAAAATCTTTTTGCATTAAAAGAAACGGGTAATATTTACTCTCGTATTATGAATCCGACTGTCGATGTTTTTGAACAACGAGTTGCACTTCTTGAAGGTGGAACAGCAGCAGTTGCAGTATCTTCGGGTATGGCAGCCATTGCGTTCTCGATTTTGAATATTGCGGGAGCAGGGGACGAAATAATTGCAGCAGAAAACTTATACGGCGGTACATTTAATTTATTCGCACATACATTGCCCCGTTACGGCATTACGGTAAAATTCGTTGATGCCAATAATCCGGAAAGCTTCCGAGCAGCAGTGTCGGATAAAACAAAAGGCTTCTTTGCGGAAACGATTGGAAACCCAAGCTTAAACATACTAGATATAGAAAAAGTGGCAGCTATCGCGAATGAAGTAGGAGTCCCGCTTTTAATAGATAACACATTTGCGACTCCATATGGAACGAACCCGATTAAGCATGGGGCTCATGTTGTGATCCATTCAGCTACGAAATGGATTGGTGGACATGGAACAACGATTGGTGGAATTGTAGTAGACGGAGGAAACTTCGACTGGAATTCTGATAAGTTCCCTGGGTTTACAGAGCCGGACGTAACATACCATGGGTTACGTTATGGCATCGATGTACCGAACGTTGCTTTTGCGATTAAATTACGTGTGCAGCTTTTACGTGATTTCGGTCCTTCATTAAGCCCAGAAGCCGCTTTTTCTTTTTTACAAGGGTTAGAAACCCTACATCTACGAGTACCTAAGCACAATGAGAACGCACAAAAAATTGCAGAGTTCTTAGTGAATCATGAAGGCGTAGAATGGGTGAACTACTTAGGATTGGAAGACCATCCTTCTCATGAACTGGCGAAAAAGTATTTGCAAAACGGCTTCGGCTCTATTTTAAACTTCGGTGTAAAAGGTGGAAAAGAAGCAGGGCGACGTATTATTGATAATATTGAAATTTGGTCGCATGTAGCAAATGTTGGAGATGCAAAATCATTAATTATTCACCCAGCATCTACAACACATCAACAGCTAACACCAGAAGATTTAGTGAAAACAGGTGTTACAGAGGATCTAATCCGCTTGTCTGTTGGGTTAGAGGCGGTAGAGGACTTACAAAATGCTTTGGATAAAGTACTTGTGGAAAAAACAAATGTCCTCTCTAGATAGAATTTTGTTGTTAATTGGGCTAAAATAGTCTACAATATGTAAAAAGCTCAATTGTGCAGATTTAGTTGGAGGAGAAAGTATGGCGAAAATAAAAGCAGCAATCTTAGGTTTTGGAACAGTCGGCCAAGGGATCTATCATATTGTCAATGAAAAAAAAGAAGACTTAAAAAAATCGCTAGGATTGGATATTGAAATTAGCGCTATTCTTGTCAATAACTTAGCAAAAGAAAGAATAGCAACACCTGGTGTGCTAGTGACAGATAACTTCGAGGACATTATTAATATTCCAGGTTTACAAGTAGTTTTTGAAGCGATCGTCAATGAAGAACCAGCGTATAGCTATTTATGTAGAGCAATCGATAAGGGATGTCATGTTGTTACGGCAAATAAAGTGATGTTCTCCAAATACAGCATTCCCCTACAAGAGCGTGCTAAATCACGTGGTGTATTTGTCGGGTACGAAGCAACTACAGCTGGTGGAGTTCCGGTTATTAAAACATTGAAAAATTTACTTCAAGTCAATTCAGTGAAGAAAATTCAGGGGATTTTAAATGGAACGTCGAATTACATCTTAACGCAAATGCGTTTAGATGAATGCCAGTTTGAAGAGGCTTTAAAAGAAGCACAGCTTCTAGGATATGCAGAAGCAGATCCATATAATGACGTCTCGGGTCAAGATGCATTCCGTAAACTGATGATTTTAAGTGCGCTTGCTTTTGGTAAACAGCCAAACTGGAGCGATGTAAACGTAGTTGGAATTGATGAAATTTCACTAGAGGATGTTAGAAAAGCAAAACAAGAAGGACTTCGTTATCGCCATGTTGCAGAAATCGAACAAGACGAAAATGGAGAGCTGTTTGCATCGGTTGGACCGCAACTTGTAGGTCCGGATCATCCTTTATATGCGATAGAGGGAGTAAACAACGCTGTATCATTAGATACAAATTATATCGGCACACTGACATTAGTAGGACCGGGAGCGGGAATGTATCCAACTGCAAGTGTCATGGTAGAAGACTACGCAGAAATTATTGGAAAACGTGCAGGATTTTTTATTACGATCTAATACAAAAAATGACTTCGGCAATTTGCGTCGAAGTCATTTTTGATATGCATTTAAATGTTAATCCTCGTCTTTTACATCAATATCATCTGGAATGGGCGTATTTCGCCATTCATCAATTTGGCGTTTTAACTCTTCTACTTGCTCCAAATGTGTTTGGAATTGCGCGCTATTCACGTAATAATCTTCTCCATCGAAGATTGCACGAATCTTTTTGTCAGCTATATAACGTTTCACTTGTTCAATAGGCATAGATAAATAATTCGCAGTCTCTTCTACTGTCATATACATGGGGAATGCCTCCTATCTATATAAGTATAAGATACGATAGTTACTATCTCAATATGTGCTATATGGAAAGTGAAATGAGATTTTTCAAGAGGGGTGATGGCTTTGTCTATAATACCATACATATTCGTATTACTTGGAGCAGTTTTATGGGGGACAACGGGGACGGCGCAAACATTTTTGCCAGAAAATGCCCATCCTTTCGTTATTAGTGCAGGACGTTCAGCGGTCGGCGGTTTTTCATTGTTAATTGCGATGATTCTTCTAAAGAAAATTAAGTTTAAGAGTTGGCCTTGGAAAGAAACGATCTATGCAGCGATTTGTATATCGCTTTTTCAATTATTGTTTTTTTCGTCTGTTAAATTGACAGGAGTGGCAATTGCGAGCGTTGTCGCTATCGGAAGTGCACCTGTATTTTCAGGTTTAATCGAGTGGTTATTTTTTAAATTAAGACCATCAAAAATTTGGGGGATTTCCACCGCTTTTGCGTTACTAGGATGCATTTTTTTGTTTATGAATAAAGGGGAAATTACGATCAATCCAGTTGGGGTCATGTATTCGCTTATTGCAGGTATTGGATTTGCGATATATACGATGTCTAGTAAATCACTTTTACAAAAGGAAGAAGCGATTCCTGCGGTGGCAATGACATTTTCGCTTAGCGCTGTTTTCTTATTACCATTTGGTTTTTGTATGATGTTAGCTGGCTACAGAACGGGGGAAATGTAGGAATCATCTTTTACTTAGGGCTTGCAACGACGAGTGTGGCATATGTGTTATATGGAAGAGGATTGAATAAAATTCCCTCTTCCTCTGCTTTAACATTGTCGCTTGCGGAACCGACGACCGCCGCTTTGTTAGGGGTTTTCATTGTAGGTGAAGTATTGAGTACAACGTCATGGATCGGTATTTTGCTGTTGCTTGGAAGTATTGTTGTTCTGACAGTTGGTAGTAGATCGGCGAAGCAACTACCTGTTAATAGTTAAAGTAATAAAGAGTTATCTCCGGTTGAGATAGCTCTTTCGCCTCAAAACCCTAAGGCATTTCGAATATCTGCCGTATATGTCTGACTTACTGGAAGTTCTGTGCCATCTTGGAGTAGTACTAGTAAATTAGATGAAAAATCTCGTATGATTGAATCGATAAAAGAAACATTTACAATATAGGAGCGGTGAATGCGTAAAAAGGATTCGGGTAGTCGTTGTTGTAGTTCTTTCAGTGGGATGTTCGTTTTGTAAGGCTCTTTACCCGCGTAAAACCATGTTTTTTTCTGAAGACTTTCCATATAGGCAATTTTTTCGATTGGTATCGGTCGCCATTCTTCTTCTTGTTTACCGGTTAAAAAACGATAGGGGGGTTGGTGGACTAGTGAATAGTTGGGAGGCAATATAACAACCAGTGCCCCGGATTCTCCTAGAATATCGATTGGATAGGCAATACCATAGTAAGGAACGTTTAGAATTTTATCTTCCACTACTCCTTCTGTTCTACAACAGGTTTGCATCACTATTTCTGCAATACTTCCTTCCTTAACCTTCTGCCCTTTTTGGAGCTGCAAATCTTGACTACCTGCTACGTAATAAACATACTCTCCCCGTACTGCGATAGCGATTGAGGCCCCTTTTGGAATCCAATCTTCCAATAATCCTGCATACTTCTTTAGTTGATCTTTCGATATTTCCATCCATTTCCCTCCTGTATAAAAATTCATTGTTCATCCGTCTTATTTACATTTCATCCTTAAAAAATAGTCGTTTATCGAAAAGTCTATGCAAAATTCTGATAATTGTTATATAGTAGATTACAAGAAAACGAACTGTTATGGAACAGTATAAAAGTAACGTTTTTAACAGTTTAATAAATTAAATGAAGAGAGGATGCTGAATATGTTAACTAGACAGGAACAAATCGAACAATTGCGTACGGAGTGGGATCAAGAGAATCGCTGGAAGGGGATTGAACGCCCTTACTCACCGGAAGAAGTGATTAAGCTGCGTGGTTCCTTACAAATCGAACATACACTAGCTCGCAAAGGTGCAGAGCGTTTATGGAATTCTTTACACAAGGAAGATTTTATTAATGCGCTTGGAGCCCTCACAGGAAATCAAGCAGTACAACAAGTAAAAGCAGGACTTCAAGCTATTTACTTAAGTGGCTGGCAAGTTGCAGCAGATGCGAACCTTTCCGGACAAATGTATCCAGACCAAAGCCTATATCCGGCAAACAGTGTGCCAGCGGTTGTAAAACGTATTAACCAAGCATTACAACGCGCAGATCAAATTGATCAAGCAGAAGGACGAGAAGATCATTTCGATTGGTTTGCGCCGATTGTTGCAGATGCTGAAGCTGGATTTGGTGGACCATTAAATGTATTTGAGCTAATGAAAGGCATGATTGAAGCTGGAGCAGCAGGTGTTCACCTAGAAGATCAGTTAGCGTCTGAAAAGAAATGTGGACATCTCGGTGGAAAAGTATTGCTACCTACACAAAATGCGATTCGTAATTTAATTGCTGCTCGTTTAGCGGCAGACGTGTCGGGTGTTCCAACTGTATTAATCGCACGCACAGATGCAGACGCAGCGGATATGGTCACAAGCGATATTGACCCAAGAGATGCAGAATTTATCACTGGTGAAAGAACACCAGAAGGATTTTTCCGTACTAAACCGGGCATTGAGCAAGCAATTGCACGTGGCTTAGCATATGCACCTTATGCGGATCTTATATGGTGCGAAACGTCTCATCCAAGTCTAGATGAAGCTAAACAGTTTGCTGACGCAATTCATGCACAATTTCCTGGGAAATTACTTGCATATAACTGTTCCCCTTCATTCAACTGGAAAGCAAACCTAGACGATGAAACGATTGCAAAATACCAAGTGGAGTTAGGGAAAATGGGATACAAATTCCAGTTTGTTACACTTGCAGGGTTCCATGCATTAAACCATAGTATGTTCGAGCTAGCGCATGACTACAAAACTAACGGAATGGTTGCTTATTCGAAGCTACAACAAGCAGAATTTATGAATGAAGCAAAAGGATACACAGCGACGAAACATCAACGTGAGGTAGGTACCGGCTACTTTGATGAAATTTCACAAGTAATCTCAGGAGGAACTTCCTCTACAACAGCGATGAAAGGTTCTACGGAGGTAGCACAATTTATATAATCAATCATGGGGATGGAGGGTTATTGATAAATGAAACAAACAACCGCTAAAAGGATTGAAATAGTTGGAAAAGAAACAGATGCAAGTAGAGAAATTTTAACACCAGAAGCATTAGATTTCATAGCATCCATTCATCGCTTGTTTAATGAAAGAAGAAAAGAGCTTCTAGAAACGAGGGAAGAACGACAAAAACAGTTAGATAATGGAGGAACATTAGATTTCTTACAAGAAACAAAGGCCATTCGAGAAGGGGACTGGACAATTACTCCACTTCCAGAGGATTTAAAAGACCGCCGAGTAGAAATTACAGGTCCAGTCAATCGTAAAATGGTTATAAACGCTCTAAATTCCGGCGCAAAAACATTTATGGCTTGTTTCGAGGATGCTACTTCACCGACTTGGGAAAATATGATAGAAGGCCAAGTGAATATGCGTGACGCCGTTCGAAAAACGATTTCTTTTAAACAAGAAAATGGAAAAGAATATAACTTAAAAGAACATACAGCTGTTTTAATGGTTCGTCCTAGAGGTCTCCATTTGCTTGAGAAACATGTGCTTATTGATGGGGAGCAGATTGCAGGTGGCTTCTTCGATTTCGGATTGTATTTTTTCCATAATGTGAAGGAATTATTAGCACGCGGAACTGGTCCTTATTTTTATTTGCCAAAGCTCGAGAGTCATTTTGAAGCAAGATTATGGAATGACATTTTCGTTTTTGCCCAAAAGCAATTAGGTGTTCCAAATGGGACGATTAAGGCAACTGTATTAATCGAAACAATAATGGCTGCTTTTGAAATGGATGAAATTTTATATGAGCTGCGCGATCATTCAGCTGGTCTAAACTGTGGACGTTGGGATTATATTTTCAGTTATATTAAACGTCTTCGCAATCAACCAGATGTAATTTTACCGGATCGTAGTCAAGTGACGATGACCTCGCCATTTATGCGAGCGTATACACAACTTTGCGTTCAAACATGTCATCGTAGAAATGCACCGGCGATCGGTGGGATGGCAGCTCAAATACCGATTAGAGGGGACGAAGCAGCAAATGAAGCAGCATTTGCAAAAGTCCGAGAAGACAAACGTAGAGAAGCAACCGATGGGCATGATGGAACATGGGTAGCACATCCTGGTCTAGTCCCTGTAGCATTAGGAGAATTTGATGAACATATGCCTACGCCTAATCAGATTCATCGTAAACGAGAAGATGTGCTAGTGGCAGCTAGAGATTTACTGGAAGTCCCGCAAGGCTCCATTACAGCAGAAGGCTTGCGTTTAAATTGTAGTGTAGGGGTTCAATATATTGCCTCATGGTTACGTGGAAACGGAGCTGCACCGATCAATCATTTAATGGAAGACGCTGCTACCGCTGAAATTTCTCGAACGCAAGTATGGCAATGGATTCGTCATCCAGAAGGAAAACTAGAAGATGGTCGTAAAGTTACGGATAGCTTGGTACGTCAAACTTTGCAAGAAGAACTAGATAAGCTGGAAAAAGCATTTGGCAGCGAAAACTATGCAAATGGACGATACAACGAAGCAGTCGAGCTTTTCCTTTCCTTAATAAGTGAACAAGAATTTGTTGAATTTCTCACATTACCAGGCTATGAAAAATTATAGGAGGTGATTTGCATGAAAACAACTACTCAAGAGGCAAATACAAAGCATTGTCGTGAATGTGGATGTGAAATTCATGAAAAAGTAGAGTCATCCCTTTACGAATGCGAACGTTGCATCGGCATGAATGAAGAATAACCTTGTATATGAGAGCCCTATCCTTCTTTTAACAGTGAGGATAGGGCTTTTTAGGATTTAGGAAACAATTATTTTTTAACTTGTGGTGGACTAGAAGTTTACTTTGTTTGGAGAAGCGTCCGCTCGACTCTTGTGAGTAAGCTTCGGAAAACAACGGAGCGAATGACAGGTGAAATAAAATGCAATTAGCAACATTTTCTTGTTGTAAAAAGAACATACGTTTCATATACTAATTAAAAAGGAGGGAACGTTTGTGCGTATTCTATTAGAGAAATATTTCAATCGAGGACAGCATGTGGAATTAATATACCTATCTAAATCGAAAGAAATTAGCAGGAGAAGAGTTAAAATACTCAAGGTGCAGGATAGCTCTTTTCAAGCATATTGCTTTAAAAAGAAGGCAAAACGAACATTTCTTATAACGAACGTATTAGCAATCGCTCCTGTTAGTCCAAAAGAAAGCAAGGTGATCTAGGTGGATTTTGATAAAGCAATGGATAGTCTAGATTTATCAAAAGTAAGGGATCGAGGAAGCAAAAAGTGGGTTGCAATGATGCTGCCAGAACACGTTAAACTTCTTAGAGAATACATGGAAGAACAAAAGAAGGCTCCTCGTCCAGATCTAGATGAATGGGATTTAGATATCATTCAAGAAAATATTCAATTAGCGATGAAACGAAATGTAGAAGTAGAAGTAAAAACCTGGAGAAACGGAGCTTTCCATACTCACCTAGGAAAGGTAACTTGGGTGGATATAAACAGAAGAACAATTGAAATGGAAGACGTTTTCAACTCATTCACCATACAACTAGATGAAATCGTGGATGTAACGATACTATTATGAACGAATAGACGTAAAACAAACCACCAACCATTTATGGCAGGTGGTTTAATTGGTGACTAAGCCTTTACTGGACTGAATTCATGAACCCACACAGTCATTTGAGGTAACCATGGCATACCCGGATGATAAGAAAGGATGGATTGTTTATAGTCTTCTACTGATTCGAACCCTTCTTGCTGTGCATGCGCATCCGTCAACTCACCAAGAGTTTGAATATAGACGGCGTCAATAACGAAAGACTGACCATTAAGGTCCATTACTTCCCCTACATCTGCATAGCGTCCATTACGTCGAGTAGCAGTTTTCTTCCCTTGCAATACCAATTCTATATCGGATTCTTTCGTGATTAGTCGTTCAACTGAACATGTTTTAGGAGGTAAATTCGTTTTTTCAGGATTTGTCATGTATAGCCCACCTTGTTAAAATAATTTTACTTTGCTATTTAAGCTAAGTGTATACGTTTAATGCCTTGTGGACTATGGTTATAAAAGAGTATTTTTTAGTTGGGAGAATCAGTATAGACTTGGTCTCGTGTAAAAGGCTCTGTCACAACTAGATGAGCAAGTGTAACAGGTGATTTGCCTTCCCTTTCAAAATATATTTCCTCTAAATCGGGAAAGTTATCAAAAAAGGAATGTACAATTGTCCCGATAAACATGTGCTCCCCGGCACTACCTTGAACATTATTTAATCCGCTGTCCATATTTAATATGAGTTTCGTGTTATTATTCTCGAAACGATAATCAATTAATCCCACATCAAGCACCATTATTTCTTCAAAAATTTGACGGACTACATCACCTGAAGGATCAATGGTTATATCATATGGCTCTACATATTCTGCATTTGCATCCGCTTGGTAGACAGTAACTTTTTCTGTTGTTACAGTGCTTTCAGGCTCTTTATTTCCAGCCCACTCATAAGCTACCTCTTCTTTTTGTTCACTTAGTTCATCAGAAGTAGACCACGCGATGAGTGTATAGGAACCGGCGGGTACTTCTGCTAGCTCTGTTTGTAGCTCAAGTGGAATGACTAATTCTTCACTTGGTTTTAATATTTTTTCTTGTAGCATTAACGTAAATGTTTTATTGGCTGAATACGTATAAACGATATTATTTTCATTGTCTAAAAGCTGATATTCAATTTCCTGTCCACTTGGATATGTTAAGCTCTTTTCGACTTCTGTTTCATTTTTAATCGTAAAGGAAGCATTGCCATCCTCATTCACTTCTAATTTTGTCGAAATAGTTTTGTCTTCCTGCGGTTGTGGGTCTCCACCTGTAGTAGGATCTCCATTACTTGTTCCACAGCCTGCTAGGAGCAAAATGATGAAAATCGAACATACTCCCCAAATAAGTTTTTTCATGGAATCACTCCTTTATAGGATTAGACTGTTTACTCTCTGGAAAGTTACATATTTATTTCTTAAGAAATTCTTCATAATTATCCTTCTGAAATGTTAAGAAATGAACGGTACAATAAGAAACATAAGAAAGAAAAGATTGGAGGTAAGCAAATGACACAGTTTACAGTTTTAGTGACAGACGATGACCAGGATATTCGAGACGGTATCGAAATTTACTTAAAAAATGAAGGCTATAACGTATTGAAAGCTGCAGATGGACTAGAAGCATTGCAACTAATAGAAGAAAACGAAGTACATGTCATTGTACTAGATATTATGATGCCAAAAATGGATGGCATTGCAGCAACGTTTAAAATAAGAGAGCAAAGAAATATCCCCATTATTATGCTTAGTGCGAAGGCAGAGGATTCGGATAAAATTCATGGATTATCGGTTGGAGCAGATGATTACGTGACAAAACCTTTCCACCCAATGGAACTAGTGGCACGCGTGAAATCGCAACTTCGACGATATACAAAGCTCGGTACGTATCAAGGACAGCAAGCAATTATTGAAGTCGATGGACTTGTGTTAAACAAAGAAGCAAAAGAGCTGACAGTAGAAGGTGAACCAGTAAAACTAACGCCTATCGAATTTAAAATTACAGAGCTTCTGATGGTGAACGCAGGGCGAGTGTTCTCGATCAATGAAATATATGAGCGAGTCTGGCACGAACCCGCCTACAACGCGGAGAACATCGTCGCAGTACATATCCGAAAAATACGCGAAAAAATAGAAGCGGATCCGAAAAATCCAAGATATGTGAAGGTGGTGTGGGGCGTTGGCTATAAAATCGACAAGTAAATGGAGTTTACTGTTGTCAGTTTTAGCAATTGCGTGCGGCATCATTTGTCTAACCTACTGTCTAGCTAACTGGATGCCACTAATCGAAATTAAAGAAAGCTTTGTACAAATTATCCAAAACATGAGAGGAGGCGTTACAGGATGAAGCATGCGATCGGAAGAAATATTTTACTTAGCGCATTGGCGGTAATCACCGTATTAGGTCTATTTACACTAATCGGGCAAGGGCGACAATTTATCGGTACAAGCTATTTCGATAGCGATGACTTTGAATGGCAGTTCGATGAATTTGAGGAATCCATTGTTCCATTAGTGTTAGCACCGCCAGATAAAGAAGAAGTAAAGAAAAAGATTACGGTAACGCCTGAGGAAATTGAAGAATATCGCTATCGATATGGCGACTTGCAAAGCCAATTAGATTCGATTAGAAATCAATATCAAAGTGAGACAGGGGAAGTCACAACAGAAACAGCTACAGATGCGGCAACCGAAGAAACAACAACCGTGGAAACACCGGACGCTGCTTTACTTGCAGAGCGTGATAAAAAGCTAGCAGATATCACGAAAAACTTCACAGATGACAGCTATGTAGAAAAAAAGATCCGAGCAGAAAAAGAAGCAGAAGTAGATAGCTATTACAAAGCTGTCGAACATGCAAAAAATGATTTATTAAGTCAGCAAGAGGACTTTATATATGACTTAAAAAATGTCGAAACAGGAGAGCGTTTTACAAACGGAGAAATAAGCGCGAAAAATGCATTTAAAAAGAATATTCTAGTAAATACGGCTATTTAAGAAAGCGCACTGTTTATCAACAAGTAAATGAAAACGGGCTAGTCACTGACACAATGGGAAATCCATTTGCACGCTTCGAAGGAACGATTACTGTTCCGGAAGCTAGTATTTTGAGCGGGCATAGAGCTAATGAATATAAAAACTTTTTAACAAACCAACGTATGTTTTATGGGGTAGTCGTAGCAGGGATTTTAGCTGCAGTCGCATTTACTCTATTGTGGAGAAAAAATAGCGAAACATTTCGAGATAAGAGCAGGGAAGAAAAATATCGCCAGTTGCCGATTGATGTAAAATTAGCATTCTTCCTCATTAGTATTTTGACAGCAAGTATTACTATTGTGATTTTAGAAGATTTCCTATTATATAGAGACTATGACATGCAAATAATCACATTTATTTTTGCAGTAATTTTTACGGCGATAACGTTATATCAATGGAAGTGGATGCGTGCAGGCTTTGGCACAGTAGATTGGAAAAAGAGCCTTACTTATAGCTGGGGACAATCATTACAAGGGTTTTTCTTGAAGCAATCTATCGGGCTTCAAACGTTGCTTATGCTAATCATCATATTCTTCTGGGGCGTTGGAACATTACTTGTCCTTATGATACCGGTAGCATTGATCGTGTGGATACCAGCGACTTTATTGATAGGGATTCCAGTACTCGTTGTTTTAATGTCGAGAACGGCGTACTTAAACCGTATCTTTGTGAAAACAGAGGAAATGGCAAAAGGCGTCACTGGCCATGAAATTGAAGTAAAAGGAAAATCACAAATTGCAGAGCATGCCGCCCAGTTGAATGAAATACGTAGTCTAATAAAATCTTCTCATTCCGAGCAAGCAAAAAGTGAGCGATTAAAAACAGAGCTAATCACCAATGTAAGCCATGATTTGCGAACACCGTTAACATCCATTATCACCTATACGGACTTATTAAAAAATCCAAGCATTACAGATGAAGAGCGAGCATCCTATATTGCAATTTTGGATAAAAAATCAATGCGTTTGAAAACACTAATTGAAGACCTATTCGAAGTGTCGAAAATGGCAACCGGCAATATGGAGTTAGATAAAAGGAAAGTCGATTTAACCCAATTATTGCAACAGGCCATTGCCGAACACCAAGAAGACATTGATAAATCCGGTCTAGAATATCGTGTAGCTATCGGCACAAAACCAATCATGGCGTATGTCGATGGACAAAAATGGTGGCGAGTGCTGGATAATTTAATCATCAACACATTGAAATACGCACTCCCAAATACAAGAGTATATATCAATTTGGATCAACTGGACGGAGAAGCCGTTTTTGTTATCAAAAATATAGCGAAATATGAATTAGGCAATGACGTAAATGAATTAACCGAGCGATTCAAACGAGCAGACACATCGCGCCATACAGACGGATCTGGTTTAGGCCTAGCGATAGCTCAGTCTATCGTGGATTTACACGGAGGCAGTTTGCGAATGGAAGTAGACGGAGATTTATTCAAAGTGACAGTGAAAATTGAAGTGATTTAACTAAAAACGGGGAATCCAATGGCGGATTTCCCGTTTTTTGGCGTGAGGAAATGGAGGGGTGGAATAGTTAGCTGTAAAAGTGGCAGGCTTAGTTGTAATTTTGGAGGATTTAGTTGTAAAAACTACGAGTTTAGTTTTAAAAGGGAATTATAACCAGCTGATTGTCTTGTTTTAACTTCAAATTGAGGACTTTCCAGTGGAAGGAGCCAAGTTAGTTGTAAAACCAGAAGCTTTAGTTGTAATTTCGGAGGATTTAGTTTTAAAAACTACGAGTTTAGTTGGAAAAGGGAATTATAACCAGCTAATAGACTTGTTTTAGCCTTCAAATTGAGGGCTTTCAAGTGGAGGAGCCAAGTTAGTTGTAAAACCAGAAGCTTTAGTTGTAATTTTGGAGGATTTAGTTGTAAAAACTGCGAGTTTAGTTGTAAAAGGGAATTATGTCCAGTCACTCCATCCTAGTTAGCCGAGCAAGCAAAAAGACGACCGTTTTTACAACGGGTCGCCTTTATTTACAAAGGATATTTTAGGTTTTCGTAAGACATAATATCTGGATTTGAATTGGTTCATTGGTTGTAGATCGAGTTTTCTTAACAAGTAGCTTGCTGCATACTTGTCTTTCAGTTCAAGAAAATACATACATTCGTGATTGGAAATAGTATCTTTGACAAGGTAAAACCAGTCTTCAATGGCTTGTTTTTGCATGAGTGTTTTGGGAGTTTTGCAAATCGGACATTTATTTCTATTTTTGATTTTTATCGCGCAGTTTGGACAAAGTAGGCCTGTCTTAATGTGAGAGAGCGATAGTGTATAAGTTTGTGCTAAAGGCTTAGGGACAAAATCACGAGATTGGGATATAAAAAAATTCAGTAATTGTTGGAATTTAACTGTTGAGATGGCATCTGGAAGCTGATTATAGTCGTCCACATGATTGGCTATATCACAGCCCATTACAATTTTAGTGTACTTAGGGGGGAGTACAACATGGGTTTTTGAATAGGCAAGCACGATTAGATTCTTGATCGGGATATTTATTTTAGCTGTTTGTAGAAGGGTTTGTAAGTTTTTTACTTGTCTTTTTAGCTGCTGTTCGGGACACTTGAAAGGAGTAGTAATTCCATCGGCTTCACGAATAAGTTGATCCGGATTTTTTTGGAAAGATATCTTGCCACGAATGTTTTTAATTTCTAAAATGGCAATATATTTTCTGGTTAGTATGAGCGTATCAAGTTGTAAATAGTTATTTTCATTTAATGGGATATGGAGGTCTTTTAGAATGGCGAAGTGTTTAGGATAAGTTACTTGTTTTAGAAAGTTGTCGACATAACATTCCCCTTTATATCCCGCTGTAGCGGACCTAATCTTTTTGTCTATTTCCAGCTAGAGATTTTGATCTTTAGGTAGGCGAAGAAGCAAACGTTGGTAGAGGGGGACGATTCTTGGCAAATCACGGTGTGTATCGATAAAATAGCCTCCTTTATTGTAGTGTTTATAGTATAGAAATTAGCACTTTATTAAGAAATTTACAAGCTATACTAGTACCTTCCATTTCCATTTTGAGATACTTAGTAAAAAGGAGATATGCAAATGAAGATTTATATCGTCGGCTCGGTTGGTAGCGGTAAAACAACGCTTGCTCGTGAAGTGTCAAAAAAGCTTCAAATTCCGCATTTTGAAACAGATAATTTCGTATGGACAAGGCATCCGACAGGGGATGTTCGAAATGATATAGAAGTCCGTAACCAGTTGCTACAGGACGCAATTACAATCGATAGTTGGGTGATGGAAGGGGTTCATATAGATTGGACAGATCCAGGCTTGGAAGAGGCTGATCAAATAATTTTTTTAGATCTCGCTTCAGCAAAACGCATACAAAGAATTACTAAAAGATATATCCGCCAGTTGCTGCGAATAGAGAAAGCGAATTATAGACCGACATTCTCTATATTTCGTCGAATGTTCCGATGGAATAAATACTTCGAAGAACAAATGAAACCTGAATTTCTAACAAAATTTAGTGCTTATGAGCAAAAAGTGTCTCGTTTTCAAACAGATAAAGAGGTAGAAGATTGGTTTCGCCGACTAAAAGCTAACAAATATACAAAAAAGAGAACTCCCTATCAATAAGGTCATCCTCTTTTATGTCTATAACGGTTTCTAGATCCATCTTGTTCTTTCTTTAACTCTTCCATTTGACCTAACAATTGATCGAGCTTATTTTGTATGTCTGAGATTTCTTGTTGCTGATCCTGTGCTGCACGCTCAGCTGCCTTATAATCTCGATTTGCTTCATATAACGCAATGCCTGTTCCGATCGTATCTACAACATATCCAATCGAAAGAATGACAGACGCTATAAACCCGACGGTCAAGCCAAGGTTAGGTGGTAATTCATCGTTTGGATCTTCAGGTATCATGTATGCTAACATCCTTTACTTCATCTTTTCATTAGCATATGATAAATCCCCTTTATAGGTTATTTTTTCGGTGTTACCAGCTTATGTTCAAACGCATAAATAACGGCCTGCGTTCGGTCACTTACTTCTAGTTTCGATAAAATATTGCTGACATGCGTTTTGGCTGTTTTTAATGCGATAAAAAGGGTGTCTGCTATGTCCTGGTTTGTTTTACCTTCCGCCATTAATAGCAACACTTCGAGTTCTCGATCCGTTAATTCCTCATGCAATGCATGTTCAGAACCTTGGCGCATGCGCTTCATCATTTTATTTGTTACTTCAGGTTCTAAAACGGCATTGCCACTTAAGGTTTTACGAATAGAATCCGCAATATGAGAAGCCTTGGAAGTTTTCAACAAATAACTGATTGCTCCGGCTTCAAGGGCGGGATATACTTTGTCGTCATCGATGAAGCTTGTGACAATCATTACTTTTGCTTCGGGCCATTTTTGTACGATTTCGCGTGTCGCTTCGGCACCATTCATAATGGGCATGACCATATCCATTAAAATAATATCTGGTTTATGCTGTAAAGCCATTTCTACCGCTTCTTGCCCGTTTACTGCTTCCGCCACAACATCCATATCAGGCTGTGCTTGTAAATAAGCAGATACGCCAATTCGGACCATTTCGTGATCATCCGCTAATAATATTCGAATCATTTTCTATCTCCTTTTTTCTAGTATCCGACGTTACATTCTCAGGAATTGCTCGCTGCTTATCGAGGTTAATCTTGCTTCCTTCGCTTTTCTTTTCTATTGGTAACTTCACTTCAACAATTGTGCCTTGAGAAGGAACCGATACTACTTTACAAGTCGCCCCAATTTCTACTGCTCGTTCTTTTACGTTTTGCAGTCCATATGAGCCGTTTTTCCCTTCCGTTATTTCAAAGCCAACGCCATTATCTTGTACGCGGAAGATGGCAAGATTGTCTCGTTCGACGAAGAGAATATCCACTTCTGTTGCATTTGCATGTCGTAATGTATTAGAAAGTGTTTCTTGCGCAATGCGGAATAAATGATCCTCGGCGCCTTTAGGCAATGAAACCTCTTCTAGTCGATAACGTATGGTGAAAAATACTTTTTGTTGCAGCTCAACTAGTAATTCTTCTAATCCTTCTTTCAACGTTTTATCATGCAGAGCCGCTGGGCGAAGGTGAAGCAAAAGAGCACGCATTTCTAGCTGGGCTTGCTGTACGATTTTTTCGGTTTGCATTAATGTTTTGGGTGCTTCACCATGCTTCGATTCTTCTATTTCCACCATTGTAGAAAGAAGCATCGATGCGGCGAACAATTGCTGTGAAACCGAATCATGTAACTCTCTTGCTAGTCTTTGTCTTTCTTGAATGATTCGTTCTTGAATAAGCTTATCTTGTGCTTCTGCTTTTTCATTTGTGATTCGTTGTAATGTTTTTCGTTGCGTTAAGATGAGTTGTTCCAATTGGTTAGCTGTAACCTGTAGGCGCTTGGAATACACATACTTTTTCTTTTTCGGTACAGGAGTTTCTGCCTCTAACAGAGGTCGTAAGCCTGTTTCAATCTTTTTTTCTTGATCCCGAACCTTTTGGAGTGTGTTCAAGGAAAAACTAAAACTTATAAATGCTAAAACAACAATAATCCACACTCCTAAAGGTATTTGCGCATACGTGTTTTCTAGTAAAGACCACCACATGAAATCATTTGGCCAGCCCCAAACGGCATATAAAAGAAGAGCTGCCAGTGCCAATAAAGTAAGAAAAATAGAAAATCCTTGCCCTAGAAATATCTTCATTTGCGAATCACCTCGATATCCCCGATCCATGTAGATACAGTGATTACTAACTCGGAAGCATATGTCACATCATTCAAATAACCATCCTTTAATACGATTGATTGGTTCCATAAGCGCTGAGCGCCGCGTCCAAAAATATTCGCTTCTCCAATAATGGTTGCATAATGGAGGCGCACAGGAATTTCATATGGAACATAAATAACTACTTTTCCAAGTGTTTGACGAATGGAAATAAAAGAAGTGCCTTTCGGTAAAACTGTTTCCGTCACATCAATCATATGCTCCCCGTAAAAACCTTGCACATGGACGTCCTGCCATTCATACGCTTGGAAAGGGGTCGTCTGAGCTGAAAATAACTTATTTTGTATGATACTATTCGGCGTTTCTTCATATACGTTACCGAATGGACGAACCACATTACGTATCGGTTCATTTTTCCAAAGCTTATAAAGGATATACAACATAATGGCCATTAATAAAAGTCGCAAACTCCACATGGAGAAAACAGCCATAAGCATAAAGATAACTCCAGTCCAAAATAAAAAGCGGCGTTGTTTACGAAGGCTGAAGTAAATCATCCCAATGCCAAGAAGGGCTAATACAATACTACCGTTTCCAAAAACTGTAGCCTCAATGAACATAAGAAAAACAAAACAGATGAGAATGAATGCAAGCTTGTTCGTTTGGTTTTCCTTCATACAGTTTCCCTCCTTTTTTACAAACAATAAGATACGGTCTTAAAACGTTAAGTACATATCTTATTGTTCGTAATGAGATATAAAGAGAGGAGAAGATTACTTCTCCCCCGATCATTATCTATAGTTTACACAATTTCTTGTTTAGTTTGTGCGTTTTTTTCTAAGATTACTAAACGTTGTTCCATTGAAGTTACTTCATGTTCTTTTTCAATCTTTTGTCCTAAGCGTTCAATATATTGTTCCATCTCTTGGAATGTGCCGAAGTTTTTTTCTTTTTGTTCTGGTTGTAGCACGCGATCCATTTGGTGATGGGCACGAGTGACATTTTCTTTGCCCATTAATTGTAATTGACGGACCTTCATGTCTTTTATTTTGTGCTTCATCTCTTCGTATTTACGTTCTAACCCGAAAAGTTCTTCTGTTGTTTGTAAAATACTGTTTTTTAATACAGCAGTTCTTTCGCTATAAGCATCTACTTCTGCTTGTGCAAAAGCAACTAAATCCTCTTCGCCGCTAGCGGTTGCAAGCTCCACTTGACGTGAACGTTTTTCTACCATCTGAGTAGTTTCTTCAAGTTCTTTTTCAAGTTGTTGTTTTAATTGTTCTTGGCGTTCTAACCATTTTCCGGTTTGCTCTGTTTGTTTCTCTGCTTCACGGATGTATTGGTTAAGCATTGCGATTGGGTTTTTTTCTTCTTTTTTATCAAATAGCTTGTGTAAATCTGCCTCTACTGAATATTTGAATCGATTCCATAATGATGTCATGTTTGTTTCCTCCTTATTTTGAAAGTTCGTTCCATTGTTTTTCGAAATTGACAAATGGGTCATCTGACTTTACTGCTGATTTGGAAAAGCTTACAGGTTCGTTGTTCCATTTTTTCACTACGTACCAGACACCTACGATTGCCAAAATTCCGAAGAAACCAGGCACGTTTACTACTGCAGAGATTAATCCAAGAATACCGACGCTTGCCCAAAAGATTTTTAAGAAAGTAGATTCACTTTTTAAGTAGAAGTGCATCCCCGCAAATACGATTAACGCTGACACACCTAATCCTAATAGGGAACCTAAGTTGGTAAGAGCTACGATTCCTGCAGTAATACCAAGTACTAATAAACCAAATTTTTTCATGTGAGTGTTCCTCCTCTCGTTTGTAGTTATAGCTTACCAATTCCACAAACTTATCCAAACGGGCTTAGAAATGATTTTCGTATCGGTCTAGAGGCTTATTAGTTATAGGAAAGAATCTGATATACTAATGAAAAATATAAAAATTGGAGAGCGAATCATGAAGAAAATCAGCGCTATTACAACAGCAATCCTCGTTTATTCCGCCATTGTGTTTTATTTGGGTTGGTGTGTCTTCATATGGTTGGATGCTTTTCTTTCTGTGAATAGATGGATTTTCTTTAGTGGATGGACAGTTATGGCATATGCATTATTGATTGCGAGAATTGATCATCGATTCCGGGTGTTTCATATAATAGGCTCTTACTGGATGATTATTATGCAGTACGGGATAATCCTTTTTCCAATAGCAACAATTGCGACATGGATTATGCCAGATCAACTTATAGTCATAGGCTCGATTGTTTTCTTTTTATTTGTAATGAGTATAATTATTGGAACGTACAATGCATATACGCCTGTAGTTCGCGAGCTTTCCATTACGTTGCCCAAAAGGGATGCAAAGTTGACCACTTTAAAAGTGGTGGTTGCATCTGATTTCCATCTTGGTTTATTATCCAATAAGGCGCATTTACAACGTTTTGTGAAAAAGTCCAACGAAGAGCGCCCAGATGTAGTATTATTAGTTGGCGATTTAGTTGATGACGATCCTATCTGGTTTGTGAAAAAAGGGATGTCCGAAGTGATGAAACAGCTTACTTCTACGTATGGTAATTATGGGGTACTTGGAAATCATGAATACTATGGCAAGAAAATTCCACTCTTAGTAGAAGAAATGGAAGCATCTAATGTAAAAATGTTGCTAGATGAAACAATTGTAGTAGCGGATTCGTTCTATTTAACTGGTAGAGAAGATTTAACGAATAAAGAAAGAAAGCAGCTTTCAGATTTAGCCCCAAAAGTACATAATCTTCCGTGGTTTGTGATGGATCATACACCTTCGAATTTAGTGATTCCCGAAAAAGAGGGCACTGATTTTCATGTATCTGGGCATACTCATCGCGGTCAAATGTGGCCGAACCATCTGTTTACTCGGAAATTATTTGAATTAGATTATGGCTATAAACAAAAAGGAAGCTTGCATGCAATCGTATCATCTGGCTTTGGTTTTTGGGGTCCGCCTATTCGTTTAGGTAGTCAATCGGAGCTATGGTCAGTAAACATTAAGTTAGAGGACGTGGGAGTATAATGGAAGCATGGATTGCAGACTGGATGAACCAGTTTGGATACCTGGGTGTATTTTTACTAATATTAGTAGAAAATATTTTCCCACCAATTCCTTCAGAAGTAATTTTAACGCTTGGAGGATTTATGACGACGACAACATTGATGACCAAATTTGGTATGATTGTGGCGTCAACGGCTGGATCGGTTAGTGGAGCAGCCATTTTATATTGGATAGGTACACTTTTAGATGTAGAGCGTTTAGAGAAAATAGTGCAGAAATATGGAAAGTTTTTAAGGTTGACGATTAAAGACATTCATAAGGCAGATGCTTGGTTCGACAAGTATGGTGTGTGGGCAGTGTTTTTTGGAAGATTAGTTCCGCTTGTTAGAAGCTTAATATCGATTCCTGCTGGTATGTCGAATATGAAGTTTAGCTTATTTTTGTTGTTCACGACGCTTGGAACGCTTATTTGGAATACGGTTTTAGTTTCGGTTGGAGCAGCAGTCGGGGAGAATTGGGATGAAATAGTAGGGTATATGGATATTTACTCCAATATTGTATATGCAATTTTAGCAGTTGTAGGTATCGCATTTCTTATTTGGTATTTTAAAAAACGTGACTAAGGAGATCTTATGGAATTTCTAGAATTATTAAGAGCATTAATATTAGGTTTTGTGGAAGGTATGACAGAATTCGCACCAGTTTCCTCTACAGGTCATATGATTATTGTGGATGATATGTGGTTAAAAACGGAAGAATTTTTAGGGATGTATTCAGCAAATACGTTTAAAATTGTTGTACAATTGGGCTCCATTTTAGCAGTAGTTGTTGTTATGTGGAAGCGACTATTTAGTTTAGTAGGATTGTATAAAATAGATAGCGAAGAGTCGAGCAAACAGTTCAACTTGCTACATGTGATTGTTGGTATGCTGCCTGCTGTTATTTTAGGATTCGCGCTTAAAGATTTTATTGATGATAATCTATTTGGTGTAAAAACAGTTATATATAGTCTTGTAGCTGGATCTATTTTAATGATTATTGCAGATAAGTTTGGACCGAAAAAACCGAAAATCGTTAGTCTGGACCAAATTACATATGCACAGGCATTTAAAGTGGGATTGGTTCAATGTCTATCATTATGGCCAGGTTTTTCCCGCTCAGGTGCAACGATTTCAGGTGGTGTATTATTCGGAATGAGTCATAAAACAGCAGCCGATTTTACTTTCATCATGGCTGTGCCAATTATGGCCGGGGCAAGTTTAGTATCTGTTTTGAAAAACTGGGAACATATTAATATGAATGATATGGGCTTTTATGCAGTAGGGTTTATCAGTGCATTTGTATTCGCGCTAATTTCCATCAAGTTTTTCTTAAAACTAATTTCACGGATAAAATTAATGCCATTTGCCATTTATCGTCTTGTGTTAGCCGCAGTGCTAGCGGTTATTGTATTCATGTAATGAGAAGAGGTGGACATTTTACGGGTGTCCATCTTTTTATTTGGTCAAATAACTGTTAAAATGATTCTTTAGTTGTGATTATTTTTTTCACTGTACAGGTTTAAACACAATATGTTAGGCTATATAAGTAATAAAAACACAATATATAGTATGTGAACGAAAATTAGGTACCATTATGGTTTAAAAGGGAATTCGGTTCAATACCGAAGCTGTCCCCGCAACTGTAAGTGTGGACGACTGTTGAAATAACCACTGCGAGCAATCGTGGGAAGGAAGACAGAAGGATGAAACACGAGCCAGTAGACCTGCCTGATTCTCGTATGAAGCAACACTTTCTTCGGGGGTTGAGAGGTGGAGGCGAAGGACTCTTTCTCAATCATTCGGATGGGGATTGTCCTATTGTTTCCTACTTTTAAATTATGAGCGATGACTCAGCCGAAGAGGCTTGAGACATCGCTTTTTTGTGTCCCCACAGTGTGCGTACCGATTAACTAAGGAGGAAAAAATATGACGACGATATCCAACACAACAAAACAAGAGCTATTACACCAATTAATAAAGGAATTTGGAGAAGCAAACATTGCTCCACTAGTGAGAGTACATGAAAAATGGACAGCGAAACATCCAGAAGGGACGACATCCGCATGGGCTAAGTCGATGTCGCTAGAAGCATTAAGCTTTTTAGATGAGCAAGAAACGTATTGGACATATGTAGCAGCCCGCATCTATTTAGCAGACGTCTATGAAAGAATAGCGGTAACTAGAAAGACGACTTCAGAGGAAGTGTATAAAAAATTCGCAAGCAATGTACAAGCTTTAGTTGCAAAAGGGCTATATGACAAACGTATAGCTGAAGCTTATTCACAAGAAGAACTGCAACAATTAGCTGAAATTATAGTTCCAGAGCGTGATTATTTATTCACTTATATTGCTTTAAAAACATTGCTAGATCGATACGTTGCAAAAGACTTTGATAATTCTATCGTAGAGCTTCCACAAGAGCGTTGGATGATGATTGCAATGACATTGATGAAAGACGAGAAAGAAAATCGTCTTGCAAAAATAAAAGAATCTTACTGGGCAATGAGTAATTTATATATGACTGTAGCAACACCAACTCTGTCGAATGCCGGAAAGCCTCACGGACAGCTTTCCAGCTGCTTTATCGATACGGTAGATGATAGTTTGCAAGGAATATATGACAGCAACACAGACGTTGCGACACTATCCAAATTCGGTGGTGGAATTGGCGTGTATATGGGCAAGGTTCGTAGCCGCGGTTCGTCGATTCGGGGATTTGTAGGAGCATCCAGCGGAGTACTTCCTTGGATTAAACAATTAAATAACACAGCAGTAAGCGTGGATCAGCTCGGACAGCGTCAGGGTGCAATTGCTGTTTACTTGGACGTTTGGCATAAAGACATTTTCACGTTTCTAGACTTACGCTTGAACAATGGAGATGATCGACTTCGTGCACATGATATTTTCACGGGTGTATGCTTACCAGATTTATTTATGGAAAAGGTAGATGCTCGACAGGAGTGGCATTTATTTGACCCACATGAAGTACGCCAACTAAAGGGATACTCACTAGAAGACTTTTATGATGAGAAACGTGGAGAAGGATCATTCCGAGAAAAATACATGGAGTGTGTAAATGACAGTCGTTTATCTCGTGAAACGGTTCCTGCAATCGACCTGATGAAACGTATTATGCGTTCTCAACTAGAAACAGGTGTACCGTTTATGTTTTATCGTGATGAAGTGAATCGCAGTAATCCGAACAAGCATGCAGGTATGGTTTATAGCAGTAATTTATGTACAGAAATTTTCCAAAACCAAAGCGCTACATCGTTTGAATCGATTCAATTAGAGGACGATGTTATCGTAACACGTCGAAAAGCAGGTGATTTTGTTGTATGTAATTTGTCCTCTATAAATCTTGGACGAGCAGTCCCAGCAAATGTTTTGGAACGCTTAATCAACATCCAAGTGCGTATGCTCGACAATGTAATCGACTTGAATATGATTCCGGTTCCTCAAGCGGAGCGCACAAATGCAAGATATCGCGGAATTGGTCTTGGAACATTTGGATGGCATCATTTACTTGCTTTAAATAGCATTCGCTGGGAATCCGAGGAAGCGGTAGAGTTTGCGGATAAATTATACGAAAGAGTCGCTTTTTTAACGATTCAAGCATCTAGTAAACTTGCGAAAGAAAAAGGGGCATATCCTTTATTTGAAGGGTCAGATTGGCAAACGGGAGCTTACTTTGAAAAACGAGGGTACGAAAACGAAGAGTGGAATGAATTGCGCGAAGATATAGCTACAAACGGAATCCGAAACGGCTATTTAATGGCAGTTGCACCGAACTCATCGACATCTATTCTAGCTGGAAGCACGGCGAGCATCGATCCGATTTTCCAAAAATTCTATTCGGAAGAGAAAAAGGATTATAAAATTCCAGTAACAGTGCCAGATTTGAATTCAGAGACAACATGGTTTTATAAATCAGCTTATTTCATAGATCAACATTGGACACTAAAACAAAATGCAGCGCGTCAACGCCATATCGACCAAGGAGTTTCGCTAAACTTATACGTGCAAAACACGATCAAAGCTAAAGAATTATTAGATTTACACTTAGACGCTTGGAATAGTGGACTCAAAACGACTTATTATGTACGCTCGACTTCTGTTGAATTAGTCGATTGTGATTCTTGCTCAAGCTAATGAGAGCAATCATTTGTTTTTTAAGCTATAGCGGAAACACGGAAGAAGTAGCGGAGTTAATAAAGGAACAACTTGTGGCAAGTGGATACATTGTGGATATGTATATGATAGGTTTCGGCGTTGTGCCGGACCTATCCACATACGATAAATTATTTTTCGGAACGTTTACATGGGATAGAGGCAGCACACCAGACGAAATGAAAGATTTTGTACGCGAAATTGGTTACAAACCGGACAATGTATATGTATTTGGTTCTGGGGATACCCAATTTGGTGGAAATGATTTATTTTGCGGAGCTGTTGATAAGTTAAGAAAATTTTATAACAGTACATATGAAGGTTTAAAAATAGAGCAATCTCCAAGAGGTAGCCAAGAAAAAATAGTAACTAACTGGATAGAAGGAGTTTTAAAACATGGAAAAAGCAAAAACATTAGAACCTAGAAATCCTAATAAATCGACAGGAATTTTTAACGGCAAATCGAGTGGGATATTAAATTGGAACGATATCGCCTATCCACATTGGTATAAAATATATAAGCGATTACTAGGAAACTACTGGCAAGCAGACGAAATCAATATGTCGAGCGATGTAAAACAATTCCCTAATTTAACAAAAGCAGAGCAAGAAGCTTATTTGAAAGTGATCGGGTTACTTGCCACACTCGATGCACCGCAAACAAGAACGGCCTTGTTAATATCTCTTTATGCAACAGACCCATCTGTCCAGTCAATTATGGCGGTAATTGCGCAACAGGAAGCGGTTCATAATGAAAGTTATTCATACGTCTTGTCTTCCGTTGTGTCGCTAGATGAGCAAAATAAATCATTTGATTTTGGAAGAACAGATGCTATTTTGTTGAAACGAAATGAAAATATCATTAAATACTATAATGAATTTGTGGAAAACCCTACAACAGAAAATATGGTCAAAACATTAACGTATACAACACTATTAGAGGGCTTATTTTTCTATTCAGGGTTCGCATTTTTCTACAACTTAGCCCGTTACAACAAGATGGTTGGTACATCTACCATGATCAGCTACATCAACCGGGATGAACTGGAGCATGGTCGCTTTATCTCCGAATTGTTCAGAGCTACGTTATCGGAAAATCCAGAGCTTAATAATGAAAAAATGATAAGTTGGGTTTACGATCAATTTAAGGAATCCGTGGATTTAGAGATTGAATGGTCTAATTATGTATTGAAGGATATTGAAGGAATCGATCTAGATGATATGCAGGGCTATATTAAATACCGAGCAAATAAAATGCTGCGTCTTATTGGCCTGAATGAAATATATCCGGAATACGTAGAAAATCCGATGAAATGGATACGTGCCTATGCAGACAATATAGACGGCACAAAAACAGATTTCTTTGAGCAAAAATCTCGCCAATACGTAAAAGTGAATGCGATTGATAATGGGTTTGATGATTTGTAATAAAAAGAAGCGCTCAATCGTTTGTGGATGACCGATTGAGCGCTTCTTTGAGTGTGTATCAATATCTCAATTAATGTCTCCATTATTGGTATTCGTTGAAGTTAAGAGCTTCATTATATTTACACTAAAGGTAATCACGACAATAATTCGAATGACAAACCACAAATATTCTATCAACTCGACTGATGGTTGAAATAATGTTGGTATTTGATTGTATAGTAAATAACACATGAAAATGGTCATTAAAAGGTAAAAGAAAAAGCTTAGTATTGTTTTCATTTTTATAGTTCTCCTTTATGGGTTTTCAAAAATATAGATTTAAGTGATGGTTGCATAACTGTTAACCGATTGAGGACTAAAGAAGTCAGGAAGCAAACCCTGAAATTGATCAGTTAGTTGGATGAATTGAATAACTAAGATTGATTTGATGCTTTTTAGCAGCTGTAAGTAGTCGTGGTTACTAATTGATAGCATGTAACTTCACCTCTCTATTTAGTAGTATAGTAGAGAGAACTTATAACCAACTTAACCCAATCTTAAATATATCTTAAATTTTAGAGGTTCATATGAAACAAGCGCTTTTTCTTGTTGTAGACTGCAACAGAAACGGGGAGGTTATGCATTTAATAAAAAAGACAAAACAACCAAAGAGTGGCTGTTTTGTCGATGTTTAAATAAGATAATTCCATCATATTAATCTAATATCCCTTAACATAGCTTTTTAATATGCTTTTGGGTATTGGATGGTAAAGTAATCGTCACTTTCGTTCCATTTCGATCAGACTCTACAAATATATTTCCATCATGTGCTTCTACAAGTTGTTTTGCTATTGCAAGTCCAAGCCCGGTACCCGAAGTTTCCGTAGTTGTATTAGTCCCACGATAGTAGCGATTAAACAGGTTTTCCAGCTCCTCTTTTGGAATTCCTTGACCTTCGTCTTGAATAGTTAATCGAACGGTATCTTCTTTTTGCTCAACTTCTAGTAGTACTTTTGTTCCTTCAGGTGTATGTTTAACTGCATTACCAACTAGATTATCAAGCACTCGTGCAAATAGTTTAGGATCAATAGAAACTTTTGCGCTAATACTTCCTTGCGGTTTTTGTAAATCCTTCCAAACAACATTTTTTACATATGCCTCTATGAACTCTAGAAGGTTCACATTTACTTTATTTAGCGTAATCGCATTGTTTTTTAATTGATAAGTGTAAGTTAAATCTTCTATTAGTGCATTCATGTAGGTTGATTTTTCTTGCATTGTTTTTGCAAAACCTTTTATTTCTGTATCTGACCACTCATATTCATCCGAAGCAATCATAGTAGAATAACCGAAAATCGAGCTGAGCGGTGTCTTTAAGTCATGGGATAAACCAGTAATCCAGTCCTCCCGTAACTTTTCTGTCTGTTTAATTTTTCGCTCGTTTGCTTCTAACGTATTGGCCAATTCGGAAAGAGACTGATCAATATTTTCATATACACGGTATTTACGCTTAAGACGACCTGTTTTATGATTCCTTAATTTTCGATCATCTAAAGGTTCAAATTCTTGCTTCGCTAACTTTTCAATACGTTTAAGGAAGTACAAAACAGGACGGCCAAAGCGTGTCCCAATCCAAAAAGAAAATAATATAGTGAAGAAAAAAAGAATGAGATGAAATAAAAGAAGACCTATTCCAAATTTCTTCATTCCATCTATAAAAGCAGGCTCAAAAGGGTTATAGTTTGCATTATTGACTCTGACAACAGCAACCGTTCCATTATCTAATACCCTAGAAGCAACGACTTCTTTTCTTTCAGCGTAATTATGGGAACTAGCTAGTATTTCGATTCCACTAAGTGCTTGTTTTGTTGGCCCAAAAACAACTTGTTCTCTCATTCCCTCTGGCGAATAAATTTCAAAAATAGCGTCGGCTTCGGCTAGCTTCTTTTTTATGTCATCCGACAAAATTTCACTATTTTCTTGAACTATTAGAGCGAGTAACTGAGTTGCAGGATGTTTTTCAATAAACACAATAAACAAGCCACTACCCTGATCCCACACAAATGCCTCTTTCGTTTTTGTCATGTTTACAAACTCAGCTATAGAGTAGTTTTGACAACAATCACTGTTATTTTCTGAACTAGCAAGGACTATCCCGTGTTTATTGACCAATTGAACAAGGCCATTGTTTTCTCGTGCTGAATCTATTAAATCTTGAGATAAATGATAAGCTCCATTCGGATTCTTTCTAAAATCGGACTCAAGCTCAAATGCATCTAATTCACGAATATCTGTATAGCTATTGTTCTCCATTACGTCATAAATAAAATAGGCAATGAGCCCAATCGACACAATAAGCAATACAGCATAAAAGACAAAAAAATAGGCTAAAAAACGAGTGGTCATTTTTGTAGATAAGCCCATTTAAAGCTCCTCACTTATCAATTTATATCCTATACCACGGATAGTTAACAAAAGTTTAGGATTCCCGGGTTGCACTTCTATCTTTTCACGAAGCTTTCGAATATGAACCATGATTGTATTATCGTCTATAAAATGCTCTTCACCCCAAACTTGAGCATAAATTTGTTCTTTGGATAAGATTTGGCCTGGATGTTCACAAAAAAGCTGAAGTAAGTGAAAGAGTTTTCCTGTCAAAATCGTTGTATTCCCGGCAACTGTTAGTTCGGCCGCAGAGATATCGAATTGGAAACGACCGAAGTCAAATACTTGCCTTGAGATAGAAGAAGGAGAAGATGATTTATATCGTCTCATCTGCACTTTCACACGAGCAGCAAGTTCCATTGGGTTAAAAGGTTTTGTAATATAATCATCTGCCCCATACATAAATCCACGAAGTTTGTCGGCATCGTTAGCCTTTGCAGTTAAGAAAAAAATGGGAGCATCTGATTTGATGCGTACATTTTTAGCCAAATCAAGGCCAGTACCATCAGGTAGCATAATATCGAAAATAAAAAGATCATATCGATTTTCTGCTATAAGTGATTCGGCAGCTTGATAACTAGAGCATACATCTATCTGGTTAAAACCTTCTTTTCTTAAAATAATGTCTACCATGTCTCCGATAGCTTGTTCATCATCCACGACTAAAATTTTCGTATCTAACACCAATATCCACTCCAAAATTTAAGATTTATTTAAGGTATGTTTCATTCTGGTATAAGCTTCCTATTTTATACTAACAAATGAGCGATATGAAATTCTAGGAGGTTTTTATTGAAAATGGAAAGAGTGAGATTAATAGACGGCTTAAGAGGTCTTAGTCTGTTCGGGATACTACTAGCGAATATGCTTATATTTCAATATGGAATGTGGGGAAAAGATGAAATATCTTACTTCTCTTTGTCGTATCTAGACACAGAAGCATACAAATTTATAAAAATAGTAGTAGAAGGCAGTTTCATGCCGATTTTTACATTCTTGTTTGGATATTCACTGATCAAACTAGTGGAATCTTTAAGGAAAAAAGAAGTTAGGGAAAGATGGCATTTAGTTAGACGGTTCCTGCTACTTATTGTACTTGGTATATTGCATAGCACGTATATTTGGGAAGGCGACATTTTATTTTTCTATGGACTAATGGGTTTCTTTTTATTTTTTTTCATAAACAGAAAGGTAAAAACGCTGATCATATGGGGAGCTATTTTATTCCTTTTAACGAGTGCCATGAACTATGGGGTGTTGGAAGAAACGAAGGAACAAGCAGAAAAACTTTCCACTTATATAACTAAAACAAATGATATTTACGCAAACGGCACTTATTCAGAGATTTCTTATCATCGAAATAATGAAATGCCACCTCTATTTGAGGAGGAATTTCTTATGATTTTCGTGATCATTTTAGCTCCATTTGTAACGGCTCCACTATTTCTTTTTGGAATGGCGGCAGCAAAGGCAAACTTGTTTACTAGACCACGAACGGAACAAAAATGGTATAAAGTAGGTGTAGTACTCTTACCGATAGGTCTTGCGTTGAAAAGTGCTGGTGTCTTACTACAAGAAAATGCTTGGTCTGCAATGTTATTAAATGTTGGTGCCCAGCTTCTATCTGTTGGATACATATCTCTGTTTGCCCTTCTATTTGTAGCATTCTCTAATTCCAAGGTTTTTCTCGCCTTTGAAAGTGTAGGAAAGCTTTCGCTAACGAACTATATTATGCAAAGTGTCATATGTACATCTGTCTTTTACGGGTATGGTTTGGGCTTGTTTGGAAAACTAGGTATGTTAAATAGCATTATACTTGGACTGGGCATATTTGTTATACAAAGCGTATGTAGTTTCTTGTATTTAAAGAAGTTTAGAAGAGGGCCGCTCGAATTATTGTTGAGGATTGGAACAAATTTTTCCTTGAATGGTTCAGTAAGAATAAGAAAGAAAGTAAAACTTGAAAATACTCCTTCTAGTTAGAAATAGAAGGAGTAGGGATCTATGGAATATGCTTATTAAATCCACTCTAAAAGTTCCATGCGATTTCCAAACGGGTCATGAATATAAATCCGGTTTGCCCCTGGTAATTCAGTGTCTACAATGTAACTAACTTCATTTTCTGTTAAATGTTTTTTCAGCGACTCCAAATTTTCAACGTGAAAAGTTGGATGTGCTTTTTTGGCTGGAGCAAAAGGCTCTTCGATACCGATGTGAATTTGATAATTTGCAAATGCAAACCAAACACCACCTTTTTTTCTTAAGGTCTCAGGCTTTTCAATCTCTTGAAATCCTAATATGCCATTAAAAAAGTTTCTAGCGATTGTTTCTGAACCTTTAGGAGCTGCGAGTTGAACATGATCGATTGATTTAAAAATAAATGACATGATAAATCCCCCTTGTTTTGTTCTAGTTTAAGCTTAACCTAAAGAGGGTCATTTGGAAAATCTATTATAATTATCGATTCACATAAGTAAAATCAATACACAGAGAGCTTTCTTTTCCATTAAATGGTGAATGGCGACTAAAAATCTATGAAAACAATCAATTTAGAAGAAAGAGCAACCAAATCAAGACCAAAGCAACCACTATAACGCCCAGAGCAACCAAAAAAAGTTTCCACCCCAAAAAAGGTGGAAACAATCTACATTTTCATCACTATTTTATTCACCGTATTTCGATTCCGAGCGGTAGACGCCATACCAAGCTTTCTTTCAAAAAAAGCATTCGTAAATTTCGTCTGATGATAGTTATTCGAAAGATTAATGATGACATTTCGACGATTCCATACAACAAAATCATCGTCTACTAAACTATCGAGCAATGTCTGTTGTTCATCTGAAATTTCTTTTTCTAAAAACATAACATAGACTTGGTCTTTCAAAAAAATCGGATGCTGTTGTAGCTCTTCTAGCTCTGCTTTTGAACGAACAGTAACTGGAATGTCAAAGCCGTACGTATCGCGAAGCGTGTGCTCTAGATGCAGAATATCATAAACGGCATTATCAAAAATCACATTTCCCGTTTGTATATACGTTCGCACATTTTCATAGCCCAAATCTTCAAACAACGCCTTCAATGATTTCATCTCCACTTTGTTTTTGGCACCCAAATTAATGCCGCGAAGTAAAGCAACAAATGACACGCTTATCACCCCTTAGCTAATATCTACTTCTATATTAACCAAGCCACCATATATGCGTACAGCTTAAAACTAACAAAAATAAAAATAAACTAACTAACGCTATGTCCAATTTCCCCATCGAAATCACTCGAAAATAACTGCTTCTTCGTTCGCCAGTAAAACCTCTAGCTTCCATTGCAAATGCCGCTCTTTCTGCTTTTCTGACAGCGCCCGCAAGCATAGGTATTAAAATTCTTCGAACTCCAAGCAGTCGCTGTAACGTATTTTTCTCCCCTCCCGCACCTCTTAATCGGTGAGCTTGACCAATTTGTACGAATTCATCTTTCAGGACAGGCAAAAACTGATAACCAACCATTACACCATACGCAATTTTAGGAGAAAGTCTTAATTGTTGCATCAAGCTTAAAATGAACGTCACAGGATTGGTTGTCAAAGCGAATAATAAAGATAAACTAGAAAACGCCAATACTCGAAAGCTGAGAGACAATGCATGGTTTAACTGTGTTTCAGTAATTTGCAAATTCCAAATAGACCATACAACAGATCCTGAACTGTCTTCCGCAAAAACAAGTGTAGTCCAAAAATAACCGAAAGACGTCACAAAAAATGGAAGCATGAACAACAGCCATCTCTTCCAGTTAATTTCACTAAAGAAGAATTGTAGCACAAGTACACCTGCCCAAAATACTAGCGGTGTCCAAGGATCGAAAAAGAATGCCATAGTGAACATACAAATAGTAATCGCTAAAAACTTCACGGAAGGATTCATTCTATGCAAAGCATTTTTCACGAAGAATCACCTCTTTTGGAGAGAGCAGATTATGGTCCATCAACAAGTGATCATCACTCCACACTATGTCGGCGTTAAACTGCCCGGTCAAACGTCCATCATTCATCAATAAAATCGAGTCCGCCAAACAGTAAGCAAATTCCATATCATGTGTAACAATTAAAAATGTCGTACCTTCTCGGGCTCGCTCATCAATTAATTGAAATAACTCCGATAAGGCTTTCGCATCCTGCCCAGAAGTCGGTTCATCCATTAGAATAACTTCTCGCCCGTCTGAAAGCATTGCAGCAATCGCCACACGACGCTTTTGCCCATGACTCACCGCAAAAGGATGAGAGTCCGCAATAGGAAGTAGCTGCAATCTAGCAAGCAATTCCTCCGTATTATCCCCACCACCAAAGCCAACTTCATCTCGCACATTTTTTGTGAGAAATAAAAACTCAGGTGACTGGGGAACATAGCCTAATAGCTTAGATTCTACAGACCCGCTAGAAGGAATAAGCTCACATAACGCTTTCAACAAAGTCGATTTTCCGCTACCATTTGGTCCTGCAAGCACAGCTACTTCTCCACGTTTTAATGTGAAACTAGTTTCTTGCAAATAGGTATTAGCTTGCAGTTTATTAACAACTAGGGAATCGTTTTTCTGTTTACTGCTTTTCCTCTTTATCAAAATAGGAGCCATTTCATTTTTGTTCAATGAAATACTTCTTTCAAAAAAATCTCCCCATAAATCGAGTCGATGCTCAATGGCAACAATCGTCATAGCGCATTTTTGTTGTAACTCGTCTAACCACTCTACATATTTTTTTGCCGTGAATGGATCTAAATGAGAAAGCGGTTCATCTAATAACAAAACTTCCGGTTTCATGATAAGTGCACATGCAGTAGCAATTCGCTGTTTTTGACCACCGGAAAGCTTTTGGATAACTGCATATCGAAACTCCGTTAAATCAGTTAGTGCCAATACATCACGAATCCTATTCTCCATTTCATCCCGCTTTACATGTAAGTTTTCCAATGTGAATGCAAGCTCTTCCTCGACTGTTTGCATACAAAATTGAGAATCAGGGTCTTGAAAAACGGTTGCAATGCGATGATTTATTTCCCCGGGAATAAAAGAAGAGCTGTTTTTCCCAAAAAGTTTTACAGAACCTAACAAAATACCATCGCAATTATCAGGATATAATCGATTGCACAAATATAGTAATGTCGTTTTGCCGCAACCACTTGGACCAGTTATCACTACTCGTTCCCCGCGCTGAATGGTAAACGAAAGCTCTTCCAGTATCCACTTTTCCTCATCTGGATAACGAAAACTCACTTTGTCAAAATGGATAACCTCATGCACGAGCCTCACCCTTTTTCGAGCGTGAAATAGCATACCCACGAAGAGAACCTGTTGCTAATAGTCCGTCCGCCACTGCTTTTCCACCTATACCTGCAATCATTGCACCGCTTAATATGCGAATGCCGAGCATTAAAGCAACATAACCAGTGCTATACACCGAAAATCCACCTAAAAAGTAACCATACACAAAACTAAAAATGGAAGAACCAACCCCTGCAAGCATTAGTACCCACAGATCAAATCGTTTATAGCGGGTCGCTGCAAAAACAGCTTCCGCCCCTAACCCTTGAACAATTCCTGAAAGAATTAGTCTTGGTCCCACTGCATTACCTAGCAAAACCTCAATCGCAGCAGCAATAGTTTCGGAAACGACAGCGGCACCAGGTTTACGAATAATATACATACAAATAATGGACACGATAAACCAAATACCAAAAATCCATTCATACGCGATTGGACCGATAAATCCTGCCCAAATATTGCCGACGTGCAAGAACAATAAATACACAATCCCAAACACGACTGCAAATAAAGACATCAATACAATCTCTTTTAACTTCCAAGATTTCAACATATCATTGACCTCCATGCGAAGGACTATTAATACTCATCGAAACCGTCATAACTAAATGTTTATGCTCTTCCGAACGAGCATGTGTAAATGTCTCCTCATAAAAAGCAAAGACGTCATGAATATCTCCGTGAATACCGCTTGCGTAATGCATCGATTCATTGAATACCCCGCGCTCTTTAGCACGTTCCACCTCTCGGTAAATGACATCCATATAATTCGAATTATTCATCGGATATAAAGCAAATTGAGAAGAGACATATTGCTTCGTTGAATCCACATTCGCCACCTCATCGCCTTTATCTAAAAAGACGTCCCCTGCAGTATCTCCAGGACAACCAGCAGAAAAAGTCCCTGATAACGCAACATGTACTCCTGTTTTAGCAGCATGTAGCGTTAGTGCTTTTGCGACGTTAAATACATGTACTTGTTTCCCGCGAATGACCGTCGATACATCATCTGTATGCATCCATACGTTCGATGTATCCGTTTCTTGAAGTGCTCCTTTAATCACCGAAATAAAATCATTGGTCATCGGATGTAACGAAAAACGAAATCCGACGATAGGGCTTAAACCGCATTGCATTATAAAAAACCTCCCGAAAAATTTTCATAAAAAAAGACCACATCCGTGAAGATGCAGCCACTTATCCATTATAAAAAATTCGGAAAGTCACCGCACTTCCTCACGCAGGTATTATCCTGATCGAGTTATAAGGGATCGGAGCAATTGCTCACATCTCAGCCATAATGGGCACCCCTAGTGCGAAAAACGGTATGTAGTTTTTTTATGTGCCCCCAGTATACCTTATGAAAATAGTAAAGTAAATATAGTTGAAAAATTTCACCAACTCGTCCATGCTAAAATTATTAGAGCGTTTGGAGGTTAGTGCTTTGCAAAAAATATTTATAACTAGAAAATTACCAAATGAAATAGTCGATCCATTAAAAGAAAAGTTTGACGTGAAAATGTGGCATAGCGAAGAAATTCCAATGACCTATGAGGAGTTAAAAACGGAAGCAAAAGACGCTCATGCACTATGGACCGTGCTTTCAGATAAAGTTGATAGAGAACTAATAGAAAGCCTGCCACACTTGAAAGTAATTAGTAACTTAGCGGTTGGCCACAATAATATAGATGTGGAAGCTGCAAAAGAGCGGGGTATCGTCGTCACAAATACACCGGGAGTATTAACAGAAACAACAGCTGATCTTACGTTTGCTTTACTTTTAGCGACAGCAAGACGGGTAACAGAAGCAGAACGTGATCTTCGTGACGGTAAATGGAAATCATGGACACCGATGGGTCTCACAGGTATGGATGTGTTTGGTGCAACAATAGGAATTATCGGTATGGGACGCATAGGTGAAGCAGTAGCAAGACGTGCAAAAGGTTTTGACATGAAAGTTTTATACCATAATCGAACTCGCAAAATTGAGGCGGAGGAAGAATTTGGTTTTTCATATGAAGAACTGGACACACTTCTACAAGAATCGGATTTTATTGTTCTACTAACCCCATTAACACCTGAAACGAAAGGATTAATTGGGGAACGAGAGTTAGGATTAATGAAAGAAACTGCAGCAATTATTAACGTTGCACGTGGTGGAATTATTGATGAACAAGCACTATATGACGCTTTAACAACGAATAAGATATGGGCGGCTGGACTTGATGTATTTGAGGTAGAACCAGTGCCAATGGATCATTCACTCCTCACTTTACCGAATGTAACCGTGCTACCTCATATCGGTAGTGCCAGTATTCACACGCGAATGGCTATGATGCAGATGAATGCGGAAGCTATTGAGGCAGTATTGGAAGGAAAAGAAACGGAAAATCGGGTAGTTTGATGAATAGGCAATTTGGAATCGAAAAGTAATCGATTCCAAGTCGCCTATTTTATTTTTCCGCTTATTAAATACCAATAAATGGTGTAATGCGACATAACATACTGTCAACACGACAAACTAGCCTATGAACGCGACAAAGGCAAGCAAGTTGATGCTTTTTGTAAAGTAATTCCAATGAGGGGCCATTATTATTGTCTCATCCCAAGTAAACTTGTATGATGAAAAATTGGTTGCTCTCAGGGGAAATTTGGTTGCTGTAAGACTGCAACTTGTTGCTCTCAACAGTCGTTTGGTTGCTCTCAGACTAGAACTAGTTGCTTTCGACAGCTGTTTGGTCGCCCTTATCCACTTATTGGATATATTTATTCTGCACTACTTAATTGGATGGATTTAATGCGGGAGCACGAGACCCTGCAGTCGCTCGCGACGAAACATCACCAAGCACGCCAGAGGAAAGCGAAGCGACGCCGTGCTAAATTCGAGTGGTCTCATTCTTTCACGCACTAACGCGCAGTTCCCCTATTATGTGCCTCATGCCATTCATCATTCCTGTTTGATCTATTAGGGCAAAGCTATTTGTTTGTGCATTTCCGCTTCAAAAGAGCATTATTATTATTTTTTACCGAAAGCATCTTAAGACCTATATTGAAAGGTTTGAATTTCATAAAAAATTCCACTAAGCATGATCTATTTAACTATAAATTTGATTCTAAATATTCATAATAATAAATAAAAAGTAGACTTTTCAGGCTATTCGATTTGCAATGAAACTTCAAGTCTAGTAACATAAACAGTTATAAATTAGATGCTCCAAAAATATGGGAATTTTGGAAGTTTAATAATTTAAAAGTATTGTATGTTTAAACTTATTGTTGGCGGGTATTAAGAGGAGGATAGGACTATGCGTCTAATTTAAAAAGAGAGAATAGGGGTAGAAACTTATGAGGAAATTGATGTTGTTCATTTCACTTTGCACCGTTTTATTGTTGGCTGCGTGTAGTGAAGAAGCAAGTACAGACAGTATTAAAACGATTAAATTTGCGGATGCAGGATGGGATAGTGTTCGTGTACATAATAGCATAGCACAGTTTATCGTGGAGGAAGGCTACGACTATGACACGGAAGTGACAAGCGGAACAACTGCTGCTACGATGCAAGCCCTTGAACAGGGGGACGTTAATGTCAATATGGAAGTCTGGACCGATAACATTAAAGAAATCTATGAGAAAGCAATTGATAGCGGCAATATTGTTAAAGTAGCTACAAACTTTAATGATAACTCGCAAGGATTATATGTTCCAACTTACGTGATAGAAGGAGATGCAGAAAGAGGCATTGAGCCAATCGCACCAGATTTAAAAACGGTTCAAGACTTAGAGAAGTATCCAGAGATTTTCCAAGATCCCGAAGATAGTAGCAAAGGGCGTATTGTCGGAGCACCATCTAGTTGGGTAGTTAGTGAACACTTGGAGACGAAACTTGAAACATATGGCCTTGACAAGCAGTATAACTATTTAGCACCAGGATCTGATTCTGCAATCGTTGCAGATTTAGCCGGAGCATACAAAAAGGGAGCTCCGTGGGTAGGTTATTATTGGTCACCAACATGGGTTACAGCTAGCTATGATTTAACTTTACTTGAAGATAATCCATATGACGAAGCAACTTGGGAAGAGTCAAAAGGAACTGAATTTCCTCCGAACGATGTAGTAATCGCAGTACATAAAGACTTACCAACGCAAGCAAAAGATGTGGTTGACTTTTTAAGTAAATATTCAACAAGTAACGCATTAACAGAAGAAGCACTAGATTATATGAATGAAAATGGAGCAGATCCTGATGAAGCCGCACAATGGTGGATGAAAGAACATGAAGATGTTTGGACAACTTGGGTGTCTGAGGAAGTTGCGGAAAAAGTGAAAGCAGCTTTGAAATAAAGGTTCATGATCGAATTAGTTTATCCAAGAAAAGTGAGGTGAATGCGACTGTTCCTTTGATACAGTTCGCTATTTATGACAGAATTTCCTGATGTTCGAATACCAATTGGAGATGGCGTAGAAAAATTCATCGATTTTTTAGCATCCCATTTTGATGCGTTCTTTGATTTCATTTTTGTTATTTCTTCTTCATTGATCAAGGGGCTAGAGGCTGGTCTTCTAGCTATTCCTTGGTGGTTATTTATTGTTATTATCTTTTTATTAGGCTGGTATTTTACTAACTTGTATGGTGGTATTCTTTTTTCATTTTTTATTTTCTTGATCGGTACTTTTGATTTGTGGCCAGAAACGATGACCACTATTTCAATCGTATTAATCTCCGTCGTACTATCTCTTGTAATCGGTATTCCATTAGGTGTTGGGATGGCGTTTAGTAAAGTAATGTCGACTATAATGCGACCGATACTTGATGCGATGCAGACGATGCCAAGTTTTGTTTATTTAATTCCTGTTATATTCTTCTTCCCATTAGGGAATGTACCCGCAGTTATTGCGACGATTATCTACGCATTACCTCCCGTAATCCGATTAACGGAACTAGGAATTCGAAATGTAGATGAAGAAGTAGTTGAATCTGCACAATCTTTTGGTTCATCCACTAGCCAAATGCTTATGAAAGTACAATTACCACAAGCATTACCGACAATTATGGCTGGTATAAACCAAACAACCATGATGGCGCTGGCTATGGCTGTTGTCGGATCAATGGTTGGGGCACAGGGACTCGGTGAAAGAGTACTATATGCAATTAATCGTATTGATATTTCTCTTGGTTTTGAAGCAGGTATAAGTATCGTTTTCTTAGCGATTATTATTGACCGAATTACCGGAGGAATTGCAAGGCGCCTTCAGAAACATAGGAGGGATGCAGCATGACAGTAAAGTTAAAATTAGAAAATGTATCAAAGATCTTTGGACCACGACCTAAAAAGGCAATCTCCATGGTTGAAAACGGTATGCCAAAAGAAGAAATTCTCGCAAAAACGGGACATACGGTTGGCGTTTACAATGCTTCTATGGAAATTATGGAAGGCGAAACATTCGTAATTATGGGCCTTTCCGGAAGTGGAAAATCCACTTTGATCCGTTGCTTAAATCTTTTAAATCGACCGACATCAGGCGCCATTTACGTCGATGGGGAAAATGTTGTAGATTACAATAAAAACCAGCTTAAATACTATCGTCAGAAAAAAATAGCAATGGTGTTCCAGCACTTTGGTCTCTTTAGTCATCGGACTGTTCTCGAAAATATCGAATATGGGCTTGAAGTGCGCGGCATGTCCAAGGAAGAGCGTCAAGCAATAGCCCAGAAACATTTAGAAACAGTTGGACTAAAAGGATATGAAAACAAATATCCAGATGAGCTTTCGGGTGGTATGCGCCAACGAGTAGGTATTGCAAGGGCGTTAGCAAATGACCCAGATATTCTACTTATGGATGAACCTTTCAGTGCGCTCGATCCACTCATCCGAAGAGAAATGCAGCTTGAGCTACTCGATATACAAAATCGATTGCAAAAAACAATCATTTTTATCACGCATGATGTTAACGAAGCATTTAAAATCGGAGATCGTGTAGCAGTGATGAAAAATGGGAAAGTAGAACAAATCGGAACACCGGAAGAAATCTTAGATAAACCTGCAAGTAACTATATATCTGAATTCATCCGAGATATTGATCGCTCTAAAATTCTGCAAGCAGAGCATATTATGACAAAACCTTATGGGCTAGTGTCCTTAAAAGACGGGTTGAATGTGGCGACTCAGGTAATGCGTGAGAACGGAATATCAAGCGCCTTTGTAACAGATCGCAAGCGCCAAATACAAGGAATTGTTACCATTGACCAAGCGATTGATGGGATTAAACAGAAAAAGACGTTACAAGAAGTAATGTCTACAGAAGTAAAAACTGTTCGACCGGATGATTATGTACAGGATATTATTCCATATGTACTCGATTCCAAATATCCAATAGTCGTTACAGACGAAGACTTAACGATAAAAGGAATCATTTTAAGAGTGCATGTATTAGCAAGTTTGATAAGTGATAATATAGAAGAATAAAAGAAACTCCCGAATGTATGCTCCTAAGAGCTTCCGATTCGGGAGTTTTTTCTATGTTTCTCTGTATGTGTTCTTGGCAGAATTTAAATGAAGGATAGCTAATAATTGCTCCGCCATATAAGCAGCAGAGTATATAAATTCACTTTGAATCCATTCACTTATCATACCCCAGATTGCATTTGCCTGATAACTAGCAATAAGATTTGCATTTATATTATGTTGCAATGGCTGATTAGTGATATCTTGTAGTACAAGTTTTTTTAATTCATCGCAAATTCTCTTTTGTAATTCAAATAATACATTAGATTTAACTAGCAATGAATAAAAGTTAGAGTACTTTTCGACATGATCAAATATTTTAATCGTAGAAGAAGATAATTTGCTTACGATTAAAACTTCTACCTCTTGATAAGGTTCACGATAAGAATCGATTAAATCCTTAATTACATCGTCGATCGCTTCCTCTAAAAGCTCTTCTTTATACTGATAATGCTTGTAAAATGTACCGCGATTTAAATCGGCAGTTTGTACAATATCAGTAATAGATATTTCTTTAAAATCTTTTTGTTTCATTATAGCAATAAGAGATTCTTTCAAAGCAGCTTTCGATTTTCTAATTCTTCTATCCTGGTAAATAGATTTAGTAGACATTTAAGACCTCCACTGTATATTAGAGTACAATAATTGCTCTCTTTGCTGATTGAACGGCTGAGTGTAGATTCATTATACTATATGTAGTAAGAACTTATTGCACATCTGTTCAATAGAACTGATAAATAAGTGCAAAAAGAAAGGGTGTAGAAGAGAATGAGACTTCAACAGAAGGTCGCTGTTATAACGGGAGCAGGGTCAGGTATGGGAAAAGCAATTGCTACTCTTTACGGGAAAGAAGGAGCAAAAGTAGTAGTTTCTGATTTAAATGAAGCATCTGCAAAAGAAACGGCAGAAGAAATCACAGCAAGCGGAGGAGAAGCAATCGCTGTTGTAGCAAACGTTGCAAAAGAAGAGGATATTCAAAATCTTATTGATACAACAGTCAACACATATGGAACTGTTGATATTCTTGTAAACAATGCGGGTATTATGGACAACTTTGAGCCTGCCGGTGATATTGAGGACGATAAATGGGAGCTAGTATTTGCTGTGAATACAACGAGTGTCATGCGTGCAACAAGAAAAGTGATGCCAATATTCTTAGAAAAGCAGCAAGGTGTTATTGTGAATGTTGCATCTGCTGGTGGGTTATATGGTGCACGTGCAGGAGCAACCTACACGGCTTCAAAGCATGCCGTAATTGGTTTTACGAAAAACACAGGATTTATGTACGCACCACAAGGAATTAGATGTAATGCAATTGCACCCGGTGGTGTAGAAACAAATATTGGTACATCTATGACGAATATTAATGCATTTGGTATTGGACGCACACAAGCAGGACTTGCACTAAATCCGCGAACAGGCAAAGCAGAAGAGATTGCAAAGGTTGCACTATTCCTTGCGTCCGATGAGTCTAGTTTTGTGAATGGAACCGTCATAACTGCGGATGCTGGCTGGACAGCATATTAATAGATGGATTGAAACGATCTTTCTCGATAATGGAGAAAGGTCTTTTTTTAGAGTTGTGAGCGACTAATCTCTTTAGGTAATTGGATCATACTGTTGATATCTGATGTTATAAAAGAAGGCTGGAAGAGCCCATATTTCTTGGTGATAGTAAAAAAGGTTTATAAACTACTAAAAGAGGATACTTTTTTAGTAGTTTGCTTTTTTTGTCACATACTATATAACTATAAAGAGGCCATTACATGTTATATTTTTAAGAGAAAAATATACGCGGAGAAGAGTGGAAACTTGTTTAAAAATCCTTCCAGTAGCAATTTAATCGAGTTAAATGGAGAGTATTCGATTCCTATAGTAGCATTATCCATTATTATGTCAGTTATTGCTTCCTATACTGCATTATCAATGAATGAACGTGCATATAAAAATAGTTTTTTTCATCGTAACTTTTGGCTCGCCCTTGCCTCAATAGCGATGGGTTTTGGCATTTGGTCCATGCATTTTATAGGAATGAGTGCTTATTCGTTGCCGGTTGAAATGCATTACCATAAATCGCTAACGATCGTATCTGTTATTCCTGCAATGCTAGCTTCTTTTATAGCATTTTATATTGCTAGTCGTTCGAACAGAACTTATTGGACGTATATATTGGCAGGTAGTGTAATGGGAATAGGCATATCTTCCATGCATTACTTAGGAATGTATGCAATGGAGATGGATCTATTATATACATACGATAGGAGTTTATTTATAGCATCTATTGTTATTGCGATAATCGTTTCCGTTATAGCAATATATATATTTTCAGGTTTTCGTCGTTTTGTTGTGAATCGATTTATTCAGCTTATAACAGCTATCATCATGGGACTTGCTGTTTCCTCGATGCATTATACGGGAATGGCAGCTATTACTTTTTATGTTCCTAAAGATTTTATTCCAAGTTCTATGCATATGCATATGATGGACATGAATGGAGTTGCAATAAGTGTAGCTATTGGAATGATTGTTTTACTAGGAACCTTACTATTTTCCAGCTTGGTAGATCGTTATGTAGAATACAGGGCCAACTATTTTGATGTGTTAACTAAATTACCGAATCGCCGTTTATTTGAACAAAAGCTAAGAAAACCGATATTTCCAGAACATTTAGCTATTTGGCATTTACATGATTTAGAAAAAGTGAATAGAGAGTACGATTATCAGTTTGGCGATGAGGTGATTCAATGGGTGGCCGAGGTGTTAGAGCTGTCCACCTCCAAAATGGTAGACCTATACCGAATAGAAGGTAATCGTTTTGCTTTCTTGACAAGGGATATGTATGAAGAAAAGCAAATGCAAGAAGAGATGGAGAAAGTAGCGGAATTACTTCGTCAGCCATTTTTCATTCAAAATCAGGAAGTGACTCTTCAAGCGACCTGTGCCATTTCAAAAGCATATAATTATGAGGAAGCATCAAGTATATATACAAATGCATTAAGTGTTTTAAATCATCCATCCGTTCAATACAACCATGAAGTGGTTATGTATGACCCCTCTATTCACACGTATACGTTTGAAAGGGAGATTGCTGATGACGTGTTCGACGCAATGCTTAAAGGTGAGCTATATCTTGTATATCAACCTAAAGTTAGTATGCAAACATATGAAATCATGGGTGTCGAAACATTACTGAGATGGAATCATCCTGTTTATGGAATGCTTTCCCCAGGTATATTTATTCCAATCTTAGAAAATCATGATCGAATGAAAGACGTCACAGATTGGATTATCAAACTTGTTTGTCGCCAAATTTCCATCTGGAATGTTGAAGGAATTCCTTTTGGACAAGTAGCCATCAACATTCCAGGTCAATATGTTACTTCTCCGAGGTTATTAGATGTATTAAAGCAGACGTTAAATGATTATGATATAAGACCGGCACAGTTAGAGCTAGAAATTACAGAAACAACATTCGTGAAAAATATTGCAGAAGCGATGCGAGCTGTAAGTGTTCTTCGTCAAGAAGGCTTCTCGGTCGCATTAGATGATTTCGGGACTGGTGTCTCCTCGTTATCTTATTTAAAGCAGATGCCGATCTCCACCCTAAAAATCGACAAGTCGTTTATCGATGAAATACCACATTCTCAAAAGGACTCTTCGATCATTCAAGCAATTATAAGACTAGGAGAATCATTAGACTTAGCAGTTGTATTTGAAGGGGTTGAAACCAAGGAGCAAGTAGAGTTTCTAGTTGCAACATGTAAGGATCCAATCATCCAGGGCTATTATTTTGCAAAGCCGATGATACCGGAAGAATTAAAAGGATGGAGGAATAAAGATGTCGAATGATCAGTTTGAAATAGAAATGAACAGTCCTCAAGTCAATTCTAAATCACTTATTCCATACATTAGTAAAGAATTCAAATCTCATTTTACGAAAGATATAACAGCGTTGTATCATTACACAGATCTAGAAGGAGCCCAAGGGATTATAAGCAATAAGACATTTTGGGCTTCCCATATAAAATTTATGAATGATTCCAAAGAGTATAGCCATGGCCTGGAAATATGTGAGGCAATTGTAGAAAATTTAATACAAGAATTTCCAAAAGAAAATCCAAGACGCATCTATTTAGAGGAAGTATTTACGATTCTAGAGGAGCAAGATACGGATATTTTTGTCGTGTCTTTTTGTGAAAGTGAAGATTTGCTAAGTCAATGGCGAGGATACAGCCGAAGTAAATATGGTGTATCGATAGGCTTTGACTATGCTGCTCTTTTTGACGTCTCTTTTCATCTGAGTGAAGAAAACTTCTTTCCACGAAAAGTCATCTATAATCATCAGCTACAACAGCAAATTATCCATCGCATTATTGAAATCGCATTAGTTAGCAGAGAAATGAATACCACAAAACAAGCATATACACCGAAAGAAGTAGCTAGAACAATCGGGTACTTCTTACCACTCTTTAAGCATTCCACGTTTTCTGAAGAGAAAGAATGGCGTATCATCGTAACAAACTCCAAAAGCATGCCCTATCAGCACGAACTAAAATTTCGTGCCCGCGATAATATTATCTTGCCTTATATTGAATTGTTGACACATAACAAAATGACGCAAAACGATAACAAACTCCCGATTAAGCAAATAACAGTAGGGCCTTCTGGAACAAACGAGTTCACAGCAAGAAGCCTTAACTATTACTTAAAAAACGTTGGATACCCAACCGTTCCTATTAAGATATCTCATATTCCATACCGATAAAGTGAAAAAATCAGCAACAAAATCAAAGAAAAAAGACCCCCAATCATATTGGAAGTCTAGTAATACCTTTTTCATGTGCAAGTAGCCATTCTTTTCTCCACAAGCCACCTGCATATCCAGTTAGTTTTCCGTCAGAACCGATAATCCGGTGGCAAGGAATTACGATACTTAGCTTGTTTTTGCCGTTTGCACTTCCTACTGCACGAATGGCTTTTTCATTTCCGATGCTTAGTGCAATGTCTTTATAAGATCCAGTTTCCCCATAAGGAATAGTTGTTAAGGCATGCCATACACTTTTTTGAAATTCTGTACCGATGCTAATGGAAGGAAATGAAAACTCCCGCCGTTCACCTTTAAAATATTCATCCATCTGAACGTAACATTCTTTTAGCGCCATAGGAGTTTCCCCTGTTAATGGGTATACTACAACATCTTGCTCTGCAAACAGGATAGAATGGACTGCTTTATCCGAACCGACGATTTCCAAAACCCCAATAGGAGTTGGATAATCTAATTGAAAAAGTTTACTCATATAACGGTCTCCTTCTGTCGGTACTCACTTGGAGTACAATTTTTCAAACGAAAAAATACTTTATAAAAGTTGGATGCACTTTGAAAACCAACTTCATAACAAACTTCTAAATTCGTTTTGTTTGTATGTTTCAACAAATGTGCTGCTTTATCAATTCTTACTTTTTCTAAATACATACGTGGTGTTTCAGAGGTCTCTTGTTTGAAAAGACGGTCCAAATAATAAGTACTTACTCCAACATGATTTGCAATATCTTGCAACACAACTTTTTCATTTGAATGATTGATCAAGAACGTAATAACACTTTGAACAAATTGTGTGTTGGGAGACTGATCCACTTCTGGTTTGCACCTTTTACAAGCACGAAATCCATCCTCTTCTACTTTTTCTTTGTCCAGATAAAACTCTACATTTTGTTTCTTTGGTTTTCTAGAACGACAGGAAGGACGACAATAGATTCTTGTTGTTTTCACAGCGGTATAAAATAATCCATCATATGTCTGGTCACAAGCAATAATTTTTTCCCACTTTTCTTCAAATGTAAGATTGATCATAATGGCATACAACTTCCTGTCCTTTCTAGTTTAATCTTCATACAAATGTGTTGTATCTTTTAATGCAAATAATTGAGCGGTATTCATTTCCATAAAGGCAATGACTTTGTCCGATAATGCATTTCCAAAGCTAAATCGTCGCACTCCTAATTCCTTAAGCTTATTACAATTAGTTAGGCCAGGTAAAGATAAAACATTTAGCGGGGCTTTTATCTTCGATGAAATTTCTGCGATATCCTCATCCGACGTCACACCAGGAACGAAAATTCCACTTGCTCCACTATCCACATATGTCTTTCCTCTTTCTATTGTTTCCAATAGAGGATTTTCCTTTTGGAGATACGTATCTGTTCGAGCATTGATAAAGAAATCTTTGAAGCCGCTATGCTCTAAAGTATTTCTAATTTCAAATAAAAGCTTTGCATGCAAAGAGATATCTCTTAAACCATTTAGTGTTTTAAACGAATCCTCTATATTTATCCCCACCACTCCAACGTCAGCTGTCCTTAAAACATTTTGCACAATTGCTTCTATAGATTCGCCATAACCACTTTCTATGTCTGCAGATACCGGAACAGTGACGTGCTCAGTGATTGTTTGGATGATCTGTAAATGTCGAGCGAAGTCGATAAGTTCTCCGTCTTTTAAACCAAGTGAATTCGCCACTCCCCAACTAGTCGTTCCGATTGCTTGGAAGCCCGCCTTTTCTAAAGTTAAAGCAGATAATAAATCCCATGCATTGCCTAAAAATAATGGCTCGGTAGATTGATGGAGCTTATTGAATCTTTGAATTTTATTCATAATAAAACCTCCTTAGATTCATATTAGCAAGTTAGAAGTACTGTTTTCGTCCTTTTTCTTGCGCTTATGGTCTGATAGGAGTGATAACTTGTTTTCATTGAAGTTACTATTGGGAATATTCGATGGTAGCCCTTTTTATATAAGCCTTGAAGGTAATATTGGAAGTTTTGTAGAATTTAAGGAAATGAGGGGGATGATATTCTTGTGGAACGGAAACATCATAGAAGTAGCAACATCCATATTGGCTTGGATAGTCATTGGTACACTGGCATTTCGGATTTATAAAAAACAAGTGGAGCACCCAAAAGCTTGGAAAATAATTATAGTCATCTTAATAGGTCTCTTTTCTTTTTCGATTAAATGGAATGTATTTGATACACTCATTCAAATTGCGATTCTACCACTTGGCGTATGGATTTTGTATGCCATTTTAAAAAGAAAAGAAGGATGTTGGAAAAAGTATCGACCTTTTGCATGGCTAGGCTTTTGGGCTAATTTCATTTTCTTAAGTACAACATTAATCGCTATACCTATCAATCACTTCGTTTACCCTGAAAATGAAATGAAGACATATATATCAAACGTAGAAAGTGCATCGATTATTGCCATTCATCCATCAGCAAAAGAAACCTCACTAATCAAAGAAGACCTATTAAAACAAATACATAATTTAAAAGAAAAACAATTCTTTAGTGACAAATGGTATAACGAGACTTATATGAATACAGAGGCAAACAAAAGAAGTGAACGTTTTCCATATATGCTTATAAATACTTCACCTAAATGGGGAAGCGGACTCATTACTAATGTATATATAGAAGGCGATGGAAAAGGTCTCTTAGTGGTAACCCCGAAAAAGCAATTTTATTTTCATTCCGACCAATCCTTATTAGAGGAGGGAAAATAAGTGACGGAGAGAAGATTGGTGATTTCGATAGGGCTAGCTATGTTATTGCTGACAATCGTTATATTTTATTTGTTTAATTTTACGAAGCCTCATGCTTTTCCAATGGATGATAAGTTATTGAAGGAGATGAATAGTTTTTATGCGGAAGCGCATGCAGATGTCATTCAAGATGTAGTGTATCTTGATAAACAGCATGTATTTGTTCCTTATATTTCACAAGAAAACAATTATGGTTTAAGCTTCTGGGTCTGGAAACATCGGAAATGGAAGGTCGAAGAAATTGATACAACCGGTGACCTGCGATTATGGAAAATTAATAGTAAAGATTCCGCTACTTATCATTTTGTATGGAATTTTCCTTCTAATGACCAAATTAGTTATATGAAACTATATGCTATTAAACAAAGAGGTTACCATATCTTGGGGGATGTTCATCATTACGACCCAGCGGTTCAACTGGAAAGAAAGATTTCATTTTCAGAAAAAACGTATGGAAGCATACAATTGGATACTGAGTGGATTTCCGTTATAGATGAATGGAACAAGTTGAATGAAGCAAAGCAACCAGATCTCTTTTTCCAACCGTTTCAACCTATGTATTTTGGATGGAATACTTTTGATAGATCAGATACTATTATTTATCCAGAACGTTCTACGGGTAATAGTTCCATCTTGAATAACAGTGTAGGTATTGAAAATGTCATGTTGGTGAATGAATCAGAACTTGAGTATCCATAAAGGATTGTAAACTTTTCTTGAAACCTTTGATTTGCGAAGTGCGTATATAAATTTATAAAAGGTTAGAGGGAGGATTTATAGATGTCTTTTTTTAATAAAGTACTGGCGAGTTTCGGAGTAGGGGGGGCCAAAGTAGATACAAAGCTTGAAAGATCAACGTATGTCGCTGGCGAAATGATGAGTGGCGAAGTGGAAGTCTACGGAGGAAATATCGATCAACAAATTGACTCTATCCATTTAACTGTATACACAACTTACATTCGAGAATCAGATGATAAAAAATATACAGAAGTAGCACCTGTGAAAAAGCTTAAGATCAATGAACCCTTTATTATTAAATCAAATGAAACGAAAGTAATTCCATTTTCTATCGAGCTTCCAGTTGATACACCTATCACCATTGGAAAGACACAAGTATGGGTGAGTACAGGACTTGATATAAAAAATGCAGCAGATCCTGGAGATAAAGATTATATTGAGGTTAAACCTTCTAAACTAGCAAAACAAATTCTAGAAGAAGTTCAACAACTTGGCTTCCAATTAAGGAAAGCGGAATGTGAGCAGGCTTCTAAAAGAATGCGCAAAAACTATCCATTTGTTCAAGAATTTGAATTTATTCCAACGAGCGGCCCGTATAGAGGGAGACTAGATGAATTGGAAATTGTATTTTTGGCACAGTCCGAACAATCAGCAGAAATACTTATGCAAGTGGACCGAAAAGTACGGGGCATAGGAAGTTTTCTAGCAGAAGCTTTTGAAATGGACGAGAGTCATATTAGAATGACCATCACTACGCAAGATTTACCGAATTTACAAGAGAAACTGAAACAAATAATCTCAAACCACCTTTAAGAAATACCTAGATGAGAGATAAACCCAGAAACTAGTAAATGTTTCTGGGTTTTTGAGTGCTTAAATATCAATGCAAAAGAAAATACTGGTTAATATATCCTTTTACAACTAAACACATCGATTTTACAACTAAATCCTTCGCAATTACAACTAAAACTACTAATTTTACAACTATCATGACCAATTCCAATTAAAAGCCCACCGTTTACCGAATTGACACTAAACTAACCAATGGTTATAATATGACCATTGGTTAGTTTAGTGGGGAGGAAGTGATTATATGAAAAATAAACAAGAGAAACGTTCGGAAGAAACAAAAAAGCAAATCCTGCAATCAGCGGGGCAACTATTTGCTAACAAAGGATATGATGCAGTAACTATACGAGAAATTGCAAAGGATGCGGGTTGTTCACATACAACGATTTATCTTTATTTCAAAGATAAGGACGAATTGCTGCATCAGCTTTCCATGCCATCTTTGCAGGAGTTATACAAAAAGCTGCAAGAGATTTCTACAGTAAAGACTGTATCAGCAGAGGAAAGGCTAAAGGACATTAGCCGTGAATATGTTTACTTTTGCTTGAATAATCGCAATATGTACGATATCTTTTTCAACGCAAAATCTACAAGAGTAGATGTAGAAGCACCAGAACTAGAAATTAACAAACTACGCTTGGAGATTTTTGCATTAATGAAATCAGTTATGCAGGAATGCCTTCCGATTGCAAACGATGAACAGCTGTTGGCTATTTCCCGAATTTATTATTATCAGTTAAATGGCGTTTTAAGTACTTATTCCTATCAACATGAACCACTCGATGTATTAATGGAACGATTGACACCAACGTTTGACCTCGCCATTGAAATTCTTTTATTGGGCTTCAAAGAAAAAATAAAATAAGGGGACATGACAATGAAAGTGGAGAAGGTTTCTGAACATATTTGGAGCTTAAAAAAGTGGATGATAGTTCCTATTCATGTGTGGGTAGTTTTGGATGACGACGGGGTCACATTAGTAGACGCTGGGATGCCATTCATGGCAAAAGGAATTAAGAAATTTATGAACCAACTTAACGCAGGATCTTTAAATCGAATCCTTTTAACACATGGTCATTCCGATCATGTGGGATCGGTAAAAGGTATCTTAGCTGAAAATGAAGTACCGGTATATGCACATCGTATTGAAATTCCCTATTTAGAAGGTGAAGTGTTATATCCCAAACGAAAGAAACTGGAACATAACCTGCCTAAACAGCTAACGCAGCCTCTTTCTGAAGATGATATTGGAAACTTGAAATCTGTAGGCGGACTAAGGCCATATCTAACACCAGGTCATTCTCCAGGTCATGTCGTGTATTATCATGAAAAGGATCAAGTGTTGTTGGGTGGTGATCTTTTTAATTCTAAAAAGGGAAAGTTACAACCTCCTATGTTCACTCCTTTCCTGGAGGAAGCGGTGAAAAGTGCTACCATTGTAGAAAAACTAAAACCAAAACGACTAGAGGTATGTCATGGTTGCTCGGTGTTTAACCCTGCTGAACAATTAGAAGAATATGTTCGAAAAGCAGAGAAAAAACACGGAGGGATATAATCGTGCAACTTGTTCATTATACGGTTTTTGGTCTGTTTTTTCTAATGGAATTAGGTGCACTTGCGGCCTTTTCCTATTGGGGTTTTCATATGAATCGTGGATGGCTTATAAGTAGTTTACTTGGATTGGGTACACCCCTGTTAGTAGCTATTTTTTGGGGGACTTTCATTGCTCCAAAGGCTTCTATTCCCGTATCCATTCCTTTAACAATCCTTCTTCAATCTATTATATTTGCTCTGGCCGTAGCAGCTTTACATTTCTCCGATAAAAGCAAACTTGCCATTATATTTGGAGTGGTTGTTTTAATAGAGATGATATTGATGTATACGATAGAAGATTGATACAACCAATAGTAGAATAAAAGATATCATCCATAGGGAGGAGATTCTTATTTCAGCGGATATGGAAACACAAATTATCGACGACATCATGCATAGAATCGTTTCAAAAACAATGAAGCATGGAGAAAAACTGCCTTCTGAAAACGAACTCACCACCAAATATAAAGTGCCAAGAATGACGGTTAGAAATGCTCTGACAAAACTAGAAGAACGCGGATACATTTACTCGGTGCAAGGAAAAGGTCGTTATTTAAAAGAAGCATCGACTCAAATCCAATTACATCTAACCGGAAAAACGAGTTTTACAGATAAAATGAAAGAAGCAGGATATGATTTAAAAACAGAAAATATCCAATGCGAAAAAATTTCGTATAATGAACAACTCTTTCAAAATATAAACGCAAGCAAAAGGGAGAATGTCTACAAGATAGGCAGAATCCGTTATATTAACGGGGAACCAATTGCCATCCATAATTCCTATGTGAGTAATAAAATGTTCCCAGATATCGCAGAAGATGGTCCAAAAATCGAGTCGATGTTTGCTTACTATCGAAAGCTTGGCTACAACGAATTTGCCAGTAAAAAAAGCTTGTTAAGTATTACATTTCCGACTTCCGCCGAACAACAATTGCTCGCTTGTAAAAGTATGGTACCGCTCATAGTTGTGGAAAGTGATTGCATCGATGTAGCTTCAAACAAAGTGCTTGAGCATACGAAAATACTGTATCGAAGCGACAAATTTAAATATGATATTACGATGGATTGACCAAAAACAGGTAAAGGATGAAAGTGTCCTTTGCCTGTTTTTTTGTACCAATTGCAGGGAAATATAAATGCGCAACGTTTCCAGCCATACTCGCAACGTTGAAGTGCATATGCGCAACATTCCGCTTCATACGCGCAACATTTTGGGACATTTGCGCAACGTTTATAAAAAAACACTCAAAATCCTTTCCGATTCACTCCAAGTTAACTTGTCGAATGAGAAGTTAGTTGCTCTTAGGGACGATTTGGTTGCTATCAGACTGCTACTAGTTGCTCTCATCAACTGTTTGGTCTCCCTTAGCCATTTATCAGGAATTTTTATTGTGTAACTTCATAACTTGAGGGATTTAGTGTGGCGGACACTTCATCTCTCCTTACGAAACACATTCCTATACAGCAAAAACTACCCTTTAAATATGCTCGTTTTTCCATGAGCATAAGCATAAAGATTGATGCAAGTCCAATTATTAAGAAAATTTACAAACATTTACGATACCTTAAAACACAACAACTTGGCGACAAGTTAAGATGAACTTGCAAAGGAGGATTCAACAAGATGAAAAGAAGAAGACGCACGGAAATTCTCATACAAGAAAATGGCCAATTAGCAAAAAAGCTATCGGCAACAATAATAGATGCATATGAATGCAAAGAAATCTCAGAACCGCAATATGGATTAACGATGATTAAAATGCGTGAATCCGCTAAAAAATCCTTATTTTATATAGGGGAAGTCCTTATTACAGAAGCAAAAGTAGAGATAAATAATTGCATCGGAATAGGAATCGTTGTAGGCATGGAAGAGGAACTTGCCAAACAACTCGCAATAATAGATGCAGCATATAAAGCAGAATTACCAGAAACAATCACGTGGCGAGGCCAGCTTATTGAAGCGGAAAAACAAAACACAAAAGAACGTGCAAAAAAACAAGCAGAGCTTTTCAAAACGAAAGTAAGCTTTGAAACAATGGAAGTTTAACGAAAAAAGGAGGGATAGTATGGCTATCGATCAAGTACATGATTTGCAGCAAGTATATAGAAAAATATTGCATAGTATGTCGCGGCCAGGCACCATTTCTTCGCTAGCTGATAATGCGAAGAAAGTAGATTTTGACCTGTCTTGCTTCCATGCAACGTTCTTAAGTGCAATGACATTTTTGGATGCGGAAGTGACGTTTCATATTCTTTCTTCAACCCAACAACGCTTAATAGATAAAATCTCTGCATACACATCCTCAAAATATGCACCGATTAACGAAGCGGATTTTATCATTGTTTTGCAGGAAGATACCGAGGAATCCATTCAACATGCTTTTTTGGAGTGTAAAAATGGCACGCTTATTGATCCACAACATTCCTCTATATGGATTATGGAAAGTTCTATCTTGTCCAATTCAGGGGAACTAACATTAACGGGTCCTGGCATTCAACATGAAGCTAGGCTACATACAAGTTTAAGCCCACTATTATGGCAAGCAAGAAACGAACGAACAAAGGAATATCCACTAGGCATTGACTTGATTTTCACAGATGAGAATGCCCAAGTTGTCTGTATTCCACGCACAACTACAGTAGAAATTACGGAGGTGAGCTAATGGGTTACGTTCCAGTAAAAGGTGGCACGGAAGCAATAGATGCTTCTATTAAGCGTTTAAAATACGAGCGTTTAAAAGGTAATGAAACAATAGAAATTCAAACTATTATGTCCACCATGCGTGGGATGATTGATCAAGTAATGTCCGAAAGTAGCTTATACTCACCTTTCTTAGCCGCGATAGCGATTAAGCAAGCGGAAGGTAGTATGGAAGAAGCCGTTTTCCTTATGAGAGCACATCGTTCTACATTGCCTCGTCCTTATTATAGTAAGACGGTGGAACCGGAGACTATGCTTGTCGAGCGTCGTATTTCCGCAAGTTTTAAAGATATACCAGGTGGTCAATTATTAGGTGCAACCTATGATTATACGCATCGTTTATTAGATTTTGATCTAATAAATGAAAGCTCGGAAAGCATTCAGCGTTGGTTGCAAAACTACCAAACAGAATTGCAGAAAGTAGATGCTTTCGATGAAGTGAAATATTTCCCTAAAGTAGTGGATTATTTACGCGAAGAAGGGCTTTTTGAAAATTACGAAGGAAATAACACGGCTCCTAAAGATATTACGAAACAAAGTTTACAATTTCCTTCCACTAGAAGTGAGCGACTGCAAGTGATGACAAGAGGGCAAACAGGTGCCGTCACATCGTTAGGATATGCTTCACTTAGAGGTTATGGGCAAGTGCATCCGACCGTTGGGGAAGTGCGCGTTGGTGCTGTCCCTATTTATGTAGGGCATCCAAATGAAATGGAGCATGATATAGAGGATGATTTTTATATTGGAGATATTAAAGTAACGGAAGTGGAGTCATTTGTCCCGACACAAGTGAAAAATGCCAACAACGAATATGAACTGCAATTTGAAATTGGTTATGGCATTTGCTATGGGCAAAACGAAACAAAGGCCATTGCGATGAGTATTTTGGATCAATGTCTAGAGCACCCAGAAGCTGATTTTCCAACACATGATGAGGAATTTGTTTTATTGCATATCGATTCCGTGGAGTCGACAGGGTTTATTTCCCATTTGAAATTACCGCATTATGTAACGTTCCAATCGAAGCTAGACAGTGTACGCCAAGTGAAGAAAGAGGTGCAGGAAGTTGAAAACTAATACGCATTTTGCTTTTTTCGATGAAGGTTCAAAAAAAGAAATTCGTCGTGCCATCATAAAAGCTGTAGCAATTCCTGGTTACCAAGTGCCATTCGCTTCTAGAGAGATGCCGATTGCAAGAGGCTGGGGGACAGGTGGTTTGCAAATCACTCTTTCCATCATTGGAAAATCAGATGTGTTGAAAGTGATCGACCAAGGAGCAGATGAATCAGTAAATGCCGTTAGTATAAAAAAACTAGTCCATGATACGACCGGTATAGAGCTAACGGAACAAACAGAAGAAGCTAGCCTCATCCAATCGAGGCACCGCATACCAGAAGTCGCACTAACCAAAGATCAAATAATTGTCTTACAGGTTCCAATGCCAGAACCACTTCGCCCAGTGGAAGCAAGCGAGCTTAAGACAAAGACAATGCATGCAGAAAATGATTATAGCGGCGCTTGGCTCATGCTATTTGAACAAATCATGAAATATGGCAAGACAGCAACTGCGGCAGATCATCCGGTTTATGTGAATGATCGTTATGTGATGGCACCTAGTCCGATTCCGCGATTTGATAACTCCAAACTGCACGAATCGGAAGCTTTAATCCTGCTTGGGGCAGGAAGAGAAAAGAAAATTTATGCGGTACCCCTTATACAAAAGTAGAATCTCTTGCTTTTGAAGATTACCCATTTACGGTAGAAGCTTTTGAAGATAAGCATTGTCATTTATGCAATTCCACGGATGTCTTTTTAGATGAACTAATCGATCCCCAAACAGGAGAAACTATTCATCAATGTAATGATACAAGTTTCTGTATGGATCAGTTGAATAAAAAAGTGGAAGAGGAGGCCCAAAAGAGCTATGTATGAAGAGCCAATATTAGAAGTTAGAAATCTACAGAAGCAATTCGGTACAGGCTGTATAGAGTGTCGGCAGAAGGAAACTAGAAAGCTAGTGAAAAACTTTTGCAAAAGTTGTGGCACCTTGTATGCTTGCCAGGATATTTCATTCGACTTGTACCCTGGTGAAGTATTAGGGATTGTCGGAGAGAGTGGAAGCGGAAAATCAACGATGATGCAATGTTTATATTTTGATAGTGAAGTTTCATCAGGAGAGGCATATATCCATACACCCGACTTGGTAGGAAAAAATATATTTGAAATGTCAGCGCAACAAAAGCGTTTTATCCGAAATCATGTTTATGGCATGGTTTATCAAAATCCAGTGCAAGGTTTGAAGATGAACTTTTCTTCTGTCGGTAATATTGCAGAGAAACTAATTGCAGCGGGCAACAAAAATGTTGGGCAAATGGAAGCGACAAGCAAAAAGCTACTAGAAAACGTGCATATCCCATTGCACCGAATGAAAGAAGAGCCTAGGAACTTCTCCGGTGGAATGCAACAACGTGTTCAAATTGCGAAAGCATTATCAAACAATCCGCCAATATTATTTTTGGATGAAGTAACGACCGGTCTAGATTTATCTGTACAAGCAAATGTACTCGATTTGATCAAAGTAATACAACGTGATTTAGGAATTAGCATGATTGTTGTATCACATGATTTAGCTGTTATTCGTATGCTCGCAGACCGCACCATTGTTTTGCTGAACGGAAAAATTATTGAAGAAGGTTTAACAGATCAAGTGTTAGAAGACCCACAACATGAGTACACACAACAATTAGTCTATTCATTACTTTAGGAGGAGCGACCACTTTGTATATTATTCATAATGGAAAAGTTATAACAGAAGAGGGAATTATTGAAGGAAAAGCAGTCGTAGTTGTGGGAGAGATTATTGAAGCGATTATCCCTCAGGAAGAAGTGTCAGCTTATCCTAATGTGGAGCTAATAGATGCACGAGGTGGATATATTTCACCAGGATTTATCGATATCCATTCAGATTATATCGAAACGGTTGCATCCCCAAGACCTACAAGCATGATGGACTTCAATATTAGTTTAAGAGAAGCGGAGAAAATATTGATCAGTCATGGTATTACAACGATGTTCCATTCGCTTTCTTTTTACAAAGAAGACGTGTTTACCCATAAACCGATGCGAAATCCAAAGAATATTCAACGTATGGTAGATGCAATAGATGCTACACACAGTGAATTGCATTTAATACGCCATCGATTACATGCACGATTTGAAATAGACAATATTGATGAAGTAGACAGTCTTGTCCAAAATATTGAGGACGGAAAGGTGCATTTACTATCCTTTATGGATCACACTCCAGGTCAAGGACAATACCGGAACTTAGAGGTGTATCGTGAAACATTAAAAGGGTATCGCAATATTTCAGATGATGATGTAAATGTGCTCATAGCCGAACGACAAAGCACAGAGTTTTTAACGATTGAAAAGATGAAGGAAGTCGCGGATATAGCTTTATCTAAAGGGATTGCGGTTGCCTCTCATGACGATGATGACATAAAAAAATTGGAACTAGTGCAGTCATTTGGAACGACGATTAGTGAGTTTCCGATAACACTTGATGTTGCAAAAAAAGCAAAGGAAATTGGCTTACATACGATTGCAGGTGCACCAAATGTGTTGCTTGGTGGCTCCCACTCAGGCAATTTATCTGCAGCAGCAGCCATTTCGCAAGATTGTGTGGATATTCTGTGCAGCGATTACTATCCTGCTGCGCTACTACACGCTATCTTTGAACTTCATGAAAAGCACGGCAATGATTTACACAAAATGTTTATGATGGTCACACTAAATCCTGCAAAAGCAGTGCGCATGGATGAAGAACTAGGTTCGATAAAGGTCGGAAAAAAAGCTGACCTTCTTGTGATTGAACGAATGGAAGATGGATACCCGATGCTAACTGCAACAATGGTCAATGGTGTTTTAATCACGACAACCAATTACCGAATTAAATAATGAAACGAGGAGATAGCCACATGGCGATACTAGAAATTGTGGATTTTGGCAAGCGATTCACCATTCATCATTTAGGAAAAACGATGCCCGCTATCCAAAATATCAATCTATCATTGGAAGCTGGAGAATTCATCGGAATTGTCGGTAAGAGTGGTAGCGGTAAGTCCACCATACTAAAGAGTATCTATCGAACATATTTACCGGACGAAGGGAAAATTATGTACGACTCCGAACGCTTTGGAGAAATTGATTTGGCGCAGATCTCGGAAAGACAAATGCTGTATTTGAGAAAATATGAGATTGGCTATGTATCACAGTTTTTAAGTGTCATGCCTAGAACGACCTGTCGTCAACTCGTAACGAACGCATTGTTAGAAATGGGTGAGTCGGAAGCTGTTGCACGGGGAGAAGCAGAAAAAGCATTAGCTCATTTTGAGTTAGACCCGAAACTATGGGACAGTTATCCAAATACATTTTCAGGTGGAGAAAAACTGCGATTGAATATCGCGATGGCAACCGTGAAAAAGCCTAGATTATTACTATTAGATGAACCAACCGCGAGCCTAGACCAACAATCCAAAATAAAAGTTCGAGAAATCATCGAGAAATTAAAAAAACAAGGTACAACTTTAGTTGGGATTTTCCACGATATCGAATTTATGGACGGTCTATGCGACAAAGTATATGACATGCAAACAAGACAACTAACGATAACGCAAGAAGTAGTAAGTCATGAAAGCTGATTTACATGTTCATAGTAGCTACTCAGACGGCTCTGAAACCGTCGAAACTATAATGAAGCTTGCAAAGGAGCGAGCCGTTACCCAAATTAGCTTTGTCGATCACGATACAGTTAAAGGGCTAACTAAAATATGTACGATCGGTGAAAAACACGGGATTGAAGTCATACCAGGTATAGAAATCTCTGCGTATGACTTCAAAAGAGAGCGAAAAGTACATATACTCGGCTATAATTATGACCCCGAAGCAGTACATATTCGTTCGATATGTGATGATTTACTCAAACGGCGCCAGACCCATTCTCTATGGCAAATAAAACAAATTCAAAAAGCGGGATACGAACTGGATGTAGAGAAAATAATAGAAACTGCTAAGCCTTCTGAGACGATTTACAAGCAGCATATTATGCGTCATTTAACGGAAGCTGATTATACATCTCTTTCATATAAGCAATTATATAAAAGCTTATTTAAGGGCAAAGGGGTGGCATCAGGGGACATTGTCTATATCGATGCGGTGGATGCTGTAAAAGCAATTGTAGCAGATGGGGGACTTGCTGTAGTGGCCCATCCCGGTCAGCTAGATTCCTATGACTTGATTCCCAAGCTTGTACCATATGGTTTAGGGGGAATCGAGCGAAATCATCCAGATCATACTGCTAGCGATCACCAAAAAGTAGAGGCCTTAGCTGAGCAATATGGACTGGTTATGACAGGTGGCACAGATTTTCACGGCGCATACGGAGCGACCATCGAAGTTGGTGAGATTACTAGTCCTTCAAATCTTCTTAAAAGTTATAAAAAAATGGTGTAAATAAGGTTAATCCTTTATAAAGTTACTGTAAATTTCCACAATTGTAAAAAGTAATGTGGTTCAATATAAAAGTAAGGTGAGCTACAACATTGCAATGCCATTTTATTTAGCGAAAAGGAGAATTAGTAATGAAGAAAAGTTGGTTTGGAATTAGCCTGTTTTTAGTAGTTGCTCTATTATTATCAGCATGCTCAGAAGGAACAGCTGGAGCTAAAGATGCAAAAGTGGATGACGTGATTAAAATTGCTTGGTACCCAAATGAGTCTGGAACAGATATGAAATCTTCCCGTGATGAAATCGGTCGAGTAATTGAAGAAGCAACAGGCAAAACAGTGGAGCACCAATTAACAACAGATTATGCGATTGCCATTGAAACATTGGTCAATGATAATGCTGACCTTGCTTTTATGGGAGCACAAGGATATATAGAAGCAAAAAATGGAAACGATGCAATACAACCTTTAGTAGTTCCTACTGGTGCATCCGGTACATTAGATGATGCATTGTACCATAGCTGGTTAGCGGTAAATGTAGATGCACAAGATGATTTTAAAGTAGACGGGGAATTTTCATTAGAAACATTAGAACAAAAAAGTATGTCTTTCGTTTCCAATAGTTCAACTTCAGGATTTGTCGTCCCATCCTCATCGATTATCGGATTCTATGCCGAAAAATCGGGCTTTGAAGATTTAGTACCAGAAGATCTAATGGAAGGTGGACCGCTATTCTCACAAGTATTATTCGGAAATTCACACCAAGGGTCAGCGGTAAATTTATTAAGTAACAATTCAGAAGTAGCAGCTTTCTGTGACACTTGCGTAGGAAACTATGTAGAAGTTATAGAAGGAGAAGAAAATAAAGTAGGATCCGTATACAAAGTAAAAGACGATGCAGCTGAACCATTTAACACAGTAACTGGAAAAGAATTTATCTTAATGTCGGTTACACCAGTATTAAACGCGCCATTCGCAGCGAACTTAGATGCTTTAGGACAAGAGGATTATGATACATTAAAAGAATTATTCTCTTCGGATGAGATTGCAAACAATGAGAAAATCTTCGTTCCAAAAGACTCTGGAGAACCAGGATTATTTTTCAAAACAGAAAATGAAAGATTCGCAGAAGTAGAAGATGCATGGTTCGATCCAATCCGTGAGCTTTCTAACTAAATCAACGATATTTAAGGACAATTGGAGCATGCATGTATTAACGTGCATGCTCCAATTTACAAAAAGGAGGGTAAAAGCGTGACGTTAGTTGAAGTGAAAAACCTAGGTAAGTCTTATAATGCGCAAACGAGAGTATTAAAGGGTGTTAGTTTTGAAGTAGAAGCTGGTGAGTTCGTTTCGATTATCGGTCTATCTGGAGCAGGAAAATCGACACTCTTACGATGCGTTAATCGAATGGTTGAAATTGATGAAGGGAATGTTATTTTTGATGGGGTTGATGTTGGAAGTTTGAACAAACAGGAACTACGTAAAATGCGCACAAATATAGGGATGATTTTTCAACATTATAATCTCGTGCCGCGGCTTTCCGTTATTGAAAATGTATTACATGGTCGTTTGGGCTACAAAACAACCTTACAAGGTGTATTTAACCGATTTACGGAGCTTGAAAAAGAACATGCATTTTTTCTATTAGAAAAGTTAGGCATTGCAGATCATGCATATAAAAGATGTGATCAGTTAAGTGGAGGACAACAGCAACGAGTTGGTATTGCTCGTTCCCTAATTCAAGAACCAAAGTTGGTGCTCTGCGATGAACCAATTGCTTCACTAGATCCCAATTCTTCTGAAATCATTATGGACTACTTAAAATCAATCACAAAAGAACTAAATATTGCGTGCATCGTCAACCTCCATCAAGTAGAAATCGCTTGTAGTTATTCAGATCGAATTATTGGTTTAAGTAAAGGTACCGTGGTATTTGACGGTCCGAGCTTTATGCTAACTTCTGCTCATACAGACGAAATCTATAGGACAAAAACAGTAGAGACTAGAAAGCTAGTCACTGTGTAAGGAGCAACTAAACGTGAATGAAAAAGCAATGCGGAGCCAGCGAAAATGGCAAACGATTATTTGGGTAGCGATTATTATCACATTTACTTATTTAGCATCTGATATTACAAATTTTAATATCATACATGGGATTGCCACTTTACCGAATGCCATTACATGGATATTTTCTAATTTGACTATAACACCAGAAACACTGGAAAGACTGCCTAAAATATTGGAGAAATTAGCCGAAACGATTCTTATGTCTATTGCAGCAACAACAACAGCGACAATCTTTTCATTATTTTTAGGGTTAATGGGGTCCAAAACGACTGGTACAAGTAGTGTATTAGGTGTATTCGCTCGATTTATTGCTTCTGTTGCAAGAAATATTCCGGTGGTCGCTTGGGCTTTAATACTTCTTCTGTCTTTTGGACAAAACTCGATGACAGGATATTTGGCCTTATTTGTAGGTTCTTTAGGTTTTCTAACGAGAGCATTCATTGAAACGATAGATGAAGCTAGTCATAGTGCGGTGGAGGCGCTCCGAGCTACAGGTTCTACTTATTTTCAAATCGTCTTCAAAGCGGTTATTCCTCAATGCCTACCTCAAATGATCAGTTGGATTTTGTTTATGATTGAAACAAATATCCGGAGCGCAACACTAGTTGGCATTTTAACAGGAACGGGGATCGGGTATTCCTTTGACTTGTATTACAAGACACTTAACTATAATGCAGTAGCACTAGTTACTTTCGTCATCGTCATCTCCGTCATTATTATTGAACTTATGTCAAACAGAATACGGAAGGTGATTTTATAATGGAAGCCACTACAACCTTGGCAAAACGGAGAGCAAATGGTCGTATTTCGATTAAATCAGGCAATAAGGTAGAGCAAGTCATGGCCGGTACAATATTCGTTTTAACCCTTCTTACCATATTAGCTTTTTTCTTTTTCAATTATGCGGGACTGGATATATCGAGAGCTATCCCCGAGACGGCTTATAATTTAAAAACAATGTTTTTGGAGCCAGCTTTAAGCCATTTCACTTGGGGAGAAGCCGTTTATCAAGTAGGGATTACCTTAGGATTAGCTTTTCTAGCAACGATTCTAGGAGCAGTTATCGCATTTTTTCTAGCACTAATGGCTGCAACCAATTTATCTAATCTCTGGGTATCTAAGACTGTACGAATCGTTGTAGCTTTTATTCGTGCAGTACCGACTGTTTTATGGGTTCTAATTTTTGCGATTGCTGCAGGTTTGGGAAGCGAAGCAGCTGTACTAGGGATGCTTTTTCATTCTATTGCTTACTTGGTCAAAGCATTTTCAGAGGCATTTGAGGAAGTGGATAAAGGAATTTTAGAAGCATTGACGGCAACAGGGGCTAATTGGTGGCATATTATCACCCACGCTGTTTTACCCTCTACTTTTACGTATTTGTTATCTTGGACGTTCCTGAGATTCGAGATTAACTTTTCTGTAGCTGTTGCAATGGGAGCAGCAGCTGGAGCAGGAGGAATTGGATTTGAACTGTTTATGGCCTCCGGATTCTACTTTGATATGAGAGAAGTGGGGTTAATCACTTATATTATCTTATTACTAGCGATTGTGTTGGAAATTATGTCGACTCAATTGAAAAAACGCTATTTCCCAGCAAAGGCTGTAAGATAATTAGGAAAAGGACTTTCCGATTATGGAAAGTCCTTTTTAACCAAAGATGAATGTAATTATTTTCTTGTTAAAACAATAATTTTAGGTAAAGATATCCTTAACGCGACAAAAAAACTCATCACAAATAGAATCAGCTAAACTACTTACTTATTCTTCAAGTGAAACTGGCGAAAACACATAATCTCCTCGATGCACTGGCTCACCAATAATAACCGGAACCCGAGAAGAAAAAATTGGTCCATCCACTATAACCGTGTGAAACTCACCGTTTTCTCCACAAGCATCAATGCCAGCAAGCTCGAGTTCCTCTACAAACTCTCGCGTCAATTTTTTCCCAACATACTTAGCGGGCATCATCTTTTTGTTTACAACAATGATCCAAGCTTCAAACCCTTCAGCTAATAACTCGTACACAACAGATTTTCTTGTCATTTGCCAAAGTGGATGAACAGCTACAATATCTGACTTTGCACATGTCTTTTGCACCCATTCTAAATGTTCTTCCAGATCAATGTCGCCAAACACCCCATGTGTAATTCCTTCTTCTCGGCAAGCATCCATTGCATTAGTAAATTGATGCTCATATGTACCCCAACTAGCTGCTTTTGTTAATAAAGGTACGCCAAGTCGCTCTACTTGGGCTTGGACGACTTCTAATGGAAGTGCATGCGACTTAGAAATTTCCCCGTCTTCCTCAAACATCGTCAGCACTTTTTTCGGCGTCATTCCTAATTGTACTGCTCGGTAATAAGCCAATGCAGAATCTTTTCCACCACTCCATGAAGCTACGAAACTTGCATTTTGCATGCTAGAAACACCCCTTTTATACTAAGGTACATGATTACTTGAGAAGATTTCAAGTGATGATTCTGTTTCTGTGGAATAAAATGGTCGAGAGCAATCCATTTCGAAAAAAGAGCAACTACAAGACTAAGGAAAGCAGTCATAGAGGAACAACTAAATGGGTTAAGGGATCGTTTTCTTCCTATACGAATAAAACATCCTACTTGACCCTCTGTAACAATCATTGGCAAATATTAATAGTATACATCAAAGGAAGTTCGAAACAATCAGCTTGTACCATCGAGGAGTGGAAGTATGCCAACGATTACGGGAAAGCAATACATCGAAAGGATTGATAAGTTAAAAACGGAAGTATGGATAGATGGTGAACGAGTGATAGGTAATATTTCGGAGCATCCTGCATTTAAAGGAGTTATGAAGAGCCAAGCAGCCTTGTATGATTTACAGCATGATGATTCGTTAAAAGAGATTATGACTTATCCATCGCCATCTACTGGCGAACTTGTAGGTATGTCTTATTTTCAGCCTAAAACCAAAAAGGATTTAGTTAAAAGAAGAGAAATGATTCAACAGTGGGCAAAATCAACTAATGGGCTTATGGGAAGAAGCCCGGACTATATGAATACGACTTTAATGGCTCTAGCATCATCATCCGAGCTATTGAGAGGTAAGAAAAACTGCTTTCCTGAACATTTGCTAGCATTCTATGAATATGCTCGCGAGCACGATCTATCGATGACACATACTTTTATCGACCCACAAGTGAATAGGACACAATTTTACTTTGAAAAAAACAGTGAGCCTATAGTAGCGAAAATTGTGGAGCGAAACGCAGAAGGAATTGTTGTAAAAGGAGCAAAATTATTAGCGACACAAGGGGGAATCACAGACGAAATTTTGGTCCTTTCTGCAGGAGGAATTTTGGATGAGGAGAGTGGATTTGCTTTTTCCATCCCCAGTAATAGTAAAGGATTAAAATTTATCTGTAGGGAATCATTTGTAGGTGGAGACTCTGTATTTAATTATCCTTTGAGCTCACGCTTTGAAGAAATGGATAGTATTGTGGTGTTCGATAATGTGCTGGTGCCATGGGAGCGCGTATTTTATTATGATAATTCAGCAGTTGCGAACAGCTTCCAAATAACTAGCTCTTTTCAAGCCTTTGCATTGCATCAAGTGGTGTCGAGGCAAATCGTGAAAACTGAATTTATATTAGGCATCGCAGAGTCCATTATTAACACGATTAATATATCCGAATACAAGCATGTGCAGGAGAAAGTTGCCGAGATTATAGTGGGCCTTGAAACGATGAAAGCATTAGTCATCAAGTCAGAAGTAGAAGCAAAGTTGGATGAATGGGGGGTAATGCGTCCAGACAGTACAACACTACTCGTGGGTATTAATATATTTCCACGTATTTATCCAAGATTTACGGAAATCATTCAGCTGTTAGGTGCTAGTGGACTGATGACTGTTCCAACAGAGCATGCTTTTCAGTCGTCTATACGAAAGGATTTAGACCAGTACCTACAATCCAGAGGGGAAAATGCTGAAGATCGTGTCAAACTTTTTCGTCTAGCTTGGGATTTAACTATGAGTCCATTTGGCACACGCCAAACGTTGTATGAACGCTTTTTCTTTGGTGATCCGATACGACTTTCTAGTCAATTGTATCAATCGTATAATAAAGAGCCGTATGTGGAACGAGTGAAAGGAATAGTTGAAGCATTCTCCTTGAAATAAGAAATCCCAACCATTTTAAATGGTTGGGATTTTCATCATTGGTTGACTTACCAATAACAATTAAAGCTTATTTCGTCTATCTAATGTATCTTCACCTAATATATTTTCCTCTAACGGGTCATTATCCAAAGCATTTCTCTCTAAAATAGCATCTGGATCATTAGGAATCCCATCAGTACGGTGGATATCTGCCTGTTCACGACGAACAGTCTCGCTAACCGTCTCGCTATCTTTTACTTTTTTCTTACCTACAACAATTTCCTCACTTACCACTGGGCGTTTTGTCACTTCAACGCGTTCTTCCATGACAGGAATATGAATACTCTCGCCATCATCGAATACTTCTCCAGCCGCAGTCTCTGCATCGACCGCGCGTCTTTCGATGTATACTTCTTCTCTTTCAACAGGAACTTCCACTGTTTCTTGCTCTTCTACAACGTATTTATCGACGTTTACTTCACCTGCCAGTTGGCGTTCTTTGTCAATCGATAATCGTTCCTCATGAAGCTGCAAATGTTCTTCTTGGGAATTGTCCCCCACATAAGCCGTATCGGTAGAATCGATATTGGTACCAACGTAACCTGCGCCTGTGCCTAAATCAATATTTTTGTCGTCGTAAATAGTTCCATAATTCTTGTCTACGTAAAGTAAAAAAGAACCATCTTTGACATCGCTGTAGTATCGGTGTGACTCCTCTTCTGTAAAGCCCATGTCATGGAATGCTGCACGAACAGGTTCATCTCCGCTCATAAAGGCTATAAATTTGTCTAACCAGTTTCCATCAGCTGATACGAGATCCACATCAGTCTGACCACGAACAATTGATAAAGAATCTTTATCATTGGTAACTACATAAATATCATTTTCTACATAACCTTCATTTTTTAACTCTTTAATCTTATGCAATACTTCCTCTTCCGTTCTGAATGATCCAACATATTTTTTATCTGCCATTATAGTGTTCCTCCTATTATTTTAAGATTTGATATGTTACTTGTTTTATAGAATACCCAATTGAATTCTGGATGAAACAAAAAAGAAGGAGGAATTTGAAATTGGATATAACAAATAAAAGAGAATTATTGAGAAGAGTAGGGTGGGAGAAGAGGATAAGCGCAGATTTTATTTTCGAAAGAGTTATATGTAATAAGTTCAAATAAGTAGATATTTCTACTACAACAAGTAGAAATATCTACTTCTTTATGTTTCCGGTTAACATTTTTTATTTAAATCTCTCCTATGCAATAACTGTGTGTAATAACAACTTTAATAACTCTTCCAATGTTTCTGGTAATTGCTCTGGTAACTCAAATGGACTCATCATTTTCTTTCCTCCTTTTTTGTTATTTCATAATCTATTAACAATATAGTCAATCTATCTAACTTTTATACTTGGATTTAGAAAAAAAGTTTAAGAAAGTTTCTAATCTATTAAAAGAGATTCTATTTGGTATATATCAAACAAAAAAGCGAGCTACTACTGATGGTTTACAGTAATAGCTCGTCCTTATATATTCGTGAATTTTTTTAAGTCGTTCCCAGATGGATTCTGGAATACTTGAATTCCAAACTCTGGGGCAATGGCAAAAGATGATCAAAAATGTCGGCTTGAACAGTCTCATACACAGCCCATGCTACATCATTTGTAAATGCATATATTTCTATTGGTAATCCGTGTTCGGTTGGTGCTAATTGTCTAACCATTAAGGTCATTTCTTGGTTGATTCCAGGATGATTTCGAAGATAGTTGCTAATATACGCTCTGAATACCCCGATATTCGTAAGCGCCCTACCATTCACGGGATTACTTTTGTTAATTTTATTTTTATTATTGTACTCTGTAATCTCACGTTCTCGAAGCGGAATATAGTCCGAAAGATGATGGATATTTTTAAAGCTACTGATCATTTCCTCTGTACAAAATACAATACTATTAACATCGACATTTAATGAACGCTTAATCCGCCTGCCTCCAGAAGATTGCATCCCTCGCCAATTGATAAAAGAATCGGATATTAGCGCATAGCTTGGAATCATCGTTATCGTTTTATCGAAGTTTTGTACCTTAACGGTATTGAGGGAGATATCAATAATGTCTCCGTTTGCCCCGTATTTAGACATTTCTATCCAATCGCCAACTTGAACCATATCATTGGTCGACAACTGAATTCCTGCAACAAGTCCTAATAACGAGTCTCTAAAAACCAACATGAATACAGCAGAGAGAGCACCAATTCCACTTAGAAGAAGCAGCGGGCTTTTTCCTATGAGGTTCGCAATCACAAGAATTGCACCAAACGTAATGACAATAATTTTAACTACTTGAATATATCCTTTAATAGGCTTAGTCTTTGACACTTCATATGTTTGATAGATATCATTCATTGCATTTAAAGAGCTGTTAATAACGATTAACCCCATAATTATTAAATAGGCCATCGCACCCTTTTCAATCAAATCGCGATAAGATGGAAAAGTAGAGGCAAAGCGATAAATGATAATTGCGGGAACTATATGTGAAAGCTTATGAAAAACTTTTCTTTCTAAAAGGACATTATCCCAATGGAATTTAGTGTTATTCACAATTTTGGTAATCATCCTGATTACTACTTTTTTGGTGATAAAGTTCGCTATGATACAGAAAATCATTATTAAAAGAATGGTAATGACTATGGATAGATATTTAACTAAGGTAGCATCCATTCCATATTTTAAAAGCTGTTGGCTTACGATTTCCATCTATTTCACTCCATTTGTTGACATAAATATCATTATATCAAAATAAATTGACCTTCACCTTGTTCCATGTTTCAACACAAAACATGCTAAGATATTACCAAACAGAACAAATCCATAACAGAGATAACTAACAGTAATCGAGAAAGGACTACAATATGAACTTTTCGATGAATGAAACAAAAATCAAAAAACTATGCGGCGTTACTGCATTTAAAAAGGGGAAGGCATACTTTCAGGCGGAAAAAGTAAATCTTCACCCAGCTAAAAAAGAAAGTACAGTTATTACCGCCAATGTGAAAGTGGGAGATGGCTTTGATGTCATGGTAAAAGCAACTCCCGGTGGAAAAATAGTGGCTAGTTGTACATGTCCGCAAATAAGCTTTGTACAGACATACTGCCAGCATATTGCGGCCGTATTACTTTCTATTGAAGAGAAGCAGCAGGCGGAGGATCACTTAGCGGCACAAATGCTAGAACTATTTGAAAATAAATCCTCAGCTCCTACCGGTAAGCAGCTACATTTTGATAAAAGACAGACATTGCATGTGGAGTTCACATACCGTCCTGTTTATCAAACAGAGGGGGAGTATGCATTAGGCATACAGTTAAGTATTGGTTCCCGTAAGCTACATCCAGTCTCCCATATAGCAAAATTTTTGAGTGCAATGGAAAGTAGAGAACCCTTCGAATATGCACCGGGCTTGATCTATACACCACAGCTCTTCAGTTTTCCAAGAGAAACGGATGAAGTTCTTCAATTTCTGATAAAAAGCCAGCGAATAAAAAGTAAAACCGCCTTACAAGAAGGACTGTTACTTATCTCCGCCTCAGATTGGGAACAGCTACTTCCTTTATTGAAAAAAGCACCGGCAGTTAGAGTAATGCACGGTGGACAGATTTTCAATGGCGTTCATATAGGAAAAGAGCTTTCTCTCAGCTTTGAATTTGAGGAAGGAAATACGATCGGCTATCAATTGAATGTGAAAGGTCTCGAGCAAATTAGCGTATTAAAGGCTTATGACTATGCACTGTCAGATGGTGTCCTATATAAGCTTCCTGCAGATGAGTGCAATAGGCTAGTAGAGCTGAAAGCAATGCTGGATAAGTCAGGAACACATCAACTCGTTATATCAGACGATCAAATAGATCATTTTATGGAAAAAGTTATACCTGGTTTGATGAAGCTCGGGCAAGTGATAATTGCAGAATCCATTTCCAAACGACTAGGGGAAACGCCGCTTCGTATTAAGATGTTCCTAGACCGAGTGAAACATCGGTTATTAGTAGGATTAGAGTTTCATTATGGGCATTTAGTCATCAATCCATGCGAGGAAACCGAAGAAACATTTTCGCATTATCCAGGAATAAGACGCCAGCGCAATAAGGAACTTCAAGTCATTAAATTGCTTGAGGAAAACTCCTTTACGCAAACAGAAGGTGGATTTTTTTTATACGACGAGGAAGCAGAGTATCATTTTTATACCATGTAATTGGTAACATGGAAAAATGGGTGCAGGTTTATGCTTCGACAGCCGTGAAAATGCGTGTGCAAAGAGGTTACATTGGTCCAAGGATAAGAGTCGAAGTAAAGGAACGAACAGATTGGCTAGAGTTCAAGTTCGATCTAAAAGAAATTTCGGAAAAGGAAATCCAGCGGCTGATGGCTTCTATTGAAGAAAAACGAAAATTTTACCGCATTCCAGGTGGTAACTTAGTTTCGCTTGAGACACCTGAATACCAAGCTTTATCAAGCTTTATTATTGATATGGGGATTGACGCGGATACGATGGAAGAGGTAATTCGAGTTCCATTAATAAAAGGAATGCAGATGATCGACTCCTTAGAGCAAAGTGACCTAGTGGAACCGGGAGAAAAATTTGCTAAGCTAATGAAAAACTTACACAACCCTGAAAACTTACAGTTGGATAGTCCAATCCCTTTAGAAGGGGTTCTTAGAGATTATCAAAAAGTAGGATTTAGATGGTTCCAATTACTATCAAAATACAAATTCGGTGGGATTCTTGCCGATGATATGGGGCTTGGTAAAACGCTTCAAAGCATTGCTTTCATTGAATCTGTTCTTTCAGATGTCCGCACCCGTCATTTACCGATACTAATCGTATGTCCAGCCTCCCTCCTATACAATTGGAAGAATGAGTTAGAAAAATTCACGCCACATATTCAAACACAGGTGATAGATGGCAATAAAACCAAAAGAACTGATTTGTGGAAACAGAGTACTCATGTAGATGTAATAATCACCTCGTATCCAACGCTTCGAATGGATACAGAGCTATATAGGAATCGCCTATTTTATACGCTGTTCTTAGACGAAGCACAGGCTTTTAAAAACCCACTCACCAAAACAGCAAAAGCGGTGAAGTTGATTCGAGCAGAGCACCGCTTTGCACTTACCGGCACGCCAATCGAAAACGCATTAGATGAACTCTGGTCTATATTTCATGTTGTGTTTCCAGAGTTACTACCCGGAAGAAGGGCATTCAGTGAATTAAGCCGTGAAAATATAGCAAAACGAGTACGTCCATTTATATTGCGTCGCATGAAACAGGATGTACTGAAGGAATTACCAAACAAGACAGAAACAATGCTGTATTCCGAGTTACAAATAGAGCAAAAAGCGTTATATGCAGCCTATTTGGCTGAGCTTAAACAAGATGCATTGAAGCATTTGAAAAAAGGGGAGCTCCAAAGAAATCGGATAAGAATATTGGCCGGACTCACAAGACTTCGCCAACTATGCTGTCACCCAGCTCTGTTTGTGGAAGGTTATAAGGGAAGCTCCGCTAAATTTGAACAGCTGATGGAGCTTTTAGAGGAATGTCGAATATCAGGTAGACGAGTGCTCATCTTTTCACAATTTACACAGATGCTAGGTATTATTCGAAGGCAACTAATCCGAGAGGGAATTCCCTATTTCTACTTAGACGGCCAAACACCATCGGAGGAACGAGTAGCATTATGTGATCGTTTTAATAACGGAGAAGGGAATCTATTTCTAATTTCGCTAAAAGCAGGGGGAACTGGGCTTAATCTGACTGGAGCAGATACAGTAGTGCTTTACGACCTGTGGTGGAATCCAGCGGTGGAGCAGCAAGCTGCAGACCGTGCGCATCGAATGGGACAAGAAAACGAAGTCCATATCATTCGTTTAATAGCAAAGGGTACGATCGAAGAAAAAATTACGCAACTGCAATACAAAAAGAAAAGCCTCATCGATGAAGTCATTCACTCAGGGCAGGATGCACTGTCCGCTATGACGGAAGAGGATATTAAAGAGATATTAATGATTGAATAGAAACTTAAGATCCAAGAAAAGCATGCATCGCTTATCTTGGATTTTTCTGTTTATAACAATGAAGAAAATTAATAGTATTTGGTTCCTGTAGACGGTATTATTAAGGTTCTCCTTCATATCACCTTAAAATATGCCCTTTTAAGGCCGCTCTAATAATAATTCCATACCAAAACATGCTAAGTGGTTTAAATGGTCTAAAACACCCTTAAAATGCTAATTAAATAAAAAAACCGACTAGCTTAAGTGGTTAATAGATAATTTCTGTTGTAAGGAAGCGAAAAGTGAGGTTGATAATTTTCTTACTAATATTTCTTCTTTAGAGGAGTAAGTGAGAAGTAAATCTTATAATTTCAGTTAGTAGATATTTCTTCACAGAAATTCCTTGTTTTTAAATAATATTAGGTGAGGTAAAAGCATCAAATAATAAAGATAGAAAAGCTTACTTTTACTTAAAAGAGAAAATAATCAGTTGTGTATACAAGTATACAATAAGTAAACATAACGTATTCAATAATGTAAACATGTATACAAATACGTACGCATGTTGTTAAATAGGGATGTATACAAAAAAGATTACAAGTATACGAAAATGTGTGTGTTGTAAACAAGATTAGATTGAATGTTTACAATTTGAATACACCTTTTGATGGATTGACGGAGTAATCCCTGTGAGATAACCTTAAAATGGTAGAACCTATAAAAAGAAGGGATGATTTGATGAACACTTCAAGAGTTTGTGCAATCGATGTAGGAAATGACTCAGTTAAAGCTTTATTTGGTAAATTGGATTATGAACTAAACATTCCCAATGTAATTGCGGTATCAACAGAAGATAGACCGGTTATAGGTATAGAGGAATTAAACGATAAGGATCCTATAGAAGGAATCCATATTAGAGTACACTCCCCTGCCCTTAATGAAAATAATATAATTTATCGTGTTGGTAGCTTAGCGACAAAAAGCGATAATGCAACTGAATTAGACCCTGGAAGTAACAAATCAGAGGAAGATCAAACATTAGTCATGTTATTTGCTACTTTGGCTTTAGATGCAGTTAGAGAAGAAAATGCAGGTCTATTTAAAAAGAATAATAATGTAATAGATGCAAACTATACGTTAGGTACTGGTCTGCCCCTTCGTGAAGTAAAAGAAGGAAAAGACGTGGGCTACCGTTCACAGCTCTTAGGATCAGTTCATCAAGTTGAATTTTTAGTAACACCTAAATACCAAGGACTAAAAGTAAATATTAAATTTGATGAAGTTAAAATATACCCTGAAGGATTCGCAGCTTATATCAACCTAGTAATGGATAATGATTTAAACATTATAAATAGAGATTTAGTAGATAAAAGCATCCTTATTCAAGACATTGGTGGCCTATCAACTGATGTGGCAGTCATTAAGAATCGTAATGTGGACGACGATAAAGCACAAGGCTTCAATCTAGGCGTTTCTGAAGCACTAGAGTCTATTCGAGAAGAAATTAGACTAAAACATGGTGTGGAATTAGACAGTCGTAGAGATGTTGTAGATATCATCACTAGAAAGAATGACCGAAATCATATTATGGTGAACGGTAGTCGTACAAGCGTTCATGATATTACAGATCGTATTCTTTTAGACTTAGCGAAGAAAGAATATCGTCATTTACGTAATGTATGGCAAAAAAATTCGCAAACAGAGATCTGCTATTTTGTAGGCGGCGGGTCAATCGTTTTAAAAGATTATATTAAAACGTTAAATAACAACTTGAATGGCTACAATATCGAATTCTTTGAAGATGAAAAAGAGAGCATTTGGATGATGGCAAATGCTTATCACAAACTAATCTCTGATTTTGTCAGAAAGAATGCTAAAGAGACGAAAAAAGCTGAGGCAACGATACAAAAAGTATAAAAATAGGGTGATTTCATGGAAAAGTCAGGGAAATCAAGTATTCAAAGGGGGCAAGCTATTACGTTTCGGCTCCCTTCTGATACTCCTGATCATATTTTAAAGCAAATGCAAAAGTTAAAAGAAACAGAGAGAAGAAACTTTTCTAGCAAAATAGCCGAGTTTGTTATGGAGGGTGTAAGTAATTCCTTATCCAAGGATAGAGAAACTATTACCATTCCAATGCCAAAACAGCTAAGTAAGGAACAGCGCAATTGGCTAAAACACGCACATTCAGAAGCTATGCTAGGAAACATTGTCTATCATTTGCTGTCAGATCCTGTTCGGGCAATGTCTATTCTTGCCTCTCTTAACAGCAATGCTTTAGATATCGACCAAGCCCTGTATTTACAAACCGAGCCGACGGAAACTGTAAAAAATGATCTAGATACAAGTCCTTACGATAATAATTCGACAGAATCAGAAGAGATTCAACAAGAAATGCTTGCTGACGAACTAGAAGATGATTTGATGAATTTTGACTGGGAGCAAGTAAAACATGAGCATGCGTCCACTGAAGAAGATTCAGTGGAAAATGTCGAAACCGAAAGCTTAGATGACTTACTTGGAGATTTTCTTTCGAGAATGAATAAGTAACAATACCGTCTATTAAAGATTAAATTCGCCTTAAATCAGTGAGAGCTGGTTTAAGGCGAATTTTTTATTGGTTAGGAAACTATAAAAGATTTAGATGTATAGATAACTTTTTTCAAGAAGCATAAGGAACAGCATGTTTTAATTTAATCGTGTTATAGGGATACTGCTTGATAGTGATTTGAATGCAGTGTCCACCATGATTTTCACTGCAGTCGTACGCTTTCCGTGGGGTGAGCGATGAGCCATTCCCGCCGCTTTGGGCGTCGTTGGAATGTCTCATTAGCCCACTCATCCCACTGGAGTCGACGCCTGAAGTGAAAATCAAAGGAGCTTGCTGCTTAATTAATATCCATTGTTCTAATAAAATCTATTACTAGGAAAAGACCCAATAATATAATTCAGTAAATGTTGTAATAAGACAGACATAACAGGCTGCGAACGCGATAAAACCAACCGAGCAGCGGATGCTCTTTTGGTAATAGAGCGAAGACTGGTGACTGTTCCCCACGCAGTGTCCCGATAATTCGAAGTATCTCCTAGCAATATTGTCCAGTTAATGGCTAAAGACAATCAATCAGTCATGGAAAGCAACCAATTCTATTCTAAAAACAACTAAATCTGTATGAGAGCAACTAGTTCTTAAATTAGCAAGTTTACTTGGATTAATGCCTATTAACTACCACACAGTTAATCTATTCCTATTGAGGTAAATTGGACAGGCTATAGGCCGCTTAGCCTTTTTTCTTTCTATATGTATGAAGAGATTATTTAACCAATGAGATAATTTACCGATATTCATGAACTATAAAACTTATATAGATAGGTATTTGTATTCCTAAATAGAAACTGGTTTATGACGTACGTATTGGTTTTGTTGCAAACCTTAGACTTCTTAAGGATCATTTTTCCAATTTCACAAAATTCCATCTTTACCTTTATTATAAAAAATGGAATATTAAAACTAATAGGAATAAGGAGGAGTTTGATGGACCAGGAAAGGAAGATATCATGTTTTAGAGTTAACAGATGCCACTTACATTCTTTCAATAGAAGAAAAGAAACCAAGGTGTGCCTATGAAAATACTAGATGTAGACTTGTCCCGCTTTAACGGACAGTAGACCTCCCACTTCAAAAGCAGAAGTGGGAGGTTTTACTGTCCATAAAAGCCCGAATGGTTCAACTAACAATCAGAGGGGGGAAGGCCTCCCCTCTGATTGAGTTTCACTTTTTTACAAGAAGGGCTTAATCGAAATATCACAATGTTAGACAGGCTGGATAGCGAAATGAAAGCAATTCAACATGCAGTAGAAGGATTAGTAGCGATGGATGAAAAACTAAAAGGAGAAGGGGGTAATGCAATCCGAGCTTATTACGCGGAATGTCATCTGCCGTTACTCCAACACTTTGTAGTCTCTGCTGCTGGTTATAAGCAAGTACTGCAACAAATGCAAAGCGCTCTCGATGCCCTCGAACCAGATACTTCAGGTCATATTGTAGAGCAATTTCTAGTAGGTGAGGTAGAGCTGGGACTTACTACAATCGCACGATTGACTGCAAATCTAACGAATGAGTCAAACAGTATTATGGACCAGGTGAGCGATATCGTTGCCCTTCCGCATCTGGATGATAGTGGAGTACAGGAGGGTGTTCTAGATGCAAAAGAAAAAGAGACGACACAGTAAATAGGCTGCAAGAATTTGATGCAACACAAACAGCCGCCTTACTACCTTTCGAGCAAGACATGCATGCAATGGAAACATGGATTCATAACATGGAAGATATGTTCAACAATCATCTCACGGATATTCACTTCCAAACAGATCGTTGGGCAGAGCTCGCTTCCTGTAGTCCCCCGTTAACCTTTAAGACACCGACAAACGAAGCAGAAGTGTGCCTGCGTGAAGTAGAGGAAGAAAAGTCGGCAGTAGATACTGGTTTAGAAGTAGTGGATGGAATTTTAACGGGTTTATTTGATGTAGGAAAAGATTTTGTGACAGGCATTGTGGATATAATCCAGGACCCAAAAGCCACGTTGGACGCTACAGTAGAAGCGGTTACGAATCCGGTAGAAACATTCAACGCAATAAAATCGGCCATCTCTACTTCCTACGAACGTGATATGGTCAATGGAGATGCCAATTCCCGTGCCCACTGGGTAACCTACGCATTAGGCACAGTCGCCACATCCATAGTCGGAACAAAGGGTGTTGGTGCACTTACAAAATCAGGGGTTGCGGCCACAAAGGCAGCTGTTCCAAGAGTATCCGGAGCCGTAAATAATGCCTCTGCATCATTAGCTAATCTACTGCCTTACGGACCCCGTCCACAGTTTGCGATCGCAGGTGAAGTACCTTATAACGCGGTGAATGCAAACGGATTGAAGGATCAGATAATCTCCATGGCTAGGGTGGAGAGTGCTGTTAAGAGTACGGGGAAAGATTTAAGTAAGAGTCCGAGGAATAAGCCAGGTGTTGTAAATGAAAGTTTTAAGTTAGATAGAAGCCTTCAAACACAGACTAAGCTTATGTATAACAAAGGTGCAATTGGTGTATTACCTAATGAAATAAGAAAAAAACTGATAGATAGACAATTCAATTCCTTTGATGATTTTAGAAAAGAGTTTTGGAAGTCAGTAGCCAATTCAAGTTTTGAAAAGGAGTTTAACAACCGAAATGTGGCAAGGATGCTAGAAGGAAATGCTCCTATCGCTCCCAAAGTTGAACATTATGGCAAACATAAGTCATATATACTTCACCATAAACAGCCTATAGACAAGGGTGGGGAAGTTTATAATCTTGATAATATAATGATTACTTCACCAAAAATGCACCAAGATATATTAGATCCTGCTTATCATTTTGGAAAGAAAGGGCAGTAATTAAGGGGAGGTGGAAAAAATGAGTAAAAAGCTATCTAAAGAGGAATTAGCTGAACTTGTGAATAAAATATGTAATCCAAAGTTGTCTGATGAAGAAATAAGTGAATATATAGAAATCCTAGAATGGAATGTTCCCCATCCTGCCCCTAGTGACTTAATTTTTTGGAATGATGAAGATTTATCTCCAGAGGAAGTAGTTGAGATTGCGTTAGCGTATAAAGAGGAAAAGTAATGGTATTTGGAATATTTATTAGAAAAACCTTGAATGGCTATTTACCATTCGAAGTTTCTTTTTTGAGGAGTTACCTAGTGGAGACTAAACCATTTGTTATTTGGATAATAGAGATAAACCTTGAAAACCCCATATGATGTATTAAATTATCTGTTTTACTTTGTGTTTTTACTTTTTACAAATTAGATAAATTCAGGAACTTTTGAACTGGGGAAGTTGCCAACAAACAAAGCGAGGAAATAATAAAATGACTAGAAAGGTTTTTGGAGAACTTGTATATGATTATGAGTTATCACGAGATATTTCTGTGGAAAGGCAAATGAAACAGATCTAACTATAGATGGTGAAGAGAATGATCAGTTTGTTGAAAAACAATATACGGCATCCCAATCATTATACAGAAGGTAACCTTATGGATGAAAAAAGTCTAAATAAAGCTTTAAGAAGTGCTATTAAGCTTGGTGATATTGATGAAGTAAAGCGTTTAATAGGCGATAATCCAGAATCTTTACATTCAATGACACCATTTGGAACATGGCTACATGTTGCAGCAAAGAAAGGGCACTTTGAAATAGTAGAATATCTAATTCATAAAGGAATCGATGTTAACACAAAAGGGGATGTATTTGATGCTTCTCCTTTAAGAGTGGCTGCAGGAGCGGGGCATTTGGAGATAGCAAGATATTTAATAAAGGCAGGCGCAGAATTAGATGTGAGCTTGGCAAAAAGAAACCCATTATTTGGGGCGATTTATGGCGGACATAAAGAAGTAGTTAAGTTTCTAGTTGAAAAAGGCATAGATATTTCAATTAGGTACACTGGCGAAAATATTAAGGATATGAATGCCTATGAGTATGCTAGAGAATTTGGACAAACAGAAATTGCTGAATACCTAAAGCAAAAAATGGATGAAAAAGAATAAAAAGTGTTACAGTGACCAAGCAAAAAAATAATTAATCAAAGGTGCCAGTTTTAATACAATCTCGAATTGTGTTAGAACTTGGCACCTTTCACTTTAGGAAAAGATTTTGTCACAGGTATTGTGGATATAATCCAGGACCCAAAAGCCACGTTGGACGCTACAGTAGAAGCGGTTACGAATCTGGTAGAGACATTCAACGTAATAAAATCGGCAATCTCTTCTTCCTACGAACGTGATATGGTGAATGGGGATGCCAATTCCCGTGCCTACTGGGTAACCTACGCATTAGGCACAGTCGCCACGTCTATAGTCGGAACAAAGGGTGTCGGTGCACTTACAAAATCAGGGGTTGCGGCCACAAAGGCAGCTGTTCAAACAGTAACTGGAGCCGTAAATAATGCCTCTGCATCATTAGCTAATCTATTACCTTACGGACCCCGTCCACAGTTTCGATCGCAGGTGAAGTTCCTTATAACACAGTCAATGCAAGCGGATTGAAGGAACAGATAATCTCCAAGGCTAGGGTGGAGAGCGGTGTTAAGGGTACGGGTGAAGTTGCGGGGCTTAAATCTGGGAAATTATCTTCTGAACAAATTGAATTAGATTGGCTAGCTGACAAGTATACTGCAGTAGAAGTAAAAGGAACAGTTAAAGTTGGTGGAAAGGAAGTAGATGTATCTAGAAGAGTGTACCAAATTGAGATTGATAAAAATTATGTACCTAATAATCCGAAGGCACTTGGAAAATCGAATGGAGGCAGGTTCTCAAACAATTTTAAATTGTATTAGAACCTGGCACCCCAAGCTATCGACTCCCAACAAGTTCCTTCTCAGTTTCCTTTGTTTCTACAGGTTCTAGAAAACTAGGTGACAAGGAAGGGAATGTGAATTTAAATGTCGTTCCTTGTCCAATTTCACTTTCTACATGAATTGTCCCATTCATAGCACGTACGATACTATACACTACCATAATGCCAAGGCCAGTCCCCTTGCTTCCTTTTGTTGAATAATAAGGCTCACCTAAACGGTTCACTTGTTCAAGCGTCATACCTGAACCAGTATCTTTAATGAGAATACCTAAAGTTGTTGGTGTGCTCTCCGTTTCAACCGTTAATGTGCCTCCGTTTGGCATTGCTTCTATTGCGTTTTTCATAATATTTACAAGACACTGATGAAATTTTTGTTTGTCTCCTTCAATCTCCTCTCCCTCTGAAAAAATAGAAACTATCTTGACCGAATTTTGCTTTGCCAATGGTTTTAGTGATTGAACTACTTGTTTTAGTTCTTCCTGAACAACTAGAGGTTCCATCGATTTAATTTCAGGATTAGAGAAATTCAAATACTCTTGAATGACTCTTTCAGCAGATTTCAGCTCGTTTTTAATAATGGAGAGATATTGATTGTGGTTTTCTTTGGAAATAGCATTATTTTGCAAAAGTTGAACAAAACCAATGGCTACTGTCAACGGGTTACGAATTTCATGACTAATAGCTGCACCCATTCGTTCCACAGCCTCTAACCGTTTGGACTTCATCGTGCGTTGACGCAATTGTATAGTCATCAGAATTTCTTCAATAATATAAGAAATAATTCCGACTCCAATTGGTTGAATGACTAAAAAAATAAACAAAACTTTGAAGCTACTATGAGGCAAGTGCCAGATTCCCAGCGTAAAAGTTTGGACAAAACTGAACAGAAATGTTACGCCTACGGAAAAAAGAATGCGCTGCTTGGGAGAGCGTTTTAAAAACCATGGAGAAATTCGCCAAAAAAGAATAGCAAACCCTCCATAATAAAGGACGGTACTCCAAAAACCATAGTCAATTCCCAAAAACCCTCTTACAAGCATAATGAATGCAGCCAAAAAAGGACCTAATCCCATATATAAACTACCGACAATGAACGGAATTTTTCGTAAACCAAAAAGGACATTAATGCCTTCTATTTGATAAGTAAAAATAAAACAGAGGGTTAAACTAATTATTAAATAGATGATGAAAATAGTTCGGTAAGACCAAGAATTTTTCGACTTTTCTGCCCATAAAAATCCTGAAAATAGTAATACGATCAACAAGGATAGGTTAAAAAAGAAATATACTGTTAATTCCAAGGTATGATTCCTCCATTACTATTTTATGCAGAAAAGATTCATCTTCTTTTTATCTTAGTTTTATGCCGCTTAAAATGAAACTGGGAGATGGTACCTTTGCCGACCTCACTATGAACTTCAATTGTTCCTCTCATAGCACGTAAAATACTGTAAGCAACCATCATGCTGAGACCAGTTCCCTCGGATCCCTTCGTAGAATAATATGGTTCCCCTATGCGTTTAATCTGTTCTTTACTCAATCCAATTCCTGTATCTTGAATAGAAATAATTATTTTGTTCTGAGTAGCAGTCGTCTTTATCATTAATGCACCGCCATAAGGCATGGATTCGATTGAATTTCTTATAATATTAATAAAGCATTGATGGAATTTCGATTTATCTCCTTGGATAGTTCCAGAGGCAGAAAAATCAGTAGAAACCTTTACTGAATGATAATTAGCGAGTGGATGTAGTAATTTCAAAATATGCGTTAGTTCTTTCTGAATATCTAATTCTTCTGTTGATTCCATAATTGGTTTAGAAAAGGTTAAGTAATCTTGTATGATACCTTCTGCAGAATCTAATTCGTCTTTGATAATGGAGAGGTATTTTGCACTATTATTACTATCTAAAGAAACTTGGTCGAGGAGCTCTATAAAACCAATTGCTGTAGTTAATGGGTTTCTAATTTCATGAGATATTGCAGCCCCCATTTGTTCGAGTGCAGCCAACTTCTCTTCGATGACTAACTGTTGTTGCAACTGTTGATTTTTTTCTCTTATTTCAATGAGGGTAGAAATCATGGCAACCCCAAGTGGCGGGACTATTAAATAGGCGATGAATATGTCTAGCAATTGGTCAGGAGATACTTTGTTTAATGCTATAGTGAATATACCAACACTTATCAGTAAAGTAATACCTGCGGAAAAAAGCATTCGTATATTAGAAGTGAGTTTTAAAAACCAAGGAGAAATATACCATATAAAAAAACTGAATACGGTATAAAACGCAGCTCCTATAAAGAATCCAACATCTATTCCATGAAATGCCCGAAAGAATATAACCAAAAATCCTAGTATAGGACTGAACCTCAAATAGAGACCACCCAATATAAAAGGAATGATCCTCAAATCTAGAACATACCCACTTTGTATGGGATAAGAAAATAGAGAACAAAGTATTAACGAAATAACAAAATAAAATAAACTTGCTCGTTTATGTAAATGGATACTACCGACTCTCTTATTTAATAGAAAAAAAATAAAAAATATAATCATTAATAAGGAAAGATTAAATAGAAAATGCATAGTTATAATTCCCAATTTATACATCTCCTAATAATTTTTATAAATTAATAGTAACGAAAGATTGTGGAATATACAATATTTATTAATGAATATTCAGAAGATTATAGGGTGATAAACAAATCGCATAATCATAAGGTATTGTAACAATTATAAATTGTATTAGAACCTGCTACCTTTTATTAGGTACGAAATGATTTCTATGCAACACAAAATCTTGCCTGGTCTTAGGACTCAAATGAAGCTGGGAATACGTTAAAACAAAAGAAGCAGAAGGTATTGTTGAAAAGATATATAATTTACATTTCATAACTCAGCAAGATGATTTATGTGACTTTATTGGTGGCAATCATAATTACATGAATGAATTTCTTTCTTTTGACTATATTGGTATTCAAGAAGAAGTTGAGGGAGGCCATACGATGTGTGCTTTAAATCGATTAGTTAATGGGAAGTCAGATAACTTTTATGAAAAATCTTTAAAGTATATAAACAAGGTGGATGGCCTTGTGAGTGGAAGGGAACATACCCTATTAGTGAAATTATTGTGTGTGCCTTATAGTTGTAACTTGTACAAGAAGTAGAAGTCAGGAGTAAATGTTATGGATGAAAAAAATCTGAATAAAGCTATAAGAAAAGCTATTAAGCTTGGAGATATGAAAGAAGTAAAGCGTTTAATAGACGATAATCCAGAGTCCTTACATACAATGACACCATTTGAAACCTGGCTACATGTTGCAGCAAAGAAAGGGCACTTTGAAACAGCGATAAAGGAATTGAGGTTAACACAAAAGGGGATGTATTTGATGCTTCTCCTTTAAGAGTGGCTTCAGGAGCAGGGCATTTGGAGATAGTAAAATATTTAATAAAAGCAGGGGCAGAACTAGATGTGAGTTTAGCAAAAAGAAACCCGTTATTTATAGCAATTTATGGAGGACATAAAGAAGTAGTGGATCTTCTAGTTGAAAAAGGAATAGATATTTCAATTAGATATACCGGATAAAATATGAAGAATATGAATGCCTATGAGTATGCTAAAGAATTTGGGCTAACAGAAATTGCTGAGTACCTAAAGCGAAAGAAGAATGAAAAGGAATAAATTATTTCCCTGGGAATAAGTCTGAATATTATGTATTTAAAAGGATTTTTCAACAATTTGTTGGAAGTCAAAGGAGAAACTAAAATGGATAAGACCAAAATTGCAAAAGACTTCAGAAATGCTATCAAAATGATCAATTGGATACATTAAAAGATTTACTTAAGAAAGAACCAGAAATATTAACATAGGTGAACCTTTTAGAAATCCTTTATTTTCTCCAATATATGGTGGTCATTTTTAGATTGTTAAATTGTTAGTTGAGAATAATATAGATATCTATATAAAATACTCGGGTAAAAACATGAAAGAGATGGATGCTTAAGCATATGCCGTTGAAAGAGAGCAAACAGAAATTGCTGAATATTTAAAGCGAAAGGTGGATGAAAAGGGATAAAAAAAGCGATGCAGGAATAATTAAAGTGGTTAATAAATTATACGAGTGCAAGTTCTAACACAAACTAATATTGTGTTAGAACCTGGTAGCTTTCTCTTTTCCTACAAATCTAGTAAATATCTCGATCCCAGAACCGTTGTTGAGCGATAATGTTAACAAACTCTATTCCGAAATCGGGGTTATTTGAAGCAAATGCAATTCCGGGTCCTGGTTTTGCATTGGAATTATTGAAAAAAGGAACTCCAGAAGTCGCTACACCTATTGGCTTATAATGCTTATAGGCTTCATTTATGAAGTTGGTTATATCCGAATCTAACTTTGCTTGATGGTTAGCTATTCCCCCGACGACATAGACCGAATCAAACAAAACAGGAGAGGTAGTAAGGAATGTTTCGTTTACCCTCACTTTTTGTCCATCTGAACTTCTAATAGTCCCGAATTTTTCGCTCACAATTCTATAGTCTACACCGTACCGTCTTAGTGTTTTTATAGTCGATTCTACTTCGGGAAGATTAAAGTCGTTACCGATCAGCACAGCCACTCTCAGCGTTTGTGGAACCCTTACAGTGTTTTCTTGACTAAGTGCAGGGGAGGAGGCAGTGACTTGGGATTGTTCCCCGGTCGGTCTATTTACCCCTAAATTATCTGCAATCTTGGTTGCCATTGCTTTATCTACGTGAACGAACATATCCACCACTTGCTGTCTTACATCTCGACTGTTAACTTTACCAACTTCAAAAGAAAATGCATCAATAATATGCTGTTTTTCCGGAGGCGACATACTGTTCCAGAAAAGCCTTGCTTGCGAGAAGTGGTCATTAAATGACTCGCTTCTTGCCTGAATGACGCGTCCTTCTACTTTTTCTGCGTAATGTACAAATCCACCTTCTTTTGCTGTACTTGTGGAAGGTGTATTATTTGCGAGTGAATTTTTGTGATAACTTACTTGACCAACGTTTATTGTCTGACGACTAAAGCCGTTTCGCTGATTATTATGGAATGGACAAATTGGTCGGTTAATAGGAATTTCCGTAAAATTTGGACCACCAAGCCGAAGTAATTGTGTGTCTATATACGAGAATAAACGCCCTTGTAAAAGCGGATCATTTGTAAAGTCGATACCTGGTACTAGATTTCCAGGATGAAATGCTACTTGCTCTGTTTCCGCAAAAACATTATCAACATTTCGATTCAATGTTAGCTTACCAATTATTTTTACAGGCACTAGCTCTTCTGGCCAAATTTTAGTTGCATCAAGCACGTCAAAGTCGAACTTGAATTCATCAGCTTGGTCTATTAACTGCACACCCAGTTCATACTCGGCATAATTGCCATTTTCGATTGATTCCCATAAATCCCGTCGCTGAAAGTCTGGATCTTTCCCAGAAATTTTCTGAGCCTCATCCCATACAAGCGAATGAACCCCTAGTACAGGCTTCCAGTGGAACTTCACAAACCTAGAAACTCCCTCTGCATTGACAAAACGAAAAGTGTTTACCCCAAACCCTTCCATCGTCCGATAATTCTTTGGTATGCTGCGATCAGACATATGCCACATAATCATATGAGCTGACTCCTGATTATTTGCAACAAAATCCCAGAATGTATCATGTGCAGAAGCTGCTTGTGGCATTTCATTATGTGGTTCTGGCTTAACAGCATGGATGAGATCTGGGAACTTCATAGCATCTTGTATGAAGAAAACAGGAATATTGTTTCCAACTAAATCATAATTTCCTTCCTCCGTATAAAACTTAACCGCAAAACCTCTAACATCACGAACTGTATCAGGGGAACCCAAGCTACCAACAACATTGGAAAACCTCGTAAACACAGGAGTTTTCGTACCAGCTTTTGCAAAAAGCCTGCTTTCGTATATTCCGTCATCGATTCATACAACACGAATTCTCCATGAGCAGCGTATCCTCTAGCATGCACCACTCGCTCTGGGATTCGCTCATGATCGAAATGGGTTATTTTCTCTCGAAGATGAAAATCCTCCATAATTGTTGGACCACGTATCCCAGCCTTCAAGGAATCTTCATCGTTGGATACTCTTAATCCTTGATTGGTGGTAAGCTTTTTCCCATCATTGTTCATACGGAACTGTTCTAATTGCTGTTCCTTTTTATTTTGATCTGACGACGATTTATCCACTTAATCCTCCCTTCGTTTACTAACCTACGCCACACTTGGGCTCTATATATACTGTATGTATTTTCTTTTGGGTTTAGTATTGGATAATTAGATTGGAACTCTATAATCCCTCATTATAGATGTATTATTATCTAATATAATAAATCCTTGAAAGGGTATGAGAAAAAATGATAAATATAGAATCCGAAGCTGACCTTTTACTTCATTTAAATACAATAAAGTCAAATCAACTTATGTCAACTATCAAAATACCTGGCGTGGGGATATTTAAGATACTATTAAATAGATGATCCAGATAGAGAAAAGAAGCTTCCAAGTCTTGAGAAAAGATTAAGTATTAAAATAGGGATTCCTATTTGGTTTAGAAAAAACCATAGTGCACCTACAGTAATTCAAACATTTGAAATTGGAACAATGTCAATGATCAATAGCGGACAAATCACGCCAATTCAAGAGTTCGTTGATGCGGATAGCTATGATCTGAGTGGCTTAGAAGAAAATATTACTAATTACTATTCTTTAGATGGTAAATTCTATTCAATGCCGTTTAACTCATCAACACCTGTCATGTATTACAACAAAGATGCATTTAAAGCGGCAGGACTTGACCCAGAGACTCCACCAGCAACATACGAAGAAGTAGAAGAAGCAAGCAAAAAAATCGTTGAATCTAATCCAGAGATGAAGGGTTTTGCATTACAAGCATATGGTTGGTTATGGGAGCAATTATTAGCTAACCAAGGTGCATTATTATTGAATAATGATAATGGACGTACGGATACTCCTACTGAAATTGGTTGGACTGAAGAAGAAGGTAAATCCATTTTAGAATGGGTAAAACGTATGGTTGATGATGAAACATTTGCTAACTATGGTACAAATGGAGATAACATGATGGCTGGTTTCTTAGCAGGTGATGTGTCCATGTTTTTACAATCTTCTGCTAGCTCAAGAGATGTTATTGATAATGCACCATTTGAAGTAGGAATTGCTTACTTACCACATCCAGAAGATAAAGAACGTCAAGGTGTTGTTATCGGTGGGGCAAGTCTTTGGATGATTGATGGTAAATCAGAAGAAGAACAAAAAGCTGCTTGGGAGTTTATGAAATACTTACAAACTCCAGAAGTCCAAGCCGAGTGGCATGTTGGTACTGGTTACTTTGCTATCAACCCAGCTGCATATGAAGAACAGGTTGTAAAAGATGCTCATTCTGAAAAACCACAATTGCAAGTTACAGTTGACCAGTTACAAGATACAAAAGCTTCTTATGCAACACAAGGGGCTTTAATGGATATGCTTCCAGAAGGTCGTAAAATTATGGAAACCGCTCTTGAAGTTATCTATAATGGTGGAGATGTAAACGAAGCATATACTACTGCAGTTGACCAATACAATGCTGCTATTGAACAAGCTAATGCTGCAAGAGGCGAGTAAAAATTATAAGAATAATATTCGAGAGAAAAAAGTATGCTTGACCATTACTTTTTCTCTTATTTTTTCTAATTTTGTTTATTATGATTATGAAAGATAAAAAACAGAGAGAAGATAGGGAATGACTATCCTTTAGAAATGAGCGGGAGTAATTGACCAAAAAAAATGTATTGATGACTATCCTGTCTATGGTAGCAATCGTGTCTATTTTAGAGATATTTGGAACTAATATAGTAACCAAATCCAATATAATTTCAAACAAAGCGTTATATGTTACACAGTCTGTAGCAGAATCACCAAAAATAATTGCACATCGCGGTGCTAATGACCGGGTAAACGAAGGGACGGTACCAGCTTATAGAGTTGCTGCACAAGATGGTGTTGATGCATTAGAAATTGACTTGCGTATGACAAAAGACGGTTCACTAATTGCAATGCATGATAAAACAATTGACCGTACAACGAGTGGAAACGGAGAAGTTATAGATTATTCTTTGGAAGAAATAAAATCTATTCCAACTATTGGCGAATACAATGGTCAAACATTATCAGAAGAAATACCAACATTGGATGAAATCATTGCAACTTTTAACGATACAGAACATTACTATATTGAGACAAGGTTGGTTAATGGTGAATTAAAGATGAAGGAAGCCTTAATCAAACTGCTGAAAGAAAATAATTTGATATCAAAAGAGTTAGTCACGATTCAATCCTTTTCCCGCCAAAGCTTAAACAAAATACACCAGTTAGAGCCTGAAATACCCTTAACTTTGTTATATAGTAAAGGGGAATTTGATCTAAAAGATGCTTTATTATCGCCCTATCCATTCATTGGTATTGAATCGACGGATGTAAATTTAGATATTGTTAATGAACTACATCTAAAAGGAAAAGAAGTACATGTGTACTTTACAGATAAAGAAACACAAAAAAATGAGCAGAAACGTGTCAAAGCATTCAATGTGGATGGATATTTTACGGATTATATTGAATACACAAAAGACTGTTGCAATAATGTCAGTGGATGTTGGATTAGATGGTGTATAATTGATAATTTGAAGAAGCGAAAAAGAAAAACAAGCATTCTGAAAGTAAAGAAGGTGCAACTTGGATTCACTGAATATGGTTGTGTATTATGTTATACAAATAGGTGAGCATTACTATAAACATACAGATGGTGTAGCCATCTCCACAGAAGATGAGGAATTAGCCTATGCTTTTACGAATCTAGCTGATGCAAAGCAAAAGGCAATAGAGGTGGAAGGTGCTGTACGAAAAAGAGAAGTTAGTTACGAGGAATTGCAAGAACTGTCAGAGCAACATACAGAGGAATATAGGCAATTGTCAATAGAAGAAAGGGAAGTAATTGAAACATTTTGTCAGTACATAGTAGATATAAAAGACGATGAAGGTAAAGTTATTATATGAAATCAATGCAGATAGAGAAATGATACAAAAAAGATAGAGGGAGGATTCTTATATGAACCATTCTCTATCTTTTCAATTTTAAACTTTAATTCTGTCAAATAGGATTAATTGTATATGAATGTACTACGATGATGGCAGTTATTTTCTAGTAATCCTTTTAGTGAAACTGAAAGGTTTTGGATTCACTATACAAGGTGTAGCCTAAGTTTCAATTCTTTCTGCGAATTATAGACTCATTAACTTGGGTCATGGATGTGCATCCTGTTAAAGCCAAGGAGGTGTCAATATCATTTATAAGATTCTTTAGAACGTGTCGAACACCTTGCTCCCCTGAAACAGCTAATCCATAGACAAAGGGTCTACCTAGTAAAACCGCTGAAGCACCAAGAGCACGTGCTTTAATAACGTCTGATCCTCTTCGAATTCCACTGTCTAACAAAATCGGTATTCTATCCTGAATTACATCAGCAATAGGAGGTAAGGCCTCTAATGAAGAGATACAACCATCAAGTTGTCTACCACCATGGTTGGAAACAATTAGTCCATCCACCCCGTAATCCAGTGCCTTAGATGCATCCTCTTCGTGAAGAATACCCTTTAATAAAATTGGTAGAGAGGTATGCTTTTTAATCGTGCGTAAGTCTTCCCATGTTAACGAAGGATTAAATAATAAATCCCCTATTTTGTCTATAACTCCCTTGTCATCAGAAGAAGGGCGAGTTTTGAATCTCTCTAGGAAAACAGGATCATTTATATAGTTAGCTGATCCCTTTCCTAGTTTAAGGGGAGAGTATCCATTATTTAAGTCTCGTTCCCGGTTTCCGATCAAAGATGTATCAACCGTAATGACGATAGCAGAGTAACCTGCTTTTTCTGCTCGTTTAACCATGCTTATTGCTAACTCCTCATCCTTAGACCAATATAATTGAAACCAGCGAGGGGTATCTCCAAGGTGAGTAGCAATTTCCTCAAGTGAATGAGATGTAAAAGTACTAGCGATAAACGGCACCCCGTGGTGGGCAGCAGCTCGTGCTGAAGCTAGCTCTCCTTCTGGATGGAAGATGCTTTGTACACCAACAGGAGCTAATGCGAAAGAATTAGGAAATGTAGTACCTAATATTTTGGAGGAAGTATCCCGAATGCTGACGTCATTTAAATATTTAGGGACGATTTGCCAACTTTCAAAAGCATCTATATTAGCTTTTAACGTAATCTCATTACCAGACCCACTATGAACATATGTAAAAGGGCCGTTTTCTATAGACTCAGCGGCCACTTTTTCTAATAGTGAAACAGAATGGGGTAATTCTAGATTAGAAACAGAATTTGTCATTGGTATCTTCCTTTCTTACCTCCTTGGATGTGTAAAAAGAGTTTTTCGTCAACTTAACTTGATTTTTTGCCAAGATAAGCTTCTACGATCCTTGAATCTTCTAATAAACTTTTAGCCTCACCATTGATAATTACTTTCCCAGTTTCCATCACGAAACCATAATCGGCGACTTTTAGAGCTTGTTTTGCATTTTGTTCTACCAGAAGAACTGTCGTTCCATTTTCTTTTATTTCTCGAATCATTTTAAAGATATCAGCTACAATTAATGGTGCTAATCCCATAGAAGGTTCATCTAGTAATAATAATTTGGGCTTGGAAAGTAAAGCTCTAGCTATAGCGAGCATTTGTTGTTGTCCGCCTGAAAGTGTACCTCCAAGTTGTTCTTTTCGTTCTTTTAAAATAGGAAATTGGGACATTACTTCTTCAATATCTTTTTTTATCTCTTTATCATTTCGATGGTAGGCACCCATTTCTAGATTTTCCATAACGGTCATACTGGATAATATTGCTCTACCTTCAGGTACAAGAGCAATTCCTTTTCTTAGAAGTTGATCGGGTCTAAGTCCAGTAATATTTTCTCCTAAGAATTCAACTGTTCCATGCTTTGGTTTCAATAATCCAGAGATAGTTTTCATCGTCGTCGTTTTTCCTGCACCGTTTGCACCAAGAAGAGTTACGACCTGACCTTGTTCCACTTCAAGGCTTACGCTTTTAAGAGCCTGGATTTTCCCATAAAAAGTTTCAATGCCCGTTACTTTAAGCAATTTCATCGTCCTCCTCTGCACCGAGGTATGCCTCAATCACTTCTTGGTTGTTCTGGATTTCTGCTGGTGTTCCTTCTGCAAGTTTCTTCCCAAAATTCAAAACGGTTATTCTATCACACAGTTTCATAACAAAGGGCATATCGTGTTCGATTAATAGCACGGTGACGCCTCTTTTTTGTACTTTTTTTATTAAATCAAATAGGCTTTCTGTTTCGGTTTCATTCATTCCAGCTGCCGGCTCATCTAACAGTAAGAGCTTAGGGTTACTAGCCAAAGCTCTAGCGATTTCAAGTCTTCTTTGTTGTCCGTATGCTAAATTTTCAGCGATAGAGTCTTGAAACTTAGATAAACCTACTAGTTCTAATAGTTCTAATGCAGCTTCAAGTGAATTAGTTTCCTCTTTACGTTGCGATTTAGTTCTCAAAACACTGTTTATCACACCTGATTTACTGCGGCAATGCCCTCCAACTAAAACATTTTCTAGTACCGACATTTGCGAAAAAAGTCGGATATTCTGGAATGTACGACAAATTCCTTTATCGGTAATTTTATGTGGTTTAAGGCCTGATATTTTTTCGCCAAGAAATCTGATCTCTCCAGAAGTAGGGGGGAACATGTTCGTAATCACATTAAATAAGGTCGTTTTTCCAGCACCATTGGGTCCGATTAAACCGAATATTTCACCCTCATTAATCTGGAAGGATACATCCGTTAAAGCGGAAATCCCGCCAAAGTTCTTAGTTATATTTTTTAGTTCCAATACCAAGGCTGCCCCCCCTTTTTAACTTTAATTTCTTTTTGAACCACTTTAGAAGAGACACATCTATAATTCCTTGAGGACGGAATGCCATCATGGCAATAAGGATTACACCATATATCATATAACGGTAATCACTTATAAATCGTAAAGCCTCAGGTAAGATGGTCATAAATGTTGCTCCGAATATCGCCCCCCAGATTAATTCACTACCACCAAAGATGGAGAAGATAAGGATATCTATTGCGCGGTGATAGGCAAAGTCAGCAGGACTGATATAGGCCATTACATGGGCATACAAGGCACCAGCAAAGCCAGCCAAAATGGCTCCTTGCGTAAAGGACAGAACTTTATAATAGGTAATATTTATACCCATGGACTCTGCAGCTTTTTCATCCATTTTAATGGCTGCAAAAGCTCTTCCAACACGCGATTTATTTTGTCTAATAAAGAACCATACGAGTAAAATATTCACTAATAATAAGATCAACACGACTAGTAAATAAATAAATTGATTGTTCTTTAACCCGAGCATGTCAGGATCGAATCCTGTAAGCTTAAAGGTCTTAAATAGTTCTCTTCCTAGATGTGGAATACCAGATAGACCTATGGAGCCCTGTGTAATAGATTCCCAATTTACAAAGATTACCCGGATAACTTCACCAAAACCTAAGGTAGCAATGGCCAAATAGACTCCAGATAGTCTAAGTGCAGGAATACCAATTAGAATCCCAAATACACCTGCCACAACTGCACCTAAGATGATGCCTAGGAAAATCGGAAGATCAAAGTTAATTGTTAATAAGGCGGAAGTATAAGCTCCGATACCCATAAAACCAGCATTTCCTAAAGATAGTTGACCAGAGGAAAGAGTAATGTAAATACTTATTCCTAGAATTATATTAATAAGAATAAAAGAGATTATTTGTAAATGATATGGATTTATAATATCTCCTAACATCCCATCATCACCTTCCTGCCTCAGCGGTATTCTTACCAAAAATCCCCTGTGGTCGTAAGAGAAGAATGAATATGATTGTTATAAAGGCAATCGCATCACGATATCCGGAGTCACCGTAAGCAACAATCATCGTTTCAGCAAGACCAAGAAGTAATCCTCCTGCCATTGCTCCTTTGACATTCCCCATTCCACCTAAAATAATAATTGCTAAACCCTTTAGTCCCATTGATAATCCCATTTGGGGGTTAACAGAGTTAAATGCCATTCCTACTAAAATACCAGCTATCCCGCCAAGTGCAGAAGCAAGAATTACTGTTGTTGTTATCGTTCGTTTTGTATTCACACCAAGCAGACTTGCCGTTTCTAAATTTTCTGCTGTAGCACGAAGAGCTTTCCCTGCTTTCGTTTTGGAAAGCCAATAGGAGAGTACAACCATTAATGTAATTGATATGACAAATATTAAAATTTGAACAAGATAAATGGTTATGGAACCAACTTGAAATTGAATCTGCGCAAATGAATGGCGGAAGGGATGGTTACCAGCGCCAAATATATGATGAGAGAGATTCTCCAATAAAATAGAAACTCCGATCGTACTTATTAAAGGAGCAAGATGTGAAACACCCTGTTTACCGCGGAGAGGGCGTAATGCAATACGCTCAAGCATATAACCTAAAATAACTGTGACTCCAATTGCAGCAATGAACGCGATCCACAATGGCAGCCCTAACACACTTGTTATTAGTACCCCGATAAAAGCCCCAATCATAAAAATCTCACCATGTGCCATATTAATAATGCCAAGTACACCAAATACAAGCGTAAAACCTAGGGCAACAATGGCATAAATGCTTCCAAGTGTTATTCCATTGATTATTTGTTCTAATAGCAAGAAATCTCACCCTTTCAAATTAGGTAAGGGCAAGTTACCCTTACCTGTATTTGTACAAAATGGCTAAGTGCAAACCTACTTACTCAAATTGTTGGAATGCCCCATCCTTAATAATGAGTACTGTTGGTTCCATGATCACATCGCCATCTTCATCAAATGAAAATTTCCCAAGTATACCGTCTAAATCCTTTATCTCAGCAAGTGCATCTCGAAGTGCGTCTCTATCAGCTACTCCAGCGTTCTTCAAGCCCTCAGCCATAATATAAAGTGCATCATACGCTTGTGCAGCAAATTGATCTGGTTTATGACCATACTCAGTTTCATACTTTTTAACAAAATCTTGCACTTTCGGATCATCCTTTTCACCAAACCAAGGAGTTGCAACTATTAAGCCCTCTGATGCTTCTCCAGCTATTTCTATAACTTGTGGAGAGTTAAAACCATTTCCTCCCACAAAAGGTAAATCAATTCCCATTTTTCTTGCTTGATCCATAATAACCGCACCTTCATTGTAAAGAGCTGAAGCTAAGATCAAATCTGGTTGAAGATCCTTTATTTTTGTTAGTTGTGCATTATAATCGGATTGGCCTTTCTGGAAAGTTTCAATTGTTAAAATTTCTAGGCCCATATTTTCTGCTTCTGCTTTCATCGTGTCAAATCCCGACTGTGTAAACAAATCGTCATTTCCGTATAGAATTGCAACCTTTTTTGCTCCATATTTATTCACTGCTTTTTCTAAAGCAGCGGGTATTGCTAGAGACTCAGGTATCGAATTTCTAAAAACATACTCACCGATCTGTGGAATACCTGCAGCAGTTGTAGAAGTCCCCATAATAGGAATTCCGTTTATGTCTGCTTCTGGTCCAACAACATTCATTTCAGTACTTAAAGTTGGTCCAAGTAAAGCTACAATATCATCTGAACTCATTAGTTTTTGAGCAACAGTCAATGCTTGGTCTTGTTTTCCAGCAGAATCTTCAATAATAAGCTCTATCTTCACATCGCCTTTTTCATTAATCTCATCTAGGGCTAAGTTAAATCCATTTGTAATGGCTTCCCCGTATGCTGCCCCAGGGCCGGTCATATAGGATATAACGCCTATTTTTGCTGAGACAGGACCTCCAGATTTTTCACTTGTAGCATTCGTTTCATCCTCACTACATGCAGCTAACATAACTACCATTAGAACTGAGATTAATAGATATACTTTTTTAAAACTATTTCTCATCTCTCTACCCCCTATAGATTCTTTACCGTACAGTTCTATTAAATCCAATAAATTCTGTAAAGTAAAGTTATTATTTAGAATTATTTAAATTTTCTATACAAAAATAGATAGTGTTAGATTAAAAGCTTCCTGTTTCAAAGAAGACGATCATTTGTTTCTGACACAGGAACGCGATTTTAATGAGGGAAATTCTAGTTTTATCTAATAGTGATTGCTCAAAAAAGCTATTAGTCTAACACGCCTGTTGTTTAGGAATTACCTTTTAATGATGAGAGGAATTTCCAGTTATATGTCGAATTATTAATTTATAGTAGGCTAGTAAATTGTCTTTAATCTAATTTTGATTCAAGGGGTGGGGGAATTGGCTAAAATCTTTGATTCGATTTATGTGAATAATGGTCAAAAAATTGTTCTCGAATTAAAAGACATTACTCCAAAAGGATATACAGAAAATTATAGAAGGAAATTATTTTGCTCTACAGAGGGGTGCAATGCAAAGTTATCGTTTGTCGCAAAGTCTGGCAATAGAAGTTATCTAAGAACTTGGAGGTATAGCTTACATTCCAAGCATTGCCTGCATTTTTTTGATAAAGAAGAAGGGGAAATCAGCGGTAAGAGGTCTAATGTACAAATTGGTGTGGTTTATGGTGACCAAATGAATAGATCACAAAAAGAAGCATTTGAATTGGAAGTGTTGAGTGAAGAGGAAAGAGTAAAACGATTAGAAGATAAAAGTAGACAAAGAAATAATAGAAATAAGCGATTAAGGAAAAGAAGCACATCAGAACAACTCACTATGCATATGATTCTTGATCCTAGTATGTTAACGGAGGACTCTCCAAAATTAAAAGCGAGATTGTACAAAAGAGATGTGGACACATTAAAGAAAAATGACTTGGGTCAAGCTAGAACGTTGATAGGTAGAATACAGAGTGTAGATTATTCAGAGCAAAATACAATTGTAAGGATTTTTAAAAACAATACGTATATCAATGTGAAATTTGAAAAAGCATTTTTTGCTTCAGCTCCAACATACTTTAATTTATTTCCATATATTCAGCGCTTTTCGGAAGAGAATGATTCTGTCATTTTCTGTGCTACTGGTGAAGTTAGAAAAAACATGGAAAATAATGAATTTGAATTAATCGTATTTAATAAAGAAGGATTATTAATTCACGGAATGACCTTACCCTCATTAGTTGCTTCTTATTGGACACAGCAACTTTCGTTTTAAGATACCTTCATCATTAATATGGATAATACTCAAGAACTCTTCATCGAGAAATCGATGAAGAATTTGGAGTATCTGTAAGAGTAATAGCTTATGTAGATGTAGGTACTCCTTATAACCTTGGTTAAGGAGTTACTCACACCATCCATTAGATTTATGACTATGCGTTAAAAAAAACATAAATTTTTTAATACAGGGTGGCGTAGAATGTCGAACCCGAAAGTTTAGATGATTTACTTGGAGATTTTCATTCTAAGAAGGAGTAAGTAATAGGAAGAAATAGAATTAAATGATGAACCCCCTGAATGAGTGACACTTGTATCAGGGGTTTCTTTGAGTGCCGCTCAGAAGGATTAATCCTAGCGAATAGCCAATAACTTTGTCCTCATCGCATCATAAGTAAGAGGCACCAACTTAAACTTAACGGGGGCAAGATGAGTTTAATCGATGAAATTATACATTCGGAACAGGATGGAGTTTTTGGTAAGAGTGAGGAGGATAATCGGGAGATATTGATGATTGAGTGAGTAGATAAAAACGTAGTAAGCATAGGTTTCAATCTTGCAAGCTGCCGAAATTACAATTTCGGCAGCCCTTTCTGTTTAAATTGACTCATTTTTCTAGGTCAGTGCATACCTCTAGAATAGAGTCTTCTCTTTGTTATATATGCCTGTTCTGTTTTTTATTTGAATCAATTGTATTTTCATCTAGATCATTATCATCGGGGTCTTACTTTTTAAAAGTGCTTATATTTAAAAATCTTATAAGATAATTTTAGCACTCCATTTTTATATTGGTTTTGAACCTCCAATTTGATATACTATATACGGAACGTATGTTCCTTGTGGTTGGGTAGACCATTTACAATGAATCTCTTTTCCTTTAATATAAACATATGAATAAGCTTATGCTTATGTTTATGGAGGGTTAAATATATGGACTGTTTAGAAATTGCAATGAAAGAAACTAAATACTTGCAATCTGATGAAGAATTCTTGGTGAAGGACCTATTTAAAGGATATGAATGGAATCGTCTAGCAATAGGTGAACGCCGTTTATTAGGTTCTTTATTTTTAAACGAAGTTAAAAACGGTCGTTTAAAAGAGGGGATAAAAGTGACTAAAAAAAGCAGTGCAAATCAACAAATTTATACAAAAATTTAATTAACAGAGAAATATATGCGGAGTTGAAATTTATGAATAAGAAAAAACCGACCGTAATCGATATGTTTTGTGGATGCGGTGGACTATCAAGAGGATTTATGGATGCTGGATATGAAGTTTTATTAGGTATTGATAATAATAAAGACGCACTAGTTAGTTTTAAAGCAAACCATAATGGTGCTGTCGCAATGAATGGAAACTTATTTGAAGGTTCAACTATATTAGAAATGGCCAGTCTAACAAATAATAGTCAAGTCGATTTGATTATAGGTGGACCACCGTGTCAAGGATTTTCATTGACTGGGAAACGTGAGGAAGACGATGAACGAAATACTTTATTTAAGTCAATGGTTAATGCTGTAGCATTCTTCCAGCCTAAGGCCTTCGTTTTAGAAAATGTTCCTGGCTTAACTACCTTATATAAAGGGAAGGCTCGAGAAGCCATCATAAAAGAATTCACTGATTTAGGATATACAGTCAATGATCAAATTTTATATGCGCCAGACTACGGAGTACCACAAATCAGAAAGCGTCTTTTCTTTGTTGGACTTCTACATGGAGAGACATTTAAATTCCCGGAACCAATTTTAACGCCTGATAAATACGTAACATGTGGCGATGCAATAAGTGATTTGCACGATTTCACCGATGACAATTTGGGGTCTGAAGTAAGTTCTTACAAATCAGCTCCACAAAGTAAGTATCAAAAGTTAATGCGTAAAAAATCAACTGAATTATTTAACCATGTCGGAACAAAACATACCGAACTTGTAATCGATGTTATTTCCCAAGTTCCAGAAGGTGGGAACCATAAAGATTTACCACCTGGTGTAGGAAATAGTCGAAAGTTTAACGAGGCATGGACTAGGTATCATCGTAATAAACCATCTAAAACAATTGATACTGGTCATCGTAATCACTTCCATTATCAATTCAATAGAGTACCATCTGTTAGAGAAAATGCTCGATTACAATCTTTCCCAGACGATTTCAGATTCTATGGAAACAAAACGCAACAATATAGACAAGTTGGGAATGCTGTTCCTCCACTTTTAGGATTTGCCTTGGGGAAACAATTAAAAAAATATATTACTGATGAGGATAAATAATATGGCAACTTATAATTTTATCGATGCTTTTGCAGGTTGCGGAGGTTTATCTGAAGGTTTTAAGGCAACTAATCAATATAAAACATTAGCTGCTATTGAATGGGAAAAGCCACAAGTGTTAAACCTTATCAATCGCTTAAAAACAAGATGGGATTACCCAAATGCGGATGAAATTGTTATGCGATTTGATATTCAGCGTTCAGAGGAGCTATTAAACGGATGGTCCGATGATGGAGATTACGGATCACATCCGGGGCTGAACAGTCTAATTAATAATAAAGAGGTTGATGTCATAATAGGTGGTCCTCCATGTCAAGCATACTCCGTGGCAGGCAGAATCAGAGATGAAAATGGTATGCGTGAGGATTATCGAAACTATCTATTCGAAAGTTACTTAAAAATCATCGGCGCATACCGACCGAAAGTATTCGTATTTGAAAATGTTCCTGGCATGTTAAGTGCTACTCCAGGTGGGGTGCCTGTTACAACTTTAATAAGGGACGCTATTAATGATCTAGGCTATACAATCATTGATGATTTACGAACTCATGCACAAATAAATCTTGCAGAATATGGTGTTCCTCAATTACGAAAACGTGTAATTTTAATAGGTCTTCGAAATGATTTATATGAAAATCCTCAAGAAACGCTATTAGACTTTTACTCTAATATTTTGCCACAGTATAAAGAGAACACTCGAACGGTTCGTGATACATTATTTGACCTTCCGAGGTTGTTTCCATTAGATACAATTCAAAAAATAGGTGGAAAAAAGTTATCACACTCTTATAGTGAAGATCAAGCAATTAAAAATCATATGCCAAGATTCCACAGTGCAAGGGATATTGATATATTCCGCTTACTAGCCGAAGACATTGAGGCAGGTAGAAACGAATACACATCGACAGAGGCATTAAGAAATTTGTATACACGACTTACTGGTAAAAACTCAAATGTTCACAAATATCATGTATTACGTTGGGATAAACCAAGTAATACCATACCAGCTCATTTATATAAAGATGGTCTACGTCATATTCATCCAGATCCTGAACAGGCTCGCTCTATTACAGTGCGTGAAGCTGCCAAATTACAAACTTTTCCTGACGATTATGAATTTATATCTAGTGCAGGAGACAATTATAAAATGATAGGTAATGCTGTACCTCCAAAGTTTGCTGAAAAGCTAGCTCTGGCACTCCTAGAAATTTTGTAATAAAATTAGAAATGGATTTATTATATCTGTACTTTTTAAGGAAAAGATTACAATATGATTGAAAAGATGTACTAACTATTTTATTTAACTACGGAAGTGTTATCTTGCATTTTAAATAACAATAGCCTAGAGAATTTTTATTCCCTAGGCTATTTTATAATTTCACAAAATTATATTTTAGAGTCTCCCTGAAGTTAAAAACAAACCATAGACATAGTTACGGTGATATTTAAGACTAGACTTATCTGGCATGAAAAATTCATTTTCGGGTATTTTAATTTTAGAACCATCTAATGAAGTTAAATACTCATTTTCTACTTTCTCATGCACCATTATCGTATAATCATCAGATAAGGTAAAGAATCCTTTATCGAAAGCCCAATGAATATCTCTGCTAAGGGGTATTCCGTTATTAGGTAAATATGTCCCACCATGACTTTTGGGTTTAATATGTGCTGTTTCCAAATTATTGAATTGGCCGTATTTTATAACATTACCAGTAATAGCACAAACCCCGCCATAACCTGTCATTACAAAATCTCTAAAAGAAGTCGCATTAAATAAGTTTTCTATATTATTAGGAGATTCTTCAACTTTTTTAGCCACTGTTTCATCTACAATAGGATTAAAAGTTCCATGTTGTAAGAAACGACTAATTTTGTCATCAACAATTTTGAGTTCTCCGTCGTAAGTTGCATGATCTCCACGTATACTTGACTTTTCAATAATATCATTACAAAAATCATATAAGCCGTCTGTATTTTTAAGTAATTCTAAAAAGTAAACAATCTGAGTTTCGTCCTCAATTTTAATTTCTTCTTTTTTAAAAACAACTATATCGGTACTAGTAAATAAGAAAGTATTATTTTCCAATTCATTATTTAAATAGATTCTATATTCATTACGTGAACCACCAAACAAGTGGTCATTATGATAAATATAATTACAATAAATTTTTACAGGTTCATTTAAATATAAGGGAATTATCGGTAGTAAGGATGAATCATTTTTAACAGTTTCAGATAATGGAGGGAAAAATGAAAGTACATTTATATTTTTAGAGATATAAATATATCTCCCTCTAGAAGGAGTGGGTCTTGCTGCCGTGACACTTCCCAATTCTTGATGACCAAGTTTTTTTAAATAATAAGTCATATATTGACACCTCGAAAAATCAGAATAATATAATACGATTATTGTTATAATTTTATTATATTCTATTATCAATATACTTCCAAACTTATTTTGACTCATGTAAAGGCAGATCGTTAAGACGAATAGGAGACTAATTAATGGCTAATAAAGAATCATTCGAAAAATGGCTAAATGAACAACCATTAAGTGAGACTACTATAAAGAATTATCTAAGAGGTATTCGCTATGTAGAAGATAAATTTTCTAATATAGGGGGTGAAGAAAACATATTAAATGTATATGGAATAACTGAATTTTCTAAAATAAATGAAATACTCAATAACCCAGAATTTATAGCTTATGATAACTTGGGAAATCGAATGAGTAGTTCAGGTTTGAAAAAATATAAAGAATTTTTAGGAACTGTAAATAAGTATGAAGGGGACGAGGATATTTTGAAAAAAAGCAGTATGATCCAAATTGAAGATGTAGTCCTAATCAAAATTAATAAATCCTACAAAGAAAATATGACCCCAGAAGAGCTGTATCATGCTACAAGTTTTAGCTGGGTAGCCAGTTTTGGAAAGACCGCCACAAGGAATTTAAAATATTATTGTGCAGTTTATCAGAATGAAATTATTGAAGTGTATGATTTCTTAGGTTTTGAAGAAGAATTACCGAGAAGGGAACCAGCCAGATATATTTTACAGGGGAAAGTTGCATCGGATGAGATAAAAAGTAAATTAATCGGTTTAGACATTGGTGATTTACATAAAGGTAGCGGGAATCCTATAAAATATACAAGCCTTAAAATACTATTAGAATTAAAAGAATATAGAGGAGCTTCTAGAGAAGATGAAGAAATGTCTACGGTATTTTTAAATGATATTCAATTAATTAACCATATTTATTTCTTCATCATATCTAAGGGCTTTTCCTACTCTTTAGAAAACATCAAAAACCTATACCTCTCCCTTCGAAGCAAGCCATTCGTAATAATTTCTGGTATCTCTGGAACAGGGAAGACGAAGATTGTGCGATTGTTTGCCGAGAGTATTGGGGCTACGGAGGACAATGGCCAGTTTAAGTTGATTCCGGTTCGTCCTGATTGGAGCGATAGCTCGGAATTGCTTGGATATGCCGATTTAACAGGAAAATTTATCAAAGGTCCACTTACAGAAATGATCGAACGTGCGGCAGCGCAACCAGAGCGACCACATTTTGTTCTTTTAGATGAAATGAACTTAGCGCGCGTTGAGTATTATTTTAGTGATATTTTAAGTGTTATGGAAAGTCGCAATAGACAAGAAGATCAAATTGTATCTTCAGTTCTACTTGAAATACCCAAAGAACAAGAGAAACAAAAAATTTATTTGCCAAATAATTTATACATAATTGGTACTGTGAATATGGATGAAACAACGTATCCTTTCAGTAAAAAAGTGTTAGACCGTGCAAATACAATTGAGTTTAATGAAATTGATTTAAACAACTTTAGTTTCCTAGAAAATAGCGAACAGGTTGAATCAAGTGCTATAGCAAATGAACACTTAGAAGCTTCTTTTATACAAATTAGTGATGTCTATTTTGAGCACAAGGATTTAGTTGAAAAAATTTCAACTCAACTAAGTAGCATTAATCAATATTTATCATTAATAAAAGCAGAAGTTGGTTACCGAGTCCGCGATGAGATTTGTTTCTACATGGTTCATAATGCGGTAGCGGGATTACTAAGTGAAGATGAAGCGATGGACTTCTGTTATATGCAAAAAATATTGCCACGTATTAGCGGAGGTCAAGCTGCCCGGGATGTATTAATGGGCTTAAGAGAGGTATGGACTGAGCAGTGGGAAGATGGTCTAGTGTCAAAATATCCGAAGAGCATTGCTAAGGTTGATGAGATGTTAGGGAGGCTAAAAGTGGATGGTTTCACTTCCTTCTGGATCTCTTAAAAATGTAGAGTTGCTTTGTATTGAGACGGATGTGTTTACGCTAGTTGTTAAAGGAGACTTAAATCTCGAACGTTACCAAAATAAATTTGTTCCGTATAGTTTGGAAGACAGGATGCAATTTCGTTATGAAGCATTAGGAAAAGTAAACAGTGTGGAAATTTTGGATGCACAGATGGGTGAACTTGTACCGTATACGGGACAAGATTTACCACCTATCTTTTTTGAAAATGGCTACTATCAAGTAATTATAGAACCTGCAAAAGGACGAGAGGTATCTTTCTTTCATGAATATGCTCCTTTTCGGGAAGCGGTAACAAAGACAAGAAGATTAAACTTTTTATCCGGGACATTACATTTTCAAAACGAAGTAGGGTTATCCTCTTTCGAAATACGTGAGGAGGATACTACGTTACTAGATGTGCTTATTGAAGTGTTTCCTACGAAACTTGACTATAAAACGGATTATAAAGACTTATTATTTGAGGTGCAGGAAGAGCTCTATAATTTAGCGTATCAATTTGTGCAACGAACGTATGTCTTAGGTGAAGCGAAATATTACCAGGATCCTTCTCTTGGTGAATTTTATCGTTTGTTTTCAGCGCATATTGAAAATTATGCAAAGGCTATTGACCAAATTGAGCGCATGCCTCATCATCAGCTTACAAAGCAATATATAGAAGTACGCGGAGAACGTTTGCGTAAACAAGATAGCCATGGGTATGCATATTTACGAAAAAATGCACGACAGTTTACGGAAGTGCCTATTGGAAAAGGGATTGATATTGCTGGAAAGAACTTGATGCCGATAAAGGGGTTGCTTACAAAAAAAGAGCAAAGTTTTGATACCCTTGAAAATCGTTATGTAAAATGGACGATGCAGCGAATAACGTCAAGATTGCATGTACTGATTGAGGTAATAGAAAAAACAAGAAAATCAAAGGATAAGACTTTTGTCATTCCATTAGAATTAGTGAGGGACTTAAAAGCTATTGACAATCGAATGCAAAAGCGCTTGAATTCATCATTTTGGCTTAGTATTGGTAAGTTAGATCGCCAAGTGCATAGCCTGGTGTTGCAAATGGCGCCCGGTTACCGTGAAGTGCATCAAATTTATGCTATTTTAGCTCAAAGTATTGTGTTGCAAGCAGAGCTATATAAAATGTCTTTAAAGAGTATTTGGAAGCTGTATGAGTACTGGACATTTTTAAAGCTTGGTAAAATTTTATCTGAAACATGTCATGAGATAAAGCAAAATGTCATCGAATTTGACTCAAATGGTTTATATGTAAATTTAAAGGATGGTCAGCGTGTTGAGCGGACATTCGAGCATAAAATAACGGGTGAAACAATTTCATTAGTTTATCAATATGATACCGGGAAGAGCGTACCAACAGTACAGCAAAAACCTGATTCAATGCTTAGTATTGCGAAGAAAGGTAAGGACTACGAATTTCAATATATATTTGACGCAAAATATAAAATTGATTTTAGTAGTAAACTAGGACCTGCACCAAAGCAAGAAGACATTAACACGATGCATCGTTACAGAGATGCGATTGTTGTGGCGAATAACGGTGCGTATGAGCGAACAGCATTTGGAGCATATGTTTTATTCCCTTGGAAAGACATGCAAGGATTCAAAAAACACCCCTTGTATAAAAGTATAGATTCGGTGAATATCGGCGGTTTGCCATTTTTGCCAAATGCGACTGATCTTGTATCAGAAGTAATATATAATTTATTGAATAAGAATGGGGATGAGTTGCTGAAGGAAGGGATATTGCCAATTGGCGTATTAGAGCCGAAAAGTACTTCTTTAGACAACCTCGCTTTATTCATTAAAACAACTTCATACGACTTTAGTGAACGGAAATTAGAAATAAAGAAGTACGATTTACCGGCAAAATTCTCGCAAGTAACCTGGCTTATCTTGTTTATTGAAGAGGAAGGTCGTATAGAACATGGAAAAGTTGTGGGTCAAAGAGAAACAACCGACAAAATCATATTTGAAGTTGATACATGGGTTACGCTTACAAATATTGATGTGGAAGATGTCCGTGTAGATGGTAACTTTATGACAACAAAAACAAGTTTAGTTGAAGCGAATAGATTACATGATCTATTTGTTCGAAGTGAACTAGAGTATGCTGTATGGCGAGCATTACGTCGAGTTTCACGCGATATCGTTGTGGATTTAGATTCCCAAGTATTATCGGATGACTGTTCAGTAATTGCTTTCCACTTTGCCGGCCATCGTTTCACTTTACAGGACAATATATTGATGGTCGGAGAAGAGAGAATCAGTGAACAAAATATATTTGAAAAACCATATCAAGTAGTACGAGCAGTGCAAAAATTGTTAAGTTAATCTAATTGGAATAGCTTTTATTCAGAAAGTAGTAATGGTAATTAAAATTTCCATTGTGTTAAATTTATTATCAACTCCAATTAATGTTTGAAAGGATATGTGAAACTAATGGTAAATATAGAATCCGAAGCTGAACTTTTACTTCATTTTAAAAGCATGAAGGCAGACGGACCAGTGTCAACAATCAACATACCTAGAGTTGGAACGTTTAAAATTCTATTGGAAGAAATAGATGATACAGATAGGGAAAAGAAGCTCCAAAATGAAAAATCAAACATAATCGACGGAGAAGAGTTTGCAGACTGGTATATGGTGCTGATGATCCTTGAGCGAGACATTTCACCGGCTCCTTTTGAGACATGGTTGAAAGGAACTTGGGCAGTAAAAATAAAAGACCAACATATTTGTGTTAATTGTAACAACAGCTTTCAATTAGATTGGGTCAAAAAGCATTACTATAGTAAAATTCTTTCGACAGTTAAAGAAGTGACAAGAATGGAATATTTTTGGAATTCCAAGTTAATAAAAAAATTAGTGTTTAGTGCCGGGTTCTAGAGGGAATTGTTTTACTTTTTAATTTTTCTTTCTGGTCATAAAAACTATGTGATATCGATCTCAGAGTGTTGTTTATTCAAATTTTTTACATTTTAAGATGTTTTTTCTCTTTTTTTACAAAATTGAAATGTTAAAATGAGATTAGTATTATATATGAAATTATGAAGTATTTATAAATGATAGAAAGAGAGGTACATAATAATGGTCTTAAACACGATAAACATGATAAGCGATTTTTCTTCTCCAAAATATGATGAGCATCGAAAAGTAATCGAAAAATTGCGTAACAAAGGACGCGACTGGGATTTTATTAAATATTACGGCAAGCAGGATGAAGAAGGGCTACAAAATAAACTCGAGCAATTAAAAGAAGATGATATGATTCCCGAAGATTTAAATGCCCCAATCTGGTTAGCAATCGTAAAGTTTTTGCGTGAAGCCACAGAGCGTGAACAATCGATCGAAGAGAAAATTGCTAATAATCGTATTTTAAGTCGTCGTCAGGATAATGATTTGACGATCCCAAGTAGTGCGACGAGTAGTTGGCAATTATATAAGAACAAGTTAATTAGACAAGGTTGGACTGATGAATCGGTAAAAGATGTTGAAAATACAACAATTAGTATTCTTAGAAAGCTCCGAGTTGAGACTGATAATCCGATCAAAGGTTTAACTATTGGTCATGTGCAATCTGGTAAAACAGCAAGCATGGCTGCATTAATGGCAATGGCCGCTGACTGGGAGTTTAATTTCTTCATTGTTTTATCTGGAACAATTGAAAATTTGCGAAAACAAACAGAAGATCGACTTATGAGTGATTTAAAAACGTCCGGAAATCTTTCTTGGGAACGTTTAAGTAAACTTTCGTTAAAGCCGAGCTCTTCTCATAAAGTAAGCAGCCTTGTATTAACCAAAATGTCACGTGAACGTTACTTAAATGTGTGCTTGAAAAATAAAACACGTTTAAATGATTTAATCCATTGGTTAAAAGAAGACGGTAAAAAGCTATCGCAAATGCGTATATTAATCATTGATGATGAATCAGATCAGGGTGGAATTAATACAAATGATGTAAATGATTCGGTTGCGGAGCGTACAGCATTGAATAAAGCTATTGTAGATCTGGTAAATATTCAGGCAAATGATGGTTCTAAACCGTTAAGTATGAATTACATCAGTTACACAGCTACACCTTATGCTAACTTTTTAAATGAGGCTTCAGAAGAGTCACTATATCCACGTGATTTTGTCGCTGTATTAAATCCAGCGAAAGAATATTTTGGTGCTAAACAAATTTTTGGATTAGAAAATAATGAATATTATCGTGGGCTGCCAATGGTACGTGAAATTACAGATGATGACCGTGAATTAGTCAATGATATCCATACTGGAGAGGAATCTTATTTACCATCATCATTTGAAGATGCCCTACATTGGTTTTTATTGGCAACTTCTACGATGCGTTACCGCAAATATAAAAAGCCTATTAGTATGCTTGTACATACCAGTCAAAAGCAAATACATCATCAAGTTTTTGCGGATTTAATCAACGATTATTTTCGTACATCAAAAGTTAAAATTATTGAAGCGTGTCGTGTGCTATATGAAAAAGAGCAGAAGAAATATACAAAAGAAGACTTCGAAATGGAATTTGAAGTGTACCCAAATAAAGATGATGTGAAAGATTACCCTCCATTTGAAAAAATTGAAGAGGAATTAAAACGTTTAATAAGTCATCATCCTTCCCACATCAATGTGTTAGAAGATACTAAAAGGTTGGAATATCATGACGGTCTTCATTTATGTATCGATAACTGTGCAAATAATAAGATCACGGAAGATTTGGAGCATGTCCGCTTAGCATATCCAGATCCCCAATCGCCGAATTATCCAGCACCTGCACCAGCATTTATTGTTATCGGTGGTAGTACGTTATCACGTGGTTTAACGATTGAAGGGTTAGTAAGTACATATTTCCTTCGTACGACTTCACAGGCAGATACATTACTGCAAATGGGGCGTTTCTTTGGTTACCGTAAAGGTTATGAAATGTTGCCACGTATTTGGCTAACAAAGGATACAGAGGCGAAATTTAGATTTATGGCGACCCTTGAAGAGGAGTTACGTGAAGATATTGAAACTTATATTTTAGAGGGTATGGATGCCAACGAATACGGGCCAAAAATTAAAAACTCACCAAGACTAACATGGCTACGTATTACAGCGAAAAATCGTATGCAAAGTGCAGAGGAAATCGATTTAGACTTCTCTGGAACATCAAGTCAAACCATTATATTTGATGATAACGTTGCTATTCAAAGACAAAATATTGAAGTGACGGAGCAATTTTTAAATCGTTTAGGCAATCCAAATGAAACTCGCAATAGCCGAGGTCTTTATTGGGAAAATGTTTCATTTAAACAAATTATGGATGACTTTTTCGGTAAATTCTCGTTTAGTGAGCAGAGTGAGTTCTCGAATATGAAAACGTTTTTTGAATGGTATCAAAAGAAAGAAGTGGAAGCCGGCTATACAAATTGGAATGTCGTATTATCCGGCAGCGGTAAGCTAGATGAGAACGAACAACAATGGATAGTTGGTGATCGCGGTGTAGGACTAGTTTCACGTAGTCGTCGTGGTTCGGCTACTGGTGAAAAAATTAATATTGGTGTGTTACGTACTCCATCGGATTTATACGCAGATATGACGAAAGAGGTGTATGATTCGATTCCAGAAGAATTTAAGTCAACACAAGCTGGAAAGGCAGAGCGTGCACGTATCGAAGATCAATTAGAGGGAATTGATCAAAAACAACCAAAGAAAAGTGTTGTCAATGAAATGCGTAAAGCCGCTGGTCTTGGCCTAACACCGCAACTACTTTTATATCGTATAAACCGAGAATCGAAATTTGAAAAAGAACAAAGTGCAAATACAAAAGAAGCTAGTAGACGTTATGACTTGAATGCTTCAGAAGATCTAATTGGTGTTAGTTTATTTGTACCAGGATATCGTTCGAGTAAAAATTTGGCGACAAAATTGTCGATTCGTATTGAAAATCTAATTGGTGAGTCTGAAACGGAAGAAGGAGAAGAGTAATGCAAATTGAGATTGCGGAGTTTGGGAAAATGTCTCAATCCGGCAATTCATTATTGAAACTTATTCAAAATAACGAATTACCGATCCTAGATTTACTTGTCCGGGAAGCTGTGCAAAATAGTTTGGATGCAGGAATTCGTATAGAAGGGCACGATTCTGTGTATGTGGACATTGGTATAAAAGATGTCAATGTCCAAAACTTTGCTAAACATTTAGAAGGAATTACAGATCGATTAAACGAAAAATTCGGAGCCTCGCCACAAAAGGCGATTTATATTGAGGATTCCAACACAACGGGATTAACGGGTTCATTAGACTTTAAACATTCGCCAAACGGCAATATTTTTAAACTAATTTATGGGATTAGTATGGCACAGGAAACACCCGGTGCTGGCGGATCTTGGGGATTAGGGAAGACTGTCTACTTCCGTGTAGGTATTGGCTTAGTAGTTTACTATTCACGTATTTTAAATGACCAAGATCAGTACGAGCATCGCTTAGCTGTGACATTAGTAGAAAATGAGAAACTACCTCATACGATAATTCCAAAAACTGCTGGGAAAGTCTCGAGTGGAATTGCTTGGTGGGGCCAACGTGTAGCACCAGATAGTAGCGATACAATTCCAATTACAGATGAAGCAACTATCTTTGATATTTTAAAATCCTTCTCTATAGAGCCTTTTGAGGGAGAACGTATAGGAACCAAAATCATTATTCCATTTATCGATGAACAGAAGTTACTTATTAAGCACGAAATCAATCCAGATGAAAACAAACCATGGGAATCGAATGTAGTAGATTATATTCGTGTGGCAATGCAACGTTGGTATGCACCACGCTTAGCAAATAGTAAATATTCATATGGCAAATATTTAGATGGATATGTAAATGGAGAGAGACTGGAAAAGGAAGACTTTTTACCATTATTCCTTGAGCTACAAATGATGTATAACGTGGCTGCACTCGGTAGTAAATCAAATCGTTATTTTGTCAATGATATTCAAATTCGTAATTATTTTGAACATAATAAAGTAAATAATGCAGGGCGAGTAGCATATAAGAAGTTCTCGAAGAAGGAGCTAGATATGCTAGCTCCACTGAATGGTCCAAGTCCGTTTACATGTGTAAATGAAAAAAATCCGCTAGGTGAGCAAAATGCGCCGCTGATGGCTTATACGAGAAGGCCGGGAATGATTGTCAATTATGAAACAGATGGAGAATGGTGTAAAGGACTTGGTGCAACAGAAGAGCACGAATATTTAGTGGCTATTTTTGTGCCGAATTCCAACACCAAATTACTCAATTCAGATAATGATGTTATCGATTTAGAGGCGTATTTACGAAAAAGTGAGATGGCCGATCATACCTCTTGGACAGACATTATTATAAAAAGTAAGCCACTTGATATTGTAGAGAAGATTCGCTCACAAGTTCGTCGTAAGATTAAATCATCCTATGAAAATAAAGAAGATGTGAAAGAAAAGCAAGGCATGAATACACTAGCACGCAATGTTGGAAAAATGCTATTACCACCGTCTGGATTTGGTCGTCGTGCTTCTAGTCGCAACCGAGCTGGTGGTACGAAGCCTTCTACTAATAAAGGAAGTAGCGGAAATAATTTTTCGATTGTATCACAAAAATACCTAGATACTGGTGCTTTAGAAGTTCGTTTTCAATTGAAACTAGCGAGAAATGTCACTAATTTTACAATAGAGTTATTTATTGCTTCTGAAGGTGGGAAAATTTCAGCAACAGATTGGGAATCAGAAAATAGTGTAGGTACACCATTCCCAGTACAAATTACACAGATTTCTTTCCCAGATACGGTTGGTCTATTTGGTCGATCTGCTGCTCAAAAAAGTGATAGCAAAGTATTACATGCTATACGTATTGAGAAAAAAGACAAGCCAGTAGAATGTACAGGCATTTTAGTATTTACTTGTACCGACCCTCATGTACAGGTCGAAATGTTGATGAAGCCAGAAGGAAGTGTAAGCAATGGCTAATAAGGTAAGCATGTATCGACTTTATGATGAGGCTATGGAAGAGTTGTTAAATGTATCGACAGATTTGCAGTTCTTTTATAGTGATGAAGACGGCTCAAAGCAATTCCTCAGTCAAACTGAGGACTATGAGTATAAAACATTATTGAGTAATGCTGATGATAGTTGGGACTATGTAGAAAAAGGATTGGGACTCTTAGGTAATGTCATATTAGGTAGTCCGTCTAGTTTGTTTGGTCCCATGCTATTGGTCAACGCAGATGCAGAGTTAGGGGTTGCATTGCAATGGTCATCAAAGCAATCTTCTCAGCGTGGAATAATTCCGCTTGCAACCATTACAAGTACAACCCCCAACGACATGATTATTCCTATTGATCATTATTTTCAAAAGGATAAATTATTTGGTGAAGTACATATATCGCTTGTTGTTTATCTGAAAAAGGCTAGCCGCAATAGTATGCGAGGCCAAGCGCAATTACCAGGTACAATTTTAGGTAAGTTAGTAGAACAACTTGTCGTTTTAGATGGTTCTGGCTCGACTTTCCCTATTGTCATTGTCAATGAACAAGATAGACCGTTATGGTATGTCGATTTCAATTATTCGGAGCCGTTAGTCGAGCCTTTCGATAAAGAATATATCGCGATTTATTTAAATAAAGCACATGTTGCGTTCCCATCGCTTCAAAAACCGAAAACGAAGCTCGATCGAGCATTGTATGTAGAGTTTTTAGCAGGTGCCATGCAACTTATTTTGCAAAATTTGATGGAATGTCCGGATTGGCAGGATATTCAGGACGGAAGAAACTGCGAAGAAGGGTCTATCGGGCAAGTCATGCATTACTTCAAAACAACACTAAATTGGGATTTTGATACACCAGAAAAACTAGCGATGTCTCTACGTAGAGATTTAGAAACACGATTAAAGACAGGTGAAATTTAATGTGGGAAGATTTAATCTATACAAAAGCACAAGCAAAATTTAAGTTTCAACAAATTGAGGCCGAACCAGAAAACTGTGCACCACGCCAAGTTAAAGTACCTTTTGATCAGCTACGTGAAATCATGATGAATGAAATGAAAACATTTTTAATGGATGAAATGAAGAAAATAAATTCTTATGCATTTGATTTGCATATGGGATTGAAATTGTACCGTGTGCTAAAAGAAGACTACGGTTTTAATGAGAGAATAGCAGCTCAAGATGAAATGTGGCGTTATTTATCATTGGAAGTATTTCCTGATTTAGTATACGAACGTTTTGGATTGAATGATCAGCGTTTTTATAAAGGAACACGTCGCATTTGGTTGAAAAGTATTTGGTGGTATATTCATCTATCTTGGCAAGGAACAGAGGAATCAACATTCGATACACTAAAAGATAATTCGTCAGATGAAATCCTACAGCTACTGGATCGTTCAGGTAGTGGTGGTTATCGGGTAGAACTTACACGTGAAATGATGCGCCAGTATAAAGTACATGCTAGTAGCAAAGTGCCACAATTATTTCGGCGAGTGTTGAAATTAAACACAGCACGGTTAAATATGATTGAGCCTAGTTTAGTAGAAGGTGGCACAGAAAAATATGTAACAGATTTGTATAAGTATTTTTTGAATGAAATTTAGCGAAATTGGAGTCAAGTATATGGAAACAATACAAAAAATTAGAGATGGATTCGCTTATTTTCGAACAATTGAAAAATCTTCTATTACATTAAAAGAGCAGTTTTATTGGATTGTGAAAATTGACGGTATGCAGGGTGTCGCCATTGAAATATCGGCAGATAAACATGTAAATGAGCAATTTGCTAGCATTTCTTATTATACAAAAGAATATATACTTGGCAGTGAAGAGCGGCACTTATTAATGCTCGTATCTAATCATCCAAAGTTATACGATGATTTTGCAATTATTTGTGCTGGGTTTTTAGAAAAGGTACTTGATGCGGAAACGTATCAAGAAATCCTAATGAATCCGATTTCTTGGTGGCATTCAATGAAAGAATTGATAGGCAATGCCAATATTGAAAAAGCAACCTATAGCGTACTAGCTGAAATGCTAAGTTATTACTATTTATTGAAGCAAGAAAAAGAAGCATCTTGGGTAGGACCATTCGGTGGTTCGGTTGATATTGATTGTGACGATGGTTACTATGAAGTGAAATCAACGATAGCACGCTATGGTTCACAAATTACAATTAATAGCCAATACCAGTTACAAGCAAACTATTTACTATTTTATCGTTTTGAGCCTGCTATGTACGGTATTTCTATTAACGACATGATTACAAAACTAGTGGAATTGGATGTAGCAGAAACGGAAATCCAGCGTGCACTTGAAAAACTAAAATATCCAGTAGGCAGTGAAGTTCGTACAAAATCTTATCGTTTACTCGAGGTAAAGAAATACGAAATCGATGAAAGTTTTCCAAAAATCGTACCGGAAAGTTTTATTGATGGACAATTGTCTCAACATATTAGTGGACTGACATATAAATTAGATTTAGATGGATTGAATGGGGAAATTATTGATCTAAAGGAATTCCAAGAGAAATAGTCGATGTTTTTTATTATCGAATTTTAGCTCCTTGATGTTGACGCATCAAGGGGTTTTTTTATTGTACTCAGGTTCTATAAAATCTGATTTCAATTAGAACTGATATTTTAACAAATATAATTAATCAGTATTCTAAGAAAATAGCATCCGTTTTATAGTCTTTTATTTATAGGAAATTAAAACTCAATATTAACAAGTATTGGATGATAGTTAGGGATGATGTATAATGATAAAGCTTATTATTAAGAATATTTAAAATAAAAATAAGCTGATGGATTTAGGCATTGTACAAGTTTCAAATACGGCAATGTTTAGATTGCACGAAGCAAGAACACAAAATGATAGAAGAATGGGATGTAGCGTCATTAGTAGACCGGTATATGATAAAGTCTCTTAAATTGTTTTAGAAATCGGTATCTTTTAAAATCAACACTATTCTAAAATGGAGGTATTTTAATGATTAAAGAAGTATTATAAGCGTTTCATAATGATTCGTCTCAAATTGAAAATCACCGTTTTCGTTCTTGGGAGCATTGCAATACTTTTTTTAGGGATAATCGAAATCAACTAAAAGATGCTATGGTAGCTGACCATGCTTGTTTGCATTTAGCTTTTTATTTGGCAAGTTGGGGTATGTTACGGAACTCTTTTTTATTGCAAAGAGATTATAAAGTTCATCAGAAGTTTTTGCGTAATGTAGTTGTAAAATCAGAGTATGCAGATTTACTGGCTGGACGTGTACTTGTTTCTACGAATGTTAATGATATGGAATTGTTAGAGTCATTTATAGAAGACACTCGTACTGCATATTTACCAGTATTGAGAGAAGTTAAATGGAAATGACCTATTGAGAGTTAGCGACACTTTAACATCAAAAATACTACTCGGTGTATTTGGAGTAGTGCCTGCGTACGATCGCTTTTTTAAAGAAGCAGCAGGTTTTCATGGTATCAACAAACAATTTAATGAAAACTCTTTTGGACAACTTCAATCTTTTTATAATCGATTCAAGGAAGAGTTTGATTCCTTTATTGAAGAAACAGCAAAAGATTCAATTCGTTATACACCAATGAAAGTGCTGGATATGTATTTTTGGAAGATCGGTGACATTCTTACAAATGGAAAAGATATCGAACAAAAAGAACGATTAATTGCTTTTGTTTCGCATATAAAAGAAGAGCCTGTTAAAGTATATATCGACTCCAGTCCAAAAGACGGGCAATAAAACAGATGCTATGCGTAATTATATTGCAATGATTCTACAATCCGAGAAGGCGACAGGACAGAATTCTGCTATCGTTTGTGCGCGTGATATACATAATACCATGAATTTGAGTAATAGTTATCCATCAGTTTGTAGTGCAATGGGAAGTGTACCTGGGTATGAAAAATATGATGTGGTATATGCTCCACCTAGTGGTAAAAGCAGTACTGTTACCTACCGTTACCGGTTTGGTGGAGGAAATAACGATGCTGACGCTTGATCAAAAGAAGAAAATATTTAGGACATATCCATTGGATGAATACGAAACTCTTAAAGGTGAAAGAGTGAACTACAAATATAAAAACAAAGTCGTGGTAATAGAACTCACCCACACGGGGAATGGGTATGTATGGGGCAGAGATATTGCCGAATATAGTAAGAAGTATGACGTGGACGAAAGAGGATGGATTAAAATCAAAGCTTTTACCGAAGAGGAAATAAGGTTACTACTAAATGAGGTTTTAAAGTATAGAGATAAGATATCGTAAAGGTCGATGGGAAGGAGTCTAGAAGTTATGCCGATAGAAATCGTTCGAAACGATATTACAAAAATGCAGGTGGATGTTATTGTAAACGCAACCAATACGGCACTGCAAAAGGATGGTGGTGTATATGGTGCTATTTTTAGTGCGGCAGGTGAAGAGCAGTTGCAAGCGGCGTGCAATAATATTGGTGAATGTCCCGTAGGTCAGGCTGTTATGACAGACGGTTTTCAATTACAAGCGAAGCAAATAATTCATACGGTTGGGCCTATTTGGCAAGGGGGGACTGCTAATGAAGAAACTCTTCTTAAAGAGTGTTACAAAAATTCATTAGCACTAGCTGATTTACAAGGATATCATTCCATTGCCTTTCCACTCATATCTTCTGGCATTTATGGCTATCCAAAGGAGGAAGCATTACAAATTGCGATTTCTACAATTAGTGCTTTTTTATTGGAGCATGATATGCATGTGTATATTGTTGTTTATGACAAGAAGGCATTTGGGCTAAGTGAAAAGTTATTCACATCTATTCATGAATATATCGATGAGCACTATGTAGAAGAAAATGACCTACGATTCCTTCATAATCGACAATTTAGCAATTATGAACTGCCTCAAGTAGTTGAAGCAGAAGTCTTACAATCTCAGGTTTTTTCTGAAGAAGCTCCGGTGGAAAAACGGAAAAAGAGAAGTTTAGAGGATGTATTAAATCAATTGGATGAATCATTCTCTGTGAGGCTTCTGCGTTTAATTGATGAAAAAGAGAAGACTGACGTAGAGACGTATAAAAGAGCGAATATTGACCGTCGCCTCTTTTCCAGAATCCGCAATTCTGTCGATTACACGCCACACAAAAAAACGGTTATCGCCTTTGCAATTGCACTTGAATTAAATTTAGATGAAACGGTTGATTTGCTATCAAAAGCAGGCTATACATTGTCGAATAGTAGTAAATTCGATCTGATTATTAAATACTTCATCGAGGAAAAGAACTTTAACATTCATGAAATTAACGAGGCATTGTTTACTTTCGATCAAGTGTTATTAGGGGCGTAATTGTCGCTTTTGAAGCGACCTATTCATTCGAACAAATTGTTATCCTTAGTTTGTAAAGAAAACCGGTAGAACAATCCTGTGTCTAATAAAAGGAGGATGACGAATATGAAAAAGAATGTAACCGAGTTAGTCTTTATCCTAGATAAAAGTGGTTCAATGGCTGGACTTGAGGCGGACACGATTGGTGGGTATAATGCGATGCTTGCCAAACAAAAAAATGAAGTAGGCGAAGCAACTGTCACAACCGTTCTATTCAATCATGAAATTGAATTACTGCACGACCGTATTAATGTAAGAGGGATTGCACCCATTACGGAAAAGGAATATGAGGTTAGTGGCACGACTGCATTGCTAGATGCCATTGGTTCTACGATTCATAAAATCGGTAATGTGCAAAAAAGAACGAGTGAAGAAGTGCGTGCGGGAAAAGTTCTATTCGTCATCACCACTGATGGGATGGAAAATGCAAGTCGCGAATATGGCTACGACAAGATAAAAGCAATGATTTCACGCCAAAAAGATACGTACGGCTGGGAATTTATATTCTTAGGTGCCAATATTGATGCCATCTCCACTGCTGCAAAATTTGGTATCAACGAGGACTTCGCCGTAGAATATCATGCAGATAACGAAGGCACACAGTTAAATTACCAAGCACTAAATGAGGCTGTTACATCATTTCGTCAAGGTAAAAAAATTGATAGAACATGGAAAAAAGATATAGAAAAAGATTTTGAAAACCGTCAGCAACTACGACAGTCAAGAAACTAATAGCAATTAGTAAACATTCTTTGTGTTACAAACATTTAATCATATTATTGCACAGTAAATGCTTACTTTTCTTCATCTGAACTGACCTCATTCGATCAATAAGATTCATCCGAGCGAAGCGCTGAACATCGGGAATTAATTAAAAGAGGAATGCAGAGTAGAAAAGTAATTTTACTGTTGAAGCATCAAAAAAGGGGGCCAATTTTATGATGTTAATTAAAGCAGAAACTTTAAGAAAAGATTTTGAAGTATGGGCACATTTTTATACAGTACGAGTTGATGAAAAAGAATATATAATGCGGAGTGAAGCAAAAATTATTCGAAAAGGAAAAGAAAAATCGAACGTGGATACAGTTATTGTGATGGCAAATCCCGGTAGTTGTAGTGCTGTTGATAAAAACGCTAAGTTTTTCTCGTTGGATGAGAAAAAGAATTTTGTAAAGGCTAATCCTGATCCTACACAATACCAACTGATGAATTTGATGGAGCGAATGAATTGGAACAACCTGAAGATTATTAATTTATCGGATGTTTGCACTGGGAATTATAAAGAGTTTAAGGAGTATTTAAAAGAGTTTAAAGCTAACAAGTTTAATGAACATACAATTTTTTGTGAAAAAAGGAAAGGAGAATTAGATCGTCATATAAAGGGAGCTAATTTGATTTTTGCTTGGGGCACAAATTCTGCGATTAAAGAAATTGCAAAAGATGTAGTTGATAGACAGTTAGTTCATAAAGGGCTTGAACATTCTCAGGGAATATATTATCGTCACCCAAAACCAGCCACACTTCAAAATCGTATTATATTGCTAGATAGTCTAGAAGTTCAACTGAAGGAAGCTTAATTATGCATGGTGATGTTCACGAAAGAGTTCCGTTAGAAGGTGGATATTCGCAACTGGGGGATAAAAAATAATGAGTATTATTGAAAAGGCTATTAATTTTGCTGCTAAAGCACATGATGGGCAGACCCGAAAATCAACAGATATTCCATACATCTCACATCCCTTTGCAGTAGGGATGATATTACAACAGTCGAAATGTTCGGATGAAGTTATCGCTGCTGGTATTCTCCATGACATATTAGAGGATACTTCTGTCACAACCGAAGAGTTATCGAAACACTTTGGAGATATAGTCACCAAATTAGTAGAAGCTGCATCCGAACCCGATAAAAGTTTGCCGTGGAAAGAGAGAAAGCAGCACACTATAAATGCATTGAAAAGTGCTATTATAGAAGAAATACAAGTCATTACTGCAGACAAATTGCATAACCTGAAATCCATTCGGGCAGACATTGAGTTGCAGGGAGAAGTGGTCTGGGATAGATTTAATCGTGGTAAACGTGACCAACATTGGTATTACAGTAATATAGTTAAAGCACTAACACATAGAAAAAAAGAGTTCAAGCTTATTGGCAAACTAGAAAAAGAGGTAATAGCGGTATTTGGATCAACTAAACTTATTTCTATTAAAGAAATATCGATTCTATTTTCATGTGCTTATGGAATACATGATTTAATGTGGAAAACCTTAGAGGATCATGGACTGACGAAGCTAGTGCAAGATATTTCAAAAGAGGCAGATAGAATATATAGGAATGACTACGATGCTACAAGTCTGAAACTAGAGGATTTATCTAGAAGAGGTATTGAATTTCAAAAAAATTCGGATGGACCTTTTATTCTTGCTGGATTTTGTATTGCATTTCAAAAGAATATGGATTGGACGGACGATGAACTATTCCAACATTTTAAGAGGAATCAGAAGGATTTATGAAAACGAATAAAAAAGATTACAAATATTATTAATCTCAATGACTACAAAGATGTGAAAAATTTAAGGGTATTGCGATTCTAAAGACCGTGTAGAAGAGGGGGGCAAAGTTTTCTCTTATACTTTTCCTTTGAAACACCTACTTCTCTGGCGGTTACTCGTTAATGTTGTTTTCCTAGCCTAAACTTCTATGAATCTTTTGTATGAGATTAGCATCCTAATTGGCCACAGAGTCTAGAATACAATAAAACAGCCGTTTCAATATCCTCTAAATGAGGTTTTGAAACGGCTCTATTTTAAACGGATAGTTTGCTTGCTTCCAATGCTTTTTCAAGGAATTTGGCTAACTCCAGCATGCCGTATTTGCCTTCCTTCGCTTCTGCATCGCTGTTATAGTTTGTGTTTGTATTAATGTCGTAAGTGTACACTATACCATTCTCATCCGAGATAAATTCAATTCCTGCCACTGCTATTTTATTGGCCTGTAAAAAAGCCTCATATTGTGCGATTTGTTCGGAATCAACCTCATGGATGATGTTGAATTTTGGCTTCTCTTCTACTTGTTCACCGACAGGGCAGAATAGGTCATCGATCTGACAAGCGTCTGCAGGACAAAGCTCAAAGCCATTTGATGTGTCTACTTTGACGGCATAAACAAATTTTCCACCTACAAATTCAGCGCGGGTAATAAAGGATTCTGGCGCTTTAATATATTCTTGGATTAATGTAATGCCATCCACTGGTTCATCATATAGCTCACTGTTTAAGTAAGCTTTTAAGGCATCAATAGAGTGGAATAATTGAACGCCTAATCCTTTTCCTGCACGGTTATGCTTGGTAATAAAGGAAGTCTTCCCTAATTTTTCTGCAGCTTTGATGACTTGCTCTTTCCCAACTGCACCGATTGTTTTAGGGGTGCGAATGCCTGCTTTTTCTAATGCAAGGTACTGATTGATTTTACTTAATTCTAACGATAATGCCCTTGTGCCATTAAATACTGTACGTCCGTGGAACTCCAACCATTCAAGCACTCCAGCTGTTAGTTCCGGTGCATAACGGTGATTACGTGTATGAGATGAAGCACTCATTCGACTATAGAAAACACCTTCTGGAGGCGCTACTGTCAAATCTACAATACCCTCATCTAAATGCCATAATTCGTAAGGGAGTTTTAGTTCTTCTAAACGTTTTGTTAAATGAATCGTCCATTCATCGTTTTCGTGGATAACATAAATTTTTGACATATTAATGAGCTCCTAACTTTTCTGATCTAAGCTGTTCTACGATTGGCATTACTTTTTCAGAGAAGCGCTGCATTTCTTCCAGTTGTGGAGAGAATTGAAGAATGAGTAGATTCACACCAATCTCTTCATAGGCTAATATTGTTTTCGCAATTTGTTCTGGTGTTCCAATTAAATTCGGACGTAAACCACGGTTTGATACGGAATAATCCTCTAAGCTAACGTTGACATTTAGCTGGGATTTGCTAATGAAATCTTGATAGCCCGCATAACCAGCGCTATTTTCTTGTACATTTTGAATTCTTGCTAGTTCCGCCTGTACCTCTTCCTCCGTATCTCGGCAAACAATATAGGCAGACATTCCAAATGTATCAAATGGTGCTTTGCCAAGTTGTAAACGTCGTTCTTTCATGTCTTCAATTTTCTCTTGTACTTCTTCAATCGTGCCGCCATGCATAACGTATGAGTCACAGTTTTTAGCTATTACTTGTTTTCCTGCTTCACTTTCTCCACCCGCATATAGGGGAATATGTTGATTGCGAACCGGTTTAGGTGATAAGTACGTATTTTCATATTCGTAAAATTTTCCTTTGAATGAGTGAGGTGTTTGCGTCCATAAGCCCTTTAATACCTCAAGGAATTCCTCTGTTCGAGCATAGCGCTCATCGTGAGCCGTGAAAACGCCGCCGTATTGGCGTGCTTCCTCTTCCCACCAAGCGGAGACAACATTTAGTGAAATTCTACCGCCACTAATATGGTCGATATTTGATGCTGTTTTTGCAAACAATACTGGATTGTAATACCCTGGACGGATGGCAGTTAATATTTCCAGCTTATCCGTAACCGCTGCAATTGCAGCGGTTGTTGACCATGCATCTAATGTAGGGGCTTCCATACCTTTAATATCATTCAAGTTTAACTCTGCAATGAGGGTCATATCATAACCTAAACTTTCCGCGTCTTGAGCCACTTTTTTCACATAATCAAATGTAGCTGGCATATTTTCATCCTCTACATTACGTAGCCAACCTCCGAAAACTGGTAACCAAAAACCGTATTTCATTTGTAAATCAACCTCTCCTTATTTGATAGAATTATTAGACTACTAGTTATAAAAAGATACTACCACATAAAATACACTTCAACAATGTAATCCGTCAAAACAGAGTGATTTAGTTTGTATTTTAGTGTATGACTGGCCACAAATATTTATAGATGATTGTGTAATGAGTGGCATTTGTCTAGAAATGGATTGTAATATTAAATCAAATATTATACATTAAAACATATTAAAAGCAGTTCCTGTGTGAGAAATGATTTCGAATTGTATATCACAAAGGGGCGTAAACGGCGGGGGAATTTTAATGTATAGTTTCAAGAACGATTATGCAGAAGGAGCACATGCTAGAATCTTACAGGCTTTAATAGATTCGAATTATGTACAAGAAGAAGGTTATGGAAGTGATAGTTTTACTCAAAGAGCAATCGAGCTTTTGAAGGAGAAACTAGGAAGACAAGATGTGGACATACACCTATTATCAGGTGGAACCCAAACAAACTTAACGGCAATTTCCGCTTTTCTTCGACCTCATGAAGCGGCAATCGCTGCTAGTACAGGTCATATTTTTACACATGAAACAGGTGCGATTGAAGCTACTGGACATAAAGTCATATCGGTAGAAACGGAAGATGGAAAATTGAATCCTTCTCTTATAAAAGAAGTTCTCGACCTACATATAGATGAACATATGGTAAAACCAAAGTTAGTTTATCTTTCCAATTCAACAGAAATTGGCTCTATCTATACGAAAGACGAACTGATAGATTTAAGAGATTTTTGTAAAGAACGTAATCTTATATTATATATGGATGGGGCAAGACTAGGTTCAGCGCTATGTTCTAATGATAATGACTTAAAGCTAAGTGACATTCCTGCACTAGTGGATGCTTTCTACATTGGTGGAACTAAGAATGGTGCGCTTTTAGGAGAGGCATTGGTCATTTGTTGTGATTCTTTAAAAGAAGATTTTCGTTTTCATTTAAAGCAAAAAGGGGCACTCCTAGCAAAAGGAAGGCTTTTAGGTATTCAATTTTATGAATTGTTCCGGGATGATTTGTTTTTTGAATTGGCCCAGCATGCCAATAAAATGGCAACCATTCTTAGAGAAGAATGTAGTAAAGCTCATTTTTCATTTTTGACCTATTCTCCATCGAATCAGATCTTTCCAATATTACCGAATTCACTTATCGCGGAGCTTCAAAAAAAATACGCATTTATTGTATGGGAAAAGGTTGATTCTACTCATTCCGCCATTCGATTAGTAACATCATGGGCAACAAAAGAAGAAGAGGTAAGAGCTTTTGTGGAAGATATTAATATCCCTGTGCCGGAAACAATGTAGAATTGTTTCTGGCACAGGGACATTTTTTTAAATCTCTTCCAATATTCCTTTTACTAATCCTACAAATTTAACTTTTACCTGACTAGCAACTTCAATTACTTCCTCATGGTTTAATGGTTGGTCTAATATTCCACATGCCATATTTGTTAAGCAAGAGATACCGAGCACTTTCATTCCGCCATGAGTAGCTACAATTGCTTCTGGTACTGTAGACATTCCAACAGCGTCTGCTCCTAATGTACGGATCATTCGAATTTCTGCTGGAGTTTCGTAAGTAGGTCCGCTCCACCAAGCATACACGCCTTGTTGTAATGGTATATTTTGTTCGTTCGCTACTTTAGTGGCAACACTACGAAGTTCCTTACTATATACGTCTGATAAATCAGGGAATCGCGTTCCTAATTCGTCGTTGTTTGGTCCAATTAATGGGTTAGCACCTGTTAAATTGATATGGTCTGTAATTAACATTAAATCTCCAGGATTAAAGCTTGTATTTACTGCACCGCAAGCATTTGTAATGATGACATTTTCAATACCTAATGCCTTCATCACACGTACTGGGAATGTTACTTCATCCATAGTAAATCCTTCATAATAGTGAAAGCGGCCTTTCATCGCAACTACAATCTTCCCGTTTAATTCCCCAATAACAAGCTCGTTCGCATGACCTATTGCTTCTGATTTTGCAAAGTGTGGAATTTCGCTATAAGGAATTTTAACAGCATTTTGTATGTCATCGGCAAGGCTTCCTAGCCCGGAGCCTAAAATAAGTCCAATCATAGGACGGTGGTCTGTCTTGCTCATAATGAAATCTCTAGTTTCTGTAATATCTTGAATGTTATGCATGTGTAAATCCTCCTTGGAATAACAAGTAAAAAACAATATAAATGTAGTATACACCTAAATTATATAGTTCATAAAAAAATTATAGAGAGCAAATTATCAAAAATAACTCATCCTTGAGTTGACAGCTCAGAGGGGTGAATCCTATTTGCTAGCCAATACCATAGGAACCGCTTTTTCTATTTGACAGCTTGATCTTAGCCCATCGATTGGTCATTTTAATTTTACTCTGTTGTTACTGCTAGATACGTATGGTTTGTATTTCAAGAAATCTTTCCTTGAGAAAGAAAATAACCAGAATCTAAAATAATTTAGATTCTTTTAGAATGCTTATTTGACGTTTTAGAAAGTATTCTATATCATATACAAGTACCCGATCTTAATCGGGAGAGGTTCATAGCTGATACCCTCTATAAAAAACTATGGATACATGACGTTTCGCCATGTCCATATTTGGGCATGGCTTTTTTGTTTTTATCCTATATGTTTGCGATAGACTGGTTAAAGGTACCTCTTTAGAAATTATGTTATTTGGAGGTTTTTATTATGTCTGGCAGAAGCCAAGAAGAAGGTTTAAAGGATTTGACATTGTTAGGGAATCAGGGGACTCAATATTCATTTGAGTATGCACCAGAAGTATTGGAGTCAGTAGATAGTCTTCATTCCAATCGTGATTATTTCGTAAAATTTAATTGTCCAGAGTTTACTAGTTTATGTCCAATTACACAACAGCCTGACTTTGCGACAATGTACATCTCGTACATACCGGATAAAAAGATTGTAGAAAGCAAATCGCTAAAATTATATTTATTTAGTTTTAGAAATCATGGAGATTTCCATGAAGACTGCGTCAACATTATCATGAATGATTTAATTAAATTACTGGATCCAAGGTATATTGAGGTTTGGGGAAAATTCACCCCACGTGGAGGAATTTCCATTGATCCTTGGTGTAACTATGGTAGACCAGGTACTAAATATGAAGAGATGGCAGATTATCGTTTGATGAATCACGATCTTTACCCAGAAAAAATAGATAATCGATAAAGTGAAACTTCAATCAGTGGGGGTTTTCTTCATCCCCCACTGATTGTTAGTTGAACCAATCGGGCTTTTACGGGCAGTTGATCTCCCACTTATCTTTTCGCTTTTCTTACATCTTGAAGTGGGAGTCTTACTGCCCGTTAATGCGGGATAAATTGAATAGTCCGCATTATGAAGGAAGAGGTTATTAGCTACCCTCTTAAAAAAACTAAGAAGAAAACGGCATTCTTTTTAGAGTGCCGTTTTTTCGTTATAAGGGAGTTTTACAGGTGAAGCAGGAAAAAGCAATCATTGTATTTAGTGGAGGTCAAGACAGCACAACATGTCTGTTTTGGGCAAAAAAACGTTTTAAAGAAATAGAGGCAGTAACTTTTGATTATGGGCAAAGGCATCGTCTTGAAATTGAGTGTGCGAAAGCAATAACAGAGGAGCTTGGTATCAAGCATCATATTCTGGATATGTCTCTTTTAAATCAGCTTGCCCCAAATGCTTTAACCCGTGATGACATAGAGGTAGAAGACGGTGAAGAAGGTGGATTGCCATCGACTTTTGTACCTGGTCGGAATATGCTGTTCCTTTCCTTTGCAGGGGTTTTAGCGAGCCAAGTCGGAGCCAAGCATATCGTGACTGGGGTATGTGAAACGGATTTTAGCGGATATCCCGATTGCCGTGATATTTTCGTTAAATCTTTGAATGTAACGCTAAATTTAGCGATGGACGATACTTTTGTGGTGGATACACCGCTCATGTGGCTGAACAAGGCACAAACATGGGAGCTTGCGGATGAGCTGGGAGCGCTTGAATTTGTTCGAGAAAAAACGTTGACCTGCTATAACGGTGTAATGGCGGATGGTTGTGGGGAATGCCCAGCTTGTAAGCTACGACAAAGAGGGCTTGATGATTATTTAAGCTCCAAAAAGGAGTCTTAAAGCATGACTGGTTTTAGAATTGTCGATAAGCTCCAAAAGATAGAGGAAGATATCCAAAGTAGTCAATTAAAGTATCATGCCAAGCGAGTTTTAGTGAGTAAGGAATTCACTTTTGATGCTGCTCATCATTTACATAACTATGAAGGGAAATGTAAAAATTTGCACGGTCATACGTATCGGGCAGTATTAGGGGTGAGTGGATATACCGATGAACGAGGCCTGATGATAGATTTTGGCGATTTAAAAGAAATATGGAAACAAAAAATAGAGATTTATTTGGATCATCGTTATTTAAACGAAACACTTCCACCGATGAATACGACTGCTGAAAACATTGTTGTTTGGATCTATGAGAAGTTAAGCGAAGCATTGATTGAGGACCAACGATATACCGGGGCTAGAGTAGAATTTATCAGGCTGTATGAAACCCCGACAAGCTACGCAGAAGCAAGACGGGAGTGGATGGAAGTTGAGTAAAGTACCTGTTATGGAGATTTTTGGACCGACGATTCAAGGGGAGGGAATGGTGGTAGGGCAAAAGACAATGTTTGTTCGGACTGCAGGCTGTGACTATTCCTGTTCCTGGTGTGATTCATCTTTCACATGGGATGGAAGTGGGAAGCATCTAATTGTCCAAATGACTGCAGAAGAAATTTGGGCTGAGTTGAAGCGTCTTGGAGGAGATGGTTTTTCTTTTGTCACCATTTCAGGTGGAAATCCAGTACTCCTTCGAAATTTGGAGGCACTTATTGTTCTTTTAAAAGCAAACAATATAAAAATTGGTGTGGAGACGCAAGGGAGTAAATGGCAGGAGTGGCTGTATGAAATCGATGAACTAACGATATCACCAAAGCCTCCGAGTTCCGGAATGACCACAGACTTTTCTGTTCTATCTTCTATCATTGAAAAGCTTAACAATAGAAATAGCGAGCAGCATATTTCCCTCAAAATAGTCATTTTCAATCAAGAGGATTATGAGTATGCCAAGCAAGTCCATCTTCGATATCCAGCGATTCCTTTTTACTTCCAAGTGGGTAATGATGATATTACAACGACTGACAACCCACGTCTAGTCAACCATTTACTAATGAAGTACGAAGAATTAATTGACCGGGTGATTGCGGATGAGGAATTAAGAGATGTTAAAGTACTACCACAGCTGCACGCACTTGTTTGGGGAAATAAAAGAGGCGTATAAGCTACAAAAAATTACCTAAGGAGTAACATCATGAGAATCTTATTTTATTTAATATCTATCGTCACTGCTAATGTGGTAACGGCAGCATTTGCCCCATTACAGTTAGGCGTGTTTATCGTCCCAATGGGAACGCTTTTAATCGGAGCGACATTCATTTTCCGAGATCTTGTTCAAAATAAATACGGAAGAGCAAAAACGTATTTATTTATTATTGTTGCTTTAGGCTTGTCTGCATTAGTGTCATTCATGCTTGGAGACACATTATTAATCGTGGTAGCATCCGCACTGTCGTTTGTTATCGCTGAAACAGCGGATACAGAGATCTATACGAGGTTAAAGCTGCCAATGGCTTGGCGTGTGTTTTATAGTGGAATTGTAGGAGGATTTTTAGATTCTGTGATCTTCGTCATCATTGGCTTAAGCCCACTTGGAGCTAATTTTCTTCCTTGGGAAGCAGTGCCTTTTGCTATTTTGGGACAGGTTATTGTGAAGACGATTATTCAAATGTTTGGTGCATTGATATTGAATCAAGTGTATGTGAGTAGAAGAAAGCAGCTTGTTTCGGAGTAACATCATTATTAAGTATAAAAATAGCCCTCCAGTTCATCGAGCATTTTCGATAGATTGGAGGGCTTTTTGAAATTATTTAGAAAAATAACCTGAAAATATTTTATAAGAAAGAAGTGCACCTAGAAGGACAAGTGCTCTTTTGAAATGTTTACCGGAAATTCGGTTATCTTTTGTTTTATCTTTATCTTTATTTGCCATTAGCATAGCAGCAAGTAAAATAATGACAGGAGGCATCGTTATCATCAAGAACGGTTTGATAGTAGCTGATAAGAAGGGAACCATCATATCTTTTTCATCTAGATAGAAATAAGTAAAATGGCTATAGCTGATGCACTACCTAAACTAATCACCATCCATTTAGCAGTTGAGAATTTCAAAGTTAAGTCCTCCCTTATAAGTTATTCATATCTTTTGTAGGTATGAAACACTAGTCAGGACATTAAGCTCCAAATCTCTTCCGATATCCACACTTCCTGCACATTTCTTCTACAGCCTCTCTTCTAGAAAAGCCATCATACAAATTATTAGCTCTTTCGCCTTCAATAATTTCTGAGAAAGGTTTATCGTTTATGTTACCGAGATCAATGACACCTTCTCCGTCTAAACAGCAAGGTACGACCGTACCATCTACAAGAATGGCTGCTTGGCTACGAAGGGCATGACAAAAACCTTTACCGTCATCTTCAGGGGCAAGTAGACTTGGCCATTGGAATTCATGATCTTGGTTAATATAAATGCGATCTGCAATTTTAACTCCGCTACCAGGTACTACTTTTTCTTCAATTTTGTAATCTAAGTTGAATTCTTTTTCTAATATTTCTAATGTTTCTTGGTTTTTTCTCTTTTGTTCACTCGTTGCATGAACCGGGTCTAAATTCCATAAGCGGAAGGAGATGAGGACTCCTTGTGCTGCAGCTTCTTTTGCGAATGAAAGGATTTCTGCTAGGTAGCCTTCTCGGTCGGTAGAACCTTCATGTCCGTCAAAACTATGAAGGGAGAAGTTCATTTGACGTAGAGCAGGTTTACCTAACAGTTTATGTCTATTCTTTTTAAGAAGTGTCCCGTTTGTTGTGATATTTACTTTAAATCCTTTGGCATGTGCAGCATCTAATAACTGATCAACTCTAGGGTGGAGAAGTGGTTCTCCTTTCACGTGTAGATAAATATATTTTGTATGTGGTTTGATTTGATCGAGTATTTCATTAAACTTATCTACCTTGAGGATATTTGCTTTCCTTGCAGTAGGAGGACAGAAGCTACAAGCAAGATTGCAGACACTTGTAATTTCGATATACATTTTTTTAAATGTTTTCAACGTTTATTCACCATTCCAGTTCTAGTTATTTAACTCTACTCATTTTAACAGAAATACGTACATTATTGGATAGTATATCGATACGCGTGATTATTAGGAAGAAGACTTATTCCTTGAGTATATTGATTTTCTTATTTTTGCATAGTATTATGGTTCCATATTATAGAGTACGCAGATTTTAATCCATGGAGGTAAACAATTGATCGAAGTAATAACAGTAGTAAACCTAGTGATAGAAGTAACCAATTCAAAAGATTATCAAAAAGAAGTCGAACAAGTACTGCGGTCTAATACCTCAACCATACAACATTTGGAGACAATTAGCATATCTCCTATTAGCGAAAATTTAAAAGCAAGCGCACTGGCTAGATTCAGAGTATTGATCGAAGAGAGAAAAGAAAACAAGTTTTTAGATGACTACGTAGGTCTTGTTCTTCCAAAGTTTTATAATTTTCCTCATGCGATGCCATTGAGCAATCAAATTTATAAAATATCGCGTTTAGAAGGATAAGAGGCTGACTAAATTGAAATAATCACCCATTGCTCAGATGGGTGATTATTTTTATAGGAGATAGAGCTCCTTATGATTGATTCCACACAACTAATTTAGTTTCGGTCATTTCATGAATTGCATATTTCAATCCTTCTTTACCCGTACCACTTTCTTTTACACCGCCGTATGGCATTTGATCCACACGGTAAGTTGGAATATCGTTAATCATGACGCCACCAACTTCTAATTGTTTAGAAGCTTTGAAGGCTGTTTGAATGTCATTTGTAAAGATTCCCGCTTGAAGACCGTAGTTGGAATCGTTGATAGCTGCGATTCCCTCGTCAACGGAGGAAATACGGTTCACCACAACAATCGGCGCAAATACTTCTTGGCAAGATACTTTTAAACTAGCTGAAACGTTCGTTAGTATGGTAGGCATGAAAACACCATTTTCTATTGTTCCACCTGTTATAATTTCTGCTCCATGTTGAACCGCTTCTTGTACCCATTCCACGGCACGATCCTGTTCACCTGGTTGAATCATTGCAGATACATCCGTTGTCTCTTCAAGTGGATTGCCAATAACTAATTCCTTTGTGGCTGTAGCAAATTGTTTAATAAAAGCATCATACTGTTCTTCCATTACATATGTACGTTGTAACGAAATACAAACTTGTCCTTGATTGGAAAATGCCCCAGTAACACATTTAGGTACGATGTGAGATATATCAACATCTTTATCAATGATCAATCCCGCGTTTGAACCTAACTCAAGAGCCACTTTCTTCAATCCCGCTTTATTGCGAATACCGATACCAACTGCCGGACTTCCAGTAAACGTAATCATTTTCACTTTATCGCTTTCAACTAAAGCATCCCCAACCGTTTTACCACTACCTGTAATAACGTTGAAGGCTCCTTTAGGCAATTCTGTTTGATCAATCAGTTCAGCTAAAAATAGAGCTGAAAGGGGAGTCTGAGATGCTGGTTTTAAAACAATGGTATTACCTGATGCGATTGCCGGACCAACTTTATGTGCCACTAAATTTTGCGGAAAGTTAAATGGTGTAATAGCTCCAATTACGCCTATTGGTTGTTCAATTGTATAACCAAAGCGGTTTGCACCGTTTTTGGCAGCGTCCATTGGAATCATTTCACCAGTCAACCGTTTTGCTTCTTCTGCTGCAAATTTATAGGTTTCAATTGTCCGGTCTATTTCCGCCAATGCAAATTTTAAAGGTTTTGCAGCCTCTAAAGCCATTATTTCAGCAGCTTTTTGACGATTGTCGGCAAACAATTGTGCGATATGTTCTAATATACTCGCACGCTTATAAGCAGTAAGCTCTACCATTTCTTTTCTAGTAGCGTCCGCCACCTCGATTGCCAGTTCCACTTCTTCACGAGTAGCTTGCGGAATGTGTGCAATAATTTCATTTGTGTGTGGAGACTTTAGTTCCGAAAGTTTTTCTGAAGATTTCCATTCACCATTTACATAATATTGCTTATTCATCGAATCACCCTTCCTTAAATCGTGTATAGTATTAACTATATAAGTAATCTGACAAGATAACCACTAAATTATTTGAATACAAAGAAAAATCAGGGTAGGAGAGTTAGAAATGTGTTTAATTAATTTTCAATTTCACAACCATCCAAACTATAAACTAATCGTAGCAGCTAATCGGGATGAGTTTTATAATCGGAAAACGGAGTCCGCACATTTTTGGAAGGATGCTCCGAATTTATTGGCTGGTCGGGATCTAGTAGGATTAGGAACTTGGCTAGGCATTACAAAAGAAGGGAAGTTTGCGGCGCTAACAAATTATCGAAATCCATCTGAAATAACAGTTGGGAAGACTTCTCGTGGTGAAATTGTGCAAAATTTTTTGGTCGGTAGTCTGTCATCCGAAGAGTATCTTAAGGACTTGGGTAGAGACAAAGAAAAATATAATGGATTCAATTTGATAATAGGTAATCCACAAAAACTTTACTATTATAACAATATAGAAGGTGAAATTACAGAGATTCAACCAGGAACCCATGGGTTGAGTAATAAGTTTTTAAACACGTCATGGCCAAAGGTAGTAAAGGGAAGGGAGAGTTTGAAAGCATACAGTTCAAAGAAAAAAGAGGTGCACTTAGAAGAATTGTTTGCCATTATGACAGATGCAGAAATTGCATTAGATGAGGACCTGCCAAATACAGGAGTCGGAATTGAACTGGAGAGGAGCTTATCGGCCTTGTTTATCAAAATGCCTCATTACGGTACTCGTTGCTCCACTGTAGTGTTAGTGGATAATAACAATAAAGTAACTTTTGCAGAACGTACATATGTGGACGGAGAATTTTCAGATGAGAAGCATTTTACCTTTCAACTAGCTTCTTCCTAAATTTAAAAACCATTGTTTCCGTTGAAACAATGGTTTATATTTTTTTAGCTATCGCAAGAGTTTTTATTTTTGTGACAATGAAAATTAAGAATAAGGATATTTCTACAATTAAGAGTATCAAAACAATCCATCCTAAAAGATTGAGGAAATGATTTTGAAAGGACAAAGAATTCCTTGAAGATGAAAAGGTATGCACTAAATTGACTGTAAAGAAATAAAACATACCAAATGTGAAATTTCTCGCCCATTGTGTGATATTGTATGTAAAAATTCCTTTTTGCCAACCATATTTTTGAATTCTTGCAATCCCTCTTATTATTTCCGCTGTCTCAACTATAACAAATAAAAAAAGAACGACATACCATATGAACAGAATTGTCGCTAAAGTGAAACTCCCTGATTGAACAAGGGCTAATCCGGTGATAGAAATTGCTCCATGTATAATACAATCAGTATTTTTCCATTCGTGGATATCCCGCCATTTTGAAGCAAAACGAATACTAATTAACGTAATGGAAAACAGATAAAACAAAATCCCCAACATAATAAAAGCAATCATTAAGAGGAGGGGGAAAGCAGTTCCAAAGGTAGTTACCAACAAACTGCCAATTGACTGAGTGCTAACCGTGGTAAGCAGGATAACGCCATGCGTATTTTTTGTCTCCTTATTAACGATAATTGTTTTCCATTGTCGAATACACAAAGCAATAAAAGCTATCCATAAAACTAAATTAGCATATGCTAAAACTTGAACAATCGATAGAAGAGAAGGAATACGCTGTAAGATTAAGTCGCCGATGACGGAAGTTGCTGCAATCCAAGTACCGACACCAAAGCTTTTAATAGGTAAATTAACAAAGCTATTTCGATAATCTCTTTTAGACAAAGAAAGAAAAAATGAGAAGAACATAAAAAGCCAAGCTATAACTAAAAACCCTGATAATACTAAGCCTAGATGAATATTTAAAAATGGAAATTGATAAACAGCACCCAGAAGAAATATACCAAAGGCCATAATAATCGAACCTGCTGAAGCATCAATCGTTTTATTAGAAAACATAACATGATCTCCGTTTTAAAGAGTTTTTAACTCTTATAATTAGTCAAAAAAAATAACCCATTCAGGAGCAAATACTCGCAAAGGGTTAACATTTATATATTATTGAAGACAAGATATAGTATACAACACATTTCATGAAAAAAGCAATACCTTTTTTAAAAAACTTAAAAACAATAAAAGTTATTAAATCATTGCATTAAAAAGCACCTCTACAAAGAGATGCGATTTAAATTATTCGTTTATAATTTCTTCATAGCCTACCATTTGATCCAGATGGCTGGCGATCATAGCGATGATTGTACTGCCCTCTTCTTTTTTAAAGCTAAAGTTACTTTCGTCTTCGAAGTACTCCGAGTCTTCCGTCCAAATACGATTAACTCTTCGTAGAACGCCATCACCATTTGCGCTATCGATACCAAATTGATAGGTTACTTCAATCTTATCATCGATTTGGAAGGCGGTAACTTCTGGAGTTTCCCATTCAACGTCAATTTCTTCGAGCGTAATTTCATCATCTAGAACTTCGTATCCCTCTTCTAAATCATAATAATCAGCTTCATCTTCTTCCATAAATTCATGGAAGCTTTCATGAACTATTTCTATAATATCCGTTATGTCATCTAACATTATTCTAATAGGTTGGTGAAGTACTGTATCAAAACTTTCTTCGTAAAATTCTTCATTATAAGGGTCGAAATGCAGAGTAAAGAAATATTCTCTTTCCTCTTCATCGGTTTCAACAAAAAATTGCATTCGTGGATGTTTGGAAGCTTTATTTATACTCATATGTCCACGTTTGTCATATTCCTCACAAATGGATTCCAATTGTTCCTGAAGCTCACTAGCTACTCTGTTAAACCATTCCATCGACATATCACCTTCGCCTCCTTAGTAGTGTTTTTCCTTTTCTATCTTCTCCTAAATTCTTCATTTAATTCATACTATTTAAACGATTTTTGTATTAATTGTTATACAGAATATTATTAGTTTGAATGGGGACGATAATTCTCGTATGCCTATATTTGTACAGAAGGAGGAAAAAATGCGTAAAAATACTTCAAATCCAGATGATCGTTCTGATAATGTAGAAAAGCTTCAAGATATGGTGAAGAACACAAAGGACAATATGGAAGCAGCTGAAGAATTAATGGCTTATACCAGTGGTGAGGAACGAGAAGCTATCAAACAGAAAAATGAACGTCGTGAAAAGAGTCTAGAAGGATTTCAAAAAGAGATTATCGATGAGACTCAGGCTAGAAAAAACGGTTACTCATCATAACTAGCAAAAAGATGGAGAGAAATCTCCATCTTTTTTTATTCGCCAATTTATTTCGCTTAAATGAACATAGGTACTTCTTTTTTGGACACTCTAAGAGGAAAAAGAAAGTTACATGAGGTGAGATTCATGATAATTGAAAGGTCATCTGAATGGAAAGAAGGTTTCATAAGCAGATTAGAAAACCAGGAGCCTTGGGATAATTGGACATTATATAAGATGAGTTACGAAGCGGTAAAAAACAATCTGATAACGGATTTTTCTGGGCTCCAATCACCTAAGTATTTACCAAACTTAACACCTCTTGCTCATCAATTAGAAGTGGCAGAAACGGTCATTAGTAGGATGAATGGAAAAGCAATTCTTGCAGATGAGGTAGGTCTAGGTAAAACAATTGAGGCAGGTTTAATATTGAAGGAATATCTTATTCGAGGATTAGTAAAAAAAGTATTGATTTTGGCACCTGCTTCTTTGATCAATCAATGGGTTGAAGAATTGAACTATAAATTTTACATTCCTGCAATTGCCTACAGAAAGAATACTTCCATCGATTACTATGATGTAGTTGTGATGAGTATGGACACTGCCAAAAAAAGCCCACATAAGGAACTTATATATGCACAAAACTATGACATGATTATTATTGACGAAGCACATAAACTTAAAAACCATAAAACGAAAATTTACGAGTTTGTTCAAGGCTTGAAGAAAAAGTTTTGTTTGTTATTGACGGCAACTCCTATTCAAAATAACGTATTTGAACTATTTTATCTCATTTCACTGCTGAAGCCAGGACATCTTGGTAGTTATGAAACATTTCAATCATCGTTTTCCGCTAGTAAACACAGTCTAGAACATGATGAATACTTAAGAGAATTAGTTAATCAAGTAATGGTAAGAAATAGAAGAGAAGAGACAGGTATTGAATGGACAAGTCGTCGTGTTCAAACTATACCAATCGAATTTACGAAAGAAGAAAGAGAAGTTTATGATTTGATATTGGAACTTAAAAATGTCTCATCAGTCTTCTCAGGTGCATTTTCGATGATTACTTTGCAAAAGGAAATGTGCAGCAGTAAAGAAGCGACCTATTTGACGTTAAATAAAATGCGGCAAAACTGTACTGCTCAAGAGGAAATTGCCTTCGTTGATCATATTATTCAAAAACTGATGACATTAGAAATAAACTCGAAGGCAGAAAAAGTGTATGAGATTATCTCCCAAGCAAATGATAAGGTGATTATCTTTACAGAATATAAGGCCAGTCAAGTTTATCTGCAATGGTACTTAAATTCTAAAGGCATAACAAGTGTACCCTTTAACGGGCAATTCAATAAGAGTAAAAGAGAATATATGAAGCATCTATTTAAAGAAAAATTTCAAGTGTTGATCGCTACTGAGTCTGGTGGGGAAGGGATAAACCTTCAGTTTTGTCATCACGTTATAAACTATGACTTGCCGTGGAATCCGATGAAGCTAGAGCAACGAATCGGACGTGTCCATCGGTTAGGGCAAGAACATGACGTTCATATTTACAATTTGGCGATTGAAAACACGATTGAAAAAGATATATTGGACTTACTTTACGTTAAATTAGATGTCTTTGAAAAAGTAGTAGGAGAGCTCGACGATATACTGACAACTTTTAAAAAGACAATTTAAGGAGGATCATTATGTATCCACAACAAGTTCACGATTACTTACAAAAGTTTTTCAAAGAAAATAATTGTGAAATAGTGCATGGTAATGAGCATTATATGACTGTTCAATTAACAGTTGATATGGACAAAAAAATTATGAATCGCCCTTTTCATTGGCAGTATATAGAAAATACAAACGGTGTGCCTGACCCGGCTCAATTAACTTTAATCACAGATCAAACGAAGATTAGTAAGAATATGAAAGGAGAGGTGGTGCATTTTGGTTCTCCTAGACTAAGTCAGATCTTTCATACAACAAGAGAGCTTGGTGCTTGTGTACAAATGTATGAACGAATATTAAATAACATGGAAACTAGACCTATATTAACTCCGTGGCTAGGGGTGAATTATAAAGTATCATATTATTGTGATCGAACAAAGGAAATGCTCTATTCATTAGGTATTAATTTAATGACTGGAGAGGTGATAAATGGTTTTCAGGAATCAATCACTACCAAAGAGTTGGATGATCAAAAGTCAGAAAGAGCCTTTCTTTTACCTTTTATTATTAAACCTCTTCGTGCGCTAGAGAGATTAGATGCTGTAATTGAAAATCTAATACAACAGGAAGATCACGCTTGGGCAGAAGAAGCAAAAAGTAGATGGCAAAAAGATCAGGCTATTTTAGAGCACTTTTACGAAGAGGTAGAAGAAAAGCCGGAATGCTATGAGATGGAGAAAAAAGCAATGGCAGAACAATACGAGGCAAAGATTAAAATTGACATTATAAACGGTGGATTATTTTATATGAAATGAAAAAAGGTACTGCTAGAAAAGTTTTCTTTTCGGCAGTACCTTTTTCGATTGTTCAGTCTTTCAAATTGTTATCTGAATCGTTCATGATTGGTACAAGGTCAAAAATCTTTTGATCTTCAAAGACATCTACCAAACGCTCGAGCCACTCATAATAATTTTTAATATACTTTAGTTTTTCGATATCGATTTGGACTTCTTCCTGCAATTCCTCACTAGTTGTTGGATCTGCAAGTAGCTGCTCAAGTTCAGCTAATGACTTCTTTATCGCAACTAAATGAAGGGTAACAGATCTCCGCCATTTAATCGAAAACAAATCGATAAAGCTTTGATACCAATCATCTGATACTTTATATAAATCCTTTCGAACTCCTTTTTTCCATGCGCGTTCGACTAATTTTAAATCAGACAAAGCTCTAACGGATGTACTCATGCTTGTTTTACTCATCCCAAGCTTTTCCGTCATGTCATCTAATGTTAGTGGTTCATTTTGAAAAAACATCATTCCGTACTGTCTACCTGCAGAAGGTACCAAACCGTAGAGATGTATATTTTGTGCAATTGTCTCGATAATACGTTCCCGTGCTTTTTCGAGTTTTTCGTAACCTTCCATTTACGTCTTCCCTCCACTAAAAATCAGCTTTTCTCATTACACTAGCTGACAAAAATCAATTACGTCTCGGCGTAATTGTGCCCAGATTTTGAATTGCGCCATCGCAATTAACTCCCTTCAAAATCTATGACATCCGCCGGAGGCTTAATTTAAATTTAAAGGGATTTTGGCATCCCTTTAAATTTAAATTAAATGTATTATATCCATGAAAAAAAGCAATTTATTTAAATATTTTTTATACAGTTTTTACTGTACAAACTATAGAAAAAGTTTTTACTGTTGTTTTACAAACATATTACATATATAATGATTAGGTGTTCATTTATTATGAGCAGTTAGGAGTGTGTATATGAACGAACAAAGTATCAAGAAAAAAATCGTGGTTAAGGATACTACGAAGGTTTTCGGAAAGAACATGAAGCGAGCAGTACAGCTTCTAAAAGAAGGAAAGTCAAAAGGAGATATTTTAAAAGCAACCGGCGCAACAGTAGGCGTGAAAAATGTAAATTTTGATGTATATGATGGTGAAATTTTTGTCATCATGGGTCTATCTGGAAGCGGTAAATCCACATTAGTTCGGATGTTAAATCGTTTAATCGATCCGACCGTGGGGCAAATTTTGCTAGATGGCGAAGACATTGTGCAAATGAATAAAGAACAGTTACGAGAAGTGAGACGAAAAAAAAATAGGCATGGTTTTTCAAAATTTTGCTCTTTTTCCACATAAGACAATTGTTGAGAATACCGAATATGGTTTGGAAATTCAAGGAGTACCAAAAGATCAGCGCCGAATAAAAGCGGTCGAATCATTAAAGCTTGTTGGTCTTGCTGGATACGAAGATCAATACCCGAACCAACTGAGCGGTGGAATGCAACAACGTGTGGGACTTGCAAGGGCACTAGCCAATGATCCAGATATTCTACTAATGGATGAAGCATTCAGTGCACTAGATCCCCTTATTCGGAAAGATATGCAAAATGAACTACTGCAGCTTCATAGCGATATGGGGAAAACGTTTATTTTCATCACCCATGATTTAGATGAAGCCCTTCGCATTGGAGATCGTATTGCACTTATGAAAGACGGAGAAATTGTGCAAATTGGTACACCAGAAGAGATATTGATGAGCCCTTCGAATGAGTATGTAGAACGCTTCGTTGAAGACGTCGACTTAGCGAAAGTATTAACGGCGGGACACATTATGAAACAAGCAGATACAGTACAGGTAGACAGAGGACCTCGCGTTGCCCTTCGTTTAATGAAACAACTCGGAATTTCTTCTATTTATGTGGTAGATAAAAGTAATCGTTTAATGGGAGCAGTAACTGCACAGGATGCAGTAGCAGCTTCAGAAACAGATAAGTCACTAGAAGAAGTATTAATCTCTAATCTTCCAATGATTTCGCCAGATACTGTGTTGACTGAGCTTTTTGATGTAGTATCCACTGCTACGATTCCGGTAGCGGTTATTAGTGAAGATCGAAAGCTGCTAGGGATTATTATTCGCGGGGCACTGATTGGTGCTTTATCAGGTGATAACCAGTTTATCAATAATGATGGAATAATCGCGCCAGCAGACCAAATGAATACGGAGGTAGTATAAGATGAATGAATTATTACCTAGACTTCCGTTTGCAGATTGGATTGATAGTGGCGTTGATTGGCTCGTTTCTACATTCGGTTCTGTGTTGGATGGAATTGCTAATGTACTAGGAGGAGTTGTTGAAGGAGCGGTAACAGTTCTGGATATGGTTCCATCGATTTTACTAGCGATCATCTTTGCTTTAATCGCTTATTTTATTTCTACTCGAAAAATAGCCTTATTTACATTAATCGGTCTTTTGTTCATCGATTACTTAGGCTATTGGTATCCAATGCTTCAAATGTTGGCCCTCGTATTAACCTCGGTATTTCTTGCTGTAGTAATCGGTATTCCAATTGGTATTTGGGGTTCGCAAAAAGCAGGTGTCCGTAAGGTGGTCAATCCACTACTAGACTTAATGCAAACGATGCCTGCATTCGTTTACTTAATACCGGCGATTTTCTTCTTTAATATTGGAGTTGTTCCAGGAGTAGTAGCTTCGGTCATTTTTGCGATGCCTCCAACGATTCGTTTAACTATGTTAGGAATTGAACAGGTTCCAAAGGATTTAATAGAAGCGACAGAAGCATTTGGTTCTACGGCTGGACAACGACTAATGAAAATACAAATTCCACTTGCTAAACCAACGATCATGGCCGGCGTCAATCAAAGCATCATGCTTGCCCTATCGATGGTTGTTATTGCATCCATGGTTGGTGCACCAGGACTTGGGGAAGAAGTTTATCGATCTGTAACACAATTGAAAACCGGTGTAGGGGTGGAAACTGGAGTTTCTATCGTTATTGTTGCCATTATTTTAGATCGTATTACGCAACAAGCAGGTATTAGAAAGAAAAAAATAGGGGGAAAATTATCATGAATTTAGCTAAAAAAATTACAGGTTTAGGAGCAATCGCTCTACTATCTATCGGACTTGCTGCATGTGGTTCAGATGAGGGTAATAGTTCCACTTCAGAAGCTGGTTCAGTTGGAAAGTCAGTCAATTATAAAATTACTGGTATTGACCCAGGTGCCGGAATTATGGAAGCAACAGAACGTGCTATTTCAGATTATGAATTAGAAAAATGGGATTTAGTTTCAGGTTCTGGTGCAGCCATGACTGCTGCTTTGAAAAAGGCGTATGATGCAGAAAAACCAATTATTATTACTGGTTGGACGCCTCATTGGAAGTTCGCAAAATATGATTTGAAATATCTTGAAGATCCAAAAGGCTCATATGGTGCGGAAGAAGAAATCCATACAATCGGCCGAACTGGACTGCAAGAAGACTTACCTGAGGCTCACCAAATCCTATCGAATTTCAGTTGGTCTGAAGAGGATATGGGTGAAATTATGATTGCCATTCAAGAAGGTGAAAAACCAGAAGTTGCTGCACAAGCCTGGATTGATGCAAATGCAGAAAAAGTTGCTGAATGGACAAATGGTGTTGAAAAAGTAGACGGCGATGAAATTAAGCTTGCATATGTAGCATGGGATAGTGAAATTGCCAGCACAAATGTGATGAAAATAGTCTTAGAAGACATGGGCTATAAAGTAACAACAGTACAAGTAGAAGCAGGTCCTATGTGGACTGCAGTTGCCGATGGTAGTGCAGATGCATCACTTGCGGGATGGTTACCTTTAACTCACGCAACTTATGCAGAGAAGTTCGATGGAAAGTTTGAAGATCTTGGTGCTAGTATGACGGGTGTAAAAATAGGTTTAGTTGTCCCATCTTATATGGACATTACATCTATTGAAGACTTACAAGAATAAAAGTATATATGAAAAGGCTCATCATTCGTAATAGGTGATGAGCTTTTTTGAATTAAAGACAGTATAGGGAAACTGCGAGGTAAGATACTAAGATGTCCGCCATGATTTCCGCTCCAGGCGGACGCTTTCCGTGGGGCGAGCGGTGAGCCTCCTCCTCCGCTAACGCTACGTGCGGGGTCTCACCTGTCTCGCTAATCCCACAGGAGTCGTCGCCTTGCACTCCAATCAATAGAACCTACTAATAATAACTAAAAAGTAAGTCTTATTCAATTAATCATAGGTTTTCCCTATAGAAAAAACAATATAGTACTAGATCTAGTGCATTATGACTTAGTAATTAGCAAACTCTACTGGATTGTAGCGAAAGGGTGGCGACTCCAGCGGGAACAGCACGAGCTGAAAGCCCCGCAGGAGCGTGAGCGACGAGGAGATTGAAGCCGTGCCCGCGGAAAGCGTCCACCCTGTAGCGAAAATCAAGGCGGATACCTAATAAAGCCTTACCGCGCAGTTTCCCTATAATGTACGTTATTCTATTCACAGCTTCTACTTGCTAGATCGAACCAGAGACAGGCACATTGGTCTTTTTCTTACTTTAGACTCGGTAATAATTTATTCAATATAATTGCAACGATGGCAGCAGTTGCAACGGGTGAGTTAAATAAATATTGTAATGTAGTAGGTAAAGCGTATAAGAAATCATCAGGAATGAATGTTAAAGCTAATGTCAAAATCATTGGCACAGCGATGACATACATTTCTTTTTCACCGATATGCTCATTTTTCATCACTTTCATTCCACTAATAGCAATGACGCCGCATATGATGACGAAAACGCCACCGATTACGGCAGATGGAATGGACGATATTAGGGCAGATAATTTACTTGAAAAACCAAATAATACAAACCAGACACCAGCTACAACAAAAACAATTCGGCTAGCAACACCGGTAATGGAAATGATTCCAGCATTCGTTGAATAACCAGTTACAGGAGTCGTACCCAATAACGAAGCTACTAGACAGCCAATCCCCTCACCGATAACTCCACGATTAATGTTTTGAACGGTTAATGGTTTGTCTATTACATTACTTACCGCAAACCACGTGCCAGTTGTTTCTGCCATTAACACAACGTAAATAATAATCATTGTAATAATCGCTGATGGGTTAAAAGAAAAACTAAAATCGATAAAAGGAATTTGGGGAAGACTAAACCATTTTGCTTCTGCAACAGCAGATAAATCCAATACTCCCATAAAACTAGCTGCTATACACCCGACGATTAGCGAGATTATAACCGATGCAATACGGAAAATGCGACCATTATTTTGAAACAAAGAACCTAACATCACACATAGAATAAGCATAGTACCTGAGATAAGTGCTAAATACACATTTTGGGTAACAGTAGCACCAACCGCATTATAAATATTATCATTTAAGGCAACAGGCATTAAGGACAGGCCGACTACAAAAATGATGGTACCCCCAACAATTGGAGGTACAAAAGATCTAATCAATTTATGAAAGATGCCAGTAAATCCTAAAATAATTACTAGAACAGCGGCAATAAAGCTAGCACCTAAAACCGTACTCCATCCATTTATTCCACCACCACTAGCAGCGTATATACCTACGATAGCCCCGATCGGTATAAAAGAAGGCCCTTGAGCAACAGGTAGTTTCATACAGAAATAGGTTTGTACAATGGTTGCAATCCCAGCAGCTATAAAGGTAGATTGTATTAAAGCTGTTGATTGACCAGCTTGTAGGGAAATCAGCATGGCGATAATAAAGGGAACTACATATACGTCCATAGCTAATACATGTTGTAAACCGAGTAAAATAGACTGCCCACGTGAGACTTTTTCGTCGGGTCCAACCGTTAAGTGTGGATGGTTCCTTTTTTCTTCCGTTTGTTTGTTTATTGGTACTAGCATTTCTAGTGAACACTCCTAAACATTCGTATTTGTTTAATATATTTGATATTATAGAGTAATATAAAACAAATATCCAAACCAAACACGAACTATATTTATATTTTTTAAAATAAAGTTTGTGTTTTATGGCGTTGTGAAACGTTCGGAATTAAATTTTATTATTACAATCATGATTTCAATGGAATTTTAGTTCAACTATTGATTCGTTTGAAATTGGGTCATAATTTGTAAATGAAATTACATACAATTCGATTGCAAGTTGTATTTCATTGGAATACCATGAAAAGAAGGAAAAAGTCGTTTGAAGTTTTAAGGGGGAATACGAAAATGGATGCAATAGAAGTACTAACGAATTTAGATCAACTAAAAGTGTGTTTTCAACCAATTTTTAGTGCGGATGAGCATATAGTTATTGCATATGAAATCTCTGGTAAACTTATTGTTGACGATAAAGAGGTGAATTTGAATTCATTTGCCTTTGATGAGGATATTCCGGAAGAGTACCGTGTGGAAGTGACACATAAAATTTGGGATCTTGCTCTTTCTCGATTAGAAGAGGAAGCGAAAGATTTTGATATTTATTTGCCGTGTAACGCCAATTTACTTGTGCTCGACTATGGAGAAAGTTATTTTGATATCATTAAAAAATATATTCCAGAAGATGAACTAGAACGCATAGTGGTCGTCGTATCGGAGCACGACTTTAAAGGTGCATTTAAAGAACTGAATAATGTACTTCGATATTTTCGAACATACGGGATAAAAATAGCTATAAACCAGGTTGGTTCAGAAAGTCATCTAGATTATATTAATATGCTATCTCCTAATATCCTGAAGTTGAATATAGCAAAGTTGAGCTATGAGTCGTGGGGTGTAGAAAATGACTTGTTCACCTCCCTTAGTACAATGGCGCGTAGGATTGGTGCAAATATGTTATTTGAAGGCATTGATAGTGTCCACCAGCTTCAATTTGCTTGGAAAAACGGCGGTCGCTATTATCAAGGGAAGTACTTAGCAGATGTACTTACAGCAACGATTCCACGTAATCAGTTGAAAGAAAGCTTTAAAGAAAAATGTAAGCAATTCATCTCTGCAGAAAAAAGGCTTCTTGAAGAAAACTACAAGGAGTTAAAAAGTTTACAGAGTATATTAGAAAAATCTATACACCTGATAAAGCCGACGAGTGATGACACGAATCAGCTTCTTGCACTTGCCGAAGCGTTAGATAATTATTCCTTCCGCCTTTATATTTGCGATGAAGAAGGTTTTCAAACATCCCCTAATATTATGCGTGTTAATGACAAGTGGCATATACAAAAAGAAGCGATCAATAAAAATTGGAGTTGGCGTCCATACTTTTTGAAGACGATTATTACAATGCGCAATAATCAAAGCGGAGTTTTTTCTGATGTGTATAGTGACATCGACACTGGGGAAATGACGCGTACTTTTTCATTGCCTATTAATGTAAATGGTTATTTATTTATCGATATTTCCTATGAATACTTATTTAAACATAATATTTTTAGGTAAAATAATATATGTTTTGAGTTCTACACTACTATTTGGAATTCTTGATGCGGAGGGATGCGACTTTGTCATATCCTTTCGCATTTTTTAATGATTGTAGTAGTCGTTCGTCTTTTTAAAAGCATGGATAAGAGAGCTTCAATAGAGATGTTAAAAGAATATATCTTCATACTTATAAAAAATTTCAAATGCTGAAAGAGATATGAATGAAGAAGTTCTTGTCGAAAGTTGAATAACCTTAGTAACTCTGTTTATGATCAATCGTCATAGATGGAGTTTTTTTCGTTAAAGTAATTACGAAATGAAAGAGTCTCTTAGTGCAATTAATCTATTCGGTCTATTTTATTGTAATTATATAGAAAAAAGCATACTTTATTTCCTCTTCATTTTCTGTGCATTTTAATGTAATTATCGACAAAATACTAGTTCTTAAGTTCCATAAATTACATTGACAAAGCTGTCGCTCCTGAAGTAGTATTCAGAATATATTAAAAATTACAAATGTTAGTTTGAGAGGGGAATCCTAGTGGAGCCTATTCTAGAGATAGAGGCCGTGTCTTTACAATTCGGTGGAGTAAAAGCATTAGATGACGTTACCTATCATATAAAAAAGGGAGAGATCTTCTCGCTTATTGGCCCTAACGGGGCAGGGAAAACAAGTATGCTCAATTGTATAAGTGGTTTATATCAACCAACTAGTGGTTCCATCCGTTATAAAGGACAGGAAATAGTGAACATGAAGCCTTATCATCGGACAACACTTGGAATTGCACGGGCTTTTCAAAATATAGCATTGTTTGCTCATATGTCGGTATTAGACAATTTAAAGCTAGGTAGACATACATTGATGAACTCGGGTGCAATCAGCGGAGGATTGTATGTTGGCAAAGCAGCCAAGGAAGAAATTGAACATCGAAGAAAAGTAGAAGAAGTCATTGAGTTTCTAGAACTACAAGATATACGACATACACCTGTTGGAACACTCCCTTACGGATTACAAAAAAGAGTGGAAGTAGGCAGAGCGCTAGCACTCGGTCCGGAGTTAATACTATTAGATGAACCAATGGCCGGGATGAACAATGCAGAAAAAGATTTGATGGCGCGTTTCATACTAGATATGCATGAGGTGATGGATATAACGGTTGTATTGATCGAACACGATTTAGGAATCGTCATGAATTTATCTGATCATATTGCAGTTTTAGATTTTGGAAAACGTATCGGATTTGGTACTCCGGAAGAAATACAGAAAAATCCGGATGTCATTCGAGCTTATATTGGGGAAGAAACCGTTATTTAGAAAGGTGGAACAAAAATGGGGTCAAAAAAAACATTACCTAATCTTTTAGCGGAACGTGGATTTAAACATGAACTAGAAGTTGCACTCAGGCAAAAACACCTGGGAATATGGAACGAAATTACTTGGGGTGACTATTTAAAAAAAGTAGAACAATTAGCTATTTCGCTTGCTAAAAGGTTAGCTTTCAAAAGCGGTGAAAAACTTGCAATCATAGGGGAGAATCGACCACAGTGGCTCTATTCACAAATGGCAGCCCAAAGTTTGGGAGGGATATCGGTTGGGATTTATCAGGAGTCCCTTCCGGAGCAGATTGTCTATTACTTAAATGATTGTCAGGCACGTATCGTTGTAGTGGAAGATCAGGAGCAAGTGGATAAATTACTTGAAATCGAAGAGGAGATTCCGCTTGTTGAATATATTATTTACTACAACAAACAGGGGATGCGCCATTACAGACATTCAAAGCTAATAGATTTGGAGGATTTATTAGATCGCGGAATCAATTTAATTGAGGATAATCCACACTTTTTTCAAGATAAACTAGCGCAGATACTTGGAGATGATTATGCAATGATTGCATATAGTGCTGCGACAACTGGCAAACCTAAAGGGGTGTTACTTACACATAATAGTTTAATAGAGGCTGCTAAAAATCTTACGCTGGTTGAGCAGTTGCTGATGATCGTCAAGCTGCATTGTCCATGGGGATGAGTGTGAAATACGTTTATGCTGCAACTTGGACAATTGCAGCTGTTGTGGCTGCAGTTGGTGGGGTGCTTCTTGGTAATATAAATGGTCTGAGTCCTACCATGTCTGCAATTGGCTTAACGGTTTTACCAGTCGTTATTTTAGGTGGTTTGGATAGTGTTCTAGGAGCAATTATTGGGGGATTTATCATTGGGATTGTTCAAAACTTAGCTGGAGGTTATTTGGATCCTCTTGTAGGAGGGGGTCTGAAGGATGTAGTTCCTTTTATCATAGTGCTCCTTATATTGATGTTAAAACCACATGGATTATTTGGTAGTCGAAGAATCGAGAGGGTGTGATGGAGTGCGTAATTTATTTGTAAGGGAAAGTGGGAATTATAAAACTTCCTATAGCGACGATATGAAGTTGTTTGGAACTACTGGAGCTAAAGTCAAAGCCCTACTTATTGTACTTATCGTACTCGCACTGCCTTTGTTGGTGTCCAACTATTGGATAGGACTGTTCACATTATGTGCAATTGCGTCTGTCGGGGCGATCGGGCTTAATATATTGACTGGTTTAACAGGACAAATATCGATTGGGGTAGGAGCCTTTCTAGGGGTGGGAGGTTATACTTCGGCAATATTGACGTCCACTTATGGTTTAAGTTTTTGGATAGCGTTGCCAATAGCGGGAATTGTAACGGCCCTAATAGGCGGTCTATTTGGCATCCCGTCATTGCGTTTGAAAGGCTTGTACTTAGCGATTGCTACCCTAGCTGCTCAAGTCATTATTCTTTTTGTTATTAGCAGATGGGATAGTGTAACAGGAGGAACGGCAGGAATGGTCCTGAACCGACCGACAATTGGGGAATTTTCTTTATCCAGTAATACAGGTTATTACTATTTATGTGCAATTATTCTTCTATTAACTATATTGTATGCTACAAATTTGATAAGAACACGAACTGGTAGAGCTTTTCTAGCGGTCCGAGATCGTGATATTGCAGCACAAATAATGGGGATAAATCTCTTCCAGTATAAAGTAATGGCATTTGCGATCAGTTCCTTTTTTGTCGGAATTGCAGGTGCGTTATTAGCGCATTATACGATGATTGTTAGCCCAGAGCTTTATAGTTTTCATGTATCAATCGAATATTTGGCTATGATTTTAATCGGGGGCTTAGGCAGTATATTTGGTTCCATATTGGGAGCTATCTTTATCACGCTTTTGCCGGTAAGTTTAAGCTCTATTATCGACGTTTTAGCTGCCTTTGCACCAGATTTGTACCAGCTACTCTCCGCTTTTAAAGACTTTGTATTTGGTGCGGTAATTATTTTGTTTTTAATATTTGAACCAGGTGGATTAGCTCATATTTGGCTCAATATGAAAAAGTACTTTAGATTATGGCCATTTTCCTATTAATAATAAAAGGGTTTTAACTTCATTCAGCAAATAATAACTGCTGAATAAAGTTAAAGCCTCCGGCGGATGCCACAGATTTTTAGAGGAATTTCTCGAGCAAGTTCGAGAAAATCTGGGCGCAAATACGCCGAGGCGAATTTGATAAAAAAGGGGGATATTCGTGAAAATGAGAAAAAGTAAGTTTACGAGTTTGATAATGGGGATAATATTCGTCTTATTGCTTGGTGCATGTTCGGATGAAAAGGTAGCGGTAAACGGAGAAGTAAAAGAAGGGGGCAGAACGGTTAAAATTGGTGGGCTTTATGATATTACTGGAGGAACTGGTGATGTAGGGACTCCTTATGCAGAAGGAGAACAAGCATATTTCAAGTATTTAAAAAGCAAAGGTGGAGTAGATGGCTTAACTATTGAGTTAACAGGGAAAGACTATGCGTATGAAATTCCACAAGCACAAAAGATTTATCAGGAACTTCGTGATAAGGAAGAGGTTTCCGCTGTACTTGGTTGGGGGACTGGTGACACGGAAGCTTTACGTCAACAAGTGGCTAGTGATAAACTTCCATTCTTTTCTGCTTCCTATTCGGAAAACTTAAAGAGTCTTGAGGAAAGTCCGTATAATTTCTTGGCTGCTGCATCTTACTCAGACCAAGGGCGCTCTGTTTTGAAATGGATCAAGGATAATCATAAAGGTTCAGATCCAACAGTCGCACTTTTATATAATGATACTGCATTTGGACGTTCACCGATTGAAGATATTAAAGCATATGGTGAAGAAATAGGTGTAAAAATCGTAGATGAACAAATCGTCGATGTACAAGCTACAGAAGCGCAATCTCAATTGCTGAATATGCAAAAGAAAAATCCTGATTATGCAATTATTCAAGAAACATGGGGGGCAACAGCGACTATTTTAAGAGATGCTAATACGCTTGGAATCGAGACACAATTTATCGGTTTGAACTGGGCATCTGGTGAAGGGGTAATTGACATTGTTGGTGCTGACGTTGCAGAAGGCTATATAGGAATTCTTTCTCATGCAATGCCGTCAGAGGATCTTCCAGGAATGGCTGAAATAAAAGAGTATTTAGATGCAGAAGGAAAGACGTTGGAAGATATAAACCAAAAATTCATTCAAGGGTGGACAACTGCAAAAATCCTAGTAGCGGGAATTCAAGAAGCAGCTAAAAAACATCCGGAAGGAGATTTAACTGGGGAAGAAATTCGTTCAGGACTGGAATCTTTAAAGGATTTAGATCTTGGTGGTTTAGGAGCTCCTGTTAGTTTTAGTGCAGATAGCCATACAGGTACTGAACAGACACGCCTTGGTATTGTGAAAGGTGGTAAATGGGAGCCGTTAACAGATTATTTCAGCCACAACGATTAATAAATGCTTACAAATAACTGAATTTGTGGAGAGGAGAATAAGATGCTCCATGTAAATAATGTCGAAGCGGTCTATTCGAAAATCATATTAGCATTGAAAGGCATGACGCTTCATGTACCAGAGGGAAAGATTGTTGCATTGTTAGGTAGCAATGGAGCAGGCAAGTCGACAACCTTAAAGTCAATTTCTGGTTTATTGTCTGGCGAGGGGGGACAAATCACCGCTGGTACAATCGAGTTTCAAGGGAAAAGTCTGAACAATATGACACCTGATGTAATTGTAAAGAATGGCATATTTCTTTGTATGGAAGGGAGACATGTATTTAGAGATTTAACAGTCGAAGAAAATTTATTGGCGGGGGCCTATTCACGGAAAGATCGGACTAATATTAAAGCAGATATGGAAAAGATATTTGTCTATTTTCCTAAACTAAAGGCTTTACGCTCAAGAAAAGCAGGTTACTTATCCGGTGGAGAGCAACAAATGCTTGCTATTGGCAGGGGGATTATGGCAACACCAAAACTATTACTGCTGGATGAACCGTCCTTGGGGATTGCACCGCTACTGGTGAAAGAGATTTTTCAAATCATTAAACGGATCAATGAGGAAGAGGGAACTTCCATGTTAGTTGTGGAGCAGAATGCTAATGTTGCCCTTTCCATTGCCGATTATGGATATATTATGGAAAACGGTAGAGTCGTCATGCAAGGAAAGGCGGACTATCTATTATCCAATGAAGAGGTTCGTGAACATTATTTAGGGATAGGAAAGGAGGAAAAAAACTATAAAGAGAATAAAGTATATAGACGACGTCAACGGGTAGTATGGTAATTGCATTGTGTCAATGAGTTGACCAGATTAATAGAATAGAACCTCCTTATCGTCCTCTATTTAATATCGATAAGGAGGTTTTTTAGTAAGTGTAATAAATCTTGTCATATAATTGAAATCTCCTTCTCATCATTTTGCAATAGTATTGACATCTTCAAATGTTAAACTAAGTGTCGTTAGTGAAAAGGAGGAAATTCATTTTATGAAAAAACAAATTGTTGCACTAACCGCAATCGCAGCACTATCAGTAGGAGCAGCGGGACAAGCATCCGCATCAAGTGTTCATACGGTAGAAAAAGGAGAAACACTTTGGTCTATTTCAAAAGAGAGAGATGTAACTGTACAAGACTTACAAGTATGGAATGGACTCGAATCAACTGTAATTTTTCCAGCTCAAGAGTTAAAAATTGAAGATAAACCTGAAACGCATGTCGTTGTTTTGGGAGATTCTCTTTTCAATATTGCCAAACAACATAATATCTCGGTGGATGAGTTAATGGATCGTAATCAATTAACTAGCGACTTAATCCATCCTGGAGATGAATTAATAATTGAAGGTACGAAAAAGATTGTACCGAAAGTAAGTGCTGCTTCTTTACCAAGTGCAGATGTATCTAATGAGACAGCTAAAACTGCAGAACCTGCTGTGGCTAAAGAAACAGCTCCAGTGGAAAAGGCAGTGAAAGAGCTGACGGTTACATCTACAGCTTATACAGCAAGTTGTGCAGGCTGCTCAGGTGTAACAGCTACAGGGATTGACCTACTTGCAAATCCTAACCAGAAAGTTATTTCTGTAGATCCTTCCGTTATTCCACTAGGTTCAAAAGTGTGGGTAGAAGGCTATGGGGAAGCAATTGCTGGAGATACTGGTGGGGCGATTAAAGGAAATAAAATAGATATTTTCATCCCATCAAAAGAAGAAGCGGTCAATTGGGGCAAGAAAACCGTTAAAGTAAAAATTTTAGATTAAGATAGTTAGAAAAGATGGGGCCTAGCACTCGTCTTTTTTTTGTGCTTGAAATGATGATCAAATCTATGTTTTCTGGAAAACTTTTTCTCCACAATATAAAGTATGTTACTTTATAGGGAAACTGTGCGGTAAAGAGACATGGCAAAGGTAATTTCCCCTCCAGGCGGACGAGTAACCGCAGGAGCATTTGTTTTCGGAGCTCCGAGGAGATTGAAGCCGTGCCCGCTGAAAGCGTCCACCCTATAGCGGAAATCCAAGCGGACACTTCTTCAACTCACTACCGCGCAGTTTCCTTAGAATGCGAGATATCCTTTATTACTCACACTGATCTTGTTTGGAAAAGTGCTCTCTTCCGCTCATTGAAGAATTGAGATACAAACTATATAATAACTGGATAGGCTATAACACTATACATACTAATGATATCGAAGGCGTGAAGTGAGTTATGGGTGTTCCGATGAAAAAATCGAGAGTGACGTTATTGACACAAATGACTTTACTTATAATAGTTGTTGTTTTAATCAGCACATTGTTAGTTAGCATACTCTTCTCTACGATGCTCGATGATATTGTAGAAAACAATATGGGAAAACAAGCGATGACTGTCGCACAACTAACTGCACAACATCCTACGATTATTGAAGCATTTGAAGACGAAGATCCATCTAAACGCATTCAATTGATTTCTGAAACAATACGAAAAACAACTGGAGCAGATTATGTAACTGTTGCGAATGATCAGGGGATACGTTATTCGCATCCTAATCCAGAAAATATAGGGAAGCCAACAGCTACAAGTAATGAGGCACCGCTTCGCGAGCAAAAGTCCATTATTTACCGTGGTAACGGGATATCCGGACCAGCCATAAAAGCAAAAACTCCAATTTGGAACGATAAAGGAGAAGTGATCGGAGTCTCCTCCGTCGGATTTTTAGTGAATAGCATAGAACAACAAGTACTCAATTATAAAAAACATGTGATTCAACTAGCTATTATTCCACTTCTAATAGGAATAGGCGGTGCAATATTAATAGCGAGAAGGCTTAAAAAACTGACGTATGGATTAGAACCAGCGGAAATCTCCTTTCTTTTTACAGAAAAAGAAGCAACACTTGAATCTATTCGCGAAGCAACAATTACTGTGAACATCGATAAGAAAATTACATCAATGAATAGGCGTGCACGCGAATTATTTCATGATCAGCAGCTTATTGTTGGTTCGATTATTGCAGACAATCAGCTAGAGAACTATATAAATGAAGCAATCAATACAAAAGAAAGTTTTACAAACAGGAAGCTGTTGCTTAATCAACAACTCTATGTGCTCGATGCTTCCCCAATATTAAGTAAGCAAGATTTGATGGGGATTGTTTTAACAATACGAACAGTATCAGAAATTGAACAATTGACGGAAGAATTTTCGAAGATAAAAACTTTCTCTGAAAACATGAGAGCCCAAAACCATGAGTTTCTCAACAAATTAAATACCATCTATGGGTTGCTTACGTTGAAAGAATATGATCGTGCGATTAGTATCGTATCTTCGGAAGTGAGTGAACGACAAAATATTGTTTCTTTCCTTATGGAGTCTGTAAAAGATCCATTAATCGCGGCTTGCTTGCTTGGCAAAATAAATCGTTCAAAAGAATTACAAGTCACTTTAGAAATCGATCCTGATAGTCGATTAGATAGCGTCCTAGATAATGCAGAATCGAATCATTTCGTCCCAATTATCGGTAATATTATAGAGAATGCAATGGAAGCAACAAGAAAAAAGAACGAGCATAAAGGATTAGTCAAAGTATCTTTTACCGATTTGGGCAAAGAAATCATATTTGATATTGAAGATAATGGTCCGGGTATTCCTACAATGATGGAAGATATTATTTTTCAAGAAGGATATACAACTAAAGATGGAGAAAACCATGGTCTCGGTTTGGCTATTGTGAAAAATTCCATTGGATTATTGAACGGTCAGATTTACATCGATACAAGTGAATTAGGTGGTGCAAGATTTACAATTGTTATTCCACAAAACAGTAGGATAAAGTGAAAGTGAAACTTCAATCAGTGGGAGTTTTCCGACGCACAGGACGTGCTAATGGGGACGTTGCGACATGGACGTCCCGCTTTTAGTCCCCGTCATCCAATCGGGCTATTACGGGCAGTTGATCTCCCACTTATCTTTATCGCTTTTCTTAAATTTTGAAGTGGAGTCTTACTGCCGTTAATGCGGGATAAAAAAGGAGGGGTAAAAGGAAAAATGCCTAAAGAGACGATAAATGTCATTATTGTAGAAGATGATGAAGATGCGGTAAATATTTATAAACAGTTTACCAATCAACTTGATCATTTTAATGTTATTGCTACGGCAAGTTCTGGAAGCCAAACGCTACAGTTATTAAAAGCAATACAGCCTCAGCTTCTCTTGCTGGATGTTTTTTTGCCTGATATGAATGGAATTGAATTACTTAGAGAAATTCGGAAACAGTATCTTGGTATAGATGTCATTATGATTACCGCGGCGAATGATACTAAAACCGTTAGCGAAGCAATACGCGGTGGTGCATTTGGTTATCTCATAAAGCCTATCATCATCGATAAGTTTATTGCCGCACTAAAGCAATATGACGAAGTGCGGGAGCAATTACATCAAAACTCACTAGTTAATCAGGAAAACATAGACGATTTATTCCGGTCGAACAATAAAATAAAGTCGATGCCTAGCACTAGTCAAGTAACTTATCCAAAAGGAATTGATAAACACACGTTAAAACTGGTTAGAAGTAAGATTATGCATATTAATGAGAGCTTAAGCGCAGACGAATTTAGTCGATTAGTTGGAATAAGTTATTCAACTATGCGTCGGTATTTGGAGTATTTAGTTTCACTAGAGGAAATGGAAGTAGAAGTTTTATACGGAAGTGTTGGAAGACCCGAAAGAAAATACAAACTGTTAACCAAATAAAATCCCTATTGATGAATTGTGACATACACTTCTCAATAGGGATTTTTTAATGTGAAGAACATTGGTGAAAAATATGAAAATAATTATAACAATAAAAAAAATAACCATTATTGTTTTTTTGTATTTTAAATTTTTTATAGCTGATAAGATTAAAAAAATAAGAAAAAGGTGAAGAAAGCGCTATCATTTAATTTATTCGTTGGAAATCTTAAGTGAAGGCGAGCACGTTTTCAAAGTAATGAGGGGGTTAATAAATGTTATCACTATTAGGTTTTTCTATGGTCGCCGTATTTATGTATTTAATCATGTCGAAGCGACTGTCGGCATTAGTTGCCATTATGATTGTGCCTATAATTTTCGGAATTATCGGTGGATTCTTGACGGACTTAGGACCGATGATGGCAGCTGGCGTAGAAAAAGTGGCTATGACGGCTATTATGATTTTATTTGCTATTTTATATTTTGGAATAATGATCGATACCGGTCTATTTGATCCTTTAATCGCTAAAATATTGCAGTTAGTAAAAGGTGATCCCCTAAAGATTGTTATAGGAACTGCTGTACTTTCTATGATGGTAGCTTTAGATGGAGATGGGACAACTACTTATATCATCACAGTATCTTCCTTGTTACCTCTTTATAAGCGACTCGGTATGAATCGTTTAGTTTTAGCGACTGTAGCAATGTTATCTATGGGAGTTATGAATATGACGCCATGGGGTGGAGCATCCGCAATGGCTATGGCTTCATTAGGGCTAGATTCATCAGAATTGTTCATCCCGATGATTCCAGTAATGGGAATCGGACTTGTTTGGGTTATTGTAGCGGCTTTTATGTTAGGAAAAATGGAACGAAAAAGAGTTGGAGTTATTGAACTGGAACCAGTCCAAAAATCCGGGGGTAGTCAGTTTGATACAAACCCAGAGCTAGCTGCAACAGCTGAAGTAGCTCATTATAAACGACCAAAACTTGTTTGGTTCAACCTAGGATTAACGATTTTATTGATGGTTTGTCTAATCCTTGACTTCATGTCCCTTGCTATCTTGTTTATGATTGCCTTTGGTATTGCATTACTTGTAAACTATCCAGATATAAAACTACAACAAGAACGTATTGCGGTACATTCTAAAAATGCATTAGCAGTTGTATCTATTGTTATCGCAGCAGGTATTTTCACGGGGATTATGAGTGGTACAGAAATGATTGATGCGATGGCAAATACATTAGTTGCGATTATTCCTGATGCACTAGGACCATATTTGACAGTAATCGTGGCATTTCTAAGTGCTCCATTTACTTTCTTTATGTCGAATAATGCATTCTATTTTGGTGTATTGCCGATTATCTCGCAAGCTGCGGAAGCATACGGTGTTAGTGCAGTAGAAATAGGACGTGCATCGTTACTAGGTCAACCAGTTCACGTACTAAGTCCTTTAGTTGCAGCAGCACATTTATTGATTGGCTTAGTTGAAACGGAATTTGGTGATTTGCAGCGATTTGCATTGAAATGGGCTTTTGGAACGGTTGTGGTAATGACAATTGCGGCATTAGTGATAGGTGTTATTACAATTGGATAATACAAAAGACGATGAATCTAGGATTCGTCGTCTTTTTAGATTGATCTTAATAGAATGGCGGAGGTCGTTTTTGCGAGACTCATTACAGTATCAAGTCTCGTGCTATTTAATGATTTTATAGGGGAATCAGGGTCTAAATAATTTACAATTCCTTTTAAATGATAGTTACCCACAGCCGGTAGCATATTATTGATCGCATATCCTGGAGTGAGTGGTCCGTCCTTTAATATAATAGAACCAATTTGGTGACCATCTCCTAAACAGGCATCCACGCCGAAAATAACAGGGTTTTTGAATTGGAGATGAATTTCTTCTAGTACAGTTTTCAAATTTAGTGCATGTACCGGTTCTGCAATTGTTCCAAAAACATGGAAGGGGAAGTTTTGTTCTTTTAACATAGTTCCAACAAATGGCCCGTATGAATCTCCGGTCGAACGATCAGATCCAATGCATAGAAAGACAATATCGCTTTTGGATGCTTTACATAATGTGCGTAGCAGAGAGGACATCTCATTCATATCTTCTTCCGTAGATGATTCTGCGGAATAAGTGAAATACAACGTACTATTATGCATAGTCACTGTTTTTCTTTTCTTAAAAGGAAACACCTCGTCACGCTCCCCTCAGTTGAAAGTCCACTTTAGAATATTCTTCCGATGTAACTGTTTATATTAATTGTAGTATAAGTCCGAATTGTTCGAAACTCAAGCGGAGTTTCTTTGCTTCAATCAAGGGGTATTATGTTTCTGAAATCGCGTGCATAGAATAAATAGGATGAACAGTATGAAAGGGGCGATGGTATGTATTTTTCAAACGTTCAATATCCTCCACTGCGAGTTATAACAGTGACGGGAAATGGAAAAGTAGATGCACAACCGAACTATGTACAACTCCAGCTAGAGGTGAGTACAGAGGGGGAAGATTTAAGTAGAGTCCAACAAGAAAACGCGAACTTGATGAACCAGGTCATTCAGTCTATTTTAGCATTAGGGATACCTAGAGAGAATATCCAAACTTCTACTTATAACATAGTTCCGAATTATGACTTTGTAGATGGAAGGCAAGTGTTTCGCGGGTATGAAGTAAGAAATGCGATTACCGTAAAAGTAACAGACACAGCTCAAGTTGGTACTGTTATCGATACTGCCGTACAAAATGGTGCAAATCGCGTTTCATCTGTTCAGTTTAGAATTGATGATACGTCCCCTTATTACCAGCAAGCACTTCGACTAGCACTCCAAGATGCACAAACAAAAGCAAAAACGATAGCCGAAACGATGCAATTACCTTTACATCCACATCCAATAGAAATTGTAGAAGAAAGTCAAAATCAACCTGTTGCATTTAAATCAGTCGCCATGGCCGAACAAAATTTTACGACTCCAATTGAAGAGGGCCAAATCACGATTAGCGCAGCAGTAAGGGTTAAGTTTCAATACTGATGTTAATCCCTCTTTGAGCACGGTCAGAGAGGGATTTCCTCTTTAAGGAAACCACTCCTCCCTAAAGAACTCTGTGAAAATGTTAATCTTTTTATTTGCAAAAGGATAATGATAACATCCATAAAATTATAACAATCGTTGGCTTACTTTATCTATTTAGGAAGCCAACGATATTTTCTTTTATACAATTTGTAAGAAAAACAGAAAAACTTCTAACTATTGCACTTCAATAACATTTAATGAGTTACTTGTGTTTATGAATTTCGCTAGAAGTGCAGTTATTTCATAATAAATTTTTCTTCTTTTTCTTCTAAATGACTTATAAAATTTTCGCCGAATATAATACACAGCTCTGCAACAAGAGCGCATCTTTCTGCAAACAAATCGAATCGTATATGTTCATGTCTGGCATGAGGGCCATCCCCTGGAATGCCAAGTCCATCTATAGTAGGGATACCTAAAGCAGAGGTGAAGTTACCATCGCTTACTCCTCCTACGCTAGTTTCTGTAATTTCAATGTTAAGTTTTTTCCCTGCATTCTGGGCGAGCTTAAACAATTGTTGATTTGCTTCCGTTCTCTCAAGTGGTGGACGGTTTAACTCTCCTGCAATAGTTAGTTTAGCAAGTGGGTTTTTAGGAGTTAGTTGCTCAATGGTTTGCATAATTCGATCTGCTTCATCTAAAGAAGCGATGCGAAAGTCAACTTCAATAGAAGCGTGTTCGGGTACCACATTAGAAGTTGTTCCTCCACTAATAGTGCCAACACTTACAGTTGTCCCCTTTGTATAATCTGTCAGCTCTTGAAGTTGTTGCACTAGGTAAGCAATCTCGAGGATAGCATTCACACCATCCTCATGGTGGTTTCCAGCGTGAGCACTTATACCTTGTACATGCAAATGATACATTCCTACTCCTTTTCTAGCTGTTTTCAATGCATTTGTTTTACCCTCAGCTGGCTCCATTACAAAAACGGCATCACATGTTTTTGCTATTTCTTCGATTAACTCTCTAGAGGTTAAACTTCCAGTTTCTTCATCTGACGTAAAAAGAAATACTGGTGATATGGGCAATCTATCTAGTGTATTTTCTAATGAATTTATTGCCCAGATTGATGATATTAATCCTGCTTTCATATCAAAAACCCCAGGACCGTAAAACACATCTTCCTCGAAACGAAGAGGTATTTCTCCTTTTTTCCAAACAGTATCAAAGTGGCAAAGAAATAATATACGAGGTTTAGTGTCTTCCTTTTTTTCGAATTGAAGGTGATTTCCTGTCTCCTTGTTCTTATGTTCTGTACAGATGTAATTATCTCCAAGACGATTATGGATAATGTCCTTTATTAAATTTCCTGTTAAATCCACAAGGCTTTTTTCAGAACTTGGAGACTCCGATTGTACGAGACTTATAAGATCTTCTCTAATGTTCTCTAGATTTTGTGATATAAATTTATAACTGTCTGTCATTGTCCAATGCATCTCCTTTTCTCCGTTTTTATAGTAATAAGAATAACCTTTTATACTTCAATAAATCAATATATTTATAACATTTTAAATTTTATAAAAACTCATTGACAAGTAACTTTGTGTTCAGTAAGATGAAAAGAATTAATAATGGTAAATTTCCAAAAAGGGGGATAATAAAGCTTGGATAAAAGTATTTTTGAGTTTATTGAAGAGCATAGAGAAGAGTATATAGAGTGGCTGTGTAAATTTTGTGAGATACCTAGTGTTGCCGCACAAAATCGTGGAATGGTAGAAAGTAGGGATTTTCTAGAAAGTCTTTTTGCCCAAGCTTTACAAACTAAACCTGAAATATTGCCTACAAGAGGACAACCAGTCGTTTACGCTCATTTGGCTGGGAAGAAGACCACAACCTTAAGTTTTTATAATCATTACGATGTACAGCCGGAAGATCCCATTGAATTATGGGACAGTCCCCCTTTTGAACCAACGATAAAAAACGGGAAAATCTATGCTCGAGGTGTTGCTGATAATAAAGGAAATATCATAGCACGTATAGCAGCGATTCATGCTATTAAACAAGTAATGGGAGAGTTGCCTATTGATATTAAATTCATTTTTGAAGGGGAAGAAGAGATAGGTAGTATCCATTTAGCTGACTTCGCTAACCACCACCAAGATAAAATCCAATCAGATGGATGTGTATGGGAGTTTGGTTACCGGGATGCCGATGATCGTTTGCAAGTATCACTCGGTGTAAAAGGTATGTTATATGTAGAGCTTTTCATTGACGGTGCAAATACAGACTTACATTCAGCTCAGGCTTCTATTATTGAAAGTCCTATTTGGCGCTTGGTTTGGGCATTAAATTTATTAAAAGATAAGAATGATCGTGTACTCATACCTGGTTTCTATGAGTCTATTCAACCGGTAACTTCCGAAGAGGAAATTTTACTTTCTCGTTATATATTAGAGGAAAACTCCACATTGGAGCATTTAGGTCTCAAACAATTTATTAATGGACTTTCTGGGGAAAAGTTAAAGTCAAAGTATTTATATGAACCTACTTGTAATATTTGTGGAATCCAATCCGGATACACAGGAGAAGGCTCAAAAACAATTTTGCCTTCTTCAGCATTTGCTAAAATTGATTTTCGTTTAGTTCCAGGACAAAAACCTGATCAGTTATTAAAGGATTTACGAACTTATTTGGATGTAAATGGGTATGAAGACATTGGCATTCGGGTTTTTGGCGCTGAAGAGGCTGCACGAACCAATCCTAGTGAAAAAATTGCAGAAGCAGTCATTGAAACTATTAGCACATATAGCGAACTTCCACCAAATATTGTGCCTAACACACCAGGAACAGGACCGATGTATGACTTGAGTCAACGATATGGTATTCCATCTGTTTCCTTTGGAGTTGGTCACTTTGCCTCCTATACACATGCACCAAATGAAAATATAAGAATTGAGGATTTTGTTGAAAATATTAAATTGATAGCTGCACTCGTTTTTAAATTTGAAGAAAAGATGAATGAGGAAGGTGGAGTGACAAGTGAAGCAATCTAATACACAGATAGATCCATTTGAACGCGTGAAGGAGTTATCTCCTAAACTAGTAGAAATGGTAGACGCTATATTTGATGACATGATTGTCATCAGACGTGATTTACGTAAATTTCCGGAACTCGCATTTCAAGAAAAACGCACATCCACCATTGTTGCCTCATGTTTGAAAGAATGGGGATATGAAGTAACGGAAGGTGTTGGTGGGACTGGAGTTATCGGTATATTGAGAGGAGAGCATCCAGGACCGGTGATAGGACTGCGTGCTGATATGGATGCATTACCAATGCCAGATGAAATTGATGAAATCTACAGAAGTGTCAATTCAGGTATTGCTCATACATGCGGACACGATGTCCACACAACTAATTTACTTGGAGTTGCAAAAATAATTTCTGTTATGGGACTTGAGAGGGGGACCTTGAAATTATTTTTCCAACCTGCTGAAGAAGTAGGAGCAGGGGCTAAAGCAATGATTGATGATGGTGCACTACAAAATCCCCCTGTGGATTTAATGGCAGGCCTTCATGTTGCCCCTTCGTTACAAGTGGGTGAATTTTCTATTACAAATTCAGAATTTAGTTGTGCAGCAGTAGATATTTTCGAACTAGAAGTGACTGGTAAGGGAGGACATGCTGCACATCCTCACCTAGCTGTGGACGCTGTGATGATTACAGCGCAAGTGCTTGTTGCCCTTCAACAAATTGTTAGCCGTCAAATTGATCCACTGGACTCAGTAGTTCTAAGTATTGGACAAATTCAAGGAGGAACAAAAGGCACAATATTACCGAATACGGTAAAAGTTAATGGAACGGTTCGTACGATGATTCCTGCCACACGAGAAGCGATGCCAATACGCATTGAGCAAATTGCATCAAATGTAGCTGCCGCTTTTGGTGGATCCGTTCGATTAACATATGAGAAAGTCACACCTTCTGTTCAAAATGATAAATCCGCAAAGGCATTACTTCATGATGTAGTAAGTGAGTTATTTGGAGAAGATGCATTGAAATATACTAATCCATCGATGGGTGGAGAGGACTTTGCTTACTTTGCCCAAGAAGTTCCCTCTGTATTTTTCAGGCTTGGAACGAATTCCGGAGAATCTACCGCTCATGGCATTCACACTACTAAATTTAATGTGGATGAAGAAGCAATTCGATATGGAATGACAGTATTAAGTTATCTTACTTATCAATATTTACTAGATGAAAAGAGGGAAACTAAATGAAGAAAAAGATATTTTCATTGCTACTAATATTAATTCTTATTGTAACTGGGTGCTCTAATAGTGATAAAGAAGGTGCAGTAGGTGAGGCACCTGTTGAAAAAAGCGATTCAAAAACATTGGTTATTGCAAATGGAACGGATTTATCATCTTTTGATATTCATAATCACAATACAACTAGTACGGAAGCCGTTCATGTAAATATGTTTAATTACTTAGTGAAAAACGGAGGAGAAGATGGATTTTTACCCGACTTAGCTGAAAGCTGGGAAAACGTGGATGATAAAACGTGGTCATTTAAGCTAAAAGAAGGAGTTAAATTTCACAATGGTGAGGATTTAACAGCAGATGACGTTAAGTTCACGCTAGAACGCGTTGCAAAAGACGATACGTTATTAGAATATGGTTCTTACAAACAAATTAAAGAAGTTGTTGTACTAGGAGACTATGAATTCCAAATCATTACGGAAAATCCAGAGCCTGCGCTTCTAAATCGTTTGTCCCGTCTCGGTTCAAGTATTTTACCGAAAGATTATATTGAAACTGAAGGCTGGGATGTATTTTTAGAAGCACCAGTTGGAACTGGCCCTTATAAATTTAAAGAGTGGAAGAAAGATGATCGCTTAACAATTGAAGCTTACGAAAATTATTTTGGTGAGCCTGCAAAATGGGAAGAAGTTGTATTTCGCAGTATCCCTGAAGATTCCACACGCGTATCAGAATTGTTAACTGGTGGTGTTGATATTGCAGTGAATATTCCACCGACAGATTTAAAACGTATTGAATCTACTGAGGGTGTCGATATTTTAAAATCTCCTACGCAACGAGTTATGATGCTTGTTGCACGTACAGGGGGAGAGGGACCTACCGCTGATCCACTTGTTCGCGAAGCAATCGACTTAGCTATTGACAAACAAGCAATTGTTGATTCTTTACTTGAAGGTGCAGGGAAAGTTACTCGTACCCGTGTTACACCAGGTAACGTAGGTGCAAATGAGGATTTATATGAAAAAACTTTATATGATCCTGAAAGAGCTAAAGAATTGTTAAAGGAAGCGGGTTATGCAGATGGCTTGGAACTTTCGCTTAGCTCTCCAAATGGTCGTTATTTAAAAGATAAAGAATCTGTTGAGTTAATAGCAGCTATGTTACAAGAAGTTGGGATTACAGTTAATTTAGAACTGCTTGAATGGAGTTCGTTTAATCAAAAATATCAAGAACGCTCTTTCGGAGACTTATTTTATATTGGGTATGGAAACTCTATGTTTGATGCATCACTTGCGCTTGACCGTTTAAAGAAAGAAATGGCAGTGGGTGAAACAGATTATGATAACCCGGAAACTGAAAGTTTATTAGTAACCGCAGAATCGAATATGAACTTAGAAGAACGTGCTGAGCAATACAAAAAAGCCCAAGAGTTAATTGCTGAAGATCGACCACAAATTTATCTATATCAGTTGGAGTCCCTTTATGGTGTGAATGACCGAGTTTCTTTCGAGCCTCGTTTGGATGAAATGTTCTATGTAGATAACATTACATTGAAATAATAAAGAGGGGACAATTCCCCTCTTTTTCAATATTTATCCCGCATTAACGGGCAGTAAGACTCCCACTTCAAGATTGAAGAAAATTGAAAAGATAAGTGGGAGGTCAACTGCCCGTAAAAGCCCGATTGGGTCAACTAACAATCAGTGGGGAATGACGGGGACTAAAAGCGCGACGTCCATGTCGCAACGTCCCCACTAGCACGTCCTGTGCGTCGAAAAACCCCCACTGATTGAAGTTTCACTTTATCTCTTAATACTCCATTTATTAGATTGAGTATATACGACTATAAAAGTCCAAAGGTTGAAAATTATTCGATTGGGATTAAAAAAATTCTACATATTGAATAGACAACTAGATTAGAGGAGGAGCCATTATATGAAATATTTTCTTCAAAACTTGTTAAAAACCATTCCTGTCTTGCTCCTTATTACATTGATTGTGTTCTTGCTAGTAAGAGTTACCGGAGACCCTGTATCCCTTATGCTACCTGAAACCGCAACTGATGAAGAACGTGAATCATTAAGAGAAGCATTAGGTTTTAATGACCCCCTTCCAGTTCAATATTTTACATATTTGAGTGATTTAGTGAGAGGAGATTTCGGGGAATCTTTTAGATACAATACGGATGCTTTTGCTCTCGTATTGGAGCGTTTACCAGCTACATTTGAATTGGCTTTTGCCTCCATGATTGTAGCAATTATAATTTCAATCCCTCTTGGAATATTATCCGCAGTAAAAAGAAATAGTTTTCTAGATTTATTTATTACGGGTGGTGCAGTACTTGGTAAAGCAATGCCGAGCTTTTGGTTAGGTATTATGCTCATATTATTTCTAGCAGTTAACACTCAAATATTCCCTGTATCAGGAAGAGGAGGACTTTTGTACTTAGTATTGCCAGCAATTACACTCGGTACCGGTATCGCTGCTGAAATGACGAGACTCATTCGTTCAAGTATGTTGGAGATATTAGGTCAAGACTTTATCCGAACAGCACGTAGTAAAGGGCTGAAAGAAGCGCTTGTTGTAAACAAGCATGCATTTAGGAATGCATTAATACCGGTTGTGACGATTATGGCATTACAAACTTCTACATTGGTCGGTGGAACACTGATTACCGAGACAGTTTTTGCTTGGCCTGGATTAGGCCAGTTACTTGTCCAAGCTGTTAATTTACGTGATATGGCCGTTGTTCAGGCAGCGACATTTCTGATTGCTATATTTGTTATTTTAAGTAACCTAATAGCAGATTTAACATATCGTCTACTAGATCCGCGAATCAAATACGACTAAGGAGGCTGATGAAATGACTTCCACTATAGAACGGACAGCTATTGCTGAAAATCGTAATTATGGAAAGCGATTAGGAAAATTAGGAAAACGTTTATTGAAAAGTAAAACTGGGCTTGTTGGTCTTTCAATTGTACTTGTAGTGAGTCTTATGGCTATTTTTGCACCTTTTATTGCGATGTATGATCCAGCAAAAACAGATGTTGTCCATCGTTTATTGCCTCCTTTTTGGGCAGAGGGTGGAAATATGGATTATCCACTGGGGACGGATAATTTAGGACGAGATGTACTGAGTCGTATTATTTATGGCTCTCGAATTTCCCTATTAGTGGGTATTAGCTCTGTAATACTAGCAGGCATCATCGGTATGTTTTTTGGATTAATTGCAGGATACTATGGGAAAATATGGGATTTCATAATAATGAGAACTGTAGATTCCTTTCTTGCAATTCCGAACATCTTATTTATGTTAATTATTCTAGCTGTGTTAGGACCAAGTTTAACAACGCTCATACTAGTGCTTGGTGGAACTTCATGGGTTGTATATGCACGTATGGTGCGAAGTGAGACGCTAAGTGTCAAAGAAAGAGATTACGTAAGGTCTGCTAAAGCTATTGGAGCTAAAGACTTTCGAATTATTACCAAATATATTTTGCCGAATGTCATTTCTTCTTTTATAGTCATAGCTACATTAAATGTAGCTACAACCATAATAATGGAAGCGAGTTTAAGTTTTTTAGGTTTAGGTATTCAATCACCTGATGTCTCTTGGGGGCTTATGTTAAGCGATGGACGACAATACGTTGCCACAAGCTGGTGGGTAGCGACTTTCCCAGGTATAGCGATAACAGTTACAGTACTGGGTGTTATTTTCCTTGGAGACTGGCTAAGGGACATACTTGACCCGAAAATAAAAGACTAATCGAGAGGTGATAATATGGTGGAAAAACTAATGAACGTTAAGGATTTAAAAGTACGTTTTAAAACTGAAGACGGTCATGTATCAACTGTAAATGGAGTTACGTTTAATGTGAATGAGGGAGAAACGTTAGCGATAGTAGGTGAATCCGGAAGTGGAAAGAGCGTTACTTCTCTTGCTTTAATGGGAATTCTGCCTCCAAATGGTGAGGTATATGAGGGTGAAATGACATTTAACGGAAAAAACTTACGTACACTAAGTAAAAAAGATTATAGAGCATTACGGGGAAATGAAATCTCAATGATTTTCCAAGAACCTATGACTGCTTTAAATCCTGTATTTACAATTGGGTATCAAATTCGAGAAACTTTAATTGTTCACTATAAAATGACAAAAGAGCAAGCGAATATTCGCGGAATAGAAATGTTAGAGCTAGTTGGAATCCCGGACGCAGAAAAAGTAATGGGACGCTTCCCTCATCAATTATCTGGAGGAATGCGTCAACGTGTGATGATAGCAATTGCTTTATCTTGTAACCCACGATTATTGATTGCCGATGAGCCCACAACAGCGTTAGATGTAACTATTCAAGCCCAAATATTGACATTAATGAGAAATTTAAAGGAAAAATCTAATACGAGTATTATGATCATTACCCATGATTTAGGGGTGGTAGCGGAGCTTGCTGATCGAGTTATTGTAATGTATGCAGGGGAAGTAGTAGAAGAAGCATCTGTATTTGAACTGTTTAAGAATCCTAGACATCCATATACAAAGGGATTAATGGCATCGATACCAAAAGTACATGATGTTGTAGATGATTTGTATTCAATAGAAGGAACTGTTCCAAATCCGACGAATATGCCATCAGGGTGTAAGTTTCATCCAAGATGCCCATTGGCAGATGTGGAATGCAAAAGAATCCATCCGGATTTAGAATATGTTAGTGAAGGGCATGCAAAGCGTTGCATTAAAGTGTAGGGGGTGATTTTGAAATGATTCAATTGAATGAGGAATTAAGCACAGAAGAGAAAGTTATAATAGAAGTACAAAACTTGAAAAAACATTTCGACATGACAAAGGGATTTGTTAAAAAGACCACCACAAAGATACGCGCGGTAGATGGTCTTAGCTTTAAGGTGTATGAAGGAGAAACGCTAGGTATTGTGGGGGAATCTGGTTGTGGAAAGTCTACTACTGGTCAATTGATTCTAGGCTTATTGGATGCCACGGAAGGTCATATATACTTTAAAGATAAGGATATTGCGGGTATGTCTCAAGAGGAATTAAGGAAAGCGAGACGCGATTTGCAAGTTATTTTTCAAGACCCATACTCTTCCTTAAACCCACGAATGACAGTTGAAGAACTTATTGGTGAGCCATTGGTTGTCCATGGACTGGCAAGTGGACAGGCATTACGAGATGAAGTAATGCAATTGATGAAGTTAGTCGGCTTAGGTGAACACCAGTTAAAAAGATTTCCGCACGAGTTCAGTGGTGGTCAAAGACAACGTATAGGTATAGCGCGTGCCTTAGCTTTAAAGCCACAAGTAATTGTATGTGACGAAGCTGTTTCTGCTTTGGATGTATCGATTCAAGCACAAATATTAAATTTATTAAAAAAGCTTCAGCGTGAAATGGGCTTGACTTATATATTCATTGCTCATGGATTACCGGCAGTACGGCACATTAGTGATCGAATCGGGGTCATGTACTTGGGTAGAATGGTAGAACTTGCTGATCGGAACGAAATTTTTGAGAGACCGCTTCATCCTTATACCCATGCTCTTCTCGATTCGGTGCCAATTCCTGATCCACTTTTTCGAAAAGAACACCAATTAATCGAAGGTGAAATACCGAATCCGAGCAATCCGCCATCAGGCTGCCATTTTCATCCTCGCTGTCCTTATGCTACAGATCTTTGTAAACAAAGTGATCCGGATTATTTAGAGGTATTTCCAAATCATTTTGTCGCATGTCATTATCCATTAAGTGACAAGAATACAAACGTATTGCCTGAAGTTATTAAGACTAGAAAGGATAAATGAATATGAAAGTGAGGATTGGAGCAATCGGACCAAGTGATTCACTTAGTCAGATTAGGGAAGTGGCGAACAAGGATGCACGTATTGAATTAGTTGAATATGAATATTCGCACCCGAGTCAATTGTCCACCATTTTGAGTGAACATCGATATAATGTCACTCAGTGGATATTTTCTGGTCAAAATCCTTATTACTATTCATTGCATCATGGGTTAATTTCTGAAGAAGAAGCTAGTTTTCCCCCGCTTCATGGAATCAGTTTGCTTGGTACCTGTCTGCGAGTTGTTCAGGATAAGGAAACTATCGTGAAGCGGATAAGTTTAGATACCGTTGATGAGACAACAGTAAGGCTAGTACTGAATGAATTTTCATTAAACAATTTATCATTTGAATTGTTACCTTATGAACGTTACAAACCATATGATGAACTAATTAATTTCCATTCAGACTTATATGAAAAAGGAAAGACTCAGGTAGCACTAACTTGTTTGTTAACGGTATACCAGGAATTAACGAAAAAAGGTATTCCTTGCTATCGTTTAGTCCCTTCTCAACTTGCTATCAAGACTGTTCTAAATTTACTTGTTTCCCGAGCAAATAGTCAAATATATGAAAAATTAAAAGTCGCTATTATTGGATTCGAGTTACGTGAGAAGCAATCATCTAATTTGTCTACGTACATATATGAAAAACGGAAAAAAAGTCTTCATCTTGAGCTAGAATTACAAAAGGTTGCTGAATTACTAAACGGCGCTTTAAGCAATCAGCAGGATGGTCGATTTCATATTTATACAACGCATGGAGACTTTGAACTACTTAACTCGGAAAGGTCATTTGAAGATATCATTAAAGAAGTAGAATTGCAGACGTCTTTAAGGTTAAGGGTAGGTATCGGATCAGGCTATACTGTTCATGAAGCACAAAAGCATGTAGACTTAGCATTCTCTCAAGAATCATCTAAAGGCGAGACGAGTATTTTATTTGTAAATGAAGAAAAGAATGTCATTGATTATTCCAAAGAGCATACAAGTTATTATACAGTAGAGAATTTACCTGTTTACTGGAAGAAAGCTTTACAAGAAAATTCTTATACACCGGTAATCCCAGCGAAAATCTACCACTTTTTAAAGTTAAAACATATTCAGCAATTTAGTAGTGAACTAATAACAGACCTTTTAAAAAACACGGATCGAAACACACGTCGAATTTTAAATGAGCTTGAACAAATGGGATTACTAGAAGTGGTGAGAGAAGAATCTTCTGGTAAACCTGGAAGACCGAAAAAAATTTACGCTATTGTATCAGAGTTAACGTAGCTGTGTCTCAGTTGGTACTGTACTTACGTGGTAGTGAGATAAAATATGTTATTTAGGACTAGTGTAAAAACATTTTTTGGGCATAAATCGTATGATTGGAAAGATTGTACCACCAAAAACAGACATAAAAGCTCTAATGAACTATTAAAGTTCTTAGAGCTTTTAATTTATTATGCCTAATTATGACTATTCTCTTAAAGGATGTACAAGGTATAGTCTATTAAAGGTGGGGAATAAGTCTTAAAAGGAAACTACCAATTGGTTCGTTATTATTTTTAACCGTAGAACTTGTACGATTAATAGTAATCTATAAAAAAGCCTATCCATAAGAGGGTTCGATTACTACATTTGTTGATCTGTCTGCTCTCTATAGTCTGTCAAAATGTATTTCATACACCTTTTTCGGACGTCCGCGTAATTTTTTCTGAAGTTGAGTAGATACAGTGGCAGCTCCATGTTCTTCTAACTTTTTTAATATGCGATTTGCAGCTCTTGTTGTAATTCCTAGATGGGTGCTTAAGTCTTCGGACGCGATCATGTTAGATTGTAATTTATCCATTACGGCAATAATTTTTTGTATTTGTAAGGGAGAAGTGTTTAGTTTTACACTTAATTTTTCTATTCCCAAATCATATTGCGTTTCAACTCTTATCCAATCTTTGTCGCCTAGTGGGCCGATCAATGTTTCCTCCTTGGACAAAATATAGGACTGAGTTTCTGAAGTTGCACAGATTTGTGAAGCTTTTTCTGCGTTAAGTTGCGCTTCTTGAATGGAGTTGCCAATTCCCCAACCGATGTGTACAGGAAATATTAATTCCCGTGTTAAAAATGATGCTAATTGACAATTTTGCATCTCGTTTGTAATTAATTTGAAATCACTATAATTAGTTATAATTTCATAATAAAAAACATTTCGATGGATAATAAAAGACATTTGGTTGTTCTTACTAAAATCAAGAATTGCCTTATGTAATGACATTTGTCGATATTCTAAATCTGCCATATTATCACGGTTAATGGCCATTTCCAAGTGACCAATAACTACTTGGTTTTCAATCAATTGAAGGAGTTGTATTTCTTTTAATAACGCCTCAATTATCTTGTTCATACTTTGTTCAGAAGGAACAACTAATATGGGCTTGATACCATACGGCTCTAACATTTCAGGTAAATTACCTAGTCGTGTCATACTCACATCTACTTTGTTTTGTTTCCACATCTCTATATGATAATCCCGCAATTTATTATATACATCCATATCTGCGTATGCTTGCATACTAAGATCAAAGAGATACGGGGTATCATCTTTTTCAGCCCATTCATACACACCTAAATAATTGTTTTCTTCATATAAAAAATCTACTAAACATCTTTTCATTTGGAAATCTTTATGCTTATAAATATATTCGGAAAGAGCTCTGTAAAAGTCCGCTTGAGTGATGTCGAAATGCAACATTGGGACGGGTACATTCGGAAAATGTTGTTGAATAAAAAAATAAGGAATCTGTCCACTAAACAATATACCATCGACTTGTTGAATTTTTTCTAAAAATATTTCTTGTAAATGGGCTAATGAATCATAAACAGTAAACTCAAAATTACAGGGTTCAATGCTTAGTAATTCTACATTCTTGACCCACTTTAATGAATTTTTTGTAGTGAAAATACGAATTCTTGGCATTTTTATACTTTTCTCCTTTTTCTAAAAATATATTGATAATTTTTTTGTATTCGTTTACTCTGTTATTTAAAGACATATCACAAAGGGGTCTTTTAATCCAAAAAGGGGTGATTTTATTGCAACAAGTATTTACTAAGGCTGAAAAGAATGAGGAAAATAGATTTTCAAAATTTTTGTCGTTTATTGAAAAAGTAGGCAACAAGCTTCCACATCCATTTATCTTGTTTTTCTACTTAACTGTTCTTCTCGTCATTCTATCATGGATTTTAAGTTTGTTTAAGGCAGCAGTTGTCCATCCGAATACACAAGAGATGGTTGCGGTTAAAAGTATTATATCAGCGGAAGGTATTCAGTTTATATTATCTGATACACTCAAAAACTTTACAGGCTTTGCTCCTCTAGGTTTAGTTTTAACGATCATGCTAGGTATTGGTTTAGCTGAAAAAGTCGGATTATTGGAAATGCTCATGAAAAGGGCAATTTTAAGTACACCAAAAAAGATTATTACATTTGCAGTGTTCTTCATCGGAATTTTAGGAAATGTAGCTTCGGATGCAGCTTTTGTTGTAATACCTCCTCTAGCAGCACTTGTTTTCTTGTCTGTTGGTAGACATCCTATAGCTGGTTTAGCAGTTGGTTTAGCGAGTACGGGTATTGGATTTTCGGCGAATATATTAATTGCAGGTACAGATGCACTTTTATCTGGAATTTCTACTGAGATTTCGAAAGGGATTAATCCCGATGTTATAGTGACTCCACTTGATAACTGGTTTTTCATGAGTGTTTCTACATTTGTGTTAGCTGCTCTAGGTACCTTGATTACCGAGAAATATGTCGAACCACGTTTGGGCGTCTACAAAGGGGAGCAACAATCTATCTCCAAAGACATAAGTCCGTTAGAAAAAAGAGGCTTACGTAATTCCTTTATCTCTGCAATCGTTTTCATAGCAGTTATAGTTGCTGGAATGCTCATTCCAAACTCACCGCTTTTGAATGAAGATGGCACTATATTACGCTCGCCGTTTTTATCAGGAATTGTGCCAATTTTATTTTTATTCTTTTTAGTAGTAGGAATTACTTATGGTGTTAGTACAAAAAAGATTCAGTCTTCAGCTGATATTCCAAAGCTGATGACGGAAGCGATTGGAAGTTTATCTGGATATATTGTATTAATCTTTATGATTGCCCAGTTTGTAGCTTACTTCAATTGGAGTAATATTGCTATTTGGTTGGCAGTTCATAGTGCAGATCTATTGACTACACTTAATATGACGAATGTATTTGTTATTGTATTGTTTGTTTTATTAACAGCTTTCTTAAGTTTATTTATCATTAGTGGTTCTGCGTTGTGGTCATTAGTTGGTCCAGTGTTTGTTCCACTGTTTATGGTGCTAGGCTATCATCCGGCATTTATTCAGTTGGCGTATCGTATCGGTGAATCATCTACCAATATGGTGACACCTTTAAATCCTTATTTTGCGATTATTTTATCGTTCATGCATGTATATGATAAAAAAGCAGGCATAGGTACACTTATGTCACTCATGATCCCGTATACTATAGCGTTCCTCATTGTATGGACTATTTTAATGTTAGTTTTCGCATTATTTGGAATTCCAATCGGACCAGGTGTTTCGTTGTATCTATAGGCTAAGGAGTGGAAAAGATGAGTATTTTTGCGATTGACTCAAGTTTATCTGAACAAATGTTGGAATGGAGAAGAGATTTCCACCAGTATCCTGAAATCGGTTGGACAGAATTTCGTACTGCCTCCATCATTGCACACGAATTAAGCCAATTAGGCTTTCAAGTGGAAATAGGAAAAGAAGTAATATCAGCAGAACGGATGGGTGTACCCGCTCCAGAGCAATTAGAAGCCAGTTACGAAAAAGCTGAAAGTAATGGTGGCTACACGGCTTATATGAAAAAGATGATTGGAGGATATACAGGAGTAGTTGGAACGATTAAAGGGAAGAAACCAGGCCCAACCATCGCGTTCCGTTTTGATATGGATGCATTAGAAATAGAAGAATCTAAAGAAGCATCCCATATACCTCAGCAATACGAGTTCCGTTCTCGGTATGAAGGAAATATGCATGCTTGTGGCCATGATGCTCATTGTGCAATTGGATTAGGTTTAGCGACTGTGCTTGCAAATAATATAGACCAGATTGAGGGAACGATTAAAATCATTTTTCAGCCCGCGGAAGAAGGTGTACGTGGTGCAAAATCAATGGTGGAAGCTGGCGTAGTAGATGGCGTAGATTACTTTTTTGGTATGCATGTAGGAGCAGGATCTCCGCTAGGAACAGTAATTGCAGGGACAAATGGATTTTTAGCGACAACTAAAATAAATGCAAAATTTGTCGGAAAAGCTGCACACGCAGGAGCAGAGCCAGAGAAAGGGCGCAATGCTTTACTTGCTGCCGCTTCCGCGATTTTAGGAATTCATGCGATTCCCAATCATAGTGGGGGTGCATCCCGTATAAATGTAGGAACTTGTATAGCGGGAGATGGACGTAATATAGTGCCAGCACATGCTTCTTTACAACTCGAAACACGTGGTGAGAACAGCGATGTACACACATACGTTCATGAACAAGCGATAGCTGTTTTAGAGGGGTCCGCGAAAATGTATGGGACAGAGCTTTCTTATGAAATAGTAGGGGCTGCTAAAACCTGTTCATCTTCTGAACAATTAATAGAATTAGTTGTTAAAGCGGCTGGAAGCGTTCAAGGATTAGAAGAAATCATTCCAAGTTCTAAATTTGCTGCTGGTTCAGAAGACGCAACTTATATGATGGACCAAGTGCAAAAGCAGGGAGGACATGCAACATACGCAGTTTTCGGAACAACATTGGCAGCTGGACATCATCATGAAAAATTCGATATTGACGAAAAGGTCCTCGCTATAACTTTGAACACTTGGCTAGGTGCAATTGAACAAGTTTATCAAAAGGAAGGTGGGCAACTTTAAATGGACAATATGAAAGATATAATCGGTTCTTTAATAGATGCAAAAAGTAAGGAAATTACGGAGTTAAGTGATCAAATTTGGGATACTCCTGAAACTCGATTCCAAGAATATCAATCTGCTAAACTGTTAAGTGATTATTTAGAGGATAATGGTTTCTCTGTAGAGCGCGGAGTAGGGGGCATTGAAACAGCTTTTACTGCGACATTCGGTCAAGAAAAACCAGTGATTGGGATTCTTGGAGAATTTGATGCACTTTCAGGGCTGAGTCAAAAAGAAGCTTCAGATGTAAGAGAAGCGCTTGAGGAAAATGGCAATGGGCATGGCTGTGGTCATAACTTATTAGGTACTGCAGGAATTGCAGCAGTTGTTGCACTAAAGCAACTAATAGAAGAAAAGAAAATTACTGGTTCTATCAAATATTTCGGTTGTCCGGGTGAAGAAGGCGGATCGGGAAAAACTTATATGGTTCGTGAGGGAGTTTTTAATGATATCGATGTCGCGCTTACATGGCACCCAAATTCATACTCAGGTGTGTTCTCGTTTTCATCGCTTGCGAATTATCAAGTTTATTTCTCTTTTGAAGGAAAAGCTTCGCATGCTGCAAATTCACCCCATCTTGGACGAAGCGCGTTAGACGCAGTGGAATTGATGAATGTGGGGGTCAATTATTTAAGAGAACACATTATTTCCGAAGCTAAAGTCCATTATGCTGTAACGAATACAGGTGGTTCTTCTCCGAACGTTGTACAATCAGATGCAGAAGTGCTGTATTTGATAAGAGCTCCACATATTAGTGAGGTAGAGGATATTTATCAACGTGTTATTAAAATTGCTGAAGGCGCAGCGTTGATGACGGAGACAAAGGTTACTGTTCGATTTGATAAGGCGTGCTCTAATTACATTCCAAACGATACGTTAAATATTGTTTTGCAAGATCAATTAGAACATTTCGGTTTGCCAAATTATGATGATAAAGAATTAAGTTATGCACAAAAAATGGCTCAAACTATTACGCAAGAAGAAGTAGATGCAGCTATTCTGGATGCAGAAAAACTATCTAACTATCAACTATCGGAAGAATTTTATACTCCAGAATATCCTTTTTTCAATGAGGTTATCCCTTACGCAAAAACTCGTGAAGTTATGCAAGGCTCGACAGATGTGGGAGATGTGAGTTGGATTGTACCAACAGCTCAATTTTTTACAACATGTTTTGTAGCGGGAACTCCATTACATACATGGCAACTTGTTTCGCAAGGGAAAACGTCCTTGGCACATAAAGGGCTATTGTATGCAGGTAAAGTTCTTGCTGCTGGTGCAGTAGAGGTTTTTGAAAATCCTGAGCTAATCGAAAAAGCGAAGGAAGAACTCGCTAAGCAAACAAAAAAGGCGTATAGAAATCCATTACCAAAAGAGCTCCAACCAAGTATTAGATAAATTAATAAATATAAGTGCTAATAAAAGGTATCAGGCTATATTTATAATGGCCTGGTACCTTTTTATGGCATGTCGATCAGTATAGGGAAACTGCGCGTAGAATGTTTTATTGAGTGACCGAAAGGATTTTCGCTGCAGGTGGGCGCTTTCCGCGGGGCGGGCGGTGAGCCTCCTCGTCGCTAATGCTCCTGCGGGGTCTCAACTGTCCCGCTACATCCCGCAGGAGTCGCCACCTTCCGCTACAATCAATGGGAATTTCTTGCTCATTTAGTATCTGCATTTAGCAGAATAAAACTCGAATTACTACACCATTTATGGAGATAACATCTCTTCATAATTACCGCTTTTAAAAGGAAACTTGTAATTTTAAGAATTGATTGCTTTCACCAGTAATTTGGTTACTCACGTGCTGATCTAGTTGCTTTCCTAGTAGATTTACTTGCTTTCAATGAACAATCGACAATCGTAAATCTGCTTAAAATTTTGTTTAACAAGTAGATACAATTTAAATAAGCAATTACCACTGATTTTCCCTGCAGGCGTCGACTCCAGCGGGAATAGCGTGAGCTGAAGACCCCGCAGGAGCGCAAGCGACGAGGAGGCTGAAGCCATGCCCGCGGAAAGCGTACGACTGCAGGGAAAATCTCGGTGGACACCTGTTAAAGTCTTACTGCGCAGTATCCCTCTTTTACGCGATATACCAATATTGTTCCTCATTTTCATTTGCTATATCAAGGTAGACATAGGCCCTTGCACTTTTGTTCCTTCATTTTAAAACTCAGTCGTCGTAGCCATCGTCATCAAGATCTAATTCCAACACTTTTCCAGTAGAAGCGTCGATTGTAATGTCAGCTTCTCCTTTATTTGTACGTAGTTCTATTTCATACTCATATCTATTATCATCTTTATCTAATTCAATCTCAGTTACTTCGCCGTTTACTTGCTTTTTTGCTATAGCAATGGCTTCTTTTTGAGTGATAAGTGTTTGATTTGCCGATGTCTTAGCAACAGCTTTGTTATCAAAAGCGTCCCATTCTTGTTCAAGCACTTTGCCGGTAGTAGCATCGATCTTGATATCGTATTCTCCATCGTCATTTTGGAGGTCTACCTCATATTCATATCTTCCATCATCTGAATCTAGTTTGATTCTAGTCACTTCGCCATCCACTTGTTTTTGTGCAATAACAATGGCTTCTTGTTCAGTAATAGGTGATTTTGAAATACTCGCTAACTGTTTGTTTTCTAATTTTCCATTATCTTCTTGTGCATATGCGTGAAGTCCGATTGCACCGCTTACTAAAAGAGTAGTTGCTAATGAACCAATAAATAATTTTTTCATCATTTGTGCCTCCTAAGTTTGTTTTGTCTTACAGTTAATACTATAACCAGACAAAACTAAAGGACGGGGAAAGGAAGGTTAAAATTTGGAGAGAAAAAGATTTCATTATATTAACCAAATAAAACACCAGGTTCGACCCTCTAATTAGGTGAACCTGGTGTTTAGATTCTATTAGTCATCCCAATCTACTGATTTCACTTCTCCGGTGTAGGCATCCACTTGAACGACGGCTTCACGATCCTCGTCCCCATTCTCGATTTCCACTTCTACTAGGTAATAGGGAGATTGACCAGAAATCGCATGAAACTCTGCGTCATCCTCATCTGCCATCCCTTTAAGATGATTGGCTGCTATTTCTACAGCTTCTTGTTTAGTTATTAAGGTGACTTCAGCAGGTTCTTCTGCTGGTTTTTCTTCTTCATTTGTCCGTACTGGTTCTTCCTTTTCTACTTGTTCCGGTGCTACTTGCACTGGCTTTTCTGTTTGGGCTAGAGAAAGCACGTCCCCACTTTTTGCATCTATTTTAATGACATATACGCCGGTTTCGAGCTTTATTTCTATTTGATATTCGTCTTTAGTCTTTGTTGTTTTTATAATATCTCCGGGATACTTTTCAAGTACAACTGAGTTCGCTTCTTCTTCTGTTAGGTCTTTTGCTGAGATTGAAGGGGCTAGCCAAAAGACCAGGCAAACCACAAGGAGAATAATTCCTACTGGCCATACCCATTTCTTTTTCATTCTGTATCACTCCATGTCACAATTTGTTAGCCATAGTATACAACCTGAAAGTAAGAAAATGATGAGAAATAGATGATTTTCTATCTGCTTTCTGTTGATTTGAAAAAAAGCGTAACAGTAGTACCACGATTTTCTAAGCTATTAAGCTCTATCCGTATCCCGATTGCATTTGCTATTTGCTTTGCCATTGTAAGTCCTAGTCCAGAACCACCTTGTTTTCTGCTTCTTGCTTGGTCTACACGGTAAAAACGGTCAAATACATGAGGTAAATCATCCTTTGGTATTCCTATTCCTTTATCTTCAATTTGGATATATCTCTCATCGGATGCTTGTCCGATATGAACTATAATTTGGTCCTCACTATATTTTCTGGCATTATCTAAAAATATATAAAGTAATTGTCTCAGTTTTTGTGCATCTGTGTAACCAGTCGTGATTCCGTTGCCCTCCACTAATACTTTTCGTTGATAAGTATTTTGAAAGGTGTTTGCTGTGTCTGTTACAAGCTCTGTTAAGTTGATTTGTTCTATTTGGATATTCCATTGTTCCTGCTGTCTTGCTAGTTGTAATAATTGCTCTGTCATTTCTCTCATCCGCACAGCTTCTGAGTGAATGGCATCAATCGATTCCTCAAACAAATCGGGTCTTCCTAAGCCTCTTCGTTTTAGAAGGTCAGCATAATTTTCAATGATAGTTAGGGGAGTTCTCAATTCGTGTGAAGCATTGGAGACGAATTGTTCCTGTTTTTCAAAGTTTGACTGGAGTATATCAATCATATGATTAAATGTTTCTCCCATTTCTACTAGTTCACTCTCCGAAGTATTTTCCAGTTCTAATCTTTTAAATTGAGCATTTTTTTGGATTTCCTTCATCGTATCAATCATGGATCTAATTGGTTGGATTATCAAGTTACTCAAAACTCTACTAGACAGAAAAACAGGTATCATCGCAATTATGGTTACAACAATAAGCACAATTCGTAATATATTGAGCATGTTATCCATTTCCTGTATGCTACTTGTTACTTGTAGGTTCACAACACTTCCATCATTCCAAACAACTGGATACGAGACGAATACATAGCGTTTCTTTTCCAGTTTGACTACTTCACTTGTCTCCCCAGTCAAAAAATTCTTTGGTCGTGATTCTAGTGCTGCCTCAGAAGGAGAGGTGATTTTCGCGTGAGTTGTTAAATCATCTTTTACTACTCGAATCATCCCTTCGACGGGAAGATAAGCACGAAGAAGTTGATCAGGAGGAAGACGATCTTTTGTCTTTCCGATATCTGTGACAATCTTTTCTACATTCGCCTCTGCTCTATTAAGTTCGTTCGTCAGCATTAAATGGCTGAAAAGAAAATAGATAGAAGCGTTCATTAGGATTAATAAAACAATAAATAAAACGGAAGTATATAAATTTATCTTATTTCTAAGTCTCATGTCGCATCCTTTAAGACATAACCGACGCCTCTTACCGTATGGATGAGTGCGTGATCGTAATTGGCATCCACTTTTTTGCGTAAATAACGAATATATACATCTACGATTTTTGTTTCTCCATCATAATCATAGCCCCAAACCGCTTCTAAAATTTGCTCACGGTCTAAAACCTGTCGCTTATTTTTTAATAAATATAAAAGTAAGTCATATTCTTTTGGCGTTAAGTCAATATCGCATTCTTGGCGAATTACTTCTCGTGTTTTTTCATTTACCTTTAAATCGCCTGCATGAAGCCATTCATCATCTACTGTTACTGTGGAGGTTGCAACTTGTTTTATTCGCAAAACTGCACGAATTCTTGCAAGTAATTCTTCCATGCGAAAGGGTTTGGTAATATAGTCATTGGCACCGAGATCAAGACCAGATACTTTGTCTTCAATCGAATCTTTGGCAGTCAACAATATGACTGGGATTAAAGAGTCTTTTAATCGGATGCGTCGGAGTAATTCAATTCCACTCATCCCGGGCAGCATGACATCTAATAATATGAGGTCCCATTTTTTAGAAAGATACGCTTCTAGTGCATCCATGCCATTTGTAGCTTTCCCTAGTTCATATCCTTCATATTCTAACTCGATTTCCAGAAGTCTTAAAATTTTCTCTTCATCTTCTACAACTAAAATAGATTCTTTGGACAAAAGCTATTCCACCCCTTGTTCTAGATCACTGTCTATATCTTACATTACTTGAGTAAATAATAAAAAGAAGTTGATATGAAACCATGAAAAAAGCTCAATTGATTCATCGCGAACCAATTGAGTGACACTTACTTTTTCATTTTAGACAAATACATGGTGAGACGATAGGAGATAATAGTCTTTCGTAATCCATTGACAGAAACCGATTGAGTCAACTTTTATACAATCCGCTCTATATAATCACCTCCGAATTGCAAGTTTTATCTCTTTTAAAGAGATAGTATAGTGTATTAAATCTACTTGGAAACGCTTAGGTTCCTATCTTGAATAGAAAAAAGTCTAGTGCAATTTTAATTGAAAATTATAAAATTGGAAGGAATTTGGTGTTTTTTTGTCGAATCTATATGTAAACCTTTAAATAAAAATGGGTGTATTTGCATATTTTAAGAGAGAAAGAAATTCATGAGGGGGGAGTAGTTTGAAAAAGGAAGAAGTTGAATCGCTAAATCCGTTTTTCTCCATTTGGCTTTCCACAAGAGAAACGATTCGTTATGTGTTGGATTATAAAGATATAAGGTTTTCATTAATGATCGTGGCTATTGCAAGTATACCAAATGCAATTGGTGCGATAGGAGAATGGGAAACGAGGTTTGATATACCTTTATGGCAGTTGCTGATTGGGAGTTTAATATTAGGTCCCATAATCGGTTTAATTGGATTACCAATTGGAGCAGCTTTGTATACCTTTGTCGGAAAATGGTTTGGTGGATCTGGAAAGTTTAAAGAAATGGTTCAAGCTGTAGGAGTAAGTATGATTCCTATTATTTGGATGACACCTTACTATATAGTAGATGCATTAATTACTAACAAGGCAAAGGCAGATACGATAACTTGGCAATTATCCGCAGGTGCAATTGGTTGGTCGTTACTATCGTTTTTGATCATGACGACATTCACGATTTGGATGATTGTCATTCAAAGTAAGGCAATTGGAGAAGTACATCAGTTTTCTAGTTGGAAAGGGTTTTGGACGATAATTATCCCTTCTACTGTGATTTTTATTATTGTATTCATTATTACAATCACTATTGTATTTTCATCTCTGGGTTAAACATATATTCATATATAGAAGGTGCTAACGCTTTATCTATTTTTAATAGTAAAGTTTTAGCACCTTTTTGTGTTAATGAAATTAATTAACGAAATTAAAATAAAAAGTTGAAATAATATTTCAAATATTTATAATAGATGAATATAATTGTATTAATAATAGGGGAAGTGATTCATTGTATCTATTAGGGATAGATGGAGGCGGCACGAAAACAGAAGGAGTGGTAGCAGATGCATATGGAAACGTTTTCGTTAGGGTAGTAACGGGTCCAAGCAATCCAACTTCCATGTCTAAAGAAGAATTTGAACGGACTATAAGCGAATTATTGCAACAAATACAAAGTAAAAATCCAGATATATTTAATCAAATTGAAGTTTGCTTCGCGGGAATGGCTGGAGTTGGAGAGAAAGGTAGTCAAAGATATGCGAAGGAACTATTAAAAAAATATTTACCTTCAAGAATCAATATCTTCGTAGATAACGATGCCGTTAATGCTTTGTATTCCGGTACGTTAGGAGATGCAGGGATTGTACAAATAGCGGGAACTGGTGCCATCACATTTGGGATCAACAAAAATAAGAAAGTGTCACGTGTAGGTGGCTGGGGTTATTTATTTGATGATGAAGGTAGTGGCTTTTACTTGGGGAATGAGGCTCTAAAAGCTGTATTCAAAGAACATGATGGTCGTGGACCTTCCACTACATTGAAAAAGCACATTTTGAGTTATTTTCAACTAGAATCAGTTCCTGAAATTATTGAAAGAGTATATGGTCGGGAACATCCTAAATCTGTGATAGCCACAATTAGTCGTTTTGTAGTAGAAGAAGCAATAAATCAAGACGTAGTAGCACTGAAAATTATAGGTGAGGCGTGTGAGAAAATGTTCCATTCTATTAAGACTTGTCACCAAGTTCTCTTTCAAAATGAAGAGCCTACTATAATAGTGCTGTCTGGTGGGGTTTTTACAGATTCAAAACTGTTCATTCAACGCTTCCAGAAATTAGCGATGAGTAGCACTTTACCCAATCTCATGTTTCGTAAAAATATAATCCCACCAGTGGGCGGTGCCATTGTAGCTGGTTTAAATAATCTACAGATGAAGCCTGGAGTAGAATTTGCTGAAACGTTCTATAAGCAGTTTAAAGAGTTTGATATACTATGATATTAAAAAATGTTTTAGATATAGAGATAGATGACATAATCCAACTTTGGAATGATAGTATCGGTGAAAAATTTCCGATGTCTGAAAAACTGTGGACGCAAAACACATTGCAGGATAAAAATGTTTTAAGAGAGGCGTCCATTGCAATTTATCAAAACGAGCAGTTAATGGGGTTAGTAGTAGCGAAATATTATCAAGAAGATTTTCAGGTAAATATATCTCCAAATATAGGTTGGATTCAATGTCTACTTGTTAGGAAATCAGCCAGAAATCAAGGTATTGGATACAAACTTTTAAATCATGTTGAGAAGGTATTTTGCGATCTATCTCTAAGTGAGATTCGATTAGGAGGAGATCCTTGGCACTATTTTCCGGGAGTACCTTACGAGGATACAGTAGCAATAAAATGGTTTGAAAAACATGGATATAAGAACAGCTCCATCGTAACAGATTTATTGAAGGAAGTAAGAAACATGAAACCATACAAGCTTGAAAATTCCTCCCATCATTTAGAGTATTAACGAAGGAAGACGTTCCAAAATTGCTCTCATTTCTTAAAGTAGTATTTCCAGGGAGATGGCATTATGAAGCTTTGCGTTATGCGGACATGGGCGGAAATGGAAGAGAATTTATTGGATTATTTTTGGGTGATGAATTGCAAGGCTTCTGTAGGATAAATGACACAAAGTCTCCTATTATCGCCCAGAATGTATATTGGTCTCCTTTAGTTTCGGGACCACTCGGAGGAATTGGTCCATTAGGGATTGCACGTCATGTAAGGGGAAATCAGTATGGTATTGATTTGATAAGAGCTGCAGCCAATGAGTTAATGGCTAGAGGGATGGACTATATCGTTATCGACTGGACTCAACTAGTTAGCTTTTATGAAAAACTCTCTTTTATGCCATGGAAAGAGTATCAAACGATGTCAAAATCTATTTAGTATTTTAGGGGGATGGTTGATGAAATCACAGATTATTTCTTTTTTACAAAAAGAAATAGATAACAGAGTAACACCTGGTGCAGTCATTCGCATCAAGCATAAAGGGGAATGGATTATAGAAGAGGCATTAGGAAGCAATAGTTTGGAAGATGATAAAGTTCCTATGACAGCTGAGCATCTTTTTGATGTGGCTTCCTTGACAAAAGTCATGGCTACCTTACCAGCAATACTTCAACTTTTTCAAACTGGGGATATTTATTTGCAAGATAAGGTAGTCCGATTTCTACCAAATTTCGCGCAAAATGATAAAGGAAATATAACGCTTCAACAATTATTGACTCACTCATCTGGACTCATTGCCCACCGTCCTTATTTTGAAAAACAGCTTACGTATGATGAGGTGTTAGCTGATATTTACAAAGAAAATCTAGTTTATACTCCCGAGACAAAAGTAGTTTATAGTGATTTAGGTTATATACTTTTAGGCGCCATTATTGAAAAAGTAACTGATCAACCTCTACAAGACTATGTGAAGAATAATATTTATAAACCTCTACAAATGTCCCATACAACCTATTTACCTAGTGTAGAAAGACATCAATATGCACCAACTGAGTATTTGCCACACTTGCAAGACTTTAAGTACGGGATTGTCCACGATGACAATACGGAATTTATGGGAGGAATTAGTGGGCATGCAGGATTGTTCTCAACTATAGGAGATATTGCGAAGTTTTGTGATATGTTGGAATGCAATGGAGAAAAAGATGGCAAGCAGTTTCTACATCCATTATGGATTCAAAAGTCTCGAGAGAATTTCACCTCGTTCTCCTCAGAAGCAAGAGGAATTGGATGGCAATTAAAAGGAAATGGAACGAATCCTATAGGTGATTTGATGTCTACTCAAACTTATGGACATACAGGGTTTACGGGAACAAGCTTTTATATAGATCCAAAAAGCGAACTTGTTATTATTTTGTTAACAAATCGTGTGTATTTTGGCAGGCACGATGAAATGGTTCGTTTAAGACCACGGCTACACAATCTCATTATGACAAATTTAACTAGTTAGGAGCGTAATTATGCATTTAATGATTGTAGGTGCGCATTGTGGAGATGGAGAAATACAAGCTGGTGCAATTGCACACAAATATGCAAAAGCAGGATATAAAGTGACCTTTCTACATTTGACTGCGGGAGAAAAAGGTACTCCTCCCCATTTAGATGTAGAAACGTATAGAAAACAAAAAATACAAGAAGCGGAGAAAGCGGCAGCTGTTTTAGGTGGGACAAGTATTACGCTAAATCACAAGGATGCTGAGCTTACTTTTAATGATGGGCTTGTTAAAGAAGTGGCAACAGTTTTCAGAAAAGAAAAGCCTGATTTTGTCATAACACACTGGATAAATAGCATGCATCCAGATCATCGTCTTTGCCAATTAGTTGTGCAGGACGCTTGGCTAAAAGCATCACTTCCAGGTTTTGATTTGGACGGATTGCCACCTCACGGACTTCGAAGAGTTTTCCATAGTGAAAATTGGGAGGACATGGAGGGATATGAGCCGGATATATATGTAGATGTGTCGGAATCTTTTGACGCCTACTTAGAAGCATTGTCTTGTTATTGGTTTATCATGAATTCTTCCAGTTTTCGCTACTATGATTATTACAAAGCATTAGGGACGATGCGTGGTTGTTTAGCAAGGACAACATATGCGCAGACACTACAAAACTCAAAGGGACTACATGTAAGAAAAGAAGGACATATTCCTGGATTTCCGATTGGATAAGGAGGAGCACAATGAGTTTGCAGAAAAAAGCAGGTCGATTATTAATAGCTGGTTTTAAAGGAACGACCATTTCCGAAGAGATCAAACATCTTATACATGAATACCACATAGGTGGAGTAATATTATTTGGTCGTAACATAGGAACTCCAAAAGATATTCTGGCCCTCACCCAAAGCTTACAGCAGGAAGCTAAAGAAGCCGGCTATAAGACACCTTTGTTAATGTGTATCGATCAAGAAAATGGAGTAGTTCGTCGTTTGGGAGAAGGAACAACGATTGTGCCGGGTGCGATGTTACTTGGTGCAACTTATCGACCTAATTACGCTTATCAGGCAGGATTTGTAACTGGCAAAGAGATAAAAGCACTCGGTATTAATTGGAACTTGTCTCCTGTGGTAGATATCAATAATAATCCTGAAAATCCTGTGATAGGAGTGCGATCTTTTGGTGAAAAACCAGATGAAGTAACGGAAATGGCTAAACAGTCTATGTTAGGTATGCAAGCAGCAGGAGTCATGACGACTTTAAAACACTTTCCGGGACATGGTGATACAAGTGTGGACTCTCACTTGGATTTACCTGTTATTACTCATGATCTTAAAAGGCTACACGACGTGGAATTAGTTCCTTTTAAAGGGTGTATTCAGGCAGGTGCTGACGCCATCATGAGTGCCCATGTGTATTTTCCGGCACTTGAAACGGAAGCGAACACACCTGCTACATTATCCCGCTCAGTTATCACAGGTTTACTTCGAGGGAAACTTGGTTTTGATGGGGTTGTGACAACTGATTGCATGGAGATGGATGCAATTGCAAAAGGTATAGGAACTGTAAATGGATGCGTACAAGCCATTAAAGCAGGCGTCGACTTAGTGATGGTATCTCACATACATTCCTTGCAAGAGCAGGCAATACTAGAAATTATGGAAGCGGTAAAAAATGGAGATATAGAAGAGCGGCAACTGGATGATTCTATTGCCAGAATTGAGCGTATGATTGCCAAATATACTTCCTGGGAGGAGATAGAGGCCTCGCAAGTAGTGGCAGACTTCGTTGGATCTGAAAGTCATCAAAATGAGATGAGAGAGATTTATCAAGCTGGTATTACAATTGCTAGTGGACAGGAATCAGCTATATTACCTAGTGATCGTGTGTTGCTCATTTTCCCGACCAATGAATATGCAACAATGGTCGAAGATAAACGATACGCAACATTAGAAATGGCGGAGCAATTAAAAAAGGTACATTCGAATATGGAAATAATAGAAATAAAGTCACCCCAATTCATAGATCAAATAGAATTTATAGTCTACCAAGTGAAAAACTTTGATAGAGTAGTTGTTTTAACCTTGAATGCAGTTCAGCACAAAGGTCAACAAACACTAGTAAATAAATTATTAGAAACAGGAAGACCGATAGATGTTGTAGCCGTACGTTCACCTTATGATGCAAAATTATTTCCACAGGTAAATCGCATGATTTGCACATACGAATTTACGAAAGTGGCATTTGAAATCGTTGCTGAATATTTGGTTGGAAAAAGAGATATTAAAGGGAAATTACCAGTAGCATTACAATAAGTGAAAATATTTTTCGGTAATTTAGAAAAGTATTGAAATTTAATTTCAGAACATTTAAAATACAGTTAAGCGCTTTCATCTTATTATTTTAATAGAAAGGGAGTGTCACGTTGAAACCTATGCGTGTGTGTGGTCTTATGTCAGGAACTTCTCTCGACGGGCTAGACATCGCCATTGTAGACTTTTCATTTGTTGATAAACAACTTCAGTATGAATTAAAGCAATTTATGACGATCCCGTATTCAAAGGAATTGACGACCCAATTATTACAATTAATGAATCCAACTGTAACCATTCAAGAAGTGTCTTCTATGAATATGTACTTAGGCGAACTTTACGCACAACTCATTAAAGCTGCTCTTGAAAATTTTTCAATGGATTATAATTCAATCGATTTAATCAGTACGCACGGTCAAACAATTTGGCATGAACCTATTATTGAATATGATGGAATGTTTGCACGATCGAATACATTGCAAATTGGAGATATCTCCGTACTTGCGGAATATAGCGGTATTCCAGTAATCGGAGATTTCAGAACGAGAGATATGGCTGCAGGTGGGCAAGGTGCTCCACTTGTGCCATTTGCAGACCAACTCCTTTTTCAAGCCGAGGAAGTAGGAAGAGTACTTGTCAATATTGGAGGAATTGCAAATATTACTGTACTTCCTCCTAAGAATGCAGAGCAAGATGTTCTTGCGTATGATACGGGTCCCGGAAACATGATTATTGATGCATTTGTTTCATTGTATACAAATGGAGAGCAACCTTATGACGAAAATGGTAATTTTGCTAAAGAGGGTACTGTACATCAGGAATGGTTAAAAATACTGATGAATAATGATTATTTCAGTTTACCTGTGCCCAAAAGTACAGGTAGAGAATTATTTGGGAAGGCCTATGCAGAGCATCTTTGGTTAGAGGGGGATCAATTTGGAATTTCCGCTTTAGATAAAATAGCAACAATAACTATGTTTACTGCATGTTCAATAGCAAGGGAAATTCAAAAATACATTCAGACACATCATTAAAAGAGGTATTCATTAGTGGTGGAGGGGTTCATAACGCTACATTGTTAGCTTATTTTAAGGAATTTTTACCTGAAGATATAGTTGTGAAACCATCAGATGCCTTAGGTATAAATAGTGACGCAAAGGAAGCATTTGTTTTTGCGTTACTTGGTTATTTAGGATTTCATAAAGTACCGAATAACTTACCTTCCACTACAGGAGCGAAGCGTCAAACGATTTTGGGGAAAATTGCTTGGTGAGAACATTTAAAGGGGAAATGTAGAATGAAGAAAATATGGAAAAAGTCGATGCTTTCCATCGCTTCACTAGGTTTAGCAGCTTCTGTATTAGCAGCTTGTAGCGATGATACAAAGGAAGTCGGTACAGCGGATGAATTCAAAGGGAAGATAACTGTTTGGGACGGTCCAAGATGGCCAGACAAAGATGAAAATAAATTTCATTGGTTAGAAGCTAAGATAAAAGAATACGAAGATGCACACGAAGGAGTAGAAATTGAACTAGTTCAAGTTCCTTGGGCGGAAATGGGAGATAAACTAGGGGTAGCTATTGCCGGAAAATCATGGCCAGACATTGCACCTGTCGATATTAGCGGCAGTGCTGTAAGTATCGATCATATCGAGCAAGGGGTTGTAGAGCCGTTAGATGACTATTTTGATAAAGAGGCAAAAGCCGATTTTTATGAAAATGCTTTAGATGCTTACACGTATGACGGAAAAATGTACGGCATTCCGAACTCAATCACGCTTCACTCTATGCTTCTAAACTTAGATTTGTTTGCTGAAGCAGGAGTAACCCCTCCCGAAGGTGGAGAATGGACGTATGAAGAGTTTTTGGATGCTGCCAAAAAGCTAACGTTTGATCGTGACGGCGATGGAAAGATAGATGTTTATGGTTTTTCAACTTATATTATGCCTGGATACTATGAGGCATGGCCATTCTTCTATAAAAACGGAGGATCACCACTTAACGAAGACATGACAGAATTTACATTTGATACTCCAGAAGTGGTTCAAGCAATTCAAGACCTGGCAGACTTAAAGCTGAAAGAAAAAGTCGCACCTGAAACTCATGGTGGAAATGACGTTGGTGGCACATTCCAAGCTTGGGCAAATGAGGAACAACGTACGGTGGCAATGCAACCTTGGGCAACATGGGCAATTGGTGCTGCACAAGGTAAATATCCGACAAACTTTGCTGTAGCTAACTATCCTACAGGCGAATCTGAAAAACCTACAACAATCGGTGGTGTAGGTGGTTGGGTAATGTTCCATCAAGGAGAAGACGCAAACAAAAAAGCAGCAGTAGCTGATTTTATGAAATTTATCTCGACAACTGAAGAGCAATACCATATGGCACAAAATTATGGTATTTTCCCAGCCCGTGTTAGTGCGGCCGAGATGGATCCTTTTAAAGATAATCCAGAGATGACTCGTGCAATGGAGATGTCTGACCAAGTTGTTATGCTTCCTCGTCATCCTGAATGGAGAAAAATTGACGAAGCAATTCAAACACAGCTTCAATTGGTTTTTAATGGAGAAAAATCAGCAGAAGATGCAATGGCAGATGCAAAGAAAGCTGTTGACGAGTTACTAAAATAATTAGGTTATAGCAGGCTCTGCATTACGCAAGCCTGCTTCAATTTTAGGAGGTGTCCCATTTTGACACAACAGCCAATTGGTGCAACACCAAAAAAAGAAGGAACTGCTTTAAAAGTAAGAAAAAAACCAAGGAGAACGATTTTTCTCCAAATGAGAAAAAACTATAGTTCCTACCTCTTTTTAATGCCGAAATTGCTTTTATTTATACTGTTCGTGGCCATTCCGGTCGTTTGGGCTTTTGTGCTTTCATTTCAAGAGTACAAAGTATTTGGTAGTGAGTTTGTTGGAATTGATAACTACATAAAAGTATTTGAAAGCGAAGCTTTTCGAATAGCTTTGAAAAACACGTTGCTTTTCACGGTTGTAACGGTTCCGTTTAGTGTGATTAGTGCTCTTGTCATTGCATCCATGATATTTGTATTAGGAAAGCTATCTCAAAGCTTCTTTCGTTCAGCTTTTTACCTGCCAACAGTTACTTCCATGGTCATTATCGCAATGGTATGGCGTTGGATGTATAACTATGAATTTGGATTATTTAACTACGTATTAGGTTGGTTTGGAATCGAACCTCTCAACTGGTTAGGGCAATCATCAAGCGCTTTATGGGCTTTGATTATTATGCAATGCCTCATCCCCTTTGGCGTTGGTATCATTATGTATTTAGCATCGATGGGTTCTATTTCAGAATCTCTTTACGAGGCAGCAAGGATTGATGGAGCAAGTACCTTTAAGCAATGGCTTTATATTACAGTGCCATTACTGAAACCTACAACATTGTATCTAGTGTTATTAAGTACAATTGGCTCCTTTCAAGTATTTACTCAGATCATTATGATGACGGGTGGAGGACCGGGTAGCGCTACCGAAACGTTAGTCCATCTTATTTATAAAACGGGTTTCCGGGATTTTGAATTTGGTTTCGCTGCTGCACAATCGGTTGTATTATTTGTTATCATCCTTATCTTCTCGATTATCCAATTTCGGGTACTACGTCATGATGAGTGATTGGAGGAACGACTATGAAAAAAAATTCGTTTAACGGATTAAATAAACTAATTATTTATGTACTATTAACGATATTTGCGGTTGTTTCACTACTTCCACTTTATTGGGTATTCTCTACATCACTACAGCTAAGTAGCTATCAATCAAAAGATATGGAACGCCCTATATCTTATGTAGATGCAAATCCACCAAAAATGTATCCTATGGGAATTCCTTTATATTTTGAGCATTGGTCTGGAGCTAGAGAAGCAAAAAAAGCAGACAATATAGAAGATGAGAAATATCACCGCGAGATGATGGAGCATATTGTTGACAATACATTCTCAAGCTTTAAGAGTCTCTTTCAAAAGCATGATATTGGAAAGTGGTTTTTTAATAGCTTGTATATTTCAGTGGTTGTTACGTTCGGAATCTTATTAATAGATTCGATGGCGGGTTACGTATTAGCTAAAAAGAAATTTCCAGGTAGAAATTTAATTTTTTGGATTATTATTTCTACGATGATGATTCCAGGACAAGTGACACTCGTACCGCTTTTCATGATGATTCGTGATTTGGAACTGATGGATACACATTGGGCGCTCATTTTACCTGATTTATCGATGGTGTTCGGTGTGTTCTTAATGAGACAATTTATGTATTCTATCCCGGACGAGTTACTCGAAGCGGCGAGAATGGACGGGGCGAGTGAGTGGAGGACGTTCTGGACTGTCGTTTTACCTCTTGCAAAGCCAGGACTGGCTGCTCTGGGTATTTTTACCTTCATGAATGTTTGGAACTCATTTTTATGGCCGATTATCGTCTTGAATAGTGCTGAGTTATATACATTGCCTGTAGGATTAAAAACATTACAAGATGCCAACTTAGCTAGTTTTAAATTGTTGATGAGTGGCGCAACGGTTGCAGCTATTCCAATGATTATTGTATTTATTTTATTCCAACGTTACTTCGTAAAGGGGTTAACGATAGGCGGAGTAAAAGAATGAAACATAACGTTAAATTGGGTATAGATGTTTTTATGGAAAAGCATGTAAGTGTATTAAAGGGAAAAAGAGTAGGGCTTTTAACCAATCAAACCGGTGCTAATGCCAAGTTAATATCTACTATTCGTTTATTTCACCAACATCCGGACATTCACTTAACCACACTGTTTGCTCCTGAGCATGGATTGAAAACAGCTGTGAAGGAAGGCGAAAGATTTTCTCATATGGTCCATGAAGAAACAGGTATAACAGTATTTAGCCTGTATGGTCAATCTAAGAAGCCAACGCCTATTATGATGGAACAAGTAGACGTAGTAGTTTTTGATATTCAGGACATTGGTTCGAGATACTACACCTATTTATATTCACTTGTTTACATGATGCAGGCATGTGCCAAAATTGGGAAGAAGGTTATTATATTAGATCGTCCGAATCCAATTGGAGGATCTGCGGTGGAGGGTAATTTATTGGAGGATGATTTCAAATCATTTGTCGGTTTGTACCCAATACCCAATCGTCATGGTATGACTGTCGGCGAATTGGCGACCTATTTCAATGAAGAGTTTTCCATACACTGTGATTTGACTGTCGTAGAAATGGAAGGCTGGGTAAGAGATTGTTATATAACCGATATACAATTGCCATGGATCCCACCTTCGCCTAATACAACGAATTTAGATATGATGCTGTTGTATCCAGGCACCTGCTTAATAGAAGGAACTAATTTATCTGAAGGCCGCGGCACCACACAACCATTTGAAATTATTGGTGCTCCATTTATAAACGGAGTCTATTTACAGGATGAGATCAATGCTTTGGGGATGGAGGGGGTAACCGCTAGAGAAATCTCATTCAACCCTACGTATCAAAAGTACGAAGGCAAAAGTTGTGAAGGTATTCAGCTACATATCACCAATCGAACATTGTTTAAACCATTATCTACTATTGCCCAAGTGTTAAGGGTAATTGCTAAAATGTATCCGGACGAATTAAAGTTTCTAGAATACGACAACTTAAAGCATCCCATGTTCGATTTGCTAGCTGGCAGCGATAGTTTACGAAAAGGATTGGTAACAAATCAAACAGATAAATTTCTATTAACATGTCAATTAGACAGTGATAAATTCATAGAAAATAGACGACCATACTTACGATATAGATAGGAAGGAAGAGCGATGAACAATATATCACTTCTAACAACTGAAGAGTTTAACCCGAAGTCGCATCACTTAGATGAGATGAATATAAAAGAAATCTTAGAACTCATGAACAAGGAGGATCAATCAATTCCCCAAGCAGTTCAGAGAGTGATTCCACAAATTGAGGAAACCGTTAAAAAAGTAGTAAAAGCTTTTGAAAGTGGAGGTAGTCTCATTTATATCGGAGCTGGAACAAGTGGTAGAATTGGTGTCTTAGATGCAGTAGAATGCCCTCCGACTTTCAGTACTTCTCCAAATAAGGTGAAAGCTGTTTTAGCGGGTGGAGAAGGAGCTATGTTCACAGCGGTAGAAGGAGCAGAAGATGATGAATTGCTCGGTGCAGAAGATTTGCAAAAACTAAATGTGAGCGAAAATGATGTGGTTATAGGAATAGCTGCAAGCGGTCGAACTCCTTACGTGAAAGGTGCATTAATATATGCAAATTCCTGTAAAGCAACAACTGTGAGTCTTTCAAGTAATAATAACTCGACGATAAGTGAATTTGCTTCTATTAATATTGAGGTTGTAACAGGTCCCGAAGTACTGACAGGATCGACACGTTTGCGCGCAGCCACTGCTCACAAAATGATTTTAAATATGATATCCACTACAGCTATGGTTAAGACTGGAAAAGTATATAAAAATTTAATGGTAGATTTGAATGCTAGCAATTTCAAGCTTAGAGAACGTGCTAAAAAAATGGTTTGTTACAGTACAGGTGTTTCAGATGAGGAAGCAGAACATATCCTTGAAGAAACTGCTTATGACGTAAAACTAGCAATTGTCATTATTTTAACAGGTGTAGATAAAGCTAAAGCAAAAAAGCTTATTTCAGAAACAGGAGGATTTGTAAGAGACGCGGTAAAATTAGCTTCTATAAAAGAGGGGTGAACGATATGTACCGATCATTTCGAAGCGGGGATGAAATAGGAATCATTGAATTGTGGAACAAAGTTTTAAATCGCGATCCGATTAATGCATCACGATTTCGGAAGCAAGTATTACTAGATGCAAACTTTGATCCAAATGGATTGATTGTAGCAGTTCAAGAAGAAAGAATAGTAGGAGCGATATTAGCGATAACAAGGAAGCTGCCGATGGAAGGAACGAATTTGGAATCAGATACAGGATGGATTACATTTTTCATGGTGGAAGCAGGTTATGAAAGAAAAGGAATCGGGCATAAATTGGTAGAACGAGCATGTCAATATATTAAAGATCAAGGGGCAGAAAAGGTTTTCTTTTCATCGTATGCTCCCAACTACTTTTTACCAGGTATCGATGAAGAACGATATTCAAGTGGCTATGCTTTTTTAAGAAAAGAAAAGTTTAAAAGAGTATATTCTCCTGTAGCTATGCATCGTGTATTAACAAATTATGAATATCCATTAAACGTTCTGGAATTAAAAAAGCAACGTGAACAGGAAGGGTACTCCTTTGGACGAGTTCAAGACGGAGATTTATATGCATTAATCCAATTTGCGAATATCCATTTTAATCCTGATTGGGGAAGAGCGATCCGCGAGGGTATATTACAAGGAATGGATCCATCGCAAATTCTAGTAGCAAAAAAGCATAATAATATAGTTGGATTTGCCCTCTACGGAGGCTATGAAGGGATTCGAGAGAGATTTGGACCGTTTGGTGTGGATGAAAATGAGCAAGGTAAAGGCTTAGGAAAAATTCTTTTACATGAGACATTACAAGCAATGAGAGAACAAACCATTCTTGGGGCATGGTTTTTATGGACGAGTGAAACGAGTGCTGCAGGACATCTTTATCTAAAAAATGGTTTCCAAACCTTTAGAAAGTTCCATGTCATGGTAAAAGAACTGACAAATGGACAACAAGAATAAATACTGTAACTATTGAAATATAGGTAGAAGGATTGATTGGATGGGAATTGCGAGCGGAGGATTAGTTTTATTAAGTGAAATGCGAGAGACGCTTCCACCGTCTGAGCAAAAAATTGCGGACTATATTTTAGAAAATCCTGAAAAGACAGTAGGGATGACGGTGTCCGAACTAGGAGAACTGAGTCAAACAAGTGGAGCGGCGGTAACGAGATTATGTAAATCTTTGAAACTAAAAGGATTTCAAGAGTTAAAGCTTCGGATAAATGGAGACTTAGGCCGTAAAGTTGAAACGATTGACCGCGATATTAAACCAAATGAGCCAGTATCTATCACGATACAAAAGGTGACCGAACAAGCAGTCCAAACATTACTAGAAACTGCAGAGTTAATTGACAGTCAGCAGTTAGAATTAGCTGTAAAAGCAATTGTAAAGGCTAACAACATCCATTTTTTTGGAGTAGGTGCTTCCGGTATTTCCGCAATAGATGCTCAACAGAAGTTTTTACGTATTCATAAAGCATCAACGGTTAGTACAGATTTACATATGGGAGCTACGATTGTTGCGAACACCAGTAAAGAAGATGTTGTATTTGGTATTTCATTCTCAGGAAACACGTTCGAAGTGGAGAAAATATTAGAATTAGCAAATGAGAAGGGAGCTACGACTATTAGTTTAACTAAGTACGGTCAATCTCCTATTTCCCAAATATCAGATATCCAGCTATATACCTCTCCAACAAGAGAGGCCAATTTCCGAAGTGGCGCGACCTCTTCAAGATTGGCGCAATTACATGTGATGGACATATTATTTATGTCTGTAGCTTCCAAACAATTTGATACAACCATAACTTATCTTGATTCTACAAGAGAAGCAATTGAGGATATCCAAAATCAAACCTTTCGAAAGAAGAAAAAATAACGTTTCTAAAAATAAGAGGGTGCATAAAATGTCTGATTATATCCTTCACAATATCCGAATATGTTTAGAAGATGGGCAAGTGAAATGGGGAGAAATATTAATACAAGAAGGAAAAATTGCGCTAATTTCTGAACAGTCCATAGAAAATAATATTGCAACCCGGTTCGATGGTAAAGGGTTCTTAGCACTTCCCGGTTTTATAGACATTCATATTCATGGGGCAGTAGGTGCTGATTTTATGGATGGCGAGGAACAAGCAACAAAGGAAATTGCGGCATACTTACCTCAAGAAGGGACGACCTCGTTTTTAGCGACGACCCTTACACACTCTCCTCAACAAATTCAGAAATGTGTGGAAGTGAATTCCCGCTTTCTGTCAGGGCTTGAGGAATATGAAGGTGCTGAAATGTTGGGATTCCATTTAGAAGGTCCATTTATTCATCCAGACCAATCAGGAGCACAACCGTTACAGCATATACGTAAGCCTTCTATTGAATTAGTCAAAGAGTGGTTTGGTGAACAGTTGAACTATTTAAAAATAGTAACGTTAGCACCAGAGTTAGATTCCAACTTTGAAATGATTCAATTTCTTACAAAAAAAGAGGTAATCTCTTCAGCAGGTCATACAACAGGAACATTTGCAGATATTACGGAAGCTACTCGACATGGATTAACGCATTTAACTCATTTCACTAATGCCATGACTGGCTTGCACCATAGAGAAATTGGGGTTGTAGGTGCAGGTTTTTTGAATAACCAATTATTTTGTGAAGTAATCGCTGATGGAATTCATTTATCCGATGACATGTTAAAGCTAATTGTTCAAGTAATCGGATCAGATCGTTTAATACTCATCACTGATTCAATGCGTGCTAAAGGCTTACCGTCAGGCAATTACATGTTAGCGGACCAAAAAGTACAAGTGATTGGATCCAAAGCAACTTTAGAAAATGGAACACTAGCAGGAAGTGTGCTGAAAATGAATGATGCACTAAAAAAAATACAAAGTCTGACCGAAATTCCTGTTTTGGATTTAGCAAAAATGACATCGATGAATGCAGCTAAAAGGCTAGGAGTTTACGACAGAAAAGGCAGCCTAACGGTTGGGAAAGATGCGGATATTGTATTACTTAGTAAAGAATTTGACGTACGTTACACTTTTTGCAAAGGTAGGCTAAGTTATTCTCATGATTAGTTCGAAGAAAATACGCTGGATTGAAGTAGACACTTACCAAGAAATGAGTTTAAAGGCCGCAGATTGCTTTGAACAGCAACTATTACAGAAACCAGATAGTGTGCTCGGATTAGCAACCGGTGGTAGTCCTATAGGACTTTATGAAGAGCTCGTGAAGAGATATAAGCAAAGGGTTTTTTCATTTTCTCAAGTGAAGACATTTAACTTAGATGAGTATGTTGGAGTATCTCCAGCTGATGTGACTAGTTATCACAGTTACATGGAAGAACACTTATTTAGTCAGGTTGATATAGAGAAGAATGATATTCATATACCAAACGGATTAGCTCCAAACTTGCAGGAAGAATGTGTTCGTTACGAACAATTAATTCTACAAAGCGGAGGTATTGACTTACAGCTACTTGGAATTGGTGTGAATGGTCATATTGGTTTCAATGAACCAGGTACTTCGTTTCAATCAAAAACGCATGTAGTAACATTAGCAGATGATACGAGGGCAGCAAATTCGATATATTTCCCTTCTAAGCAGGAGGTCCCGGAATATGCAATTTCTATGGGAATAGAAACGATAATGCAAGCAAAGGAAATTATACTACTTGCTTTTGGTGAACAGAAGATGAGAGCGATAGAACGATTAAAACAAGAAGGCATATCAGAAGATTTCCCGGCAAGTCGATTAAAGGAACATCCAAACGTAACAATAATTTATGGTAGATAAAGTGAAACTTCAATCAGTGGGGGGTCTTCATCCTCCACTGATTGTTAGTTGTGACCCACACGATGTGGGTCACACAGACGTTGCAAACGCTCTTTTATTTTGCGACGAGCTTTGCGCAGGAGCAACACGATGTTGCGTACTTAGTCTGGGATCATTTCATCGGGCTTTTACGGGCAGTTGATCTCCCACTTATCTTTTCGCTTTTCTTAAATCTTGAAGTGGGAGTTTTACAGTCCGTTAATGCGGGATAAAAAGTTAATAACAGTTTGGGAGGAAAAGTCGTATGGCAGAGTTAAAATTAACTAATCTAACAAAGGAATACGAAAAAGGTGTCTTAGCGGTAAAAGATTTTAACTTACATATCCAAGATAAAGAGTTCATCGTATTTGTTGGGCCATCTGGTTGTGGGAAATCCACTACACTAAGGATGATTGCAGGCCTAGAGGATATTTCAGCAGGGGACTTTGAAATTGATGGAAGACGAATGAATGATGTCGCTCCTAAAAATCGTGACATTGCCATGGTTTTTCAAAACTATGCGTTATATCCACACATGACTGTTTATGAAAATATGGCATTTAGCTTAAAACTTCGTAAAGTACCGAAGAAACAAATTGACGAACGAGTACAACAAGCGGCCAACATATTAGGCTTAGAAGAGTATTTAAATCGAAAACCAAAAGCTTTATCCGGAGGACAACGACAACGTGTTGCATTAGGTCGTGCTATCGTGCGAGATGCGAAAATTTTCTTGATGGATGAACCATTATCCAACTTGGATGCAAAATTGCGAGTTCAAATGCGAACAGAAATTCAAAAATTGCATCGTCGATTACAAACGACAACCATTTACGTGACTCATGATCAGACGGAAGCAATGACGATGGCTACACGACTTGTAGTGATGAAAGATGGTATTATTCAACAAGTAGGAACTCCAAAAGAGGTATACGATCTACCTGTAAACGTATTTGTAGGAGGGTTTATCGGTTCACCTGCTATGAACTTCTTTAAAGGAATGTTGACTGCTGATGGCTTACTATTAGGAGATATAAAAATACGTGTTCCTGAAAACAAACAGGGACTCCTAAAAGAAAAAGGCTATTTTGGAAAAGAAATAATTTTAGGGATTAGACCTGAGGATATTTATACAGACACTAAAGATATTAGCGCACATGTCCATTCTACATTTCAAGCTACAATTGATGTTGCCGAGTTAATGGGTGCAGAAACTTACCTTTACTCAACGTTAAACGGATCAGAATTTATCGCTAGAATTGAGTCAAACTCAACAATTCAACCATTAGATACTATTTCATTAGCTTTCGACATGGAGAAAGCGCATTTCTTCGATGCAAATACAGAGAATCGGATTGTATAAACGGTTGCCGCACAATGTATCATTATGACAAGAGCCACTCTTCTATTTTTGGAAGAGTGGTTTATTTTATTGGTTAGGTAACTATAAAAAATGTAGACATGTGGATAACTTTTTCAAGTAGCATAAAGAATGGCATGTTTTAACTATGATATAGGGAAACTGCGCGGTAGTGCATTGAATGAAGAGTCCGCTAAGATTTCCGCTACAGGGCGTACGCTTTCCACCGGCTTGGCTTCAGCCGCTTCCTTCGCTACGCTCAGTCCAGGGTCTTCAACTCAAGCTATTCCGGTTGGAGTCGACGCCCTTCCGCTACAATCTATGAAGTATAACGCCATCTAATAGCCGTCACTGTTTAACAAATGAAACCTCTTCAAAGATTTTTCAACTATCAAATGCCAATAAATGGTGTAACCCTACAATAGATACTAGGAACGTGACAAAGCCGAGCAAACGGAAGCTTTTGGAAAAGTAATCCTAGTTAATAATCTGTTATTATTGCCGTCTTAATCCAAGTTAACTTGTTTTAGGAAAATTAATTGCTCTCAGACTAGATCCGGTTGCTTTCGACAGCTGTTTGGTTGCCCTTAGCCATTTATTGGATTTAAATATCGAAAAAATGTTGATGATTTTGTTTTTAGCAAGTCGATTATCAATTAAAAGAAATTACCATTGATTTTCACTGTTGGCGGCGACTCCGGCGGGAATAGCGTGAGCTGAAGACCCCGCAGGAGCGAGAGCTCCGAGGAGGCTGAAGCCATGCCCGCGGAAAGCGTCCGCCCTGCAGCGAAAATCATAGTGGACACCTAATAGAGCAACTTACCGCGCAGTTTCCCTATTAGGTGCGTTAATCCATATGATCGTTCCTCTGGGCATGCGATAAGCGCTTTAGCTTTCTAGTGATAGCTCTTTTTTCGTGTTATTATAGGAACAATAAAGGAACTTGTTTCCATGTCAATATTAAAAGGAGGATAAAGAAATGAGACAAATTATTGCAATGGGGGGCGGCGGTTTTTCAATGGAACCGGAAAACCCGTTATTAGATCGATATATTTTGCAGCAATCCACGAAAAAGAGACCGAAAATTTGTTTTATTGGAACGGCAAGTGGGGATGCAGATAGTTATATAGACAAGTTTTATCAGTTTTTTCGACAAGAAGAATGTGAACCGACGCATTTCTCTTTATTTAAACCTTCTACGCGTGATATTAAGAAATTCATCATGGAACAAGACATCTTATATGTAGGTGGAGGAAACACCAAAAACCTAATGGTTCTTTGGAAAGAGTGGGAGCTTGATAAAGCTATTCGAGAAGCTTATAACAATGGAACAATTTTATCAGGTATTAGTGCTGGATCGCTTTGCTGGTTTGAAGAAGGGGTGACGGACTCTTATGGAGATGAACTTGAGCCTATTTCATGTCTTGGTTTAATAAGCGGGAGCAATTGTCCCCATTATGATGGTGAGGCAGATAGACGTCCTATGTATCAAAAGTTTATAGGACAAGACATTATTGGGGCGGGATACGCTGCCGATGATGGAGTTGCTCTACATTTTACAGATGAAAAGTTGTCCAAGGTTGTGAGCTCTCGTCCACAAGCACACGGATATTATGTGGATAAGGGCTTAGAAACAAAGTTATCCACAATGTATTTAGGCAAAGAAGAAATAAATGGTGATAATAAAATGTAATGGGTAGTTTTCGATAAAGAGGCGATTTTTTAGAAATGAATTATATACAAAGAGGAACAAAAGAATTTAAAAAGACGAATTTGGCTTTATTTGCTGCGGGGTTTATAACGTTTGCTAATTTATATAGTACGCAAGCAGTGCTACCAGAGTTTTCAAAGGAATATCATATTTCACCGGCAGTAGCGAGTTTATCCTTGTCTTTTGCAACTTTTGCATTAGCGATTAGTCTCGTCATATTTGGATCTCTCTCAGAGGCATGGGGACGTAAAAGATTGATGACGATTTCTATTATTTCGGCATCTGTCTTAACGTTAGCAATTGCTTTTTCACCCAGTTTTGAACTTCTGCTTGCTTTGCGAATCATTCAGGGAATTGCGTTTGCAGGTCTTCCGGCTATTGCGATGGCGTATTTGGGTGAAGAGGTGGAGCCAAAAAGCCTTGGAGTTGCTATGGGACTTTATATAAGTGGGAATTCGGTTGGTGGATTAGCAGGACGAATTATTATGGGAACGATGACAGATTTGTTTAGCTGGAAAATTGGAATGATTTTTCTTGGGTTACTTAGTATTGCGATTAGTATTTACTTTGTTGCAGCCTTGCCTATTTCTAAACATTTTGAACCGCGAAAGTTACAGGTGAAGGCTTTGGCAAAATCGCTAATGGCTCATTTAAAAGATCCGGCAATGCTATGTCTTTTTGGTATAGGCTTTACATTAATGGCCGGTTTTGTTTCTTTGTATAATTATATTAGTTTTAAATTACTTAATCCTCCCTATTCGTTGAGTACAACCATTGTCGGTTGGATTTTTATCATTTATTTGGTTGGAACGTTCAGTTCTACATGGTTTGGTAGCCTTGCTGATCGTTTTGGCCGCCAAAAAGTTTTGATTTCAGGGATTGTCATCATGTTTGCTGGTAGTCTTATCACGCTTGATATTCATCTAGCATTAAAGATTGTTGGCATTACCATATTTACTTTTGGTTTTTTTGGTACTCATTCGATTGCGAGTGGATGGGTAAGTCATCGAGCTGATCATGATAAAGCACAAGGTTCATCGCTTTATTTATTCTTTTATTATGTCGGGTCGAGTATTGGTGGTACTGTGGGTGGTATTTTTTGGTCCAACTTTGGTTGGGCTGGAGTTGTAAGTTTGATCGCTTTTTTTCTTCTAGTGGCGATGTTACTTTCACGCTTCCTTCGTCGATTTTTAGTGCATGAATGAAAACAGGTTTACTAGCCATATTAAAAAGGCACGAATGAGATGAAAGGGTGATGTAGACATGTCTTTTGAAAATTATAAAAAAGCAAGTAAATACACGAATTCGTTAAATCCAGACATTAAAAGCAAAAATATGAAAGAAGAAATTTCGATTGAGGCTGAATTTGATAGCTTACTACCAAAGCAAGAGCCAATGACGCCGAACCAACGTAAAGAGGGTATAGCGGATAAAATGTACAAAGATAAAGGTTAAGTAAAAAGGGGCTATCCACAAGTCATTATTGACATTGGGGATAGCCTCAAAACGTTTTCGCTTTAGTTTAGTCCAAATTCGGTAATTAATGCAGCTAATCCGCCTTGGAAGCCGCTACCTATTGCATTGAACTTCCATTCGTTATTATGTCGGTAAATTTCTCCAACTACAAGTGCTGTTTCAATGGAAAAGTCTTCACCTAAATCATAACGGACGATTTCTTCATTTGTATCTTCATTGACAATTCGGATAAACGCATTGGAAACTTGACCAAAGTTTTGTTTACGTAATTCTGCATCGTGAATAGTAACCGTAAAAACGACTTTTTGTACAACGCTTGGAACAAGTGGTAATTTGATGAGTAATTGTTCATCATCTCCGTCACCGACTCCAGTACGGTTATCCCCAGTGTGGATAACTGAGCCATCTTCACTTTGAAGATTATTATAAAAGATAAAGCTTTTTTCATTAAATGCTTTCCCATTTCCATCTACGATAAATGCGGAAGCGTCTAAGTCAAAGTCATTCCCACCACTATACCTATTCGTATCCCAGCCTAATCCGACTAAGACATTTTTCAATCCTGGATTCGTTTTCGTTAAATCAATTTTTTGCCCCTTTGAAAGGTTGATAACTGACATTCTGTTTCCTCCTCATCCATTGTTAAAAATAATTATTTTCTTTGTCCGTCCTCGTATTTCTTTTGTAGCTCTTCTAGTCGAAGACGTCCTTGTTCCCTCATTTTGCGGTTTTCTTCTTCAATTGCCTTTGTTTCATTCATTCCACGCATAATTGTATCCCATGTTTGTTCAATCGTTTCAATTTTAATGCTCGGTTGGCCGGACATTCGAGCGATATCTACACTTTGTTTCGAAATGTCATTGGCATTCCGAAGAAGCATTTCATTTGTTCTACGGTCTAATTCACTCATCGATTGTGCCACAAGGTTTTGTCTCTTAGCAGAAATGGCATTGATTAGTCCGGTTTTAAAAATTGGAATAGTCGTGACAAATGCAGAGTTTATCTTACCGATTAACTTTGTATTGCCTCGTTGTAGCATTCTAATTTGTGGAGCCGATTGATAGGAAACTTGTTTAGCCATTTCTAAATCGTATATGCGTTGGTCGAGTAGCTCGATTGCGTTTTGTAGGCTATTTAGCTCCATTAATACAAGCTGATCACCGGATTCTGCTTTTTGTTGTAAATTAGGAACAAGTTGTCTTAGCTGGTTTACTTTGAGTTCACCTGCAACAATATACTTTTCTAGTTCCATAAAGTAGTTAAAGTTTTTATCATACAGCTCTTCTAATGTAGCTGTTGAATTTTTCATCTCTTTTTCATATTTTGTTATTTCAACATATACTTTATCGATTTCACTGCCCATTGTTTGGTATTTGTTGAATAACTTTTCGATAAGCTTTTCACCTTGTTTGAATATTTTACCGAGGAATGAAGGCTTTTCAACGAAATCTTTTTTGTCGAATTTATCCATGATTTTACCAAGCTGTTTTAAAAGTTCGCTTGATTCTTCCATGCTGCTCGATTTGATCGTGTTTAAAATTTTGCTTGTAAACGTGGATATTTCATTTGCTGGCTCACGACCAAATTCTAGAAGTTCCACTTGGTTTTTAGGATCTATTCTAGCTACTAGCTGTAACACTTGAGGATCTCGCTTTAGTTGTGCTTTTAAATCGTTACTTTCTTCTAAAAGCTTTTCTTGTTGGTCTATTTCTAGCTTTTCTAGTTCCATTTTCTATTCCCCCTCATACTATCGAAATTTTTTAAAGATTTTTTGTACGACACTTGGATTTTTAAATGGTTCATTAAAACTTCGATCATCCATCCAATGTAAGTCGAATGTGCCTTCTTGTACCCATTTTTCAATGTCCAAATGACCTTTGGGGTTAACAATGATAACATCTAGTCCTAGTAAATGCATCATACACAATGCATTAGCGTCTGCTCTACTTAACTCTGGACCATTTTCCTCATTATAAAGAAAAATGGTGGGGACAAATTGTGGATAGTCAAAAGTTTGTAAAAGACGAATCACAAAGTCTGGTAATACCATCGATTGTGCAAATGCATATAGCTGAAGATCTTCCGTTGATTCTTTTCCTTGAGGAAGTAAAATTGGATCTTCTGCATGTTTAGCTATCGCTTCTCCAATGACAGTTTGTGTTCCTGTGGGTAATTTTCCATATGTCCACCAATTGGCAGATTTCATCTTTTCGGCATCTAGTATTCCATTTGCTCCTAATGCATCTCGATAATGAAAAAGCTGATTTGTTTTTTGCTCCTTTGTGAAAGGGAAATGTCGAATGACATGTGTATCCTCACGTTCAGTTAAAGAATGCACATTGTTCCAGAAGCGCTTTCGATTTTTATCAATTCCCATCATTTTAGCAAACACAACAGGGATAGTTACTTGCTTATTGCTTACCTCAAAATATGGGCGAATCATCGCTCTTTCTTTTGCGATTAAAAATACTTCATCTTCCGTCGTTTTTAACCGAATAGAATTCGTAGAAAAAGACTTGAATTGGAATGGCTTATATAATCCTGAGTTTTCATGATGTAATAGTTCATTAATCTCTTGTGTTGCTTTAAAAGCAACAGTTCCTGCAATTTTAGGCATTTCATCTGGCAATGGTTTTAGTTCAGTTTCTATTTTCGGAAAGCGATGGCTATGCTCTGCATCAATTCCTAGCATTTGTTTTGGCCAAGCCTCATCGGAAGGATTAAATACAACTACATGAAAACCGAAATTAGCTAGATAGGAAAGGAACCATTTTTCGCTCGGTGTAGAGTCGCCATACCAAAGAAATCCAGGTAGTCCTTTTTTAAAATCTACTATTTCTAAAGCAGGTTCTACATGGTTGAAAATCCACTTCACTAGATCGGTTGTAATTCGTCTATATTCGTGATGAAGGGTTCCTTCTGCATAAGTAGCTTGCAGGTTTTTAATAGATCTATTAATGTAGTTCGAATTCTTCTATTTAGGTCAGCATCATTTAAAGAAGGCAATAGTGCATACCCGTCTAAAAAGGCGACCATCCGATTTGGGGATAATCCTTTTTCTTTTCGATGCATATCAAACAATTGATTGATCGAGCGTAACCTTTCTGCTGTGATTTCTTTATTGAGCGCATCAGAAAGGATGGTTAACATGCCAGAAGACTCGTTTACTTGTGTATGCAGGAAAGAGAAATATTCATCTTCATCTAAGGACATACCGACGTATTGGCAAATTAATTGAGGGTAAGTTAATGTTTCCCCGTCAATAGATACTTTCGTAGGATCTCCTAAAGAATCTTTTAACCAATTTCCAATATTGGATGAATCCCACGAGTTCATCCGTTTTGGATTTAAATTCACCATGGGTTCTCCCCCTATTCACAACTATTATAACAAATACTCACATACTTTTTTTACTATTTCTTCCCCAGCAAGTACTCCGATATTGTTTGTAACGAAAACATGAGGAGGGAGTAGTTCCTTTTGTTTTACTGCTTCCCCGTGAGAGGGGATATAGCCTTGATCAGCACTTATAACCATATCAAAATCAAGCATGGAATCACCTGCAGCAATAACAGTTTTAGCCTCTATTCGTTCTTTCACAAATTGAAGTGCCGTTGATTTATTAATACAATTTGGCATAATATACAATTTTCTGCCTTGATGAGAAAGTGTAAAACCTTGTTCATAAAAAATTTGCGAAAGATTTTCAAGCTCTTCCACTGAGAACATTTTTTCATCAATAATCATATATACAAACCAAGACTCTGCATGTAAAACGCGGAGAACGAACTCTTTTTTAGCATATGCCTCTAACTGGGGCATTACATGTTCAATCGATGTGCAATCTAGCTGGAGTTGCTTTTTCACTTTGTCTGACCACTCCGTAAGAGGTTTTCCATTTTCTAAAATAACAGCTCCATTGGAAACGATTGCATAGGTTGGTTTTTCAGATGGTTTGAATATCCCTGTAATCCGATTATATTGACTCGCAGTTCTTGTAGTAACTGGTACAAAAGTGATGGTAGGTGAAAGTTTATGAAAGTATTCAATTTCTTTTGTGGTCATAAAAGCAGTTGGTTTTTCATCGACCCATTCTACAGGGGAAAGGTCCTTTTCTTGGACCTCGGCACCTCTGGAGTTTTTACTATAGATAAGTGTACGATCTAAATCACTGGCAAAAAGGATAGTCATCGTAGATCCTCCGATTCAATCAGTCCAATGGCAAGATAAAATAATTCGGGAACTACTTCAATTGGAATGTTTTTTTCCTTGCTCAACTGCAGGATATGGCGGACTGACTCATGGCTCGTATCACGTACTAATATTTTATATGGTTTTCTTCTCAATAATACCCTTGTTGTTTCTCCAACACTTGGTTTTACTTTACTAATATCTATTGTTTTATAGAACTGTTTACCAATTGCTTCTACTTCTTGCATACCTCTCCAAGTTCTTGTATCCGTAATAGGGAATTCTGCTGCTAATTTCTTAATGCTAGTTTCCTGCTCTGAAAATCGTTTAGAAATATGGTCAATAAATTCATTAGATACATCTTCATTTTCAAGTTCTGCATAATACTTCGCCCCGTGAAAATCACCAGGGTGATGAAGTTGATCGTTTAAAACGGTGCGACTAACAAGGCCGGATACGGTTGAGTTTAAGCATGCATTTGGAATAAGGAAATCTTCCCTTGTACCAAATAGAGTGGCGCATTCCCCAGGGTCGGTTAAAACAGCCAAATCATCATTTAAACGAAGTTTGTATGCTTCATTTAAATGCAGTACTGATTTTGTCAGCTCGTTTTGAATGGCTCCTTTTCCAGTCCAACCATCTACAAATTGTATATGGCTATTTGGGTGAAGTTCCCTGATTGTTTTAACTGCTTCCTCATCGATTCCTTTTCCTCTTAGTATAGATATACTAAAATGAGGCCAATTAAGTTTCAAAAAGTTTTTAGCATATCTTTTCATTAATATGCCAATTGGGCTTCCTGCTCGTGCAAGAGAAACAAGTACGACATCATCCGTATTTGCGAATTTACGCACTCGTCTTGTTAAAATACCAACTAGTTGTGCGATATGATCAGCAGAATCCTTTAGCGCTTGCTCGTATACTTTAACGTATTCAGCGGTGGGGCGATATTCAATCGGTAATGACTCAGCATAGTGAGAACCGTTTTGAAAAGACTTTTCCCGTGATTCGATCGATGACTCGATTTGTTCGTTCGATAAATCCTTCAATAAAAAAGTAATATCTTCTGGAGAATAGCTTGTTTTTACTAACTCATTCGTATGTAACTTCATCTTATTCTCCTCCTTCTTCATATGGCATAGTAAGGGATATCCATGTAACAGGTGCAAAATTCTCTAGATGTGTAAGCAGTGGAAACCAGCTCGTTTTTTCTTTCACAGATTCTGCTATTACAATGATTTGTTCGGCTTCAACTTCTGCTAGGTTATATATATATTGATCGATTCCGATTGAGTCCGGTAAAGTGAATTTACATTTTTGTTTAATAGGATAGGATTTTTCATCTTTAGCGAAAATAGGGCTTCTTGTCGTTGTTTGTACTTTCGTTTTTTCGCCAAAAGCCAAAGCAAATCTTAATGGAACATATATATTTTCTCCCACACCAATCACGAGTGTAGATTTGTTTCTATCTATGGAAGGGAGCTTATTAAACATATTTTGAATCCATTCTTCCATTTCTTCATGATGATCAGCGGTTATACCAAATCTGCCTGTAAAACTGTTGTACGCAGCATGTGCACTATAATAAGAAGAAGTGACTGGTGCCGTTAATGATTTATCCGCAAATAGTTCGAATTCCTTCCCGCCTTCAAGATAACTCTGCTCTTTTTCTTCAATCGATGCTTCATTGCTCAATAAAAACTGACCAGAGAGAATAGAAATTACTTCTGCTGATATACCGCGAGCTTTCATCACATGATTAAATTCACTTCGTTGATCGTCACTTCGCCAATCTAAAATAGATAAAACTTTATATTGTTTGTCAGGAAATGATTTACTTAATGCTGCGATAAGGTTGGAGGCGGTAAGGCCTGTTGTAATTTCATCATCCACCAGGACAATCGTTTCCGCTTCCATTAATATTTCTTCAGGTGCATAGACGCGGTGTGAGGTAGCATGAGAATGCTCTTCTTCAAAATAAAAGGAAGGCTTTAAATTGATTATTTCTTCTCTCGTTGTATGGATATATGTTGCATCATAAAAGTGGTTGAATACCGCATGTCCTAAGCCAGTAGCAGTTTCAGCAAAACCAATAAAAACAGTTTTGGTTGGTAATTTTGCTTTGTATGCCAATGATTTTGCGCTTAATGCTCGATCTGGAATACCTGAATTAATCATTTCCACAATTTCATCTAACTGTGGAAGAGGTTTTTGACCTTCATTCTCAAGAAGCATAGAAGCTAAAATAGACCCAGTTGCAAGAGAGATGGTGGGGTCTACTGCCAAATGCTTTCCGAGTAAGCGGCTTACGAATAAAAAGTTTCTTTTTTTGTTTATTCTTACCCCCATTTCAAAAAGGGCATCAGGTGAAAAGTTATTTGGATTGTTTTTTACTTCAATTGTTAATTTTAAGTCTCCGTGTAAGTTGTACGTTTTTGATATGTTGGAGGAAGTCGAGTGATGTAACATTTTCTTTAAGCACCCCATATATTTCTGCTTGTGTTAGTATTTTTAAAGCCCAGTTATAATGAGGCTTCACTTCATTCATTTTATTTCTCGCCGAACTTCGTAAAACTCCGTTCGTCTCGTCTTTATTTCCGACGATTAATCGTGCATCATCGTATATTTCTTTTGGTACTATGTAAGCAGCATTCACAATGTCAATTTGAGAAGGATGAATACAGGTTTTCCCGAAAAAACCATTGTCAATATCTAGTTGTACTTCGTTCCATAGAACAGCTTCAAATCCATTTAAGTCATCAGTAGTTATCGCATGGTTTTGCGAGCTAAAATAATCATAAACAGGACCAGAGACGATAAAGTTATCCTCTTGCCTTGTGAATTGGTTTAAAACAGCAGTTAAACAATCTGAAACAAGCTTTATATCATATACTGTTCGGTTGCCAGGGCGTCTTAAACCAAAGAGGCTTGTAAAGTCGGTTGCCCCTACACGGATGGTTAAAATAGTATCTTCATATTCCTTGAATAACTTGTACAAGCTAGTAAGCTCTTGTTCTCTCAACTCTGTATAAATTATTTCTTTTGTTTCTAAAATAGGCAATGCGTATAAATAGGTTGAATAATATCGATTAATGTCTTGCAAGCAGGCTAAAAAATTCTCGGCATTCGAAGTTGTACATTTGGGGAAAACAATCCCAGTAAAAAGGCCAATGGTGCTACCTAATTGTTCTGCTAGTTTTTGAAGCTGCTCTACGTTTCTAATGCGAAGGAATAGAAGGGGGAGTTCATGTTCTGAAATTACTCCTTTTTCAAAACCTTGGTCTATTAGGCGGAGCTCATGGATGACGTTATGTTCTGCCAAGATAAGCTCAGAATCTGCAATCGAGTCTTCTAAGCAAATAATAGCGTTTGTTAAATTTCGTAAATTATTGTTTGTTAACTTTGATTTGATGTCCGGCATGGAACCTGGAATATATAAGGTAGCTCCTAGTGCAATGCCTAATTTTTTTTATCTAGATCTTTCGAAAAATCTTTAGGCGGTACATGAAAAAAATGTTGTAATTCATTGTCATGCACTCCTCGAAAATGCTTCATGAATTTCACTCCTAAAAATGAAGAAGGCGCTGTTAGGTTCACCCATATTCCACTTATGTTTTACTTTTTGTAAAATAAAAAGCAAGGAAAAAGACCCTTGCTTTTTGCTTGTGCTGTTTTAGTTAAGACCGAAGTCAGTAACTAAAGCTGCTAAACCACCTTGGTATCCACTACCAATGGCATTGAATTTCCATTCGCCGTTATGACGATACAATTCTCCTACTACTACTGCAGTTTCAATAGAGAAATCTTCTCCTAGGTCATAACGGATCAATTCTTCTCCACTATCAGCATTTAAAATTCGTGCATATGAATTGTTTACTTGACCAAAGTTTTGCCCACGTGCTTCTGCATCGTGAATAGTAATACTAAATGCAATTTTTTCAATGGAAGCCGGCACAGTTGATAGGTTAATATTTACTTGCTCATCGTCCCCATCTCCGTCTCCAGTACGATTGTCTCCTGTATGGACAACAGCACCACCAGCACCCGTTGTATTATTATAGAAAATGAAGTCACTTTCAGAAGAGCATTTTCCATTGCTTCCAAGTAAGAATACAGATGAGTCTAAGTCAAAATCGTTCCCACCGTCATATTTATTTGTATCCCAACCTAATCCTACTGTTACATTCACTAAACCTGGGTTTGTTTTTGTTAAATCTACCTTTTGTCCTTTTGATAAATTAATGCCCATTCATAAACAACTCCTTATAAGTATTTGTTTGCAATAGAACCTATGTCTAAATCAGATGTGCCTTCACCGACAGCGGAGAATTTCCATTCAGAACCATGACGATATAACTCACCTGGGAAAAGAGAGGTTTTTCCAGCATAGCTTTCAGATAAGTTATAATGTACTAACTCTTCTTTCGTTCCATTATCTACCAGTCGGATGAAGGCATTTTGAATAAGACCGAAATCTTGCTTTCTTTGTTTCGCTTGATAAATGTTAACTACGAATACCAACCTATGTACGGAAGATGAAATCGCGTTTAAGTTAACATTGATAACCTCGTCATCGCCTTCTCCAGCTCCAGTTAAATTATCGCCTGAGTGAACGACACTACCATCTTGGCTTGCTTTGTTGCCAAAATACACTAGGTTTTTTTTAGATTGCAATTTGCCGTTCTCATCTAGCAGTAATACAGAAGCATCACAATCTACTTCAGCACCGCTAGCACCGCCACCTAGTAGACCTCCTAAAAAGCCACCACTTTTTTTCTTTTCAACAGGGTCCCAACCTAAACCAACCATAACGCTTGATAAGGAAGATCTCCCTTTAGTTAAATCTATTTTTTGACCTTTTACCAAATTAATGCCCATTCATATCCCTCCATTTAAAAATAGCCTTATAATGATACGTTATTGCGTGCAAAAAGTTTCAAAAAATAGAACAAATCATACATTCTGTTTTTATAAAGAGCAGGTAGAGAATGTATATCAGAATCTTTTACCTATTACTATTATTAACACAAAATGAGCTGAACTTCACTTAATATGAAAGTGTCCCGTAAATGTTTTTTTATTTTCTTTTTATTTTAACCAATCGAGGTCGTTGAAAATAGAAACTGCGATAAATACAATCTCAAAATTAACCCTCTGTAAAAAGATAGAGTGCTAAGATGAACTGATAAATGTTGCACCATATACTTCTCTATTAGTAAGATGACGATAAGAGTTTAGGAGGTGATCGTTATGGACGAGCGATTAAAAGATTTTCATCTTCGGATACAAAAAATTGGAAATGTGGACCGTGAAGTAATCGCGGGATCGAATTAGTTTTAGTGATCGAAGGGGAACTTACCATTGAGACGAGTAGTAGAATTTATCAAATGAAAGAAAAGGATTTACTTGTTATTAATCGAAACGAGCTCTTTGAAATGAAGGGAAATAAAGAAAACAGTGTTCTGCGATTCACCATTTCTGATTTATATATGGAACAATCCTTTAAAGAGTATCGCCATCAATGGTTTGAATGCTTTTCACAAGACATAGACATCGGGCGGGAAGCATTAATGGATCAGCTCCGTACATTATTTGGTGAAATGGTCATCACTTTCTACCGGAAAGACGATATTTACACGATAGAAATGCAACGAATTGTAAGTGAAATTCTTCTTATACTTATTCGTCGTTTCAAAGAGGAAGGAAATGCATTAGGGCAGCTAGATACTGAAGATGATAGACTCGTACAGCTCATTGATTATATGGAGAGACATTATCAAGAACAGATTACACTAGAACAGATGGCTCATATGCTCTATGTGTCACCAGGGTACTTATCCCGCTATTTCAAACGAAAAATGGGCTTGGGATTTAGTCGTTTTTTAATGGATATTCGATTAAAGCATAGTGTGAAAGACTTACTTTATACGTCAGATTCCATTGCTTCTATAGCGATGAATAATGGCTTTCCGAACACTAAATCCTTTACGAGCCTTTTTAAAGAAATTTACGAGGAAACACCAAAAATATATCGGGAACGTCATATGAAAGAGGATATAACCATCGATAACACTGGAAATATAAAAGGCGTGGAAACAATCACTAACTCATCCTCCATTTTTCTTCAATTAGGATCAATGCTTGCTGAAACAAATAAAACATACAGCAATACAGAAACACGTTTTGAAGAGTTACGAATTGATGTTTCTGTTCCTATAAATGACAAAATTACTCGCCCAGATCATGTCTTAATCGTTCGAGAATTAAAAGAGCTGTTAAAAGAGGATATACGGGAGCAAGTATTAACTGTAAAAGAAGATTTAAGGCTTAGCTATGTAGGGATTCAAAACTTAGTAAGTAATGCAACATTTCTACCAACTGTTGAAACAGATGAGGCGATTGCGACTTCTTCTCCGTATTTTAAGGCAGATATGGCTATTAACTTTTTGAAAAAGCATGATCTTGCCATATTTAGTCGTGTTAGCTATCAAGATATATCAGCGAATGAAGCTTCTTATTTTAAAAAATTGGAGGAATTTCTTCGCCATTGTCTTCAAGTGTTTGGCGAGAATTATGTTAGTAAGTGGCATGTTCTCTTTTATGAATCGTATTTTACAGCAGTTGATCAAAAAGAATTGTGCCGTATGTATACGAAATTGTACAGCAGTATCAAAAAAATTGTTCCCGGTATCCATATCGGTGTGTATTTGCCGTTTTCTTTTGAAGAAGAAAAAACAAGCAATCGTCATTCATGGATTTTACAAGAAGAAGATAACATAGATTTTATTGGTTTCCATGCCAATCAAAATGAAGTCATTGATTTTGAGGATACGAGTAATGATCGATTTTTGCTGGCAAAGGATTATATTAAAGAAAAAACAAATAAGGTGAAATATTATTTAAAGCAGCATCATATCGACAAACCCCTCCATTTAGTGACGTGGAATACGTTATCTGGAAATACACGTTATACAAACGGCACATTTTTTCGAGGGGCTTTAGTGTTAAAAAGTGCATGGGATATTTCAAATGATGTCGACTCACTTGCTTTTTGGATTAACACGGAATTGCATGAAGTTGATGATCAACACCATCGTATTCAATTGGAAGGAATGGAATTGTTTCATTATTTTAATGGAAAACGTCCTGCTTTTTATGCAATGTCGTTTGCAGAAAAACTGTCTGGAAGCATTGTTGCACAAGGACTAGATTTCATCATGACGGAGTATGAGAGGGGCTATCAATTAGTGCTCATGAATTGTATTAATATAAACCCTTATTTCTCCATTGAAGATGCATTTTTGAAAAAGTTGAATAAGGATGTACGGGTAATTATAGAGGGGTTGAAGCCTGGTGAGTATCAGGTTAGAAAGTATACGTATGATAAAGATAATGGAGCACTTTATACAAATTGGTGGAACTTAGGTAGTAAGCATGGAGTAGATATAGAAATAGCTGAATATATTAATCGACTTAGTCATCCATCCTTGCAAATTTTTGATGAAACAATAGATGAAGACTGGTCATTCTACTCCTATTTAACAATCAACGCCATTCACTTTTTTGATATACGCAAATCGTATGTTTAACAGCAGTCATATGGACATCAGAACACACCAGTGATACTAGCGTAGCTAGTGTCTCCACTGGTGTGTTTTTTTGTGCAACCAAATATAATATTTTTCGTTGTCCATTGTTCTATATTTCCGAACGAACCTTTGAGAAAAATCTACACTAAAAGGTACAATATTAACCGTCTTTTTTGTACCTAACATTTCGTCAATCAAAATAATGCCTAATTTTATATAGGAACACATCAAAAAAGGCATGATGATAAAATGATCTTTCTTTTAAAATATAGCTATAGGGAAGCTTACCCAACAAGTTAAAACAGGCCTTGTACTAATTCTAAGGTATTTTGTATGAAACAGCATTTTTAACAAATAATCACTACGTAGTGAAACAACGAAATTAGGAGTGTACATGATGGAAACAACCTATAAAGGTTCAAATAAAATGATTACAGGTATCGTTTTTGGTGTATTAACATTCTGGTTATTTGCCCAAGCGATGGTTAACGTGGTTCCAGCTATCCAACAAGATTTAGGGATTTCGATGGGAACATTAAATATTGCTATTAGCTTAACGGCATTATTCTCAGGTATTTTTATCGTAGCAGCAGGTGGACTTGCTGATAAAGTGGGACGTAAGAAAATTACTAATATTGGGCTGATCTTAAGTATTATCGGTTCACTTTGCTTAGTGTTAGCAAATGGTGCTACTTTACTCATTATTGGTCGTATTATTCAAGGGATTTCAGCGGCATGTATTATGCCTTCTACAATCGCATTAATGAAAGCTTACTTCGAAGGAGCAGAACGTCAGCGTGCGCTAAGCTTTTGGTCTATTGGTTCATGGGGTGGATCTGGTGTTTGTTCTTTACTGGGCGGAGCAATCGCAACGTATATGGGATGGAAATGGATTTTCATTTTTTCAATTATCTTCGCAGTTCTTGCGTTATGGTTAATAAAAGACACGCCTGAAAGTAAAGCAAAAGACAATGGTAATTCGAAATTCGATATAGGTGGATTAATTGTCTTCATTATTACGATGTTGGCGCTGAATATTTTCATCACACAAGGTGCTGAAATTGGTTGGACAAACTGGATTACAATCGTTTTAGTAGCGGTGACAATCATTGGTGCGATAATATTCGTGAAAGTAGAAAATGGTAAATCAAATGCGTTAATCGATTTTGCGCTATTTAAAAATGCACCATATACAGGTGCAACAGTTTCTAACTTCTTGCTTAATGCGGTTGCAGGGACATTAGTGGTTGCAAATACGTATGTACAAGAGGGGAGAGGATTTACATCTTTCCAATCAGGTATGTTATCAATAGGCTACCTCATTGCAGTTCTAGGAATGATTCGTGTTGGTGAAAAAATTCTACAAAAAATTGGTGCGAAAAAACCGATGCTTTGGGGTGCATTTTTGACTCTAATCGGCGTTGGTGTAATGGGCTTAACATTTTTACCAGACGTAGCGTATACAGTTGTCGTATTCATCGGTTTTGCTTTGTTCGGTTTAGGCTTAGGTCTGTACGCAACGCCGTCTACAGATACAGCTGTATCCAATGCACCGGATGATAAAATTGGTGCAGCATCTGGTATATATAAGATGGCTAGTTCCCTCGGCTCAGCTTTTGGGGTTGCAATTTCTGCTACTGTATATGCAATGATTGCAGACAAAAGTGGAGTTGATGCAGCGGCAACTGGTGGTATTATAACAAACGTGATTTTCGCAATTATTGCATTGCTATCAATTCTCTTCATGGTTCCTAATAACGCTGGTAAAAGTGAAGTTAAATAAGGGAGAGTGCAGATTATGAAAGAAACATTAATGAAAATGTTAGAAGAGCGAGAAGAAGAAATTATTCAAATTCGTCGATATTTACACGAAAACCCAGAGTTATCTTTTAAAGAAGAAAACACGGCTAAATATATTGAAGACTTTTATAAAGGTAAAGATGTGGAAGTTCAAACGAATGTTGGGAATGGATACGGTATTATTGTAACAATCAAAGGGGCTAAACCTGGTAAAACAATTGGGCTTCGTGCAGATTTTGATGCACTCCCAATTGTAGAAGAAACACCAGTCCCATTTAAATCGAAAAATGAAGGTGTAATGCATGCGTGTGGTCATGATGGTCATACAGCTTATTTATTGGTATTGGCAGATTGCTTGATCCAATTGAAATCAGAGTTGTCTGGAACGATTAAAATCATTCATCAGCATGCTGAAGAGGTTCCACCAGGTGGGGCAAAAAGTATTGTAGAATCTGGATTAATTGATGATTTAGATGAAGTGTATGGAATTCATTTGCTACCGATGGGTCCGGCAGGATTAGTCGGCTATCACGCTGGCTTCGCATTCAATGGAAGAGCATATATGAAATTAAAAATTCAAGGTAGAGGTGGACATGGTTCCTCTCCTCATTTAGCGAATGATGCAATTGTTGCAGGTGCACATTTTGTTACAGCAGTTCAGACGATTATTAGTCGCAGATTAAGTCCGTTTGATATTGGAGTGATTACCATTGGTTCATTTGATGGAAAAGGTACATTCAATGTCATTAAAGATAGTGTAGAACTTGAAGCCGACATTCGTTATATGACAGTGGAAACGAAAGAAACGATTGAAAGAGAAATAAGACGTCTTGTGAAAGGACTGGAAGAAGAATTTGGTGTTACTTGTGAGTTAACATATACACCAGATTATCCACCAGTATACAATAACCCTGAATTGACAGCGAAAGTGGCTGAGACACTTAAAAATGCCAATGATCCACATATTAAAGAAGTGAGAGAGTTCCCGGCGCTAGCTCCATCAGAAGATTTTGCTTACTATGCGGAGAAATTCCCAGCGTGCTTCTTCTATATTGGCTGTACGCCTGAAGGAGTGGAGGATCCATATTTTAATCATCATCCCAAATTTGATATTGATGAAGCATCTTTATTAGTCGCTGCAAAAGCTGTAGGGCAAGTTGTATGTAGTTTGCAGGAATAAAAAAGTAAGGCTATCTCTAAAGTCTATTTTGACTTAAGAGATAGCCTAATTTTGTTGCATGATAAAATGCATTAAAATAATTCACAAGGTAATCGCTATTAAGGGAAACTGTGCGGTAAGGCTTCATTGGGTGTCCGTCGTGATTTTCGCTACAGGGTGGACGCTTTCCGCGGGCACGGCTTCAATCTCCTCGTCGCTCACGCTCCTGCGGGGCTTTCAGCTCGTGCTTTTCCCGCTGAGTCGCCATCCTTTCGCTACAATCCAGTAGAGTTTGCTAATTACTAAGAAATAATGTACTTGATCTCGTACTAGATTGTTTTCTATAGGGAAAACCTATCAATATTTGAATAAGATTTACTTTAGATTATTAGCAAGTTCTATTGATTGAAGCGCAAGGCGGCGACTCCTGTGGGATTTAGCGAGACAGGTGAGACCCCGCACGTAGCATTAGCGGAGGAGGCTCACTGCTCGCCCCACGGAAAGCGTCCGCCTGGAGCGGAAATTATGGCGGACATCTTTACCTCGCAGTTTCCCCTAAACCGTAAACTTGGAAATTCTTTGTTGCAATTCTTCTGCAAGGTTTGCTAAGGAAACGGCCGCAGCAGTGACCTCTTCCATAGAGGCTAATTGCTCCTCGGAAGCAGCTGCAACGGAATTGGAGCTGTCCGCAGTTATTTTAGCGACATTGGTCATCTCTTGCGCGTGAGTAGATACTTGTAGCATTTGATCATTAATATTGTTAGTAACTATTGTAATAGTACTTACTTGTTCTTTTACAAGCTCTACAGAAACCAGGATATCATGGAATGTCTCTTCGGTCTGATGGGCAATTTCTAGACCAGCATTGACTCTATTCTTCACATCATTTATCGAAGCAACGGTCTTGTTAGTATCTAGTTCGATTTCTGATGCAATTCCGGAAATACTTGAAACAGAATTTCTTGTTTGCTCGGAAAGTTTTCTTACCTCATCTGCTACCACAGCAAATCCTTTTCCTGCTTCACCAGCTCTTGCAGCCTCAATTGCAGCGTTTAATGCAAGTAAATTTGTTTGTTCTGCGATATCAGTAATTAGTTTTAATACGTGTACGATTTCTTTGGTGCGATCGTTTAGTATAATAAGTGCTTTGTCTGTTTCCACAACGGATGTGCTGATCGATTTCATCTGTGAGACGGTTTCTTGAACGAACTCAGCACCTTGTTTTGTTTTTTCATTGGTTGAAACGGAAAGCTCCATGACTGCATTCGCTTGCTCAGCTATTTGAGTGACTGCGTTTAAACTTTCTTCAGCTGAACGAGCAGACTCATCAGACATGAAGGTTTGTTGGTCCGCTCCATCTGAAACAAGTTGAATGGAAGTAGAGATTAGCTCGGTTCCTTTCATTGTTTCATCTGCACTTGCCATTAACTCTTCTGCAGAAGCAGCAACTTGGCTGGAGCTATCTGAAACATGGGTAATGACATCTCTTAAATGGATGGTCATTTGTTGGAAGGAATTTTGTAAAGCTGCCACTTCGTCACGAGTTGTGACATCTGCTAGTTTGACAGTTAAATTTCCTTTGCAATTTCTTCTGCACTTTTAGTAATTTGTTTTATTGGACGTACAATCCGGTTCGTAAAGAAGAAAGTCGATAAAATACTGCCAATTAAAAGGACTGCCACTAAAATAATTGAAATAGACATAATTCCATTTATCTTCGTTTGTAAGTCAGTCTGCATCATTAGATATTCAGATGTAATACTTCGTTTTAGTTCGATTACATCATTTATCATCCCTTTTGTTCGAAGAGATTGCCGCTTTATTTCGGCTATATTTTGCGTACTTAACGCGTTATTTGTCTCGTTTAAAATTTCTTCATATTTACGAAAAAGTTGTTTCGAAATAGCTTGCTGGTCCTCTTTTGTTAAGGTGGGGCTTAGTGCGTCGTAGAGTGATTGCATATTTGCTAAGTCGACGTCTATATCGTTTTTATTGCTCTCGGAAATATTTAAAGAATAAGCGCTTAAAGATTTTTGAAGGCTTTTTGCTGTGCTATTCAGTTCTTCTACTTTCACTAAGTCCTTCACGATTTGTTCGGTAGAAGATTTTAGTGAAGCTAATTGAGTAATGTTATATCCAATAATGCAAGTTGAAAGCAGTAATGGGATAAGAGAGATCAATAATATTTTTTGTTTAAGTTTCATCTAATTTCACCTCGCTTTTTATTATTGTATTGTAATCGAGCCATTTGAAATATCTTCTTGTAGTTTATCGAGTTTACTCTGTTCGGCGGGTGAAAGATTAATGACACGAATAGGAGCCAAGTTTACACCGTTTTCTTTTATGCCTAACACCTGATTTTTTTCGGAAATTTCCCCGGTTTCCACGAACTCTTTGATCGTCTTGAAAATAGCGATGTCTACTTGTTTTAACATAGAGGACACGATACTGTTCTCAGCTAAATAGTATTGATCACTATCTACTCCGAATGAGTAAATACCAGCTTTCTGGGCTTCTAGAATTGCCCCAACTCCTGTAAATCCAGCTGCAGGATAAATAAAATCAGCTCCAGCAGAAATCATTTCTTTTGCAATACTTGCTCCGAGTTTGTCGTCGCTAAAACTATTTGCATAAGTAGTAAGCACTTGTGCTTCTGGGTTTTGGGATTTGACTCCTGCTGTGAAACCTCTCTCAAATTTTTGAATAAGGGGGGTATCCATACCTCCTATAAATCCAACAACATTGCTTTCTGTTCTAAGTGCAGCTAAAGCTCCTAATAAATAAGAGCCTTCATCTTCTTTAAAAGTAACATTATAAATATTAGGCACATCTGATACGGAATCAATAAGTACAAACATAGTATCTGGATATTTTGGAGCTATTGTTTCAAGCGCCTCTTGTAAAGAAAAGCCCAGTCCTATGATTAAATCATTCCCTTGTGCAACTAGCTCTTCCAGTCCATTTTCATATGTATTTGTATTTTGAATTTCTCGGTAATCAAAAGATATATTTAACTCATCACGAGCTTGTTCCAAGCCTATCAATCCAAGGTCCGAGAATGATTGATCTCCTAGACCGTCATCTGAAAGCATCACCCCTATCTTTACTCTTTCTTTGGCATCTGTACTCTCTTCCTTATTCGAACATCCAGTGAGTATAAGCGAAAAAATGATGGCCATATATAAAATGATGCTCTTCTTCATAAAATCATTCCTAACTATTTATTATTTCCACTTAATATGTATCGGCAACTCGGTAAAGTTATTAATAATTAGAGATATGGCATGTTAAAAGTAATGATAAATTACAATCTATTGACAAATTATTTCACACTTATGAATAAATACAATGATTAGATAATTAGACATTTCCAAGTTATAATAAATTGAGTAAAAAGTGATTATAAAAAAATGGATATATAGGGAAAAGGGTGTTCAACACATTTTATAGAATAGGTGTTAAGTATCATTCATATTATTTTAATCTAGAATCCCGAAAAGATTGGAGTAAAGTGATCATGAAAGAAGTATTAAGCAGTTTGCAGGCAGAGGTTACGCAGTTAAGAGCTGACGGGAAATACCAAGAAACAATAGAACTGGCAAGCGAGCTATTAGAGCTTGGAATAGCACATAAAGATTACAAATCTATACTTATTGCTCATATCACTCAGGCCGCTTCTTATTATTCAATTGGATACATAGAGGAAGCCTTTGCAAGTATGGAACGGTATGAGGAAATTACAATGGTTCATGGGGATGATACAGACTATCTGCAATTATATAATGTTATGTTCTTGTTATATGAATTCAATAAGCAATATGAGTATGCAAAGGAAACCTTAAACAAAAGTATGCAACTTGCGAAGCGACTAAAGAGATATAACATTTTGAGTAATGCCTATAGTAATTATAGTCATGTTTGTATTAAGCTCGATGCTTATGAAGAAGCATTAGAAAATGCTAAAAAAGGGCTTGTTGCCGCAAAGCTACATAAGCCTTATTCTTCTGTGTTAGAAGTACGAGTAATGTTTAATATTGCTCATGCGTATATTTGCTTGAATCTACTGGAAGAAGCGAAATTAGTGATGGATGAAATGGAAAAGAAAAATGTGTTCGAATCCTTTATACGAGAACGTGCACAGTTTCATATGTTAAAAGGGGACTGGCTGAGTAAGAGAGGATCATATAAAGAAACCTTTGAAGCATATTCCACTGCAAAGGAAATTGTAGATACTTATCAGGATGTGTATTTATTGAAGACTATCCAAGAAAAACGATTGAAAATAAGCGAGGCTATGAAGGACATCCATCAATCCTACCAAGTGCAAAAAGAGTATATCCAACTGCTGCAGAAGATTAATGAACGAGAACTTGAATTTAAGGCTATAAAGCTGAATGTAAAGCATCAATTATCCAAGATACGGAAAAAAGCAGAATTAGATTATTTGACAGGTTTGTACAATCGAAGCTACTTAAATGAACTTGCTACAAGTTGGTTCAGTGACTTGAAAAATGTAAATGCACCAATTAGTTGTATAGCATTTGACCTAGATGGGTTTAAGATGGTTAATGATGTACATGGACATTTAGTAGGTGACGAAGTTATTCGAGAAGTAGGGATGCTATGTAAAAGTACTTTGAGTGCTGGGTTCTTTGTTGGTCGTTACGGTGGAGATGAGTTTGTCATAATCGGTAGAGAATCTTTTGAGGAGACGTTGAGACTTGCGAATGTCCTGAAAGAAACAATAGCAAGCCTACAATTAGTGAAAAACGGGCAATTTATACAAATTGCGGCCAGTTTTGGGATTTCTTCTACGGAACATGAGTCCATTCATTCTTTTGATGAGCTTTTTCATCTGGCCGACATGCGGCTGTATCAGGCAAAACAAAATGGTAAGAATCAAGTGTATGCTAGAAGTTAAATATACGAAAATTCCGAGCCAGATAATTATTCTCGAAATTGAAAAGGGACTCTAGAAGAGTCCCGAAAGTTGGTATTATTGATCCTTTAGAAATGTTAGTAAATCTTGATGATTTTCCGGTGTTACACCGTGCCCATCCCCGTATGTTTTAAACGTAACATTTGCTCCGAGCGCTTCGAAATAATCTTTGCTTTCTGCCCCCCACTGGGAAGGAATCACGTAATCATAATCCCCATGAGAAATAAAGATGTTCAAATGGTCGATTGGACGTTTACTATATTCTTCTTTTACAAAAGCAGGTATGTATCCACTTAATGCAACAACTCTGTTAATCGAATTCCCCATAACTAGTGCTAAAGATTGTACGAGTATGGCTCCTTGGCTAAAGCCTAATAGTGTAATATCGTTTGGATCAAGGTCATACTCTTCGATTGCTTCGTGTATAAAAGATTGAATAAAAGTTAGTACTTTATCAAATACATCACGATCGGGTTTACCTACTTCTGCAATTGTAAAAAACGCATAGCCTGGATTGTAAACAATCGGGCCACGTAAACTGAAAATGTGATGGCTTTCTTCAAAACTTCTGACAAGCTGTGGTAAGTCTTCTTCGCTACTTCCCATGCCGTGTAATAAAAAGATACCCGGTTGCTTTCCGGTTTCCACAGGAGCTGTATGTTTATAAGTAAAAGGTGATTTCATTTCATTTCTTCCTTTCAAGCTAAAAGTATATCCATTTTAACATAGCAGAAGTTATTCATCGCCAGATATCTATTTAGTGAGTTTTAATGGGAAGGAAAAGGGAAGAATAAGGAAAGGAGAAAACTATGGAGAAGTAAAAGGAGACGGATTATATGACGGGTTCTAGCCAAGTACCGCGTGAAGAAGGAATAGATAATAGTTTAAGCTTGTTAAGAGAAGGATACATGTATATTCCAAATAGAAGACATAGCTTTGTAACTGAGGTATTTGAAACACGTTTATTAGGGCAAAAAGCAATTTGTATGGGCGGAGAAGAAGCAGTAGAGGTTTTTTATGATAACGAAAAATTCATAAGAAATGGGGCAGCTCCCAAACGTGTGCAGAAAACATTATTTGGTGAAAAAGGGGTTCAAACCTTAGATGGAGAGGCCCATACGCATCGTAAAAAGATGTTCATGTCCTTAATGACTCCGGAAAAGCTAGAAGAACTTAAAAGTATTACTACAAAGCAATGGGCATATGCTGCGGAAAAATGGGAACATAAAGAAGAGATCATACTTTATGAAGAAAGCAAACAAATTATGTGCCGCATAGCTTGCCAATGGGCTGGTATTCCATTGGAGGAAAGAGAAGTACTAGAACGAGCAAATCAGTTAGGGAATCTATTTGAATCTCCAATCTCCGTAGGTCCAGAGTATTGGAAAGTCCGACATTCCCGCAAGAAAGTGGAAAAGTGGATAGAGGAGATGATCGTACAAGTAAGAGAAGGAACGATGAAATGCTCTGAAGAATCTGCGCTATATACTATTTCTATGCATCGTGACTTAGAAGGAAAATTGTTGGATATAGAAATAGCTGCTGTGGAATTGGTCAATATATTACGCCCGATTGTGGCGATTGCCATATTCATTAATTTTACGGCGTTGGCTATACATCATAATCCTAAGGAAAGTGAAAAGTTGAAAAACAGTGACGACCGGTATGCTCATATGTTTGTACAAGAGATTCGACGTTACTATCCTTTTTTCCCATTAGTTGCGGCTAGAGTAAAGAAAGAATTCACATGGAAAGATTACACATTTGAAGAAGGAACACTAACCTTGCTTGATTTGTATGGAACAAATCATGATGCTGAGCTTTGGGATGATGTTGATACATTCAATCCAGAAAGGTTTGCTGATTGGAAGGGGAGTCCTTTTAGTTTTGTTCCTCAAGGCGGTGGAGATTATATGATGGGGCATCGCTGTGCAGGAGAATTTGTCACAATTGAAGTGATGAAGGTAAGCTTGGATTACTTAGCGAATCGTCTATCCTATCAAATTCCCTCGCAAGATTTGAGTTACAGTCTGGTAAGCATGCCAAGTATGCCTCATAGCAAAGTAATTCTTAAAAACGTCAAACGATTATAGTATGGAACAGGAGATAGTAGCGGTGAAAGAATTCAAAATAACTTACTTTTTTGATGAAGAGCATTATATTCGAAGATTCATCCATGTAGAGTCCCAAGAAAAAGCGGAAGAACTTGTTCAAATGGAGCGAGATCAATATATTTCCTTCACCGATAGTAGAGGAATTTACCATGAACTGAATACGCGAAACGTTCGAGTGATTCAAATATCCGAATATCACAGAATAGATAAAACGAAAAAATATTAGGTTATACTGAAACCTAATATTTTTTAATGGGGATCTATAAAGGTTTAGTCATGTGATACTTTTTCAAGTAGCGTCAGGGATGGGATATTTTTATTTTAAACGGGGTATAGGGAAACTGCACGGTAAAGAGACATGGCAAAGGCAATTGATTTCCGCTCCAGGCGGACGCTTACCGCGGGGCGGGCGGTGAGCCTCCTCGTCGCACGCTCCTGCGGGGTCTCATCTGTCCCGCTGTTCCCGCAGGTGTCGCCGCCTTGCGCTTCAATCAATAGAACTTGCTGACTAATCAAAGGTTTTCACCCATAGAAAATGCAACATAGTACTAAATTTAGTGTCTCCTTATGGAGTAAATAGCAAACTCTATTAGATTGTAGCGAAGGGGTGGCGTCTCCGGCGGGAACAGTACGAGCTGAAAGCCCCGCAGGAGCGTGAGCTCCGAGGAGATTGAAGCCGTGCCCGCGGAAAGCGTCCACCCTGTAGCTAAAATCCCAGCGGTCCCTTCATTCAACTCTCTACCACGCAGTTTCCCTATTATGCGCGTTATTCCATTTATCATTCCTATAAGCTAAATCGGATCAGAAACGGGAGCTTTAGCACTTTTATATTTCATTTTCGAACAGAACCTCGTCTTCTACCATACAAATGTACGATCAATACACCTGCGATTGCGATAAATCCTCCAATGATAGAAAGAATGGTTGGTAGTTCACCTAACCACAACCAAGCGACCACTATCGCAATAACCGGTTCTGCATAGAGTAAGCTAGAGATGGAGCTTGCTTTGCTTAGCGATAAAGCAATCGCCCAAGTTAAATAGGCAATGGCTGTTGGAAATACTCCTATGTATATTGCGGACAAATTTGCTTCAAGAGTTGCATGCCCGATGTCGTCTAGCAATCCTGGAGCAAACACAAGAAAAGGAATGGTACCTGTCCAAGTGAAATAAGCGGTTAACTCAATTGGATTGTATTTTAACAGTAATGATTTCTGATATACAAAAAATATGGAAGTTGCAATAGCTGCTATAATAACTAAAAATACGCCAGGTGAGATGTTGAATAAGGAATCTCCAGTACCTATTCCGATTAACACAATACCAACAAAACCAAATGCTAATCCAAACCATCCAATCGTTCCGAGACGTTCTTTTAATACAATCACTGCGATAATAGTTGTGAAGATGGGAGCAGAACCGATTAGCATCCCTGCAGTGCCGGCAGTAATAGTCAGTTGTCCAAAGGTTACACATATATGATATAAACTGATTCCAATCCATCCAAGAAACGCTATTTTGAGTAAATCTTCTTTTTTCGGCAAGCGAAAACTAACCCCTGGCCAACATGCAATTATAGCGAAAATAATGGATGCAATGATAAAGCGGAATAATATCAAATGACCGGCAGAATAGCCACCGTGTAAGCTAGAACTAATTGCTGCAAAAGTGGATCCCCAGATAAAGACTGTAAATGAGGCTAAAATGAGTGCTTTCTTATTCAATTTTTTCACCAGACTTTCTACTAACGAATAGATGAAAAAACACCTACCGTTATTTATATTACATAGTAAAAGTAAACAACTAATACTACAATAAAACCCACTATAAAACAACTTAATGAAAAGAAATATCCTATTAGGCGAATGTAGTGGCTAAATGGTTTTGCATACATACTTTATAGAGAAAAAGTGTATAAATGAATAGGTGGCTATTCCTATGAAAACAATTGTATTTATCGGAAGTTATAAATATGGAACAAGTAAGGAAGCCCTGAAGATAGCAAAAGAAATGGGATATTGTGTCGTTCTTTGCACGGACAAGACTAAGCGCATCACGAGTAATTCTGATTTCTCGGAAGTGGATCAGTTTGTGCTAATGGAAGATTTATTAGACGAACAGCAAATGGTGGAAGAAATAACGAGGCTGATGGAACAAGGGAAGCATATTTGCGCATGCGTCAGTTTAATTGATCCATATGTTTCTTATGCAGCTAGGATATCAAAGTTTTTTGAGCTAGCTGAAACGTCCATCGATTCCTTAATATTAATGGAAAACAAAATAGCGATAAGGGAAAAACTAAAGAACTTTCCGACTACCCCCTTTTATACAATTTTTCGGTCAGATGATTCCCTTGAAAAGTTTGAAAAAGAATATAAATCCCTCTTTCCCTTTATTATAAAACCCCCAATATCAAATGGTTCAAAGGATGTACTACTTGTTGAAACGATAGAAAAGCTAGTAAATGCTTTAACGTTACTAAAAAAAATCACCCACATTACCCATTTTTAATAGAAGAATTTTTACAAGGACCACAGTATCTTATTGAAATTTTGGTTTATAACAATGAAATTAAGTTCCTAGGATTAGTGGAGCAGGAAGTGTTATACAATGGCAGATTTATCGTTACTGGTTATAGTTTTCCTGGGAAAGTCGATATGGATGAATATCGCAGTTTATATGCTGGCATTTCCAAAATTATAGAAGAAATAGGTCTTGAGAATGGATCCTGTCATATGGAGATGAAACTTGTTAGTGGTGAATGGAAACTAATAGAAATAAATCCGAGAATGGCTGGAGGAGAGATGAATAGAATTATCGAAGAAGGAACCGGGATTAATCTGTTAGAACAAATTTTAAAAATATATTTAGGTGAGGAGCCTATTTTACTAGAAAAGAAGAAAAAGCAAGTGTATGCCAAATATTTAACAATAGGTTCCCGTGGAAAACTACTCAAAATTTCCGGAAAAGAACAGGCTTTAATGCATGAAGGTGTGAGGCATGTTCACATTAAACCTCTGGAAGGAAGAATTATAACGAGCCCATATTCAATGGGAAATCGCTATGCATGTGTCATTGCTGTTTCAGAAACAGCGGAACAAGCAGAAGAGATTGCCTTAGAAGCTGCAAAAGAAATTAAATTTTATCTAGAACCTTTTTGAAAGCAACAGTGGTTCAATAAGTTAGTCTGTTTACCCGTGTAACCTTCTCAAGCCGTAATATTATAAGTACTAAGAGTAGGAAGGGGGTTGAAAAATCAATTGAGCAGCGAAATAAAAAGTAACCAATGTATATGTGATGCACTCTGTGAATTGAAATTGCTCCAGGATTTATTAAATAATTCCCAAACGAAATTTTTCGGTCGATTACTTGCCAAAATAGCAGGTACCGATACGATTCCCTTACTCTTAATAACCAAAAAAGGGGACCCATTAAGCTTTAGCAGTAGGGAAGAGTGTTTTGAAACAATTTATTTTAGAATAGAGTCCATCGATAAAGAAAGATGTTGTACAACAATTTCGTTACTACGTCCTCTTGATATTGAGGGGAATTACTCTAATTCTTTTTGTGATTTGGTTAGATTAGAAAAAACATCTATATGTAAGAATGTTGATTTGTCACGTATTTGTGCCATACAACTATTGGAGACCGAATTGTTAACAAGAAAAATAATTATTGAGCCGAAATGGTAATGGCACCTCTTCACCCTACAAGTCTTGGGGTGTTTTTTATTTTTACTAAAAAAACTGAACGTTTGTCCGTATCCAATGCAAGATGGATGAATTTAATACAAATATAATCACACAAATGTTAAAAGGAGAATATTAAATGACAACAATAGGAATGCTGCACCATCGTAAAGATCCAAAATCCGTCATCAAGTCATATGCATATGCTGCAGTCGCTAAAGCGGAGGGGGTCAACTTTTTTTACTTTTCACCAGGTGTAGTAAATTTTGTGAATCGATCTATTCGAGGTCAAGTTTATGAAAATGGAAGCTGGAAAGAGAAAATCATGCCTTTTCCAGATGTTATTTATAATGCAGGGAGCCCTGAAAAATTAGCGAAGTCAAAAGAAATCATTGATAAATTGAAAAGTGAAATCCCATTTACTACAAACTCAATAGGTAATAAGTGGAATATCACTGAGCGCCTAATGGAGGCCAAGGAATTTGCAAGCTACTTAATCCCCTCTGAAGTGGTAAAGAATGTAGAGAATTTTTACAAGTTCATCTCTTCTTTTCATAAAGTTGTCCTTAAACCGATTGATGGAAGAAAGGGGAAAGGAATCTTTTTTATTTCTGAAATAGAAAAGGGTTATGAAGTGAGGAAGGACTCAGATAATGTATTTTATACAAGGGAACAGCTGAATGTATTTTTGGAGGATAAGCTATCGTCTGGCACTTTTATAGTTCAACCATATATACAATCGGTCAATAAATCTGGTCAAGTGTATGATTTTAGGCTTCATGTACAAAAAAATGGGGAAGGCAAGTGGGTGATTACTACTATTTATCCACGAGTCGCTCCAAACGGATCTATCATTCCCAATATTAATAATGGTGGTTTCACAAATTATTTAGATCCATTTTTGCTACAGGAATTTAAGGAAGAAGCATTTGATATTAGACGGATGCTTGAGCACTTTTCGTTGTCGTTAGCTAATCATTTAGATGAAATACAAATGGTGAAATATGGAGAAGTTATCGATGAAATAGGAATTGACGTTGGACTAGATGAAAATTTAAAAATTTGGATTTACGAAGTAAACTGGCGTCCAGGCTGTCCTCCTGCTTTTTATTTGGAACTAGATGTAGTAATCCATTCCATTCAATATGCAAAATTTATAGCAGAAAATCAAACGAAAATAACAAAGGAAATTAGCAAAGTAAAGAGGAAAAAGATCGAAGAAAAAGGAGAAATACCAATCATTGCGATAACGGGAAGCGCTGGTAAAACAACGACTAAGGCATTCCTTGCATCGATATTGTCTAAGAGGTGGAACATTTTTGAATCCAAAGATTATTGGAATACAACGGAGCATACCAAAAAACATGCTGCAGAAATTAATGATGCTCACGAGGCGGTAGTATTAGAATATGGTATGGCTTATCCAGGGGTTATCACGGAACATTGTAGCATTATTAGACCAAACATTAGCATAGTGACCAATATCGGTCTTGCACATGTCGGAAACTTTGATAGTGATATTAGAGGAGTTGCTCATGCAAAATCTGAACTAATTCACGGGATGGATCAAGAAGGTATCCTCGTCGTAAACAAAGATGATGAAAACTCTAAGTATTTGGAGACTCAGCAATTTAAAGGGAAAATAATGACGGTCAGTACAAAGTCACCAGCTAACTACAGGGCCTATAAGATTCAATATAAAGAGAATGGTATGAGTTTCAAAATGAGACTGCAGCGGCAAGAAATTGAACTATTTATCCCTATTTTAGGCGAGCATCATGTATACAATGCTTTAAATGCGATTGCTGTGGCTGACTATTTAGGGTTCACCCCAATGGAAATTAAAGCCGGGTTGATTTTTAGAAAACCGCCTAGAAGATTAACAATATATAATTGTCGGGACAACATTACAGTAATTGATGACACTGTCCACTCTCATCCACAAGGAGTACGTGCTGCGTTGGATGTACTAGCTAATATAGGGAAACAACGAAAAATAGCAATTATTGGTCAAATGAGAGAGCTAGGTGAGTTAAGAGAACAAGAATATCGGAAAGTAGGCGATTACGTTCAGGAAAAAGGCATTGATATATTAATCACCTATGGGTTTAGAACGGAAGAAATTGGAGCTCAAGCGAAGGCAAAAGGATTTCCCTCTAAAAATGTTTATCATTTTCTAAATAAGGAACAATTACATGAATTATTGGCAGAGATTGTGGAGAAAGACGATACGATTTTGATCAAAGGAGCAAGTAAAACGAATATGTTTGATACAGTCAAGTTTTTGGATCAAACGTTTAAAGAATAATCTTAAAGAAACCTGAATAACACTCTGACTAAAGGAGCGTTATTCAGGTTTCTTGTATTTGGGCTAAGAAAAACAAGCTAATAACTTTTTAAGTAAAATAAGATATGACTTTTTTTATGATGCGTGGTATAGAGAAAGTGCGACGTAGTGTGTTGACTAGTGACAGCTGTGATTTTCGTTACTATATGGACGCTTTCCGCCAGGTGAGCGACGAGGAGATTGAAGCCGTGCCCGCGGAAAGCGTCCACCCTGTAGCGGAAATCCCAACAGACACTTAATAGCTCTGTCTTATCACGTATTATTCCTATAATATTCGTTACTCTATTTATATTTCCACCTTGCGACATCGGACAGAGATAGGAACTACACTTTTGTTTATAAAATTAAAAAAAGAGCACCTGTAAGGTGTTCTTAGTTTTACTCCTCTTCTAAATGGAAAGTAATTTCGCCTGCTGCAGTATTTGCGAGTTTTTTGGCTTCTTCTAAACTACTACCAACAGCAATTACATAAGCATATCGATGTCCCATGGATAATGGTGGCGTTAAAAGAGTTCCTTTTTTAGGCTTCACGTAAACCTCTACGACTCCCGGAGACTTTTTAGCCCTCGCTTTACCAGTTACTTTAGCTAGTATTCCTTTCTTTGTGGCAATAACATATTTGGTAAAAACAAACTTCTTAAATTTCGGTAATAGAGCAGGACTTTTTCCTAAATATAATTTAAGCGTCTCTTCTACTAAATTTATTCCGAATGCTGCTTGAATCATTTTGTTCATGGCACCTCCGGAAATTCTTGGATTAATCTCGATGAGTTTCCAACCATTCTTAGCTAAACGGATTTCCAAATGTAAAGCGCCATTTTCAATATTGAGCTCTTGAATAATGGATAGCAGAACATTTTCAATTCCTTTTCTAATCGTTAAAGGAACATTTGCAAGCACACCATAACCTGTAATGATAAATCGCTTGTTCTTTGTAATTTCTTGTTCAAGAATTCCAACAATACGTGGTTTATGTTTGTGAACGATTACTTCTACCAAATATTGATCACCTTCTATATATTCTTCTATCATTATAGTGGTATCTGGATTCTTACTTAGAAGATTTTCAATATGTTTTTTTAGTTGTTCTTTTCCTTCGGCTAACAATACGTCTTTAGATCCGGTGGATTTGGGTGATTTTATAATAATAGGAAAATCAAACTGTTCACATATCGTTTCTATAGGAATTGAATCGCCTGGGTTGATCAAGAAAAATTTAGGGGTATAGGGCTGATCTTTTAAAACCGACCGTGTCTCCTCTTTATTTTCCATTATTTCAATGGCTTTAGACAGAACATAATTGTGACAAAATTCATCACAAAGGATAGAAGCGGTATGAACAAAAGGATCAACAAAACTAACGATGATTTTTATATCGACACCAACTTTTTGTAACTTGAAAATTTCTTCTCTCATATCGTCTAGCTCGTATGTGTTTACAAAAACCATTTTGTGGACGTCTGTATATTCCTGTCTTTGTTGGATTTGCTTCTCGTTATTTGTGAAAAGGATGGTAAAGTATCCTAAATCTCCGGCTGCTTTAATCGCTTCCCTGCTAGATCCGGATTTGTTTGTGCTGATAAAAATAATTGCTTTCAAACGGCTCACTCCCTTCTCAAAATTTTCATTAATATGTTTCTTTCTATATTTATGACATGTTCTAGCTTTGGCATAGTTATGTATCACGCAATTATGTTCCATTTATCCAGTCAACTTCCGTTTAAAAACATATTATATAGAGGAAAGGAGTGTGAATAAGCTAATGAAATCCCATACAGTCGGCAATATAAGAGCAATCATCTCTGGTGAGTTGGTGCAAGGTTCTGATGAAGTGCTAGTAAAATATGGAGCATACCGTTTAAAACAAATAAAAAATCAAAATACCATACTTTTTACAGATAAAAGAATTATCGACTGGAGAAGCCTTAAAAAGTTTTTCCCTTTAGTACTTGCAACAGAGTGGAAATATAATAAAGATGAAATTCCTGAGAATGTAACTGTCATCCAAGTAACGAATGCCGACGAAGCATATTGGAAATTTGTTCACTACTATCGCAGTCTATTTCATATCCCTGTGGTAGCCATAACAGGAACCTCTGGGAAAACAACAACAAAAGAAATGATCAAGCATATTCTTTCGGCAGATAGGATAGTTACAGCTACAAGTCTTACTAGTAATTCTAGAACGGCAAATTTGCAGTATCTTTTAAGCATAGATGAAGAAACGGATGCGGCTATTTTTGAAACGGCTGTTGGTTCACCAGGGGATGTATTAAAAGCAGGAGAATATTTCAAACCTACAATAGGGATTATTACGAATATCGGGGCACATCACCTAAATTATTGTAAAACGCTAGAAGCCTATATTGAGGCAAAAGGGGAGATGTTACAAATTGTTAATCCGGCGGGTATATTAATAATAAATGCGGAGGATAGCAATACAAGCAAGATTAATATGAGTAGCTTTAAAGGGAAAATTATAAAAGTTGGGACTCATAGATCTTGCCATTTTCGAGCTCGTAATATTCAGTACTGTCAAGACGGTATGGAATTCAGTGTTAGGCACAAGAAGAGAAATTATCAAGTATATGTACCTGGGCTGGGGGTTCATCAAGTCTACAATGCGCTTGCAGCTATTGCGGCTGTTTATGAAATGGGAGTAACTATCCCGGAAGCTGCTTTTCTATTAAAAACATTTCGGAAGTTCAATAAGCAACTGCAAGTGGTGGATGGTATAAATGACTCTGTAATTATAGATGATACATGGAGTATAACAACAACCTCTTTAGAAGCAGCATTAAAAGTATTAAATGAAATTGGCAAAGGAAAAAAGAAGGTAGCAATCATAGGGACAATTACTGATTTAGGTTCATGGGGTTATATTATTCATGAACAGGCAGGAGATTTAATTTATCAAAATGGAGTGGATGTCCTCATTACGATAGGAGAGCATGCGAGCATAATAGCAGACCATGCTGTAAAAAGAGGTTTAACTTCACCGGTCTACACATTTAGGAATGAAGTCCTCGTTTTAAATCTATTAAATAACATTGTAGACTCCAATACAATTGTTCTGATTAAGGGAGATATGTACAGCCAACCTATAATTGAGTTAGCTGCATTATTGAGGAAGAAGAAATAATTCATTACTGCACCAAGCTACTAATAATACTGTTCTGAAATATTGGTGATAAATAAATTTAAAAAGATGGACAAACACTATGCACATTTCATACCTAATCATCTAAAAACTGATTTCATACTATACAGAGGGAAGGAGGGTACTATGAAACCTTTACGCGTGAAAGAAATCCGAAATTTATTACAAGGGGAACTAATAAGTGGTTCCGAACTTTGGAATGTAAGTAATGCTATCTACTATAATCGGCATGAACTAACAAAACGAAATTCGCTAATGTTTGTAAGCAGGAGTGATTCTATTAATTGGCAGGAAATTAATAATAAGGGACCTTCTCTTGTGATTTCAGATAAGCCTTCCTCAGAATTGAAAAATGCTCTATCGGATACAACCGTTATAAGAGTAAGAAGTCTCGTACAAGCGTATTGGAAATTTATGGACTACTATAGAAATCTATTTCAAATACCAGTAGTTGCAATAACAGGGACATGTGGTAAAACTACAACGAAGGAAATGATCAAACATATTTTAAGTAAAAGATGGAATGTGCAAGCATCCATTAGCAGCAAAAATGAACCACGTCAATCTTTACCTTATTTGATGGGTATTGCTGAAAACACAAATGCAGCTGTTTTTGAGCTTGGATTGGGTAACACCGGCAATATAAAACATCAGTGCAATATTTATCAGCCGACAATCGGAATTATTACAAATATCGGAGTTCATCATTTAGATGGTTGTGGAAATCTGGAAGGATATATAAAAGCGAAGTCAGAGATAGTGGATGGTATAAAGAAAAACGGCACATTAATACTAAATGCCGATGATGCCAATTCAAAAAAAGTTCCTTTACAATCATTTAAAGGAAAAATAATTTATTTTGGAGTAAGTGAGAAGTCTCATTTTAGAGCATCCAATATAAAATTTGCAAATAATGGAATGAATTTTCAAATTCATATTTCTAATAAAAAATATAATGCATTTATACCAGGATATGGTGAACATCAAGTATATAACGCGCTCGCAGCAATCGCAGCTGTAAACGAAATGGGGATGGATATAAATGAAGCCATTTCCCAATTAGCGACCTATAAAAATATGACAAGACACTTAGAGTTTTCAGATGGACTAGGTGGAAGTACAATTATAGATGATACTTGGACAAATAATCCTACATCTGTCGAAGCTGCATTAAAGGTGCTAGATTCTATTGGGCAGGGGAAAAAGGTCATCCTTGTACTCGGCGATATTAAGCGATTAGGAAACTTTGAAAAGAAATATCATCGGGAAATTGGAAGTATGGTTGCAAAAAGAAACATTCATACACTTATCACAATAGGGAGCAAAGCAGAAGATATAGCAAACCAAGCAAAGAAAGATGGAACAGAGGCCACAGTCCATATCTTTAAAGATGTCAAAGGTGTTATTGATGTATTAGAGCCTATCCTTGACGAAAATTCCATATTATTGATAAAAGGTCCTATGTCGAGCAGATCTATGATTGAATTTGCCAATAGCTTGAAAGAAAATAAAAGAAAATAATAGAATGCTAAAATAGAAGCATTCAGGCACTACGCATTAAATACTTCTTTTGTTTTCACAGCTTTTAATATATCGAAAAAGAGGGAAGGGAAGTGGCGGACCACTTTCCTTCCCTCTTATATTATAGTGACTTAAAGAACGCGTTTTGCTGTTATATAATGCTGATTATAATAATCAACAAATAGCACTCTTGTTATAACTCCCTTTGAATTTGGAATAATGATACGATGATCACCCGCGTAAATTGCTACCATAGTTGGTGTTTTAGATCCTTTAGTACTGTTAAAGAAAATTAAATCACCTTTCTTTAAGTTGGAGCGAGATACGGTTGTCCCTTTTTTCATAAGTTCTTTCATATTAGTTGTCCCTAATTTAACACCATTTGCTTTGTATACATAATCCACAAATCCAGTAGCAGTGAAACGTAATGCTGCAGCATTATTGACATTACCCATCTTCACCTTACTCTTTAAACTGATCGTTTTTGCAACGATGTTATCCCCTTTAGTTGCAGGGTTTGCAGGAAGTAGAGTCGGTAATACTCTTCTTGCTGTAATATAGTTATCTTTATAATATGGCTTACTGTTTAAGTCTGAAATAACAATATTTTGTTTTGGGTCTGCCATGTGAATGACTTTATTGTTCCCTATATACATGGCAACGTGATTTGGCACTTTACCACCTCTGCTATCAAAGAAAAGAAGATCCCCTTTTTGTAGTTGAGTTCTGGAAACGGCTGTTCCTTGTTTCATCATATAATCTTCATTATACGTTCCAAGGTCTACTCCATTTTTCTCGAAAATGTACATTAGAAAACTTGCACATGAAAATTTGTAAGGATATGTATCCTTGTACACCGTATTACTATAAGTAGCTTTGCCTATTAAACTCTTAGCTGTTTGAATTAATTGATTGGCCTTTGCTTCTACTGCTTGTTGGTTATGCTGACTATTAACGGCTGCAGCTGAAGCCTCTATTGGATGAATAACAGTAGGAGAAACCCCTAATGCACTAAAACCGATTACGACTGATAATGTAGTTGTGACGAATTTTTTTTTCATTATGTCCCTCCTGAATTTTTATTGGTGGCTTTCACTGCACTGATTTTAGCATGTAAAAGTATGACTACTTTTAGGTAGATTATTCCACGTGATAATGTGACAGGAAGGAAGCCTTGCCACTAAAAGGTTTGTCGAGGAACTTTACAGTTTGATTACAAATGTTACAAAAATCCTTATATATCTTGGTATACAAGGGTGGAAAGTAGTGTCTGCTCTACTAGTAGATGTATCTTTATGGTTTGGCTAAGTCTAATTTGTACCATTAATTCTAATGAAAAGATCAATCACTTTATTTTTAAACGAATAGGCCACATTTGCCCAAATTTCTGCATATGATGTGTAGAAGGAGTGTATGATGAACGATTATATAAAGATGTTTAAGCAATTTTTGCCGCAAACTGCAACTATATTAGAATTGCAACAACCTGAAAAGAAACCAGCAGTGATAGTAGCAGATATCGATGGGGATCAGGTGGCTGAGTTAATCGGGGCGTTCCAGTATCAAGGGAAAACTATATTTTAATATTAAAAAACAGAAACAATCAGTGGCAGCCATTAATTATTTTAAGTGGAAGTGGTTACGGTATTTCAGATTTAGTAGCCTTACCACTCACAGATACTGGTATAAATACGCTAATCATTGGTTGGCGACAAGGTAGTATATGGTCCCAATTAAATTTACTGCAATGGACAAATAATGGTTTTGTCTGGTTACCTACAAATGATATCGTCTATAGTAAGTTGGAAGTAGAAGATATGAACAAAGACGGCAAGTATGAATTTGCTATTTGGACGCATGATACTGGGGAAGCTTATAAAGTGGAAGTTTATCGGGTCGATAAAAATAATCTTGTACAGACAAAAGATGTCTATCCTTATTATTTTAAAAAAGTCGCAGCCTATTATGAAAAGCTACTACAAACAAATGATTATTCTTATTACTGGTACTACTTGGCTGATGCTCAAATGAAAGCGGGAGAGCTCGATCAAGCTTTAGCTTCTATTGATAAAGCTCTATCTTTTTCTACTCCTTATCCATCAAAAGAAGTGCTGACAGAAAAAAGACAAGAAATTTTAAATCACCTGGGGACAACAAATTCAGATAGACCAGTTGTAATAGATTGGGCGATGGGAGATGTAACCGGTGATGGAGTCCAGGATACTGTCTATTTATCCGGGGAAATGACAAAGGGAAGTCCACTTTGGAAAAACATTACCCTTGTAATACTAAATGGAAAAACGAATATGTATGAAAGTATTCCTTTGAAAGAAAATATGGGATATAACCCAACTATTTTTCTCGGTGATTTTACTGGAAATCATGTAGATGACATACAAATAGTAATCGATACTGGCGGAAGTGGCGGAACGATTTATGCATATGTATTTGCATTTTTAGATGGGGAAATGAAACAAATATTTGATACCGATGTATATAATGAGCATTCCAAATATGAAGTTAACTACCGAGACCATTATAAAGTAACAGTAAATAGCTCGAATCCAAAGAAGGAATACACACTAGATTTAATGTACAAAGGAGAAGAGTATTTATCGGAAATTTATAATAAGGACGGTACGCTAAAAGAACCGATAGAAGGATGGGTAGACCCGATTAGTGGTTTATATCCGGTTGATTATGCAAGGGATGGCACTTACGAGCTACTGTCTTATCAAGAAATTGCAGGTAGATATCACGCGGATGCACTGGGATACGTTCAAAATGAATGGAAATGGGATGGACAGGAATTTGTAGTCAATCGACAAAGTGTTTCTATATTCGGTAAGGATTTAAATGCATAGAGGAACAAGTTACAACCCCTTTTTTAATTGAAAGGGGTTTTTGGGTTTGAGGAATAAAAAATAGGGCACTATAAGCGTGTTATCTCAAATGAAAGGAGAAACTTCATGTGAAAAAAACTTGGATCATGACTCAGGAATGGCATCATGTATTATTTCTGCATTGGCCAGTTTCTCCTGAGAAAGTACGCACATATATCCCCGCCGAACTCGAAATGGATTTATATAATCATCAAGCATGGATTGGAGTAGTATTTTTCCAAGTGAAAGGAAATCGCCCAAGATTCATCCCTCCTTTACCTGGGTTCAAATCTTATTTAGAACTAAATATTCGAACATACGTTACTTATAAAGGAAAAAAAGGAGTTTATTTCTTCAGTTTAGATGCTAATCATCCCTTTGTTGTGGAATTAGCGAACCTGGGTGGTTTTTTACCGTATCGTAATGCCAAAATAAGTTTTAAAAAACATAAAAAAACATTTTTACTTTACAGCAAATACGAACGCCCAAATGAAAGTATCCTTACTACATTCAAACCGAACGCTAAACCTTTGGAAAGCACTCGGCTCAATACTTGGCTTACAGAAAGGTACTGTCTATGGACGAAAACAAAAGGACGATTGTTCCGAGTAGAGATATCCCATACTCCTTGGAAACTGCAAAATGTAAATGGGCTTGTTTATGAGAATACAATGGCTCCCTATTTAAAAGAGAATTTTAGTATGAAGCGTCCCATAGCTCATTATTCCACGATGAAAAAAGCTCGATTTTACCCTCCAATATTAGAAAAGTAATGAATAAATAGTAAAAAACAACGCACACTATCCTCGAGTAATTAGATTAAAAGGAGGATTTAATATGAACAAATTGCTACAAATTTCTATGATGATGCTTCTGGTTGGATCATTAGCAGCGTGTGGAACAAATAACAAAAATGATGATGTTGCTGACAATAACGCTACTACAACGGATAATGCGACGGATACAAACATCAATACAGACACCGATACTGTTAATACCGACACGGACGATACAAATGGTCACGAAGGTCATAAAGTAGAGCTAGCGGATGATGTGGCTGACAAAATCGAAGGAATGGAAGAAGTAAAAGGTGCAAGTGTATTTGTAACAGATAACAATGCTTATGTAGCTGTTGACCTGAAAGATGGGGTAGACGCGAGCGAAGAATTGGAAAATAAAGTTGCAGATGAGGCTAGAGCGGCAAATGCAAACTTTAATAATGTGTACGTGACAACAAATCCAGATTTCACTAAACAATTTAATGAATACGGCGAGAAAATTAGAGCAAATGAACCTGTAGAAGGATTTTTTGAAGAGTTTTCGGATACGGTAAAAAGAGTATTCCCAGATGCACATTAATTAAAAGTAAAATCTGTGGCAATCATTTCCGTTGATTTTCGCAGGAAATAGGTCTATTATATAAATACGAGCTGCATTGTACGTATGGATATTAAGTTTTAACCTTTATGCTGTAACAGGGAGTTTTATATAGAAGCTGGAATGACAGGCCTTATTCTCTTTTGACAATAAGGACATGCAAGATAGCTTTTGCGAACACCCACTTTGAGGAGTGGTGGTTTAAAACTTTCTAATAAAATACGGCAAAGGCGGCTTATTTAAAAGCTTATTATAGCAAGGTTTATAGAGCACTCCTTCCAGAAATGGTTGGGGTGTTTTTTTATGGATTTTTGGTTTGTCGCAAATTTATCGCAATAAAATTGAAATTTATATCTAAATATAAACTTATGCATAAATTTCTTATTATCGCTTAGCATAATCACATCTATGCCAGTAGATCATACTAAATGAATCGTGATATCTGAATCTGTACACCAATGTCCTTTTTTATTACGTATGGTATAGTATGCCATTTATGACCTTCCTTACAACGGAAAACTAAAGGTGTTTTTGAATCAATGTACTCATTAGATAAACAAGTTCCTTCTCTTTCATGAACGATTTTAAGTAATTCTTCAAAATGTATTTGACGCCGTTTCTCAGAGTTGCAATGTTTACACCATTTACCGAGTACTTCTAAATCATAAGGTTTTAGTTGGAAAGTATGGCCCTTGTGGCACTTGAAGTCGAGTTTGGTCAAATAATGCTCATAATGGTTAGTTAGGAGTTCGCCGCTATTCAATTTTGCAAGAGATTTCAGATAAGCTATTTTACTTTTAGATCTGTAAACCAAGTCCGTACTAATTTCTATCTTCTCGTTATAAGGGATGTTACGCTTAATTAATTCATGTTTGATAAAATCACTTAATTCTTCGGGATGATTGTAGGGGGATTTCAATTAAATGAATGTTTAACTCCTTGCAGCGATGCCTTTTTTCTAAGTCGAGAATTATTTGTTTCATAAATCCATCAGCATTGCCATGAAAGTACTTATTAAATTTATAATGTTGCTCTCCTAGATATTCAAAAGCAATTTTTAATTGATTTGGTAACTCACAATATCCATCAAGCTCTAGTGAATCACCTAAGATTTTTCGGGTTTTAATAAATGTGGATATCATAGAGTGAAAAATAAAAGAAATTCCAATCTTAAATTTTGAAGATGTACTTATAACTACCACGGTCTTAGGGGATCTTAAACTCTTCTGTTACTGTAACATCTGGTCGGCCTCTTCTTAGTAAGAGGAAATACATGAAATGAGTTTCTTCTATATATAATTTTCGGTAAATCAATTGTTCGAAATTTTTTTAGAAATTTCGAGAAAAAACTTGCTATAATATTTAGAGGGTGGTATGATAATCACCTGTCGTTTTAATTACTAATTTTTAAAAACGACATTAAAATTTGTTGACAACGACAACTGAACTTGTTATCATATAAAAGTTGCCCTGAATAATCGGTTACGAAAAATGAACATTGAAAACTGAACATGCAAAACGTTAAGACATACAGCTTGAAAGACTAACCTCGGTTAGCTTGATAGCAATACATTTTTTTGACATCATTTAATGATGATGCCAGCAAAACAAAGTGAG
>NZ_JAPNOZ010000001.1 GCF_029955155.1 Psychrobacillus sp. NEAU-3TGS | reverse complement strand
ATATTAAAGTCGTTACCGAGAAAACGGTAGCGACTTTTTTTATATTCTTAGAAAAACAGCCATCATATATAGACTTACTTAGAAACGACATTTCCCAGGAAATAACGACACTTTTCATCAATAATATCAAGCAAAATTGAATTTTGATATCAAATTATGTTGTAAAATAAATTAACATTTGATTATATTATTAATATGTTTAATTTCTTAAAGAATAATCGATCGGATCAATAAAAAGTCTACTTATAAAACAAAAAATCCCCCATAAAAAAGGGGATCCTTAACTAGATATTTCACTCATTAAAGCATGGGTGTTGCCTTCAGTATCTTTGAAAAATACCATCCAAGTTTCGGTATCTCCCATTTTAGCAACCATATGTGGCTCGTCTAAGAATGTTGCTCCTGCATCTTTTATTCGAACTACTTCTGTTTGTATATTATCTACTTTAAAATACAATACAGAACTTGGATGATTAAATTCTTCAGATTCTGGTCTACTCAATAATAATCTAGTATCTTCACACTGGAAAAACGCCAATCCGTTCGTTTCAAATAGTAAAGGCAATCGCAATACATCTCGATAAAACTCGACAGCACGTTCCACGTTTTCTACATTAACTGCAATTTGTCCAATCTTCATTTACAAAACCTCACCTCTCTAATACAAATTCTCTATAAACTAGAAAAATCCTTTATACTAATTATATTAATACAGAGTTTCGCAAAAAATATCAAAATAACAATAAATAGAACTATTAAGATAAGTATAGAGGAGGTGCATGGGCCAGTGAATATCATTCAAGAGACAGTAAACTGGTTAGAAACAAAGATAGACGAGTCCATAAAAAATGAAGAAATTGTTCAATTTACAGGATATTCATTTTATCATTTTCACCGTATGTTTCAAGAGCATGTTGGCATGTCACTTCATGAATATGTAAGACAAAGAAGGATAACGAGTGCAGCCACCAAACTTATTTACAGTGATACTCGAATATTGGACATTGCATTTAGTTATCAGTTTGAATCACAGGAAGCTTTTACAAGAGCATTTCGCAAGGTGTATGGATTACCGCCAGGAAAGTATCGAAGGCTAATGCGAACCTTATTACAAGAAGAAAATCAGCAGGAGGTAGAGAAGATGGAAGGTTGGTTTTTAAGTGGTACGAATAGTGAGCGTTATGAAATGAAAAGAGATTTGGAAAATGTTCTGAAAGGAAATGCATCTGGACAATTACGATCTAGAGGACAAGTTATGCAAGATGAGTTCGGTACAGTTATGCAGCAGTTCAATGCGAAAGAATGGCTTAGAAAGCGCGTGAAGTTGTCCTGTTTTATTCAAACGAAAGATGTGGAGAATTCAGCAGGATTGTGGATGAGAGTAGATGGAAAAGATGGGGATACTCTGCAATTTGATAATATGCAAAATCGTCCTATTAAAGGTACGACTGGTTGGAATCATTATTGTGTCGTATTAGACGTTCCAGTAAATGCAAGTGCTATTTATTTCGGTGTTATGCTTCAAGGTGCTGGAGAAGTATGGATGGATGAATTTACTTTGGTCGAAGTAGATGAAAAAACACCTTTAACGAATTTGATGATGCCTGAAAATATGCCTAATAAGCCAGTTAACTTGAACTTTGAGCTGGAGTTTGAAATGTAAATGAGTAGTAAAACAATAAGCATTGTTGGAGTATCTGTTACTGTAATGATTTTTGTGCTTATAATAGCATTGAAATTTTTCTTAGGAAATAGGATTTACCTTTGGATAAAAGATGTTTTAAACATGCTAAATGTGTAAGAACCCAAGACAGCTATATATTAATACAGAAAGCGCATTCTTAGGAATGTGGCTTTCTGTATTAATAGGATAGACTTTTTTGTGAAATTCATATATACTACATTACAACACTAATGTACTGATTATCATAGAAAGGAGGACAGCTAATTGGATTTGAATACAGATAGCACGAAACCCATCTATATGCAAATAGCGGAATGGATTGAAAATGAAATAATTGCCGACCGATTTCTTAGCGATGAAAAAGTATACTCGCAATATCAATTAGCAGAGCTCTTTAACATTAACCCCGCTACAGCAGCAAAGGGTTTAACGATACTTGTAGAAGAACAAATTTTATATAAGAAAAGAGGATTAGGCATGTTCGTAGCGCCAGAAGCGAAAAACATGATTCTTGAAAAGAGACGCAACGAAACTTTAACACGAATGGCAAGAGAGCTTGTTCATGAAGCAAGACGGCTTTCTGTGACTGAAGAGGAACTAATTCAGCTAATAAAGAAATGTGAGGAGGAACAAAAGTGACAATTATTGATTGCCAAAATCTAAAAAAGCGTTATAAGCGATTGAATGCACTTGAAGATATTACATTTCAGTTAGAAGAGAAAAAAATTACCGGTTTAATCGGACGTAATGGTGCTGGGAAGACCACATTGTTAAAAATCTTAGCAGGTTTTATTAGAAAAAGTTCTGGGGATATTCAAGTGTTTTCGAATAACCCATTTAATAATTTGCGTGTATCAGCCAACAGCATTTTAGTAGATGATCAAATGAGCTTTCCGGATTCATTAACATTGGCAGATATATTAGAGGTGGCACCGGATTTTTATAAAAGATGGGATACGGAGCTTGCGAATAATTTATTTAAATATTTTAGATTGAATCCAAAACAACTGCATTCCAGATTATCTAAAGGTAATAGGGCAACTTTTAATATGATTTTTGGGCTGGCAACACGTTGTGAGTTGACAATGTTTGATGAACCTACGAATGGGATGGATGAAGCGGTTCGATCAGATTTCTACCGAGCGTTACTGAAAGATTATATAGCGCATCCTCGCTCGATTCTAATTTCTAGCCATCATTTAGCTGAAATGGAGCATTTGTTGGAGGATATTTTACTTATTCATAAAGGGAAAGTTATTTTTCATCAATCACTAGAAGAAATAAAAGACTATGCAGTTGCGCTTCAAGGACCAACTGATGTAGTAGAAAAGATGACTGTCGGGAAGGAAATTCTTCATACGAAACAAATGGATAGTCAGCGGAAGTATGTAGTGATTAGAACGGAAGACGTGCCTGCAATAGAGGGAGTAAAGATTCATCCAGTGACTGCTAGTGATGTTTGTATGTATGTGACGAGTGATCGGAAGGGGGGAATCGATGATGTTTTTAAGTAATAGCACTTTAGGAGAAGTGGTTTGGACGCAAGTGAAGTTTAAGGTGAATGCGTATTTGGGTACGCTCGTATCGCTTATTGTAGTGCAGATACTTGGACTTATACTCTCAATGAATGGAACAAGTTCTATGAGTACGAATTTTAACAATACAGACTTTCAAATTGTGTGGATTACAGCAGATACTGTTATAATATTTGTTTCGATTTGGGCCTTATTTTTGGGAAATGTTATTACAACAAAAGGATATCGAAATACCAATTTTTCGTTTGTCACAAATGGTATCAGCAATAATTTATCCAATATTATTGTGCTTATTATAATGAGTGTATTTGCAGGTGTAACAACTTTTTTATCTCATTATATTTTACGCCTCGTGGTACCTCTTTTTAACGATGTAGGTTATGTGAAAAGTGGAAGTATTATAGATGATCCGCTTAGTTCGATTGCAAGTATGGGATTAATGGTAGGTCTAATACTAATGATTTCTGCAGGAGGATATTTATGGGGAACACTCGTTTATATTCATAGGGCGTATATGTTTTTGTTAATTGTTTTAATTATTACATTACCTACTACAAAGACAGGTCAAATGATTCTTCAATTCATATTCGCTGATAATGGCTCTTTATTCGTTTTGAATGTCAAGTTTGTTTGTGTAGCCATTATTTTCTTTGTACTAGCGATGCTCAGCTCTTATCGATTGGAGGTCAGACGATGAGTAACTTTGGTATTTTATCCATTTTGCCTATACTCGGTATACTTTTCATTATATGGCGGCTACTTCGGCTGGCAAAGAGCACATCGAATCGTATCAATTGGGCGCAGCGATCGAATAAGTGGATACTTTGTATTTATATAGTTGTTCTCTTATTGGCAGTTGTTGTGTATGAAGCCACTCAAACAAATGGGGAGGAAGCGTTGACTTCAAAAGAATATACAACCTTTATAAACAAAAATAATGTATTTCAGCAAGCTTTTGAAAACAATGAGGAAAGTAAACTTGATTCCAAATTTTTGATAGAAGAATGGACACAAGAATTAGAAGGAGATTCATTGGAAGTAATTTTAAACGGCTCTGATGTACTCATGAACATCGAATGGACGGATTCAAAAGAACAATTGGTGGAAGCTAAAATGTATAGGACATATTCATACATGGGTGGTATAAACATGGGAAAGGAAATTCCATTACCAACTCTTGAAGTAAAAGACAATCAAATAATATTGACAGCCATTCCTCAAAAAGAAAGAACATATTATCGTTTTACAAATGAACTAACGTTCTTTTCAACTGTTAATAATTTGGATGCCAGGGAGCAAAGACGTGTTATAGGTCACACATATATTTACTTAAAAGTCCCAAAACATATCAATGTGATAGATAAAGATGGATTACAATTTTATTGAATAAAAGTGCCTTCTGAAGCGAGGCACTTTTATTTTAACTTCACATCGAATAAAAACTTTAAACGGCGTAATAGCAATTTAGATGGGAGAAATGGGAACAAAAAATCACGAGTACTGGCAAGTGAGCGGGAACGAAACTGAGCTGCTGCGCCGATTTGCCGAGATAGATTAATCACTTTTGCAGTACGTGCTACCCGCTTTTCTTCGTAGAAGGCAAGTGCTTTCTCAATGTCAGTGAACTGCTGAAATGCGTTTCCGAGCACAATCGCATCCTCTATTGCTTGGCCTGCGCCTTGTCCCATATTTGGAGTGGTGGCATGAGCAGCGTCCCCGAGTAATACAATACGACCAAAGATAAAGTGGCGCAAAGGTTTGATGTCGTATATGTCATGGTGAAGAATATGTTCAGGTTGTGTTTCTCTGATTAGTTCGGGTACTACTTTTGGAAAACTATTAAATAGGTTGGCGATTTCATTTCTTTCGATATGTTGATAAAACAAATCTTTCTCTCGCGCATTAATACATGCAAACCAATAGACTCGTTCATCATTCATCGGAGCCATACCGAATCGACCGTTCGTTGACCAAATTTCAGTAGAGGTAAACTGATCTACTTTTCCTTTGTTTTCTGTGATCCCACGCCAGCATGTATAGCCGGAATAACGCGTCTCGGAATTTGGAACAAGTTTTTTACGAATAGGCGAGTTAATGCCATCTGCTGCGATAATTAAGTCTGCAGTTAATTCTGTTCCATCTTCAAAATAAGTACTTACTTGGTCTCCATAATCCGTCACATTCACGCATTTTTTATTGTAATGAACCGTATTTGGTTCGAGTGCTTCTAGAAATGTACGATGTAAGTCGGCTCGATGAATGGTAATATTCTCTTGGCCAAATCTTTCTTTAAATAAAGAAAAGTCGATGGAGTTTAGTTTCCGACCTTTGGCATTTAGAAAAACTTGCGTGTGTAAAACGTTTCCGTTTGTAAAAACTTTTTCACCGACACCAATATTCATAAGAGCCTGCATAGCATTCGATCCAATTCCTATACCTGCGCCAACGGGTTGAAATTTCGATGCTGCTTCGTATACATTTACGGAAAACCCTTGTTTTTGTAAAGTTACGGCAGCACAAAGCCCTCCGATTCCACCACCGATAATTGCAATTTTCATACCCCTCAGCTCCTTTTGTATCATTAGTTTATCAGATTATAAAGAAAACTTGTGTTATGCTAATATAAAACCAATAATTGGGGGAATTATGGTGATAAAACTTGTAGCATATGATGAAAACTTTCGAACTGCATTAGAAGATTATCCGCTAACAGAAGAACAATTAGGATTTACTGGTCATCCACTTGAACTATTAGAACGCTGCACTAACATCTCTACATACACGCCTATAATTATATTGGAAGAGGAACAAGTTGCAGGATTTTTTGTGCTAGATACGGGGGATGATAAATTCCATTACACCGATCAGCAAGATAGCATTTTACTAAGAGGATACTCGATTCATCCCGAATATCAAGGCCGAGGGATTGCTAAGTCATCAATGGCTCTCCTTTCACCCTATATAAAAGACCATTTTCCTCAAATAAAGCAAATCGTACTAGGTGTTAATGAAGCGAATAAAGCAGCACAGTCCCTATATATTAAAGCTGGGTTTATAGATGAAGGGAAACGATTTACCGGAAGATCGGGTATACAGATTGCTATGTGCCTGAAGCTAGATAAACTAATAATCCGACAAGCACGTCCTGGAGATGAACAAGGTATTGTGGATGTGTGCGTGGCGGCTCAGTGGAATACATATAAAGAGTTATACACCACAGAATACATAGAAAGAATTATTAAGAAATACTATACAGTAGCACGAATTCAAGATGAAATCATAGCTACAAGTCTAGAGTGGAATGGATATTACGTTGCTTTGCTGAACGATCAAATTGTAGGAACAATAGGCGGAGGAGTAGACGAAGAAGGTATAGCGGAGATATATGTACTTTATTTAGATCCTACAAAACGTGGACAAGGTATTGGTACAAAGTTACTTCATTATTTTACTTGTATTCAGCGTATACAATACAAAGCACAAGAACAATGGGTGTCTATAGCAAAAGGAAATAATCTCGCTATACCATTTTATGAAGCAAGAGGGTTCATTTTTCAACTGGAAAAACAGGCTTATGAAAGCAATGCTGAAGACAATGTTAGCTCATTGCGTTACAAACGAAAGATTGCCCCCTGTTAGAGGGGGGTATTCTTTCAATCTGTACAATACGTCGTCTTCCTTGCTAGGTTTCCCGCGACCATCTGTGTTATTCGTAATAAAATATAGTGACTCCCCATCAGAATAGACATCTCGAACTCTTTCAAATCCGTTAATAGTGCGTTCCACTTTTCCTGTAGATACATTCATTACTTTTATTGCTTCACCGCGTAGAGTTGCAACATACAGTTTTCCTTTATGAAATGTGATGCCAGAGGGAGCCCAGGTTTCATTATCCCCGGAAGTTATGATAGACATTTCTAGTCCTTCTTTTTTTCTGTTCCTTGTATGATCGGGTAACCATAGTTACTTCCATGTTCGATACGATTAATTTCGTCATTAGCAGATTGACCATGCTCTGCTTCAAAAAGGATTCTATCATCGTTCCATGCAAGTCCTTGTGAATTTCGATGTCCACTGGAGAAATTTTCGAAGGAACCATCTTCGTTCATTCGCAAAATTTTTCCGTTAAGAGAATTAGCATCTTGAGCATGATCAGGATTTCCCGCATCACCGATCGTTACATAATGCAGAACATCAGGCCCTATTTCTAGACTGCCGCTATGGTGGATATTGCCTGTAGATATCGCGTCTTGATGGATAGTCGTTTCATACCAGGCATCGTTTTCCCTTTTAATCGTTACCACTCTTTGAACGCTTCTTCATTTTGATCATATGTGTAATAAGCATATGCTTCGTGTGAATCCTTAAAATTATACTTCAAGACGAAACCTAATAGGCCAGCTTCTGATCCATGAGACAAGTCATCAGAGAGCTCGACGTGTTCATGTTCTACTTTTCCATAATGATAAGTATTTCAAATAGCAAACTATAATTACTATCGAATTTACTTATTACGCTTAGAGGAGTATGCTGAAGTTACACATAGTACGAAAAGAAAGAAGGCTTTTTGATGGAATTATTCCTCTTTTTTATTGTCGGGGTTGCTGGGAATGTTGTTGGTACATTAGTGGGGGGCGGAGGACTTATCAGCTTACCAACAATGTTACTCATGGGTTTGCCTGTGCATTCGGCAATTGGAGCAAACAAAGTCTCCAATACAGTTAGTTCTTTAACTAGTTTCCTTGTTATTTTTAAACGGAAAGAAGTTTCCGGGAAAGAAGCATTGGCGGTTATCACATTTTGCTTAGGTGGTGGTGTCTTAGGTGGGCTGATTGCCTCTTTGTTAAGTGGGCAAGTGCTGACAATAATTGCAATATTATTACTTAGCTTTGCATTCGTTACATCTTTTATGAGTAGCGGAAACTTTGATGGGACTGAATCATTGCATATCAATAAAAAAATTGGTCCGGCATTAATTGGAATTGGTATGTATGACGGGATGTTTGGACCGGGGAGCAGCACGCTTGCAATGTATATGTATGCTAGTCAAAAAATAGCGTATATCCGAGCGGTAGGCTTATCCAGAATTGGTGTTTTTGCAAGTTGCTTTGGAGCGTCCATTACGTATATATCAACTGGTAAAATCATTTGGCCGCTGACCATTGCATTAATGGCCGGAGCAATTGTGGGGGCACAGTTAGGGGTACGTTTAGCACGGAAATTAAAATCTCAGCATATTAAGCCGCTACTGAGAGTAGTAACAGTTCTATTGATCGTGCAAATAATGGTTGACTACCTGAAATAATGAGGAGGAGAATATTTGATGAAGCTTCGGTGTGCAATATTAGATGATTATCAAAATATAGCAGTAGAGTTAGCTGACTGGTCCAGTGTTTCAGATAAGATAGACGTGCATTCATTCAGCAATCATTTTGAAGGTGAAGAACATTTGGTGAAGGCTATTAGTGATTTTGAAATTGTCGTCATTATGCGTGAAAGAACGCCTTTTACTGCATCCTTGTTTGAAAAACTGCCAAATCTCAAATTACTTATCACATCTGGTATGAGAAATGCAGCAATAGATCTTGCCGCTGCAACAAAACACGGTGTAACGGTATGTGGTACCGCGAGCATGTCAGAACCACCAACTGAGCTAACTTGGGCTCTGCTATTGAATCTTGCACGACAAATTACAACAGAAAATAAAGCATTACGAAATAATGGACCTTGGCAAAGCACTGTTGGAGCAGATCTATATGGTAAACGTCTTGGTCTACTAGGACTAGGAAAAATAGGGAGCCGTATGGCAGTAATAGCCCAGGCATTTGGTATGGACGTTATTGCATGGAGTCAAAACTTAACGAAAGAACAAACAGAGAAACACGGGGTATTATTAGCCACATCTAAAGAGGAATTGCTAGAAACAAGTGATTTTGTTTCTATTCATCTTGTACTAAGTGATCGAACAAAAGGACTTGTAGATGCAAAGGAACTGCAGCTTATGAAAAATTCCGCTTATCTTATCAATACATCTCGTGCAGCTATTGTCGATCAAGAGGCATTAATAAAAGCACTAAGAGAGAACTGGATAGCAGGGGCAGGAATAGATGTTTTTGAAATTGAACCACTTCCACAAAGTCATCCATTCCGTAATCTACCAAACGTACTGGCTACACCACATCTGGGCTATGTTAGTAAGCGAAATTACAGTACGTATTACCGCGAAGCAGTGGAGGATATTCAAGCATTTCTAAATGAATCCGTGCTGCGACAATTAAACTAATCATGACAAGAGCTTCTAACTAAATGTTGGGTGCTTAATTTATGAGCATAGACGAAACAATGGAGATTAAAAATATAAAAATTGGTCAACGATCCCCCAAAAATAGAGCCCCTAATCAAATAGGGGCTCTATGTTTATTATTTTAACTCAGTTAACATCGAACCAAGCTCTTTCACGCTTGCAGTTTCATCGGCAACCGTAGTTTTCAGTAGCTCTTTTTGTCTTTCTAGAGCACCATTTAACTTCTCAAGCTCTGCAGTTACATCAGCATTAGCTTGTTCGCTTTTTTCTTGTAGAGAATTGATTGTGTCAAATAAATCTTCGTGACCAACAATTCTACCGTTACCCCACATTAGTTTTTCTTTTGGAGCTTCTAGTACGTAGTCTGTAAAGTAATCGAATACTTCCTTATCGAAATCATATGCGTACCAGTTGTTATCGATTGCCCATAGATATTCATCTAGAGCAGAAGAGATATCGCCTTCGTTTAATGCATCAATGGACAATGTTAAATTATCCAAATTATTTTGTGCATGTTTGTGAGGGAAAATCGGTTCATCTTCCCATGTTAAGCGGACAAATTGATCCTCGGCATATTTAAATGCAGCAAGCAATCCACTATTTAGATCACGACTTTCTTCATACAGTTTCTTCGCTGTATCAGAATCTCCTTTTGTTAGAGCAGCTAAATAGTCTTCATTCACTTTTGCAACGCGTGCATTTACCTCTTCTGCTGTTGCAATTACGCGATCGATTTCGGTTACAAGCTCCTCTGAAGATACTTCCGCTTTTTCAAAGACTTCAGCATTTACATCATCTTTCAAAGCCTTCAAGCGAGTTGTAAAATCAAGTGGAACGACTGCCGTTTCATCATAGTGCATGGCAAGTAATCCATATAAATTCAAGTGGAATTTTAATGCATCTTCATTGTACGTATCTTCATTATCAAATTGCGAGTGATAGTGAGAACGCATGAAATCACTATCTTGGAAGTCATTACGAAGTGCAGGAACACCAGCAATTGCAAATGAGAAGTCATCCGACCATGTACGAAGTGGAGATACAACAGAAATTCCGTCTTTATAAACGCCTTCTACAGTTGGCACTTTCTCAGCAAACTGAGTTAAATAGTTATTTAACTCATAAACAGAACGAATCTCATCCTGTGTCGTATGTTCATAAGCAGGAAGTTCAAAGTTCATATTAGCGAAAGCTTTTCCGACCCATTCCGGATGCACATTGAAAATCTGATTGTATGCACCAGTGGACCAGTCATAGCGGGTATCGGAAACTCCCCACTCTTCTGCTGCCAGCGCATTGAAAATAATTGTTTTCTCCGGTTTATAGCCACTATCGATTAATCCTTTGGCAACTCCCATCATTAATCCTATAGCTGCATGGTCATCTTGAAAACCTGTAAAATAAGAATCATAATGAGCAGATAAAATGATATAAGAATCTGGGTCTTTACCGATGATTTTTCCATAATAGTTATATGTTTTTCCGTCAAACTCTACAGTAGATTTTGCGTCAAACTTAACAGTCATTGTGCTATCTTCCGTTGCTTTCAGTGCTTCTTTTAAACTATTCGCATCTGTTTGTGACATGGAGAATGCTGGTGCATCTGCTGGACCAATTATATCCTGTGCATTCAAAGCATCTGGATCCACTTCCGAATATCCAGCTTCTTGTACAGCAATTACTGCAGCTGCACCTTTTAAGTGTGCTTGATAAGCAGGGTAGTTGATCCACCATTCTTCACGTTGATTGATATCAACTAAAACGAGCTTACCTTCAACATCGACACCTTCTAGATCTGCTTCTGTCCCTTTACCAGCATAAATTATTTCGAATTCCTTTTCGCCATCCGTATCGAAATTCGTTTGATATCCTCCTAATACTGCAAGATATTCTTTTCCTTCCGCATCAGTAAAAGTTAAATCGGCTTTTTCAAAGGTCCAAGTATCTAAAGTAAATTCATCCTTTGTTACTTCAGTAAGCCCAATCTTTTTCATTTCTTCCCCAATTTTTTCCCCAGTTTTCAGTTCTGCCTCAGATCCAGCAGTACGATAACCTAGTTTTTCATTGGTTTTAAATTCTTCCAAACTTTTAGTAAAATTATAAGCATAGTCTACATCTACAGCAGAAAGATAATTGCTATTTGCATCTTCTCGAGTAGTTATTTTACCCTCTTGAACTGTCTCTTCTTTTTCTTTTGATGTTTCATTTTTTGGTGTACACGCTACTAATAACATTGCGACTAACATCGACAAAGTTACATAGCTAATAAGCTTTTTCATTTATCACATTCCTTTACGTTTTTTTATAACTAGATAATTAAACGATATTTATACAATATTAGCAATAGTTATATGGAAAATATATTGCACACTGTAATTTATAGTACCCGTATGAAAAAACATTAAACGGTCGGAATTTGACAATTACTTATAAGTATAAAGTGATCTTTATACAACACTTATCCGCGTGTTGTGAATGTTCAGAATAAATGGTAAAATATAAAGGGAACACTTATTTATTAGAAAAATAAAAGGAAATCCTTCAAGGAAGGAGAACAAATTTATGTATGAATATGAAACAAGAATTAAAGATAATTTTAATGCCCTATCTAATAGCTTAAAGAAAGTTGCAGAACTACTAAAAGAACATCCTTTTGTTTTTGCATCCAATTCGGCAGAAAAAATTGGAAAGATAATAGGAGTAAGTGAAACAAGTGTAATTCGTCTTGCATACTCACTTGGTTACAAAAGTTTTTTGGAATTACAAAAAGAGGTGAGGGCTTCTGTATTTGAAATGAAATCAACCATATTAGATTATGATTCAAATGCGGAGCCTTTACGGCAAGAATCTTCAGTATTTGAGCAAGTAATGCTTAGAGATCAAGTAAATATTAGAAGGACAACTCAATCCTTAAATGAATCAAATTTTAACGAAGCAGTAAATAAAATTTCTAATGCAAATCAAGTGGTAGTTGTTGGAAATGGGGCTTCTTTTGGACTAGCTCATTGGTTTTGTTTTACCTTGAATACAATAAGGGGAAATAGCAAATTAATTAATTTAAATATGGATGACTACTTCTCCCTACAACAATTAGATGAGGAATGTGTACTTATCGCTTTTTCGTTTAGTCGATACATGGTACAAACTTTACATGTTGCAGAAGAGTTAAAAAGAAAAAAAGTTTTTGTTATAGGAATTACAGATTCTGAAATCTCTCCAATTGCAGAGCATGCAAATTTATTGTTTTCAACAAAGCTTACATATATGTCTACGCTAGATTCTGCACCAGTCGTTACTTCTTTATTAAATGCTCTACTGGCAGGGATTATCTTAAAAGATGCAGACAAGTATAAAAAACAAAAGGCGACTTATGAAAAAACATATAGTAAACTATTTTTCAATTAAATAGAGGAGTGAATATATATTGGTTAGCATATTGGAAGTAGAGAGAGAGATTAAGGAAATTTTTTCTTATTTACATGAACATCCTGAAACGAGTTGGAATGAAGTACATACTACAATGTACATTAAAGAATTACTTGAAAAAGAAGGATGTAGAGTGACGTGTTTTAATGACTGCACTGGCTTGATAGCGGAAATTGGAACTGGTCATCCTGTAGTTGCTATTCGGGCTGATATGGATGCACTTTGGCAAGAAGTGGATGGTGTTTTTAGAGCCAATCATTCTTGTGGTCATGATGCACATATGACAATGGTTATTGGAGCAATTCGTCTACTTTTGACTACTAAATTTGAAGGTACAGTACGTTTTATATTTCAACCTGCTGAAGAAAAAGGAAATGGCGCTTTAAAAATGGTTGAAAAAGGTGCTGTTGATAATGTGAATTATCTTTTTGGTATACACTTAAGACCAATTCAAGAGTTACCAACAGGAAAAGCCTCTCCAACAATAGTCCATGGAGCAGGATGTTTTATGCATGTAGTTATTAATGGAGATGATAGTCATGGTGCTAGACCCCATCTAACATCGAATTCGATTGATGTTATAACTTCTATCAATCATCTTATTAAATTTATCAATGTAGATCCACAAGTACCTTCATCTGTAAAAATTACTTCAGTGCAGGCTGGCGGGGGTAATAAAAATATTATACCTGGGAATGGTAGTTTTAGTTTAGATATGCGTGCGCAAGACAATGAAACAATGGCTCTTTTGAAAGAAAAAGTGCTTAAAGTATTTCAAGATGTCCAACACCTATACAATACGGAGATTGAATATTATATTGAATCGGAGTTGCCTGCTGCTATTGTTAATGAAGAAGCGCAAGAAATAATGGGATTAGCTATTAGCCAAGTATTAGGAGAGGAAAAATGCGCACAACCACTTGTCACTTCAGGAGGAGATGATTTTCATTTCTATACGATTAAGAAGCCTGAGCTGAAAGCCACTATGGTTGGACTAGGATGCGATTTAAAGCCTGGCCTTCATCATCCTAAAATGACATTTGACCACGAAATGCTCTTGACAGGTTCAGAAATTTTAAAGGAAGCTGCACTTATTGCATTAAGTAAATAATGAATCATCCCTGAAGAATATACTAAAAACTTAATAAAGTAATTATCTTACACCCAAAAAACTACCTAAAACAATTTAGGTAGTTTTTTGTAATTTAGTTTGAAAGAAGTATAGTATCAATCGTATACTCGTTTGTTTCGATGGTGAACTTATCTAATGTCTCTAGGTCGATTTCATAACCTATTCCAGGAGTAACAGGGACTTGAATATGTCCTGTTTCGTTCATCGTAATTTCGGGTTTAATAATATCTTTTACCCAATAACGTGCGGAAGGAGCAGTATCTCCCGGGATAGTGAAATTTGGAAGGGAAGTAATAGCTAGATTATGCGCTCTTCCTATTCCAGATTCTAACATACCTCCACACCACACTGGTATATTATTTTGAAGACAAAGGTTATGAATTTTAATGGACTCTGAAATGCCACCTACACGACCAATTTTAATGTTAATAATTTTACAGCTACCGAGTTCAATTGCTTTTCGTGCATCTTCTACAGAATGAATACTTTCATCCAAACAAATAGGAGTTTGGATAGCATTTTGTAAAACTGCATGATCTATAATATCGTCGTGTGCTAATGGCTGTTCAATCATGATTAAATTCAAACTATCCATTTCTTTAAATAATTCTAGATCATTTAATGTGTAAGCCGAGTTTGCATCAGCCATTACAGGGATATCACCAAATTTTTCACGTACACTTCGCAAGTATTCTATGTCTTTTCCAGGCATAATCTTAATTTTAATTTTGTTAAAACCTTGTTCTAATGACTCTTCTACTTTATTTAGAAGTTCTTCTTTTGTTTCTTGAATTCCGATACTTACTCCAACCGTGATTTCTGATTTTTTACCGCCAATAACTTCTGCAAGTGGCTTGTTTAGTGTTTTTGCGTAAAGATCCCAAAGTGCTCCCTCAATTGCCGATTTAGCCATATTATTTCTACGGATACGACTGAATAATTTATTTGCATCATCGGGATGTTGAACATCTTTTCCAAGGATAAGTGGTAATAGAAATTCTTGTATAATAGAAAAAGCAGTGGAAACTGTTTCTTCGCTGTAATAAGGATTGGAGCTAACTACACATTCACCGTATCCAACATGGTTTCCGCTGTGTATTTCAGTGATCAGAAATAACCGTTCTTGCTGTGTTCCGAAACTAGTTTGGAAAGGGAATTTTAAATCCATTTTCATTTTTCGAATAACTACTTTTTCAATTAGCATTTAATTACCTCCACATTTTTAATAAAGGTGGCAAGCCACTTTGTGTTCATGAACTATTGTTTTTAATGCTGGTTCTTCTTGTTTACAAACATCCATCGCAAAAGGGCATCTAGTGTGGAATACACAACCACTAGGTGGGTTCACTGGAGAAGGTATCTCACCAATTAATTTGATCTTTTCTCTTTTTACAAATGGATTTGGAACAGGGATTGCAGATAGTAAAGCTTTGGTATAAGGATGTAATGGATTAGAATATAATTCATCGGTTGGGGACTCTTCTACCAATTTTCCAAGATACATAACTCCGATTCGGTCAGATATATGTCGGACAACCCCAAGGTCATGGGAAATAAACAAATAAGTTAGATTAAACTCTTGTTGAACATCTTCCAACAAATTTAGTACTTGAGATTGGATAGACACATCAAGTGCGGATACCGGTTCATCGCATATGATGATGCTTGGATTTATGATTAATGCTCTTGCTAGTCCTATACGTTGTCGTTGTCCTCCTGAAAATTCATGAGGAAAACGGTAATAATGTTCTCTTTGAAAACCAACTTTATTTAAGATATTCATCACTTGTTCTGTTCGTTCTTTTTTGTTTCCTATTTTATGGATTTTTAATGTTTCTTCTAATATAGTTCCAATACGTTTTCGGGGGTTTAATGATGAATAAGGATCTTGGAAAACCATTTGTAATTCTCGACGAATATTTCTCAAATCGTTTCCTTTTAACTTGTTGATATTTTGTCCATCATAAATTACTTCCCCTTCAGTAGGTTCTAAGAGTCTCAGAATTGTACGTCCAGTTGTACTTTTTCCACAGCCAGACTCGCCAACTAGGCCGTAAGTTTCTCCTTTAATAAGACTAAAAGAGACATCATTTACTGCTTTAACTTGGGAAACTGTATTATTTAGAGATCCAGTAATAGGAAAATATTTTTTGAGATTTTTCACTTCTAAAATAACATCATTCGATGCTTCTGTTTTAGGAGTTGACTGTTTGAGACTCATTTCTACTACCATTCATCCCACCCCTTTTTTCTTGAATATCTTTGAAATGCCAACAACGTACTTTTAGGTCATTTTCATAAGACTCTAATTGAGGCATTTTGTCTCTACATATCTCTGTAGCAAATTCACAACGAGGTGCAAAACGACAACCTTTTGGGATTTGCGTTAACGTTGGAACTTTTCCTTCTATGACATATAGTTTTTCGTCCCGAGGTCCTTCAATCTGCGGGATAGATTTTAAAAGTCCTTGGGTGTAAGGATGAAGGGGAGAGGAAAAAATAGACTCCACAGAGGCTTCTTCAATAACTTGACCCAAATACATAACTACCACTTTTGTACAAACTTCAGCAACAACACCTAAATCATGTGTAATCATAATGGTACCCATATTAAATTCATCTTTTAGCTCATTAATTAAATCTAATATTTGAGACTGTGTTGTCACGTCTAGTGCAGTTGTCGGTTCGTCCGCGATTAACAACTTTGGCTTACATGAAAGAGCCATTGCAATCATGACACGTTGCCTCATCCCACCGGAAAGTTCATGCGGGTATTCATTCACTCTTTTTTCAGGTAGTGGAATACCTGTTAACTTAAGCATTTCAACAGCTTTTGATTCAGCTTCTTTCTTCGTTAAGTTTTGGTGAAGTAGTAATGCTTCAACTATTTGATTTCCTACTGTGTAGACCGGATTTAAGGAACTCATGGGATCTTGGAAAATCATAGATATATCATTACCGCGAACTTTTTGTAATTCGCTATAACTTAACTTAAGTATGTCTTTTTCTTCAAAAAGAATATTCCCTTCGTAATTTGTATGCTTTTCATTTAAGAGTCGAAGGATGGACTCTGCAGTTACACTTTTCCCGCACCCGGATTCTCCTACAACTCCCACAGTTTCCCCTCGCTTCACGGAAAAAGAAACATCGTCAACGGCTGTGACAGTCCCATTTTCCGTCTCAAAATGGACTTTTAAATTTTTTACTTCTAAAAGTAATTCGGTCATTGTATCACCACGCATTTTTTATTTTTTTGCCTTATTATTATGTGGGTCTAATAAATCTCTAAGTCCATCACCAAATAGATTGAGTCCAAAAACGGTAAGCATAATTGCGATACCAGGGAAAAGAGTCATCCACCAAGCATTAAATATTACGGTTTTTCCGTCATATAATAAGTTCCCCCAGCTTGGATCAGGTGCTGGAATCCCTGCTCCTAAGAAACTTAATGCAGCTTCAATGATAATTGAATCTGCAAAAATAAAAGTTGCTTGGACGATAAGGGGAGATAAAACGTTTGGTGCAATGTTTAACCAAATAATACGAGAGGAACTCGCTCCTTGTGCTCTTAAAGCCTCCACATAAGTTTGTTCCTTTACTACTAATGCAGCAGAACGAACTGTTCTAGCTACAGAAGGAGTGAAAACAATGGTAAGTGCAATTATTACATTTTCCACTCTAGGTCCCAGTGAAGCCATAATTGCAATTGCCAATAAAATTGCTGGAAAAGCCATTAGGCCGTCTGAAATTCGCATCAATACTCCATCCAATTTTTTGAAATATGCAGAGTAAAGACCAATAATCATTCCGAAGATAGAGGTAATAATAGCAACTGCAAAGCCAATCATTAAGGAAACTCTTGCCCCATGTACTACTCTGCTAAATAGATCTCTACCATAATTGTCTGTTCCAAAGAAATGCTCTCCACCTGGTGCGTTAAGTCTTTTCATTGCATCTAATTCATATGGCGTAAAAGAAGTAAAGAAAGGAGCAATAATCGCTAGTAATATAATGACAATCATTATGATTGAGCCAGATAGTGCCAGTTTATTAGAAAGAAATCGTTTCACTAAAAGATTTCTATGCTTTCTTTTCATGTCACTTTTCAATACATTAAGTTGTTCTTCAGTCATTATGTTTTGCACTTTATATCAACCCCTTTCTATTTTCTACCTAATCGAACACGTGGATCAATCACGCCGTATAATAAATCGATAACTAAGTTTATTAGTACATAACTCACAGCTATTAACAAAACAGAACCTTGTATGACAGCAAAGTCACGTCGTTCCACGGAGTTTATAATTAGTTGTCCAATACCTGGAATGTTGAAAACTGTTTCAACAACAGCAGCACCGGCAACAAGTGTTCCAAATGTTTGACCAATAATTGTAAGAATAGGAATAAAAGCATTTCTTAACGTATGTTTAATCACAATAATAGTTTCTTTTACTCCTTTAGAACGTGCTGTTTTAATATAGTTTGCATTTAATACATCTAGCATAGAAGAACGTGTCATTCTTGCGATCAGTGCAGCTTGCATGGAGCCAAGTGCAATTGCAGGAAGAATTAGGTATTTTATATGATTGAGTAGCCCAGCATCAATTGACTTATAACCAGCAACTGGAAGCCATTTAAGCTCAACACCAACCAATAAAATTAAGAATAAACCTAGTAAAAAACTTGGAACTGAAATACCTAGTAAAGAGATTCCCATAAAAGTTTGATCTAATATTGACCCTCGAAACTTTGCAGCAAGAACCCCGAGTGGTATAGCTACAACGATTGCAAGTACTTGAGCCATGATGGCTAGGGAAAGGGTAGGTCCTAGATGTTCAAAAAAAGCTTGTGAAACTGGCTGTTTCATAAAAATGGAAGTGCCGAAATCTCCTTGAAGTACATTGCCAAACCAAGAAACAAATTGTTCGATTGGTGGTTTGTTTAAGCCGAGCTCTTCTCTAAGCTCGGCAACTTCCGCAGGGGATGCTTCGGGTCCTAAAATTACAGCAGCAGGATCACCTGGTGTTATATGCATTAATAGAAACACAACCACAGCTACCACTAGTAAAACTGGGATTAAAGATAATAGACGTTTTAAAATATAGCCTTTCAAGTGATCATCTCCCCGATGATTTATTTCTCGATTTACTTTTTATCAACATTCCATAAGATAATTCCTTGTAAGAAATCCATTCCTTCCACGTTAGAACGTAGAGTTGTAATCGTTGTTTTGTTACCGAATTTAATCATTGGTAAATACTCGTAGAATTCTTCTTGTAAAGCATCAAAATGTTGTTTTGCTTCCTCTTGAGTAGTTGCGGTATTAATTTTGTTTAACAAATCGTCCATTATAGGATCGTTAGTCCAACCTGGCCATTCATTAGAAGAGGCTAGGAATACATATTTGGTAGGAATTGGCTCTGTAGGGAAACCAGTTACGAAAATATCGTAAGCAGTTTCATCTGCACGTTTTTGTAATACAGTAGCCCAGTCATAAATATCTAGCTTTACTTTCATTCCAATACTTTCTAGTTGTTGTTGTACTACTACTGCCGCGTTATAGTGATCCTCGTAATCCCGAGTTGAAAGTATTACAATTTCTTCCCCGTTATATCCAGCTTCTTTTAGTAACTCTTTTGCTTTCTCTGGGTTATTTTGATTGTATTGATCTTTACCAGCCTCGCTATACCATTCTGTTTGCTCTTTAATCATTAATCCATGTTCTAATTCATAGAAGTCGGGGCTTGTAAAAGCCGCTGTTAATATTGCTTCTTCATTTAATGCTGCATTTACAGCTTGTCTTGCAATAACATTTTCGAATAAACCAGCTTTCTTGTTAAATACAACTCCATTAAATCCATTATGATCTATGGAATTTTTGACATCACTATTGGATGCAAGTTGTTCTGCATTATCAAAAGAAATTGCGTTTGCGATATCATATTCACCAGATTGAATACCCGCTAACCTTGTAGATGCATCTGTTACGAATTGGAAGTAAATGTCATCAATGAAAGCTTCTTTTTTGCCTGCTAAACCACTTGCTGGTCCATCGATTGATTGGTAATCATCAAATTTTGCTAAATGTACATATTGATCAGCTTTCCATTCAACAAGTTTATAAGGACCAGTACCAATAAATTCAGTTAATCCTTCTGCAGTTGCAGTCTCAATAGTAGATTTAGGAGCAATAACAGCTGCTTGTCCAGGATCGGCAAGCATGTGCAATACCGTAAATTGCGGTTCTTTCATTTCTAGTGTTACTGTCTCTTCATCTACTTTAGAAAAAGTAGCATCAGCAAAAGATGCTTTACCTAGTGAAGTTGTTTCAGCCCAACGCGTCATAGAAGCTACAACATCGTCTGCCGTCATAACATCTCCATTGTGAAATTTAATATCTTTTCGTAATTTAAAGGTAATTATTTTTCCATCTTCACTTTGCTCATATGATTCTGCAAGTAGTGGTGTAACTTCGAAGTTCTCGTTTAAAGTTAATAATGATTCATAAACATTTCTCGTTACATCACGTGTAGCTACTGCTGTTGTAATTAGTGGATCCAAAGTTGGAGGCTGAGCGTTGTAAGCTACCTGTAATTCTTTCTTTTCGTCCGAATTACTGCCTCCAGATTCATCATCTGAAGAACATGCCGCTAAAATTAATACAAATGCAATTAATAAGACAAAAAAACTAAGTTTGTTCCTTTTCATAAATTTGGCCCCCATTTTTCAATAATAAAAAAGTATAAACTTCATAAAAAATATTTTTGAAGGAAATACTTTAATTTAATATAATTTAACACCGAATTCTAATAATTTCAATAGATTAGAAAATTAAATTTTATTTGATAGTTTTACTAAGAAATATAGAAATAAGGGATTTGCTGGCAGTAAACAAGCAGGTTGCAATAAAGTGAAAGGGATATTCGCATAATTTGTAGAATATAAAATAGGGGGGAGATGCATTTTTGAAAAAGTCACTTGTGGAACTAATTTTATATGCGATATTTGTTCTAGTAGGAATATGTTTTTTAACCTTAGTTATTTTATTTATGGTATTGATAAGCGGTAAGGTTTATTTTATTGCGCTAATAATTGCGATTGCGATTATTTTATATGTGTTTTACGTGCTTCTTCTTTTTCATTTTTTCAAAACAAAGAAACGGAAAGTTGTATTCGGAAGTATTGCGGGAGTAGCTATTATAGTAAGTAGCGTTTCTCCTATTCAACATATTTATACAAATTCCATTCCTTCAGTGGATGCAGAAGTGAATGTGTATGATTATAAGCCTTTTTCAGAATCCAGCAAGATTGCAACTTTAGATGATGACTCTACGTTAAAGTTGACAGGAGACGCCTAAATTGGACGGTGCAACTGCTCTTTACCCACTTTACTCTGCATTTGTTCAAGCGACCTATCCTAAAAAAGAGTATGATCCCTATGAAAAGGAAGTTATGGTCAATACGACACCAGATGCATATAACAATTTAATCTTCGGAAGAGTGGATATGATTTTTGCCGCAGCTCCTTCTAAATCACAAGTGGAAAAGGCAAAGGAACACGGAAAAGAACTTAAAATGATACCAATTGGTCGTGAAGCATTTGTCTTTTTTGTTCACCAGAAAAATCCTGTTTCAGGTCTAACAATGGAGCAAATAAAAAATATATATGCAGGAAAAGTAACGAATTGGGAAGAAGTGGGTGGAGCAATGGAGGATATTCGAGCATTCCAACGTCCAGCGGATAGTGGGAGCCAGTCAGCCTTGGAGCACTTAATGGGAGACATTCCAATTATGGAGGCGCCAACAGAGGATATTGCAACAGGAATGGGTGGTATTATTAATGAGGTTTCTCAATATAAAAACTACAAAAATGCCATTGGATACACATTCCGTTTTTATTCTACTGAAATGGTACAAAATAAGAAAATTAAACTGTTAGAAATAGACGGTGTCGCTCCTACGAAGGAAACTATACGATCGGGAGAATATCCCATTGCTTCGGAGTTTTACATTGTAACAGCAGGTACAGATAACCCAAATGTAGAGAAACTCATTGCATGGATCTTATCTCCAGAAGGACAGGAACTAATTGAAAAAACAGGATATGTATCGTTAGACTAATAGAAAGAAGAGCTCTTAATAGGGCTCTTCTTTTCCGATTAGAGCATCTCTAGCTCTTCATTCAATTTCTTCATTTGTCTTTTAAAATAAAGATAGAAGGACGTCCAAAAAATTACATAGAAGCCGAGGAATGAAGCAATGGCAATGGAAAAACTAGCCATATTAAATGGAACCCATCCAATACCAAAAGCTAAAAGGAAATACAATAGGATAACCGTGACAAAATGTAATGCCGTTTGCTGATAAAGCCGTAAATTAGGATTTTCAAAATAGAGGGAGCTGACCGTGAAAAACCCACCGCAAAAGATAGAGCCAAGCGAGTCTTTAGAAACAAAGTTCCATCTAGCATAATACGATCATTCGAAATTACATATAAATTTGTAAATACAACTGCAAGAAATGCACCGAAGAAAATACCAATCATGCTTCGAAATAAAAAGGTTTTCATTCGCTTTTCCTCCTATTCATTTTTAAAGCTTCCTTTATCGCATTCACATATGTCCGAGAAACGTATTCCTTCATTCCCGATTTAAAATACACACATAATGTGCCATTAAACGATGCTTCAAATCGGCTTAACTCATGTAGATTTGCAATAACCGATTTGGAGAGCCGGATAAACTTATTAGATGGAAGTATTCCTTCCAATTCATATAACTTCTCTTTTAGTTTGTAAGAACCAGAAGAGGTTACCGCGATAACCGCCTCTTTTTCGGTATGAAAGTAGTGAATATCAGTCGGTTTTAAAATATGCTGCATTTCTCCATCTTTTCCTACGAGGAATTCTGTTTCGCGCGCCTTTATAAAATCAAGAATGTCCTGCACGGAATCATCTAATTCTGGTGTTTCAATCATCACTTTTGTTTCTTTAAAATCACTATCTATATTCAATGATACTTTCAACTTTTTACACCCCTCTCGACTTAAGTGTAAACGTTTAGAAGTGAGCGGGCTATCCTATTTTACGTTTATTTTGAATACGAAGAATGACGAGTGCAACTGCAACTAGTGCAACAATGTAGCCAATTGAAAGAAACATATTTTGATCAAAAGTTAGTTGTCCATTCCAAACGGCAATAAATAAATTATTCATATGATACATTGGATTGAAATCTGCAATTACTTGGATGAATTTTGGCATCATGCTAATTGGCATTGCGAAACCACCAGTGAAGATTACAGCTTGAAAAACAACAATAGAGAATACTAATGCACTATTCATATGCTGAAAAAAGGAGTAAATGGCAGATGCAATAATCAATAATACAGCATTTAGAAAGATGAAAAATCCATAGGAAGTTAAAAAGCTTAGTAGCCCAAACTCCAAGTCAAACATGAACAACCCGATGATTAAAATGAATCCATATCCTAAACTCGTAATAATAGTGGAGCGGATAATACTTGAAAGTAATAGTGTATTTTTAGAAACAGGAGAAAGAGAGATTCGTTTCTCCACACCTGTTGTACGGTGGACGACTTGATCGAAACCGAAAGCAAAAAATACAACAGTAAACGTAATGAGTAAAATAAAGGATGGTGTATATGTTTGAGCGTAGCTTAAGTTACCTGCATACGATTGCTCTCCATATAATTGCCCCATGAAAATATACGTTGCAGGTGGCACGAAAATCGTAAAAACTAAGTAAAATAATTCTCTGGAAAACATTAATAAATCATATTTTAACTGTGTCGCTAACATTATTTTTCCCCCTTAAATAGATACTCTCTTCAGATAAAACTCATGGATGGATTTGTAGCCGGTTGCCAAAATACTTTCCGTTGTATCGAATACTTCATTCACACCATTATTGATGAGCATTACTTTGTCGCAATATAGCTCAATCTCATCCATATTATGAGTGGTTAATATGACCGTTCCACCCGTCCGTTTATTGTAATCTGTAATATAGGACCAAAGCATATTCCGCATATGGGGATCTAGTCCAGTTGTCGGTTCATCTAAAATGAGCAGTTTTGGTGCAGATAAAAAAGCAATAGCTAAGCTCACAATTTGTTTCCAACCACCTGAAAGCTTATCAAAATACTTCTTCCGGTGAGGTTCCAGCTTGAAATCGACGATAATTTTTTTAATGTCTAGATCCGATTTGTAATATGCTTTGAACAGTTTTAGTAATTCTTCTACTTTCAATGTTTTATAAAATTGAGTCGGTTGCAGGACAACAGAAATCTGCTTCCGCACTTGTTCAAGTCGATTCATAGGTAGTGATGCAATATTCTCATCTAACACAATAACTGTTCCTGCATCGTATTGTTTAATCGTCATTAATATTTCCAAAAACGTCGATTTCCCGGCTCCATTTTTTCCAATGACTCCTATGATTTCTCCAGACTGAGCATGAAAGTTTACACCTTGTAACACATGGTTCGTTCCGTATGATTTTGTTAGATTGTTCACTTCAATTATCTTCACTTGCTATCCCTCCGCTATATTTCTTTGTAATGCCAGTGTATGGTGAATTCTTTACTGTGTAACCCGTTTTTCGGTGACTGGGGGAAATAGGAGAGTGACTTGCATAAAAGAAAGGGTCACTTACAAAGGGGAAATATATGGCGTAGGGTAACCAGGTTGGCGGTAAGAGTAACCAATCTAATTAATGATGTAGCAGAAAATTGCAAACAGTGGGATAATATTTTAGTAAAATGTATTTTGATGAGGAAGAGGTAATATGTATGGTTTATTTAAGTATGGTGTTTTTTCAAGTAGTTGCCCCGATTCTAATCATGCTAGGAATTGGAGCGTCACTGCAGCTAAAGTTTCAATTTAATCTAAAGGCGTTATCGAATTTAATCACTTATTGTTTAATGCCAGCAGCTGTTTTTATTAATATATATGAAACGAAAGTGAATGCGGGGGTATTGGGACATATAATTCTATACTTATTGATTTTTAGTGTTAGTTTAATGCTGTTAGGAGCAATTGTTAGTAAACTCTTAAAGCTTAATAGAAACCAAGCGGCTATTTATAAAAATAGTGTCGTGCTCATCAACTCCGGAAACTACGGTATTCCTGTAAGTCAGATGTTGTTTGCGGCGAATCCTCTTGGAACGTCTATTCAGATTATTATTGTCATTTTCCAAAATGTAATTACGTATACATATGGTCTTTATAATTTAATCTCTTCTACAAAGTCTGGCTTAGATATTTTACGCAGCTTGCTTCGTTTGCCAATTGTGCATGCGCTTATAGTTGGTGCGCTGATGAATATATTCAATATTGGCATTCCAATATTTTTGCGTATTCCACTTGATTACTTAGCGAATGCGTTTATTTCGATTGCGTTGATTACTTTAGGAGCGCAATTAGCACAGTTAGATATTAAAACGATTTTAAATAAAGTGATATTAACAAGTACAATAGGTAGGTTAGTTATAGGTCCTGTTCTAGCTTTCGGATTAATTCTATTAATGGGATTTGATGGGGTCGTAGCACAGTCATTATTTATCGCAAGTGCTTTTCCAACATCTCGAAATAGCTCGACACTTGCATTAGAGTATGATGTAGAAGCAAATTTAGCCGCACAAATTGTATTATTTTCGACAGTCGTTAGTTGTATTACGGTAACAATCGTTATTTATCTTTCGAATATTTTGTGGGGATAGTGAGTGGATAGGATGGAAAAGAGGTCATTACAAGCAAGAATTTTTGGATTTGGAGCAGTCTTTGTATCTGTTGTAGCAATTATGACAGGTATTTCTTTTTATTTTATCATTTCGCATGCGATTGAAGGGCAAGTTGGAGAACGTGCGCTTAGCATCGCTGTTACTACAGCAGAACGACCAGATATTATAGCAGGCTTCGAGTCAGACAATCCAACAGATGTGTTACAACCCATCGCAATGACCATTCAGGCAAGTACAGGGGCAGAATATGTCGTTATTGGGGATAAAGACGGTATCCGCTATGCGCATCCAGTAGTCGAAAGAATCGGAAAAAAAATGGTCGGGGATGACAATGAACAAGCCCTATTATACGGGAAATCCTATATTTCGGAAGCTACTGGTACACTTGGCACAGCCCTTAGAGGAAAAGCTCCTGTAATGGATGAGAATGGTGATATTATCGGAATTATATCGGTTGGATTTTTAAAAGAGGATATGACAACGTTATTCATTCGCTATGTAGATAATATTGCCTATATCGTTGTAATTGCAATATTACTAGGAATTCTAGGTTCTAGTATATTAGCAAGGAATATTAAGAAAGAGTTGTTTGATCTGGAGCCAGTAGAAATTGCGAATCTGTTCACAGAGCGTAATGCATTGATAGAATCCGTTCGTGAAGGGATTGTAATGGTAGATGCAAAAGGCATGATTACAATGGCCAATTCAGCTGCACTTGAAATATTATCATTACCGTCTCATACCAAATTAGTCGGGCGAAATATTTGGGAGGTTATACCAAATACGTATCTTCCGCAAGTATTAGAATCTGGTGAAGAGCATTTAGATCGATCGATGGAGTTAAGAGGAAAAAAGGCAATCGTTAATCGTATACCCATTCGTGACGGCGAGAAAATTATCGGAGCTGTATCAAGTTTTCGCTCCCAATCTGATATTGATCGTTTAGCAGAAGAACTATCACAAGTGAAGCAATATACAGAGGCTTTACGTGCTCAAACCCACGAATACAATAATTTTTTATATACCATTTCTGGTCTTATTCAACTGAACTCTTATGATGAAGCTATTAACTTAATCCATGTGGAAACAGCAGAGCATCAATCCCTTATTCAATTTATGACGAAGCGTTTACAGGACCCGTTTCTTGGTGGGATTGTCATTGGGTTTCTTAATCGCGCAAAGGAATTAAAAGTGCGGTTTATATTGGATGAAGATAGTTATTTAGAAAAGCTACCGAAGCATCTGCAGAAGCATCTCTTTGTTTCTATAATTGGTAACTTAGTGACGAATGCCTTTGAAGCAGTAGAGAAATTACCAGAAGAGCTACGCAATGTCCGCATATTGATCGTGGACAATGGAGAGGAAATCATAATAGAAGTGGAAGACTCCGGGGCAGGGGTACCTGCGGAAGTGCTAGATATAGTTTGGAAAGAGAAAGTATCTACGAAAAGTGATACGAATCGGGGATTTGGTTTGGTAAAAGTAAAGGAAAACGTGAATGATTTAGGTGGTTCTATCGCGCTTGAAAAGGGAGATTTGGGCGGAGCATTGTTTATCGTTTCTATTCCAAAAGGGGGTTATTTACATGACAAAGCAAATAGAGATTTTAATCGTGGAGGATGATAAACGAATTTCGGATATTCATCGACGATTTATCGAAAAGTTGGAAGAATTTAAAGTTATCGGCTCAGCGTATACAGGAGAAGAAGCAAAGGATTGGATTATTTCATATATGCCAGATTTAATCTTACTGGACGTTTATCTGCCAGATACACTTGGAACGGATTTATTGACAATTATCCAAGAACATAGTCCAGACACGGATATCATTTTTATCACTGCAGCAGCAGAGTCGGAAATAGTAAAAAAAGCGTTCCGAGGCGGTGTGGCGGATTATATTTTAAAGCCATTAACATTCGAGAAGTTTAAAGAAAGTTTACTATCCTATAAAACGAAAAGAGACATTCTTACAGGCAGCGGGAGGGTACAGGAGGAATTGATCAAGTCACTTTGGAATAACACTTCTTCCATTCCTCATTCGGAAGATACTCCGCCAAAAGGAATTGATCCCATTACAAAAGAAAAAGTGGTCAATCATATTAAGAAAGTAAATGACGGCATTACAGCAGAAGCACTTGGGTTAGAGGTTGGAGTAAGTCGTTCAACTGCAAGACGTTACTTAGAGTATCTTGCATCTGAAAAGCTTGTCTATGCTGAGCTTATTTACGGGACAGTTGGTAGACCAGAACGAAGATACTTCATTCATTCGTCGTGAACAATATGAACAAAATGATTTCAATTTTCATTATCCAACTTATCATCAGAAACATTGTATTAGTCAAATGTTCTGATAAATTAATAACAAGCGAATGAAAACGCTGTCATTACTTTGGGGATGAGGGGGATTTTATGAAAACTTGGAAGAAGGTCACGTCAATCGCTTTTACAGCTGTTTTAGCAGTGGGGTTAGCGGCTTGTTCGTCAAGTGAAAAAGGAAGCGAAAGTAAAGTTGAAGGAGCTAGTACATCGGATTATCCGAAAAATAATATTACGATTGTAGCTCCATCAGGTGCTGGAGGCGGATGGGATTTAACTGCTCGATCAATCGCTAAAACGATGAATGATACAAAGTTAATCGAAAAACCAATCGTCGTTGAAAATAAACCAGGGGGCGGCGGAGCGGTTTACATGGCAGAGTTTGCAACGAAAGAAGCGAAAAATGACTATGTACTCATGGTAAAGTCTCCACCAATTCTTATTAACAATGATAAAGCAGAAGGGAACAGCCCTTACGGTTACAAAGATACAACACCACTTGCGCAACTAACTCGTGACTACGGAGCGATTGTTGTGAAAAGTGACTCATCTTTCGAAACATTGCAAGATGTGCTAGATGCGATTAAAGCTGAGCCAACAGCAGTAACACTTGCAGGTGGTTCTGCACCTGGTTCAATGGATCATCTTGTAGGAATCTTGCCTGCATTTGAAGCGGGAATTGATCCGAAAGCAGTGAAGTATGTGTCATATGATGGTGGTGGAGAAGCGGTTGCTGCATTATTAGGCGGTAATGCAGACGTTATCGCAACAGATGCATCTACGATCGCAACATATGCAAAATCTGGAGATGTACGCGTATTGGCAGTTAGCTCTTCTGAACGTTTAGAAGGAGAACTAGCAGATGTACCTACTTATAAAGAATCAGGTATCGATGCAGAGTTTACTATCTGGAGAGGTATTTTTGGACCGAAAGAAATGTCTGAAGGTGCAAAAAACTATTGGTCTGACAAACTAGCAGAAATGGTTGAAACAGACGAGTGGAAAGCAGAGTTAGAAAAGAATGGCTGGGCAAGCGAATACCGTAACTCAGCAGACTTTACTACTTATTTAGAAGAACAAGATAAAGTGATTGTAGAACTTTTAACAGCACTTGGTATGCAAAAATAATAGTATATAGGCGGCTGCAAAGTCGCCTTTTTAAGTTAGGAGCGATTAAAAATATGAATAAAAAATTCGATCGGTTTGCCGGTGTTGCCTTTTTGTTAGTCGGGATTTTGTTTCTTGTAGAGAGTCAAAAAATTTCTGACAGTGCATACGGCTCATCCGTCGGTCCAAAAATATTTCCGATGTGGCTTGGTATTATATTAATTGCTTTAAGTGCTCGTCTTTTATATGAAACATTTAAATACAAATCGGAAGAATGGAAGAAAGAGCGACTGCAATATAAAAAGTTCCTGATCATTTTTGTAAGTGCAGTGCTTTATGCCTTTTTCTTAGAGAAGATTGGATATGTCGTATCTACTTTTCTATTTTTACTAATTGCTTTTCAAACGGTGGAGCGTGGAAAAATGGTTTATTCCATTCTAATTTCAGCTGCTTTTTCATTTGGTGTCTATTATATGTTTTCGGAGCTTCTCGGCGGTTCATTGCCAGGATTTCCGTTGTTGTAGAGAGGAAGGAGTTAAGCTATGGATACATTACAATTTTTAGCAGACGGTTTTAGTGTCGCTTTTCAGTGGCAAAATTTATTGTTTGCTTTGGTCGGCGTTATCATTGGGACGGCAGTAGGAGTGTTACCGGGTATAGGTCCGATGAGCGGTGTTGCTCTCCTAATTCCTGTAACAGCAACGATTACTTCAGGTATGCCAACTAGTGCAGCTGCGGCGAGTTCAATTATTTTATTAGCAGGGGTTTATTATGGAGCGATGTACGGAGGATCAACTACTTCTATTTTATTGAACACACCAGGGGAATCCTCTTCCGTTGTGACGACATTAGATGGTTATCAAATGGCACAACAAGGTCGTGCAGGAGCGGCTTTGGCAATTTCGGCAATTGGATCATTTTGTGCTGGGATTGTAGCACTGATCGGCCTTGTTCTTTTAGCAGAACCGTTATCGAACGTTGCCGTAAAGTTTGGACCAGCGGAATACTTTTCTCTAATGTTATTAGGATTAGCAGCAGTTAGTGGGCTTGCAGGAAAGTCGATGACTAAAGCGTTGATCATGACTGTTTTAGGGCTAATGCTTGGAACAATTGGAATCGATGCTGTTTCTGGTATTGCTCGATTTACATACGATCAGCCTATTTTGTATTCCGGACTTGAATTTTTAACAGTTGCTGTAGGGTTATTTGCACTTGGAGAAGTATTTAAAACGATTTTAGAGAAAGATGAAGAGACGGGTGCAATTGCCAAAATTCATCGTATAATGCCAACTAAACAAGACCTGAAAGACAGTGCAATACCAATTACGCGTGGCTCTCTTCTTGGATTCTTTATCGGAGTTTTACCAGGAGCAGGTGCGACACTTGCCTCTTTCTTCTCGTATATGACAGAGAAAAAATTTAGTAAAAACCCAGAAACGTTTGGTAAAGGAAATATTGCAGGTGTAGCTGGTCCCGAGTCAGCAAATAATGCAGCTTCTGGTGGGGCAATGATTCCACTTTTAACTTTAGGAATTCCTGGATCAGGTACAACTGCAATATTAATGGGTGCACTAATCATGTACAATATTCAACCAGGTCCATTACTGTTTGACGAGCACCCAGAAGTTGCATGGGGACTAATCGCAAGTATGTTCATCGGAAACTTAATGTTACTTGTGTTGAATATGCCATTAGTTCGCGTCTTTGCAAAAATTATTGAAACACCTAAAAAGTATTTACTACCGATGATAGTCGCAATTTCCTTCTTTGGTGTGTACGCAGTCCAATACACAACATTTGATTTGTTTTTACTTTTAGGCTGCGGTGTTTTAGGTTATTTATTGTCTAAGAATGATTACCCAGTGGCTCCTTTAGTTCTTGCCCTTGTATTAGGACCGATGATCGAAAATAATATGCGACGCGCTTTAACCATTTCAAATGGAGACTTCAGCATTTTCTTTACGAAACCATTATCATTGGTGTTCATCGTAGCGGCAGCAGCGTGGTTGTTAGTTCCTTTACTGCTCAAGCTTAGAGGACGAAAAGTTATTATAAATGAAGAAGGTTAATAGAAATGCAGACTCCATTTGAGAGTCTGCATTTTTTGTTAAACCTATGAAATAGTGTAACGTACCGCTTCTTTTCTCAAACACTAATTTTCATGATACGATTGGAGTATATAAAGTTTTGTAAGGGGGTAGATTCTGTGTTCATAGATAAGCTGAAAAATAGGTTAAATGAAAATCAACCTCTGTTTATCGGAGAGGAGACGGCATTACGTTCAGCTGTTATGATACCACTTATTCAAGTAGATAATGAATGGCATGTTCTTTTTGAAGTACGTTCACTAACGATGAGAAAACAACCAGGGGATATAAGTTTTCCGGGTGGTCGAATTGATGCAACAGATGCATCGCCAATGGAAGCAGCCATACGAGAAACCCATGAAGAACTAGGAATACATCCAGCATCCATCAACGTATTGGGACAAATGAGTGCATATGTTTCATCTCCCTCTTTCGTTGTGTATCCGTTTGTAGCGACGGTTGACCAGCATCCAATACATTCCTTTAATAAGCAAGAGGTCGAAGAGGTATTCACGATACCGGTCGACTGGTTGTTGAACTATCAACCTTATATGCATACAGTATCCGTTCAACCGATGCCCTTGACCGATTTTCCCTTTGAAAAGATTATGAATGGCGATAAATATCAATGGAGACCACGTGCGATCGAGGAATGGTTCTATGATTTTGGAAAATATACAATATGGGGTTTGACCGCGAGAATATTAAAGCATTTTGTAGAGACGATCAAATAAGTAATGTTGGAATTTTTATCAAAGTATCCGAATAGGCTGATATAACGAAGAGTGTACAAGAATTCAATTATTGCTGCTCTTACGATAAGGAGGCTAGTTGATGACAGTGTCGGAAGGAAAGTATGTGGAAGTAGACCCTGGTGTAGAATTATATGTCCAAGATGTAGGAAGGGGGGAACCAATTGTTTTTATCCCTGGCTTTACGTTTACAACGGAAGTATTTACTCATCAAGTGGAGCATTTCTCGAAAACAAATCGAGTCATTGTTATCGATCCAAGAAGTCATGGGCGCTCATCGATTACGTTACAGGGAAATGATTATGTAACGCATGGTACCGATTTGGCAAAGGTACTCGATATATTACAACTAAAGAACGTAACACTGGCAGGCTGGTCATTCGGTTGCTTAACTATTTGGGAGTATTTAAAACAACACGGCTATGACAATGTAAAGTCTCTTATTTTCATTGATATGTCACCAAAGGCATTGTCGACAAACGGTGTAGAAGATTGGGTGGAAGGTCCTCTAGATGACATTGGAGCAATTTATAACACGTACTTACGCGATCCGGCTGGTCAACGAGAATTTATCAAGGCATATACAACAAGTGTCATGGTGCAGCGTGATGTAACGGAGGAGGAGTTAAATTGGCTAGTGGAGCAATCTTTAAAAACTCCTCATTATATTGCTGCGAATTTATTTGCATCTGGTATGTTCTCTGATTATCGGGAACAAGCGAGAATAGCTAGTGAAACAGTACCGACATTAACGATTGTGGCGGACCATTGGGCAGATAAAGCAATTGCATTTACACAAAAGATCTCTCCAAAGTCCAGCATAGAAGTACTTGGCGGACACCTAATGTTCTGGGAGCATAGCAAGGAATTTAACAAGTTAGTAGATCAGTTCTTAGAAGGCTGACTTTTGACGGAAATAATTAAAGAAATGCAGACTCTCTATTAGATGAGGGGCTGTATTTTTATGCTTTAGGAAATTATTAAAAACTAGAAAAATAAGTGGTACCTCTTAAAGCTCTATATAAGAATGCTGCGTAGTAAGTCCGAAATAGACAGAAGCATGAGTTCTTTTGTTCTGGAAGTATTATGTATAACCGCTCATTGTGTTGACTTAAGGGTAAAAGAAACACAAAATAAGGTTAAAGACTGAACAAGGAGGCAATATGATGAAGAAGCTATTATTAACAGGATTTGAACCGTTTTTATCTTTTACCGTAAATCCTACCATGCGTATAGTGGAGGAACTAAATGGACTGGAAATTGGAGACTATCAAGTGTTAAGTCGAGTGCTGCCAGTCGATTTTGCGTTATCTGGAGCAAAAATTTTAGCACATATCGAAGATGTTAAGCCGGATGCGGTCATTTCATTAGGATTAGCAGGGGGCAGATATAAGATCACTCCAGAACGAATCGCCATTAATGTGAAAGATGGAGCAGCCGACAATGAGGGGCATATCCCGGTCGATGAAACTATTAATATAGAAGGAGAGCCCGGTTACTTTTCCACATTACCTATTCGTCAAATGGTTAATAAACTATTAGAAGAAGGGTTTCCTGCAGAAATATCCAACACGGCGGGAACTTATCTATGCAACAACGTTATGTATGAAGCATTGCAATATGCAAAAACAGTGAATCCCAATATGAAAGCAGGATTTATCCATATTCCAGCATCTCATGAATTAGCGATCCAACATGGGAAAATTCCTAGTTGGTCACATGCAGATTTGAAGAAGAGTGTAGAGATTTGTATTGGGGAATTAGTGTAAGCTTTAAAAGAAAATTAAGAATAGGTATTCTATTTAATGAGACAGGCATACCTGTTTTCTGACTTTATAAATGGCCAAGGGGGTAGGAAAGATGTACCGTAAAGAATTATTTGTATTCCAAGAAGGAAGGCCCATTCGAGCAATTGTAAGAAACTATAAAAAAGAAGATTTTAAAGACTTGATCGCCATTCAGCAAGAATGTTTTCCACCACCCTTTCCGTCTGAATTGTGGTGGAGTGAGGAGCAGCTTGCAAACCATGTAAAGCTTTATCCGGAAGGTGCTTTATGCGTGGAAATAAATGGTGAGCTTGTTGGTTCTATCACTGGATTATTGGTTCCTTTTGATTCAGAAAACCCAATACATACTTGGGATGAAGTAACAGATCATGGGTACATCAGAAATCACGATCCTAAAGAGAAAACATTGTATATTGTTGATATTTCAGTCAAACCTGCATTTCGCAAGCTCGACTTAGGCAAGCTATTGATGCAAGCTGTATATGAGCGGGTAGTTCATGATGATTTGGATCGCGTACTCGGAGGAGGAAGGATGCCAGGGTATCACCATTATGCGAGGGAACTAACACCTGAACAGTATGTGGAAAATGTTCTATATGGTAATTTGAAAGACCCAGTAATTTCGTTTTTGCTCAGATGTGGGCGCACTCCAGTTTGTGTTGTTCCAAATTATTTGGAGGATGAGGAGTCACATAATAATGCTTTGTTGATGGAATGGAAAAATCCTTTCAAATAAATGAATACAAGTTTTTCATGAAAGGTATAAGGGGATTGAAACTCTTTACTACATTGAACAGTAAAGTAATTATCACTTGTTCGCCAGATAGATAGTAAAAAGGAGATGATTTAGTATACTTTTATTTAAAGCAATCATGTTAATTTTAGTTGTTGTTGCCGTCATGACTGTCATGGAAATGGTTTTACGAAAAGTTTTTAATATAGGTAAAAGAGAAAAGAATCGACCGAGATATGTGAATAATATGCATAAATGGGGCGAGATTGCTCTAATAGTTTTATTCGTAATAAGCTATATTATGGTAATAAATTTAGACCTTGAATGGAGTTATTTATGGATTGCGTTCTTTTTTGCAATCCTTCAATTATTTCGTGCTTTTATGGAATGGAAATATCCAATTCAACGTGGCGAATATATCATCCATCTTTTTGGAGCGGTTGTTCTTGTTATTTTTATTCTCCTTGTATCATACACTGATTGGCTGAATCGTTTCCTAGGGTTTTAATAGATTCATTGTTTAACGCTTATTGTTTCATTCATAGGTTATATTTCTTTCGCCGTTGTTTTTATTTGATACTCTTTCGGTGAGACTCCGTATTTCTTCTTGAACTGTTGCAAAAAAGCAGACATGCTTTGATACCCGACCTGAAGTGCCACATTGGTTACACTTTGCGATGGATTACGTAGCAATTGTGCTGCTTGTTCCATGCGAATAGTTGCGACACGTTCCATTGGGGTTAATTGGAAGGCTCTTTGGTACATTCGGTTTAACTGTGACTCACTGACATTCGTGACTTCTGTTAACTGCTTCATACGAATCGGTTGGTGATAATTTTGTAATATATAGCTTTCTGCATTTCGAATTGGATCGGGTAACAAATAGTGATCCAGTACATACGTGATTTTGGACAGCATATGTTCGTTTGGAAAGATGTAAGCCATAATTTCTAGTAAGGCAAGATGAACAAAATAAGGTTGATTTTTGGAAAGGTGAACAAGGATCTTTTGGAGTAGGCTATTGATCTCCACGGTCCACGGTTCCTGTAAAATACACACTCGATTCGGATTTTCGAGTAGCGACGGCGAAAATTGATGATGCTGCTGTAAAAGGTGAACAAATTGCTCTGTTATAGAGATGGATAGGGGAAAAAGAAGCGTACTGCTCATCTTTCCAATCTCAAAACGGACATTTACACCTTGCGGATAAAATACATATTCTCCGACTTTGAGTGGGCGAGATTCGTCTTCACCGATTTGATAAGTCAAACTTCCTTCTAGGACAAAAAGGATTTCGGGTTCTGATGACTTGAACTCAGAGCTTGTTTTGTTTTGGTAATGAGAAAATGAAATGCTATCAAGCATTACATGATTCTCTTTTTTTAACACTTCAAGTATATGTTTCAATTTGCCACCCCACTTTAACTTTATTCAGCAGGGCTTGTGGTCCCCTACTAAATTGTATACATCCTTTGCGTTCAGCTCACCACTAATAGAAGTGGGGGAATTCTGCTGAATCAAGTTAAAATAAATATAACGGAAAACGCCCCTCTATATCAATAGAGAGGCGTATATCAAAAGATAAATTATAAAGGATATAGTTCGATTTCGTCTTTTGTTTCCAAATCTGCAATCATCGTGTGCCATGCTTCCGGTTTATGTGACAGAATCGCATAATATGATTTCAAAAAATCTGCGATAAAGCGTGCATCTAATGTGTGTATATCTTGATATGGTAAGAAGCAGAAATCTAAATCTGTTACGGCATCGCCTTCATTTGTCCAAGAAGGATGTACATAGGAGAAATTCAAGCGTTTGAAGCCGAGATGAGCCAATACTTCACGACGTACAAATGGGTTCATGGCCTTAATCCCACCAAACGCATGATCTCCGATTCGGTAAGGGTCATAAATCTCGGCAAACACTCCAATCAACTCGACATTATGCTCTTTAGAAAGCTGCAACAAATCCTCATGTCGTTTCTTTGCAAGGAACGGTCCGACACCAATGCCTTCCTTTCCAATCATTGTAAAGTCCGTCATGGATAATTTCTTGTCTGCATAGAAGCGATATTCCGTCGCACCTACAACTTTACCATCTTCCACTGCCACAAACATACGAATAGTAGGGTCCAGTAAAGGTCCTCTCCATAATTCATATTCCAGTACTTCTTCAGCAGGAAATACTTCTTGCATCAACCTTTGCATTTTCGGAAACAATGGATCTTCTATATTTTTTATTTGAACGTATTCCATTACACTCACTCCCCTTGATTATTTATCTAAAGTCTTTTGCAAGACCATTTCCTTTGTCATGGATGTTTCAACTGTCATTGTGCCAAGGTCAGGATATAAATCGAATCGACGGTCTCTCCAAGTTGTGACAGAGCCGTGTTCACGCACCTCATACAATAGGGACAAGTCAAGATCGGCTGAAATAACCATATCGTTATTAATTTCCCCTTTTACCAAAATACCATCTTGCGGGAAAGGTACATCATTTGGTGTGATTATAGCTGCCTGCCCAAAGTTTCCGCGCATAAAGTCTACTGTTGGAAGCGATCCAACAGTTCCAGTTGTCACTACATATACTTGGTTTTCAATAGTGCGTGCGTGGCTTGTGTAACGAACACGGTTAAAGCCGTGGCGGTCGTCGGTACAAGAAGGCGAGAAAATCACGTCAGCGCCCATACCGCGAACCATTCGAACTACTTCCGGGAATTCAATATCGTAACATGTTAAGAGTGCTATTTTTCCTTTTGGTGTTTCGAAAATTCGGAGAGACTCACCTGGCGAGATTCCCCATTCAGAGACCTCAGTCGGCGTTAAATGAAGCTTTGCTTGTTCACCAATATGACCATCGGGTGAAAATAAGTGTGCAACATTGTATAATCGCTCCTCTTTGCGAATGACGTGAGTCCCGCCAATAATATAAACCCCATGCTCCACAGCTAGGGATGAAAAAAGTCGATAATAGCTTTCCGTGTAATTCGGCAGGTTTTGGATTGGTTGACCTTGACCATTATCCGAAATGGAAAGTAATTGTGTCGTTATAAATTCTGGAAACAAAATAAAATCTGTATTGAATTCAGCAGCTGTTTTCACATAATGTGTCACCTGTGCCTCGAATTCCTCAAAACTATTAATTGTATGAAGATGATATTGTACAGCAGATACACGTAATTTCATCTGTATCCCCCCTTGAAAATAGTATCTATTTTTAAAATAATAGATGAATCATATCATACAAAATGAAATAATCCATACGAAAATCATTCAAAAAATGATGTGATTCTTGCAACTTCAGATTACATACGATTTCTAGTGATCTGCCAGTGACTGTTACCATCCATGTACATGTTCTCGTGCCACTGTTGTGGAGTTTTTTGGCGGGGAAGAGGGGCAGAGAAATTCCCTGCTCCTTTTTATGGCTACTACATTAGACCGGAGGATTTCAATACATTCTTTTTATACATTTCTTTGACGGCTTCAGGCATTTCTTTCGTAGATTTCCATTCCGCCTGTTCGTTTTCAAAAGTCATTTCGAAGTCCTCGGGGAATTGCATTTCATATAGATCGTCTATACTCTTCACTCTTAGGGCCGCCATTAGAGCGAAGAGCTGAACTTTATTTATACTAATCCCTTTGCCATTAACAAGCTCTGAGATTGTTCCGACTCGCATGCCAGTCATTTGCGCCAAATCTTTTTGCGTGATTCCTCTTTCTTTTAATAGATCATCTATCTTAATAGTAAAGTAAGCCTCACCTAGTAATCCCGCCGTATCCATTACTATATTGTTCATCAGACTATGTCCAGACTGTAACAACTCTTGAACTTTCATTTTTTTCATGATAACGATCTCCTTTGAATTTTTTCCGCAAATGTAATACATAGTAAAAGTATGGACTACAATGTGCCAATTAACTCAAAAAGCATCAAAAAGGTAAGGAATCACAGTAAAATATTCGAAACAGGCTAGAAGATGGCGTATGATAAAAGAAAAGAGAAATAAGAAGTGAATGTAGGTACGCATGTTCAATAAAACATGGGTGCCAATTTTCATCATGAATGAAAATTTTATGTGGAGGAATATAAATGTATGATCCAACCATTTTTGAAAATTTAAAAGTAGCATTTGAAAATCATGTATATGATTTAGATAATATCGAGCACCAGATACATATTACGAATCGGTCAGATCGGATGGATTTTTCAGTTCTTGCTAGGGAATTTGCCATTCAATTTACACTCGTCTCCAAACAAGAAGTTACTGCGGAAATTGTATTAAAGGCTTCCTTAGAGGATTTAGCAGGGGAGATACTAGAAACGCCTGGAAAGCAACTAGGCTGTTCCTTAGTATTACGATTTTATAAGCAAGTGCAACATGTAGAGATACAATGTAGTAAAATCGAACAAGCATTAAACGAGATTTGGGAAGATGAAATTGAGTTAACACAAACACTCAGCTACGTATATAAAGAGGAAGCTTCTGATTATCTAAACAAGATAGAAATAGAGTTTCTCCACAAAATAAATGAAGAGAATATGGGAGAAATTGAGAACTTTCTTGATCATGTGTTAGATACGTTGGAAGCATTGCATCGTATTTAGTGGGGAAGCAAGAATCGGAAAAAAACTACTCGTTATGAGAGAACTTGCCATCTTTCAAGCAGATTATGTTATGGTAAATTATCTACAAAAACTATTTTAGAAGGTGAACACCATGCTTGAAGTAAGCGATAGTAAATTAGCACAGTATGTCGTGCATTATATGGGCGATCAGTTAGTGCTCGGGCAAGAGGCATTCCCGCAGCCAGAGGTTATGCTAGAAGCGGCTTTTACGCAGCTTTCGTTCCATAAACTCGACCTAGACCAACAATACGCATTTTTTCATGAAACGAATATTGGTTTAAATGAAGTATATACATATGTGAAGAGTATTTTTGATAATCCAACTAGTTTCCTAGAACAATCACAGTATATTGCGAAACACTTACACAGCGTATCGCAGCATCCAAATATCAAAAATGGTGAATTATTCACCGGCTTCTTTGAAAATTGCTTGTTTCAAGATGAAGTTAGACAAGTGATTGCTATTGTAAAAATAGAAGAAAAAGAAATGTTTCTTGATGTGAAAAGTGACCAAAACAATGTAATTGTGAATGGAATCGACGGCATTAATGTAAAGAAAGCAAATAATATGTGCGTCATTATCGATATGGGCCAAGACGAAGAACCGGCCGTATTTTTGAAGACCAAAAGAAAAGAAGATGTCGTCTACTGGCAGGAGCGCTTCTTAAAGCTTAAAGTAGCGGATGAAAGCTACCATAAAACGAATCTAGCATTAACTGAATGTAAAAAGTATATTTTAAAAGAAGAGACATTTACAAATACCGATAAACTAGGATTTTTGAACAAAACGCTGGAATATTTTCGAAATGAAGAAGAATTTCAAGTGGAAGACTATATTGAAACAGTATTCGAACAAGCAAATGAAGTTCAAAAAGACGTCTTGATCAATACAGTAAAGCCATACGAAACAGAAATTTCGGAGAGCGCCATTGTAAAGGCAGAGAAAAATTATAAACGAAAAATAAAACTAGATGACAATATCGAAATTCAAGTAAACGTACGTGATATAGAAAAAGTAAATGAACTGATCGAAGTCGGTTATGACGAAGTGACGAACCGTAAGTTTTATAAAATTTATTTCGAGGAAGAAGTGTAATAATACGAAGAAATTCTGCTTAAGTAATAGCGGAAAATTGATAATAATGATATAGCTAGCTTTTATTGAGCTAATCATAAGTTGCCCTGGTTCAGATGGATGTGGAATTGGGGCAACTCAAGAGTTTTCCTTATAATTTCACATCCGGTATCTCTCGTTATTAACTTCATCGATTACAAGAGTTTAACAGTACCTCGTTGAATGCCAATTGCCTCTCCAATAGTTAACTGCACCCTCACTCAAAAAACTCTAATAATTCTAATTAAATATTCGTTTTACTAATCTACATATAGATGTTAATATAAGTTCTCTTAAATACCTATTAGATTAAGATTTATAATTCTTGAATGAACGGCGGTAAGAAATGTATATTGATTATAGATATAAGCGAATTATTTTTGCTTTTTTAATGGCGTTTAGTATGTCCTGTTTTATTACATTTATATTAATCTCCATCAGTAATGGGTACAATAGTTTGTTTTTATCTACGTGGTTAAAAACTTGGATTCAAGCTTTTATTTGTGCTCTTTTTGGTGCTTACTATTTTCCCGTATTAATTCAAAAAATAATGCAAAAAATTAATTTTGTAAAAAGCGAGTAACTCTATTTTTTATTCCCAAACGCTTCTGCAGACTGTTTAATAAGAAAAGGACAAGACAAGTGAATTGCTTCGCTGTCTTGTCCTTTTTGTTATCTTTTCACTTCATAACGTAGCTCAGCAAATTGATTAAAACGACGGACACTCTTTAAGGTAAGCTCTGTTTCAAAATCGATTTCTTTGAACAAAGGAATTCCTTTTCCAATTATTACTGGAGATACGGTTATAATCAGCTCATCTACTAATTCTTCTTTCATAAACGAGTGAATGAGGTCTCCGCCGCCCATTACCCAAATATTTTTACCTTCTTTGTTTTTCAATTGATTTGTAAATCCGACTACATCCCCATTAAAGAATTGGACGTTTTCATTATCCTGACTTTCTGTTCTAGAGAAAACATAGCATTCCTTACCCTCATAGGGAAAGCTTTCTAATTCCTGTTCTAAAAGCCAGTCGTACGTGCGTCTACCCATAATTACCGTATCTACTGTGTCGTAGAAGTCTGAATATCCATTATCGCCCTCTCCTTCAACCTTAAACAACCACTCCAAAGAATCATCCTTTGTCGCGATATATCCATCTAAGCTTGTCGCAATGAACATTACGGCTTTTCTTTGATTCGTCATATGTACCTCCTATTGTTTAGTATCCAAAGGTTTCAGCATCAAACTGATCGTACATAAGATAAGAGAATATCTTTTAATACACGTTGCTGAATATGTGGTTCTATATCTTCCTCTAAAAATGAAATAGGTGCTTTCAACACCACATTACTTACGAAAGTACCGAACGTATTGATAATTGTTATGAGCGTTTCTTTAGTAACTATATCCGTTCGAATGGATCCATCTGTTTTCCCATCTTCCATAATCGGGTTAAGGCTATTACTTATTTGTTTCTGAATCTCGATATAGTCATCAATGTCTGGTAATGGCTCTTTTGTAAAAGAAGCATAGCTTTCAAAAGCTTCCCGAAATTTGGAGGAATTACCTTGAGGAGAGTGTTGATCTTCCTCAAGCAAGAAACTTAACACATCTTCTAATCGTTCATACGCCGTTTTAGGCGAAGCTGCAATCTGTTCAAATGCCGGAAGTATTCTTTCCAGGTTTTGAATTGCAACTGCAACAATAAGTTTATCTTTTTTAGGAAAGTAGCGAAAAACGGTGGCGATTCCGACTTTTGCCTCATTGGCTACATCTTGCATTTGGACGCTATCTAATCCATGTTGTAGAAATAAGCGCTCAGCTACGGAAACAATATGTTGATAACGCGTGGATTTATTTTGTTCGCGAACACTTAGTGGCATAGAATAACCTCCTTTATTTTTATTATACATCGTTTAAGTTTGCATCTGCTCATTTTCAGGAGTAAAATAAATGATAGTTAGACTATCAAAATTTAACCACGAGGTGAAGGAAATGAGATTAGCAGGCAAAGTAGCTGTAATTACAGGAGCAGGAAGTGGAATGGGAGAAGCCGAAGCCCTATTATTTGCAAGAGAAGGTGCCAAGGTTGTAGTAACAGACATCAACTTTGAAGCAACAGAAGCAGTAGTCGCACAAATAAAAGAAAATGGTGGAGAAGCAATTGCCATCAAACATAATGTTGCGTCAAAAGAAGATTGGGAAAACGTTTATAACAAAACAATTGAAGCTTTCGGTAAACTCGACATCTTAGTAAACAATGCAGGAATATCATTGGCTAAGGGATTCTTGGAGCAAACAGAAGAGGACTGGGCACGAACATATGCCATCAACATCAATGGGACGATGTTCGGAATGCAGCTAGCAATCCCACTTATGGAGAAAAATGAAGGTGGTTCGATCGTAAATATTGCTTCAATCTCTGCCTTAACTGGGATGGCCGGAGCAGGAGCTTACACAGCTTCAAAAGGTGCTGTGCGTTCCATTACAAAAGCAGCAGCTGTTGACTACGGTAAGAAGAACATCCGTGTGAACGCAGTATACCCTGGCTATATTGTCACACCAATGAGCGCACCACATATGGAAAGTCCGCAATACAAAGACTACTTCTTGTCTCAAATTGCTCTACCGAACCTCGGGAAAGCAGAAGAAGTGGCAACAGCAGTATTGTTCTTAGCATCAGACGAAGCAAGCCATATTACAGGTATTGAGTTGCCAGTTGATGGTGGGGTTACGGCGAAATAATAGGGAAGAGCTTGTGGAAGCAGAAGTTAATAGATTCATAATTAGGAGCTTGTGGAAGTGATCATGTCACTTTTGCAGGCTCTTACAATTTATGTATATTTCTGAGCCAGTGTTATATTGATACTTTTCTCGAACGTTAACTAAAAATTATACTGTTAGTATTGCTGAGGAGGAAAAGTCTTATAGACGTAATAAGACGTAACTTATTCATCCTTAACCTCTATCAAATAAATCCCTTCCTCAAATCCACCACGTTTTTCTTTCTTAGCAATGCGGATTCTCTCTAAATCTTCATAGGTAGCCTCATGAATAGGAAGGGCAGCATGAATTAGCTCCAAAATGTCGGCTAGTTCCTCTAGTGCATCTTGGTTATTCGTCGTTTCTTGGAATTCCTGTACTTCTTCATAAAGCTTTCTCTTTATTTCCGTTAAGTGTTCGGAAGGATCGAGTGTGCGGGTAGTGAATTTGCTACCTGATTTTTCGATGACTTGTGGTATTAGATCGCGTACTAGTTTATTGTAAACTGGCATTGGACATCCTCCTTTTTCTATTATTATAGAGAAAATTAGGATTATTTGAAAGGAGAGCTCTGCCCACGCTATTCGTTATATTTAATACAGAAAATATTGCGTATCTTGTATAATGTAGGTACTAATCCAAAGGGGTGTTTTCATGCAAATCCAACGTGGGCAAAAGGTTAAATTGGACAATATAACGCAACTTGAATGTTTTGTACGATGGTCGACACCGAAAAAGCAAATGGAGCTCGATATTTCTTCTTTCTTATTGCAGGCAGGCAATCGCTGTGAGAAAGATGAACACTTTATCTTTTATGGTCAACCAAATAGTCCAGATAAATCAGTTAGTTATGCAAAACAAACGCCTTTAGATGGTTCGATTTTTGTTCAATTGAATGTAGTGCCAGAAGCAATTGAAAAAATAGCTATTTCCTTATCTATTCATGAAGGGGACGCACAAAATTTACGTTTTCAGGAAGTAGACAAATTAGAGCTTCTTATAAGAGACGCTGCAGGGGCTACTCTATACACTTATGCTTTTGGTGATGATTTACAACAAGAGACGGCAATCGTTGTTGGGGAGCTGTATAGACATCAAGGACAGTGGAAGTTTAGTGTAATCGGTAGTGGATTTAACGGGGGATTGGAGGCATTATGCTTAAACTATGGTTTAGAGATAGAACAAGGGGCAAGCGATATAAAAAGTGATCCTACTCCTCCTGTAAAAGCATCGGCCGAAGAAAAGCCAAAGCCAAACCTTCAGAAAATGAATATAAATCTGAAGAAAAAAGAATCCGTGTCGATCGCTAAGTCCAATAAAATTGTGGCGACTTTAGAGTGGGCGAATCCTAAAAAAGATTTAGACTTGTATTGCTTTTACGTATTGAAGAATGGGGAGAGTGGGAAAGTTTACTATCGTTCATTGGGTCATGCTAATCGGGCACCATTTATTACGCTAGATGGGGATAGTCGAGTGGCAGGGAAAGAAACCATTGTGATACATGATCCTTCCAAGTTAAAATATGTATTGTTTGCGTCTTATAGTGCAGTTAGTAATGGTTTTGGCAGTTTTAAGAGTATGAAGGCGCAGGCTGTTGTGGACAATCAAATGGGTCAACGGATAACTAGTCCATTATATGAGAAAAATCATTTTGCCTACTGGGTGGCGATTGCACATATTGATTTTACAGATGCTAATAATATTAGCGTCAGTCACGTAGAGAGGTATTCAAAATCTGGTTCCGAACGTTCGCCGGAGCTATATGCAGATGGCTTATTTGAGATGGATCGAGGAGTAATTGAGTTCAAATAATATTTTAATAACCTAATAGAATGATAAAAGCTGGTAGAATGTATGCTCCTTGAGCACTTGTTCTATCAGCTTTTTTAACTGGTTTAGGTAAAAAACAGCTTTGTTTTATTTATAAATGCATGGATGGCCGGTGAAACATAGCGGTTTTTTAAATAAGTCAAATAGACAGTTCTATCTAGGGAAGGTGAATCGATGCACTTTTTTACAAGTGTATGATCTGGTAGAGCCTGTAGATAGTTTTCTGGAATTAGCGAGATACCGATCCCTTCTCGGACTAAGCTTAATGCTGTTTCAAAACGCTCAATCTCATATTTTATCGTAGGAATTACGCCTTCCATTTCAAAGGCACTCAACACATCTTCTCTTGTTTGAAACCCCTCACTGCTTATAATAAAAGGCTCTCCTATAAGGTCTTTAAATGTAATGGTTGTTTTATTCGTTAACGGATTGCTCTGATGAAGTACTAATACTAGTTTTTCATTATATAAGGGAATTGTTTCGATATCATCTTCTTGTATAAATTGGTTAGTGATGATGGCATGTGTCTTGTAATTTCGTAACGAATTTTTTACATCATTTCCACTTAGTACTTCGGTTAGTTTGATGCGCATATTCGGAAAATCATCATTGTATTGAAGAATTACTTTGGGAATCCAATGCTTTACCGATTCAATCATGCCGAGCTGTATCTCTCCGCTTCCTATGTTCTTAACATCCTCCATCTCTTTTTTAACGCTCTCCATCTCCAATAAAAGACGAGATGCCTTTTTATATAAAATAGTTCCAGCTTCCGTTAACTCAATATTCCTCGTATTCCGGTCAAGAATTTGAAAACCTAATTCACTCTCTAAGCTTTTTACCGCATTACTTAGTGACGGCTGCGAAATATGCAGTTTTTCCGCCGCTTTAGAAAAGCTCCTATGATCCACTATTGAGACAAAATAGTTAAGTTGTTTTAAATCCATCTAGAACACCTCCATTATTTATAGTTACAAGCTATATATTTATAGTAATTATATATTAGAATTTATAAATAAGTTAATTTATAATTGATAAAAATGTAAATTCTTCAGTTTAAGAAAGGATGGATAGACTTGCTAAAAAAAGTGAAGAAGGATATTTGGTCGGGACGTACGGATCATCTGGAAGATAGAACAAGTTTCCGGTATCACCAAGTTATTGAGCTTGAAAAAATGGAAGCGCTTCAATCTATGGTGGAGACTTGTATAATTATAGGTTTTGAAAGTGAAGAAGGAGTTCGTAGAAACAAAGGACAGCTAGGAGCGGCAAAAGCACCTGATGCATTACGATCCGAATTGGCAAAGCTACCATGGAGGTTAGCTGCCGATAAACATTTAGCGGATATAGGGACAATTGAGTGTGTTGGAAATGACCTAGAAAAAGCTCAACAACAGTTAGGGGAAGCTGTAAATAGTGTGCTGAGTAAAAAAATGATTCCAATTATTCTTGGGGGCGGACATGAAACCGCTTACGGACATTATCTAGGGGTTCGAGAAAATATTGGGAAAGAAGCGAAGCTAGGAATTATCAATATTGACGCACACTTCGATTTACGACCATATGATGAACAGACTTCTTCGGGTACGATGTTCAGACAGATACTGGAACAGGATGAGAACAGTAGTTATTTCGTGCTTGGTATTCAGCGCTACGGAAATACGCAAGAATTATTCAACAGAGCAGATGAACTAAACGTCCAATATATCTTAGAAGAGAATATGCACGATGGTCAGATGGACCAGGTGAAAACAGAGATAGAGAAGTTTATCCAAGCGCATGATTGGATCATGCTTACATTATGTACGGATGTGCTAAATGCTGCATTTGCACCTGGTGTAAGTGCTCCATCACCATTTGGCTTGGATCCCTCCATTGTTCGTGCCATTATCAAAACGGTAACTTCCCATGAAAAAGTGTTGTCTTTTGATATTTCGGAAGTAAATCCAATTTTGGATGAAAATAATCGAACCGTAAAGCTTGGAGCATATTTGACAAATGAAGCAATTACATCATTTTTAGGAGGAAGAAAGTATGACACTAGCACTTGATCAAACAACCACAATCTTTCTTTCCATCGCATTATTGGTTTTAGGTACATACCTAGTGAAGAAGGTTGGATTCTTAAATAAGTTCTGTATTCCCGCTCCAGTAGTAGGAGGATTATTATTTGCATTGCTCGCTACAATAGCCAAATCTCTTGATTTGTTTGAAATTACATTAGATACATCGTTACAGGGATTGTTCATGCTTACCTTTTTTACTACAGTTGGCCTGGGCGCAAGTTTTAAGCTTGTAAAATTGGGTGGTAAGCTACTCGTTATTTACTGGCTGGCTTGTGGATTTTTAGCGCTTGCACAAAACACGATCGGTGTGTCTATGGCATATTTATTTGATCTTCATCCTTTAATAGGGATGATGGCTGGAGCTGTTTCCATGGAAGGTGGGCACGGTGCAGCAACTGCCTTCGGACAAACAGTTGAAGATTTGGGTATCAATTCGGCACTGTCTATTGGTGTAGCAGCTGCTACGTTTGGGCTTGTTGCAGGGGGACTTGTTGGAGGACCGGTTGTTAAATATTTAATAACAAAGTATGATTTGAAATCAACGGAAACAGAAGAAGTTACAGAGTTCGAGCTGGAAGAGGAAGGGAAAGCAATTACAACGAATAGCTTTTTCACTCAACTACTCCTCATAACTTTCTGTATGGCTCTTGGTACTTACTTAGGAGGTTTGTTCTCCTCTGCAACAGGATTTGTTCTTCCTGGGTACGTTGGAGCTATGTTCGTAGCGGTTATCGTGAGAAATATTGTAGATAAATTTAACCCTAAAACAGTAGATATGAAAAGTATTGGCTTAGTAAGTGATATTTCTTTAGGTATCTTCTTATCCATGGCATTAATGAGCATTAAGCTTTGGGAAATAGCGGATTTGGCGCTTCCATTAATCGCAATTGTTGTGGTCCAAGTTATTTTTATCGTTCTTTTTGGCATCTTTGTACTGTTCCGTCTATTAGGAAAAAATTACGATGCTGCTGTAATGGTAGCTGGTTTCACGGGCCATGGCTTAGGTGCAACGCCTAATGCAATGGCAAATATGGCTGCTGTAACAGAAAGATTCGGACCATCGAAAAAAGCATATCTAGTAGTACCAATTGTTGGTGCATTCCTTATCGATGTGTTTGCAATGCCTATTATTATTACGACAATTAACTTATTCCAATAAATGATACAAAATCCCTTGTTTCGATTGTTGGACAAGGGATTTATTGTCGTCTTTTTTTAAAAAGTTCCGTGTAAGCATTGCACTCAGAACAAGTAGTAGTTAGGCAAATAAATCATCTTTCGAATAGTCATTAGTATAGTTAATAGACCTTATCTCAAACTCGAATGTTCCCTTATTCTTAACTTGCAAATTGTGCAGGTTGAATAAAATGGTGGACAAATATAAAAAGCTGTTGTATACTTAGGACAATAATTAAATTGCTTACAGAAACAATGAATTCACATATTACAAAAAGTAATCGTGTTTGTTCGGTACTTTTTGTAATATGTGAATTTTTTTATTCAATTCAATATTTGGAGGTCATCTAAATGACACAAGGTACAGTAAAATGGTTTAACGCAGAAAAAGGTTTTGGATTTATCGAAGTTGAAGGCGGAAACGACGTATTCGCTCACTTCTCAGCTATCCAAGGCGAAGGTTTCAAATCACTTGACGAAGGTCAAAAAGTGGAATTTGATATCGAAGACGGTCAACGTGGACCACAAGCAGTTAACATCGTAAAACTTTAATTCTTAGGAATTAAATCAAAGAAGAGACACTCTTAATGGGTGTCTCTTTTTTATATTAAATATGGATGGACAAAGTTTCACCTATGTAAGCAAAGTGATACCATAAGGATAAATAGATCTATCAGATTGGAAGGATTCCATATGAGCAATACACATATATTTTCTAAGCGGGAAGAGATTGCGAATGCAATTATTCATGGAATTGGAGCACTATTAAGTATTGCGGCTCTTGTCATTTTAATTGTATCTTCTGTTACACGAGGGACGGCATGGCATGTGGTCAGTTTTACGTTATTTGGAGCGACGATGGTTCTGTTATATGCTTCATCCACACTCGTGCATGGATTTCCGGCGGGGCGAGCGAAAGATTTCTTTGAGATCATGGATCATTCTGCTATTTACTTTTTTATAGCAGGGACCTATACTCCTTTTTTATTTATTGCGGTGAAAGGGACACTTGGCTGGACTTTGTTTGGGATTGTATGGGGGCTTGCGATTGCAGGTACGGTGTTTAAAGCCTTTTTTGTGAAGCGCTTTTTGCATACATCGACGTTATTGTATGTGGTCATGGGCTGGCTGATGGTATTTGCATGGAAACCACTTTTAGCAAACGTCTCGACTGAAGGGCTTATTTATCTCGCTATAGGTGGTGTACTTTACACAGTAGGGGCCGTTTTTTATGTGTGGCGCGGATTTACTTATCATCACGCAGTATGGCATGTTTTTGTACTAGCAGCATCCATATTGCATTTCTTTGCAGTGATGACTTTATTGGCGTAAACTAGTAATACAATGAGTGTGTGGAAGGAGATTTTATTAATATGATAAAAACAACTGTATTTGAACAATTAAAACGTGCGATGAAAGAGAAGGATGTATTAGCAAAAGGAGTATTAACACTTTTAAAATCAGCACTGGATAGCGCCGAAAAAGAAAAAGGTTCGAGCCTTTCACCGGAAGAAGAAATTGCTATTGTGAATCGCGAAGTGAAACAAACGAACCAAGCTTTAGAAGGAGCTCAAAATGCAAATCGAGAAGACTTAATAGAAAAAGAGGAAGCCAAACTAGTACTACTAAAAAGCTTCTTACCAAAACAATTAAGTGAAGAAGAAGTTGCGGCGTTATTAACTGAGGCTGGAATTGTAAAAGGTATGAATATGGGAGACGCGATGAAAATTGCAAAACCATTACTTACTGGAAAAGCAGATGGGTCAACTATGTCTAAAGTGGTGAAAAGTTTAATCTAACTAGAAGAGTATCGAAGTGAAGGCACTGAAAACTAGCATTTTAGAATTGGTAATGATTATTCAAACAGGCAACTTCTTGTTCATTTTTGAACAGGAAAGTTGCCTATTTTTTGATCACTTTTTACAAAACAAGATGAGTATTTGCTTTAGATTAATCGCAAACATCCCGGGTCATCTTAAGTTTCTGTCCTTGTGTAAAATAGAAACATTCATGTTTGTTTGCTACAAGGGGCAATGGAATGTTATTTTCCTATCTCCATTTCATACATTTTCGTTATAGCCTCATAGCGCTCCACATCAAAATCCTTTTGTCCGCGCACAAATTTTTCTTTTAGATTAAAATAACAAATTTCGAAATACTCCTCGTTATGATGATGAACGAATGGATGTGTCACCTTCTCAAAAGGTCCGTTAGCGAAATAACGCTCCATTTTGTCTAGGGTACGAATATTAATATCGCGTGCACACATTTCATGCAGAACAAGTTGTGTATAGGCAAGTAAATCATCTTTCGGATAGTCATAAATATAGTTAATGAGAATATGACGGTCTTCCTTTACGAAAATACTATTCAACTCACGCCACTGCGCCAATAGCTGTGATTTCGGCAAAATGCTGAGTAAACTTTGGTGCCATAAACGCAAAAATAATCATCTCCTGTTCAGACTATTCTTCCAGTCTTGATTTAAGTTATGGATCAACTTAATCTTCCTATTACAATAAAATTATATCAAAAATGGAGTGTTACTTTAATAGTATCTCAAAAAGGATTTATCAAACTTACTTAGAATCGCTTTTCTTATACATAATGAACATCTCACTTCTACGCTTCTATAATAAGCACTAACACCAAACGATAATTTTATAAGGGGTGGTTTGAGCAGGGATACTTCTGGTGGTAGGTCCATAGCTAACTATTAAATTCCGATTCGCAGGATTTTTTGTAAAAGCTTGCCCATTTATTAATAATATTTGTGTGGACGGTGAAATATTTAATCTTAATTGTCCATCACTACTTTCCAGCTGGTTATTAAAATAGCCTACTTTTACATTTTGATAGGCACTATCTTTTACCATAACTAGTGCCCGATATTGTGGTGGGAAAATAAAAGGAACAGGTGCATCTGCATCATAATATCCAGTTACCCAATCGCCAACTGCTACCATGGCATGGTCTACAAAATAAGTAGTTGGGGCCACCACGAAATTTACTAAATCTCCGTTTCCGTTAGCTACAGACATTAATGTATAGCAACCTTCTCCTTCTCCATTTTGTTCAATCGTAAAATCACTAATCATGGTGACAATCCCATGAAAAGGTTGAAAATTTACCATTTAACTATCTTCCTTTCCATTTCATTAGATAGATCAGCAACTGTATCCATTTCAATTAATTTATGTGAAAGGATCTATTATGGTGTATCTTTATGCATAAGGTCCTAAGATTTAGACGTTGCAAACGCTCTTTTATTTTGCGGCAAGCTTTGCGCAGGAGCAACACGATGTTGCGTACTTAGTCTGGGATCATTTCATCGGGCGCGTGCCAGCAGTTGATCTCCCACTTATCTTTTCGCTTTTCTTCAATCTTGAAGTGGGAGTCTTACTGCCCGTTAATGCGGGATAAATAAAACCCTATGTTGCATACTATCGTTGAATAGTGTGTAGCATAGGGATTTTTTGTGGCAGATTGTTGGAAGATTCTAGCCAACTTCTGTAGTATTAAATAGAGAAAACATATTGGCCTTCTCAGGATTGGCTAAAAAGGAGTTAAAATAATGAAGCAAAAATACGAAAAGATCTTCGAAAAATTTACTTTCCCATCAGGAGTAGAAGTAAAAAATCGAATAATGATTGCTCCGATGACGAACTATTCCTCCGAAGAAAGTGGGGAAGTTTCAGAAAGGGAACTAGCCTATTATAAAGAGCGATCTGGTGGGGTCGGAACATTCATCACTGCCTGTGCGTATGTAAGTAAAGACGGTAAAGGGTTTCCGGGACAATTTAGTATAGATGATGATCAATTCCTTCCAGGATTGAAAAAATTAGCACAGACTATTCAGTCCAACGGCACAAAAGCGATTATACAGATATATCATGGAGGCAGACAGTCGCCACCACAATTACTGCCAGACCGGCAACCTGTTTCAGCGAGTGCTATTGCTGCGGAAAATAAAGGAGCAATCACACCGAGAGAAATGACAGTGGATGAAATAAATCATACAATCGAAGCTTTTGGTGAGGCAACAAGAAGAGCTATTGAAGCGGGTTTTGATGGAGTTGAAATCCATGGGGCAAATACTTATTTATTGCAGCAATTCTTCTCACCACATTCCAATAGAAGAGAAGATGAGTGGGGAGGATCTCTTGAGAAAAGGATGAATTTTCCTTTAGCTATTGTAAATTCTGTACAAAAAGCAGTTAAGGAACACGCAAGTGCACCATTTGTCGTTGGTTACCGAATATCTCCAGAAGAAGGCAGCAACCCAGGGATTCAATTGGATGACACCCTTCAATTTATAGATAAGCTGGCAGATCAAGGACTAGACTATTTACATGTGTCTGTTAATCATTTCTGGAATGGCTCCTTCCGAGAAAAAGATAAAATCCAGTCAAGAATTATTAAGATACATGAAAAAATAGGAGACCGTGTTCCTGTAGTTGGAGTAGGTTCTTTGCATACACCGGATGAAGTGGTAGAAGCACTTGAAACTGGTGTCCCATTCATTGCGTTAGGTCGAGAGTTACTAATGGAGCCGAAGTGGATCGAGAAAGTCCAGGCAGGTGAGGAAGATCAAATACGTACAACGCTTTCTAGAAAAGCTCAAGAAGAATTAGTCATTCCAGATCCATTGTGGGACAGACTGATGAATGTAAAAGGCTGGTTGCCGGTAGAAGATTAAAAAACGCAAGGGATTCGTAATTTAGCGCTATCTAATTTATCATGGTAAAATCGAGGCAACGGATTATCAGGATGATTTGAAGAAAGAGGCTAAAATCTATGGAGTGTAGAGTGATTGGTATGTGGGGAGGATTTCCTAAAAAGAATGGTCCTTGTTCAGGATACTTAATTCAGCATGAGGACTTTTCATTGTTAATTGACTGTGGAAGCGGTGTTTTAACGGAATTACAAAATTATGCTGATTTAAATAATATTAATCATGTCATACTAACCCATTATCATTATGATCATTTCAGTGATATTGGAGCCTATTTATTTTCTAGATTGGTGAATACACATTTAGGTCGAGCAGATGAAGAATTATGTGTTTATGGGCCCAAGGACGAAGGCATGAAAAAGCAGGTAGAGGATGTTGCATATTCTAGATTTACTTCATTCAACGAGAAGAGTAGATTTGAAATCGGGCCATTCATCTGTACATTTATGAAAAACATTCACCCAGTAGAAACGTATAGTATAAAAATTGAATGTGACAGTAAAAGTATTATCTTTACATCTGATACTAGCTTTACGCCTGACTTAATTTCATTTGCAGCTAATAGCGATCTTCTTATCACAGAATGTAGCTTGTATGGAGGTATGGACGGAACAGCATCCGGTCATATGACGTCCGAGCATGCAGGAATACTGGCATATCAATCAAATGCAAAAAAGGTGTTATTAACCCATCTTCCACACTATGGCGATTTAAACGATTTAGTAGTTAGTGCAAAAAAACAAGGCAACGAAAATATTGTTTTGGCAGAGTCAGGGATGTTAATACAATTATAAAAGCTGATAGAATGAATGCTCTTTGGGGCATTTATTTTATCAGCTTTTTTACGAATTAAAGGGGCCTAACTAGCTGTTCATAACTTTCAGATCGGTCATACTTAATTCTTTAATATAGCTAGATAATTCATCTCGAAGATCCTTTTGCTGAAGTGCAAATGCGGTAAGATTATATTGAGCGCTCATATGGTTTCTAATCGTATAAGAATAAGTAACTATTTATATGAACTCTTGGATTGATAACTTTTTTCTTAATTTATGGAAAGTATATCCTTCGTCAGAATTTCTTTGATAGCCTGACAAGAGTTTTAAATAAATATGTTAGAAACGAATATTTTGGGGAAAAGAAATAGTGAATAGAACATTAGGAAGGTGAATGTGATGAAAAAAGAGTCGAATCATGAAAACGAATCCTCCAATCCAAAAGATCAAACAGTGGAACAAGGAAAGCCTAATGAGTTAAGTGACCAACAGAAAGAAGAACTCCAGGTGAAAGAAGGACAAAATAACCTTCACGTAGATGAACGTGGTGGGAATTAAGTTTACAAAGTTAATAGGATGAAATCCGTGACTCCGAGTAGGGTTACGGATTTTTTAAGAAGATAGGAAATATACATTTTTACTCATTATTGATCTAGCTTCAGCGCTTTACCTCTCGGTATCAAATGTAAAAAAGCTGCTTCTGCGTAAGCTCGTCGCAAACAAAATCGCTTGTGGTAGCTAAGGAGCTGCCTCCTTTGCTTGTAGGATGAAAGTCACGCAGTTGCTGCGACACCATGTCACAATCTTAGAATGTATTCCTCTAACATAGAAGCTCGCGCCAGTCTAAAAGAGTGCTCATGGACAGCTTCCATTAACCTTTACATAATATGGAGAAAAGAATGGATACTATATTTGTAAGCAAAAAGGAGTGATACGTATGGCGATATGTCCTTTATGTAATTCATTAAAAAAACTAGAAGTTTCTTGTCCAAATTGTGATAACCAGTTAGATGACTCGGGGAAGGTATCTGATTTTTTAGATCCATATGGACATTATAACGATGAAGAGACGGTGAAAATGGGGTATGGTTATCCAAATACAGCAAAAGATCAGATTTGTCCTCATTTAATGGTTTGTAATAATTGTGGATATGATGAAGTGAAGTTCATACAGGAAGAATAGATTATTGAAAGGCAACACCTGCTTGAATGGAAGTTGCCTTTTCCACTACTTTTTATTGGGACGTTCTTCTCTTTTATCTAGATTCCCGAACTCAGTATATAGGATGATTCCCTTGCTTAAGGCCTTATCAAAAAATCAAATACTCCTATTTTTATTGTAACGTGTCCTTTTGACTGGTATAATTTTTTTACTATTAACAACGAAGGGCCTATCTTTAATATGTATTTTATTACTAATTAACTAAAGGTGAGGTGATGTAATGGAAATTTACTATAATGAAAGTTCAACTTTAAATTCAAAGTTTAATAAAAATGATTTTGTTCGTTTTATTGAAAACTTTCCTGAACCGATATGTATATTGACTTTGAGAGAGAGACAATATCCAGATCGTTTTATATATGCTAACGAGGCTGCTGTTAAATTGACGGGTATGGAAATGCAAGATATCTGTTCATATAGTTGGGAAGATATGTTTGAGTTTCCTAGTGATTCAGCCTTGGAAGCTTTAGATGATGAGGATCAATCCGAGGTGCATAAGGCGGATACCACCACGCCATTAAAAAGAAATCTAGAAGGCAAAGCATTAAAAGTGGATGGACACGCAATTGAACTTGAAGATGGAGCACGCTATTTAATATTAACTATTATCGATGTAACTGAACATCAGGATACTCGAAATAAGCTAAAAAAATCAAAGAAAGAGTTTGAATCATTATTCTATTATAATCCTAATTTAGTTTTTACGATTAGTCCCGAGGGAAATATCACTAACTTCAATGAAGCGGGATTAAAGATCCTAAAATATTCGTTAGAGGAAAGTGTGGGAATGAGCTTTCGGGAATTGATTGTTCCTGAAGATCTCCCGCTTACAAGGGATTATTTTTTCGAAGTTCTAAAAGGAAAGACAGCAGAGTTTCAAATTTCGATTTTCGACAGTGAAGGTACAGTTTTACAGATCGATGTTACGGCAGTCCCTACAATATTAGATGGTGAAGTGGTGGAGGTTATAGTAATTGCTCGTGATATTACTGAACAGATTCGTATAGAGTCCCTTTTGAAGGAAAGTGAGCAAAGATATAGGGCATTATTTGATCACAACATCGATCCTGTTATCACCTTTGATTTGGAAGGGAAGTTTCTGGTCGTAAACAAGGCTACAGAGAAAATTCTTGGTGTTCCTGCTGAAGAATTGATTGGAAAACCTTTTCTTCCCTTTATAGAAAAACATAAACAACAAGAAACAATAGCTAACTTTCAAAAGGTTAAGAGTGGCCTTCCACATCAGTATGAGACTTCCTTGCATAACCCAAATGGTGAACAGGTTTTGCTACATATTACAGTCATCCCTTTATTCACCGAAAGAAAACTTACTGCAGTTCATTGTATAGGGAAAGACATTACGGACATTAAGCGTAATGAAGAAAAAGCAAATTATATGGCATATCATGATATGTTGACTGGAATAGGGAATCAGCGCTTGTTCCGAGAGGACCTGCGAAGAATAATAGGAAGTCAAACCTCAGAAAAGCTCACCTCAGCTGTTATACTAATAGACCTTGATCGCTTTAAGTTTATCAATGATTATCTTGGACATGAAATGGGTGATGCCCTATTACGACAGGTTTCGGAGCGTTTAGTAAAAATAATGGGGACAGATGGTACGGTTTACAGATATGCTGGAGATGAATTTACTATTATCATGCAACACATTGATGAAAATAAAGTCCATCAAAAAGCTCAAGCATTAGTTTCAGAAATAGGAGCACCTTTCGATATAGACGGTTTTGAAGCAATTTTAACTGCAAGTATGGGAATAAGTTTGTTCCCAAAACATGCAACAGATATAAAAGGCCTAATGAGGGCTTCTGACCATGCAATGTATTACGCCAAGCGACAGGGGCGCAACAATTATCAAATTTACAATACCCAAATAGAAGGACTCTCAAAGACAGATCTTCGCATGGAGACCCTACTTCATAAAGCAATTGATAAAAAGGAATTTGTTCTCTACTACCAGCCTCAATACGATGCAATTACACATGAAATTTCAGGGCTTGAAGCATTATTGCGTTGGAATAGCAAAGATTTAGGGATGGTTTCACCTATCGACTTTATCCCACTTGCAGAGGAAACTGGTATGATTGTACCGATTGGTGAATGGGTCATTCGAGAAGCTTGCAACCAAAACAAAGAATGGCAAAGACAAGGCTTGCCGCCAGTACCTGTATCGGTAAACCTTTCTTTACGGCAGTTTTATCAAACGGATCTAGTAGAAAAGATAGAGTTAATTTTAAAAGAAACAAAACTTCATCCCAAGTATTTGGAACTAGAAATTACGGAAACGATTGCGTTGCAACCCGATATCGCTATTCGGGTGTTAAATGAGCTCAAATCAATCGGTGTATTGATAGCAATGGATGACTTTGGCACAGGATATAGTTCCTTGAACTATATTCGGCGTTTTCCGATCGATCATCTCAAAATTGATAAAGCCTTTGTACAAGGAATACAACAGGATGAGGAAGACCGTAGTATTATTGCAACGATTATCGCACTTGGACATAACTTAAGTATGACAGTTATAGCTGAGGGAGTAGAAACAGAAGAGCAAGCAGATTTATTAAAAAAATATAATTGTGACATGTTCCAAGGATATTTGTTTAGTCGACCACTTTCTGCGGAAGAGATTCCAGTTATGTTTAAATAGGTTTAACCCGTTAATACATCGTCACAGTGGCCAGCAATGGCAGTGAACAAAATTATAATCATATATTTTCGAATCGAGAAGAAAATGTGAATGCAATTATTTTACCCTAAAAGCCGTTTAAGAAAGTAATAGTAAAAGAAGTGGGAAAATTAGATTGAATTTTCACCACTTCTTTTTATATCCATTTATACACTTTTTAAAAGTAAATAAATAAAATAAGGTGCTCCTAAAATGGAAACGACAATCCCTACAGGTAATTCCATTGGGGCAAAAATTATGCGACCTAATGTATCTGCTAACAGTAATAACAACGCACCAAGTAAAGCAGTTAATGGTAATACCTTCGCATGTCTGGCACCAACTAAGCGTCTAGCGATATGAGGGGCGATCAATCCTAAAAAAGTGATGCCGCCTCCTACTGATACACAGGCACCAGCCAATGCCACAGAAATAAATAAAAGAAACCGTCTCTCTCTTTCAATATTTGCACCAACTGCTATAGCAATAGAATCTCCTAATTTCAATACGTCTAACACGCGAGATTTATAAATAGCTATTGGTATAAGTACGACGAGCCATAATAGTAAAGTCCACACAAAAGTCCAGTTCGTACCCCAAATAGTTCCGGAAAGCCAGATGATCGCTTTCATAAAATTGATAGGCTCCATCTTCATTTGGAATATGATTAGACCAGCTCCAAATGCCGCATTAATACCAATACCAACAAGCAGTAACCGTGTTGGTGTTACTCGTCCATTTTTCCAAGACAAAGTATAAATAAGAAAAGCGGCTAAAAATGCACCACATAATGCGGCAATAGGCATTATGAATATAGACAACCAACCAGTAAAAAATGCTGTTCCTTGAAAGAAAAACATATACAGGACAATGGCAAATCCTGCACCAGCATTAATACCCAATATTCCCGGATCCGCTAAAGGATTTTGTGAAATACCTTGTAAAATGGCTCCTGATATAGCAATTCCCATTCCTACTAATAAAGCCATGAAAATTCTTGGTAAACGAAAATCAAATATTGTTAGTTCATTTGAAGGCGTTCCATTTCCTAATAATGTTGAGACAACCTCACTTAAAGGGATCTTAATATAACCTGCATTTATACTTATAAGAATAGAGAATATAATTAAGATGAATAGCGTAATAAGGAGTGTTTTATATTTTTTCTCATTTGTTGATAAAAAGTTCTGCATTATAATCCTCTCCCTTCTTTACGTGCTAGGTAGAGGAAGAATGGGACCCCGATGATCGCAGTTATAGCCCCAACTGGTGTTTCAAAAGGAGCATTGATCATCCGACCAATCATATCCGCTACGATCAGCAATAGGCCTCCTAAAACTGCAGAACAAGGAATAATCCATCTATAATCGACGCCCACAATGAACCTCGTAATATGAGGTATTACCAACCCAACAAACCCGATCATGCCCGCTATAGACACGGCGGCACCTGTTAATAGTAAAACAACAACCGTTCCTAAAAAACGAATAACTCCGGTACGTTGACCAAGGCCTTTTGCAATTTCCTCCCCTAAACTTAGAACGGAAATAGATCGAGAAAGAACTAAAGCCAATATAATCCCAGCAATGATAAAGGGTAATGCAAACTTAATATGCTGGGGCTGAACACTTGATACCCCGCCTGCATACCAATAACTTATATCTTTTGACACATTAAATTTAATCCCAATTGCAGTGGACAATGAACTAAGCAGTGATGTAATAGCAGAACCCGCTAGCGCCAGTTTTACTGTCGTCATTCCACCTTTAGCCATTGCAGTAATCCCGAATACTAAAGCAGCCCCTAAACCTGCACCGACAAATGAAAACATCATTAATCCCAAATAAGTAACACTCGGTACAACTGCCAAAGCAATCGCGATTAAGAAAGAAGACCCCGCTGTTACTCCCATGATAGAAGGGGAGGCAAGTGGGTTTCTTGTCATTCCTTGCATAATAGCACCTGAAATAGCGAGCGCTGCACCTACAAAAATTGCAGCAATTGCACGAGGTATTCTTAATTCCCGAATAATGATATGAGATGAATTTTCTTTATCAAAATGAAAAAGTGCATCCCAAATAATGTGAGCACTTTGATTCGTAGCGCCAAGATTGATCGACAAGAAAACAATTAGTATCAATAAAGCAATACCAATAATAATGATGGTCATGCTTATATAAGGATGTTTATTGTTCTGAAAGGGTTCCTTCTCTACCTTTGTATTCATATGTACGTTAATCTCCAGTTTTATAAATAGTAGTTGACAAATTATATTTTATGTATTCTAATTGAAACCGAGAATCATTATCAACGAAAATAGTATAGCATACTTTTAGGAGGATTTATATGTTCAGTATATTAAATAAAAAGAAATCATTACAATTAGTGGGAGTAGGAATGTTAGCGCTAACACTTGCTGCTTGTGGGGAAGAAAAAGCAAGTGAAAAACCGACTTCAACAGAGCAAAATGAACAACAGTCAACTGACACAGGGGAAGCAGAAGTATCTACTCGTACAGTAACAGATGCAATGGGTAACGAAGTAGTTATACCAGCTCATCCTGAACGTGTACTTGCTACATATTTGGAAGATAACCTAGTTGCACTTGGTATTAAACCAGTGGCACAGTGGAGTGTAAAAGATGGAGCTAACATACAAGAATATTTACAAGGGGAATTAAATGGTATTCCTACAATTCCACATGATTTACCATTCGAAGCTGTTCAAGAAGTAGCACCAGATTTGATCATTATGGATTCTGCAAGCATGGTGGAAGGTGGAAAATACGAGCAATATAGTAAAATCGCACCGACCTATGTAATCGGGACAGAAGTGAATAATGATTGGCGAGACGAATTACTACGTGTTGGAGAAGTGTTTGATAAAAAAGAGGAAGCACAAAAAGCGCTCGATAACTACGATGCAAAAGCTGCAGAAGCAAAAGAAACGATTGAAAAGGAGGTTGGTAATCCTTCCGTAGCTGCCATTTGGTTAGTAGGTGGCAAGTTCTTTATCGTAAGTGAAACACTTTCTAGTGGAGCGGTAATGTATGGTGATTTAGGGCTAAAAGTACCTGATGTAGTGAAGGAAATATCAGCAAGTGCTACTGGAAACTGGAGCGAGATTTCTTTAGAGAAACTGGTAGAGTTGGATGCAGAATATTTATTCCTCATCGATAGTGATAAGGAAAGTGGTTCGGCAGCTTTGAGCGAGGCTTTATGGAATAGTGTCCCTGCTGTAAAAGCTGGCAATGTATATGAGTTTTCACGAGATGAAAGTTGGTTATACACTGGTGAAATCGCAAATAGTCAAATGATCGATAACATTTTAAAAAGCCTAGTGAAATAAGAAAAAAAGCTTGTCCTAAAAATTGGTATTCGCCGATTTTTAAGACAAGCTTTATTTGTTTTAATAACCAACCCAGCCAATTGAGGCGATAAAGTATAAAATGATGGAACCAAGCACTATCCAAAGTGCAAATAGAGGTATCATAAACTTTATCCAAGAACCAAAGTTTGCTTTAGCTAATGCAATCGCACCCATCGTAGCACCTAATGTTGGAATGATTAGATTTCCTAAACCACCGCCAAATTGGATAGCTGTGACCAGTACTTGGTCCGTCATACCTAACATACCTGCAACAGGTTGTAAAATCGGCATCATAACACCGCTCATACCGGATCCAGATGGAACGAGGAAGTTAAAGATTGTCGCCACAATGAAAATAATAATAGCTGTCATACCACTTGAAAAGTCATTCAATGAACCTGTCAAACCATTCACGATTGTACCAAGTATATTTCCCTTCTCAAGAATGATACTTACTGTTCGAGCAAGTACAATAACAATTGCGACAATCGTTATATCCTGCACTCCTTTCGAGAATGCGAGAATCATATCTTCTGTCTTCTTTCTTTTTAAGAGAAAGCAAGTGACAAATGCTATACCAAATACAGTAATAACAGCGCCATTCCCGTACTTTGCTGGCCATCCGAGAACAGTATTTCCATATGCTAGAATAATGGGTGCTATAATAATTATAGCCACTACTAGAAAGTCTTTCCATTCAACTTTCCCATTTTTCTCTATAGAAACATTTTGATCCTCATCTAATTCTGTCAGCCATTTTGTATCAGACATCGCGCTCTTTAGTGGATTATTTTTTACGCGGTTTGTATAAAATACCACATACACCGCAGTGACAATGACGAAAAATATGAACATAATTGTTCTTTCTAGATAACCTGAGTAAAGCGGAATGCCGGCAAACAATTGAGCAATCTGTGCTTCCCCAGATGGAGCAATAGAAAAAGCTAGAAATAACGGCAAAAAGGTTACTGCTAATGCTGAGATAGGATCTAATCGTAATTTACGAGTTAAAATGACTCCTAGTGTAACAAAGACAATCATCATATCCCCGCCGATGAAGAACCCGATAAAGGACATTAATAAGAACAAACCTAAAACCAAAATATTGGAACCGGCTTTTTCAAACTTGTTAATGAGCATGGAAATAACGTTATTAACCGAATCCAACATGAAAATCCCGCCTAAAAAACCACCGATAAATAAAAGTAATATAGCGACAGGGCTTGCTGCAATACCACCTTCTAAAATGAGTGTAATTGCTAAAATTGGATTGACAGGTGTTTGTTCTACGGCATGATAGGATCCTGCGATTAGTTTCTTATCTTCGGTGTATTCAAACCCTCCAGCAGGTATAATATACGTCAATAAACAAGCGAACATCATAATTAACAGCATCATTACTAATACATTTGGCAATTTAAACTGCAATTTCCTTAAGTAACTTTTCTTCGCTTTTTCTTCTCGTATTTCCACAGCGTTCATCCAAATCACCCTTTCAAGTTTTTACACTCATCTTTTTAATTAAAATCCGAATTGCGCTAGCAATTCATGTACGTCTTTTTCTGCAACTGTATAAGTAATAGTTCCTTTATAATCAAGGAAATCTAGCGCATATTGTACAGTCGATGTGACGCCAACTGTTAAAGCAGATTCATCGATATCAAAATGCTCATTGTGATGTTCGGCACCCATTCCTTGTTCTTCGTTTTGCACACCTAGAAAAGCAAAAACTCCAGGGAAATACTTTAAGTAAAAACTAAATGATTCCGATGCCATCCAGGCGGGTATAGTCGCTAATGCCTCTTTGCCGAGCGTTTGTTCTATTGCCGCAGTTGCAATTCCAGCGCATGTTGCTTCATTCATAACAACTAGATCAGAGACGACTGGCTCCATTTTGTATTCAAAAGTGCAGCTATGCATGTCACTAACATGTGTTAATAAATCCTTAAAAACATCAATAGCTTGCTCTCCTTGCTCTGTATTCAAATAACGAAATGATCCTGCAAACTCTAGTGTATCTGGAATGATATTGAGTGCAGATCCTGCCTGAACAATTCCAAGGGAATACGTAATCGTTTCAAACGGACTTAATCGACTATGACGCATATTGCGTAATGCCTGGTAAAAATCAACAAAACAATCCACTGGTGACACAGCTAAATCGGGGCGTGAACCGTGGCCGGCTTTACCTTTCAGTACAACTCTAAATCCTGAGGCAGCTGCCATACGTGGGCCAGCATCAACGGAAATTTTTCCTGCTTGTAAATCTGATTTCAAGTGAATTCCCCAAATACCATCTGCACCAATTTGATGGAGCCTGTTTAATAGATTTTTAATACCGCCACCCATTTCTTCACCTTGTTCGAAGGCAAGAATAATCGCCCCCGCGATTTGTTCTCTCTTCGACGACAGTATTTTTGCGGCACCAAGTAACATCGCGGTATGTGCATCATGTCCACATGTATGTGCAGCATTTGGTATGGTAGATGTAATCGCTTTCTTTTGTTTTAAGTTAAAGAGACTTTCTTTCATTGGCAAAGCATCTAAATCAGCACGCAAAATAAGTGTCCTACCTGGCTGTGCTCCGTGTATAAAACCAATGATGCCACCATCTGGTACTATTTCATAAGGAATCCCCATATTGGATAGTTCCTCTGTTACAACATTCATTGTCCGCACCTCTTGTAAGCCAATCTCAGGGTGTCTATGCAAATCACGTCGGATATCTATCACATATTGTTCGATGGATGCAACCGTCTCACTCAATTTCATCATAAGCCCTCCCTTATTTAAAGTTTAGTAATTGTGTTGGTACTTCTTATTTCATTTCAACACCTCCAAAGCAAACAGCACCCCTGTTATTTAAAAATAGTTTACCACCTAAACTATAGATGCACAATATTATTTTTAGATAATTCTGACTTTATTTATTGAAATATTATAACGAAAAGGTGCTTTAGATTATTAAGCTTGTAAACAAAAATATTGGAAAATTTTTTTAAAACTAAAGTATGGGTAGGAAATACTTTATTTTTTATTGATTATTATAGATTCTGTTTATCAAATGTAAGATTTTTATATAATATAGTTAAATAAATTTCGAAGGATGATGAAATCATGGATATAATCGATGCGAAAATTCTAGAAGTGTTAAAGCAAAACGGAAGATCCACAGCTTCTGACATTAGCAAAAAAGTGAACCTCTCCATTCCTGCTGTATCGGAGCGAATCAGAAAATTAGAAGAAGCAAACGTAATTGAACAATATACAGTGAAAATAAACCGTGAAAAAATGGGCTATAAATTGTTAGCGATTATTTTTGTGAATATCGATCATACAGCGAATATCCGACAATTCAGAGAAGCGATTGTTCAGTTTTCCGAAGTGATGGAATGCCATCATATGGCGGGAGAATATGATTATATGTTAAAGGTGCTAGTAGAAGATACAGCCCAATTAGAATTTTTCCTAAGTGAAAAACTAAAATCGATTCGAGGAGTTCAAACTTCGAACACTTTAATAGTGCTATCTACATTAACTGAGAAATTAAATAGGTAGGAGAATAGCAGATGATTTGGAAAGGTTTTCGATTTGGAATGTTTTTGCAAGTTGCTGTTGGACCAATCTGTTTGTTTATTTTTCAAACTTCAGCCACTTCTGGATTTGTTGCAGCAGAAACAGGTGTATTGGGGGTAGCTATAATTGATGGTTTCTATATACTTGCAGCAATTTTCGGAATAGGAAAGATGCTAAATAAATACCCGAATGTGAAAGAGGTCATTCGTTATTTTGGAGCAGCAGTCCTTGTTCTGTTCGGTTTAAGTAATATTTTAGGAGTTTTTGGGTTTTCGATTATCCCAAGTTTAAATTTTCACGCTGAACAAAGTGTAGAAGTAATATTTGTTCAAACACTTGTTTTAACACTTTCCAATCCACTAACGATTCTATTTTGGGCAGGTGTTTTGTCTACGAAACTAGTAGAAGAAGATTTTAAGCGAAAGGATACGTATTCCTTTGGTCTTGGTGCGGTGTTAGCCACTTTCTTTTTTCTAACGATCATTTCTATTTTAGGGACTTTTCTATTAATTTTTTTAGAGCCAGTTGTTCTGAAAGGATTAAATGTGATCGTAGGGATTGTGTTGGTAGCGTTTGGAATACGAACAACAGTCAAATAGAAATCCAGGCAGAAACAATTTAGTTTGCCTGGATTTTATTTTGAGTAATTGCTTAAAGCCTACACATATCTCGAATCATTCGTAATTGCCATAGCTTGCTCGATTTTCTGTGCTGTTTCTTTTAGTAATGGCAAGAATTCATCACGCAGTATTTCTCTAGAAATACGCCCTGCGTGAACAGAACAGTTAAAGGCAGCGAAGACTTTGCCAGTTCCATCACGTAGAGGGACGGCAATAGAACGTAGCCCCTCTTCTAGTTGTTGGTCGACACCACCCCAACTTTGCTTCCGCACATCCTCTAATATAGAGAGTAATTGTTCTTTATCCACAATTGTTTTGTCCGTAAACTTCTCGAAGTCCATTGCATCTAAGTACTTTTCTAGCTTCTCCTTTGGTAAATATGCTAAAAGAACATGCCCCATAGATGTTGCGTAAGCTGGTAGGCGCGAGCCAACGTCTAAATTGATAGACATAATTCGTTTAGTAGAAACGCGTGCCACGTAAATAATATCTGTCCCATCCAAGATTGAAATGGAGCATGATTCTCCTGTTTGATTGACAAAGTCACGCATAAATGAGTGCGCGATACTCCAGCTATTATTGGATGATAAGTAAGCATAACCCAAAGAAAGTGTACGAGCTGTCAATGTAAACACACTGTTGTTGGATTCTGCAAAACCAAGATGCTCAAGCGTCAATAATATCCTGCGAGCGGTAGGTCTGCTAAGTCCAGTTAGTTTAGAAACATCACTTATTGTAAGTGCTTGGTTCTCCTGTGAGAAAGCCTGTATTACTTGTAGACCACGTTCTAATGATTGTATGTAGTCTCCTGACTGTTTGAAATTATCTAATTTTTCTATTGACAAGTATATTACCCCTTATGATAAAATGAATTTGTACGAATAAGATATTTATGTACGTATATCGTACATAATTCAAACGTTTTTTGCAAGTATTATTTTCATAATTTTTAATTTTTTAATAAAAATGAATGCGCTTACAAACGAGATGGGGAAAGTAATCAAATTTGAGGGGGAAATTATAATGGCAGAAGTAGCGGTAAAAAATGCAAGAGTATTAGAGGCTTATGAAGGATTCGTAAAACATATGAAAGCGTTTTTAGATGAGCAACAGTTTAATCATGAGGAATATACAAACTTCGTAAAATGGGCGGATCGTTTAGGTAGAAGTGGTGAAATTCCATTGTTCTTAGATGTTTTTGTAGAGACATATGTATTGGAAGCAAAATATAAAAATTCTCCAGGAACAGAGCCATCTTTACTTGGACCTTACTATGAAGAAAACTCACCTGTACTAGAAGGATCTAAAGTAGTTATTCCGCAGCGTCCTAATGAGCCAGGGGACAAATTGAAATTTTTCGGAAACGTTAGCTCTGTAAATGGACCGATTGGAAAAACGAAAGTTGAATGGTGGCAAGACGATGCAGATGGATTATATTCTAACTATGATTCTACTGCACCAGAGTTCAATTTAAGAGGACAGTTCTTCACAGATGAGAATGGAGATTTTGAAGTAGAGTCGATTGTTCCAATTCCATATCAAATTCCAACAAATGGTCCTACTGGTGAATTTACATTTGCTGCAGGATACCATGCATACCGTCCTGCGCATATTCATATCAAGTTCGAGCATGGAGGACATGAAACGTTAATAACACAAGTGTTCTTTGAGGGAGACCAATGGTTAGAAACAGATGTTGCTGGTGGTGTTCGTTCATCCCTTACAACTAAGCTGATTGATAAAGGTGACCATAAAGAAGCTAGCTTAAACTTTGTTATGCGAACTGAATAAACCAATAATTCTATAGCTATCGAGTATATCTTGATAGCTATTTTTATTAGACTTTTTAAAATACTTTGGTATGATAAAAATATAAATGTACGTATAAGGTAAATTTGTACGCATTACGTACCGAATGAGGTGGGAAAATGGAACTTTACAAAGTAAATGTTCATGGAAATTCTATTCAAGTCGCTGATTATCCAGGGGAAAAGGGACCGATTATTGCAATCCATGGGCTAACTGGCACGCATAGGAGCATGCATTACTATGCAGAAAAGTTAAAAGGAGAGTATCGTTTTATTACTGTTGATTTGCGTGGTCGTGGAAATAGTGATGAGACAGATGCAGAACCTTCTATTTTCAAACATGCAGAAGATATGATCGGTTTAATAAATGAGTTAAAAATTGAAAATCCAATTCTATTAGGATATTCAATGGGTGCTTTTATATCGGCAATTGTTGCGAGTCGATTGCATTCAGTACAAGGTCTAATATTACTAGATGGTGCTGCAAAAGCCACAGAACATCAACGAGCGATTGTACAACCATCCTTAGGAAGAATTAGCAGAGAGTTTACGTCAAAGGAACATTACGTAGAAGAAATAAAAAAAATATATACGAACTTAGGCGTCCAGTGGAATGAAGTATTACAAGAAACAGTCGAATACGAGGTAGGACCAGTAGATGATCACTGGGAAAATAAATCGACAGAAGCAAGAATAGTTGCTGATTTTAATAGCTTCTATACCTTTAGTCCAAAAGTGATTTGTTCACAAATTGAATGTCCAGTATTGCTCGTTTATGCAAAAGGCAATATCGGTCCGATGCCACCGCTTTTTTACATAACAGATTATGAAGAAACTAGGGAGTATACAAAGCAAATCGAAACAGTTGTCTCGGAATGTAACCATTACACAATGGTGTTTGAAAAACGGGAGGATATAAATAGCTATATAGAAACATTCTTAGCGAAAATTAAATAGGGGTGGAAATGATGAGAAAAGGGTTGGCCTATTTTAAAGAGGTATACGATGAAGTTCCAGGATGGGTGCAGAAAATGCATGATTATAGCCCGGTTGTACTGGATCATTATACGGGCTTACGTGGAGAAATCATGCAAGACGGTGCATTATCTCGCAAAGAAAAGGATGTTCTCTTAGCGAGTATGAACGCAGCTAGATTGTATGCACGTAGCATGGGATATCACACGAAAGGCGCGATCGATTTTGGTTCGACGATACCTGAGTTAGTGGAATACTTTTTAGTTTCCTACCTATATGGAGGAACAGCTGCATTGAAAGTGTCACTTGAGGGACTGGCCTATGCTCTGGAGTTAAAAGGAGTAAAGGTAACAAAACCGCAGGAGAATCCTGATTCACTTGAAGAAATATTTGAGACGATTATTAAGTGGTTAGGTCGTGAGGATACTAGCTTTGTAGTAGATTCCCTTGCAATCATTCAAAGTGGTGACAATGAAAAAATAGAAGAAAAGCTTCTTGGAGAAGGCCATGTGTCTACGCGTATGAAGCATTTGAATATGGTTGGAAATTATATTACACAATTACGTGGAGCGGATGCGATTCCTTGGATAGAAAAAGCAAGAGCAGTAGGTGTAACGGAAGCAGAGCTTGCAGATGTTGGTTATATTTGTGTGTTAACGGCAGGTATTCCAGCATGGTTTGAAATAAGTGATTCATTAAAGTTGGCTACTAAGTAAGGAGAGTTCAATATGTCAAAGGTTATCAGTGATGTTCAGGATGCTTTAGCTTGCGTAGAAAGCGGTCATACAATTTTAGTAGGCGGTTTTGGTTTAGTGGGGGCACCTCTTTCATTAATAGAAGGACTAACAGAAAAAGATGTAACGGATTTAACGATTGTTAGTAATAACTTGGGTGAATCAGGGAAGGGTCTTGGTATTTTACTAAATCAAAATAAGATAAAAAAAGGAATTGGCTCTTATTTTACGAGTAACAGAGATGTCGGCGATAAGTATCAAAAAGGAGAAATCGAGTTAGAATTGCTGCCTCAAGGGACATTAGCCGAATCTTTACGTGCAGGTGGCGCTGGTCTAGGTGGTTACTACACAACAACTGGTGTTGGAACGGATCTCGCAAAGGGAAAAGAAGAACGAGAGATTGATGGAGTGAATTATATTTTCGAAAAGGCTATACGTGCAGATGTTGCACTTATTCGTGCACATAAAGCAGATACGCTTGGCAATCTCGTTTATTACAAAACAGCGCGAAACTTTAACCCGCTAATGGCAACTGCTGCGAAGAAAGTAATTGTGGAAGTGGATGAAATTGTAGAACCTGGGGCGTTAAATCCAGAAGAAATCGTCACACCATTTTTGTATGTCGATACAATCATTCAAGCGCAGCAAGTATTGACGAAGGAAGGGGTTGTGAACAGATGACTACATTGAGTAAAACAGATATGCAGCATTTAATCGCAAAGCGTGTAGCGGCCGAACTCGAAGGACCTTGCGTTGTGAATTTAGGAATTGGTATTCCTACGCTCGTTGCGGAATATATGGATGCAGGGGATATTTATATGCACACGGAAAACGGATTGCTCGGAGTAACAGACGTGGAAGAAGCTGATATCGATCCAAACCTTGTAAATGCAGGAAAGTTACCGGTTGGAGAAGCAATTGGTTCTTCTTTCTTTAATAGCTCTGATTCCTTTGCGATGATTCGCGGGGGTCATGTGGATGTAGCAATTTTAGGTGCACTTCAAGTCGATCAGACAGGTGTTATTGCAAACTGGGCGGTTCCGGGAAAGAATATTATGGGCGTTGGCGGGGCAATGGATTTATTGGTCGGTGCAAAGAAAGTGTTTGTAACGATGAGCCATACATCTAAGGATGGTAGCAGCAAATTGTTAAAAGAGTGTACATATCCAATTACCTCGACAAGAAGCGTTGATATGATTTTTACGGAACTTGCGGTATTTGAAGTAGTGAATAAGCAATTGAAGCTAGTTGAGCTAATGCCAGGTGTCACAATCGAAGAAGTACGAGCAAAAACGGAAGCTGATTTTATACATTAAATCGAAGAGGATTGTTTGTAAATGAAAATACGTTCTTTTGATGTTTATATAGTAGATTTACCAACTATTCGCCCGCACCAATTGGCCATGCATACGATTGTTTCTCAATCGATTGTTGTAGGTCATGTTACAGATGAGGAAGGCCGTGAAGGATGGTCTGAAGTGGCGACTATTGGAGGAGCTTCTTATGGAGAGTCGACACCTGAAGCGATTAAAGCAAATATTGATACGTATATTGCACCACTAGTAATTGGGAAGAATCCAGTTCATTTGACAAGATCATGTATGAAGTTTCGCAGCAAGTAAGAGGCAATAATTTTGCCAAAACGGTTGTAGAAACAGCAATTATCGACTTAGCAGCGCGTAGTAAAGATGTGGCAGCTTTTGAATTATTCGGAGGCCAAATCCATACTTCACTGCCAATTGCTTGGACGCTAGCAAGTGGAGAAACAGCAAAAGATATTGAAGAAGCGAAAGAATTTTTACATCAAAAACGCCACAATATTTTCAAATTGAAAATAGGAAAGGGCGATCCATTTAAAAACGTCGAGCATGTTCGAAAGATTAAACAAGCGGTAGGAGACGAGGCACGAATTACGGTCGACGTCAATCAAGCGTGGGATGAGGATACAGCAAATTATTGTATCGCCGCTTTAGAAGATGGTGGTGTTTCGATGGTGGAACAGCCGCTACCAACGTGGAATTATGAAGGAATGGCAAGATTAACAGCTCGTTTCAAAGTACCGATTATGGCAGATGAAGCCGCAAATAGCATACAGGATGTATTTCAAATTTCCAAGCACCGTGCAGGAAATTGCATTGCTTTGAAGCCTTGTAAAGCAGGGGGGCTAACGCAAACGAAGAAAGTAGCTGGCATAGCGGAAGCAGCAGGAATTGGATTATATGGTGGCACAATGATCGAGTCTAGTTTAGGAACAGCGATTTGTGCGCAACTTTATGCGACAATTCCAGAGATGAAATTCGGAACAGAAATATTCGGTCCTTTATTATTTCAAGATGACCTTACGTTAGAGCCTATTAAGTTTGAAAACTTTGAAGTCATTATACCGAATGGACCCGGTTTCGGAGTAGAAATTGATCACGAAAAAGTAAAACATTTTGCGAGAAGTCTTTAAGGTGGAGAGGATTATATGAAGAATGTTGTAATCGTAGATGCAGTTCGTACGGCAATAGGAAAACTTGGTGGTAGTATTGGCAATGAAACAGTAGATTTCTTAGGATCAAACGTAATAGAGGAATTAATTCGTCGCACAGAATTAGATAAGACTGCCGTAGAAGAAGTGATTTTAGGCCAAGCAAAACAAAGTGCAGATGTATCCAACTTAGCAAGAGTAGCGATGCTTCGAGCTGGGCTTCCTGTAGAAATTCCTGGATATACAATTCATCGTCAATGTGGTTCAGGCGTGCAAGCAGTAAACTCTGCGGCACAACAAATTCAAACAGGACTAAGCGATATTATCATTGCTGGTGGAGCGGAATCAATGAGTACTGCACCGTATTATGTGAACAGTGTACGCTTTGGTACTAAGTCCGGTGACGTCTCCTTGAAAGATCCGAATACCGCAAGTCAACCAGGCTCTCAGCCAAGAGAAACTTATGGCGATTTAAATATGGGAATCACAGCAGAAAATGTTGCAGAGAAATATGGTATTTCCCGAGAAGCACAAGATGAATTTGCATTAAGCAGTCAAGAAAAAACAAAAAACGCGATTGAAAAAGGCTATTTTGAAAAAGAGATAGCACCTTACCCAGTGAAAACACGTAAAGGAATTGTAGAGTTTAAAGTCGATGAGCATCCAAGGGAAACAACCTTAGAGAAATTGGCAACACTTAAACCGGTGTTTAAAGAAGGCGGCACGGTAACTGCAGGTAATGCCAGTGGTCGTAATGACGGAGCGGCAGCATTGCTAGTAATGTCGGAAGAGGAAGCGTTGAAACGCGGATATAAACCAAAAGCACGTATAATTGCCCAAGCTTCTGTAGGATGTGCACCGGAGTTAATGGGGATGGGACCTGTATATGCGATGCAAAAAGCATTGAAGCAAACTAATTTATCGATGGCAGATCTAGATGTAGTAGAGTTGAATGAAGCTTTCGCTGCCCAAGCCGTTGCATGCGTGAATGAGCTAGGACTAGATTACGATAAAGTGAATCCAAATGGTGGAGCCATCGCAATGGGTCATCCAATTGGAGCAACTGGTGCAATATTATTGACGAAGTTAGTGCACGAACTAGAACGTACTGGTAAGAAATATGGTGCGGTGACGCTCTGTATCGCTGGCGGTATGGGCATTGCAACTATTATCGAGAATATGCAAGTTTAATTGGGCTGCTTAGGCAGCTCTTTTATTTTTGGTTAGGAAAATATAGAAGGTTTAGACATGTGGATCACTTTTTCAAGTAGCGTAAGGAACGGCATGTTTTTATTTTAATCGTGATATAGGGAAACTGCGAGCCCTGTAGCGGAAATCCCAGCAGACACTTCATTCAACTCACTACCGCGCAGTTTCCCTATTATGCTCGTTATTAATTTTATCGTTCCCATGAGCTTAATTGGGCAGGCGACAGTCGCTTTAGCGCTTTAGTTCTGAAAGAGAATTGGTTTCCCTTAGCCATTAAATTCTATTAAATTTATACATTCTTATACTGGAATTTTTCGAAAAATGAAGCCATTTTTCAAAACAGATTTTAATTGTTTTGAAAGGTGGCTTCTTTTTATTTAATTAGAATGTTTGTTTTTCGAAGTTTTTGGGCAAGACTGTGACGAATTAAAATGTTTAACAGTTTACTTGCAAAGGAGGAGTTTTATTTTGATGTTTAGAACATTTTTGTTCATTGTGCTTATAACTTTTTCAACGAACACAGTAGCACAAGCAGCGGAACTTATGCCTATGGGCGCAGGTGGAGACAATATGGAAGTTTCCTATAATTTTCCGATAGAAAATGATGTACCATTTCAATATGCTTTAGATCTTGGATTAGTTAATTATCCACCAGTGGATCTGCAAGTAGAGCCTAAAGTATATCAGGTGATGCAAGGTGATAATTTGTTTCGAATTGCACTGAAGCATAATATTCCATTAGAGTCTCTAGTTGAGTGGAATAACTTGGCGGGAAATACAATACATCCTGGTGATGAATTGATTGTGAGCGGGGGTGGCGTGGAAGTGGAAACTGTTCATGAGAAGCCTGATAGGAAGGTGGCGGCTGTATCCACTCCAATTGTGACACCCCCACCAGTTGAAAAAACGGAAGTAGTGGAAGTGAAGGAAGAAAAAGTAGAAGCTGCAGAGGAACAAGTAGTAGATGAAATGACCGTTACAGCTACTGCTTACACTGCATACTGTCCAGGCTGTTCCGGAACGACTGCATATGGAATTGACTTGCGTTCCAATCCAAATCAGAAAGTGATTGCCGTAGACCCGAGAATTATTCCACTTGGGACAAAGGTTTGGGTGGAAGGTTACGGAGAGGCCATTGCCGGTGATACAGGTGGAGCTATTAAAGGTCATAAAATTGATGTATTCATTCCATCTTATGATAGTGCGATGGAATGGGGAGTCAAAAAAGTAAAACTTAAAGTACTCAATTAATAAGTAAAACCTATGCGGTGTGCATAGGTTTTTTTATATGGTAATTGTATTGAGAATATTATAATTATAGTGCATAATGAGAAAATTAATGAGTTAGCGAGGAGATGTGCTTATATGTCTATTAATACGGAAGTTAAAGTGAGATTGAACCAACAACATAAACAACTTGAAAACAGAGGTTGTTTGTTAGTGAAATGTCCAGATAAACCAGGGATTGTATCTATACTATCTACATTTTTACATAATCATGAATCTAATATTATTGAGTCAAGCCAATACTCAAGTGATCCGGAGAATGGAATCTTTTTTATACGGATCGAGTACCATCGTGATAATTTGCAAAAAGAGAAGAAAAGAATGGAATCGGAATTCCGAGATATTGCGGCAGCTCATAATATGGATTATAACTTTTCCTATCGTATTGAGCGAAAACGATCTGCGATATTTGTTTCCAAAGAAATACACTGCTTGATGGAGCTTTTATGGGAATGGCAAAATGGAGATTTAGATACTGATATCGTCGTGGTTATTAGTAATCATGAAGACGCACGTCCTATCGTAGAGTCGTTAGGAATCCCGTTTCATTACATACCGGCAAATAAAGATATTAGGAAACAGGTGGAAGAAGAACAAATACGCTTGATGGACAAGTATGAAGTCGAATTGTTAATCTTGGCGCGGTATATGCAAATTTTAACTCCAGACTTCGTTCGCCACTTTGAGAGCCGAATCATTAATATTCACCATTCCTTTTTGCCAGCATTTATTGGAGCGGGGCCATATGAGCGAGCGTACGAGCGTGGTGTAAAGTTAATCGGTGCGACTTCGCATTATGTAACGAATAATCTTGACGAAGGTCCGATTATCGAGCAGGATGTTGAACGAGTTGATCATCGGGATGATGTCACCAATCTAAAGAAAATTGGACGCCAAATTGAGCGACGGGTACTTGCTAAAGCGGTGAAATGGCATTTAGAGAATCGCATCATTGTACAGGGAAATAAAACGATTGTGTTTCATTAAAAAATAGATCCAGGTTGGGACGTTATTACTCGTTTCAAACCTGGATTTTTTGTCTAAAGAGAAGGAAGATTTGGTTAGTTGGAAAATTCACTAGTTTAGTTGGAATTTTGGTGAATTTAGTTGGAATAATCGTGATGTTAGTTAGAAAAGGATAATTTTACCACGAAAAGCCGATAATCTTTTCATTTTGCTCATCGTTCACCCTCGACACCGTATTCCACGCATATTCCCTCTAAGGCAGAAACTATCCTTAACAAAAGCTCAACAATTTTTACTTAACATTATTAACTCCTCCATACCGGCTTAATGTTTGTTTCGTAACATAAGCCTTGTAAGCAAATTAAAACAAACATAAACAAACGGAGGTTTTCAACTATGTCTTTTAAGCGTATTTGGAAGAAAAGTTTAATTGGTGTATTAGCAGTATCTATTTTGGCGGCTTGTTCAGATAGTTCAGCTAAAACAACAGTTAATGGCAACGATTTATCAGTAGATGAAATTATAGCAAAAGCAAAAGAAGAAGGTACAGTAAACTCGGTAGGTATGCCCGATACTTGGGCGAACTGGGTGGAAACTTGGGAAGAGCTTGGAACGGAGTATAGCTTAAACCATGCAGACACAGATATGTCGAGTGCAGAGGAGCTTGCAAAGTTTGAGGCAGAGAAGGAAGATGCAACGGCTGATATCGGGGATGTTGGTATTGCATTTGGACCGATTGCAAAAGACAAGGGTTTAACATTACCTTATAAAACTTCTTACTGGGATGATATTCCGGAGTGGGCTAAAGATAAAGAAGGTCACTGGGTTGTTGGATATACAGGAACTATGTCGTTTTTAACAGATACAAACAATGTGAAAAACCCACCTAAATCCTGGGATGATATTAAAAACGGTGATTTTAATGTAAGTATTGGTGATGCATTAACTGCAAACCAAGCACAGTTTGCTATTTTAGCAGCGGCGATGGCTTATGGTGGCGACGAGAAAAATTTACAACCAGGAATTGATTTCTTCGCAGAGCTTGCAAAACAAGGTCGTCTACAAGGGGATGCAACAGTTGCGAACTTAGAAAAAGGAGAAATCGATGTAGCAATTATGTGGGATTTCAACTCGTTAGGCTATCGCAACCAAATTGATGAGTCACGCTTTGAAGTAGTAATTCCAGAAGAAGGTTCTGTTATTTCTGGATATGCAACTGTTATTAATAAATACGCAAAAAATCCACATGCTGCAATGTTAACACGTGAGTATATATTATCGGACGCTGGACAAGAGAATCTGGCAAAAGGATATGCTCGACCAATTCGTGAGAACGTAGAACTTTCTGCAGAAGTAGAAGATTTATTATTACCAGAGGAAATGTATGAAAATGCAAAACCAGTTGGCGATCAAAAAGCATGGGAAGAAACAACGAAACAAATTCCACAAATGTACCAAGAACAGGTGTTAATCCATGTCAAATAATCGTGTGGTTCTTGTAGTCATAGACGCACTTAGATACGATACTGCCTGTACACATATGGGCTACATGCAACATTTAGTGGAAAGAGGTGCTGCTGCGCGCTATGAAGTACGCTCAGAAGTACCCTCATTATCACGCCCATTATATGAGACGATTTTAACCGGGACACCTCCAATTATCCATGGAGTCACAAGCAATGCCACGGTACGTTTATCCGATCAAACAAGCTTATTCCATTTAGTACAAGAGAGTGGGAAAACAACCGCTGCTACTGCTTACTACTGGGTAAGTGAACTCTATAATAGCGCTCCTTTTAATCATTTTTCGGATCGTATTCAATTGGATACCAATCATCCGATTGAAAATGGCTTATTCTATTTTGAAGATCATTATCCAGATAGTCATTTATTCGCAGAAGCTGCTTGGTTAATGGATGAAAAGCAACCAGACTTTTTATATATTCACCCAATGAATGTGGATGATGATGGGCATAAGTTTACGGCAGATTCGAAGGAATATCGTAATCGAGTATTAGCAGTAGATGCGATTCTTTCGTTGTTCATCCCTAAATGTTTAGAGCTAGGATACGATGTAGTAGTGACTGCGGATCATGGCATGACGAGTGATGGAAACCACGGTGGTAATACAATAGAAGATCGTCATGTTCCGATGTTTGTATTATCGAAGCAATTAAAGCCAGGTATTAAAGAAGGCATTGTTTCACAGTTACAGGTGGCGCCTTTAGTTTGTCAGTTACTAGAAATAGAGCCTTCAGAAGAAATGGTTCCTCTTCTTCTGAACGGTGTACGTACAAAAAAAGAGGCCTAGTGCCTCTTTTCTATTTAACTTCATTCATCAAAAGTTTGTGAACTACTGATGAATGAAGTTAAAGCCTCCGGCGGATGTCACAGATTTTTTAAAGGAAATTCTCGAGTTAGCTCGAGAAAAACTGGACGCAAAATCGCCGAGTCGAATTTGATAAAGGAAGTAGTGATTTTGTTTTGACTTCTAAAAAGCAATTGTTCGTTTGGATATTGCCGTTTTTAGTCTTAATTTTATTATTTTTCATCGTACCATTGCTATATATGGTCATTTCAAGTTTTAGTAATGGCGATGGCTTTACGCTCGGTCATTATCAAGAGGTATTGACGAGTAGTTATATATTACAAGGTTTTAAAAATAGTATTACTTTGTCTGCAGTTTCTGCCGTTATTGCACTCATTATAACGTTGTTTGCGGTATATGCGATGATGCGATTTTCAGAGCCGGTGCGTGAGCGTATTTTAATGATTTCGAATTTGACTTCGAACTTCTCGGGTATACCACTGGCATTTGCTTTTATTGTTTTGTTAGGGAATAGTGGTTTGTTTACACTGTTATTCGAAAAATGGGGAATCGAGTCGTTAACCTCGTTCTCTTTATATAGCTGGGGTGGATTACTGCTCGTCTATATTTACTTCCAGTTACCACTTTCACTAATGCTTTTATATCCTATCTACTATGGAATTCAGCAGCAATGGAAGGATGCAGCAGCATTACTTGGGGCATCTACATTTCAGTTTTGGCGTAAAATTGGTGTTCCAATTATGCTTCCGGGAATTGTTGGTACGTTTAGTGTGCTTTTTGCGAATGCGATGGGAGCATATGCATCGGCCTACGCTCTGACAGGAAGTAATTATAATTTAGTCGCAATTCGAATTGGAGCATTATTAAGTGGTGATATTTTTGCACAGCCAGAGCTAGCAAGTGCCATTGCGGTGTTACTCGGTGTAACGATGATTATTGCGATGCTATTAAGCGAGTGGAGTATTAAGAAAACAAGGAGGAATTTAAAGTGAAAAAGAAAGGTTTCGCGGATTTATTCTTTGTCTTCCTTCTTTTATATTTATTCCTCCCAATTTTAGCAACGATGTTTTATGCATTTGCAACTAATTGGAACAAAACAGTGTTACCAGAAGGACTTACGTTTAAGTGGATTGCCATGTTATTTCAGGATAGTAGTTTTATCGAGGCATTTGGACGATCCGTATTACTTTCTGGAGGAGCGGTAATGCTTGCTTTGCTTTTCATCGTTCCAGCTATTTTTGTTATCGTGCTTTATTTTCCAAAGTATGAGAAATGGATTCAAGCTGCAGTTGTGATGGTATATGCATTTCCAGGGGTAATACTAGCAGTTGGATTGATCCGCGCGTATGCGCATATTGGAGTACCGATGATTGTAGCTGTTTTAGGGGCATATGTAATCAGTATTTTACCTTATATTTATCAAGGAACGCGCAATAGTCTGCGTAACGTGAATGCAAGACAGTTATTGGATGCTGCTGAGCTATTGGGTGCATCGAAAGCTCAGGCTTTTTTAAAAGTATTATTGCCTGCTGTGTATCCAGGACTGTTTGCTGGTGCGTTATTATCATTTTCTGTGTTATTCGGTGAATTTGTTTTGATAAATCTAGTAGTTGGTTCTCGATTTGAAACAGTTCAAATCTACTTGATGAAAAAGCTAAGTACGAGCGGCCATATTGCGAGCAGCGTTGTGTTTGTTTACTTAGTATTGATGGGTATTTTAACGTTTATCATATCCATGTTAACCAAACGATCAAAAGGGGCTGCCAAAGTATGAGTTACGTTGTAATAGAAGGTCTTCATAAAATGTATGGCAATAATGCGGTGTTATCCAATATTGATATGACGATTGAAAAAGGTGAATTTGTTACATTACTCGGTCCGAGTGGGTGCGGAAAAAGTACCATTTTACGTATAGTTGCTGGATTGACAGACGCAACTTCTGGTGCGGTGAAAATTGAAGGAAAAAATATGAACAACATCCAACCGAAAAATCGTGAAGTAGGAATGGTGTTTCAGTCCTATGCATTATTTCCAAATATGACGGTAAAAGAAAACGTCGCATTCGGCCTGAAAATGAAAAAAATGAACGAGAGTGAAATAGAGCAAAAAGCAAAAGAAGCTTTAGCAATAGTACATCTATCTGACAAAGAGCATGCATTTCCACATGAATTATCCGGAGGTCAGCAACAACGAGTAGCACTTGCAAGAGCGCTGATCGTACGACCGAAAGTATTGCTTCTAGATGAACCACTTAGTGCATTAGATGCGCAAATTCGTAAAAAACTGCAAGCAGATCTACGCTCGATTCAGACAGAGCTTGGTATGACGATGGTTTTAGTTACGCATGACCAAGAAGAGGCAATGGCAGTGTCGGATAAAATATTCGTCATGAATAAAGGAAAAATCGCTCAAGAAGGAACTCCAACAGAGATTTATACGAAGCCAGAAAGTGAATTCGTAGCCAATTTCATCGGTCATTATAATGTATTTACACGCAAAGAATTGGAGCAAATGATTGGTAATAAATTACCCGGGGAACGGCAAAAGTTCGCCATTCGTCCAGAAGCGATTCATTTAACGGCAAAAGAAGGAGACTACCGTTTCAAGGGTACTGCAAAAGAAGCTGTGATGAGTGGAAATGTCATTCGTACTGTTTTCCAAGCAGGAGACCGATCTTTTTCTGTGGAGCAATTACATGAAAGACAAGCTTCGTTAGTGCTTGGCAATACCTATGAATGCTATGTGTCACAAGAAGATGTGGTTGCGTTATTATGACCTTTTCCAAATTAGAACGTTTTGAACATATTTTAAGTAAGCTAGAGTTTGAACGAAAAATTGTTGTCTCTGTCATTGCTGAAGAATTGAATGTGGCACCAGAAACGATTCGTCGTGATTTTGATGAGCTAGAGGAACAACATTTGTTAACAAGAGTACATGGTGGTGCTGTGAAGTTCATTAATTTAAGAAAAGAGCCAGAGTATTTACGAAAGATAAATATGCAAAAAGAAGCAAAAAGAGAAATTGCTCGTGTTGCGGCCACCCGGATTAAAGACGGGGATACCATTGCGGTAGACGTTGGAACGACTACTGTACATATTGCGGATTTTCTTATGGAAGTGAATAATGTAACGGTCGTGACAAATTCCATTTCTGCTGCGGTGAGATTCAATATGGCGTTAGAAGAAAAAAGAATGACAGGAAAAGTAATTTTGCTTGGAGGAACAACAAATCCGGAACAATCTTCTGTTTCGGGAGCGATGACATTAGAATGGCTAAATCGTATGAATTTGGATAAAGCATTTTTGTCATGTGGAGGAATTGACGACGGAATCGTGTATGACTACGATTTGGATGAATCGCTTGTTTCTGCAAAAATGCTGGAAAATAGCTACTGCCGCATATTATTGGCGGATGACTCAAAAATCAACCAAAAATCTTTTTATATGATATGCAATCTAAATGATATTTCGGAAGTGATCTGCGAAGAAGTACGTCCGTCTACTTGGACGACTTTTGAAGGAAAATGGACAGTGGCCAATGGGGGTAAGTGTAAATGAAAATAGATTATCACGTACATTTAGAGGAAGGTCCATACTCATTTCGTTGGTTGGATCGAACTTCTCAGGCAATTAATACTTTTCACTTGCCACATGGATTGGATAAAGGCTCAAAGGAATATATAACTTGGCAAATAAATGCGTTGAAAAATAGATTGGATAAAGGCTGTTACAGTGAAGAGTGGTTGGATTATTATTTGATCCAAGCAAAGCAGCTTGGATTAAAGGAAGTTGGCATTGTAGACCATTTATATCGCTTCAAAGAGACAAGGGCTTACTTTGAAAAAAATATGGTACTAGATGAGACCGATTTAGGGGAAAAGCAACGATATTGGCTGGATAGTGTGATGACAGAAACTATGAATGTTTTCGTAGATGCTATCTTGCAAGCAAAAGAGAAATGGCGAAGTGAGGGAGTAGATTTAAAGCTAGGCATTGAAGCGGATTATTTTGTTGGATGTGAAAGGGAACTTGAGGAACTGCTTCACGGATATCCATGGGATTATGTCATTGGTTCTGTTCACTTTGTAGATGGTTGGGGATTCGATAATCCACAAACCGTTCATAAATTTGAAGGTATAGACATGAAAGAACTTTATGAACGATTTTTTACGACAGTGGAAAAAGCAATTCGCTCAGAATTATTTGATTTTGTAGCGCATTTAGATAATTTAAAGGTGTTCAATTTTCAAGTAGATGATATAGACTTTAGGATGAATTGGTATAAACGCATTGCACAAGCACTTGCGGAAACGGGAACTGCTACAGAAGTGAATGCTGGTCTCTATTATCGTTATCCCGTCAAGGAAATGTGCCCCGGACCTGATTTTGTAAAGATTTTAGTAGAACATGGTGTAGAGTTTACTGTGTCTTCCGATTCTCATTATCCAGATGATTTAGGAAAATTTACGGAAATGAATGCAGATATGCTAAAGGATTTAGGTGTACAAAAGCTTGTTGGATTTGATAAGCGGGTAAAGAAATATCATTCATTATAAAGATGACCTCTTCCAGTGAAAGGAAGAGGTCATTTTTTTATAGGTGTATTGGTTTTTTAGCTCGTATATCTCCAAGAAAGAACTTTCCGTATGGAATTATTTTTTGAATCACAATGGATATGAGAATAGGAACGGCCAAACCTAATGTTGTAAATCCTATTAATCCATAGTGGAAATAGTCGTTCATAATAATATCTGTGAAAATATGCAAATACATAATAGCGATCGAATGTTTTTCCACTTTAGCCAACCATTCTAGTGGTAGAATCGTTGTAAGTCTTTGGAAAATACCGAGCATGACAATAATAAAAGCCATTGGGATTACTAAATCGAGTACCAAATGGTCATAGCGTAAAAACTTCATACTCAGATGATAATCGATTATTCCTACATAATCTGTTACAACTGCACCAAGCACAACTAAAAGAGCACCAAGTAACCAGTGAATCTTGATATTCATCCAAATAGATTTGGCATAATAGCCAAGGGAAAAATAGACGATTGCCATTAACACTACATCTAGATTCCATAGCATCGGAATCGTTTGAGCTGCTTCAGCTGGACCTCCACTAATAACATGCATTGCAAAAATACTTTCTAAGTGGGCTACTAAATAGAAGATTACAAGTAGCATGACTTGTTTTATACGACTTAAGTATTTGGTCATCCACATGAATAGCAAGTATGTAAAAAATAATGTTGTTATAAACCAAAAGACTCCGTAGGCGCCGCGTGCAAAACGTCCTGCGATAACTAATTTCCATAAATCTTGCAAGTACCATGATAATTCAAAGTTTCCTAATGCTAGTTCCATGCTATAGCGAACAGCTGTAATGACAAATAGGAAGAATAGATAAGGTACCATTAGCTGCATAAATCTTTTTTTGATCGTTCCTTTAGTATTTTGATCATCTTTTATTTCTTTAAAAAATATGCCACTCAATAAGAAAAAAGCTGGCATGTGAAACCAATAAATATATTTGATGAATGGAAAATTTAGTTCTCCAGGATAATGACCGATTACTACAAGAATCATCAAAAATCCTTTCGTTACATCCACCCATGTTAATCTTTTTTGCGTCATAAAACTTCCTCCAGAGCATTATTCTAAGTTGTATTTAACCTATATTAAGTGAATATAAACCCAGAGTATGTTTCAATTCAATTACATTTTGATTAAATTGTCCTTTTAAGAGAAAAAGAATACTAAAAAAATGGTTAAATATAATAAATGAGAGTTAATTAGGAAAAAATATATAAAAAACTGACTGAAAAGTTAGAGCAAACAGTAGAAATGGAAAGATTAAGAAGTTAAATTGCTTTTTGTTAATACCTAATTAAAATTAGGCGAAACTTTCGAATTAAATAAAGTTCGAATCTTAATAACTACGAAACTTTTTGTGAAAACCTGGCAATTTAATTGGGGAAATTAGCTGATAAAATATTATAAGGAGGATTTGATAATTAAAAAGAGGGTATAATTAAAATAAGTAATTTAGGAAAATGGCGAAAGGAGGGGTTTTTTATGATAGAAAATTTTCAATATGAAAAAGAAATTTTTGGAGGCTTGCCTCATAATATAATCCAATTCAGTTTCTCTTTTCAAGACAACACATTCAAGGGACATTATAAAGATGGAGAAATTAATTGGTTTCATCCAAAACCGGAGCGACTTGTAGAGGATGTGCTTCCTCATGAGATAGAGGAAGCAGTACTGAAGAAAATAGAACAAGAGCTAGGAATTTTTATTATGATGGACAATTTTCAAATTGAAAGAATTTTCGAGGGCTTGCCCCATGAAGTCATTCAATTTAGTTTCAATATGAATGATAGTATATACAAAGGTCACTTTAAAGATGGAGAAATTAGTTGGTTTCATCCAAAACCAGGCGATCTTAAAGAAGAAATTCTTTCTGATGAAGTAGAAGCTGCAGTATTAAAAAAACTAGGTCCATATATTTCGTAAAGACAGCCGATGTGCTGTCTTTATTTTTGATTGGGAAACTATAGAAGATTTAGACAGTGAACAACTATTTCCAAGTAGTATAAGGAACGGCATGATATAGGGAAACTGCGACGTAAAGAGTTGAATTAAGTATCCGTTGGGATTTCCGCTACAGGGTGGACGCTTTCCGCGGGCACGGCTTCAATCTCCTCGGAGCTCTCGCTCCTGCGGGGCTTTCAGCTCGTACTGTTCCCGCCGGAGTCGCCACCCTTTCGCTACAATCCAGTAGAGTTTGCTATTTACTCTGTATAGATGCACTAAATCTAGTACTATGTTGCAA